>CAVPKK010000009.1:0-67955 GCA_963705705.1 uncultured bacterium | reverse complement strand
TTGTTTTCGCCTTTCGTTAAGTCGTATTGCTGCTAGTCAGAACGCGGTCAGGCGCGAATTTCGGGCTGCAGGTCCTAAAGAATAAAATTCTGCCATTTCAACGCACAGCACTCAGAGTCTGATCATTATTCACTCGTTCATATGCAGATCATTTATACCAAGCAATAATAATAATGTCAAATAGAGCTAATATATAGAATATTACCAACGCCAAGAAAAAAATAGTCTTAAGAATACTAGTCTTCTCATCTATCACCCAATCGCACTCTTATATTATTACATCCGGTATGCCGTGATACAATGCCAAGGATACCATTTTCATGATTGAACCACGAGCCGCGAGTCTATCTATTGCTATGATCGCACGTATAGCAGCCCGACTTGGCCCGTTGGTATACCGATGCCGGTAATGCGATGAGGCGATGATGGTGATGGTGTTAAATATGTAGCCTAAATCCGTAAACTTATCTTATACCGCCTCTGCGGCTTCTTGGTGTTTTGGTACCATGAGCAGGTGATGATTGAATGCCGATAGCTTAATAGGTAAGCGTAAGCATATGAAATACGAATACTTGAATGACCCTTCAAATATTCCGAAGAACAATGCAACTATTAAATTAATCAACGTGACAGTTTCCCAATACCAAACACCGCCTTTGACATTTTCCAGGATTTGCCAATGATAGTACCACCAAAAATTTGCGAAAATAAGCGGAATAAAATGAAATAATCTGTGCTAATTTTCCAGTGATATGTATGGCAATAAAAACCAAGGCGTTGAAGCTCTCTGAATTACTCAATCACTCCATGAGCACGGATTTGCACTTGCTTGTGCGTAAAAAAATTGGATTGTGCCGAGTGCAAGGGTTGTATTCAGATCAGCTGTTGGCTCATGTAGCCATGGAATGAAGGTTGTGACGAGATTGCAAAAAAGAAGTGAAAATGAATAGAGCTGTGGTAAATGAGAAATACTGGATATTTAATGAGCCGAGTGTTTTCGTGGCAAAAGTTTCCAACACCCGCGATACATAAAGAATGGCATAACGCGCTAGCGATCGTTCTTTGCGTAGCCCAATTCGGATCAGGATGGTAACAACGGCTAATATAGATTAGCACTGCCCAGGTAGCAATAATAGTATCGCGATGCACAATCCACATCGGGGATGTGAGACCAAAGGCACTCAGCGGATACCAGGGCTCGTAGGTAAGAACGTGCAATTCCATGTGCTCACCAAACTCATATCATCTAATAATTTGATGGGATGAGTATAGGTTGGCTTGGAGGGAAGCGCAAATTTAATCAATAATTAGCTGGCATGAGTAGTACTGCTGCCTTTAGTAGCAAGATCGCGCAGTGGATCTAGTGCATGCACTGGTTTTAGCTGGCGATATTCATTAATGATCGTCGGTGAACCGGCCACAACAATTAGGCCTTGATGTTCATCAATTGATTTCTTTGCCAGGTCGAAGGCATCAGTGAAGTTTTTGGCTAGACGGGTTTTTATTTTCCCATCCTTCAGCTGTTCGGCAACTTTCGCATGATCCAGCCTGGACGAGCGGTTGGTGCCATTTCGGGACGAGCAACTGGGCAGATAATTACTGTACCGGCGGTACGTTTGAAGAAGTAGCGAAGATTTTTTTCTAATTCGCCAATATCGAATGTACCTTCGTGAGCACCGATAATAAGCGCAACGCCTTTGATCTGATGTTTATAATGCAGCAAACGAATTCCAAGCAAGAGATTTTTAATTGCATCGATGTTGCTTGCATTATCGAGGAGTAGTTGTGGTTTCTCAATCGGCAGAAACTGGAATCGGCCATTAAATTCCATCGATTCATTTTGCCAAAACTGTGTCAAACTACGCTTTGGTACTGCATCCTTGTTAACCGGTGGGCGACCGCGCGTCCCTTTTGGTTTGGTCAGTAAACTGTTGGCCATGTAGGTAGCATCCTTAGCTACAAATTTTTCTACATATAGTTGTGCCAAGCGTTCTGCCAATGCTGCACTACGTCCATGCAATTGCTCAAATGGATATGGCAGCGAAGCAAGCTTACGCACTGGCATCGCAAATTGGGCACCACGTTCTTTCGTGGTATCTTCCATGTACTGAAGATGAATTTTACTTTGATCAGCTGAAACAACCCATGTTTCAGGGCGTATCAACTGTAAGACCGAATCAACAAATGGCTTAGTCGGCAGTTCATCCATCGTTCGCCATTTCGATTCGAGGTCATTATTAATTGCAGATGAATCATCTGTCTTATTACCATTAGATGGTAGTGCGCATGCCTTATCAGTCACGCGAGTAATGGCAAGAATTTTTGGATTGCAGATGGTTACTGGATCCTGAATGCCGAGTTCTCCGACTTCAAGAACAGCCACATCTATGTTTTGCTGTTTAAAATAAAGCAAAGCAATCATAGTTAATAAGTCGCCACTAGTTACTGGAATAGCATGCGTGTTGGCTGACATTAATAACTGATTGGCTAAATCGGTAAATGAATTCTGTGATATTGTTTCGCGATTAATTGCGATTCGCTCTTGATACGATGTTATGTGTGGGCTATAAAATGAACCTACTTTGAGGCCTTCAGCGTGGAGCAATCGTGTGGCAAATGACAAGGTTAAACTCTTGCCATTAGTTCCAGCAACAAAAATTGCGTTAATTGATTTTGATGGTGAGCCGGCTGCTGCATCAAGCGCCTTTATCCGGTCCAACGATCCGTCCTTGGACCAATTTTTATCTAACCAAGTAACAATATCCGGGTATGAGCATGGTATACCACTGGACATTGCGTTATTAGTAGCATTCTGTTGTTGATTCTGTAACATTCTATTAACCCCATAATTAAAAGAGTTTTTATAAATATTTAACTTCCGTAGGCGTTATATTAGAACACCGTGGGACATAAACATTTCCTTCCATGGGATTGCTTGAGCTCGTATACTTTGCATAAGCTTGGAAGTAGTTAAGCATGTATGGTTTGAAATTGCATCAGCATATCAAACGCAAATTTAATTTCATTTAGAATGTAGCCTAGCTTAACCATTGTTTTGGAAAGTAAAAGGATCTATATGGATGACATATTGAGCTGGAAATCAGATTCCGATATTACGTTGATCGCAGCTCTAATTGGGCAGAATAAAGTGGTTTTAGGAAGCTCAGATACAGTGCTCGGATTGTTAGCAATCGCGAATGAGCAAGGACGAATAGCTCTTGACCATGTGAAACAAAGAAATGAAAAACCATATCTAATCTTGGCAGTTTCCAATCAGAAAGCTTTGAGCATGGCAGGCGACTTTAAATCCACACAAATGGAAAAGACTACAAAAGGATTGATGGCACAGTTCTGGCCGGGACCATTGACGATTGTATTGCCTAGTGGACTGGCAGTGAGGGTGCCTAATCATTCAGGTCTATTAAAGTTACTTGCTGAAACGGGCCTATTGTATTCAACGAGTGCTAATATCACTGGTCAACCAGTTCCTGAACGATTAACTGATATCGATCCGTCAATTCTTGCATCGGTTGCTGCGGTAATAGATAACGATGCGGCTCATTATCCCATTGTGCCATCAACGATTGTTGATTGTTCGGGTAAAGAGGTAAAAGTTATTCGCGCAGGTGCTATACCAGCAGACGAAGTAAATCGAACCAAATGATCAGTAGTTCTGCCTACAAAGAGAAAGATTGCATAGCGGGTTCCGCCGACGCCAAGGCTATGTCGGACTTCGGCAGGGCGGGCCCTGCTAATCCAAATCATCCTCGAGAATAATAATCTCGTGCTTTTCGTTAATACCGATAATGTCGCATTTGCCATCGCCATCAATGTCTGCAACCGCGAGTACCAGGAAGCCGCTCTTATTAGCGTAACCTTTTTGTAATTGATCTTGCCCGGCACCGAGTTTGCCCATCACAAAATTTTCTCCGTCAGTTCCAGGGAAGCCGTAGGTGTAATGGGTTGTCCCTTCAGCCGACCAACCGGCACCATCTTTGCCACGTAATTTATTGGTGTATGTTCCGTGTTCTGACCAGTAAATTTTTTCTGCAGTATAAATAGATCCGAGATGGATGTAGGCCTCTGCCCGTTTCGATTTGGCTAGGTATCGCATTACATTTGGTATGGCGATGAGGGATATAAAGGCAATGATGGCCACAACCACCATAAGCTCGAAAAGGGTAAAGCCGGATATGGCACGAGCAGATTCTCTACGCGTTCGTTTAATGTTAATCATGAAAACTCCTATGTTCTATATAGCAGAACACAGAGCATAATCTCGCGTCAACAATTTTACGTATATTGAAAGAAAAAGGTTGTAAGAAAAGGATGTGTTAAAACATAAACCATGGCGCCAAGGGCCAAAAATGGACCGAATGGGATTTTACGATTTTTGGTAATAAGCAAATACGCAATCCCGAAAATGCTACCGAGAACCGAACCAACTAATAATGAAAACCATGCGCCAATAATGCCAACAAAAGCGCCGATCATTGCAAGCAACTCTACATCACCCAATCCAAGGCCCTCTTTGCCCGTGGCCAGAAAAAAGAGCGTGCGAACTAGCCAAAGAACACCATAGCCAAAGCCAGCGCCATATAGGCTACCCCAGGGCGACATTGGCAGAAGACCAATCGTGGCAAGAAATGTTCCCAAGGGAATTAAGAAAAGGGTGGTGGCGCGAGAAATGAGCATTTTTTCTAGATCAGTGCGTGTAACCACAATCAGCGCGGAAAAGAGCCAAAAATAAGAGATAAAAAAACGCGGGTCACTTAGGTGCCAGAGAATAATGAGCAAAATCGCCGTATAGAGCTCAATAAATGGATAAAGTATGGAAATCGGTTCATGACATGTACGGCAATGACCACGCAGCCAGAGCCAGGAAGCAATCGGAATAAGATCATACCAAGCTAATTGATGGCCACATGACGGACAATGCGAGCGTTTATCCATCGGCACTCGGTGCATGAGGCGGTAGCCAACCACATTCAGAAATGAGCCCCAGCAAAGAAAGATAAAGAATAGGAAGATGGCAATCATGAATCGCTTTTGATCTTCTCAAATAATGACTCGAGACGCTGCTGCTTTTCTACTGTTTCATCAAACCGGAAAACAAAATCTGGTGTTCGGCGCAAAGCCACTTTATGAGCTATAGCGCGACGCAAAGACGGTTTATATAAAATAAGTTGTCTGAGCTGTTGTTTGAAATATTCCTCACCCTTAGGGGAAAAGAAAAAAACTATGCACATGCTCAGATCAGGGGCAAGATCAACCCGCGTAACATACAAATCCTGTAAGGCAGGTTCATCTTGCGCATGTTGCCGGAAAAGTTCGGCGACCTCGCGATAGAGCAATGACTCTTTTTGTGCTTGGCGAACCGAACGATATTGGCTGCGGGGTGATGTCATATTGAATTACGATGGGAGGGTGTGCTTAGAGATATCGATAAGGCCTTGTGTTGCCATACGCAGAAGATTTTGTTTTACAGCGCGGATAAGGCGTTTGCGCTTCTTTTGTGATGCTGGTTCAAAGTAGACCGAGCGCTTCATATCGCGTGATACGCCTTCGCGTTCAATTTTCTTCTTCAGTTGGCGTAATGCACGATCAACATTGTCATGAACTGGGATAACGATGTTGGCTTTTCTATTTCGATTCATAAAGTTCGTAACCATCCTTAACTGTAAAGGGTTATACCTATTAAGAGCTGCTAATTTTAGGCGGTTTTGTGACTTATAGCAACCAGGGTCGCAACCCTGGACCCGGTTAGCAGCCACGGGCAGGTAGGCAGTCAGCATGAGTGCGGTCTCTGGCTGGGAATCCGCTCGTCCTGAGCCTGCCCTTCGATACATTTTGCTTCGCAAAACACTCAGGGTGATCGGTTTGGGGTAAAAGGATGCGAGCGGCAAGGTGAATATAACAATGTTAGTAACCGCAGTCAGGCCATAATTCTAGCGTAGGGTCCGTTCCCTCCCCTATAACCCCTCCCCACTTCATCAGGAGGCTACCGCCTCCTGCCTCCGTTAAGTTATTTGCTCGAGACGTTTTCTTAGGGTGATGCTGTTCCCCGCGCGACAAAATACAAACTCACTCGACGACATAGAGCCTTTGAGCTCGAGGAGGTGATGAGTTTGATATTTGTAAGCAGTTGCCTATTTGAACATTACCACGTGGGGTTGTGGCCCTGGTTAGAAATTAGCGATTATAGAACCAATAAGAGTCTTGCATTTTGGCGTGTTGCGGCGCTTGAGTGGTACTTGCCAGAGGGCGCCAAGGGTAATATTAGGGGAAATATCATAATAAAAGGCCGCATTAAAGAGTGACATGCTCCACTTGGATTGGTTATGCAGAATTTCAGGATAGAACCGTGGCGGGCAGGGCCCCTGTCTGATCTTAAAGTCGTCTTCTTCGTGGTTTAAGAGAGCAAATTGCACGAAGGCTGAAAGTTTCCCTAAAAATCTTCGGGCAAGAAGGGTACCGATTAGATGCCACGTATTACCTGGTTTGTAATTAACCTGGGCTACACAGGGGAAAATACCCTGCTGTAAATGAGCAGTTGGTACCCGTAGCTGACGACATTCTTGCGAGAAGAAACTGCCGCCACCTTCTACCGTTGCTTGAATAGTATCAAGGAAGTCGAGGCATACGCCAGTATTAAAGCCAATCGCATCATGCCCATCATTATTAAACGCCACGGCCAATGCCCTATTTATATCTTTAAATTCAGCCACGCCAATACAGCCGATGACCTGCGCAAAAGGGGTCAATAAGAATCGTGGCCAATCATTTGGATCGCCCGAGCTACCCTCATTAAATACGAAGGCATGCCGTACATATGCCCACAGCTTAAGATCTTCGATGCCTGCCTTTTTAAAATTATGGACATCGAGGCCAAACAATCGGGTAACTCGTGGTACAGAAATCTCGTCCGTTACATGTGCCATCAAATTGGACACATTTTGATAAAAACAAGCCGTATTGTCCGGCGCGCAAAGAGTAATTGGACAGCCATAAATATTGACTGTATCAGTATGAGCAAGATCTACATATTTGGCCGGTGTTAATAATTGCTGAATATCAGCAAACCCAACTTGTAGCTTTATGCATAGGTCACCCAATACACGTATTGCAAATTCGCCGCGTACACCAGTTTTGCGATAACGTAATGGTACAGATATGTGACCGAAATTTGGACCAATGGTGCTTTGAACAAAGGTATCTGATAAAGCTAATTCCTGGCCAAAAGTGAATGGAGCTTGGCAATAGGGAATATTAAATAGTTCTGTGTACAGATTCTGCGCTCTCGTATTGTCTGGAGCACATGGAACTACACAATCGCGCGAATTGTATAGCATGCCGAGCATATTCCATGTTCCATGAATATCACCGAGTTGGACATGCTCTTTCTGCTCCGTTTCAGCAAAATTAGCCCATTGGCCAAAGGGAGACACGGTTAAATTAATACGCTCACTTCTGATCTCTGGCTCATAGCCAAGCCTGCGCTCTATCTGTGATGTCTGTAAAAATTCATGAGGATCATAAGCAGTGAATAAAGGAAGTGGATCATAGGCATTGAATGATGCCATGCCGCTCAATGGGACATGATACAAACAGCCGATTACTAACACCCCTAATGCGTATCGCATTACCTTGAACTGAAGCATTCGAACACCCTTTTTCAAATTTTTAGAGCAACTGCTGTGCGACATTATATACCGCGGAACAAAAAACAATTACAGTCGTTGCACATGTTATGTAGGTTACCACGGTTCGTTCACGTGGCAAGGTTAGCAGAGTAATAAATGAAGTTAAAAATGGAATCATAAGTAGCATAGATGCGACTGCAAAGAATAGATCGGGCGTTTTGAGTAATCGAAATGCTAAATAGATCAAAAGAAGTACATCAATAATCGAAGTTAGTCGCGCATAATCTTTAATGCGTGAAAGACCAAACGGGCGCAATGGCAGTATAAGTTGACTCATCGCATACGATACCGCATTAATCACACTTATAAACGCAATGGTCATCGAAGCATGAATCAAATTGACGAGCCAATGGTACTCAGGAAATAGTTGCTTGAACGGTTGTGACAATGGCACACTGGCATTTGCAAATAATTCTGCAGGGATTGTGGCAAAAATGGTGCCGATAAAGATTAGATAGATCGTGCCAACGGCAAGAACTGCATAATTTAATGCGCGCGGCAATGTTTTTTTCGGATCCTCTACAACAGCATAGAGTGTTGTGATTGTTTCAAATCCCATAAATCCAAAAATGACTGCAGGAATTTCTCTGATTGCCGCAGCATAACCAAACGGAGCGAATGGAATGAGATTGTGCCACGACGCCTTTGTAATGCACAAGCCAACGATTGTGATCAGAGGGAAAATGGTGCAGCAAATCGAAATGTATTGCGACACTGCGATTGCTTTGCCACCAATAAATTGCAGGATCATGATTGCCAATAGCACCATGAACGATAAATAGGTATTTGCAATGGTAGGAAAATATTCTTGCAGATAGATACCAGCACGTTCAGTTAAGAAACCCATCGCTACCGCTAAACCAATAATATATGACCATGTAACAAGCTTGCCAACAAAATCGCCAGCCCATGGGCGCGTGAATTGCCAAAAGGATCCAACACCTGGAAATAGCTCACCTAATCGGCCGAATGACTGTGCCATGCACCACACGGCAACGATTACAAAAAGATATGTCAGCAATGCGGCTGGTCCGACGGCAGTTGCTAATTTTGCTGGAGAAGTAAAAATACCAGCTCCAATCATGGCGTTCATGCCAATGAGAGTCGCTGTGAAAATACCAAACTTTTTTTGCACTAGTTGAGATTGCATGCAAACCCTTAAATTTTGTTCGTACTACCAAGCTCACGTAGTTCCAAAGCATTGTTGGTTCGTGACTGGCATACTACGCTCGTTTGAACATTTGTGCTTTGATCGCACCATCGATAAAGAGCATAGCGTATTCGAGTTTTATGTGCCACCTTCACTTGAAGGCTCATTTGAAGAGATCATGCGTTATTTTGAAAAAGAAGGAATTGTGTGTGACTTGCAGAAAATGCAAAATAGATTGTTGGATCCAAACGAGAAAGTTTAATAATTTCATGTTCTCAAAATATCAAACTCATCGCCTCGGCGAATGAGCTTGTATTTGTTCGTAGCGAATGTGAGCTTTCTCGCATAGGCGCTAAGTGCTTAGTTTTTGGGTAGGATCTTTTATGAGTCCAAAAAGGGGAAAGCAAATGATGGTATACACAATTAATATTTGCCTTGATTTTTCAGACAGCTCAGTGCTGAATTTGGGGATAGCGAAAAAATGATGGCATCTGCAGCGATCATTTGAGCTGCATCTCGTAAAAAGATTTTCACGGGGCAAGTTATTGGGCCGAAATGATGGTGTTCCGCAGCGACCGTTTGAGTTTCATCTCATAGGGAGCGAGGAAATATCATCATGAGGCCACCTAATCAGTTTCTTAACCCGGCCTCAATACGCTCCCTCGCTCGCTTCTCACCCAAAGCAGCGAGCAACTCCTTGACACCTAATCCCTCAGGAAAGCCAGTAAGCATGAGTCGCAAAGCCCAATACAATTCTTTGCCGATATTGTGTGCTTTTGCATCAGCTCTGATGGCATTTAAGAACTGATCAGGTTCATTTAATAAATTTAGATGTTTCTGAATAATCGAAACAATGAGATTCTCTTTTTCGTGCCCAACTAATGTATGCAGATCTTTTTTCGTTTCGATTGGCTTCACAAAATAAAATTTTAATAGCTCAGTGCAATCGCCAAGTGTGACTAAATCAGTGCGAACTAATTCAATCAACGCTTGTAATTCATTCTGCGACATGTTTGCAACATCAGGATATGCCTTCTCGAGCCATGGCAAGCAGCGCTTAGTTAAATCAGCAATAGCCAATTTTGCAATCCATCGATGATTAACCCAACGCAATTTCTCAACGTCATATTTGATCTGGCCGGTTGAGCTCACTTGATTGATATCAAATTGCTGCACAATCTCATCAAGTGACATGATTTCATTTTCATAGGTGCCGCCGCCGATGATAGAAAGATAATTATCAATTGCTTCATGCAAATAACCAGCGTTCTGTAAATCGAGTAATGAGAATCCAAAATCGCGTTTGGATAGTTTTTTACCGTCGATATTACATATGATGGGCAAGTGCCAAAAAGCTGGAATTGGTGCGCCTAAAGCTTCGTATAATACAATTTGCGCGGCGGTATTTGTAATATGATCTTCGCCGCGAATCACGTAGGTAATCTTCATCAAAATATCATCGACGCCATTTGCAAATACAAATGTAAAGCTGCCATCGGCACGGGTGAGCGGCAAATCTGCAATATCTGCTAAGTTGAACGTGATGGTGCCGTGCGCCAAATCATTAATATTGATATGACGTTCTTCGGTTATTTTAAGTCGCCAAATAAATGGCGTCTTAACCGCTAATTTTTCTACAATTTCATCGTGCGTTAATTTTAGACATGTGCGGTCATATCGTGGTGGTTGCTTGAGTGCAATTTGCCGCTGCCGCTTTTTCTCCAGCTCTTCTGGCGTACAAAAGCAGCGGTATACATGATTACTTTTTATAAGTTGTTCTAGCTTCTCTGTATAAAAAGAGGAGCGCTGTGACTGAAAATAGGGTCCATACTTTCCGCCGACCTCAGGCCCTTCATCAAACTTCAAGCCGAGCCAATGAAGCATCTCCATAATCCCCTTGGCTTGCGGATCAATATTCCGTTCTGGATCAGTATCTTCAATGCGCAAAACAAAGCTGCCGTTGTAACGGCGAGCGAAAACATAATTTAGCAGTGCCGTGCGGACATTGCCAAGATGCATCAAGCCCGTGGGCGCCGGTGCAAATCGTACGCGTACATGTTCTGGGATAGGATTGTGTTTCATTATGGGACCTAAAATTTGCGTGGCTGGGCCACCTATCTTCTCTGCAACGGAAAGTAGCGTAGGAATATAGCTTAACTCCCCTTTTAAGGCGAATGCTTTGAAATCTTTATAGCCGGATTGGTATATTTCTGAGCGTTAAATTAATTTTACTAAAAAGGACCACCGAGGACCATTGGCTGCCTTCTAGGTAAGGTAAGTGCTAATTGGGTCCAGGGCGAGCCCTGAGGGGGAGAGTAGATGAGCTACTGTTTGAAGATTTCGGTAACAGCGGAAACTGGTTGCAAGCAACAACTCGCAACATATATAAAGCAAGCCGCCCATGATTGTGCAATCGAAGGATTTGTGCAACCGGCATTACAGGGTGAAGAGATTTATGTTATCGCTTGCGGGCCACGGGAACAGCTGGACCAGTTTTTGGATCAAATTCATATGCGCGAGCGCAAGCAAGAGTTGGTAGACGTTGCGGTAGAGCCAGTTTTCAAGCCCAAAGATTATCGAGGCGTTTTCCGCATTATTGAATAGTCAGAAACGATGTAAAACATGCTACACTATGCTAACTAATGAACTAGCACCAGTGTGGTATTTTCGATGTTGTCTCGCCTCATTTTATCAATATTCCTTCTTAATTTTTGCCTGCCGACGTTTGGGCAGATGGCTATTATTGAGTTTCCAATCGGGGGCAAACCAAACTTGGATCCGTTGGATGCCTTATTAATTGCCGAGCCGCAGCTAGCTGCGTTAACCTATGAAGCTGACACAAAATTAGACCCGCCCGAATTTTATTATTTGTGCGATCTGCCAATAGGGCAGCCATTACTTGTTGGCAAAGTGGCACCTACATTAATAAATCTTGCGCGCAAAAAAAAGTTCAAACGGGCCGTGTTAACAGTAACACCCGTCGAAGAGCAGGCATCTCTACATATCGCGCTCGAAAGCTATTGGACCTTTGACAAATTACATATCAAGGGAATCAGTAAGCATAAGGATCGGCTTACCCATTTATATCAACAAGAACCAGGCGCGCCGTTTGATGAGCAAAGGCATGCAGAATCGAACAAAAAAATTATTGCCGAACTGTATGATCAAGGATATTTGGGTGCCACAATAACAGATCAGCTTCTTGAAGATGAAAAGAATAAAACTATTACAGTGGTTCTGCGCGTAGATCGGGGTAGGCATTATAAAATTGAGGAAGTTAATGTCGTTATTCGCGATCAGCACGGAAAAGATATTTCATCAAATGAATCCTTTGCACCAATTATTGAACGGCTCAACAACCTTGATGGGAAAAAATATTCGGCTGAGCGGATTGCTGAATGCACCAAACAACTCAAGCAGCAGCTGCAACTATTTGGCTACCTACATCCGGTCATACATTTATCACTCCGGCAAGATGATAAGGAGTATGAAGTAGCACTCGATTTTCTTGTCCAATTATCTTCACATCATCAATTTGTTTTCTCCGGCAATCAATTTTTCACCAATGAACGATTGCTCAAACTGCTCAATGCGTTCGGCGTTATGAATGAGCCACCACCAGCTTTGCTTGCTGCCGAAATTGAACGCCTTTATCGTGCTCATGGTTTTACCGATGTGCATGTCGACATTGAACTCTCCGCCGACGCTCTTACTGAACCAGGTCGACTTGAATGCGCTCATCCTGAGTTAATCGAAGGATCGAAGCGCGAACATGAGCTTTGTCGGACTTCGCAAGGCTCGGAACACGCCCTCGTTAATATCCAAGAAGGAGAGCGCGTTATCATTCGTGAGGTTAATGTTCAAAAGGCAGATCTTATTGAAACATATTCAATTAACACAAACGTGATTCCACCCAATTCATATTATGAAACAGAGTTGGTTGCACGAGGCATTGAATCAATTAAGGCCCAGTTCCGTGCGTTAGGCCATTGGGATGTCGCAGTTATTTCCCAGCAATTTGATGCCAAAACCGGCATATTAAATCTTTCCATTGACGTAGGCCCTCGTTATTACTTGCAATCGTTGACCATTCCCCAATTCCCTCAATTATTGGAAGAGGAACCATTCGCCTGTGTAAAAATTGATGAGCCACTCGATTACGCTGTAATCCAAAGGCAGCGGATGTGGTTTACGACTTATTTGCATCGCAATGGGTATATGTATGCCGATGCTCGACCATCAATTGCATTGCATGGTGAGCCCGGGCTACTGCATCCGCGCAGAATCAACGTTAATCTTACCTGGAGTATTGGCGGCATCGCGGAACCGGTGCGGTTTGGAAAAACGATTGTACCTGGTATTTGTCCGATTCCTTTTCAGCATTTACAAACAGAGTTGGCATTTCAGGAAGGTGATGTATGGAGTAAGGAGAAAATGGAGCAATCCGTTTCACGGTTACGCGATTTACAACTTTTTTCTCACATTCACTTATATCCTGAAGATGTGGCACTGCCTGCAGGGGAAAAGCCGATCATGCTGAATCTAGTGCCTGATGATCCATTTGAATTCCGGTTACGAGCAGGTGCGCTTGGTATTGCCAACAATTTTATCTGGCGTGATGGGGTAACCTACAAAGTGGGCGGCTCATTTTTATATAAAAATGTTGGGAATCAAGGCGGTATTTTAGGTATGGATTGTGATTTTTTTATCTATGAACAGCGAATTGCTGGTTTTTACCGCCATCCATGGCTGTTTGGCAAACACGTCAGCACACTCATTAAAGGATACAACAATAAATTTACACAACCAGTTATGGTGGGGCGGCGTCTGCCGCTGTATTTTGTTACTCAGCAGGGTGGTCTAGTCGGTTTGACGCATAAGCATGATATTCAAATCCCTTGGATTCAATGGGGGCAACGAGCAGTATCAACCCTTGGTACTAACATTGGTTTCGAATGGGTAAAAACTACCTTACCCGATTTTGCGGGCGACGATGAGGCCCGGGCACGGTATGTGCAGGCAGCACGCGCGATTAATTTTGCACCCGCCCTTGATGGGGTAAAAATTCCATATTTTTACATTGAGCCTACGATTGTGCTTGATCGCTTAGATAATAAACTGAATCCGACACGTGGTACCTTCACCGTTGCTACTCTTAAATGTGTAGCGTCGCTGCGCAACAAAGTAGATGGCCGTGAAACAAGTTCGACCTCATTTGTAAAATTTTTAGCACAAGCACTCATGGTTTGTGCCATGCTATCAAACCATCTTGGCATTTCGTATTCGGGGTGGCCACGTCTTCAATCAAAAGTTTAGTCAAATCATGCCCCCGGAACGCTTCTTTCTCGGCGGTGCCCAAACGATTCGTGGTTATCAACTCGATTTTGTACCGCCCCTGGGTAGATATGAGGAAAAAGGGCGGTGTATATATGTACCGCAAGGCGGCCGCACGATGGTTAACCTAAATGCGGAAATCCGTTTTCCCATTTACCAAAAATTCTCAGGCGCCATCTTTCAAGATGCGGGGGGACTGTTCGGCGACGATTTTGCCGCCTTTATTAAGGATCGATTTGTAACTACAACTGGCTGTGGAGTACGATACAATACCCCAATTGGGCCGCTGCGCTTAGATGTAGGCATCAAGTGGCGAGCGCCGCACGAGAATGAACATCGAGTTGCATGGTATCTGGCGTTGGGCAATGCGTTCTAGGTTAGAAATTGCCACTTTTGCGCTGCCTGTAAAAAGCTGTATATTCACCGCACTATAATACATCCAGCTAAGGAATATATGGCTTCACATCACGATATATCACATAATCATAGTCCGGATAATCGGCATGAACATGAGGCACATGATGCTTCATTATGGCATGAACTTATGCATCACCTACCGTACGCTATTTTTTCAGTAGCGTTTGCCCTGTGCATTCTCAGTTTGCTAACGTACGGTGGGACTAGTAATGAATCTTTAGAGGCAGTCACCGATAGAGCGGATGCCCTGTTTCATAATTTTCACTTTCTGCACATCATTTTTGCCGCTACTGGTACTGTAGTGACCTACCTACGTTTTAGCAGGATGATACTACCTGGTTTGTTGATGGGTATTTTTTCCCCGGCTATCTTTTGCACCTTGTCCGACGCAGTCATACCGTATTACGGTGGTCGTCTGCTCGGCGTCCCAATGGATTGGCATATCTGCTTTTATTCAGAGCTTCCGAATATTTTGCCATTCTTATTTACTGGTATTTTAACTGGTTTTGTGATGGGGCATCATCATTACAACAAGCTCGGTAGCTTTTCAGTTGGATCTCATTTTGTCCATATACTTATAAGTTCAGTGGCAGCAAGTTTGTATCTACTAGCCAATGGCTTTTTTGAATGGTCGCATCAAATTGGCTATGTATTTTTATTCTTAATAGTTGCCGTACTCATTCCATGCACGGTATCTGATGTTGTCGTACCAATGATTTTTGCAAAGAGAATCAATAAATAAAAAGCGAGTAATAATGAGCGGTATTCGTCTGCAGAATATAACTAAATATTATCGCGGTGAGTTGATCATCGAAAATCTGAATCTGACCGTGAAAGAGGGCACCTTTTTTGCGTTGCTTGGGCCAAGCGGGAGCGGAAAAACCACCGTTTTGCGCATGATTGCCGGTTTTGAATCTGTAGATGGTGGCAGTATTTATCTCAATGACCAAGACATTACTAATCTGCCAATTTATGAACGACCGATTAAAACCGTTTTCCAAAATTACGCATTATTCCCGCACATGAATGTGTACGACAATGTTGCCTATGGTCTGCGTATCAAGAAGCTCAACAAACATCTTATTGATGAAAAAGTGCAACGCATGCTCAAAGCGGTTCGGCTTGAGCCTTATATGTATCGCAATATTTATCAACTTTCTGGTGGGCAGCAACAGCGAGTGGCGCTTGCGCGTGCAATGGTTACCGAGCCTGATGTTTTACTTTTGGATGAACCACTAGCAGCCCTTGATCCTACATTGCGTGAACGAATGTTGGTTGAGTTGGTTGATTTGCAGGAAAAATTTCGTACTACCTTCATATATGTAACGCATGATCAGGCTGAGGCGCTTGCGGTTGCTGATCATATGGCAATTATGAATACCGAAGGTCAAATCGAGCAGCTTGATACGCCAAAGCGGGTGTATGAATTTCCCGTATCTTCATTTGTTGCGCAGTTTGTTGGTACCACCAATATATTAAAAGGTATTATTCGCACGCAGCATGGAATCATGCATCTGCAGGTTAATGGATTACCTGATATTGCTATCGAAGTACCAAGTGAAAAAAGATGGGTGCGCGATGGTGCCCTAGTAGCCCTGAGTGTGCGACCGGAAAAAATTGAGATTTCAAAAAAACCGTTGGAAAATTTTAGTAATCATTTAACCGGTATTGTGGATGCGATTGTATACCAGGGGCGTTCCACGTTATACAAAATTCGTTTAAAGAATGATTCTTCGGTCCAGGTGTTCCAACAAAATGAGGAACACTTTCCGGAGGAAGTGATTGATTACTATGACGAGGTTCATTTGTATTGGCAAAAGGAAAATGCCGTTTTATTGGAGAGGTAATGAAAATTTTTCGACAACAGATTAATTACTTCCTCACGGTGCCAGCAATCATCTGGCAAATCCTTTTCCTTTATATACCGTTGACCTTTGTACTTGCTGCCAGCTTTTTTTCGCATTGGGATGTAATTAGCCTTACGCATCTTACCTTGGCAAATTTTAAGGCAGTAGCAAATTCCATTCATCTGAAAATTATTTTCAAGTCGTTGGTGCAATCGATCTTTATCGCAACTACCTGTTTGCTTATCGCTTATCCCGTTGCCTACCTGTTTGCCGTGAGTATGCGACGATGGCGAACATTTTTTTTATTTTTTCTACTACTGCCTTTTTGGACCAATTTTCTCGTACATATATATGCCTGGTTTTATATCCTTGAACGGCATGGGCTTATAAACTCGCTGTTGCTTAAGCTTGGCATTATTAGTGAACCACTATCATTATTATATACGCAGGGTGCGATTCAGCTGGTAATGATTTATTGTTATTTGCCATTCATGATGTTGCCATTATTTTCAGTGCTCGAAAAATTTAATACAACGTTGGTCGAAGCTTCATTGGATCTCGGTGCCACGCCCACACAAACTTTTTTTAAGGTGACATTGCCGTTGACGCTTTCCGGCATTCGCAATGGATTTTTTTTAGTTATGGTGCCAGTTTTTGGTGAGTATGCCATACCATCACTGGTTGGTGGCGATAAATATTTAAATGTGGGCACGCTTATAGGTGGCTATTACCTGCGTGCTCGTAATCCAATGGTGAGCGCCGCATTTACCGTTTTGAGCGGGATTGCGATCCTGATTGCAGTGCGCGTGATCTATGAACTATTACGTTCCCCCAAGACCATGCAGATTGAAGAATAATAATATGACTAGACGATTGCCAAGCGCATTACCTTTGCTTGCAGGTGTTACCTACCTGTTTTTGTACTTGCCTATTATTGTGCTGGTACTATTTTCGTTCAATGATTCAGCAATGCCTTTTAAGTGGGGCGGTTTTACCACTAAATGGTATGGGGCTTTATTGGATGAACCCGAGCTATTGGTTTCGCTCAAGAATAGTCTTATTGTGGCAACCTCAACCGCAGTGCTTACTATTTCAATGGGTCTGTCTTATATCTGTTTTGGTGTGCATTCACGCATGGCAAAATTAATGCCTATATTTTTAGCTGGTATAGCAATTCCTGAAATTGTTATGGCCGTCAGTTTATTGAGTTTTTTTAGCTTTTTTCGGTACCATTGGGTCTGCCCACCTTAATTACCGGTCATATTTTGTTGAGCATGGGTTTTGTAATGCCGATGTTACGCACACGCTTTTTGGAAATTGATCCGCGCATTATGGAGGCATCAGCAGATCTTGGGGCTTCGGAATTTCAAACCTTTATTAAGATCACGTTGCCGCTGATGATGCCGGCTATTATTGCCAGCGGATTGTTGGTATTTATCTTATCTATGGACGATTTTCTCATCTCATTCTTTTGTTCAGGCGCCTCTGCACAAACACTTTCTCTGTATATCTTTGGGCTACTTCGGCTTGGCTCTTCGCCAATTATTAATGCCTTATCAACTATTATATTGGCCGTTAGCAGTTTACTAGTGCTCGGGTTTTGCTCGATAAAATTGGATGGTGTTGGCGGTAAGGGCACCAATGAATAGAACCCAAATTGCACTACGCGCCTTCATTATCTTTTTTTGGCTCGCAATAATTGCGGCTTTCTTGATACTGCCAGGCTGGTGGCCAACAAAATCAGCCACGCGGACTATTAATGTCTTTTCATGGACAGAGCTCATCGATGGCAAAAAAATTGCAGAGTTTGAAGAACGAACTGGCATCAATGTAAACATTGGATATTACGAGAATAATGAAGAACTTTATGCCAAAGTAAAAATAACTAACGGTGAAGGGTATGATTTATTGATGCCAACCGAATATATGGTTGATACCCTCATTCAAGAAAAACTATTACAAAAAATTGATCGTAAAAAATTACCTTTTTGGAACAAACTAGATCCTCGACTATTAGATTTGTATGCGGATCCAAAAAACCAATACTCAATACCATATTTGTGGAGCATGTATGGTATCGGCGTAAATAAATCGTTCTTTGCCCCTGGTAGTCAAATACCTGAAAGTTGGCGCGCGATATTTGATCCAACTATATCAACCGGCCCGCGTACCATGCTCGAAGATCCGAGAGAACTTATTTTGGTAGCAGCCTTTTACCTATTTGGCTCTGATCAAAATATTAATGAACAAAAAATGCAGGCGATCACAAAATTACTTGTTGATCAAAAAAAATATGTATTGGCCTATGGTGATTATACGGCACCCTATGTATTAGCTTCGGGCCAAGTTGCACTCGCACTAGTTGCGACACCGTATATCTTGCGCATCCTGCCTGAGAACGATGATCTTTCATTCATACTTCCCGATGAGGGAACATTCGCTATGATTGAATCCTTTGTTATTCCAGCAGCATCAACCAAACAGGATTTGGTATACGAATTTATTAATTTCTTATACGAGCCTGAAGTGATGCAGTATCATGCCGATAAAACCTGCTTCTTTCCTTCTCGTCAAGATGTTCCTGCGCCAGATATGGCGTATGAAAAATATCAAAATTTTCAATTCTTCCGCAATATTGTTCCCGAAGAAATGGTGAACGAATTTTGGTTATTGCTTAAATCTGCATAAAAAATTGTATTTTTGGCGCAAGTTTTATGCACTGTTTTCCTGAAAATGAACTATACCTTTGTGTTCGTTCAAAAAGGATGAAACAAAAAATAAATATGAAATGCTGACTGGACAACGTTTCTTAATATCTGCAAAAAATTAAAAAAATAAACCCTTGACAGCACGATCAGCTCGGTGTAATTATTAGCTCCAGAATATTTGACAAAAGTGAGAACGAAAAAAGAGGAGAATGGCTGACACTCCGTTCCAAGAATTCACATCTGAGTAATACAGCGCGAGCGCGCGTCATACATTTATATCTTTTGATCTCGCAATAATTAAACCTCCTTTACAGGACAAGGATGAGCATATGCAATTTGTTGTAGCTCGGCCTAAGATTTTTGCTGTCTTAGGCGCAGTAGTTTTTAGTTTGGTGCTTCCGCTGTATGGTTCCCCTACCGTTGCAAAAGATACTGTTCGTAAGTCTGATGCCTCTGCATCTAAGGCTCCTGCAGCTGCAACGGTTAAAAAGGTAGCAACCGATAAAGCAAAAAAACCAGCGGTTAATCAACAAATAAAAACAGTAACAGCCGCAGTACCTAAGAAATCAGAAGTAGTTCAAGACAGGATAGTCGCTGACCCTGCATGCGGCACCACTGTACTCTGGCACAATCTAAATAGCTGTGCCACTGGCGTTAACACTGATGTGGTCGATCAAAATATCGATGTCTCAGGTACCAACCAAATCGTTGGTCCAATTCATGTAATAGCAAATACTTGCAATGTTCTCGTAACCGTAAACTCTGGCGATGCGGTAATAACTGGTTGTAATTTAACCCAACCACGTTTATACCTCTGGGCAAATACGGATCAAACAATTACCTTCTCATTAGAAAACTCACTTACCTTCCAAGGAACTAATAACGGATCTACGCTTATCGATCTATTAGTATCTATCTCCGGCCCAGGCACGGTGATTTTCGATGTTTTTGGCGGTGAAAAAGTTTCATTCACGGGAGCTCATGGTACGGGTGGCGTTAAGCTGTTTATGGATATGAGTGCTGATAATCCTAAATTGCTTTTTAAACGCGATGGCGTCGTGGCCGATGATGCAGAAATTAAGGTTGGCCCTAATTCAATAATGGGCTATGTCTCTCCAGTTCAATCACCGGCAACTGGCCCGCTGGCAAACATTACTTTTGATGCCGCTAACACTGGTACCGGTCGCTTGGTATTGCACGTCTCGCCTAAAGGGAATGTGCTTATTTCTCCGCGTTGGCTAACAACTGGTTCGTTTAATGATTATTTGATTAGTGACGTAGATCCTGAAGTTCTCGGTGGTGGCACCGCATCTTTTGATGTTATCAATTCGTTGCCTGATTTCCCTGCTTCATTAGTAGTGGTTAATCGTAACGATGTTGTAACCACCTATATGAATAATCCGTTCTGTGATAACGCCTTTATCACTGCGGGTGGTATGCAATATGGCTTTATTTTGGGTAGTAACGGCGTAATTGATATCACCGATCGCACCTATTTTGATTACATTGGCACCAGATTCAATCACTGTCCAAAAGCATGCTGTAAGCTGCCAGAAGCGCTCACCGAGCTTGGCTTTGATGAAGATTCAATTACAAAACCGCGAAACGCATCTGCATTTATAGCTGATGCAACGCCAGGGGCGCCATCGCCACTAATTATTATGACCGGCAATTCGGGCCTTTATTTCCGTTCGGAACTATTTGATTTTGATCATCTCTCTACATTCTCCCACCACGACTTCGATCATGATAGAGGGCCTAGCGCCGGCAATGTGGTGCTTGATGTCGAAGGTGCACTTGATATTCAAGGAGCTGATAAGCATCTGGAAGGTATACGCGTCTTATCATTACAGGTAACTCCTACCGGCGGCTTTGCAGTTGTTCGTGAAGGCTTACCATACTTCCCTGCGCGTACCTTTGCCACAGATAAGCATGGTCATTTACTACGCTATGATAAAGCCTATTTCTTAATCAATGGACGGCTTAATTTAAATGGGGTCTCATTAGTACACGATGATGAAAATCACGAGGTGCTTGAGAAAAATGATACCACTTCCGAACCAACATATGTCGGTGGTGAGCATCACTTCTTAACCGAAATCGGTATCTGCCCAAGAACAGACTGTTCCCGAGATACCGCCTTTGAGGGTCGACCAAAGATAAGCTTTGTTAATGCGCCATTCCACTTGCTCAGTGATGTGGCATTTACTGGTGTTGATATTCTTGTACCAAATAATCCATGTGGTGGGCTCGGTTGCCCGGGCAATAACCAGCCGTTCATTTTCTATACCAACGGTCGCGCAGTTGATAATGGCGTAGGACGTCAAATGGTATTAGGTACTGATGTTGGTTCATTTGCATGCGATGGCAAACTCATTGATCGCAATGCGCATTTCGATGTGATTCAAGAACTTCCTGACCCAAGGCCAGGCACGCATCATGTACATCTAAGAACGGCTGCAAGTGACAGCTCGATTAATGATGAAATCAATCCTTTAATCCCACCGCATGAACTGCGTCGTCAAGCTTCTGTGCATACCATCTATCTTGGCCATGCAAGCAACATCTCTTTGGGTGTACAGGATACGGTTGGTACAACATCTGATTGTAGTGGTACATTCCTTCTAACCACAACGCCAACCCTTACTATTGATGGTTGTTATTTCTCCTTTGACACTCGTGGTGGCGATATTAGCTATCCAGAAGAAAGTGGTGTAACGGGCGAGGGTGCTATTTTTGTTGATACTAATGGTCTCTTTGATGTTAAACCATACCGTCGCGCCAATATCTCAACGATGGTGGTCAAGAGTCATAATGGTCGCGTGGATCTTCCTGCATCGCAAATATTCTTCAACTTGCGCGTAGGTATTACCAACTGGCAACTTAATCTTACCGATCCATCGCAACTTGATATTGTGCCAGCGGGCAGTCTCATTACTGATTACACACTTGATTGGATTGCAACCAAGAAAAACTATGCGGTTCCATGCGTTCGCAATGGCAGACCATTCATTCCATTATGTGGTTGGATGCCGTACGAATTCTGCAATGCATTCCCGTGTGAATATCCGCCAGTAAGCGATAATAATTTAATCAGCTTGCCTGAAGTGCATGGCGAGGTGTACCAATTCCAAATCAAGCGCTCACGTATTGGTGATATGGCTCACCTTAAGGTAGGCGATGGCGGCTATGTTCGCGAACTCGTATTCTTGAGCGGTTATGATTCTGCTGAAGCGCCAACAGGCGTGGTGGTGGTTGAAGACGGTGGCCGTGTTGGTCTCGGCAGCGCAAGCCGCAACGTAGATTCTGTTGATGCAGCTGTTGTTCTTGGAGCAAATGGCGTAACTATTATTCCAAATAATGGTGGCGGTATTATCGAAGTTAACGATAGCCTTATCATTAATAACGTATGCCAAATTGCTGCAGGGCCTGAATTTGGTCTTGCTAATACCGATACATTGGTTTTCCGTTCAGAAATTGAAAAGGAAATCCGTGTACGTAATGGCGGCGTATTAGATCTATCATCTATGACCAAGCCAAGCCAAGTAGTTGAGTTTACTGGTCAATTGAAATTGGTTCTTGAAGTTGGTTCAACCGTACGACTAGGCGGCGGCCTTCTTCTGTTTAGTGAAGATTCAGGAATCATAGTACAAACGTCAGATCCAATGAGCGTCCCTACATCGGCCGATCAGGTTGTTCGTGCACGATTTATTGGTACCGGTGAAGTACGCTTTACCGATGCTTCGCAAATGTTTGTTCATGAGAATGCCGTTGTTGGTATTGAAACCATGGCAGAGTGCGATGTGTCTACGAATCTATTATTCCATGTGCAGGATGGAGCACGAATCGCCGTAGGTGATTTCTCTACTCCAGGTGGTGCATTCCAAGTGGGTGATACGGTACCAAGCGAAGATCGTTCAGTGACCTTCAGCCTTGAGCTTGACGGTGTGAGTGCAAACTTTGTAACTCAATATCGTGGCTTCTTTGGTCTTGGCGTAGGTGTTGTTTCAAAACCAGCAGGAGCGCCGGCAAATCAATGGACTGTGTCATCATTGTTTAACGTTAACAGCATCACTATCAATATTGCAATGGGTGCATTTAGCTATAACTCAATCGTAGATGGAAATGACCTTCGTTCAACCTTGTTTGCAATCGGCGGCAACGCTGACGGTAAATTCAGCTTCGTATTTGACAGCGTTGATGCCCTCATTCGAGGTGGCGGTAATCTCGTGAAGCTTGATCCGACAATTACGGATGCTTCGATAACGGTTACCGACTTTAATGGAACGATTGCGGTGCCAGGTGGCCTCGCTCGTGTAGGTATTATGAGTTCGGCTGCGATGCTGCTTGATAATGCTACCATCAAAATGTTTGGTTCTAGTCAAATTAATGTATCGGCTGACCAATTATTTACCTACTTAGCATTACGGGATGAACCATTCCCATCATACAGCTTCCCACGCGTACCATTCGCTAAGAGCACGATCGATACAAATATTCTCGTTTACGAAAATGACGCAACTATATTCCGTAAAATAGTTACAGGTGCTACTGGACCGGGTGGTATTCCAGTGGTTGACTTCACACACTCATTAGATATTGGATCTATTTCATTGCTCTTGAATTCAAATAATTCGATAGCTTCGATAAACGTATCAATTTAATAGCAAATAGTGGGCACGCGCTTTAATTCAAATATAAGCGCGTGCCTTAAGCAAAAGGGAATCAGATGGTTAAGAGGAACATATTAATTCAGGCAGCACTCTTAAGTGCGTTTGGGTTAGGCGCATTGACAGCGCGTGACATTCGTACACCGCTCAATCTGCAAAATGAGCCGTTAGGGCATTTCCACATTCCTATCGAATGGGAAGAGGATGAAAAAAGTATCCCGTGTTGGGACTTTGATGTATGGGGTGCTGGCTATGCGCAAAATGCTGCTGATGCCTTTGGCCCATGCGACAACCATCGTGTACCAATAACACAATTGTTATTTGGTTTGTCAGATTTTACCGTTTCGGAAGTTTTTGCTAACAATACAGTTTCCACTGTTTCGCCATCTACCATTTTTCTTTCATTTTCTACCGTTAAACCGCGTGTTGAATATAACGAAGAAGGTATTGTAGTTGGTTTAAATGTAGCCCGTCGTTTCCTAGACGACAGAATGCATGTTGGCTTGCGGGTGAACTTGCCATTCCGCGTGGTTGAAATGCATCGCCGTAACTGTGATTGCGGTTTAGGTGAAGAAGGGCTTGCAGAGGTACGTCGTTGTTCCTCTGATTTCTATGATACATACCCTACAGATCCGCTTGGTAACAGTTTCGGTTCTGGAACTCTTAAGCAATATGAATGTACCTACCGCCTAGACTTCCTTGATGCGCTCGCTGAAAGTAATGGTCTTTTGCCCGGAATCACTTGGGGTACAGCCATTTTAAATCAAGCTTTCCAACCAGGGCCAATTGATGTAACCGATGCTGGCCATGTGCCGTTGGGTGTTTCAGATTTTTACACCGGTGGAAATGGAATGATTGCAGTGCCCGCGCATCTCTTGCAAGAAACACCTGGTATACCGCCAGTTGATCGTTTTGCAGCGGGAGAATTTCAAGTGGGTGTTAATGGTGTTCCTGGTGCGCCAGGGGCATTTGCTTATCCAGTGCTAGATGGCGCCGGTGCCGCTGTTGGTGGCGTTCCAGGTAGCCGTTGGGTATTCGGACAGGGTGTTGATTACACTGTCTTGAGCGACAGCAATGCCGCGAAATCAAAATTTTGGTTTGTACCGACATTCTACTCAGATGCTGCAGGTGATATTGGTCCATCATCAGAGTGGATAACTGCTGAGAGTGAAATTGAATCGTTGATTAACACTGCTGGTACATTCGTAACGCCATCAGAATTTTTAGCGAATAATGGCATTACTTTTGATACGGAAAAAGAACGTGGTGTAGGTAATCTTGATACCACGATTTACCTAGGCTATGACTTCTTGTGTGATAAAAATATGTATGGCGAAGGCCGATTTGGTGTTCGTTGGCCAACAGATAAGCGCGATAAAAATCCTGGTGAAGTATATCGCATGGCAACCGGCAATGATGGCCATTATGAGGTCCGCGTTGGAACCCAATGGTATTACATGCCTGTTTGTTGGTTTGGTATGAATTTCGAAGGTGATTACTTCCATGTATGTAAACGCCGCGAGAAAGTAGCTGCATCATTTGTTGGCGCCACTATTAAGAATATTAACCCAACTGTAGACGCTGAAGTTCAGTGGGATTACGGCTTGGTAAAATTCGATCTTAACTTCTACCATCCAAACAATCCTGGCCTTGGTTTCCTTGTCGGTTATGAATTCTATGGCAAGAGCAAGGATAGAATTGAATTTGTAAATCCTGAAATTGAAAATGCATCATGTGGCCAAAAGAGCAACGTGTGCAGCAACAGCAATGAATCAGTCCGCACTATGGCACCTGATCTTTTTGGCAATCTACAAACGCTCGATCCGCGAGTGTTGGAACGTCAGACACAACGTCTTTCTCATAAAATGCGCCTTGAATTTTTCCATCATTGGAACTCAGGCGACCTCTTCTTGGGTTGGACGCATGTGGTTGGAGGTAAGGAAGTGATGCGTGAGACATCATGGCATATAGGTATGGTGGTTCAATATTAGCGAAGTGAGTCGGAGAATTTATTCTCCGGCGAGCGAAGCGCGGTATGGGCGGCGTTAGCCGCTCAGTATTGATAGGTGGCGACAGCCGCCCAGTATTAGTGGCATTAAGCCACTCAGTATTAGTAGTTGGCATTGGGTGAATGCTTGGCAATGGTTTCTTTTAAGCGAGGAGCGACAGTGGAAATGAGGATATTATTAACATTGGCAATGGCCTTTGGTTTGCCTGCTACTATAGCAGTTGCTGACCAGCCATTAGATCAGGGCAATGAAGTCCGCAAATTATCGGATGAGGAAACGACGAGGAAGCTTGCTGATGATCGAGCGCCGCGGCCTAATGCAAATACTGCGACGCCGCTTGGCCCCGACCAAGGCAATCAACCAGTGCCTCCCCCGGGCAACTGTGACCTTACACCAATTAACTCATCATTGGCTCGCGTAAATGCCAAGCTTGATAATATTCTCTGTGAAATCGAGAGTCTCGAATCATGTTGCGAGAATCGTGGAACTTGCGATCTTTCCGGTGTATTTACTACATTAAATAATGGCTTTAATACCCTTGAAGTGGAACTGGGCACTATAGCAGCTGGTACGTTCACCGTTCTAAATGACATTCTAAACACAATATCCGCTTGCTGTGCTGCTGAAGGCGATTGTTGTGATGTAGTTGAAAGCATAAATTCAAAAGTCGATGAAATTCTTTGCGAATTGGACGTCATCCAAGAAGTCGTTTTCGATATTGATTGCGATGTTGATCAAATATTGTCTGAGGTTGAGAGCCTAGAAAGTCTAATCATTACTGAGTTCAACGGCACATTCTCAATGCTAGAAGCCATCGCGGCATGCGCATGTGATCAAGCGGCCTGCGATCTTTCCGGTGTATTCACTGAGCTTGTCGATATTAAGACCGAGCTTGTGGTCGACTTCAATGGTACATTTTCAGTGCTCGAGGATCTTACATCTGAAATTAACAGCATAAATTCTAAAGTTGATGATATTCTTTGCGAACTGGACGTTATCGAAGAAGTTGTTTTCGATATTGAATGTGGCGTTGATCAAATATTGTCTGAAATCGAAAGTCTAGAAAGCGATATTAATGCTGGCTTTAACGGTACATTCACCGAGTTGATTGATATTAAAATTGAGCTTGTGACTGATTTCAACGGCACGTTCAGTGAATTGATCGATATCAAAGTTGAACTTGTGGCTAATTCCAATGGCACATTCACAGTGCTATCTGAGATCCTCAGTGAAGTTGAATCAATTGAGAGCACCGTTGAAAGAATTGAGTGTGATGTTGATGCAATATTTGATGAGCTTCTGAACTTTGAGTGCGAGGTTAATTCTCGTCTTGCATCAATTGAAAGTGATATCGAAGAAGGCTTTAATGGCACATTTACCGTGCTTGAAGATATCTTGGTAACAATTGATGCTGACTTTAACGGTACGTTCAGCGAGTTGATTGATATTAAGATAGAACTCGTAGCTGATTTCAATGGCACGTTCTCGGTGCTAGAAGATATTGAAAGTGATATAGATTCTATCTTAAGCATTGTGAAAGACATCGATTGTGATGTTGATGCAATTCTGTCAGAAGTCGAGGCGCTTGGCTGCTTCCTGCTTTGCGAATTCAACGGCACTTTCAGCGAGTTGATCGATATTAAGACTGAGCTAGTAGCTAATAACAATGGCACATTCACAACACTTGCCGAGATTGAAAGTGATATAGACTCGGTTCTAAGCATTGTGAAAGATATTGATTGTGATGTTGATGCAATTCTGTCAGAAGTCGAGGCGCTTGGCTGCTTCCTGCTTTGCGAATTCAACGGCACTTTCAGTGAGTTGATCGATATTAAGACTGAACTCGTAGCTGATTTCAACGGCACGTTCTCGGTGCTAGAAGAGATTGAAAGTGATATAGATTCTATCCTAAGCATTGTGCAAGAGATTGACTGTGATGTTGATGAAATCCTGTCAGAAGTCGAGGCGATTGGCTGCTTCTTAGTTTGCGAATTTAATGGCACCTTCTCAGTGCTCGCAGACATCGAAGCGTTAATCATTGAAGAGTTCAATGGTACCTTCAGTGAGTTGATTGATATCAAGACGGAGTTAGTTGCTGGCTTCAACGGCACATTCACCATGTTGAATGCTATCGAAGATGATATTATTTCAGACTTCAATGGTACGTTCACAGTCCTAGCAGATATCGAAGCGTTAATCATTGCTGAGTTCAATGGCACGTTCAGCGAATTAATTGATATCAAGACTGAGTTAGTTGCAGACTTCAATGGCACATTCTCGGTCTTAGAGGATCTAGAGGTGCTTATCATTGAAGAGTTCAACGGTACCTTCAGTGAATTGATCGATATCAAGACTGAGTTGGTCGCCGACTTCAACGGTACGTTCACTATGTTGAATGCTATTGAGGATGATATTATTTCTGACTTCAATGGCACATTCACAGTCTTAGCGGATCTCGAAGCGCTTATCATTGAAGAGTTCAATGGAACTTTCAGCGAGTTGATCGATATCAAGACGGAATTGGTCGCTTTCTTCAACGGTACCTTCACTGAATTAATTGATATCAAGACTGAGTTAGTTGCTGACTTCAACGGTACGTTTACCATGTTGAATGCTATTGAGGATGACATTGTTTCAGACTTCAATGGCACGTTCACAGTCTTAGCGGATCTCGAAGCGCTTATCATTGAAGAGTTCAATGGAACCTTCAGCGAATTGATCGATATCAAGACTGAATTAGTCGCTTTCTTCAACGGTACCTTCACTGAATTGATTGATATTAAGACTGAGCTCGTAGCTGATTTCAATGGCACGTTCTCATTCCTAGAGGATCTCGAGGCTCTCATCATTGAGGAGTTCAACGGTACCTTCAGTGAATTGATCGATATCAAGACTGAGTTGGTCGCCGACTTCAATGGCACCTTCACTATGTTGAATGCTATTGAGGATGACATTGTTTCAGACTTCAATGGCACGTTCACAATCTTAGCGGATCTCGAAGCGCTTATCATTGAAGAGTTCAATGGAACCTTCAGCGAGTTGATCGATATCAAGACTGAGTTGGTCGCTTACTTCAACGGCACGTTCACAATGTTGAATGCTATTGAGGATGATATTGTTTCTGATTTCAATGGCACATTCACGGTTCTAGCAGATATTGAAGCGTTAATCATTGCTGACTTCAATGGTACGTTCAGTGAATTAATTGATATCAAAACAGAGCTAGTTGCAGACTTCAACGGCACATTCTCATTCCTAGAGGATCTCGAAGTGCTTATCATTGAAGAGTTCAATGGTACGTTCAGCGAGTTGATCGATATCAAGACGGAGCTCGTAGCCGATTTCAATGGCACGTTCACAATGTTGAATAACATTTTGGAAAGCCTCAATGACGACATTGAATCCGAATTCAACGGCACCTTCACAGTGCTTGAAGATATCTTGGTAACACTCATTGCAGACTTCAACGGAACCTTCAGTGAATTGATAGATATCAAGACTGAACTTGTAGCCGATTTCAATGGTACGTTCTCAATCCTAGCGGACCTCGAGTCACTTATCGTTGATGACTTCAATGGCACATTTAGTGAGTTGATCGATATCAAGACTGAATTGGTTGCTTTCTTCAACGGTACCTTCACTGAATTAATTGATATCAAAGATGAGCTTGTGGCCGACTTCAATGGTACGTTCTCAATCCTAGCGGATCTCGAGTCACTTATCGTTGATGACTTTAACGGCACATTCAGTGAGTTGATTGATATCAAGACTGAGTTGGTTGCAGACTTCAATGGAACCTTCAGCGAATTAATCGATATCAAAGCTGAGCTGGTAGCTGGCTTCAATGGCACATTCACGGTGCTCGAAAGCCTTGCCGATGAGGATGTGGATTGCACAAACTTCATCGTAGCTTGCCCTGGTGGATACCAGATTATCTATGCTGACGGAACAGTCGGACCTTGTGCGCCAGCGCCTGTGTTAATAACCGTGCCTGGCAGTTATCAACTATGCGGCGATATCGATGCTGCTGGTACCGATGGTATTGATATAGTTGCTTCAAGTGTCGAACTTAATTTAGGTGGCTTCTCCGTTATTCAAAATGGAGCTCCAGGTAGCAGTGTTGGTATAAATACCAGTTTAGCCCCTGTTTCGTATATAACGATGTATAACGGCCGCGTGGTTAAGTTTGGTACGAACATTGTGATAGATAGCGCTAGCCATGTAGTTATAAAGGACATCCAAGTTGAGGATGCATTTACTGTGGGCATGTTTATCCAACCTGGATCTTCGTTTGTGTTCATTGAGCGAAGCCATGCATCAAACAATGGTAGTATCGGGTTCTTTATTAACGGTCCATCAACTACAGATGTTTATATGAAGGAATGTTCAGCAACTCAGAATGGAAGTGCTGGTTTCTCGATTGGATCTTCTGCAGTCAATGTAATCATTCAATCTAGCAAAGCTACGAACAATGGCACGCTTGGATTCGAAAATGATAGCTCAACGGGTGTATTGCTTGGTAACTTTGCATTCAATAATACAACTGCCAACTATGGCGGAACTGGACCATTCGGTTCAATTGTAATTGGCAATGGTGCTCAAGTGCCGCCAGGAATGTGCATTGATCGTTCAATTGATAATATTGAAATCCAAGTAGCATAACTGTCCGTAAGGAATAACGATGGTTATCAAACGCTTAATAGCAATCTTGATCATGGGAGGCTGGGGGATCACCCTGGCCTCCCCACCAATGTTTGCTACGCGATCATTTTTTGATGCAGAGTCTTTCGAATCGGATGAAGACAATGATAGCTTTGCATGCACGAATATCATTAAGCCGCTGCCAGGTGGTGCAGGGTATGAGATTATTTATGCTGACGGAACTCCGCCTTCTATATTTCCTGCTAATACAACCATTACAATAACTGTACCGGGTAGCTATATATTGTGCGGCGACGTTTCTGGCAATTATACCCTTACAACTCCGGCAATTAGGATATTTACTTCAAGCGTTGAGCTTGATCTGGCTGGTTTCTCTGTCAATCAAACGAATAATAATAGTAATGGCGTAGGTATAGATGTGGCTGGTGGATTTAGTTATGTGACAGTTTCTAATGGCCGTATCACTAATTTTTCTACGGGTCTTGATAACGGTGCGTCACATGTGGTCGCCCGAAATATCCAAGCTGATGACTCAGGTATTGGTTTCTATATCCGTCCTACCGCAATCGATTATTTTATCGGAGAATGTAGTGGTAATGGTGGCAGCGGGTATGGCTTCTATGTAGATTCCGGCGCTAGATCGGTTTTGCTACGCAAATGCGCTGCTATAAAAAATGTTGTGGAAGGGTTTTACTTGAATGGTACCAGTAACATTATTGTTCAAAACTGCAGAGCAGTTGGCAATACCGGTTCAGGTTTTTATAACAATACCGGCGCAGTTCTGACTGGTAACTTTGCCTATAATAATGCCGGTGGGAATTATAGTGGTCCTGGACCTGTAGGTTCGATTGTAATTGACAATGGTGCTCAATTACCACCTGGTATTCGTATAAGCCCAATTGATAATATTGAGATTGTTTAACTATAAGGAGTGATAATGGAAATTAAAAAAATAGTGCAAATGTTCGCCCTAAGTGCGAGCACAATTGCTCTAGGTAGCCCAGTCTACTATGTGAGCAAAGCGCAATTGCAAGACCCTGCAGGTTATACTGCGGCAGTACAAGGGCTGTATATCGTAACCGAGGATGCATCTGTAACTCATCAAATCCTTATCAGTGCCCCTAATGTGGTGTTTGATTTGAACGGGAAAACAATTACAGATATTGCAGGAATTAGACCAGTTATCGAAGTATCGGCTAATAATTCTGTAGTTAAAAATGGAACCATCATTGGCCAAGGGTTCACAACTGGACTATCTGTTGATGGACAGACTGTAGTCAGCGATATAGTTTTTTTCAACGGTTTCAGGGGGATGCAAACTGGATTCTCTGGGGGGTCATCGCGATTCGAAAGATGCTCTGCATATAATTGTTCAGAAGGATTTTGGAATGACAGCATAGGATTAGAAATCCAAGATTGTACCGCAGTAAGTTGTGGGTTCGCTGGGTTCCATAACGCCTTCTTCAATGCATCGTTGAAAGGATGTACTGCAAAATTTTGCTCAAACGGAATTCTTTTCGATAATGGTACATACGGTACGGTTACTGACTGTGAAGCCATTTTTGGAACGACAGGAATTTCTTTCGGTACCGGTACATCCGCTACGGTTACTAACTGTGAATTAAACTTCAATTCAGCCGATGGTTTGGATGTTTCAGATACTTCTACAGTTTTGGTATATAACTCTGTTGCAAACGGTAATGGTGGCGTAGGCTTTAATTCTATGATTGTGACGGGTAAGTCGGTATTTAGTCATTCAAAAGCGGAATCTAATACCAGTTGGGGGTTCAAGGCTCTGTCAGGCACTAATGCTCAACTACGTGGCAATGTTGCTTCCTTAAATGGTGGAGTCGGCGGCAGTGCTGGATCTGACAACAATTATGACTGGGATACAGTAGGCGGATTCGTCCCAGTAACTAATGGTCTACAATTGGCTACAAGCCTTGACCATGTAGTTGATAATATTTCTATTAATTAAGCGATCCAATAACCTGCATCCAGATATTTAACTATCCAAGGAGTAATATGAAAATTAAAAAAATAGTTCAATTGATTGCCTTGAGCGCGACCACAATCGTTCTGGCCGAGGTCAACCCGGTATATTATTTATGCCAAAAACAGATTGTGAATGGTTTTACAATGTCAAACCCGGGTACCTATGTTTTGACTGATGATGCGACAATAACTGGAGCCCTTAACATTACTGGCACTAATGTGATATTTGATATGAATGGAAAGACCATTACTGATAATACGGGCGTCACGGTTTTCAGCTTAACTGGGAAGAATATAACAGTTCAAAATGGAACTATCAGCGGTATGGCTCCAAATGGTGGTACAACGATTGGGGTATTAATAACTCACGGCCCAGTTGCCTCAATTAATGGGATTGATTTCATTAACTGCTTCTATGGCGTAAACGTTTCGGGAGTTACAGGAGCTACAGAAGTAACAATCAGAAATTGTACTGCAGATAGTTGTGAGAATGCATTCTATCTTAACAGTGATACAGAAGCACGAATCGAAGCATGTTCTGTAGACTCTTGCGCCAATGGGTTCACTTTTGCCTCAAGCACAAAAGCATGGGTAAATAATTGCGTAGCCAATTTTGGCATTACTGGCTTTTTTGTTAATGCTTCGTCATCTGTAGTGGTTCAGAATTGTAAGGCTTATATGAATAGTTCGGTTAACTTTCAAAGCGATGCATCTTACTCTAGTGCCTTATTCTTGGGAAATATTGCCTTTAACGCTACTGATGCGGGCAATTATGCAGGCATGAATGTTCCGCCTTTTTATTCAATAACCAACACATCATTTCCGGTAGGAACATCGACTTTTGACCAAGGGTTGGTTAATTATAGTATAATCTCCTGATGATTATACGATTCGGGCCAAAGCGTGGACGAACACAAACTAAGTTAGGTCTAACTGAGAAATTAAATATCCTAGGAGTGATAATGCAAATTAAAAGAATAGTTCAATTTTTTGCCTTGAGTGCGAGCACCATCGCCCTGGCTACTTCCCCCAAGGTATTCTATGTAAATCCAAGTCAGATTTCGGGCGGCTATACATTCTCGAACCCAGGCACCTATGTTTTGACTGATGATGCAATAGTAACGAGCAGTATTTCTCTTTCTGCGGATGTAATTTTTGATCTTAATGGAAAGACACTTACTGCAGATTCAACTTTCACACCTGCCACCGCGTTAGTTCTTTTGAATGGTAATAACACTGCTGTCAAGAATGGCCTGCTTGATGGCGGTAATCCTACATCATATGCAATGTTTGGGGTCGAAACAGCTGGCGGTATTATAAATGCTTCGGTAAGTGGAGTGACTGTTGTTAACGTCTCGACTAACAACAAAAGCATTGGGATCTTTGTAAGTGGTAGTGGTAGCACAGGCGTGCGGATTGATGCATGCGAGGTCATTAATTCATTTTCGGGTTTAGTCGTTGGCAATACCGACAGTTGCTGGGTAACCAATACCGAATGTAGCTTCAATATGGCCGACGGGTTTGATTTTGGAAGGGCAGGAGGCAGTACTGGGCGCTGTTTTGTGAGCAATTGCGTGGCAAATGGAAATATCGCAATAGGGTTTAATATCTTATTCAACAGCATCGTATCTGTTAAAAACTGCAGTGCGGAAGACAATTCCTCTTGGGGCTTCCAGTTATCCGCCGCTAATACTACTTCTCAGTTTCGTGGCAATATTGCTTATGGGAATGGTGGTACTGGTGCAGATAAAAATTATTCTGGATCAATTGGCTTTATCGCTGTATCTAATACATCAGTGATTCCGGAAAATGAGACACTTAATCTCGGCTTCAATAATATTTCTATAACATAATTATGTATTGTAATGATTAGAGAGGATTAAAAATGAATTTAAAAAAACTACTATCACTGGGCTGCCTGCTAGGTATCGGCAGCGCCACGGCCACACCTCTTTTTTACGTGAGCCCGCAAGAAATTGCCTCGGGCGCAACCTTTTCTCAGCCGGGCAAGTATATTTTGACTGATGATGCGACAGTAACCGGAGCTCTTAACATTACTGGCACTAATGTGATATTTGATTTGAATGGAAAGACCGTTACTGCGGGATCCGCGTTAACTTTCTTAGTTGTTGTGACCAGTAGCAATACTGTTATAAAGAATGGGGTGCTTGATGGTGGCGGCCTTACTGGGGCGTTAACCGGCATTGTAACAGAACCTATAGCAATCAATAACATCTTGTTAAGTGGCCTAAATCTAGTCAACTTCCTTAACCCCCCGGGGATCGGGATCAATGTGCAATCTAATAACACAGCTGTACGGATTGATGGATGTCAGGTCCTTACATCGGGGAATGGGATCATATTTAACAGCGGCGATAAAGGATGGATAACCAATTGTGAATGTAGCTTTAACGCGAACGTCGGATTTGATTTCATGAGCAGCTACTCTTCTTTCGTGAGTAATTGCGTGGCAAATAGCAATGGTGGAGTAGGGTTCAACGTCGAGGGTACTAGTGTCGTAACTATTAAGAATTCAAGTGCGGAAGAAAATGGTAACTGGGGCTTCTCGGTTGCCAATACCGATAGCCAACTCCGGGGCAATATTGCATTCGGAAATAATGGTATCGCAGCACTTGGATTTGTTCCCCTCGAAGCTGATAATAATTATAATCTCTCTTTCCTCTTAGTCCTTGGATATACTCCAGTTGTAAATGGGACCCAGCAGGCGGCAGGGTTAGTAATTGATCCTGTGATTGATAATATTTCTATACGCCCAGCGGCGTAATTATGCCTCAAATTTAGTCTAAAATATGGCCCTCGCAGGTTAAAAATAGCTTGCGGGGCCATTTTTTTGCCTATTTACCATTTGCAATCCTGATCATAGCCCTTATATTGGTCTCATAGTGCAGAATTAATGGAAGGTAAAATATGCATTTGGCGACCATCATGACACGCAAATTAACCTTATTTTTGGCTATCGGCTTTTGTTTAATGCCTGCTCTTCAAGCGGGTAACTTCCCATCGCAAGATCATTCAGATCCTTCCACAATAAAAAAGGTATGCAATGCCTGGCGCAATAGCGTCAGATGGTTTGCCAATACCTCAAAAAAAACCTTGATTTTAGGCCTTTTGGCAACCCATGTTCCAAAAATTGAATCTCAGGTTGGCACCGAATTTATGCTCAATGATCCTAGCGCTAGTGATCTGACCAACCCAGGCATTGTCGGATGGCCAGATGGGCATCTATACGCGGTTTGGCAACAGGGCAGTATCTCGTCATTTCGTGCAATAAATGAAGATGGATCATTATTAACGAGTGAAATCCCGGTATCTAATTTAACTTCCCAGCTTTGGCCCACCATCTCTTCATTTAATGATAGCTCTGCAGCTGTGGCATGGGTAGATAGCAATAATAATTTTAAAGCTCGCCTTTTTAATAGAAATGGAATTGGCGAATCATCGGATTTGCAGATTGCTGCTGGGGGTCAAGGTAGTTATAACAATCCTTCGATTAATGCAGTGCCATTAGTAAATGGTAATGTCCTTTTGTCTTTTGAAAATATTGGCTCATCTAACCAATTTTTTGGTCAAGAAATTAATCAAGGGGGCAGCCTCAAACTACCGTATCGCACAAACTGGATAGTATTAGTGGACGGGCCTATTTTATTGCAGCCTCAGACCCTAATGGGAACATCTTTTTTGCTGACCATAATGGTTATTTAAGATTATCTTCATTTAATAAAACGCTTGGTCAGCGTTTTACCTCCCAATATAATGATGGCGGTGGGCAATATGGTATATCTGGCGGCATTGGATTAGGGGCCTTTGCCAATGATAAGGTTCTCTCAGTATGGTCAGTGAAGCCAAGCACTTTATCTGGTATGACAGGTGCCCTGTTTAATGGCGCAAATGGCAGCTTATTAAAGGGCTCACTTAATTTACAGGGGAATCTATATCAAGCATTTACGGCAGTCCACGGCAATAATGTGGCTATATTTAATAACGGTAACAATGCGTTGATTGTTTTTTCAGCCCAAGCGTCTTCAACCAGCACTAATTATGATATCTATGGAACGATAATAGATAGCAACGGCAATATTATTTATGGGCCGTTTATGATTAATCAGATTCAGGGTGGCAATCAGCAAGATGCCGTTGCCACAGCCTTACCCAATGGCGACGTCTTCGTTGCATGGCAAGGTAACCAGAATGGCCATTATCAAATTTATGGTATTGCGCTTACTGCGGCATACCTGCAGTCACTGGAGACTCCACCTGCGCCAACACTAACCGGATCTACCGGCAGCAACGGAAATAATTCTACAGCTTCTAGCACGGGATCTACTTCTTCCAACCCACCTGATCCCATTAATATGAGTTCAGGCGGAAGCCTTTTTTCTGATGTAATAACCAAGATTCTTTATGGCGCTGGTAGTGCCGTGGCAACCGGTGCAGCACGTTATGCATGGATACGGCATAAAGGAAGCAAGTACCGTGAAACTAAGAAGTTTCATGATCTTCTGCGCAAGAAACTGGATCTAAACTGCTGGGATTTCTCCGCGGGCGAAGGCCGAGATTTCTGTGAAATGGTTGATGAGCTACTTAAATCTCTTGCTGCGCACTTTAGTGAGAAACGTGTGAGGTTTTCAATCGGTGAATGCGATAATGATCAAACAGATCGCATCGCAGATGCCTTTGCAACTACATTAAAGCAGAAGAACTTAGTTGGCTTAACAAAACGCCAACTTAAAAACATCTTTATCAAACAGCGTATTACCTTAAATGAAAAGATACGGGAAGATCTGCAAGTAGTCACCGATGCTATAGTTTTTAACATTCCCAAAAAGGTATACGACGAGATTCTTAATAGCTGTCAATCCGACATGAATATTAATCCTGCGCGGATAAGCCTGGGCGAATCGGCTAATTTCAATAGCCTTTATTTGGATGCGCCTACTCCAAGACAGCAATCGATTCAAGATAGTATAGAATTGGGTTCCCGATCACCACAATCAAGGATTCGCTTATCAATTGGAGATCCTGAATCGCAATTCCTGTCACCCATTGCTGCATCGCCTAGAACGCCAAAATTCATGAATTTTAGCCTCGAGGCGCCACAATCACCGGAAAGACGCCCATCTGCGGCAACTACAGACCGGAACACGCCTCCGCGAGATTCAGAGGCCTCTAAAAGCCAACCTGGCATAAATGATACGCCACCAAGTAGGCGTAGCGAAACCCCGCCACCTCCACCGCCGGATGAAGCTGATTTGGTTTAATTTATAAAAAGACCCGCTCAAAAGGCGGGTCTTTTTATTGAATTGCAGAACTAAATTTTGGTTTAAATGAAAACCGCTCGTCCTGAGCCTGTCGCCCTTCGATACATTTGATCCTATGGGTCTAAACTGTACTGCGTTCACTTGCATTTGAATGCAGATTTACTTCGTTGGTTTTTGCTGCGCAAATACATACGGGACGGTCGGGCCAGGACTCAAATGACCAATCTCCCTTTTATCCAACTCAAATCGCTCAAAACAAGATATACGCCCATACAGAAAAATTTTCCTCATTCGATTAGAAGCATAGGAAAAGTGGGGAGAACGATTATTTGCCCCGTGGCTGCATTACATATGAAGGATTTCCTGCTTCCTCAAAGATGTGGGCCAGCTTTAATGAGCTTGGCTCTGCATTGAATAATCTGATATATGGTTCCTTTAATTCAGCCATTGCAGCTGTGGCATCGCCAGACTTGCTTAACTCATATGCCTTGCTAGCAGTCTTAATAATTCCTGCATAATCATTATCCGTTAATTTGGGAAGAGTAATGGGTTCATTTCTATAACTATGTTCTTGCATATTTACAGACTTTTCAAATTCAATCATCCAAAGGCCTGGACCGAATATGCGATCTGCTGATACAGGAATTGTGAGAGTTTCACAAATAATCACGCGTAACAATGTTATGATATCTTTTTGAAGCATGCCCTGAACAATTGATACAGTAGCAGGCCGTGAAAGTGTTGTAAGTTGCTCATATGCTTTTGCAGTATTCGGATACCGTTTACAAACTTCTTTGTTTTTTGCCAACACACTCAGATCATATGCAAAGTGGCAAAGAAATATATCAAGATTTTCTTCGTTGGTTGATTCAGCTGCGTAACCTGCTGCCTTTGCTAGCAATAGATTGTTCTGATCTTGCATTTGATCTCCCACAATCGAGCATAATTCAAAAATATACTGAGTCTGTGCATCCGTATTTCCAGGGAGATTGGATGCATTACTAAATTGTACTGATGCGAGTATTAGAAAAATTAGTTTGATGGTAGATGTATTGAACATAGATGCCTCTTTGTTTGTGTTGTTGTTTGTTGTTAGAAATTCTTTGCTTCTATGAAATCAAGCGCCTCGGCCCCCTTGGCTAGTTTAAATAGAAAATCTAGATAAAAGGCGGTATCAATATCAGCTCCGCTTTCATATTTATGTTGAACATAGGGTGGGAACGGCATTAAGCATAAATCAGATCCGCTTATCTGGGCTTTGATAATGATTTCGTCTTTTTGTAGGAATGCCGTTAATTCATAGCGGTACTCTTTTCCTTTATCGGAGAGAGCCACATCAATCTCAGAGCCATGGGGTTTATCTAAAATTTTAAAGCCGGCGGCAGAAATATTTTGTTTTAATACTGGCCAAATGCCAAAGCGATTGCAATAAATGATTGGGCCGTGATATCCAGGTGTGGGAATTTTTGTGTCAATGAAATATTCTTCCTGCATTTGGAAGTTGTTAATTTTGAAGGGTCGTAGAATTTCAATCATATTCGGCATGTAGCCAACTATATCTGAGTAGGTCTCAAAATATCCGCCGCCATCTATTTGGAGAAAATCATTTTTATCGATAGCATCAAATTCTAAGGTATTTCCATTGTTTTTGTGGGCTTCAATCCCGCTATACCAACGCGACAGTGGGTGTTCTTTTATTAAAAATTTAGTAGCCGTTTCAATATCCAAAGATTCTGGGTTACCCGAATTACCGCTAATATAAGTAGGGATTCGAAATGAGTAGCCTAATTTTGCGCCATGTTCCAATATCTTAATGATATTTTTATCTGTGTAGCGGCAATCTGTTAAAAAGAAATAATAAAAATCCATTTATTTTTCTCCCCAATTGCTAAGACCCAAAATTTCATAACAATTTTCTTTAGCATGAGAAATTATCGCCCAAAGTTGTTCTTTTGTTGGAAGAGTTGCAATCCGCTCAGCTGAGGGAAATGCATTTGGCGTAATTACAAGATAACCGAGAGTCCTGCCTGCCAATTTTAGAGTGGAGTCTAAGAGACCTTTATAATCCTTAATCGCTTTAATATGTCTTTCAATTTGCGTCACGACCTTTCGTAAGCCTTCTTCGGAATGCACCGTCCAATCAAAAGATTTACATTCTACAGCAAATAATTTCCCTTCGATTTCAATAATCATGTCAAATTCGGCTATCAATTTCCCGCCTTCTTTTATTTTCAAATTAATTGCCGCGATGTTAATTCCTTTTGTGTTGAGGAATAGGGCCGTTTCCAATTCGGTAATATGACCCAAGTTCGTCCCTGAATTACCCTTGGCAATATCTTCTTTCGCTTTTTTGAGTTGGGCCTCTGCGTTTCGAATTAATTCTTCAAAACCGGGTATTCCTTTATTTCCAAAGACATTCTTAGCATCCTCGATAATTTTTTCTGCTTCAGGGATCGTATACCGTCGATCGGGAATATTAAATGATTTTTCACTGAGGCGCCCGATGCCAGGTTTTAGTTCTAACGTCTCCCGAGCAATAGCGGCTAGAGTCAGGTCTGAGGTCTTGAGCCGCTCCCCAATTTGTTGGGCGTCGTTGCAGGTTATCTTCGGTGGGGCAATTCGGCTACCTCGTTCTTTGCTCCAATTGCAGCGCCATTTAGGCGTCTCTTCGATGGCGCCTAATCCTTTGCCGCAGGTTCTCACAATGTCTAACGCCGAATCAATGTTTCCAGTTTTATTAAGATCGTGGCCGCAGGCAAGGTTTTTGATCAAATTTGCTAGATGTTGATCAAGCTTGCTGGAGCCGCAAGTTCCTTTTGGATCCGCAGTTTCTCCAATCGGGCTGGAACCGCCAATTGGTGGTAAATCAGTGCCCGGGTTAATGCAACAAAGATTGACGATATCATTAATGATTGCCACCGTATCTTCATATATTGATTTTTGCTGATCGTTGGCTGAAGCGGGCAGAGAAAATTCCTGGATGCTGCCAATGGCTGCGGCAGTTTCTGGGAAGTCCTGAACTGAATCAGAAGAAGCGAATTTTGATAATTGGCGGGCTGCAGTCATAAGAGGCTGGCACAATTCTTCATTTACTAACGCATCTTTAGCAAATGAATACGCAAGGGCGTTTAGTTTGTTAGATCTGCCTTGATATACCTCAAGTAAAAAGTTTTCCATGGCAGCCAATTCAACCAATTTACAACGGCCATCTTTATTAAAATAAATTTCGCGAGGCGCAATTCCGTCTACAGGTTTTGCTTTTGAGCCGCTTACATATGCAAGTAATATATCGGCCTGCGCTTTTGGATCGCCTGCTTTTGATATGAGCCGATAATTTAATGTAGCCAGATCCGCGGATTGGGATGAAGTAAGCCCTAATTGCACATCAATTTCTTTTCGCTGTTGCCCTCGTTTGAGGACTTGCGATAAATCGGGATCCTTTTGCTTGAGCAATGGGTCTTTTCCGCAATAGCCCATTCGCAGGAACATATCAAAAATGTGTGTGCAAAATGGATTGGCGAGAAAAAGGTCATTTGATGAAAGCTCCAGCTGTCGAGGATCTTGAGCAGTATGGGCATAGATAATTTTTCGTAAGTCAGTGACAAGCGGTTCGATTTGCTCCCTAGGCACCAGCATAGCCTCTGCCAATTTCTGTATGCAGGGTTCACATGGAGCAAAAATCTTTTGCCCGCCTAAATTGGTATTTTTATTATCAACGCAATCTTTGGAATACGAAAGACCTGAATTTAGGAATAAACCATCTAAAGAGAAGCCGGGCTTTAGTGGGCAATACTGCAATGCAAAATAAAGAATTGAATCAAGGCATTTGCTCTTATTGGGAATAAAGTTGCCATCGGCTCCAACGAGATGATGGAATACAGTAAATATTGCTTTATCTGGCTGAGCTGCTGCCAAATCGAGGGTTTCAATTAATGTTTGAAGAAATTCAAGCTGGTCACGAAAGCAGTTACGAGTCGTGGCACTTTTTAAATTTTTTATTCGCTCATTAACTTCCTTTTTGATCTGAGTTTGGAATGCTGAGTGAATATCTACTTTTTTTCCAGCATTTGCATCTAAAACTTTGTCTAAGATTGATTTTTCGGTTGGCGATAACGGGGACGTGGCCGGATTCATGCCGCCGGCAAACCACTGATGAATATTTCGTGCAGCTTCCGCGGCTTGAGCCGTATGGTTTGTTGGGGCAGCTTTGCTTGCTGCATAGGGGGTCGCAAAAGTCTTGGAACCTGAACCTTGCAACGTATAAAAAAAGTAGGCTACGCCAACGGTGAGTGCAACCGGAGCGGCAACCGTGGCCACGGTACCCAAGCCAATGGCTGTGCCTAATCCAAAAATAGCGGCTGCGGGGGCAGCGATAGCGGAAAGAAGTGTTTGGACGCCAATCAGAATGGCAAGGAAAAATGGAGTTAATTTTTTTCTGATGCGTGCGAATTTTGAAGAGTTTTGCATTGAGCTTCCACGTTGCAAGTTGCTACATGGGCCAATACATTACTGTTATCAGCTAAATGTTGCAATAACCTACACCCGCGATAATGATCGATATTGCTTGGATACTTCCATAGCAGTTGGTGGCATGTTGAAGAGGTGGTTGAATATCTGCATGAGCTGAACCATGGCGTTTTGAATGTTGCCGCGTTTATTAAGTTCATGCGCTTGGCTGGCAAGTTTAATAATCTCGGCGCATTCGGTATCGGTAAGCGCATCGATGATCGGCTGGCGTTGTGCAAAATGATGATCCTTAAACATGTTATTTTCTTGCTCAATTACCCACAGGCCGGGGCCGGTTAGGCGCTCGAGGGATAAGGGCACATTGAGCATTTTGCAGATAATGGCGCGGGCGATCATGATCACATCACCGCGGAATATTTTTTGCTGCAAGGAAGCTACTGCCGGGAGAGTTAGCTCGGGAAATTGTTCGAATGCTTTAATTGTATCTCTATATTTTTTATATGCAGTTGCATTGGTGGCGATGATACTTAAATCAAAGGCAAAGCGGCGGATTTCCGGCGCCAAACCATCATTGGCCATCGCCTCCTTGGCATAGGCAAGTGCCTTGTTGAGGAGTCGATTGGTAGGCTCTAAATGCTGATCCTGGATAATTGAGCTGAGCTCACGTTCATGCTCGCTCCATGTCTCTTTATCAGTGGGCGTGAATGGAACTGCGAGTGCAGAGAAAAAAGAGAATGTAAGGAATAATATTGTGGCTTTTGTTGTAGGGATCATGCGTACCTCGGTTTTAGCAACTCTGAATATTCTAGCGAAAATTTGTGATTAGGCATAAGGGTGACCGTCTAAAACTACTGACTAATTGAAACGAATAGCGGAACTAAAGCGATGGTTGTATTTGATTTTGCTGTTGGAGCGCACAATAGTCTTATATTGTTTAAAAATTATTGCATATAGGTATCGGGATTGAATACGATTCGCATGTAGGGTGTGTTAGAAACTATGAAATGTCAGGGAATTATAATTGGGTTTAAAAACAAAAATGATTTTTTGTTTATCTGCTGCGATTTCTCTCGTATTGCGGTTTTTGGAGTGATCCTGAACTCAAAAAAATTCTTGACATCCAAAAGTTTTTCAGAAATTATTGCTGAGTTGTTGTTGTTTTATTAACCATTCATATCATAAGGAGAGGTCATGAAGTCAAACCTTCATTCGAGCCTACACAAACTATCATTTTTAGTAGCCCTCGGCATGGTTGTTCCTGCCCCGCTACTAACCAAATCAGCTGCCCCTATGGGTAGAACAGTAGCTAAGTCTATGCCAGCGCCGGTTGTTCGGGCTGACGTAGATGACAGAGCTAGCTGTATCCGCCCAGGCATGGAATGCTGCAGCGAACTCATCGCTGATTTCAATGGTACATTCACGGTACTTAGCGAAATCCTAACCGTAGTGAACGAAATCGATGAAGACGTTGATTTCATCATAAGCCGCGTACTCGATCTTGATGAAGATATCGATGCTGGTTTCAATGGTACATTCACTCTACTTGCTAATCTATTAGCTTGCCCTTGCGAAGCTGCAGGTTGCGATCTTTCAGGTGTATTTACTGCCCTTGTAGATATTAAAGTTGAGTTAGTTGCTGGTTTCAACGGTACATTCACAGTACTTGAAGAAATTGAATCTGATCTTGATTTCATTATAAGCCGTGTAATCGACATTGATGCAGATATCGATGCTGGTTTCAATGGTACATTCACTCTGCTTGCGAATCTATTAGCTTGTCCTTGTGAAGGTTCAGCATGTGATCTATCAGGCGTGTTCACAGCTCTAAGAGATATTAAGGTTGAATTGGTTGAAGAGTTCAACGGCACATTCACAGTGCTTAGAGAAGTAACTTGCCAACTTGGCGATATCGATGGCGATGTTGACCTCGTCTTTAATGTTGTTAACGAGAACAATACCCTATTGAAGCAAATCATCTGTATGCTATCAATCATTGGTGGAGAACCAGTAGCATGTTGCGGTCCAAACTTCCCTTGCTAAAACTTTAAATTAGTTTGGATAAAAAGAGATGCCCGTTCGAAAGAGCGGGCATCTCTTTTTGTGCGCTTGCCATACATGTTAATTTCACAGTTAAAACATCTTAGTGTGCTGCCGTTACCTCCTACCTTTTTGCCGCACGCTTAATCTTATCCAAATCATGTGAACCAGTTTCCAATCCAAATCATTAATCATATCGAGCAGGATGCGATCTTCTTATATTCCCGCAATACCACATGATCCCAACGTTTCCATAAGTAGTACAAGCTGTTGAGCTTCCTCATGAGAAAGCGGTAGCCTTACTGGTCCCTTAAAATTGAAGATTGATATTAGAGTTGCACCAACCAAGAAAGCCGATACTTCGGCTGGCTAAATAGAATATAAAGGATCAGCAATAATCTTAGATTTGGGGTTGCTTTTCAGTTGGCATCGTAGTTTTTCGTGCCAGCTGCTCAGATGAGCTTGTTTCTAAAATTGCACCTTTCCAAGCCTCGCCCCTGAACCGCCAAATATATACGCCAATCATGATGAGGTGGCCGAAGTAGAAGGTGCTGTAGATTAAAAAGAATTTCATCATGCCCTGAACGGCTGAAGAGGTTGAAATGAAATAAGTTACGGGGAATACGAAACCAAAGAATACTGAGATACGAGTTATCATGACCGTGCGCACGTTGGTGGAACCGCGCAAGGCACCCGACAAAATGATTTGCCCAACATCGAAGAAAGCCAATACACTCACATATGGTAATGCGCGTGCAGCAAAAGCAGTAAACTCATGATTATGATCAAACCAAGGCAAAATCTGCTGCGAGAATAGGCAACAGCTCATTAAAATGCCCATGACCACAATAATCGCCAGGAATAGAATCTTTTTTATATTGCTTTTAATGCCTTGCCAGTCGCGACGACTATACGAGTTGCTGACCAGGAAAGTAATAACGCTGGCAAACGCAATTGCCGGTAAAAAGGCGAACCTTTCAAGATCCTTGATCACCCCAAAGCTGGCAATGACATTCTCGCCCATAGAGGTGACCATGGAGCCAAGCCAAATGTAAGAAGCTGCAAATGAAGCTTTATCCAAAATCGGGGGCCAGCTGAGCTTAAAAACTAGTTTAATGGTATGCCAATCCGGCAGTTGTGGCTTGAGTGAAATATGAAACTTTTCATTGTCTCGATGAAACAAAATGTAGCACATAGTAATACACGACATGATGCCGTATTGAATGGCATCGCCCGCCGCTGAAGCGTACACACCCAAGCAAGGAAAGCCCCATTTGCCATATAGCAATACATAATCAAAAAATACAAAGCAGGAACCGCTGACCATAAATATCATCATAAGCGGCCGCGGATTTTTTATACCACGCAAAAAGCTGGAAAGGGCAACGGAAATAAACATAAAAAAGGCGCCGATTGCCTTGAGTCGCAATAATGGTACTCCCAGAGCAAGCATGCTATCAGGCATTCCGTACCAGGCACAAATATAGGGAGCGCCAGCGACAAAAAGCGCAGAAAATGTGCCACCCACTGCCACTGTTATCCAAAAGATGTCACGCAAGGTCTGGCCAGCCACTGCATAGCGGCCTATGCCATTATATTGCCCACAGAGAACAATCGCCCCAATGGTCAGCCCCTCGGCGAGTTTCTTCATAAAATGAACAAAGTTGGATACCACACTTAGCGTTGCATACGCCGTGGTGGATTTAAGGCCTGCTACGAAAAGGGAATCGATCATTGGCAGGAAGGCGGTGAACATCATGGCCGAGATCAGTTCCGGCCAGAAATAGCCGAAAATGTTTGCATAGGATTCGCCATTGGTAAAATCTTTGAGGCCACCCCAAAAACTTTTCAGTAATTTTTCTTGCTTGGGAATATTTTGGATTTCATTAAGAACTGGCTGCCCGCTCCCTGGGATGGGAGTGGTTTCGTGGTAAGTGACCGAATCTTTTTGCGGGTCGATCATGAGATACTCTCCTTCTGCCGGGCCGATACCTACTTTTAACAACTCTGTAAGTAACTAGCTTTGGCGTGGGATGGAAGCACCAATTGCGGCGATTATGTACTAATTCAATGTAGCGAGTGCGCTAAGTATTAAAAAAAGAAACGGAAAAGTAAATTTTTATCATCAAAGGTACAGGTATAGGTTTACAGTCGAACATATTATTATTGATCGCAAAAGGTTCACGCTCATCCTGAGGCCGCTCGAAGGATCAAGCGTGCGAATCAAAAGCCTCGGCTGCATTTGCTTCATGCTTAATTAACTTCAGAAATTCACCTTTTTTAAACCCTGGTATTTTATTAAAAAATTTTCGGAATTCTGGATCAGTCTTCGCGACGATGAGCAGAATCTCCATATCCTTTTGGTACTCAGGCCACTGTCTGATGCACGCCAAAAAATTTGGGAATTGATACAAGTTATACGAATGAATTAATGTTGATTTCATTTCTGTTTGGTTGTGTGCATTTTCCAAGAGTTCATCTATCAATTCCTGAAACTGGTGAGTCTCCAATTGTGCAAAGTTCTGCTGACATGACTTGCTTAATGGTGCGGCATAAGCTGAGTAATAGTTGTAGTCAGTCACGTAGTCGAAGGGTCGCATGCGGAAAAGGCGAGACATGTACTGAATAAAGGTATAAACACTGTAGCTTGCATAACTAAGCATTAGAACCTGGGTAACGAGCAAGCTTTTGAAGTTGGCTTCGGCATAAGCGCGTATCTCTGCCTTGCTTAAGCCCGGTGCTTCGGTTTGACCATAGGTTAATGCTGGGAATCCTAAACCAATAATAAAACTCAAATAAAGTTGACGCATCATTTTTGATTTCATGTTGTTTTTACTCCAATGTTAGACCACGTATGTGCGGCCCTTTTAGTAAATCGACATCGAATGTAAAGGAATCTTCTGCTACTTGATCGTACAGCGTAATACTGAACTGGGCTGAAAATTTGTTTTCAGCAATAAAGAATAATCTCTTTATGGTTTTAAGAGGCCCTATCTCCAGCGTTTGCTCTAAAATGTTGTCATTGATGAGCGATCTAACGCGCTTGTTAAAACGATAAAAACCGTATCCAATTAATCCAGCTGGTACGAGCATGGACCAATTAAAATAATATGCCGCAGAGGCGCCTGCCATAAGAAAACCAGAGGTGTTTAGCGATAACGCTTTGATGATGATATCTGCTGATACTAAGTCGAGCATTATCTGGGATGGTGCTTGATACTGAATGTCATGTGCCGGCAGGAGATATGATCGCAAGCCGTGATTTTCAATAGCTAGGATTAATGGGCGGAAACCTTTTTTAATTATATTGGTTCCGAAAAGCATACCACTTTCGCGTGCTGATAAGGCCTGCACTTTACAGGTGATAGATCGCTGCTTTTGATAGAATGAAGAATTGGGATGAAGTTGTGGCAACTGCTCAGATGTAGCACCATAACAATCTGGATGACTAAAAAGCGATAGTAATGCAACGATGTAAAGAATTTCACGTTTAAGCATCATGAGTAAACCTCGTTGTGGCTTGATGGCTTTTTTGCTTACTGGCTTTGCTTTTTTCAAAGTTTGAACATATAGTAGCGCGCAGTTCGTTGACAAGCAAATCTTCTAAGTTAAAGGGCATCTTATGTGTCGCTTACTGCTTCTACTGCTTCTCTTAATCCCTGGCTTTGTCCAAGCCAATGATCTCTTCACTCAATGGACATCCTACAATGAGCGAAATAGAGCACTTCTCTATTATTCCTTCCAACGGTTGACCGGAACCCTTGAAAAAGAACAATTTGACGATGAGTCAGTTGCCAAAAAAGTTAGATTAGACGAAGTTCATGGTTTGCCACAGCAGGCCCATGATCTTGCAGCTCAATATCGTCATTTGGACCAGAGACATGCCAATACGCCAAGGTTGGTATTTTTTCACGGACCTTCTGGCACGGGCAAAAGTTTTTCTGCTTCTATTATTGCCGACGAACTTGGCTTCCATAAAAAGCGCATTATAGGTGCTGCATTTAATGATAAGCATATTGGTGTAGGCGCTGACAAAATTAGAGAACTTTTCAAAGAATTGCGTGCATCAAACAAGCCCACGCTATTAATTGTTGATCAAATTGAAATGCTGCTCGGTCGAAAGCCAGAAGGCGAACATCCTGAATATTTGAATACCGCTGGTACATTCATGGAACAGCTTGTCGATCCGCTTAATCGCAATATTTTTGTAATAGGTACAATCCGAGACCTTAGCCTTATTTCGCGATCATTCCTAGAAAATGGCGAACTTGAATCTGCAAATATAAAATTTGAATTGCCAAATGCTGAGGCTCGTGCAGCAATTATTCGTTCATATCTCGAGAAACAGCAAGTTAATGTTGATGATGCAATATTACAGCTACTTATCACTCGATCCCATTGCTTAAGCGCCAAGGATGTATGCAGTGCTATTGACCATATGCCACGAGCAAATTTTGAACATCACCGCCTGATCCAACAATTAAATGAACTACGCCAAAGAAGAAATGAAGATCTTGAGCGCGTTTTCAGAGAGCAAGAACGTGAAAATTCTATTAAGTTCCAAGCCCCACTGTGCACATTGGATGATTTTGCTGGGGAAGTGCCCGAAAGAGCGCGGGCAACATTGGATCGTTTTATGCAACAAGGAAATCAAGATGGGCGAGCTCATGAAGTGTCGCCCGGCATGTTGTTATATGGTCCTGGTGGTACAGGCAAATCGTTCTTGGCTGAGGCATTTGCAGGTTCTGCTTTCGCAAAATTTGTATGCGTATCTGCAAGCATGGTTAACGGAGCCCTCATCGGAAGCGGCGCCGAACGTATAAGTTCAATTTTTAGGCAAGTCAAAACCTATTTGGAACAAAATCCAGAGGAACGTATTGTTATCTTTTTCGATGAATTTGATTCGCTTGCGCGCCGCGGCGGCCATCATCAAGGTGATAATACAATTAACCAATTAAAGGTTGAGCTATCGGAACTTGCAAGAACCCCATTTGGCAGATCAGTAATTGTGATTGGTGCAACGAATCATGAGGACGAACTTGATAAAAACTTGATGCGCGCAGGGCGGTTTGGTGCTCAGATTCGTTTGGATTTGCCAAGTTTGGAAATGCGTCGGGCAATTCTTACTTATTATTTGCGACAACAACAGCACAATATTCAAAACCTTGATCAACTCATCGAACATCTAGCGCAAAGAGCGGAAGGTTTTAATATAGCCGAGCTCAAGGCGATTGTGACTGAAAAAGCTCATGAAGCACGCGGCCGCGCAGTAAGATTGGAGCAGACACATGTAGAGCAAGGTTTTAATGATGTTCATGCTCAATATCGCGAACGGCTCAAGCAGATGATTCCTCAGCTCATTAATCCCGATCCATCATTAAATTTATATGAAGCATTTGGTGTGTATCCAAATGGTGAAAATCAACAAGTAGGTAGAGCGGCGCCTGTCATACCTGGCCAAATTACGGATTATCTAAATAGACTTAGACAGGCAGATCGCCTCTGGGCCCATGCAATATTCTACGGTGATTCAGATGAAAAAGGGCATATTGCGCGCTGTGTTGCTCAAGAAGTCGGTGCCGAAATGGTCTTCATTGACGCTCGCCATATTACGCGGCCGGAGCAAGTTGAAAAAATATTTTCTGCATTGCGATCGATCAATCGGCCTTCGGTTCTCATAATTGATTGGATTGAGAAGCTGATCCAAAATGATCAACATAATTTTGATCCACTGCGCGCCCAAGCTGCACAATTTATTTTAGCAGAAACGCACAACACCAAAAATAAATTTATAACGGTTATAGGTATCTGCAATAGTCTGTCGGCTAAGTTTGAGTTAGGTCAGCAAGGAAAATTTGTTAAGCAGGTTGAAATTACATTTCCTAATGATCAAGCGAGACAATCTATCCTGAAGCATGAAACCACTGGCTTTAATTTGCGTGAAGATCAGATAATGATGTTGGTAAAAGCAACCAAAAATTTTAATTGTCGTGCTATGAGAGATATGATCCATGAAGTGCGTGATGGTCTTATGCGCGAGCCTCGCTTAGATGTGTTTCGTCACTGTTCCACGGTTGTTTCTGATTGGTGCCGTGAACGAGATGATCGCGAAATAAATAAATTACGAGATAACGGTATTACCATCATGGCTCCAGAAGCAAAAATATTTGTAGGCGACATAGCATCCGATATCCCACGTCTATGCCGCGAATTCGGAACAGGAATTAGGGATCTTGGAAACAAACGGAAAAAGGGCATTTTATTATACGGACCTCCCGGCACGGGGAAAACAACAATTGCGGAAATCTTCGCGCATCAAGCTGGCGCAAAATTTATCATGTGTCATGGCGGTGCCTTTGCAGATAAATGGGCTGGAGAGGGCCCAAGAAAAATAAATGAATTCTTCGAGCGCATTAAAACATTTGTGAATGTTACTGGGCAAAAAGTTGTTATTTTCTTTGATGAGTTTGAAGGACTTGGCGGTAAACGGAATAACGACTCTCACAAAGAAGAAACAAGAATGAATGACGCTTTGCTTAGTCAATTTAATTCATTGCGCAAAGAATACTGCAATTTAATATTTTATATTGCAGCGACCAATAGACGGGAAGATCTGGATGAAGCAGTTCATGCTCGATTCGATGCTCATATTATGATGGATGTACCAGATCTATATAACAGGCGGATGATTCTTGAGCATTATCTTGCTCAAACCAAACACACTATTTTTGATAGCGCTGTGGAAGAGAAACATAGGGCGGAAACCCTCGATCAAGTTTTGAAGGATACACGGGGCTTCGCCTGCCGTGACCTTGAAAATTTAGTTGTAACAGCCGAGGATATTGCAATAGATAGAAGTTATGCAGTATTGGCCGGGACTCCCGTTTCACAGACATATTTGGAACAAGTAAAAACAGGACTAAAAGTAACATTGCAAGATCTGCAAAATGCTGTGCTGATTATTAGGAAACTAGTGGACTATCGCATAAAATGGGGTAAATCTTCTCAGGAACGAGAGGCCATAAAAAACCGAGAATTTCAACTCGATCTACTTGAACAGCAGCAATACCAACAGCGAAAAGATCGCATGATGAATCTGCGATCTGCAGCTACTTCGGCGGCATCATCCTCTAATCCAGCAGCATGGGTGTTTGGTGCATTTAATGTTATAGAAACCATGGACGAGGATGTTGCAACCGATAGGGAACAAAAAGAATTCATAAAAAAACAGCGTGAACGACTACGCGAAGAAGAAAAGAAACAATAAAGGCAAACCATGCAAGTTCGCCTCAGACGACGGTTACTGATTTGTTTGGTAGCTTTAGCGCTAATATTTGTACCTTGTCGTAAATCTCTGGGGTTTGCCGTTGCCCAACTTATAAATCAGGTAGGAACAACGGTAGGCACAGTCCTTGCAAATAATCCGCAGGTCGCCGTTCAAGTCGACAAGCTTGTTGCTGCAGTTCCTGGTTTAGCTGTTGCTCTGAATTGGATAGCTGAACAAACGAAACCAGTCAACGGCATTCGTTGTGAGGCAGTATCTGCTGAAGAATATTTCCGCATGAAGGGTGTTCGCGAGGATGTCCCAGGGGCGCAAAAATACACTGAGGCATCCTCCTCAGTAGCCGATTCTTCAGGTGAAATTGCAAAGCAACCGACGCCTACTCAAATACCCGAGGCTACCCTCGCTCCAGTATCCAATAATAATTCACGGCGACAGCATGCTATACCAGGCAAGACCAAGGCAGTAAAGCCCGCAATGCCAGCTCCAAGAGGATCAGCGAAGGTTGAGATCGGAACGCCGGCCGATGCATATGAAGCGAGAATTCGCCAATACAATATCGCTAAAATGATGCGTTTTGTTGATCTTAGCACGCTGGCTCTTTTTGGTGCTATGCCCGGGCCAGCACAGCCTGGATCGGTAATGCAGCAACTGGCAAATCCTAATAGGAAGGGCGCTTCCTCGTTAGATACATTGCGCGCTCGACTAGAGCTGGCTGAGTTATTAATTCCGCAATCGGTTAGTGAATGGCCAGCAGAATTTGCTGAAACTCAGGCGTGGCTTCTTCCCCATTTCTTCAATGAGGACGGCTCGCTTAAAGATTTTAGATGGCACCAAAATGGAAAATTAATAAAAACAAATGGATGTGCATCGGCAATTCTTGCAAAATTAACCCGCGATATAAATAAATTTCTTACACGGGTGAATTCTGAAATCAGGGCGGATTGGTGGCGAGAGAAAATAGAACAGCTTGGAATCAGCTATACAGGTGATGGCAAAGGGCCAAAAGGTTGCGTTCATACCAAAAGAAGGATTTCTTCAGAGGCTATTCGCAATAATAAGTTTAATGGAGCAGTTCGTATGCTTATCAATGCATACGATAATAATGATCTTCGCGCAATCAGCTTTGATAAAAATGATGGATGGAATTGGTCTCATAATGGTCTCCGCGCGGCATTGCACGAAGTTGCTGAGACACTGTGCTCACGTGATCCCTGGATAGAAGAATCGCCGTATGAAGGTCATCAATGGTCGGATAACAGTATAAAATTGCCCATGAGTGTTATTCTTCGAGGCCAGAGAAAATTTCTTCTCGAGGAAAAACTTGGTATTCGACATGATTCTGCTGCAGCCGTTGAACTAAATGATTTCTTGTATGAACTTGTAGAGGCTCAACGTCCGTCAGATCGGCATCAGAAACCATTGCCAGAAATAAAATTGCAGGAGATGGTCAATGATTTTATTAATAAGCATCCAATAGTCGCAGGCAGATCAACTAAAGAAATTTTCCTTGATAAGAATGGTTTCTATAAAGGTTTAATGCAGCGTACAGGGCTTGAGCAGCGTGATATTAATGTTGCCAAACAAGATCCAGCGCCTACTGAAAATCCAGGACCTGCTGGTCCGGAAATTCAACCGGGGATTAAACCTGAAACAGATGAGCCGGCGACTAAGCCGAGTAATGGATCAGCTGAATCTGATGTTGATGACGTCGAGCCGAAGCCAGAGGTTGAAACTAATCCAATACCAGATACATGCCTAGAAGATAATATTTTTGAAATGGATCTGAATGAATGCGGCGAATATCAGTTACAAAAGCCGCCACCTCCATCGCCCAGCGGCCCGGGAACTAGCTTAAAACCACCCGGTCCGAAAGAGCCATCTAACGGCGAACTTGTTTTTCGCGCACGGTATCGCACAGAAGAAATTGCACGTGAAGTGATAGAGAATGCAAAGACCGAACTTTCAGAAAGGCCATTTCCAGGATTAGATGAGACAGTTGCAGCCGCCTTGGATAATATAAAAACTAGAAAGAATGGGAAGTTGAATTCTAACCAGGGCAAGATTTATGAGTTAGAGGTCGGCTGCACTATAAAGCGGGCCGAGGGAGAAATTGAAGGAATGAATCGAATATCTAGAATTGGTGAGCAAGAGTTCGAAATTGATATTTTGGCTACGGATAAGCATGGAAGACGCTATGCGATTGAATGTAAATCATGGGATTGGAAAATGTTATCGCCTGAAAAAATAAAGACCGAGCTAGACCAATTCATTACCCGGAGCGAATCAATAAAACGTTTATTTGAAGGGCGGCGATCTTTCGCTGTTGTAACGCCGGAAAAATTGACTTTGGACCATATCCCTGATGCTGCATTGAGAGAGGAAGTTATTTCATTGCTAAACGAGGCTCGTGGAGAGGGTATTCAATTTTTAAGTTTAGATGAATTAGCATGGAGGTTAATTAATGGAGGTTAATTTTTCATTGACCCTTGATTTGAGTTTCAACAAGTTAAATATATTGCGCTTGCTTAAGCATATTGCTGATCTGGGCTATGTGTTTTCTTGCGAAATTTATTACGCTTCACCTATTGAAAAACAACATTTTTCAGTGGAAGAAGCTGCGGATTTTATAATTAGGGGTCATAAATTCGGTCTTACGCAAGTTCACTCAGAGCCGCTTACTGTAAGGAATCTAGTTCAGAATATATCTTTAGTCATGTACATTCGCCCTGACGAGAAATCAGGTCTGATTAAGTTATCAAAGTCCTATTATAGCTATCGATGGGGGAAAGCTTCTAAGTATTTTGATGAGCTTTTGCCATTATTGGACGTATTTAAAATAAGCACAATCAGAATAGAAGATAATGATCTAGAACCCACACTCACACCCGCAGTGGAAGGCCCGTCAATCAATGTTGCATGGGTTTGGCGTGATGAAAATATGAAGGAACAAACAAATTTGTTCTTTCATAATATAAAACAAGCCGGCTTTGAAATCTTTGATGAATCTGGTGACAGGCGTTTGAATGAAGAGGCATTCGTTGAGTTTATTAATAATGACAAAACAATGCTCTTGCAAAAAGGACCGGCTCGTCTTGAGTTAATTTCGGGTGCATCCAGCAGCTGTTTCTTTTTTATCCCGCAGCGCCCATACCAAATGAAAAATTATGACGGTGAATTAGCACTAGATTTGGCTTTTTATTTCTTAATAGTGCTTAAATTTTGCCAGAATGGTAAATCGCTTTGGCTCGTAGAAACAACCGGCTTCGACCGTTCGACAGGGCAATGTTAATCGGACGAATAATACCAGTCTATGACACTTTCATAGGACAAAAAATTCTATGTGATGATCAAGCCGAATTTGCTTCCCTTCATTCGATTGTCTTGGCTAATGTTGCTCGCTTGGTAACATATGCTCAGCTTCTCGTTGTTAGATGAGCATTTCTATAAGATTGTCCAGCAGCTACGGTTGTTGAGGTAGCATGATCTAATCTTCTGGCTCCATATGAATCTTAAGAGGTACTACTTTACCTTCAGCATCATTTTTTCTTTCCTCGTTTTTGTTTTTTTCGATGAAATATGTTCGGATCGGATCTTCAACTATTTTCTTGACCCCATTTTCAATATCTGATGACGTTATTGTTGGTGGGCCGTCATTTTTATTCCGAAAGTCAGAAGATCTTGTAACTTCCATCATTACCATCGACCTAAGATCGCACCTAGCTAGTCCTTTTGTTTTTTGGGCGGCAAGCGCGATTTCTGTTGCTAGTTGTTGTTGCGAGATTGATAGTGGTCGGGTATGTAAGTAATACTCAATTATATCTTTACGATTTTCAAAATTTGGAAAAGGCAGTTCAATGTTTTCCGCCAAAATCGAACAGTCTCGAAATGCAGGAATTAACATTTGCGGCTTATGGCTAGTTGCAATGGTAAAAATTGATTTGTTGTTTTTTAATTCGATAAGCCTAGTAATTAATGCTTGCTGGGCGTCATGCCAAGCAGGATATCGGGAACACTCTGTGCCAGCAGCATCAAGATATCTTAAACAGAGTACTACCTTTTTATTGAACTTATGGGAGTATGCTAGCAAGCTATTAAAGGTACGATCAACGTCCCAAGAGCTTTCAAATCGCGAAGTAGGAATGTGTAAATATGCCGCTTGGGCTTCGCCCGCAAAAGCCTCTGCCAATCTGGCCATGCCATTGCCTGTATGTCCATACAATAAAATACTGTTCGTTAATTCGGGAGATTTATGCTTGCCAGTAAACCGAAGCAATAACTCTCGAATTCGGCCGGGTACGCGGCCGGGAAAATCTATAAATGAATATTGCGGATCTGTAAAAGCCTTATGATCTATCCGAGAATCATAAATTGGACGGGCAATAGCAGAATTTTGGCTCTTTTCATCTTCGGCTGTTGCGCTAGTTGCTAAGATGCTTATCGAGCTGATGATAGAAAGAAATATAACTAGCAATTTCATAGCATTACCTCTTGATGTACGTTAATATTAGTAATGTTAAGAATAAGTGCTATTAGTGAAAAAACAAAAGCCCCCTATTTCTAGTTTTTTATCCTGTATTTGAAGCGAAACTATGCCTAACGACAAAAAATTTTATATAACCACTCCCATCTACTATGTAACTGCCAAGCCGCATCTTGGATCGTTATATTCAACCGTATTAGCCGATGTTGCTGCCCGGTGGCATAAGCTTATGGGTTACCGCACCTTTCTTTTGACCGGCACTGATGAACATGGTCAGAAGATCGCTCAGGCGGCTGAGCAGGCAGGCATGCCAGTTAAGAAGTTTGTTGATCAATTTATCCCGGCATATAAGGGTATGTGGGATACTTATGAGATAGCGTACGATCATTTTATACGCACTACCGATCCTGAGCACGTAAAAGCAGTTCAGCAGTGGATCGAGCAGCTTCAGAAGAAGGGCGATATTTATAAGAGCTTCTATGAGGGATGGTATTGTACGCCGGATGAGGCTTTTGTGACGATCGAAGAGAATACGCGCTCGCATCCTTCGACAGGCTCAGGACGAGCGGATTCCCTTGATGAGCGGGGTGGGGATGGTTCTGTCGCGGCAAATAAACCCAAGCCGGGTGACACTGATCCCGCATGCCCCACTTGTAATAGGCCGACGCACTGGGTTTCCGAAGAATCATACTTTTTTAGATTATCCAAATACCAAGATCAGTTATTACAATTTTATCGTGAACATGCCAATTTCATTTTACCCAAGGAACGAGCGGCAGAGGTCATCCGGTTTGTGGAGGCGGGATTAAAAGATCTGAGCATCTCGCGCACCACTATTTCCTGGGGCATTCCATTTCCCGGCGATCCGAAGCATGTGGTCTACGTTTGGGCTGACGCGCTCAATAACTATCTGACGGCTGTGGGCTGGCCGAATAATTCCTACATGCGCTGGTGGCCACCTGATCTTCACGTGCTTGGCAAAGATATTGTGCGATTTCATGCAGTCTATTGGCCTGCATTTTTAATGGCGACCGGGGTAGAACTGCCAAAGCATTTGTTGGTCCACGGCTGGATTAAAGTTGGCGAGCAAAAAATGTCTAAATCGCTGGGCAATGTAGTCGATCCGCAATTGCTATTTGATCGCTATGGCGCCGAACCCGTGCGCTATTATCTAACGCGCTACATGGCTATTACGCATGATAGTTCGTTCAGCGATGCTGATTTAGAACAAAAAATTTCTACCGATCTTGCTAATGATCTGGGGAACTTGCTCAATCGTATGCTGGTCTTGGCGCAAAAATTTGGGTTGCAAGAAATAAAGGCCTGCGGTAATTGGAGTGTTCCTGCGGGTGAACTCCAAAATTCACTGCGCAATACCATAGAATTATACCAAGCACATATGCGCGAATATCAATTTCATCTGGCTCTAGGCGAATTGTGGAAATTTATTGGACATTCAAATGCCTATTTCCACTCGCAAGAGCCCTGGAAGATAGCTAAATCAGATCCAGCAAAATTTGCAGAAATTATATCAGCCACGTGCCATAGCCTAAGAGCAGCTGCATTCTTGCTCTGGCCTGTGCTACCCAAAAAAATGGAAGCATTGCTTGCAGCACTTGGACATTCATTTACATTATCATCAGATGATTTAATTAAGCAGTTGCAAACCGAACCTTGGAGTCAAACGTTTATGCTCAAGTTAATTGAACCATTATTTACTAAATTTGAACCTTCTGAGCAGCCAGCAGTGCCTCAGCCGGAAGCGCCAAAGGCTAATGATAATATCATTTCCATTAATGAGTTTAACAAGGTGGAGCTGCTGGTGGGTACCGTTCGCGCGTGCGATCCGATTGAAAAATCAGAAAAGATGTATCGCCTTGAGGTTGATTTCGGGCCACATGGTAAGCGAGTGATCCTTTCCGGAGTCCGCAAAGATTTGGCGGCCGAAGATCTTCTTGAAAAGCAGGGCGTATTTGTATTTAACTTGGCGCCACGGCCAATGCTTGGCCTTTCGTCTGAAGGGATGATGTTATTTGCCAAGAATAGTGAGGGCAAAGTAAAGCCATTGACCGTTGCCGAGCGTGTACCTGATGGAACACGTGTGTCATGATTGGCCATATTCGGCAAATCAGCAAAAAGCTGGTTGCACTGGGCCCGCGTAAAACTGCGCAAATTATTTCCAAGCGCCTGCAAACGGCTTGGGCGGATCGCACTATCCGAGCAAAAGCGAAAAAGGGTCAACTCAGCCATAGTTGGCATGATATTGCGGCCAAGCATGTTCTTCCCACCGAATTTTCTACTTTTTGGCATCTCCAATCTCAACGATCTCTTTCTTATTTAGCGGATCTAGTACCTAAAGAAGGTACAACGGCAGCCGCAGATGCCATAGTTATTGCTGATGCAGCTGCTAATAAAACATTTGATCTATTAGGTTCTGGATCATTCTCATTCAAAAATATTCCCTGGCATGTGGATATGCGTTTGTATCAGCAACTTCTCAGGGAAGGTATTTCTGAGCTTGCGGCAATGCAACGAGCTACATTCAATGCGCGGCTTTTTTACAAAGATATTCCCATCGAAGTTGGCGCAACCGACTCATTAGAAAAAGATATTAAAGGCCCGTGGGAGCTTTCTCGGTTTTATCATGCCGGCGCATTATCGCATGCCTACCACATCACGGGCAATAAAAAATATACCCAAGCATTCGTCGAACACGTTTCTGATTGGCTTGATAACAATCCTTACATGCTGGGGCCAAATTGGGTGTGCCCAATGGAAGTGGGTATTCGTGCATTGAATTTGGTTTATGCAATCTGTTATATGCGCAGCGATCAAGAAATTCCCTTACCCTTTTGGGAGCGACTAACTGTTTCCTTATATGACCATATGGAATATTTGGAGAACAATTGGGAGATATATGATGGCATTACCAATAACCATTACATGTCTGATTTAGTTGGGTATTTGTCGCTGTGTTGGTTTTTTAACACGCAAGCCCCAGCCGCCGAGTTTGAGCATGAGGTAAAAAAGCAGGTATTTGCCGACGGAACTGATTATGAATCAACTACTAGCTACCATCGATTAGTTACTGAATTGGTTTACCATGGTTGGAAATTGTGCGAAGCACTTGGCCATGAAGCCGAAGCATCACGGGTCCAGCCACAACTTTATGGCATGATGATCGCCAGTCGCTGGTTCGCTGATATTAAAATTGGAGATGATGATAGCGGCCGTGTGTTATATCACGGTTTGACTGAGGATATGATCAATAAAGTTTTGATTGGAGAAACTGCCACACAAGGTATACGGCACTATCCATCATTTGGCTTATCATTGGCCGTACAAGCTTCCTGGCGGGTGAGCCTGCGCCATCATGCCCGACGCAAAAATCAACCGGCCTCGCATATGCATAACGATGCTGGCAGCATTACAGTAGCAACACAGCGTCCTCTTATCATTGATCCTGGCAGCTATGTATATACGCCATCCGAAACCTGGCGCAATTATTTCAGATCAATAGCCAATCACAACTCCTTTTATATTAAAGGATATGAGCCCGTTCCTCTTGATGAAGGGATATTTTCTTTAGCGGTACCAGAAAATAAGGTGACCTGGCTTGTGCCTAATACAAACGGTTTGCCGGCACCATTAATTAGTCATCACAGTTTGTATGCACGTTTTGGTTTGAAAGCGCATCGAGCATTGGTTGTAGAAGATGATGGTATTGAAATTCATGATTGGTGGAGCAGCCTCCACACCGATCATCCCGATGGTCTCATAACCCAATGGAATTTTACCCTGGCGCCAGATATTGCAGTTGTTATACGTGACGAATGGGCGGAATTGTTTGATGCTACCTCTAAAGAATTAATTGCTCGCATTGGGTCTGAACAGCTACGCTTTACAGCTCATCACGGCTGGATGTCTCCGGCCTATGGCGTAAAAAAACGTTGCATGCAATTGCGCGCAGAACGGCCGCTGCAGGTTGATGAGGATGTGCTCATTCATATTGTGTTGAACTAAACCAAATCATGTATGTCTGGCTGAGGTTCACCTTTTTCAGATATACCTAATGCCTTGGCAATTTTCTGGCTCGTCTCCAGCATCAAACGAAAATATTCACGAACCCGTTTTTCTATATCGTCTGCAAGAGACTTACTTGGTTCAGATTTCACTTTAATTTGATCATCGAGCATCGTTAATAGCAGGCGATGCTGCTCATGGGTGATTAATCCCGCAAGCTCTAATTGGCGTATAAGTTCTGGTTCCGACATAGAATCAGTTGCGGTAGTACGATTTTGCAAATATGCAGGAATGAAAGCCATAAATTCGCGTGCGCATTGTACAAAATGGCGAAATAGTTCATTTCGATTAGTTACGAATTCACCATTCAAACCATGATTTTTTGCTTGCTCAAGATCATGGCGAAGGGCTGCAAGTTGAACTTGGAGCCGGTGATTGATTGATTTTGGATTATTACTACTCATATTAACACCCTAACTTTTCTTTGGTTTCGTCGCTTTTTTGGTTGCAGTTTCCTTAATAATTTTCTTAGCCGCAACTGGTTTCTTTTTCTCAGTTACCTTTCCCGCCTTCGCTTTGGCGGAAGCAGATTTTGCCACAGCGCTTGGTGCAACAATGGTACTTTCCGTTACTTCACCATCAGGGCCGGTTATCTGCTGGTAGCCGCACATTTTATTACCACATTGTAAGATAACTGAACCGTCTTTTGCTATCTTTTTTATCAAATAAGGCGAATTGCAGCGCGGGCACGGGGTTTGTTCCATTTCACCAAAGATGGCAAAGTTGCACTTAGGATAGTTACTGCAGCCCCAAAAACTACCACCGCGCCAACGGCGTTTTACCACATCACCGCCATCGAGCGGGCATTTAAAGGGAGCTTTTTCCTGATGGATAAATTTGCATTCAGGGTACCCTGAGCAGGCAATAAATGGTCCATATTTGCCAACCAATTTGCGTAATGGCTTACCGCATAGCTCGCACATGATATCGAGAATCTCTGGCGCCGCGGCTTTAACGAGTTCGATATTACCAGCCTCATCACGTTTGAAATTGGTGGTGAAGCTACATTCCGGATAACGTTCGCAACCTAAAAAACTTCCTGCTTTGCCGAATCGGATAAGTAATTTTCCTTTATGACACAGCGGACAGGTAACATCAGTTTTTTCAGTTGGTCGCTTTGCCTCGCCGCGGAAAGTATCCAATTCTTTTTCAAATTCAGTATGGAAATTGCGCAATAATTGGTCGCGTTTGATTTCTCCCTCAGCGATTTTATCCAAATGTTCTTCCATTTCTGCCGTGAACTTCACATTCATGATCTTGGGCAAATGCTCTGTAAGCATTTTGGATACAGTCATACCAAGCTCAGTTGGCACAAACCGTTTTTTGGCATCCAACGTGGTATACGATCTGGCTCGGATAGTATTCAAAATAGTTGCATAGGTACTCGGGCGGCCAATGCCTTCTTTTTCCAAATCTTTAACTAATGATGCTTCAGTAAACCTTGGCGGCGGTTGGGTAAAATGTTGCTTCGGCAGTATCTTTTTTAGATCGCACGAAGCTTTTGCCTTAAACTCTTTTGGAATAACTACTTTGCCTTCTTCGCTCTTCTCATCTTCTTCAGCGTTGTAGACTTTTAAGAAACCATCGAAGATTAAAGTGGAGCCAGTTACCTTGAAAATAAATTCTTGAGTTTTGCCTGCGCCTGTAATGGTTACTTGTCGTTGTGCATATAATGCCGGCTTCATTTGCGAAGCAACGGTTCGCTTCCAAATAAGCTCATACAACTTTGCCTGGTCTGGCTCAACGTGCCGGCGGACGTAGTCTGGCGTGATTGAAATATCAATCGGGCGAATCGCTTCGTGAGCCTCTTGCGCAGCAACGGCTTTCCCTTTTCGCTCATACACATTGGCAGACTCAGGAAGGTATTCTTTGCCGATTTTTTGCTGAATATAGGAGCGCGCTTGACCAAGAGCGGTATCTGAAAGTTTTAACGAGTCGGTTCGCATATAGGTAATAAGCGCTACCGGGCTGCCATCTTCAAGTAGCACACCTTCATACAAGTTTTGTGCAACCTGCATGGTCTTTTTGACTGAAAACCCAAGGGTATTATAGGAGGCTTGCTGGAGGGTACTGGTCATAAATGGAGCCAGAGGCGAACGAGACCGCTGCTTATCTTCGATTGAGCTTACCGAATAGGATGCCCGTTCCAACTCTTTGATTACTGCATCAGCTTGTTCTTTATTGCCAATCTCAGGTTTCTTTTTATCGATTTGCGCCAATTGTGCTTGTAGCTCTGCGCCATGCTGCTTGAATAAACCATCAATGGTCCAATATTCTTGCGGCTTGAACGCACGAATTTCTTCTTCGCGGTCGCAAATAATCTTTAGTGCAACTGATTGCACACGACCGGCAGACAATCCTTTTTGAATTTTGCGCCATAAAATCGGGGATACTTCATAGCCTACCCAGCGGTCAAGAATACGGCGAGCTTGCTGGGCTGCGACCATTTTCAAATCGACATCATGAGGATGTGCAATGGCATCTTCAATGGCCTTTTTGGTAATTTCGTTATAGGTAATGCGATGGATGGCGCCATGCTTTTTATCAGCTTTTTCAATAGCTTGTTCAACATGCCAGGCTATGATCTCTCCCTCGCGATCAGGATCGGGTGCCAGATAAATCTCATCGGCTTTTTTAGCTTCTGCGACAATGCCTTCGATTACTTTTTCTTTATCTTTGATGGGCACATACTCGAGTTCGATCTTTTTATCATCAATGGTCACACCAAGCTTTCGCTCAGGTAAATCCATGATGTGCCCTACGGTGGACATGATCTTAAAATCCCTACCCAGGAATTTCGAGATGGTCTTAATCTTGGCGGGAGATTCTACGATAAGTAATTTTTTCATGTCTTTTTTATACCGTCAAATACCTAGTTGCACAATAAAGGCCTGGCCCCAATCTCACCTAACTCTCTATTCAGACTACGGTTGATATACCATAAAAGTCAATTGCCCTCGGTCAAATTGACCGCAAATGGTAGCAAGCTTTGATATTTTTGCACCTCCTCCTATAAACTAAAGTAAACAAAGGCCATTTGAGAGTAGATATAAATTAGGAGACTCAATGTCGCAGTTATTGACCTCGTGGCGCGATTCACTAGCCGTTTTTCGGCTGCGGGAATTTAAAATTTTTGCATTGGTCACACTTAAGGCGCTGTACGACTCATTTATGGTATTTGTCCGAACCGGTGCTATAGCAGTGTGTCTGTTACCTGGTTTTTTATATGCCATGCGTCATTTTATTGGTTCTCATTATGAATTATCGCCCGATAGAATGTGGTGGATAGTTGCGTTATTGACTGCCATGGTAACGGTTATGATTAATGGACCCAATTAATTATTGTGCGTCCGTCTGTTTCGCGAAAGGATCTCCATTATTTAATGCAAACTTTTTTGCGGTATAGCGTGGTTATTATTCTTTTCGTGCCGATTATAATTGGAAAGATCTTCTTACAATCAAAACATTACGACATTTTAGATTCGGCCATTAATCCTTGGCTCGCCGTGCTTGTTTTATTTATCCTTGATGAGCCTATTTCATTCAGTTCAATTATTATTTCAGTATATCGTTCATTATTAATGATGATCTATAATGCGCCATTTTGGGTTGTATTTGTGCTTTTTACCGATTGTCTCATATATTTAAATAGTCTTTTCGGCGTTCTGGTCGACAGATTCTTATTTTTTGCAAATAACCATTATGGCCAGGTGGTCATGATTCTGTTTATGGCCATCTGGATGGTTTGGATTGTGTGCGTTGTATATTTATTATTGTTTTGCATTATCGCTAATTTTTATACAAAACGTATTGATGAACAATCGCAACTATATTTTGGAAAATGAAGAACAATTTCTCCGTTTATTTTCGCACATTCCTTTACTGCATAGCCTGGATCCCGGGAGTGCTAGTAATTGCCATTCCATCGGCAATAATTTCCTGCTTGCCAGAAAAATACCGTTATAATTCACGCATATTATTATGGGGTGAGCGGTTTTTCACCACATTAGTTTTATTAGCGGCTGGGGTTAAAGTTACTGTATCAGGCAGTCAAAATATTCCAGATGCGCCAGTAATTTTTGCCATCAATCACCAGTCAACCACAGATATTTTAGTTGTTAGTAAATCAGTACCAGCCCGTCCGCACATCTGGGTTTTTTGGTTTGGAATTGCAAAATTTGGCTTAATGAACTTTGTATTCCGGAGAACGCAAATTGTAGTAGAGGCAAGTCCGCGGCGGGCGGTACAGACAATTGATACAGCCATCGGGCTACTCAACAAATATCCCATGGATTTGATGATTTTCCCCGAAGGTGGTCGACACGTAGATGGCACGGTGCATAAATTTCTCCGCGGTGTTGGCATCATTTCATGTGATTCGCAACGCCCAGTAGTGCCTATCGCACTTATTAATACTGGTATTGTTAATCCACCTCGTACGGCATGGATCTATCCATATCCGATTGAAGTGATAATTGGTGAACCAATGAGTTGCCAGTTGAACGAATCTGAAGAGCAGTTTGTGGCACGACTGCGCAACTGGTTTGTGCAACGCGAGCCGCTAATAAGAAAGTAACTTTTCTTGATTTCACAACTTTTTTCCTGCATGAGCTGATGACTCAAACGCCTAGGTCGTGTATCTTATTACCAAGATAAACATCAGAACGTAGAAATCTATGCAAACGACCTTTCAATTTGCGCACCCTTACATTCTAATTGCATCATTATTTGCAGTCATAATGCTTGCCGTATACCGTATGTGGTATTACAAGCCGGCTGCCTATAAATACCCACTGGCTCATTGGTTACAAGAGAAAATTGGTACTACAAGCCATATAGCACCTATGGTTCTTTTCGCTCTTCGGTTTACGGCACTCGGAACCCTTGCCTTCTTACTCGCCAAACCACAATTGGTTGATATGCAATCCAAGGTGTCGGTTGAAGGGGTTGATATGGTGCTGGCCTTGGACGTCTCGGGAAGCATGCAATTGTTTGATGATCCCAATAAGCCTGAACAGCGTATTGAGATTGCCAAACGCGAAGCCATCCGATTTATTGATCGACGGCCGGATGATCCCATGGGTCTAGTTATCTTTGGGCGAGAAGCTGTCTCTCGCGTACCAGTTACGTTAGATCACAAACTACTCAAATCAATTATTGCAGACATTCACATAGGGGTAATACCAGAGAATGGTACAATGCTTTCTAAAGCAATTCTGATTTCTTGTGCGCGGCTAAAAAAATCAAAAGCAAAGAGTAAAGTTATTATTTTGCTTACTGATGGCGCGCCAACGCCTGGTGATAGCCCGCCAGAAGCTGCCGTTACACTGGCTCAGCAGCTTGGCATTAAAGTATATACTATTGGGATTGGAGCGGATGTTGCCTATATGCGGGATCCTTTCTTTGGCAATGTGCCAGTTATTTTAATCGTTCAATCGCTCACTATTGAAAAAGATTGCCGAATTTACACACGGGCATTATTTTGAGGCGCGCAATGCAGGTGAGCTTCGCCAGATTTATGACATGATTGATCAATTAGAAAAGACACGCCATGAAACACCAATGTTTGCAAATATTTATGATTGGTTTGTGCCATTTGTTTGGCTAGTGATTTTATTGCTTGGGTTAGAAATTATTTGTTCTTCGCTTGTCTGGCGGGTGCTATGACGTTATCATTTTTAGGCGTTACTTGGGACTCAGTACAGTCCCTCATTTTCTTGCCGATTCTTTTTGTGCTCATCGGCTTGCTGGTACTGCGTTATAAGCGGGTGAATAATCAATTAGCGCAATTGGCATCACCGCAATGGCGCGATACCTTTTTTAAGAGCTATTCGCCCGTGCGTACAAAAATTAAATTGGCACTCTGGATTGTGGCACTGGTTTTCTTATTCATTGCATTATTGCATCCACAATGGGGCAAGCGCGAAGAGCAGGTGCAGCAAAAAGGTAGAGATTTATTTATTGCCTTAGATATTTCTCGATCAATGCTTGCGCAAGACTGTAAACCAAATCGCCTTGAATGTGCAAAAGAGAAAATAAAAACATTAGTTTCTATGCTGCCATCTGACCGTGTTGGTCTTTAGATGCTTTTGCCGGCTCTGCCATTGTGCAGTGCCCATTTACACGAGATATTGCCGCGTTCAAAATGTTTTTAGATGCGGTGGACGAACACACAATTTCTTCAGGGACGACTGCGCTTGATCAGGTGATTGCGCAGAGTATTGAGCAATTTGATCGCGATACCACGCGCAAGAGCAAGTTGTTGGTATTATTTACCGATGGTGAAGATTTTTCACAAAACCTTGCTGGCATTAAAGCTCGAGCGCAAGAGCGCGGTATTCATATCTTTACCGTTGGTATTGGTACCGCTGAAGGCGCTCCGGTGCCGGTGATTGATGATAATGGCAGCCAAAAAGGTGTAGAGAAAGATGAGCATGGCGATGTGGTAATTTCCCGACTCAACGATGGCATTTTGCAAACATTGGCGCATGATACTGGCGGTATTTATATTCGTTCAACTGCACGTAATGATGCTGATATGCAAGAGCTTGTTAGCAAAGTTGAACAATATGAACAAGAGCACATGGAAGAAAAAAAGTTTCACATTTTATTGAGCGATATAATTATTTCTTGGTGGTGAGTTTTGTATGTTTAATAATGGAATGGTTGCTCTAATTATTTTTTTATTTCCGCTGCAATTGCAAGCAGTATTTGATAGTTGGCGCGCGCAAAAAGCTTATGAAAATAAAGAATACGACCGCGTACAGCAGCTGCTTGCAGAAAAAAATGATGTGAAAGCGCGATTTAATATAGCCGATGCACAATACCGCGCCGGCGATTTAAAGGCAGCTGCAGAACAGTTCAAGCAACTTTCATTAGCGGAAAATCCTCAATTGCAGCAGCAGGCGATGTTTAATCGTGGCAATGCGCTTGCACATCAAAAAGAATATAAAAAGGCATTGGAGCAATATGATGAGTTGCTCAAACAAAATATTGATACTGCTATGCGTGAACGAACGCAGCATAATTACGATATTGTGAAAAAGCTGCTCGAGGAAGATGAGAAAAAGAAAGAGGAGCAAAAGCAAGATAAAAATAATCAAGAACAAAAAGAACAAAATCAAAATCAGGATAATCAGCAACAAGATCAAAAGGATCAACAGCAGAAGCAAGATAAGCAAGATCAGCAAGATAAAAATCAACAAGATCAGAAGCAAAAACAGGAACAGCAGAAAAAGCAGCAACAAGACAAACAAAACCAAAATAAAAAAGAACAGGGTGACCAGGAGCAGGAAAAGCAACAAAAAGAAAAGGGCGATAATGCAGAAAATGGTGAGCCTGAAAAAAAAGAGCAAAATAAAAAACAAAGTTCTGCTGGCCAACCGCAAGACGAAGAAGAAAAAAAAATGCATCCGCAGGTTCGCGCCTTATTAAAGCAAGCTGAAGAAGCAGATGAGCGAGGCGCTAAACAGTTAATGAAAGCTCAAGTGACAGCAATGCCACAGAAAGAAGGGCAAAAGAATTGGTGATGTTTAGTATGATAAATAACAAATTAATTTCATTTTTGGTTGCCGTATGTGCAGGCGCAATGCTCTGTGCGGCTGATCCGACAATTACACTTTCCGTGACCGATCAAAATAAACAACCAATACAGCATATAATGCCAGGCACCATTTTCCAGGTGAATGTGAAGGTAACAAGTAATGTGCGTGATCGGGGCGATGTTAATGTAGATGGATTGCGACAATTCAGCGCAGTCGGCTCTAATAGTTCAAGCCATGTGATGATGGTTAACGGTACATTGTCAATGGAAAGAACCCACCAATATA
>CAVPKK010000008.1:0-16927 GCA_963705705.1 uncultured bacterium | reverse complement strand
GGAAGGGGTGTGTCTCCGAACCCCTTTCTTATAGTCAACATCTCTATCCTTGAAATCTTCAGAATTGGCCGTATTCGATAAGATCTTGGTAACCGGTCCACCTGTCAGGCTCACATCCGAGCCTCTCCGGTCATGTGATGTCGAAGGCTGAGGGTCCATCCTATCAAGCTCCCAAGGTCTCAGATTCCTCTTGTGATCGTAGTGAAGGATGATGCACAGTCCCTTGTATGAGGCAATGATGGTGGCTAAGCCGATGAACCATGGAACAGCGGCGAAAATCCGATACCATCGGCTTGCGCGGCTGGCCGTTAAGAGACAAGCTATGATGAAGCCGGCGGCGAAATATTTGCTAATGCCAAGTTTTTTGGACATTATTTATTAAGTAAATAAAGTTGTGGCACCAATTATCATATTTTCGCTGTTCCCAGTTATTTTCTAATTTTTCTTCTGCAAGGGCCTCACAAATGGCTCGCAGCATATCCACGGTGCCGCATTGTAGAGCCTTAGGTATTAGCATTATGCCATTTGGTGTACCTGATGGCTGCTTAGATTGTGGTATGAATTTTTCTACTAAGCTGCGCATGATAGTATGGTAGTTACTGGTTTTTGGTTCTACGGGATATACCACTATTTCTATATAACGTACGCGCAGTTTTAGTATCCACATCCTGAGCTACAACAGACCACGCCAATAGTTTATCAATTGCCCTAGCTACTCTAGAAAATTTAGTAACTGGTAATGCTTTACTCATTATTGTGTTGAGCAGTAGTTCGACCACTTCGATATGTCCACCAATGACTGCCAATTGCAGCGCATCAGGCAATTTAATTAATTCAAGGGTGCCGTAGCAATTACAATCTTCATTATGATAATTATCACGCCCATTGTCATGCTTGGAAGCTGTATCAAAAGCTTCACGCAAAATAATCTGCTCATGAACTCTTTCTTGATCTTCATCAAAGAAATGTTTTTTCCTGTTAATATCTTTTTCTAGGGCGCATACTAATGACCTACCATTAATAGTGGCATAGATGTCTTTCATGTTGCACCAAGGGGTCAAATCTGATCCATTTCATAAAATCTGCGCCTTCAGCCAAATAAAAGACCACAAGATCTTTGTCGCCCGCTGCCGCTGCTTTCATAATCGGTGTTAATCCCGACCAAGGTTTCTTTATATCTTGGATCTCGGAGGCAGTCAGTGGCTTGGGATGCTTATGTTTCATCTTATCAAGACAGCATTGCAGAAGAGCTGGAACTTCTTTGCTATCAAAGTTGAATCGCTTTAACGCATGCAAAAATGGTCCACGCATATCTGGTGCATTCACATCGCCTTTTTTGGTTTTGATAAGCTCCATAATCTTACTACGGTCGCCTTCATCTATAGCTTCCAATAAAGGCAGGTCAGCCAATACGAGATCTAAATCATCCATTACCCTACAAACTTCCCCGGCACGGAAATCCCTAAATTGGTCGAATAATATTAATTCTTCTGCTAGTTGATCAATTGTTGTGATCTGAGGTTGCTGGATCGCTAATTCCTGTTCTTTATGGTCGTTATCCTTTTCCTCGGGATCTGATTTACCTTGGCAGCTTGGCTGATTGCGAATAACAGATTGACTGCTGCTGGCAGAAGTCGCGCTCGTGGCAGGCACAGATGAAGCATGCAAGAAAATGGGATTAAGTAGTAAAATTAATAATATGTATTTATATATCTTCATGATTATTCTAAGTAGTCACTGATTACGCATTTAACGGGCTTGCCTTCTTATCATTAATTAGTTTCGCAGCATATTTTTTGCTGCCGACATACAACTGAGCGATACGTCGTTGGCATTGCTTAGGTAAGGTTAATATTCGTTCCTGGAGCATTAGTTGCTCATCATCAGCATTAAGAAAATGTTGGATAACAGTTGCAGGCAAATACAATGATGCATACCCCTCAACAATGGTCGTAAGATCAGGCAGCAGGTATTCATTTAATTTATTACGCATCGTTTGTATGCCGCGCATAAAGATCTCGGTGCGCGCATGCTGATCTTTTAAACCTTCTAATGCAAACCGAGGATAGCAAAGTTGATAGACTGCCGGAGCTATAGGTTTGGCGGCCGGTTCGCCGGATGACAACAAAAACATAGTGCTCCGTTTCTGCCCAGATTCATCATCAAAATAACTAAACAATGGCACGCCTCTAAGTCCGCTAGGAGTTGTTATATCAATTGGCCGATGAGCTAGTTCTTGATTAATGATTTGTTTAATTGCCAACGATTTGCAGCCACCATCCATTAATAAATTTCGTAGATCTGCTTTCTTGTTATTATAAATAATGGGATCCATGCATGAATTCAGTACGGACCGTAATGAATCTAGATTTTGTGATGACAAGTCCATGTCTTGGCCATACCCAAAAACATGTGCAAGATCATTACAGGTATTAGAAATGCGATTTGCAACTTCTCGAGGGATTTCGTCGGGCACTTCTCTAAGATCAAGTTGCCTACGCACGTATTGTTTAAGGCCATAGAGCAACTTTGGATTTCTTGGCACCTCGTTGAGTAATGCAAGCCCTACTCTGTAAGGAATAGTATGTGCCTCAAGCATTGCGTAATTGTATGAAGCAAGGCTGTCAGCTGCAAGTAATATGGCTATTTTTTCAACATTATTTATTGAATAAATTAGGCTTGAACTTTGTTGGCCATGATCATAAATTCGCTGTTCCCATTCATTTTCTAATTTTTTTTCAGCAAGTGCTTCACAGATGGCCCGAAACATATCGGTGGTCCCGCATTCCAGAGCATCGCGTATGAGAGTTATGCCAGCAGGCGATCGTGGATCACATTCTGGAATGAATTTTTCTACCAAACTACGCATGATCGCGTGGTAGTTACCGGTTTTTGGTTCTATGGGTATACCACTATTTGTATATAATATATGCGCGGTTTTAGTATCTACATTTTGAGCTACCATGGACCACGCCAACAGTTTATGAATTGCCTTAGAAAGACTAACCCATTTACCATCATCTGATTGTTTACTCATTATTGTGTTGAGTAATAATTCCACTACTTCGCTATGTCCGCCAATAGCGGCTAATTGCAAAGCATCAGGCGATTTAGTTAATTCAAAGGTGCCACAACACACACAATGCTTAATATGAAACCTTGCATTATGACTATCTCTATTTTCTGAAGCTGATATAAAAGCCTCAATTAACCGAATCTGTTCCGGCACTATTTTTTGGTTCTCAGCATCATCAAAAGTGTGTTTCTTCTGGTTAATATCTCTTTCTAGCGCGCATACTAGTGCCCGACCATTAATTATGGCATGCCCATCCTTTATATTGATTAATGTGTCAAAGCAGATCGATTTCATATAATCTGCACTTTCATCCATATAAAAGATCACAAGATCTTTGTCTCCCGCTGCCGCCGCTTTCATAATCGGTGTAAACCCATGCCAAGACTTCTTTATATCTTGTATCTCAGAGGCAGTCAGTGGCTTGGGGCGCTTATGCTTCATTTTTTCGATACAGCATTGCAGAAGCGCTGGAAGGTCTTTACGATCAAAGTTAAACCTGTTTAATGCAAGCAAAAATGGACCACGCACATCGGGTGCATTAACGTCACACTTTTTGCTTTTGATAAGCTGCGCAATTTTACTACGATCACCCTCGTCGATAGCTTCCAGTAAAGGCAGGTCAGCCAATAAGAGATCTAGATGGTCCATTACATTACAAATTTCGCCCAAAGAAGGACTGCGTAACAGCTGGATTAATTCTTTCGCTAGTTGATCAATTGTTGTGATCTGAGGTTGCTGGATTGCTAATTCCTGCTCTTTATGGTCGTTATCCTTTTCCTCGGGATCTGATTGGCCTTGGCGGCTTGGCTGCTGGCCACTAACAGATTGGCTGCCACTGGCAGAAGTTGCACTCGTGCCGGGCACTGATGATGCTTGCAGGAAAATGGGATTTAGTAGTGTGAAAAGTAGATATTTGAGGCTTGATGTAAATAGCTTCATGATTACCACTGTTTTTGGGGTTAATAACGCCTTCTTATTTGGCATCTAAACAGCATGGCTTTTTACTATATACAGTCAAATGGTGGCACACCGGGAATTTCATCCTATATTTATTGACCAATACGCCCTCCCAATCTAGGTTTAATAGCCATAGAATTCATTATTTATACCCACCCCGGTTGAGCGAGAACCTAAGTCTGCTAATATTATTGGCACTTACATACCAACTTAGGATTCCAATATGAAGCTCAACAAAATCATATTTATTACCCTGTTCACCCTTGCTGGATCGGCACAAATCTTCGCAAGCACCGCCTTTGATTTTACGTCGCCAGCAATCGCTCCTATATCATTTCACGAATACTATACCAACAACAAAGAGCACATTGATCTGCAGGTTGCCAACGGCATGCTAGAACTAATACCGGGCATTCGACCCAACTACGAGCTGTATTATCATTACTATGGATTGGATGAGGTAAAGCCTTGTAATGCCGAAAGATATTCTCCTGAGGATTCATATTTAAAAGATGCCATCGAACAAGCACGGCCTCTTTCAGATTTGGATGGCATTGACGAGGTGCCAGGAATTGAAAACCTGAAAGTTCTTGTAATCGAAAACAATGACATTCCAATCATTCCGGAAAGCATTGGCAAATTAACAAGCCTTCGCAATCTTAAATTATCTAATAATCAGATTACAAAGCTTCCCGATAGCATTGGTAACCTAAAGCAACTTAACTGCCTTGATCTATCTTTTAATCGACTTGTATCATTACCATCGAGCCTGGAAAAACTATATGAGCTTGAAATCTTAAATCTATCCGGGAATGATTTGACAACATTGCCCTCGCTGTTCAAAAATCTGCCCAAAATTAAATATTTTGATGTACGCCAAAATCCTAGGCTGAACTCGGATTTAGTTTATTTGCGGTAGACCTTTTATCGATATTAAGTTTCGCTATTCCAGCAACTTTTCTTCTAATTCCTTATGCGCACGATCAACGTTATCAACGAGTACGCCGGTAATATATTTAGGCGCAGCCTTAATGTTGCCCTCAATGTCATCGATAAATAGCCATTGAAGATCATGTTTATCATCAAATTTTTTGCGGATCATCTCAAATAAGGTGGGATGCGGTTTAGATAGGCCGGTTACGCCAGAAAAAACTTGCATATCACTGTATGCAAAAATCTCGGGGAACTTTTTCCTGAGAGGTTCAAGATCTGCTTGCCAGTTTGAAAGAATTGCGTTGGTGTATAAGCGATTGCCTTGCTCATCTTTTGCTTCGTAGCACTTTTTAAACAGATCATACAATTTGGTGTATTTGCAGCAATCGACGTAGTGCGCAAAATATAAATCACAGTTGGCGCGGAAAATAGATCGTTGCAGTTTATGCGCAAATTTATTGGGATTTACGGCTATCCAATCATCAATCAGTTTAAGCGCTGCATTGCTGTTTAACTTGCCAATCAAATAATCTCGTTGCACGGGTGGTAATGGTTTACCATCAGAGCCGAACGTCTCATACGAAGGCTGCTCAAATGGTGTAAATTTTTTATTTTCGTCGTAAGACCCTGAAGGAATTTGAGAAAGCGTGTTTAAAAACAGTTCCTTCATATGATTTTTAAAGTCAGCCAAATCAGGTCGTTCACTTTTACCCATTATTTTGCAAGTCACATTGTGCCAGCATCGAGCCATAAGAAATGTAGCCATGTATGCAGGCATATTAACGTTGCCGAACTGCTTGAGCGCTTTGGCAGTATCGACCTTCAATAAGGTATCGCCCAAATCCCAGATAAGAACTTTCGGCGTTGCTGATTGTGCTACGGTGCTAATTAGTAATACACCGAGCGCGAATGTGAATCTCTTCATTGCTATAACCTCGTATTAAAATTTAGGGGTAAATCTTGCTTTAACCTTTTCTAGCTTCTCAGGGTCGGATTTGTACTGCTGCGTCAAGCTTTTTTGCATGCATTCCTCAAAGCCAGCTCTATCTGCGCCTTCATCTTGATCTTCCATAAGACCACGGAGTAAACCTTTCATACAATCGACACAGCCGTCCCACTTAAGACCGATTTCTTGTTCAACTATTTTGCATTGCTCAAGAGCCATAGTTTCAAGATCTTGGGGTTGCTGATTTTGCATTGCGCATATCTGTTGGGCAAAAAGCACGCTCATTAGAAAGCGTATTACTGTTGTTATTTTGACTGCGTTCTTCATCACTAAATCCTTTATTGCTGGTAGCTTGTTGTATTATTTTGCATAATTGTGGAATTTTATATTCGTTACTCATTGTAAAGAAGAGCGGGGTTAATTTGCAAGATAATTGGCTGCTTATGTCTGAAAGCAAAATGGAACAACCCTGCCGATCAAGCCATGGCCATTGTTTACAAAAGTGATTATCAAGCTTAAATAAAGGCTTTTATAGCATTCGCAATCTAAGAAATGCTATCCTCGGATGAAAGATTTGCATAAAAAAGGAAAACACACATGAACCGGATTTACATCATCCTACTTGTCCTATTTTTGTGGTCAGGCCAGATAATTTCTGCAAGCGACGCCGCCGCGCAATCACTTGAAGAGAAAACAGAAATCGCTAAACGGGAAACAGCGAAAGCTTATAATCTTGTTTTGGAAAACGGCCAATCGCTTGAATTCGATAAAAAATACCTTGATCAATCCAGACTACTTTCGGCTGAAATGCACTTTCATCCAAAGGTCCAAAACATTCCAATCAAGCTGTATATAACAAAGCTTTCAAACTCCTCTATGGCATGGTATCTGAAAAATGATGTGAGTCTTGAAGACTTGCGCGATATATTGCGTGCTCTTGCCGAACATCCAACCTCTGCAGAGCAGGCTCTCCATAAATTACTCTTTGCGGAAAAGCCATCCTGGAAGAGAATGGTGATGCTCATGCATATTGCCATTTACTTTGATATACCAGCACTAGAAAAAGTGATGGCATATGAGATGACTAAAGAGTTTGCCAAGCATCACGATGATAAAGAATATATTGACGATATTTTATCATTGCCAGATTCAATACAAGCGCAGCTAACCCAATTGATCGTTGCCCGAAACAAAACGCTACAATCATTTATACAGGCGAATTATAAACCAAGCAGCATACTATTTGACGGTACTACCATTTATAGAAAAGAAACGGCTATTACACGAGTTGCTTGGTCACATGATGGAAAACGCATTGCTTTTGGTCTGAGCAATGGCACAATAATAATTGATGAGTTGGCTACAAGAAAATTTGTAATTCCCAATCCATATTTAAGTCCCATCAATACGATTGAGTGGTCAAGCGATGATACAAAATTGCTAACCGCAACAGATTTACATATTACTATATGGAATACAACAAGCGGGGCCTTAATCAATGAAAAGATTGTCTTTAATATTGCTTCGGCTGCTTGGGCTGATGAAGATACTCATGTTGCGGTAGCAACAAGTTCACAACTATTGCTTTTAGATGCGAGCACAGATGAAGAATTAGAGGAGGTGGCCCAACCTGCGAACTTTGATTATCGCGTTGTCGCTTGGTCCCCTCATGCTCGGCGCATTGCAGATTTTACCGTGTTCGATCTCGATCGAGATGTAGACGAGCTGCCACCGAACCCATTTATGCCGCTTCTCGGTGTTGCAGGTCCGCCACCATTTCTGCGCAAAACATCAGATGTAGAAATAAAGGATGTAGCAACTGGCAATGTTATTTACAGATTTGGCCTATGGAACAATCGGTTCCTTGAATATCATATGGCATCTACCTTAGCAGCAATATCAATGGCTTGGTCGCATGATGGCACAAAACTTGCACTCTCAGCCAATAAAAAAATAGCCATTTGGGATAGCATTTCAAACCAAATTGTGACCCAATTTAATTCTGATGATATGGTTGTTGCATGGTCCCCGAATGACAAACTTCTTGCCACACGTAGCCCGTTAAGTGAAGCAAAACCGTGGAACCAGGCCAACATTGATATATGGGATATGCAAAACAATGAAAAGATACTTTCCTTTGGTAGCCAAGGATATAAAAATGAAATTAATACAATTGCTTGGTCACCTGAAAGCACAAAAATTGTTGTAGGTTACAAGCAAGGGCAGCTAGCGATATGGGACATCAATTTAGACTTACTGAAACTTTCCCTGGCGCAAATCCAGTTACTTGAAAAGATAATCCATGATCAGAAGGTAGAAGTTAGCCCAGATATAAAGCGTATTTATTGGGATCTACCACGCGGTTGGCGAAGCATGTTGTATCAGGCCTATGGTAAGGAAGTGCCTTCTTCTGCATTACTTAAAAGTCGGCTTTTGTTTCGAAAGTTGTTCCAACCGTAAGTCCGCTGGCCCTTTCCATAGACCGCACAAGGTAACGGCAATGGCATCAGTCAGATTAGGCAACATAATGTTGAGATGTTCTGTTTCATCTATTGCTTACGGGACTTTGCATTTGATAGGATGACATTAATCCGAAATTTAAAAAAAGGATAAGAATGAAGATCTTAAAATTATTATTTGTCCTATTTGCTTTTGGACAATTGGATGCAATGCATCAGAAAGGCATTGACGCCGAAACAAAGGCCGAACAAAAGTTGTTCGATGCTGTTATGGCTGGGAACAAGACTTTAGTAGATGCACTACTTGAAAGTGGCGCCAATATTAATGCTTGGGACAAGCTCGGTCGCACGCCGCTTTTTGTTGCAATCATTAATAAAGATTATCCGATAGCAAATTTGCTTATCGACAAGGGCGCATACCCTAATATTAAATATATGGGCGATACTCTATTAACAACTGCTCTTAAAGATCTTAAGCCAAGTAATGATCGCTTAGAATTGGTAAAAAAGCTTCTCAGTCATGGGGCTGAGGTCAATGCAACCGATGAGTTTGGTCAAACAGCTTTGCTTCTTGCCGCAGATCAAGGCGATACTCATATTATAAAGGAATTGCTCAGTCATGGAGCAGATATGTTTTTAGCAAACAAAAGGAACGCCACGGCTTGGACAGCAGCAAAAGTCAAAGGATATAAAGATATTATTGATCTTCTTGATGTCGAATTAGTTAATCGCATGATAACAGATCCTGAATTTCTTAATCGTATAACGACAGGTAGCCATAGGCAAAAAGAATCTCAACAAGAAAAGCAACCCTTCGTACCGACCGAAGAAAAAGAAAAAGAAGAACAAGAAACAAATATGAACACTCTCCGTCGGCGCAAGCCAGAAATAGTTCCCATACCCGAGAAAAATAAGGCACCTACGGGAAAATTAAAGTATTATTAAGACCTAAGATCAAGCATTTTTATTAAAAACAGCTAGTTGTTTTTGCCATGGCCCTTTCCATAGACCGCACAAAGTAACGGCAATGGCATCAGTCAGATCCAATGTATCTACATTCAGCTGCGGGAATAATTTTGTAATAAGCATGCAGACTTGCTCCTTTTCTGCCCCACCGTAGCCGGTGACAGCCATCTTCACTTCACGAGGTGCGAATTCAAAAAGTTCTGCTTTATGCTTATCGGCCAACAAATAAAGAATGCCGCGAAGATAGCCAAGCTTTAGAAAGCTCTGGGCATTTTTACCAAGAAATGAGGTCTCTAAGGCAATGGCATTTACGTGGTGTCGGGCAATTCGTTCCGCCATATGATCATGGAAAATACCCACCCGCTCGGATAATGATTTAGTTGGTTTTAGCTTGAGTACGCCGTAGTCCAAAAGCCGAAGTTTATTACCCTCTTGTGTGGCAATACTATAGCCGGTAAAACTGAATCCTGGATCGACTCCTAAAATTATCATATTGAGCTCCTTGTTTGAAGACTGATAGGCCTACTATAGCAAGAAGCAGCAAATGCGGGAGCTGCTTACGTCCCCTTTGCAAAGCTGCAAAGATGAGTTAAAAATCCGTCAGAGCTAATGCATTTAAAAAAATAAGAGCCAAGGGCAGCAATAATGTCACCCTTGGCTCTGTTGAAAAATGGGGAATTGTTTATGAATTATATTCTTGTGCATCTGGAGTTATACATCTGTTTTGTAAATCATCCTTATTTGCACGAATAGCCTCTAGAATATAGGCCCGCTCAGGCAAATCGGGATGAAGTAGCATACTATCAAATGGAAAGCCATCTGCTGGGTAATCATAATGGTTGTGAATTGCTTTACCAAAATAAATGCCGCATTCATTAGTGAGCGTCATATTGGTTAGGTGTTGCATGTAACTATTGTGATTAATTGTTTCCTGTAACTTCCCACGAGCGACCAGGAATCGCTCAATGTCGGTATAGGTTATTCTAATGTAATCACAATCTTCCAGATATATCTCTTGCACACTATGCGGAGCTATAAGAACTAAGTGTCCGCTTTCATTTAATTTGGATCGACAGCCACAAGATATGGGCTCACCGCACTCTGATCGATCGTACCATGCTTCTTGAAATCTAAGCATTAATGATAAATCAGTATCATTAATCACGGTAAAAGGATGAAGTTTGCTGGCAATGAGCAAAGGAATTGCGAGCAACATTATTTTTACATTGGTTTTCATGATAAACCTCATGTTTTTGGTTTGGTTAATATTTAAAAACCTTCATTCCTACCAATATTTCACATTAATCACTACACGCTCCGGCCCATCATTTTCTATGGTATCCAACTCTGCAGTAATAAGAGGTATAGCCCAAATTAAGGGGGTAAAGATAAACTCTGCATGCGTTGGTGACCTGCCATGCAATCTGATAGCAGCCTGACGCAATTTAGGATTATCTGGAAATTCACGTCGTGAGAAAAATTGTTTTTGTTCCTCACCAGAAATTTTTGTTTCCTCCGGTGAGTATAATCCCTGCGGGTCCAATACTTGTATCATGTCTACGAATGAATAGATAGAATAAATTTTTTCAAACATCGGATGATTTATTAAACCGCGCGTTGATTGTTGAACCGGGCAGGCAAGTAGAATAAGTTCATTAATTTTTAATTCATCATTTTTGACTTGTCGCGCAAGGTTGAGCGCCACATTCCCACCATGGCTGTGGGTGATCATACGCACATGAGGTTTTTGCTGATATTTTTGCTCGTACTCTGCAATTAAGGTAGTTATTGCCGCATACAAATCTGCAGCCGCCTTTTCACGAGCCGGAAACGATAAGTCCCCAGACCAACTATAAATGTAGAACTGTTCAAAAGGATAAAGCTCAGGCGATTGTTTGCTTATCTGCGATGCAAGGGAACGCATGCGATACCAGGAAGAAAGATCTTTGGCGGCATGTAACCCCGCTGGTCCGGAATGGAAATATTTAAATAATGGATTGTTGGTGGTGCCATGCACCCAAACAGTAATGTAAGGTTTTTCTTGGTGCTGCTGAATAAGAGGTTCAGATTTTCTGTACCCAGGTTTTAGCCGGCGATTTACTTTCGGCAGTCGAATATTTCGCCTGATGTAATTCTTGGATGAATGCGCGCGCGGCCGCATCACTTTATTGCGATTTTTGGTACAGGCCGGCATTAAGGCAATGCTTGCGATAAAGAATAATGATTTAAGCCTACTCAGAATGTTGAGCCTATCCATCTAATCAACCTCCATTAGATGATATTGTTAAACTATGCAGCTTCAACCGCAGTAGGTTTACTATTTTCTGCATCCTTGGCATACGTATATTTTACCATTTTTCGATCAACCTTAGGTAACTCTTTTACTTGCAGCTTGCTCAATTTTGCTTGTTTTCTCATCTTCCGCGCCTCTTTGCAATCATCATTGCCGCTTACGATCAACGCAATAGCAATCGGGGCTGCAATAATGGCTAATGGTAATAGGAAATAGAGTGCGTGGGCTAATTCGAAGGTAACTGGGACAGGACCAAGACCGGCTTCTATGACGGTTGAACCACCGGCTATTGCGGCTCCGCTAGCAACGGCGGCAAGCACAGCACCGGCAGTAATTTTTCTTTTTCCGCTCGCTCTGCGCTCGGCAGCAGTCTGACGGCTGCATGCAGGGAGAATGGCAAGTAACAATGCGAGGCCACAAAGCGTAAGGCGTTTTGAGTAGACGAACATGTAAAAAACCCTGTTGTATTAAGGAATATGTGTGTTGCAACAGGATGTCTTTTTGGCTATTTCTGTCAAATGGCTGCATATGAATAGGACTTTGCGTCGCAAAATTATATTAGCAAACCCATGGCCAGGCATCTCGACGTCCTTCGTCAGGCTCAGGATGAGCGGCTTAGAAAAAGCGACCCTCTACCCCATCAAAATGCGCAGACGGATGCCTAAGAACCAGAGTTACTTTTTGAAATGTATCTCGGTATTTAATACGGTGCTGTCATTGGATCATATACCTGCGCCATTTTTCGCTCACATACTTTCCACCAAAAGTTGAACCATGGAATACCGCTTTGTGAATCGGTTGATTTTACAATGGCTGATACCGCTTTTAGTTTGATGCGTTCCTGAATCTGTATGGGTATAGTGGTATTCACGTTTAATAAATTTTTTGATGCTCGAAAAGCCTCTATTCTTTGCCGATGAAAAAAAGCTCTGGCATCTCGCTCAATTGCTGGGATATCCAAAGCCTCTTGGGGTGATGGTGTTTGTGAACCGGCAAATATTTGTGGGGAAAATATAACGGCGCCAGAAAGGCATAGAACTATTATGAATTTATTTTTCACGAGGGCCCTCATATATATGCTGTTAATGTACAGACCAGATACGAGAATTTCTCAGGTCGTCTTATTGTAAAGGCGAAAAATTCAGTTTGCAACGAATAGAATGAACCGAGTTGTTTTATTCATACTTATATAAATCGAGATACCCGTTGTCTGGCGCCGCGTTTGGTTGATAAATGTTATTGATACATTGATCGCGTGAGGCATCACACTGCCGAATTGCAGTCATCACCTCATGCTGCGAGCACCGGATTGTAATCGAATCCATACAGATAGAATGCTTTGCTTGGCATTGGTTAAAGGATTCTAAATCACTAAAACAGCCAAAGGTATCCCATTTATAATGACGGGGGTTTTTTGCAACACCGAAGCGCACGCTTTGGAATGATTGTACCGGTTTGAGAGCCTTATCGGGAACTAGTTGGGAAAATAGTAGGCTGAATAAAAGAATCGTAAGCATTTTCATCGTTGTTCCTTATTATGAGCGAAAAATCGATATCCGATTCAGATGACCGAAGTCTAATGGAAACGACTATTGTTGGTAAGACTTACTGCGCATTGAGCCGTTTGATTTTACATGCTATGCACAATTGTTGATTCAGGAGAGCTAAATGTCCATGAAAGCTAAACTCAACTGATCTTTTTCTTGATCAATTTCATCCACGTTTGTCGGAATTTTTCTGATGGCAACCCGTTCTTGCCGATTTGAGGTTTTTTTTCCTAATTCGTTTGGCAAGTTAAGAAATTCATATGGTTGATACATTTTATTGATACATTGATTGCGTGTATCATCACACTGACCTATCGCAGTCATCATCTCATTTTGAGAGCAGGGGATACCAATAGAATCCACACAGATAGTATGTTTTGCTTGGCATTGGTTAAATTCTAAATCATCAAAATTAGCGACAAAGGTATCCCATTTATAATGACGAGGGTTTTTTGCAACACCGAAGCGAACGCTTTGGAATGATTGTACCGGTTTGAGAGCCTTATCGGGAACTACTTGGGAAAATAATAGGCTGAATAAAAGTATTGTAAGCATTTTCATTGTTGTGCCTTATTTATGAGCGAAAATCGATGTTTAGATGGCCGAAGTCTAACGGAAACAAACATGATTGGTAAGACTACAATGCACTGAGTCGTTTTATTTCCCGACTCATAGTATTCACTATTGGTTCCAATAAATAGTTAATAGTTGCTGATTGGCCGACATATTGAATTTTTGCGTTGCGATTAATTTCGGATAATAGCTCCACTGCCAACGATAACACATCAGCAGTATATGGCTGGTCTCTTATGAGATTCAATACATGTTGCAATACACGAAGTTGATCAGAAGCTAATTTATTTTTTTCGGCCACTTCAACAAGTTCTGTTAAACTAGCAATAAGATTTTTTTGCTGAGAACTTATTTCCGGAGCCTTTGCTTTATTGCTCAAACCGCCGCGATGTTTCAATACTTCCTGGATTCTGGCCAATGCTTGCGGTGTGAGTGTTTCCTGAGCCGTTTTGCGTTCTATTGCTTTTCGTTCCGCCCGTTCCTTTGGCGCAACTGCTTGTCGGCCATATTGCTGCAATAAGGCAAAGTAATTTTTCTGATCATTTGCTGATGCAAGCATGCCCGGTTTTCGGTATATCTTTCCCTGGTAGACAAAGTATGTTCTAAACTCTTTTCGATTAATATCGATAACTACATTGGTAAGTTCATCAAAAGCTCCCTGCGGATTTTTGATGGGCGCCGCCTTAATAGCATCGATAACAAAGATCTTATCCGGCCCTTCCATATCAAGATTAAAACTATTCAAAATCGAAGATGCATTCTGTGTGGTTGAACTGATTTTTTTAATATGATGCCACGCATCGCCTGGAATCATAGAGACCATGGCAGGCATGTTTCTTGTGTTGATGACCAGCTCAAAAGGAATTTCTTGAGTGTACAATAAAATACCAAGTGGCTCTGCGCGTTGGCTCTTCTTCTTAAAGAAGGAGGAAATATTTAATGGTGCTGTACGCGTTTTTGCCAAAACAGATCCGATTGCTATCGTTTTATTACCGCTATCAAGCACCGAAAACCAAGGCAACCCCGGCAATCGTATTTGTGGGACATTTTTTATATCCTGTATTTTCCCAAATCCAACGCCCTGAAGCGGCGCCATCACATCGGTATATTTTAATATGCCAGGCCTCGTAATTCGTTCAAGGAATGTGCGGTAATGAAGATGTGGGGTGAGTTCGATCCTATTGCCTTCAATGAAAAAACCGGCCAAGGGAACTGAGGTTGGGGCATCGATTAATGCCTGTGTAATAATTGGGAAGGAATAGGTCTTTGCAACCCCTTTCTCAGCCTGCGTGTAAACGAGCTCGGTATTAACGCCGGCGGCATAGCATGAATTGTATACAAAGATTCTGGTACGAATCATGACCTCCATAAAATTTAAGAAATCTTGAAATTGGCTGAGCTTGAGGTCAGCAATAGTGTTTTCTGCTGAGCCGTGGCCTGTAAGATAAATTGACCACGAAGGAATCTGTGCTTTACGGGCAATCTGATATTCGCCGCTCGTTACAAAAATCCTTGGTAGCTGTTCAATGAAATATGATGCAAACTGCTGGGCCACCGGTTTTTTGATCGCAAGAATTTCTTTTGTAGGTAAGTGGTTAACTTTAAGACCTAATTTCTCTTCGACCGATGTGATAGCATATTCTGGCACATAGATTTTAACCTGCTCGATGTCTGCGCCAATAGCTCGCAAATAACTTTTGGGCAATAAAAGATAAAGCGAAGGATCAATTTCCTTAATTACCCAATTATGCGCGCGTGGTGCAAATGCACCTAATGAAACAATAATTTTTCTACTAAATGATTGGCGTTCATCTTGCGCATTGGTTAGCTGGCGGAGCAATTCGATTGTTGGCTGGGCGGAATATTTTTTTTCTGCCAGTTGCACTGCGTGCTCAAGATTCATGTAGGTATCTGCAAGAAGCTCTCGACCCCTGAGATATGGTTCAATTTTTTCACCACGAATGTTCACAATGAGCGATGCAGAAGCAATTATTGGACCAGCTTCCTCGGCAATGGCGGAGATGAGATCACTGCTGATTGCTCGTAATTCTTGTTCACTATCATCTAAGAATATTAATAGGCCACGAATTGGTCGCTCGGGTTCGATAGCAACTGCGCTGGTCGAATGAATCGTAGTGCCAATTAATAAACTAATACTTAATACTACACCCTTGATAAACTTCATTACTTTTCCTTAAGTTGAGCAGCTTGTCGTTTCCGCATCTGAGTTAATGTCTTTTCGATTGTCGCCACTGTTTCTGGACTTAATTGATCACGCTTAAGCTTTTTGCGCGCAATTTCCAATAACATGAAATATTGATCTTCTATCATTGGCGCAAGCTGGAAATCGGGTAATGAGTAAACAAATCCATGGAATGTGCCGTAGGCATTAAATTCACGCGAATTCGAATAAATAACTACATTGCTGACTTGATTGCGGCCAAGATATGGTGCAACGTTTATTTCATCAATAATAAATATTTTATCAGGGCCTTGCATGCCCATATTAAAACCGTGCAATAGGTCATCTAGGGTAAAACTAGCAGAGGTTAATTTCTCAATACGATGAACTACATTTCCTGGGACCATCGAAACTATGGCCGGCATATGGCTCAGGTTCAGAATAATCTCAAAGGGAATCTCTCGAGCATATAACAATATGCCCAACGGTTCTGCTTGCTTTCCTTTTCTTTTAAAAAAGATACGTATATCCAATGGCGTTGTGCGAGATGATGCCATTATTGAACCGATTGAAACAGTTTTATTTTCACTATCCAAAATTGAAAACCAGGGCAATCCAGGCAATTTAATTTGGGGTAAATTTTTTAATGCCTCTGTTTTGGCTCAGACCGGCGTTTCAATAAACTTCATGAGCCGATCGTAATCAACTATTCCCGGTTGCGTCATTGCATCAAAAAATGAATCGAACCAACAACTGGGCAAAAAGTTAAGTTTATTTTGTTCAGCCATCAATATCGGACGCTGGATCGAGGTTGGTGCATCGGTGAGCGCCTGTGTAATAATTGGAAATGAATAGACAGCAGTAATACCACTTTCCGCATCCTCATAGATATACTTTTCGTTAAGTCCGGCCGCATAACAAGAGCTGTAAATAAGCAGCCGTGTTGAGATCTTATTTTCAAGAAAACCGAGGAAAACCTTAAATTGAATAAGATT
>CAVPKK010000007.1:0-332220 GCA_963705705.1 uncultured bacterium | reverse complement strand
ATAAAGGTATGTACGGTTTGAAAAAAGACGTTGCAAAAGCGCGAGAATATTTTGAAAAAGCTGCAAATCAAAAGGATGACCTTGAGACAGCAAAAGAAGCTCAGCAAAATCTTGTAGCGTTGTCTGCTGAAAAAAAGGTATTTCGTTCGAAGCACAAGCAAATGAGCGACAGGAATTAATGGCAAAAGCAATGTCGACCATGCGCACTTTGGAAGAATTACTTTCACAACCGATTGCGAAAGCTCAGGATTTTCTTGATGCCGAGAAACTGCTTGAACAAGCCTCGATCGAACTCAAAAACGTGTACGATGAAGCTGCACTTGAGAAAAAAGTGTCATTTCTTAGGGAAAAGATTGATCAGTTCAGAGATGTGTTTATTGGAATACAAACAGTTAAGATATTTGAACTCCTAGGAAAAGCTCCGACACCACCATTGATAAAAGCTGCAAAGAAAGCGATAGCAGAGCTTGAAACATTGCACATGCCTGAGCTTGCGACGGAAATACAACTTCTAAAAGCAAAAGTAGCGAAATGGAGTAAACCTTCAGCGGCTGCCGCTGAGCTAACAGAAGAAGAAAAAAAGGCACACCAAGAGCAGCAAACTCGCCAAGCACGTAACTTGATAAAAGGGCTCGATGAGGCATTGGAAAATAAAGAGCTGGATGTTGCAAAACAAAAGTTGCACGATATTCAGCAATTAACTATTACCGATGCGGATATTCGCAAACAAATTGCAACTTTACAAAATCAATATAAGCAACAAAAGGCCGATACCCTTCAGATTGAATTTGAAGGAGCGCTGGCAAAGTACAAAGAAAAGCCATCAAGCGCACGAGCTGATAATGTAAGAGATGTTATCAAGGCATTGGCAGATCTCAAAATCCCAGAACGAAGAGAATTTGTGAATAAGGCCAATCAGCAATTGCGAGCTGTTGAAAAAGAATCGGCCGTAGTTCCAGAAAAGAAAGTGGTATCGCCATCAGCAGAGCAAGAATCGCAACAATTGCTTTTCATATTTGATCCATATAACCAGCTTGAGCCATTGCCAAAAGAGATAAAATCGCGAGCGAGAGAAGCGCTTGAAGAACTGAGTTTTGGCTATAAAAATAGTTCAGCGGTGGAACTTAAAGGTAAAGGCCTCGAAGGGCTTTGGCGCATTCGCATTGGCAACTACCGCATCGTGTATAAAATGCTTCGCGAAAAAGATGCTATTGCTGTGGTCATGATTGATGCTCGAGGTGAAATTTATGAAACTGAAGATGAGCAAGCCCAAAGAACTCGTAATGTAGATTTAATCGATATCGACGTTTGGCCAACGGATAAATTACTTTCAGATGCTGAGGATCTTTTGAAAAAGACTGCCAGTGTAGCGGATGCAGCAAAGGCCGAACCATTGTTAGAACTTTATCGTTGGCAGCTGCGTGGCTATCCGGCTGACCAAGAATATCTCAAATCGCTATTGCTTTCGGGCAAAGCCGCATTCAAGATGAACGACTTGGCCAAGGCACGTGAACTATTTGCAGATATGATTCCGCAAGCCATTGATTTTCCTCAAATTAAAAAACAAGCCGAGGCTAGCTTGGCTGAAGTAGAAAAACGATTGGCTAGCTTTCAAGTCGGACGACGAATAACGCCGCCTTCCCCTGGCTGGATCTCACCGATTCCCCAAGAGGATGTAGTTGGAAAGCTTCGTGAGAAATATCAAGAAGCTCGCCAGCTTTTGGTAACCAATCCTGAAAAAGCTACGCTTGCACTTGAACAGTTCTCAAAAGAATCTTCTGCTCATGCCGCAGAGCTTGCTCATGAACGAAAAGGCGCAGACACATTACTGAACAATGAGCCACTTTTTGCATCGGGCATGGATTATCTTGAAGATGGAAAATTTGATGATGCTATAAGCTCATTTAACAGTTATCTGAAGGAAGTAGGTGCTTTTCTCCCAAAACGCCGCCGGCAGGTGGTAGATGAAGAAATTGCACAAAGTGAACTGGGAAGAGCAATACGCAGAGAAGTAGAAAAGAGATTAGTAAAATAACTAGGAGAACCCATGCCACGTCATCTATTATTTCGATTTATTATTGTCCAACTTTTATTCTTTGGCGCGACTTGTTTGCAAGCAACATCAACATCTTCGGCTTCTGCAGCTATTAAAGCAAAAATCAAACAATTAGAATCGGCTGATGTGGATCCAGTGACTTGGGCTAATAATCTGGTGGAATTGGGAACCATCTATACCCTTGGAAAGGATGTCCCAAAAGATATAAAGAAAGCCCTGACATATCTCACATTAGTTGCAAAACAAGATGTAAATCGCCCGGCGCAGGCACAGGCAAATGTTCGGCTCGGAGTACTCTATTCGGGCGGTGAGTTGAAGAATGTTATAAAAGCGCGTGAATATTTGGAAAAGGCTGCCAATCAAAATGCAAATCCTGCGGTCCAGGCACAAGCAAACTTTTGGTTGGGAACAATCTATTCAAGAGACGAACTACAAAATGTTTTCAAAGCGCGGGAACATTTTGAAAAAGCAGCTCAACAGAATATAGATCGTAAGGCCCAGGCTGAAGCAAATCTTTGGCTCGGCACAATTTATATGAACAGCGAGCTAAAAGATATTGCAAAAGCGCGTGAATATTATGAAAAAGCAGCGCATCAAGATGTACTCCCTGATATTCAGGCAAAGGCAAATAATGAGCTCGGTAAAGTTTATTCGAGCGGCGAGCTAAAAGATATTAAACGAGCACGGGAATATTATGAGAAAGCCGCAAATCAAGATGTAGACCCTGGGACGCAATTGTTTGCAAAGCTAAAACTTGCAGAGTTGCAAAATGTATCTGCTCCTACAGCCGAAGCTGAGCCCACCGAATCAGTTAGTGAAAAAATCAAACGATTAGGATCAACCAATACAGATCCAGTGACCAGGGCTAATAATCTTGTGGAGCTGGGAGATATTTATTCCGATTGGAATGGGAAAGGCTTGGGAGATGATTACAAACAGGCACTGAAATATTATGAAGAGGCTGCCCGTCAAGATGTAAATAAACGGGCAAAGGCAAAGGCAAATTACAGAATTGGAAAAATTTTTAGGTTAGGCGCCCATGATGTAACAAAAGATATTCCGCGCGCAATAGGATATTTGCAGCAAGCGGCGATTCAAAAGGCAGATCCTGTGGCCTGGGCACATGCAAACTATATTCTTGGGGGTATTTATTACGGAGAAGGTGGTTCAGATGTGAAATTGGATGCTGAAAAAGCGATTGGATATTTGCAAAAGGCAGCAAAACAAGATGTAGACTCTACAGCAAAGGCAGCAGCAAACTATTCGATTGGGCTCATCTATGCCAATGGCAGTTCAAATGTGAAAAAAGATACTGAAAAAGCGATTGGATATTTGCAGAAGGCAGCAAAACAAGATGCAGAGCCTGTCGTGCAGGCATCAGCAACCTTTAGACTTGGAATGATTTATTTGGATGACCTGAAAGACGGTATACAGGCACGTAAATATTATGAAAAAGTTGCCAACCAAGATGCGCAACGTGAGCTACAAGCACGCGCAAATTATGAACTTGGGATAATGTATCATGAAGGTCTGTATGGTTTGAAAAAAGACGATACAAAAGCGCGAGAGTATTTTGAAAAGGCTGAAAATCAAAAGGACGAGCTTGAAACACGAAAAAAAGCGCAGCAAAAACTTGTAGAGTTGTCTGCTGAAGAAAAAGCTATTTCGGGCGCGCCGCAGACAAATGAGCAACAGGAATCAATTGCGAAAGCATTGTCGACCATGCGCACTGTGGAAGCATTGCTTTCGCAGCAGATTTCGAAAGCTCAGGATTTTCTTGATGCTGATAAACTATTTGAACAGGTCTCAATCGAACTCAAAAATGCACACAATGAAGCTACACTGGCGCAAAAAGTGTCATTGCTTAGGAAAATGATTGATCTGTCGAGAAATATTTTTGTTGACAAGCAGGAAGTTAAGATATTGCAATTCTTAGGGAAAACTCCAACATCATCCTTGATAAAAGCAGCCAAGAAATTGATTGCGGAGCTTGAACTATTACAAATGCCTGAGCGCAGAGCGGAAATAAAGTCTCTCAATGAAAGGATCGAGAAATGGAGTAAACCTTCAGCGACTGCCACTGAACCAACAGAACAAGAAAAAAAAGCACAACAAGAACAGCAAGTTCGCCAAGCGCGCAATTTGATAAAAGAGCTCGACGAGGCATTGGAAAATAAAGATCTGGATATTGCAGCGCACAAGTTGCGCGATATTCAACAATTAACTATTACAGATGCGGATATTCGCAAGCAAATCGCTACATTGCAAAATCAATATAAGAAACAAAAGGCAGATGCCCTGCAGAATCAATTTGAAGAAGCGCTGGCAAAGTACAAAGAAAAACCATCCAGCGCACGATCGGACAAGGCGAAAGAAATTATTAGAGCGCTAGCAGATTTAAATATTCCTGAACGAAGAGATTTTATTACTGAGGCCAATAAGCGGCTTCGAGCTCTTGAAAAAGAATCTGCCGCAGTTCCAGAAAAGAAAGGGGTATCGCCAACGCTAGCATTAGAGCCGCAACAATTATTGTTCATTTTCGATCCCTATAATCAACTCGAGCCCTTGCCAAAAGAGATAAAATCACGAGCGGAAGAAGCGCTGAATGAACTGAGCCTTGGACATAAAGACCCTACAGCCATCAAACTTTCTTATGGTGAAAATCTATGGCGGATTCGTGTTGGCAACTACCGTATTGTTTATGAAAGACTACCGAAGAAAGATGCGGTTGCTATTGTTATGATCGATGCACGAAAAGAAGTTTACGAAGCAGAAGATGAGCAATTGCAAAAGGCTCGTGAAGACTATTTAATCGATATCAATGATTGGCCAACAGATAAATTGCTTTCAGATGCTGAGGAGCTTTTAAAAAAGACTGCTAGCGTATCAGATGCAGCGAAGGCCGAACCATTGTTAGAGCTTTATCGCTGGCAGCTGCGCGGCTATCCCGCTAACCAAGATTATCTCAAATCGCTATTGCTTTCGGGCAAAGCCGCATTCAAGATGAACGACTTAGCCAAGGCACGTGAACTATTTGCAGATATGATTCCGCAAGCCATTGATTTCCCTCAAATTAAAAAACAAGCCGAGGCTAGCTTGGCAGAAGTAGAAAAACGACTGGTAAGCTTCCAAGCCGGACGACGAATAACACCGCCTTCCCCTGGCCGGGTCTCACCAATTCCCCAAGAGGATGTAGTTGGAAAGCTCCGTGAAAAATACCAAGAAGCTCAACAGCTTTTGGTAACCAATCCTGAAAAGGCCACGCTCGCACTTGAACAGTTTTCAAAAGAATCTTCGGCTCATGCTGCAGAGCTTACCAATGAACGAAAAGGTGCTGATACTTTATTGAACAATGAGCCAATTTTTGTGTCAGCCGAGCAGGCATTGGAAGAGGGTGAATATGATGATGCAATTACCTTCTTCAATACTTACCTAAAAGAAGTTGGCAAGTTCATTCCAACGCGTCGCCGGCAATTAATAAATGAAGAAATTGCACAGAGTGAACTAGGAAGAGCGATACGCAGAGAAGTAGAAAAGAGATTAGTAAAATAAGTAGGAGAACCCATGACACGTCATCTATTGTTTCGATTAATAATTGCCCAACTTTTATTCTTTGGTGCGCCTTGTTTGCATGCAACGTCAGCATCTTCAGCTTCGCCGGCCAGCAAAGAAAATATTATAGACGCTTTCGTTGACGCAGCTCGTAACGGTAGATTGACTGAAGCAGCCATGAATCGTTTTATATATGAAGATGGAATAAATATTAATGCTAAAAACTCTGGTGGCATGACAGCCTTGTATGCTGCGATGCAAGGTCCTGTAGGGCAAATAAAATTGTTATTGAAATGGGGGGCTGATCCAAATGCACCAGCCTTTGGAAATGCGCCGCCATTGATATCGGCAGCCATTGCGGGTCGTATGGATGTGATTAATCTTTTACTAGCCGCTGGGGCAAATCCTAGTACAAAGATGCAAATCGGAGGTCGGGCAGCAGATGCTGAGCAAATTGCCAGAAAGACGGGACAGCAACATATTGCCGAAATAATTGCGGACGCAAAAAAACGAGGGCAAGTAAAGAAACCAGCTCCCAAATCAATAGCAGCATGTCATTTTGATTACCTTATATTGCATGATGCTGGTCAAGGAACGCTAACCAAGCAAAGTTTAGAAGACTATATACAGCATGGTGGCAGCGTGAATGCAACAGATGCAAAGAATGGCTATACGGCTTTGATGATTGCATCTGGTGAGGGCTATCCCAATGATGTGGGACTCTTACTGAAACACGGAGCAGCGGTTAATAAACAGTCGGATAAAGGTATTACAGCATTGATGCTTGCAGCAGCGCTTGGGCTTGATAAGGTTGTTACGCTTTTGCTTGAACATGGTGCTGATATTTCATTAAAAGCGGAGAATGGTGGTACCGCACTAAAAGTTGCTCAAGAGCATGGTAATGAGGAGGTTGTGAGGCTATTGCTTGCTGCCGAAAAACAGAAATTTGAAAATCTGCCTGAAATACCGCCCACTGAAAAAGGAAAATTACCAACACCAAGTGAATTGTGGAATTCAGTGCTTGGTCCCATGCAACTGATGATAAAAGATGCGACAGCATTAATATTAAAAAAGAATTTACGAGCACAGGATTTTCATGATGTAGAAAAGCTTCTCGGACAGGTTGCTAAAGAAATCAACGCTTTACATGAATTGCCGGCAAAAGAAACACTTAAAGAAAGTATCATAAATCTTAAGAATACGATTAAGAACGTAAAAGATGACTTTATTAAGAATCAAGAATCTAAGGTTTTAGATATTCTCAAAAAAAATCCAACACCAACATTAGTCAAAGCTGCAAATAAGGCAGTGACTGAGCTTGAAGAATTGCAGACGTCTGAGCTTGAACCAAAAATCGAGGAACTCCATAAGTTAATTGAAACGTGGAGCAAACGGCCAACATCGGTCGCGTCTGAACTGACGGAAGCAGAAAAAAAGACGTTGCAGGAACAAGAAAAGCGCAAAGCCCAAGAGTTAGTACAACGTCTTGATCAAGCATTAACTAACAATAATCTTGAGACTGCCGAACAATTACTGCAAGATATTAAGCGCACGACCATTACTGATGTGAATCTTCAAAAGCATGTAGCTGGTTTGCAAGATCAGTATAAAAAGAAAAAAGCGGAAGTACTCCAAACTGAATACAATGAAGCGCTGATAACATATAAAGAAAAGCCAACAACTACTCGAGAACAGAAAGTAAGATCTATAATTAAAGAACTAGAAGATTTAAAAATTCCTACGTTGCGAGAGTTTATTAGTAAAGCACATGAACAACTAAAAGCAAAAGGAAAAGAATCGGAGACAACGGAAGAAAAGAAGAAAGCACAGCCCGCAGAAGCGCAACAATTTCTTTTCATATTTGATCCATTTAACCAAATTGAGCCATTGCCAGAAGAGATAAAATCGCGCGCAGAAGAAGCGCTTAAGGAACTGAGCCATGGCCATAAAGATCCTTCAGCCGTCAAACTTTCATATGGCGAAGGTCTTTGGCGCATTCGCGTGGGTAATTACCGGATTATTTATGAAATGCTACGAGAAAAAGATGCTATTGCCGTTGTTATGATCGATGCGCGAAGAGATATTTATGAAGATGAACAGGTTCAACGTGCCCGAGAAGACTATTTGACGGACATAAATCATTACCCGCCGGAAAAATTACTTTCTGATGCGGAAGACTTTTTGAAAAAAAATAATATTGATGATGCTGCTCATGCAGAAGCGTTATTGGGTTTGTATCGTTGGCAGCTTCGCGGTTATCCAACCAATACAGAAGATTATCTCAGGTCCCTTCTGCTTTCTGCGACTGCCGCCATGAAGATGAATGATTTGCCCAAAGCCCGCCAATTATTTTCTGATTTAATTCCCCAAGCTAGGCGAGAACAAATAGCAACTTCTTTGGGCGAACACAATATTATTCCAGATCTTTCACGCGTGATAACTGAGTATGCTTCGCCACAAACTTCCAATCATAAGATTCAGCAGCATGCTCGGGTTGGCTTGGCCCAAGTAGAACTTCGAAGTGGGAATCGTCAAGCAGCGATTGATGAATTAGAGAGGGCTATAGCCGCAGCTGCGAACGATAAAGAACGCAAAGGTCTTGCCGCTCAATTGGAAAAGATCAGACTGCCTTCACCTACATCACCTTCACCTATGCCAATGATTCCCCAAGAGGATGTAGTTGGAAAGCTTCGTGCGAAATACCAAGAAGCTCGCCAGCTGTTGGGAACTAATCCTGAAAAGGCTACGCTTGCACTTGAACAGTTTTCAAAGGAATCACAACCTTATGCGAAAGAGCTTGCCCAAGAAAGACGTGGTGCGGACACATTATTGAACAATGAGCCAATTTTTGCATCAGCCAAGCAGGCATTAGAAGAAGGTGAATATGATGATGCAATTACGTTCTTCAATACCTACTTAAAAGAAGCTGGTAAGTTCATTCCAACGCTTCGTCGCCAATTAATAGATGAAGAAATTGCACAAAGCGAACTGGGAAGGGCAATACGCAGAGAAGTAGAAAAGAGATTAGTAAAATAACTAGGGGGGAAACCCATGCCACGTCAGCTATTGTTCCGATTTATAATTGTCCAACTTTTATTCTTCGGCTCGCCTTTTTTGCACGCAACATCAGCATCTTCAGCTGCCCCCGTTAGGAAAGAGAATACTATAGACGCTTTCGTTAATGCAGCTCGCAATGGGGGATTAACTGAAGCAGCTATGAATCGATTTATATATGAAGATGGAATAAATATAAATGCTAAAAATTCTGCAGGCATGACAGCCTTGTATGCTGCGATGCAAGCTCCTATAGGGCAAACAAGGTTGTTATTGAAATGGGGGGCTGATATAAATGCACCAATCATGGGAGATGCATCGCCGTTGATATCGGCAGTCATTGCAGGCCGTCCGGATGTGGTTAACGTTTTACTGGCTTCTGGGGCAAATACTAGTGCAACAATGAAAATCGGGGGTATGACAGCAGATGCAGAGCAGCTTGCTAAAGCTATGGGTCAGCAAGACATCGCCAACATAATTGCGGAAGCTAAAAAACGGCCAGAAAAGAAGATAGTCTCTAAGTCAATGGCTGCCTGTCATTTTGATTACCTTATATTGCGTGATACCGGTCAAGGAACCTTAACCAAGCAAAGCTTGGATGATTATATACAGCAGGGTGGTAGCGTGAATGCGGTAGATGCAAAAACTGGTAATACAGCTTTAATAATTGCATCTAACCGAGGCCATACTAATGAAGTACGGTTTTTATTGGAACGGGGAGCCGATTTTAACAGGCAATCAGCTTCGGGCGATACAGCACTGATGGCGGCGTCATTACGTGGTTATGATAAGATTGTTTCACTTTTGCTTGGGCGTGGAGCTGATATTTCATTGAAGGACGATAACAGTAAAACTGCACTTATATTGGCACGAGAAAATGGTAAAGAAGATGTTGTTCGGCTATTGCTTGTTGCTGAAAAACAGAAATTTGAAAATCTGCCTGAGATACCGCCCACAGCGAAAGGAAAAGTAAAATTAGCAGAGCCAAGTGAATTTAATAGGCCGGCACCTACGCCCGGTCGCCTGATGCTCGAAGATATTAAAGCAATATTGTTAAAAAAAAATTTAAGAGCACAGGATTTTCATGATGTCGAAAACCTTCTTGGACAGGTTGTCAAAAAGATCAACACTTTTCCTGAAATGGCTGGAAAAGAATCACTCGAAGAGAATGTTGTTCATATTAGGAATGCGCTTAAAAATATAAAAGACGCTTTTATTAAAAATCAAGAATCTAAGGTTTTGGAAATTCTCAAAAAAAATACGACACCAACATTAGTCAAAGCTGCAAATAAGCCGGTTGCCGAGCTGGAAGAATTGCAGATGCCTGAGCTTGGACCAAAAATCGATGAGCTCCATAAATTAATTGAAACTTGGAGCAAACGGCCAATATCGGTAATGTCTGAACTAACGGAAGCAGAAAAAAAGGGACTCCAGGAACAAGAAAAACGCAAAGCCCAAGAATTGATACAACGTCTCGACCAAGCATTAACTAACAATAATCTTGAGGTTGCCGAACAATTACTACAAGATATTAAGCGCACGATCATTACTGATGTGAATCTTCAAAAACATTTAGTTGGTTTGCAGGATCAATATAAAAAGAAAAAATCGGAAGCGCTCCAAACTGAATACAATGAAGCGCTGGCAACATATAAAGAAAAGCCAACAGCTGCTCGAGAACAAAAAGTAAGATCTATAATTAAAGAATTGGAAGATCTAAAAATTCCTACTTTGCGAGAGTTTATTAGTAAAGCACATGAACAACTAAAAGCAAAAGGAAAAGAATTGGAGACAACGGAAGAAAAGAAGAGAGCACAGCCAGCAGAAGCGCAACAATTTCTTTTCATATTTGATCCATTTAACCAGATTGAGCCATTGCCAGAAGAGATAAAATCGCGCGCAGAAGAAGCGCTTAAGGAACTGAGCCATGGCCATAAAGACCCTTCCGCGGTCAAACTTTCGTATGGTGAAGGTTTGTGGCGTATTCGCGTGGGCAATTATCGGATTATTTACGAAATGCTACGAGAAAAAGATGCTATTGCCGTTGTTATGATCGATGCGCGAAGAGATATTTATGAAGATGAACAGGTTCAACGTGCCCGAGAAGACTATTTGACGGACATAAATCATTACCCACCGGAAAAATTACTTTCTGATGCCGAAGACTTTTTGAAAAAAAATAATATTGATGATGCTGCTCATGCAAAAGCCTTATTGGGTTTGTATCGTTGGCAGCTTCGCGGTTATCCAACCAATACAGAAGATTATCTCAGATCTCTTCTACTTTCTGCGACTGCCGCCATGAAGATGAACGATTTGCCTAAAGCCCGCCAATTGTTTTCTGATTTAATTCCTCAAGCTAGGCAAGAACGAATAGCAACTTCCTTGGGCGAACACAATATTATTCCAGATCTTTCCCGCGTCATAACTGAGTATGCCCCGCCACAAATTTTCAATCACAAGATTCAGCAACAGGCACGGGTTGGCTTGGCACAAGTAGAACTTCGAAGCGGAAATCGTCAGGCAGCGATTGATGAATTAGAGAAGGCCATAGCCGCGGCCGCGAACGATAAGGAACGCAAAGGTCTTGGTGCTCAATTAGAAAAGATCAGACTGCCTTCACCTAAACCGCCTTCCCCTGCCCGGATCTCTCCGGTTGCCCAACAGGATGTGGTTGGAAAGCTTCGTGAGAAATACCAAGAAGCCCGCCAGCTGTTGGTAACCAATCCAGAAAAAGCTACGCTTGCACTTGAACAGTTTTCAAAGGAATCACAACCTTATGCGAAAGAGCTTGCCCAAGAAAGACGTGGTGCGGACACATTATTGAACAATGAGCCACTTTTTGCATCGGCCATGGATTATTTAGAAGATGGAAAATTTGATGATGCTATAAGCTCCTTTAACAGTTATCTGAAGGAAGTTGGTGCCTTCCTACCAACACGCCGCCGGCAGTTGATAGACGAAGAAATTGCACAGAGCGAACTTGGAAGAGCAATACGAAGAGCAGCAGAACAGAGAAAAACAAGATAGTGACATACTTCAAGATCGCAGACGGTCTCACTCGAGAGATCGTCATCGAGATAAGCAAGCAAAAAAATGAGCCGGCATGGATGCTTGAATTCCGCCTGCACGCACTCGAAATTTTCGAACGTCTTCCCATGCCAACGTGGGGTGCAGATTTAAGTGAACTTAATATCCAAGATCTTTGTTACTACCTTAAACCTATAGCGCAAGCATCCCGATCATGGGATGATGTGCCCAGCGAAATTAAAAATACTTTTACTGAATTGGGTATTCCGCAAGCCGAGCAGCGCTATTTGGCTGGCGTTGGTGCGCAGTATGAATCCGAAATCATCTATAAACAGTTAAAAGAAGAATGGGCTTCCAAGGGCGTAGTTTTCCTAGATACCGACCAGGGGCTTATCCAATATCCTGAACTGTTCAAAAAATATTTCTCGACCGTAATCCCACCTCACGATAATAAGTTTGCAGCTTTGAACAGCGCTGTTTGGTCTGGAGGCAGCTTCGTATATATTCCGCCTGGCGTTAAGGTTGATATGCCATTACAAGCATATTTTAGAATCAATGCCCAACGAATGGGGCAGTTTGAGCGAACCTTGATCATTGCAGACGAAGGCTCTTCAGTTCATTATGTGGAAGGGTGTTCGGCGCCATTGCATTCTGCCGCTTCTCTTCATAGTGCTGTGGTTGAATTGATTGCACTACCAGGTTCATATATTCGTTACACCACCATCCAGAACTGGTCCAATAACGTTTACAATCTCGTGACCAAACGAGCAATTGCTTATCGTAATGCACAAGTTGCTTGGGTGGATGGTAATTTTGGCAGCAAGGTAACAATGAAATATCCGGCTGTTATTTTGAAAGAACCGGGCGCCAAAGCAGAAATAATTTCCATCGCCTGTGCAAATGCTGGGCAACACCAGGATGCTGGAGCAAAGGTAATTCATTTGGCGCCACATACGACTTCCAATATCATTTCAAAATCCATGAGCATGAATGGCGGCCGCACCAGTTATCGCGGATTGTTAAAAGTTACGCCAGGCGCCCATAATGTGGTATCGCGTGTTCGTTGTGATGCGTTGATGTTTGATGAACAATCTCGTTCTGATACCTATCCAACTATCCAGGTTGCACAGCCGGATACTGACATTGGTCATGAGGCTTCAGTGAATGCCATAGATGAGGCCCAGCTATTTTATTTAGCATCGCGCGGGTTTAGCCCGCAGAAGGCTCAAGCTATGGTTGTGAATGGTTTTATTGAGCCATTTGTGCGGGAATTGCCAATGGAATATGCGGTCGAAATTAATAGATTAATTGCTATGCAAATGGAAGGCTCGCTTGGATAAATTTATTATTTCGCTTCCTCTTTTGCTCCGAAAAAATAAAAAACTATCGACTCCTAGTAACAAGTTCCAATGTCGTCGAGTAGTTTGTATTTTCATCGTCGCTATATTTGTATGGGTAGGCTATGATGGAACATAAAGTTTTTACCGCAGTTTCTGGCGAGCGGAAATCTATTTCACTTATTTTTTTGCAGCCGGGTACGCATACGATTACTCTGGATTTAACTGAGCCAAACAGCGAAATTGAGCTTTACGGATCATATATAATGACGGGCAATGGTGCCCTGGCCTTAACCATTGTCCAAAAACATACTGCGCCTGGTACCAAAAGTTCTGTTCTCATCAAAGGTTTAGCCTATGACCAAGCCAAGATTCACTATTTTGGAACTATTATTTTGGCCAAAGAGGCGCAGCAAGCTCAAGCATCTCAATTCAATAAAAATCTCTTGCTTGGCGATAAGGCAACCATTCGCTCGAGCCCAAACTTGGAAATTCACAATAATAAAGTGCAATGCAAACACGGCAGCGCGGTAGGGAAGTTAGATCCTGCAGCACTTTTTTACTTGCAATCCCGGGGATTGATAAGTCCTGCGGCAAAGCAATTGCTTATTGATGCTTTTATGCAGTAAACATTCATCCAGCTAGAATCTACCGCTACAAGAACTGTATTTAACATCAAATCTTCAATCAGGCAATTCAACTGATTTATAATGGTTATAATAGGCCCAGATAAATTAGGAAAAGCAATGAAATGCCATCTATTGTTTCGTCTTATATTCGTTCAATTACTATTCCCTGTCCCTTATCAGCTGTTGGCAACTTCAGCCATTCCAGATACCGATGTAGCATTGCTCATTGGGTTATCCGCGCAAGGAACCTTGACCGAGCAAAGATTAAATGATCTTATTTTTAACCGAAAAGTTGATGTTAATGCCAAGAATCCGCAAGGCTTTGATGCATTAAGCGCTGCATCCGGAGAGGGGAAGTTATCTGTAGTCAACTTATTATTGAGTTATGGGGCTAACGTAAATGTTACCGGACCTGATGGCTCAACTCCACTTATGGATGCCGCGTTCGAGGGACATGATACGGTTGTTGAAGCTTTGCTTAAAGCAAGGGCTAATCCCTTTATAACAAATACAAGTGGTGGTTGGAAAGATTTTGATGCGGAAGCTATAGCAAAAGCAAGAGGTCACAAACGCATTGCACGATTAATTGCTATTGCAAAAAAAGAATGGGAAAAGGAAAATGTGCCGTCGAAGCTTCCAGTATCGGTAGTGGAAGAGATAAAAGCACGTCCAGGTTGGCACAGCATTATTCATGACATTGTTACAAATTCCTTAGACCAAGAAAAATTAACAAAATATTTAAAACAGGGTGTTGATATTAATTGGCAAAACCAAGAAGGCCTTACACCTCTAAGAGTCGCTATTTTTAAGAATAATACGAATATTATTAATCTGTTATTGGATAATGGCGCCAATATTAATTTGCTGAGTATATATGATGGTATTCCGCCGTTAATGTTTGCTATTACCGGGAATCATGATACGGCGGTTAACCTTTTGCTTAAGCGCAATGCCAATATTAATGTGAAAACAAAAGATGGTAATAACGCACTACTTATGGCGGTATTAATGAATTCGGAATCTGCCGTCGATAGTTTGCTTAAGTATGCAGATAGGATTCAATTAGACCGTCAAACTCGAAGGCTATTGGATACGGCAATATTGCGGGCGAATCCAAATATTCGTAAAAAGGTAGAGGATTTCCTAAAAGCAGAAAAAAAACCGACTAAGAAATCAGCTCCGACTGTGAAAGAAGAGGTGAAGCAAAAAGAGGAGCGAACCAATGAGATTGAGCAACAAATTGTAGCTCTGCTGTCAAAAGAGAATTTAAAATACCAGGATTTTCATAAGGCGGAGGACTTGGTTGAGCAATATAAAACAGAGCTCATCCGGTTGGCAAAGTTTAAAAATCAGTCCCCGAGTGAATCTGATATTGAGCATGTCGTCGAGCCATTTAGGGCTATGATTAATGAAATAAAATGTAATTTTATTAACGAACAGGAAGAAAAGGTTCTTGATATTATTACCAAAAATCCTTCCCCGACTTTGCTGAAAGCTGCAAAAAAAGCGATCGTGGAACTTGAAAGTTTACAGATACCTGAGCTTCAACCGAAAATCGAAGGCCTGAAAAAAAATATTGAAGAATGGAGTAAAAAACCGGCGATAGCCGAGCTCACAGAAGAAGAAAAACAGAAGATACAAGAGCAAAAGAAGGTTGAGGCGCGAAAGCTAGTTCAAAAGATTGATGAAGCATTAAACGCAAATAATGTAGATACTGTCCAGCCGTTATTACGTGAAGCTAAAGGATTATCTACTGATCCAAATATACAAAGGCAACTAGTTAGCTTAGAAGAACGATATAAAAAACAGCGGGCTGATATTCTTCAGGCAGAGTACGAAAAGACCTTGGCGGCCTATAAACAAAAGCCAACGGTAGATCGAGAACAAAAAGTAAGATTTATCATTAAAGCGTTGGAAGATCTAAATATACCCCAATTAAAAGAGTTTACTCGGGCTGCCTACCAACAACTAAAAACAATTGCAAAAGAAGCAGCTTCGGTACCAACTGAAGAAAAGAAGCGAATTTCCCCAACGCCAGCGCCAGAACCGCAACAATTGCTTTTTATATTTGATCCGTATAACCAACTTGAGCCATTGCCAAAAGAGATAAAATCACGAGCAGAAGAAGCACTTAAGGAATTAAGTCTTGGTTATAAAAATAGTTCAGCCGTGGAACTTAAAGGTAAAGGTCTCGAAGGGCTTTGGCGGATTCGCGTTGGTAATTACCGCATCGTTTATAAAATTCTCCGCGAAAAAGATGCCATTGCTGTAGTAATGATCGATGCTCGAGGTGAAATTTATGAAACAGAAGATGAGCAGCTTCAGAGAACTCGTAATGCAGATTTAATTGATATTGATGTCTGGCGAATCGATAAATTGCTTGAGGATGCCAAAAATCTCCTGAAGGGAGAGGATGTCAGTGCAACTAAGGCAGCATATGCCGAATCATTATTGGAACTGTATCGTTGGCAATTGCGCGGCTATCCAGCCGATGAAGAATATCTTAATTCCCTATTGCTTTCTGGCAAGGCGGCATTCAAGATGAACGATTTGGCCAAGGCACGTGAACGCTTTGCAGATATGATTCCTCAAGCCACTGATTTCCCAAAAATTAAGAAGCAAGCCGAAGCAAGTCTGGCAGAAGTGGATAAAAGACTGGCGAGCTTCCAGGCGGGACGACGAATAACACCGCCTTCCCCTGCCCGGATTTCACCAACTCCCCAAAAGAATGTAGTTGGAAAGCTTCGCGATGAATATCAAGAAGCCTGCCAGCTGTTGGTAACCAATCCTGAAAAAGCTACACAATTGCTCGAACAGTTCTCAAAGGAATCACAACCTTATGCGAAAGAACTTGCTCAAGAGAGAAGAGCCGCCGACATGTTGTTGAACAATGAGCCACTTTTTTCATCAGCCATGGATTATCTAGAAGATGGAAAATTTGACGATGCAATAAGCTCATTTAACAGTTATTTGAAGGAAGTTGGTACATACCTACCAACACGCCGGCGGCAGCTGATAGATGAAGAAATTGCACAGAGCGAATTGGGAAGAACACTGCGCAAAGCAGCAGAAAAGAGATTAGTAAAATAACTAGGAAGAACCTATGTCACGTCATCTATTATTTCGAGTAATAATTGCTCCACTTTTATTCTTTGGGACGAACTTATTGCAGGCAACTTCAGTTCCTGCACCAAAAGAAGATGTAAATACACTTCTCGTTAACTTAGCTGCTCGCGGAACTTTAACTAAGCCTGTATTAGATGATCTCATAGCGCGAGGAGCAGATGTTAACAAGAAAAATCGTCTTGGGGTATTTGCCTTACCTGCAGCCTGCGCGAAGGGCAATATAAATGAAGTTCGTCTGCTATTGAGAAAAGAATATGGGGTTGACGTAAATGCTATATTTGAAGGTGCAACCTCTTTGACTCATGCGGCAGCTTATGGAGACAATCAGTGTCTGCAAGCTTTGCTTGATGCGGGCGCAGATCCTGACATCGTGGCGGTAAGTGGTCAGTGGAAAGGCATGGATGCGGAAAGTGTAGCGAGGGCTCAAGGATATAAGCAGACTGCAAAACTTATTGCCATTGCCAAAAAAAAGAGGCAAGAAAAAAAGCAAGGGTCAAAAACATTCATTGAAACAGAACGAGCACAAGCTAAGAGAGCAACTCAATCGGAAATCAAATTAATTAATTTAGCTAGTAAAGACGAATTGACTGAGCTTTTAATACACGATCTCCTTAAAAAAGGCATAAATATTGATGCAAAAAACCATGATATGAATGCTTTGCTACTTGCTGCTGAAGCCGGCAACTTAGGCACAGTAAAGGTATTAGTGAAATGGGGCGCTGATGTAAATATACATGGTCCATCGAATTTAACTCCATTGCTCATGGCTATTTTAGGCAAGCATACAAAAGTCGTTGAATTTTTGCTGTATGCTGGCGCAGATCCTAATATAGCACCTACAGACGGTGAATGGGCGGGACTGGACGCAGCCGGAATAGCAGATCGTCTCGGTTTTACAGACATAGCCAAACTAATTGCAGAGGCGAAAGAAAAGCCGCGAAAACAAATAGCTGCCAGTTTAAGAAGGTTAAAGGCATCAGCAGACTTTCATGTGTTACGCGAGGCATATGAAGGAACGTTGAACGAAAAAAAATTGAATAATTATCTGCGAGAAGGCGCTAGTGTAAACGCTACCGATGTGAAGGGTAATTTTACAGCCGTAATCCTAGCAATCGCGAAGGATCATCATGACATTGTAAAACTCCTTCTGGAGTATGGGGCTGATCCTAACAGACAGGATATAGATGGAGATACAGCACTGATCGCAGCCGCAGAAGTAGGGGCATTACTGTCGACATGGGTTTTGCTTTCGCATGGGGCCGATATGACGAAAAAAAATGCCAAGGGTGAAACTGCTCTTATGGTGGCGCAAAAACAAGGTCATACCGCTGTGGCGCAGATGTTACGTGAAGCAGAAACAAAACCAATTAAAAAGCCACAAATGCCGCAGCTATCTCATGAGCCCTCCGCAGAAGAACGCAAGCTCGTTTTAAACGCCCAAGTTATAATCCACAAATATAAATCGCTGCTAGATGAAATACGTGCTCTTATTTCCCATCCTTCATTATCGCTTGCCGATATATTAAAGACAGAAAAACTATTTAATCAAATTTCAGTTGAGTCGGTGACCACTTCCGACGAGCTGAAGATTATTACTGAGTTCTCAGATCAATTCAGAGAAAAAAAGAGGGAATTTATTGAATCAAAAGTCCAAGATCCTTTCGCTACTTATACAAACCATCCATCTCGAGCTGCATTGAAAAGTGCTTTAAAGTTGGCCAAAAAATCAGTTGGCGATCTTGAAGCGCTTAAAATGCCAGAACTTGATGAAACAATTAAAAATATGAAGGAAAGGATAGCTTCTTTTGAAAAGCAGCTGACAGCAGAAGCACCTGCAAAAGAACCAACCGAAGAAGAAAAAGCGATTTTACAAGCTGCTGCAAATCTCGAAGCAAAAAATCTCGCGGAAGCTAGCGAAGTGGCATTATCAAAAAATGAATTCGCCGATGTGGAAACAAAGCTACGACGTATAAAAAATATGACCATTACCGATGCCCAAGTGCAAAAACAAATAGCTGGTTTGGAAGATCAATATAAGAAGCAAAAAATGGCTGCGCTTCAGGCCCAATATGAGAAAGCGCTTGTCGCGTATAAAAAGAAGCCAACATCGGAACGTGAACAAGAGTTAAGATTAATTATAAAATCTTTAGAAGATTTAAAGGTTCCAACATTAAGAGAGTTCATTCGAAGTGCCTATCAGGAGTTAAAAACTATTGAAAAGGAGAAAGCGGTTCCGGCCGAAGAAAAGAAACGAATTTCCCCCACGCCAGCGCCCGAGCCACAACAATTGCTTTTCATATTTGACCCTTATAATCAACTTGAGCCATTGCCAAAAGAGATAAAATCACGAGCAGAAGAAGCACTTAAAGAACTGAGCCTTGGCTATAAAAATAGCTCAGCCGTGGAACTTAAAGGTAAAGGTCTCGAAGGGCTTTGGCGTATTCGCGTTGGTAATTACCGCATCGTCTATAAAATGCTCCGGGAAAAAGATGCTATTGCTGTGGTAATGATCGATGCTCGAGGTGAAATTTATGAAACTGAAGATGAGCAGCTCCAGAAAACTCGCAATGCAGATTTAATCGATATCGATGTTTGGCAAATTGATAAATTACTTGAGGATGCCAAAAGTTTATTGAAGGGAGAGGATGTCAGTGCAGCTAAGGCAGCATATGCCGAATCATTATTGGAACTCTATCGCTGGCAGCTGCGCGGCTATCCAGCCGGCGAAGAATATCTTAATTCTCTATTACTTTCTGGCAAAGCAGCATTCAAGATGAACGATTTGGCCAAGGCACGTGAACGCTTTGCAGATATGATTCCGCAAGCCATTGCTTTCCCTAAAATTAAAAAGCAAGCCGAAGCCAGTATGGCAGAAGTAGACAAACGATTGGCTAGCTTTCAAGTCGGACGACGAATAACGCCACCTTCCCCTGCCCGTATTTCACCAGCTCCTCAAGAAGATATTGTCGGAAAACTTCGAGAGGAATACCAAGAAGCCCGCCAGCTATTGGTAACCAATCCTGAAAAAGCTACGCTCGAACTTGAGCAGTTCTCAAAGGAATCACAACCATACGCGAAAGAACTTGCTCAAGAGAGAAGAGGGGCCGATACGGTATTGAACAATGAGCCACTTTTTTCATCGGCCATGGATTATCTAGAAGATGGAGAATTTGACGATGCAATAAGCTCGTTTAACAGGTATTTGAAGGAAATTGGTGACTTTGTACCAAAGGCAAGAAAAGAGCTGATACTTGATAAAATTGAAGAAAGTAAGCTCGGAAGAACGATAAGCAGAGCTGCAGAAAAGAAATTAGCAAAAGAAGAAGGAAGAACCCATGCCACGTAATTTATTGTTTCGATTTATTAGTGTTCAACTTTTATTCTTTAGTACGAATTTGTTGGAGGCAACCTCAGCACCTGTGGCTATAAGGCCTTTCCAAGCACTTCTCTTTTATGTTACCCGCGGAACTTTGACTAAACCACGGTTAGAAAATCTTATAAGCCTGGGGGTTGATATTAATGCCCAAAATAATGAAGGGATGGATGCGCTGCGATTAGCATCTGGTATAGGGAAACTTGGACCCGTCTGTTTGCTATTGGAATATGGGGCCGATGTGAATGCGCCTACTGAGGGAGCAGGGGCAACTGCATTGATTCAAGCCGCCCTGGGTGGATATGATGACGTGGTAGAAGCATTACTTGAAGCCGGAGCAGACCCTGATGTGAAACTTACAGATGGCCGCTGGAAAGGTTTGGATGCAGAAGGTATAGCAATGAAGAAAGGGCATACGAACACAGCAAAAATAATTGCCCAATTCAAAACACAACCTAAAAAAAGAGCAGCAATAGCAGGACGTCTGATCATAGAGTTTGCTGGCAGAGGCGATTTGAATGAGATTTCAATACATAATTTTTTGGGTCGTGGAGCGGATATCGATGCACGAAATGCCAACAGTTTGACCGCCTTACTTCTTGCAGCCATTAACGGTCGTTTAGGCTCGGTTAGGATATTGTTGAAATGGGGCGCCGACGTAGATGCGCGAGGGCCTAATGATGTTACTGCACTCATAGCGGCAGCCATGTACGGACATGAAAAGATTGCAGAAGCTTTGCTTAACGCGGGAGCAGACCCCAATGCAAAAGCTAATCTAGCAGAATGGCAAGGTATGGATGCGGAAAGCATTGCACGCAAACAAGGTTTTGCTGGGATCGCGAAGCTTATTGCTGAAGCAAAAAAGAAGCCGCCAGAAAAAATAAACCCATCCGAAAGAAGAGCAAAAGCTCTTTTAGATTATGAGATATTAAATGGGGCATTTGAAGGAAATTTGACCGAAAAAACATTGATTGATCTTCTAAGAAAAGGCGCAAGCATTGATGCTATTGATGCGGTAAGAGAGCGGCCAGCTTTATTGATAGCAGCTGGAAATAATCATGCCAACGCCGTAAGGTTACTACTCAAATATGGCGCTAAGGTTAACGGAAAAGACATGGATGGCACCACAGCTCTAATGATGGCTGCAAACGCAGGCTCTGCGGAGATGGTTTCTGAATTGCTTAAGCATAATGCTGATATTAGTACGTGCAATAAAGAGGGCGATACGGCCCTTAGCCGTGCAAAAAAAATGGGTCATAAACGTATTGTGAAGCTTCTGCTTGATGCAGAAAAACAGAAATTTGAAACTTTACCTGAGACACCATTGCCTGTAGCACGAGAGTTAACAATACCTGAGATGCGCATGATGAACGACATCCATGAAGGCACGTTAGATGAGCAAAAGTTAAAGAATTATTTAGATCAGGGGGCTGATATTAATGTGCAGGCGGAGGAAAGCCTTACTGCATTAAACACAGCTATATTCGTAGAAAGTCCCAGAATTATTAACCTTCTGTTGGACCATAATGCAGATATTAATTTGCCGAATGCACAAGACGGCATTACTCCTTTGATGTTTGCTGTTTTGCTCGATAAACCAGCTGCTGTTCGTGTACTACTTGAACGCCATGCGAATATTAATGCCCAAGATAAAGAAGGTCAAACAGCGATATCGATTGCGGTGGCCAAGAATTTGGAGCATATAGTCGATATGTTACTTGAGCAGCCGGACCGTCTTCTTTTTTTCAGCCCGGAGAGTAAGAAAATGCTTGATGCTGCCTTCAATAAAGCAAACCCAAGTATTATGAGAAAGATTGGAGCTTTATTAGGATTGCCTATAAAACCTAAAAAAAGCCAAGCACCTGCAAAAGAAATAGCGATTCAAAAGGAAGAGCCCATTCAAGTGATGTTAGAAAATATTAAAGCAATAATGCTAAAAAAGAATTTAAGAGCGCAGGATTTTCATGATGTAGAAAAACTTCTTGGACAGGTTGCCAAAGAGATTACAACTGTACATGAATTGACAACGAAAAAATCACTTGAAGAAAATATCATAGAAATTAGAGATACGCTGAAAAAAATAAAAGATAATTTTATTAAGGATCAGGAATCTAAGATTTTGGATATTCTCAAAAAAAATCCATCACCAACTTTAGTGAAAGCTGCAAATAAGGCAGTTTCAGAGATTGAAGAATTGCAGATGCCTGAGCTTGCATCAAAAATTGAGGAACTCCATAAGTTAATTGAAACTTGGAGCAAACGGCCAATATCAGTAGTAACTGAGATGACAGAAGCAGAAAAAAAGGCATTGCAGGAACAAGAAAAGCATAAAGCCCAAGAATTAGTACAACGTTTAGATGAAACATTAGCTAAAAATAATCTTACGGACGCTGAACAATTATTGCGTGACATCAAGTTTGCAAGAATTACTGATGCAACTTTACAAAAGCGAATAGCTGGTTTGCAAGATCAATATAAAGAACAAAAAGCAGATGCTCTTCAAACTCAAGTTGAGGAAGCGCTGGCAAAATATAAAGAAAAGCCATCGAGCGCACGAGCTGACACTATAAGAGACATTATAAAGGCATTGGCAGGTCTAAAGATTCCGGAACGAAGAGATTTTATTAATAAGGTCAATCAGCAACTACGAGTTCTTGAAAAAGAGTTGGCCATAGTTCCCGAAAAGAAAGGTGTGTCGCCAACACCGGCGCCAGAGCCACAACAATTGCTGTTTATATTTGATCCCTATAACCAACTTGAGCCATTGCCAAAAGACATAAAATCACGAGCAGAGGAAGCCCTTAAAGAACTGAGCCTTGGGCATAAGGATCCTTCGGCCATCAAGCTTTCATATGGCGAGGGGCTTTGGCGGATTCGTGTTGGCAATTACCGTATTGTATATGAAAGACTACCAAAGAAAGATGCGGTCGCTATTGTTATGATCGATGCGCGAAAAGAAGTTTATGAAGCCGAAGATGAGCAACTGCAAAAGACTCGTGAAGACTATTTAATCGATATCAATGATTGGCCAACGGATAAACTGCTCTCCGATGCCGAGGATCTTTTGAAAAAGACTGCCAGCGTAGCAGATGCAGCCAAGGCCGAACCATTATTAGAACTCTATCGTTGGCAGCTGCGGGGCTATCCAGCTGACCAAGAGTACCTCAAATCACTATTACTTTCGGGCAAAGCCGCGTTCAAGATGAACGATTTAGCAAAAGCGCGCGAACGGTTTAAAAATCTAATTCCGCAAAGTATTGATTTCCCTAAAATAAAAAAACAAGCCGAAGCTAGTTTGGCAGAAGTAGAAAAACGATTGGCTAGCTTCCAAGCGGGACGACGAATAACACCGCCTTCCCCTGCCCGGATCTCACCAACTCCCCAAGAAGACATTGTCGGAATGTTGCGCCAACAATACCAAGAAGCCCGTCAGCTGTTGGTAACTGATCCTGAAAAAGCCACACTCGGCCTTGAGCAGTTCGCAAAAGAATCACAACCATACGCGAAGGAACTTACTCAAGAAAGAAATGGCGCGGATACTTTATTAAATAATGAGCCACTTTTTGCATCAGCCATGGATTATCTAGAAGAAGGAGAATTTGACGATGCTATAAGCTCCTTTAACAAGTATCTGAAGGAAGTTGGTGACTCTGTACCAAAGGCCAGAAAAGAGCTGATACTTGATAAAATTGAGGAAAGTAAGCTCGGAAGAACAATAAGCAAAAGCAAGTTGAAAAAATGAAAACTAATATCCGATCTCACTTCCCATTGTTTGAGCACAATCCAGACTTGATTTATTTCGATACCGCTGCATCGGCACAAAAACCTCAACAAGTCCTTGATGCTATGCAGCAATTTTATTTGCATGGCTACGCCAATGTGCATCGCGGAATTTATAAACTGGCCGAACATGCAACGGAAAAGTTTGATGAAGCGCGTGCAAAAGTGGCAAGATTTTTAAATGCCCAAAGCAAGGAAATTGTATTTACTCGTGGCACTACCGAATCTATTAATTTTATTGCGCAAGCCTGGGCGACAAAGCATATAAAAAAAGGCGATGTGGTTGTGATTTCGGCCTTGGAACATCACAGTAATCTTTTGCCATGGCAAGTGGTTTGTAATGAAATTGGGGCTGAACTCAGGGTTATTCGCTTGTTAACGGACGGCATGCTCGATATGGCACATGCAGAAGAATGCATTGGTAAAGGCGTAAAGCTAGTTGCGATTGCTCATACTTCTAATGTTTTGGGTACACAGATAGATGTGAAAAAAATTGCACACATGGCTCATGCTGCCGGTGCAAAAATTTTGGTTGATGCCGCACAGTCTGTGGTTCACCAAGCTATCGATGTGAGGGATTTGAATTGTGACTTCTTAGCTTTTTCAGGCCACAAAATGTATGGGCCCAGCGGCATTGGCATATTGTTTATTAAAGAAGAACTTCATGATGCTGTTGCACCATATCAATATGGCGGCGGCATGGTCTTTACCACTGACTACCATCATGCTACCTGGCAACCAGCACCACGAAAGTTTGAGGCTGGTACCCCAGCGATTACTGAAGCTATTGGCCTGGGAGCTACGATTGATTTCCTCATGCAATTGGATCGCCCCGCGATTGAGAAGTATGAATCTACGTTGTGTAAGCAAACTATTGAGGGCCTGCAGAAGTTGCCAAAAATTAAATTGCTGGGGCCCATCGAAGAATTAAAAAAGCGCGGAAGCTTAGTAAGTTTCATTGTAGATGGCATGCATGCTCATGATGTTGCTGCCTATCTGGACCAATTCAATATTTGCGTTCGTGCAGGGCATAACTGTGCTCAGCCATTGGCCAAGCAGTTAGGCTTGGATGCCGCGGTTCGGGCTAGTTTTGGCATGTATAATACTGCAGATGAAGTGTCATTTTTTCTTGATAAAATTCAGCAACTTTAATGTCTTGCTTTTTATGTTTTGCCAAAATAGACTGATTTTCATGCTAGCTTGTTTTAAAAGGAGAACGTATGGCATGACTACAGAGAGAGAAGAGCACAATGAAGTTGAAGGTCTTATAAAAGTTAGTAACTAAAAGGAAAATTGTATGAACGGCCCTAAAAAACCAGAAAACAAATCAAATCAAAAATCAAATGGAAAATGCAATCATAGCGATGCGAAATGCAATTGTTGCAAAGCTAAATGCACGTGTGATGATTGTTCTTCATGCTGCAGTAAAAAATAAGTATTCATTTACTATAACAATTTAAAATCCCTCCGCACGGAGGGATTTTTTGTGTCTAGCAAATTGTATATGGTTGCACAATTTTATTCTTTATTCATTTTTCTTATCTGAAGATAGCATTGATTTTTTTAGCCTGGTTTGAAAGTCGTCGGGTACTGTACGAAGTGGTGTTGACGCTTCAAGCTCAAGAAATTCATTATCATCATTTAAAGTGCGACATCCGACCAGTTTGCCTTGTTCATCTTGATAAACTGCAAAAAAGCCAGAACGGTATTTGAAGGCGAGCCATTTTTCTAAATCAATTGACACTCTGAGATCTATATCGCAAAGCCTGCCTAAGTCAGCTTTGTTTTCTCCAGGCTTTACTATTCCAGACCATCCGCATGTCAGCAGTTTCGGCGCTGAGGGCATAGGGGAATCTTGGCGGTTGGCAGCCGCTTGTAAGTTGATTTGTATATTGGTTTTGCATTGCATTTGAAAAAACAGCAGGGCCTTGGTCTTATTGCTTAGGGTAAAATGTTCAATTGGTTCATCAACATTATGGGCAGAATCTGAAGTTGCCCAGCATATCATTGGTAAAATAGCCAAAAGGAATAATAATCTTTTCATGATCGCACCTTGTTATTTTATGTTTAATTGAGCAGTGATTGTATAGCATTCATTTATGTTAGTCACGCCTGCGTCAATCGTGATTGAGCTTATGATTTTTTTATATTTTAATACAGGCAAAAATAGCGATTTTGAAAAAACTCTTGCTTTTTGAAAAGGGTACCCATTATGCTAGAGCCTGTAGTTGAATACTATTTATTTTTAGAGGAGATGCCCATGGCACGTTATGGTAAGAAGGCCGGAACAAAAGTTGAATCGGCAATGAAAAAGTTTAAGAAGGGCAAACTGGAAAGTGGCCGTTCTCATAAAAAGGTAACAAGCCGCAAGCAAGCGATTGCCATAGGTTTATCGGAAGCTCGCAAAGAAGGCGCCAAAGTGCCAAAAGCGCCCGCTAAATCTTCTGCTCGAAAAAAATCAACTTCTCGTAAATAAAAAATAAAGGTAAATCATGTTACTACGTTGGGCCGTTGGCTTTTTTATAATAGCTATTATTGCAGGTGTCTTTGGATTTGGTGGCATTGCTGCTGCATCAACCGATATCGCCATGATGCTATTTTATATTTTCTTGATTCTGTTTGTACTCGCATTACTTGCAGGATTATTTGCTGGAACAGGATTTTAAAATTGGTTTAACACACAGTATTAATCATTAAAAAAAAGGATAATGTTATGAACAATAATAATTCAAAAAAACCGGATATGAAGAATCCAAACCAAGGTGGTAATCGCCCTGGTGAACAAAACAGAAACGAAAACAGACATGAACATGGTCGTTCTGAAAATGAAAACGGCCGTAACAGACCAATGGGCAATGATTCAATGAATAAGCCTGGTGCTCTTGATGTCGGTCAAGGTAAATATGAAAAGGGCTCTGAAGAAAGAGGCCGCTCAGAAGAACGTGGTCGCGAAGAGCGCGGTCGTGAAGAAAAAGGTCGTAATTCAGAAAGAGAACGTGGAGAAAACCGCGGACATTCTGAACATGGCGAAGATCGTGGCTCACGCGATATGAATAAGTCACCTAAGGGTGGTAAGTCAGGCGATGATTGCGATAAGTGTTAATTCACTAAAATAGCTGTTAAATCAACAAAAAAGCCCTCCGTTATCGGAGGGCTTTTTGCGTTCATTATTGTTATATTAGTTGCTTGCTACTGTTAATGTTGCCCCTGGCATGGTGATAGGGGTATCAGCTTTAATTTGCTTCAACCACTTCTTCATAACCTTTGGCGCAGTACAGTGAAGCGTCTCAAAACCAAGCTCTTTTGCACTGTTAATGTTCTCAATCTGATCATCATGAAAGACACATTGCTGTGGCTCAAGACGGAACTTATCTAATAGATGATTAAATATTGATGGCCATGGTTTCATTTCGCGGACTTCCGCTGAATACACAACACCATCGATACGGGCAAAGAGATCAGGGTAGTTCTCCTGCAATAGATCCATTGTGTCATGGTCCATATTAGAAAGTACGTAAATTTCATACCCATTTTCCTTATACCAATTCAATAAGTCCCAACCCTCTTGGATTGGATCGGTATATGCAATACGCTCTTTCGCATCAAAGATACACGTCAAAATGGTTTCAAGAAGTTGTTTTTGAAGCTTTGAAGAGAAATGCTTATTCGCTGCAAGTTCTGCAACATAGGCATTAACCTCTTCGAGCAGTTCTGTCGGTGTTCTTATACCCAGCTGCCATTCCATCATAATTTCTGGCATAGGAAGACCGCGAGCAAGAGGATGCATAGGATCTATAAGAGCCTTCTTGGCCGGCTTTTCTTCGCCACGCATTTGATACAAGATATTGAAGGCTTTCTCTTGAAGCTTGAATGGGTTATTGAAGCCCAAAATATAGGAAATAATTTTCCCCATTCCGACCTTCTTTTTGATGAGTTTGCCATTATTTACCTCAAAGAGGACGCCCCCAAGGTCAAAAATTGCGGCTTTTGTATTTGGTCGAAATGTAGGTTGAGCAATAATCGCAAGGCCAAGGCAGGTAGCTGCTAGAAGGCCAGCGACTAAGAGGTGCTTTTTGGTAGTTAAAATCATGTGTATTTACCCCTCATTAATAAAGAAAAAGGATCCCTAATTTACACTATTTGATAATCTGTGCAAAAGGTAGAAGGGGGTAAAATATTCTATATGTAACGTTATGGAGTGAGTGGTTGAGCCAAATAATGCCCTTGGGGCCTGATTTTAGCCCTCTGCGCCCTCTTTGCCATCACCTTGCTCACCTTCCTGGCTTTGGTTATATAGGCTGCTTAACTCATTGGTATCAATAGTAGGGGGTCTGAGTGATGTTCCACCCAAAGAAACCCTACGGCCTCGCGCGTCCGTCAAACTAGATCTAGGGTTGTCGGATGTCGGGGCTGGGCTTGAGGTTCCTCCTCCTTGAATACTGTTATTACGGCTATGGCGACCCCTAAATCGGTCCATAAAGCTTTGTTTCGGCTGTTCCGTGAAAGCTTCTTGCGCCTTTGTAATCTCTGTGATGAACGCTTTGTACTTTCCTCGCCCTATAGCATTAAGTAGTTCTCGAAGCTGTGCTATTTCTTTTGCCTGTAGCGCTCGTTGCGCACTTTGTTCCGCCAAGGCAGCCTTAAAATGCTCCAATAAATCTTTAAGCTCTTTTTTCTCGGCTTTGAGTTCCTTCCGCTCGGCTTCGAGAGCTGCTAGTCGTTCCTTTATCGCAGCATCCATTTCTCGTCGCTGCTCTTCTCTTTCCTTCGCTAGGCGGGCTAGTAAATCGTCTCTTTCTTTCGCCAGCCGCGTTAAATGCTCTGCATTAATATCCTTCTTTTCCTTGAGCTTATCATCGACTTGCTTTAACCCTGTTTTAATAATTTTATTCTGAGCATCGATATCCTTATTGTGGGTATCAATTTTCTTGTTCAGGGCTGCAATTTCGGCCGCCAATTTCTTTCCTATATCACTAAATCCCGAATCGAGTTGGTCTTTGAGTTTTTGTTTGCGTTGTTTATAGGTGCTGCGCATTTCAGCTTTAAGATCTTCGAAATCTTTACGTATTGCGGCGTTGAATATTTCCTGATCCTCGTGAGCCTTTCCAATTTTTGCATTAAACTCACGGACCCATGCTGTTATGCCTTCTTTAAATTCCTTTTTTAATTTTTTTTCACCCTCATCATTGCGCATAAATTGGCGAATTTTGTAAATGCCGTAGCTGGTTAAACCCACAGCTGCGCCTAATTTAATTACCGTGCCCGCAGCCATGGTTTCCAAAATGAAACGGCTACTAGGGTTCATGGCAAGGGTATTGGCCCCTAGGAATAGGGCAGAACTACCAAGAAGTGCTGCTGGTAAAATGGATGGCTCTTCTTCTGATATTTCCGGAATTTGGGCGATTTTTGCGCGCAGCCGTCTCAGCTCTTGCTCGAAATCTTCATTGCTCGCAACTGGAATATGCATACGTTTTTGCTCAAATTCCTGTTGGCGGAGGGCGATTGAAGCACGCAAACGCATCTGGAAATTCTTCTTTTGTTCGGCGGTTATACCCTGCAACGGAATAGCTATCATGGTAATCAGGAAAGTTAGTAAGACGTTATTCACTCTTTTCTCCTTCTTTTTTCTCTTCTTTTTCTTTTTGTTCAGATTCACCAGCCATATCATTTAGTATATGGAAGGTTTGCTCATGCCGGAGACTAAACTCAAGATTCTTTTGTTCTAGCCATGCAATTTTTCTTTCTTGCGCATCATATTTTTTGGCAAATTCTTCACCCATCGTCTCCAGAGCTGTATTGAATTTCTCCTTAACCTCTTTGCGGAATTTTATCAGCTGGGATCTGCTGTACATAGATTCAGCAATTGAAAGCGAGACGGCTAAGATGGAAAGTGGGAATGCCCATTCGCTACATTGCATAAACATGGTTGATTTTGTTTCCTGGTCTGCCTGTGCTACTCGGCCATCTGCTACCTGCGACGGTATGTTTTTTTCATTTTCCTGCAGAGCATTGTGTGCAACTTGATGCGCATCGACAGAATTTTCAGGGCAAGTTGTTGGGCGAACTAAATTATTGGCAGAGAGCAGTTTGCTCCAAGAATCAAAATGCCACCATGACTTTTTATCAGAGGCGATGATGGATTGAGATATCATAATAATGCCAAGTATGGCAAAAAGACGTGCGTTAAAGCGTGACATCATGTAAACTCCTTTTCTGCATATTTTTACAATGTAAAGATATCGTACACCTCAGCAATAGTTACCGCAAGATGGTTGAAGAAAAATGTTAGATCGAGGCAAATTATTCCGCGAACTCCAATCACAAGTCGAGCGTTTATTTCAAGATAATTCAGCTGAAGTTGATCGTGCGCGGGAAATTTGGCAACGCTTGTGTGCGGATCCATTATTTGCACAACGGGTCACAGCTGCAAATATGCCGTGGTCGATGCCAAAGTGGACGGGCGAGGTTGATGCTCGTTTTGCAATCAATGTGGCGCCCTCTAGTTATACCATCCTTGCCGTCGATGGTTCGCAAATTTATCCTGATCGCCACCAATCAGCAGCTTGCTCGCTCATTAATATCGGCACGGTTGAATTTTCCTATAACCAAACAAAATCTACCATGCAGCGCCGTGCTGAACCTTCAATTATCTTTGCCGCCGATGAAGAGGGCGGTGATGATGGCACTGATTTAATTAATTGTTTGCGGGAAGAGTTTGAACTGCGTGCGGGATTAGAAAAGGGAAGAACTATATCAAAAGATGGAAATGTTACTCATCCCTTTCTCACCTTATTTGATGGTTCTTTAATTTTCTGGCATCTAGAAGCCAAGGATGAAGTGACTAAAGAAAGATTTTTACCTGCATATTTGGGTATTCTAGACCAGGCTGCCCGCCTTGGCCTATGGATGGCCAGTTACATTAGTTATCCCAAGAGCCGAGAATTGGTTGGCTTAGTTCGCGCCTATGAATATTTACGCAATGGATCTCAAATGGAAACCAGCTTATGTGATAGCAATGTGGTACATTTTTATTTGGAACCAGGTCAGCGTAGTACCATTTTTGCCAACCAAGCAACGATTACCAAACGATATCCCGATCATTTAAAACCACATTTCTTTTATATTAATGGCGACGAGGAAATCGGTCGTGTGGAGATGCCAGCATGGATGGCGCAGGATAATAAAATCGTAGATACCATAGCCTCACTTATTTTTGATCAAATTAAAAAGGGACGTGGCTATCCAATTTCGCTGGCCGAAGCGCATGAAGCCGCGGTGGTCAAAGGCCCCGACCGTGATTTCTTCTATCATGCAGTGCAAAAGCTAACGATTGAACATAAAAAGCGATATGCTATATCTCGCAAAAGTTTCCAAAAACGAAGCATCGGGATTTAATTAGCATCATGATCAAACTAAATCACTTTATTATTCTCATACTATTGTCTGGCATTGCCAATCTTTCTCAAGCCACTCAGGCTGTGCCAATGCAGGACGAAAATGCAGCACATTTCTTTCGCTGCAAACAATTGGCAGAGCAGGAACCGCTTGTTCGGCTAAGCGAAATGGGCGAGGCCAATCGTCAATTAGTGCTCTCACCAAAACATGGGTTGCAAAGACTAGCCTTTGAATTTCTTGGCTATAGCCAGCTATGTCGCCTCAAGCGTACGTCCAATCAATTTAAAGAGGGAGCGGATGCTGCTTTCATGAAAAAAGGCAGATTCTGGGTTGACTGGATGCGAGGAAAAATTGATAAAGGGGCATCTGCCGAAGCACTGGCAAATGAAGTCGTTGGTGCATTATTTCGTTGCCCGTGGAACTTTGAAACTGCTCCACCCCTTAATGTTTTAGGAGATGTTATTGCATTAACTTTTCCTTGGAGCACAGGCATGCATGGACAAAAAATTCTCTCACTTGGGCGAGTTTTCGGCAATCGCACTTTTGAAGAAACTCAATCAGGGCATAGAGCTCTGGTTGGAGAATTATTGGATTCATATGCCACTGCTAAGAAATTGCCACCACTAGCAAAATCACATCAGATTAATGACCAACTTGTTGGTCGGGCCGAGCAGTATATTGCTCTTACTCAACCGTATGCAGTTGCGCACATTATGCATCAATTATTAACATTGGGAGATGATGCATGGACAGTCGGCGGTACTTTGGAATTTATATCCCCTCTAGCTGTTCCACCAATGCCACATTCGGCCGCACAATGGGTAGAGGGCAAGATCGATGCTCGCGCGCTACAAGATTTTCTGCATTACGTACGCGCTTGTTTGAGGGTAGATATGGCTAAGGTAGCCACACACACTAATACGGAGTTATATCTATCAATGCCGCGCACGTGTGATCAGATTGTTTCCATTTTTGACTCGCTCGAGCTTTCATATGACACCATTGCTGCGGAAGATCAATTTATTGAGCTATTAAAATACTATGTAGAGCGCACAGATAGCGAACGAGGACTTGTGAAGCGAGACTCATCGTACGTCTGGGAATTGTATTGTAAATTTATGCAAGATCGCAAAGATATTTGGGCCGGCTGTTATCGTTGTGGGCAGCTAATGATTTTGGATGCTCAAAAGGCCGTTACTTGGCAGGTAAGCCCCTATTCTATGATGGATATTATTGAGCATGGCCAAACTTTGTTTGAGCAAGCTGAAAGCATGTCGATGAGCCATCGAATTAAAATGTATCATTGGATACAAAAAGAGGTGTGCGAATTCATTGCTCAATGGTCTATTAAACTTGAAGATCGACACTGTCATTGTTCTACTTCTTGCCATGAATTTAGAGATGGCTTGCAAGAAAAAATAATTGCATGGAAATCAGAAGCGAAAAAGCTATTTGATGCTATTGAGCAACAACTTCAATTGCTTAATGGCCCATATGAAACAAAGAACAATCCTATCGATGAAGAAAAAACTCAAGAAAAATAACAGAAGATATCGATGATTGATTTGAAGAAAATATATATTGTTGGTTGGATCTTAATGAGCAGTTTGCTCAATGCCACGCAACAAGTGCCCATTCCCGTTCCAGTTCAGCTTTCGCAAAACGGCGAGGAAGTTCGTCTTAAAGCTTTACGTACTCCAGGCCTATTAACGCATGTGCTTGAATGGTTTACGTATAAAGAATTGTGCAGATTAAAAACTATATGGCAATTCCAATCTGCTATCACGGATGCGGAGATGAAGGAAGGCGAAGCCTGGGTTGAATGGGTAGATAAAATGATATTGGCCAAGCAACCAACCGCCGCCATTGCGAGAGAAGTGGTATCTGCTCTTAGCCGATCGGGCTGGGCAAGAATGCAGCATCCCGTAGAAAAATTATCTAAGATCGCGCGCAGTTATGCTATGAATTTTTCTGGGCCAAACAACGCAGACGAGATTAATTTTTGGGATAGATTGAGCGGTGCTGCTCCGCTAAATAGTGATGATTATTGTGATGCAAGCCTACAGGCAGTCGCGAGGGCTGAACCCATATTAGCTATGCTTAGGCCATATGCGATCGCCAACATTATATTTCGAACTCTGAATAATAAGCCCGTTTCTCCGCTGATAGCGCCGCCGACCAAGGAACTTATTCCGGACTGGCTATCGGGCAGAATAACTGCGCCTGTATTGCAGGAATATCTTACCTATATTGAAGCGTCGCATCGGGTAAATTTATTGCTTAATGATAATCCCTCATGCAAAGATGTTGTTTTAAATGCCCATGAGTTATACAAAAAGATCGGGCAATATTTCAACGATCTACCATTAGATGCAACTACATTTAAAACAGAAGATCAGTTGATTCAGATGTATTGGCAGCATATCGTATCACTTGATAAAGGAATGAAGGGTGATCGGGCATTTAAGGCTAGCCAATATTTCATTTATGAATCGGAGATTGCCATGGCATTGGAACAAACCTTTTATGCAATAATGCCATTTATTCATGAACGGTCAGCAGAAATTGATAGCATTGAGTTGCAAACGGTGGAGATGACTGAGCGTATGTGGCAATTACGATTGCTGTTTAATTATCTCTCACTTTATCGAGATCTGATAAAGAGATATGGAAGTTACAAAGAATTCAAATTAGCAATCCGTTCGATGGAGAATGAACTGATCCAATCGCCCAATCTCAATGGCCCTAATATATGTAAGACATTTAGCGAGATTAAGGATTTCATTCTCAGCAAAGTGCCGCGTAAAAAAGTTAAGAAGAGCTAGCTTTAATAGATTCATGTAATGCTTCAAGTGCCAAAAGCGCGCAGCGCATTCGAGTTGGCCCGAGTGGGATGCCAACAAGTTCTTTCATCTGACCTGCGGATATTTCTAACACGTCGGTAATCGATTTGCCTACAACGGTTTCAGCCAATAACGATGCAGCCGCTTGGCTAATCACGCAACCGCTTCCAGTAAATTTCATATCAACTAATACATTATCAATAATTTTGCATTGAACTGCTACCATGTCGCCGCATGAGGGGTTCAGCGCCTGGCTTGCTGCTGGTGCATCAGCCAATTCGCCACGGAACTTTGATGAGCGAAAATGTTCTTGTAGGCGTTGTTGGTATAGTTGCATAAAGGAGTTGCTTTATAGAAAGTTGATTATCATTTTTGAGATTTTTCTTCGATTAGCTTTCCCGATGATTTTGCTTTGCGCGCTTCGATTCTTCGATCCTTCGATAAACTCAGGAGTAAACTCTTCGACTTGTGAATTTTTCAATCGAAGGACTACAGGCTGAGCCTCGTCGAAGCCTCAGAATGAGCGCGGCCCTCTTGCATCCATAATATTTTACAATGCATGAGTCAAAGTGAGTGATACTCATAAGTGTGCTTTTCTTAAGCGCCGCAAAAATGATTCGCCTACGATGCCAAGGATTGCGCATTGGGTGCAGGGCGTGCCCTGCTAGCCGAGGAATTTCTTGAAGAATCCGAGGATGCTGCCGTCAGATTTTTCTGGTTGGCCGGCGACTTCAGCGTATTTGGTCAGTAATTCTTTTGCTTCGGTCGAGCTCTTCTTTGGAATGTGGCATTGGGTGACAATCACAAAGTTGCCATGCTTCTTGCCGCCGCGAAGGTTTTCAAATCCTTTGCCGCTGATGATAATACGCTCGCCGACCGGACATGCCTTTGGAATTCTGACGTTTTCTTTGGTGCCATCAATATTTTCTACTTCAACCTGGCAGCCAAGTACCAGCTGCGGATAGGTAAGCATAACGGTACAAACCAAATCATTGTCGACGCGCTTAAAGTTTTTATCCGACTGTATCTTTACCTTAATATAAAGAGAACCGGTCGGCCCGCCGTAGACGCCAGCGTCACCTTTATCCGCTATGCGCAATTCGGCTTCATCATAGATGCCTTTTGGGATATTGACGGTGAACTTATCTAATTTCTGCATCCGTGACTGGCCCTTACAGCCAGCACATGGTGACGGGATGGTAAAGCCTTCGCCATTGCATGAGGTGCAACCCTGGCTATACATGAAAAAGCCTTGGCGGTAGTTAAGCTGACCGGCGCCGTGGCAGGTCTTACATGTCTCAACCGAGGTACCTGGCTTTGCCCCTTTCCCCTTACAGGTATCACATCCGAGGAATCTGAAATAGCTCATTTCCCGTTGAGCACCTACATAGGATTCTTTGAGGCTAATTGTGATCTCTTGGGTGAGGTCATGGCCCCGCTTTGGCTCTAAGCCTTTGCGACTAGAACGTTGCCTGCCCCCAGCATTACCTTGGGTGAACATTGAACCAAATATATCGCCAAACTGCTCGAAGATGTCATCCATACCCATGCCGCCATGGCCACCGAAGCCACCTGGTCGGCCGCCGCCCATCTGTTGATAGTTAGCATGGCCAAGTTGGTCATAACGTTGTTTCTTTTCAGGATCAGAAAGCACTTCATAGGCTGATGCCGCTGCCTTAAATTTATCTTCTGCCTCTTTATTGTTTGGGTTGCGGTCAGGGTGGTACTTAAGGGCCATCTTGCGATAGGCCGCTTTGATTTCGTCTGGAGATGCCGATCGGGATACCTCGAGGGTACTATAGAAATCCTGGGTCATGGTGCTACTCACTTATGCTGTTTGTATTAGTGGGGGTATAAAATAGCAGAAATCGGGCTTTGCCCCAACAGCCGGCAGGGCCTAATCTACAGAACCGGATACTTGCCTATATTTTTTACAGTCAGCTGATGAATGAATAATGTCGCCAGCGCGGGCCGGCATGAATTGGATTGGCGAGTTAGCGGTAGGAAATTCAGATCTGAGTTGTTCGGCAAGTTCAAGCAAGGAAATAGTTTTACCCGAGGCGATATTAAATACGTCGCCCGGGTATTTTTTTGCATGCATGGCTAATAATAAGTTTGCGTGAACCACTTCTGATACGGGAACAAAGTCTCGTGTTTGTTGGCCATCGCCGAAAATGATAAGTGGTAAATTGTTTGCCAATTGATGTCTGAATTTTGCTACGACCGCGGCATAACCGCCATGAGGATTTTGGCGTGGGCCGAAGACATTAAAATAACGCAGGCTCACGGTGCCAATGCTATATAATTGCGCATATTGCCGGCAGTACCACTCGCCCATTAATTTGGTGTAGCCATATGGTGAGGTCGGATTGGTTGGTGAATTTTCTGAGCAAGCACCTTCTTGGGGGCCGTAAACGGCGCTTGAGGATGAAAAGGCTAACTCTTGGACGTTGTGCAGGCGACACGCATCTAAAATGTTGAGTGTGCCAGTCATATTATTATCGTGGCAACCCGCTGGATCTTCAATTGATTGTGGTACAGAAACCATCGCCGCTAAGTGGAACACTGTTTGCATGTTTTTTAATGCAGCATCACATGTTGCCCGGTCAGTTACTGAGCCATTAACAAACTCAATGTTGTTTATGACCGACGCCAAATTATCCAATGAGCCGGTAGATAAATTATCGAGTACGCGAACGTGCGCGCCGAGCTCAACTAACATCTCTACAATATGTGAGCCAATAAATCCAGCGCCGCCGGTGACTAAGACATTGCGTTGATTATAAAAATTTTTAAACGGATGCATTTTAGTCTTTTCTTTTCATGCTAATCATTATTGCGCTCTGATCCTTCGATAAACTCAGGATGAGCGCGGTCATGCTAACTTGCACGTGGGTGAGTAGATCTATTTATTAAATCATTAGGCACATAAAAAGCTTCGTTTGCCGATTCAATAACTAACTTCTCGACTGTTTTCTTACCATCTAAAATGGCTTCCTGCATGCTGGAATATTTCCATTCGCCATAGCGGCCAATGGAATGGATGCCAAACGATTGCAGCTGTTCGTGGATTTTAGCAAGATTTTTTTCCCGCCAGAAATCGTAAATTACATAGGCATGACTAATATGCACTATCTTTTGCGTAACAATCTCTCGATCTTCAATCCCTAAAATTTTCTTAGTTGCAGCCAAAGATGTTGCCAGCATTTCCGCAACCTTTTTCTTTGGCGCATTGATATGCGAAAACTCACCATATACTGAGCTATGGCCTTCTGGCGCCATTGATGCCGCAAAGTTGTGATAAAAGCCCATGCGGTAGAATGGATACTGTGGTTCAGGGTAATAGATCCAATGTTTATCCGAAAGATTAGCGCGCGCAATACCTAGATTGAAGTTTACTACTTGATTGCAGACTAATTTTGGGATCGCACGCTTTAATGAGCTTGTACTCGGCTCAACTAAAACAGAAAGTAAGCGATCCAACGGCATGGTTGTTATAAGATGATCATATGGTTCACTGTGGCCGTTAGCAAACGTGACCATTTTTTGTGCGACATCAATTTGGCTCACCATGCTATTAGTCTGTATCGGCGCTGTGAGCTGTTCTGCTAATTTATTTACCCAAAAAGCCGTTCCGCCAGTCTTTGGATAATAAAACTGTGCATTGTAGCCAATTAGTTCATCATCGCTCTTTTTTATTGCCCCATTAATAATTTGTTGCAACGATGTTGTTGGTACAAATCGTCCAGTCCATGAGGTGGTAATTTGATTTAGATTGTGAGCAAAAATTTTTCGTTGGTACGGCAAAAAGAAATGCTTGGCAAATCCGGCGCCGAATGATTGCATTACCCAGTCAGGAAATGTGCGAGGCTTTTTGCGGGTTTTTGGTCGGGTAATAAATCCTTCTATGCAGTCGGCAATAACGTCTACCGGAAGGCCATATAAATTTACTTGCCACGGATAGCCGGTAAATACATCATGCGAATATACGAAAGATCTGCGTTTGATACTTGCTAGATTTTCAAATCCGACCACATCATGAATAAATTGTTTGAAATATGGATCGCCGACATGAAGTAGATGGCCTGTGTAATCAAAGGTAAAACCATCTTGATACATTGAGCGGCATAGGCCACCAGTTTCAGATTCTTTTTCGAACAGCTTGTAATCGAAAAAACCTTTTTTTTCTAGGTGATACGCCGCTGATAAGCCAGTTGGTCCGGCGCCAATGATCACAATTTTTGCCATAGGAATCCTTTATTGGTCTCGGTGCTACAACAATCTTGTTGCGCTGCCTCGAAAAGTTTGATTGCTCCTCGGGTCCAGGGCGAGCCCTGGCGAATAATAGCATAAGTTGATTTGAGGTACATCTATCCTCTGAATGTAAAATGATACAAGTTGGTACCTGGATGTGCATCAATATAAATAGGAATGTTAACCGAGAGGCGATCTCGCTTTAAATGAGCCGGCAGTGGTGGGAATGGCGATGCCGCTTCCACAATCTTGCGCAATAAATTATTAATCGCAGGGGCTGAGCATGGTTGTTTAATCGTACACGAGCTCAATGCTCCCGATTTTTCAATAACCATGTGCAAATCGATAGTTTCACGAACACTATGGTCAATGGTTATTGGTCGATTGTGTAAATGAAATGAGTTTTGTAAAAACCAGCCAACTTTTTGGAAATAACTCGCATAGCGCACGTCATTTGATTGCAAGGTAATCGTCTCATTAGTGCCACGATCTTTTACGAAATCCAAAAACCCCTCAGTTAATTTAGCTAATGATAAATTCTTAGTTATTGGGCCTCTTGATTTACTGCCACTGAATTCGAAGGGGCTTTTGGATTTTTCGGCTTTGTGAGAAGCATCGGCTATTGGTTCACTTTCTTTTTTTACATCTTGAGGATTTTCTTGGGAATCTCTCTTCCCGCTGGCGGGAGATTGTTGCTCAAGCAACGCAGTTGCTGATAATTCTCGTGGTGAAGGATCATTTATTGGTTCCGCTGCCTTTTCTTCGATCTGTTGTGGCTGCTCGTTGATCGTTGGTGTTTGAGGAAGAGCTTCACTGGCTGTTGAATCATTTGGATCTTTTGCTTCTGGTTGCGGATTTTCTCCCTCACCAGTGCTTGGCGAAAATTGTTCAGCCTCTAGTTCTGGCGCGCCAAATTTGGAACTTTGATTTTGCTGAACATCAAATTGAACTTCTTCCGGGTCGCTTTGGATTGCAGGCTGGGATCCTGGTTGGCCGGGAAGAGGTGCTGGTGTTGAATTATCCAACATTCTTGTACTGGGTTCATCAGCATCAAAAATAACGGTCGGCTCGGAATGCACAAAACGCTCTTGCGGCATCATCATAAATAAAAAGCTCAATGTGCAATGAAGCAATAGGGACAGCAGTAGCCAACGGTACAAACGTGTTTCATCACGCTCCATTTTCTCTTGATCATAGGGAAAAGCTATGGGCGATGTGCATGCCTTATCAGATAAGCAATTGCAGTACGTAGAGGGATGCTCCATAACAAAAACTCATTTTCGCAAACTGTTTCTTAAACCGTTACTCACTAAAGATAACCGAAAGTTGACGGCGGAAGAAGGATTAAGTAGAAATGAAAGGAAGCGAGTTGTATTGTCCAATCTTTTTAATAAGGAGTATTCCTATGTTGCGTATCGTTTTAGTTTCGGCAATGTTAGTTTCAACAGCAGTTGTATCTGCTATGCCATCACCAAATTCATCAGATACCAAGAGATCATCGCGTTCTAATTCTCCATTCTCATCAAGCACCACGAGCAATTCTGATGTAGCTCCTATGTCAGCTGCTGCGAAGATGGTGGCCGCAGCGCGTGCGAAAGCCCATGTGCCAGTAATCGCTAGATCTAAACCAAAAGGTCCAGACATGAGCGCATTAAAAAAGGCTGGCGCAAAACAGGGTATGCATAAACCGGTAGGTCCGCAAAAATCTAAGAGCGTGGCAGTTGCAAATGCTTCACAAGCTACAACGCAGGCGGATTCTCAAGCTCGTGTTGCTGCAATGATGGGTCGCATAAAGATTCTCGAACAGAGGAAAGTTGAGTCTGCTGAGAAGAAGGATGAGGAAAAGCAGGCGTAAGTTTCTCAATAGTAAGAACATTATCATTTTTACACAGCATCCATTGCTCATGCAGCGGGTGCTGTTTTTTTGTGGCAGGCTGGCTAATAAATCTGATCATCTCATTCAGAAATCCATCGCTGGGGGTAAATGGAACTTTGTGTTCAATAAGCCAAGCAATCAATATGCGTTTGATGAGATATGGTTGATGAATCAGTAATGTATCTTTTTGAAGACCAGAATCAATTTTGCAGGCTGCAAGTTCCTTTTTAGTAATCTGATTCAATAATTCTTCAGCCTGTTGCAAATGTTCCAAGCCGCGAAAGAAATTTTCAGTGAATCGTGAGTCAGCCGTTTGGAGAGCTGGCACCACGGATAATCTAATCCTGTTACGCAGATAGTTTGCTGATTCGTTGGTAGGGTCAATAATAAAAGGAATGTTGTGTGTATTAAGATATTCAAAGATCTCTTTTTTGTGCAAGCCAAGTAATGGTCTGATATACATACCTTCAATTGGTTTCATGCAAGTGAGTCCGCTTAAGGTAGCACCGCGCATGAGCCGAATAAAAAATGTTTCTAATTGATCGTCGGCGTGATGGCCGAGTGCAATTGCATCAGCCTTATATTCCTTGGCAATCTTGGTAAAAAATGCTCGACGAAGTTTTCGGCCGAATTCTTCTTGTGAGCCATTGGGCTTCATTCGGATATCAAGTTCTTTTGCTTGTGAACTCACAAATTGAATACCGAGGGCTGCTGCTTGTTCGCGACAAAAAATTACATCGGCGGCGGAATTTGGTCGCCATTGGTGATCCAAATGTGCTGCGATAAGTTTTAGATTTAGCTGTGTTTTGATTTTTTTGATCGCGTGCAACAAGTATGTGGAATCGGGACCACCTGAGTAGCCAATAATGATTGTTTGATTTGGTTGAATAAGATGGTGGTTCATAATGGGACGCAAGTCCGATACTTTGGCTTCTTGCTATGCCGCTCGCATCCTTCGACAGGCTCAGGACGAGCGGATTCTTCTATGAGCCTGGGTAAATACAATGTGCTAGTTATGCGATCATTTTAATTGCGAAGCAATTATGCACTGGGTGCAGGGACTAGTTCCTGCCGGGGTGGAGGGGCAGCGCCCCTCAAAAATTAAATTAAATATCCAAGTTTTTAACGAAGTGGCCGTACTTTTCGATGTACCCGCGTCGGCCTTCGACATCGTCGCCCATGAGGGTTGAGAACCATGAATCGGCGGCGAGGCCATCTTCAAGCGTAACCTGAAGTAGGGTACGTGATGATGCATCCATGGCCGTTTCCCAAAGTTGGTCAGGGTTCATTTCACCCAAACCTTTATAACGCTGTATGGTCATATACATCTTGCTCAGGGCATGAATACCGCTAATGAGTGCGAGTACCCCTTTGCCGGTGAGCTCACGCTCTTTGCCGACAACGTGTAGTGTCCAATCTTTTTGTTCGAGGACGGTAACTGGCTTCAATAGATTAAGCAGATTCGCTGCATTCTCAGACTTGAAGAACTCAAGGGCAACTTCCCATGACCGGTTACGAACGCTAAATACAATGAACTGACGGGTTGTGGTTGAAGCGTCCTGCGTGGTCTGGATCTCTTGATCAAACTTGACCGTGTAGCGCTTGAAACTCTTTTTGAGTGCTTCGACCAGCGTATCAATATACTTTTGTTGCTCGGCTGCAGTGCCATCAAGTAATACGTGCTCAGTTGCTACAATATTTTTTGTGTTAAGTAATTCAGGGTTTTCTGCGAGGAAGACAATCAGGCGATGGCATTGCTCATCAGCCAACGCATATACTTGGCTTACCGTGGCCAAATAGTCGTAATAAGCCATCACATCGTTAAGCAGCATAGACCAGTCTTTTTCAACGAATGGCTTGCTATCAGTGGTAAGTGTTAACTGTTCTTTTGCCCAGTCAACCAAGAAATCGTTGAACGCACGCTCATCTTTGAGATATTGTTCTTTCTTACCAATCTTTGCTTTATACAAGGGTGGTTGCGCAATGTATAAATAACCTTGTTCTATAAGCGGCTTCATATGGCGGAAGAATAAGGTAAGTAGCAGGGTGCGAATATGCGCACCGTCAACGTCGGCATCTGCCATGAGTACTGTTTTGTGATAACGAACCTTAGTCGCATCGAAGTCGGTCCCGATACCACAGCCAAGTGCTGCAATGATCGCCTTGATTTCTTCATTAGAAAGAATTTTATCAAGTCGCGCTTTCTCAACGTTTAAAATTTTACCTTTGATTGGCAATACGGCTTGCGTGTTACGATCACGTGCCTGCTTTGCCGAACCACCTGCAGAATCACCCTCAACAATGAATAGTTCTGTTTCTGCTGGATTTTCGCTTGAGCAGTCAGCTAATTTGCCAGGCAATAGGGCACTTTCGAGTGCTGTTTTGCGACGTGTGAGTTCACGCGCCTTGCGGGCAGCTTCACGCGCACGTTTGGCAACTTCAACCTTTTCTAAAATCTTTTTCGTAATTGCAGGGTGTTCTTCAAGATAGGAATCCAAGAATGCATACACCCAGGAATCAACCAAACCTTTTACTTCGCTATTGCCAAGTTTGCCTTTGGTTTGTCCTTCAAATTGTGCTTCAGGAATTTTGAGTGCAAGAACAGCAACGAGACCTTCACGAACATCTTCGCTTGAGAAGCCTTCCTCATCTTTTTTCAGATAATTTTGTTCATACCCGTATTTATTGCATACCTTGGTCAATGCGGAGCGGAAGCCAGCTTCGTGTGTACCACCATCGGTGGTATGAATATTATTTACGAATGAGAAAACCTGTTCGCCATAGCCATCATTGTATTGCATGGCCAGGTCGAGAATTCCCTGTGCCTCATCTTTATGGAGGTACAAAATGGTTGGGAAGATAGGCGATTTCTTTGCATTAATATGTTCTACAAATGAAACGATGCCGCCTTCGAAGAAGAAATCATTGAGCTTTTGTGATGCTTCATCAAGAATTGATATGCGCAACCCTTTATTCAAGAATGCGAGTTGGCGTAAACGTGCTGATAAAGTATCAAAGCTTAATACAGTAGTTTCTTTAAAAATTTCTGGATCTGGCCAGAAGCGGACAAAGGTACCATGTTTGGTGGTATCACCGATAATCTTAAGCTTGCCCATCGGCTTGCCACGTTCAAATGACATGCCATGTATTTTGCCATTTTTGAAAATTTCTAAATCAAGTCGGCTAGAAAGAGCGTTAACAACCGATACACCAACTCCGTGTAGACCACCTGAGAATCGGTATGACTCGCGATCAAACTTACCACCGGCATGGAGTTTGGTCATGACCACTTCGGCTGCGGAAACCTTTTCTGTTGGATGTATTTCGGTCGGAATACCACGACCATTATCTTCAACTGAGCACGATCCGTCACTATGAACGGTAACCAATACGGTATCACAATAACCGGCAAGGGCTTCGTCGACTGAGTTGTCTACTACTTCCCATACCAAATGATGGAGACCGCGTACATCGGTTGTTCCGATATACATCGCCGGACGCTTGCGGACAGCTTCAAGCCCTTCCATGACTTTGATGGAAGAAGCACCATATGAATTGGCAGCGTCATTTTTCTTGGCAAATTCTAGGGAATTGTTATCGTTCTTTTCATCAAACATTTCGTTTTCCTACTTTCTTTCTGCTTGCTTTGATACCTTCCCAACATAGGTTGAGTTTAATGCGCTCATCCTGAATTAATCGCAGGATAAGAGTGCAAAAATGATTTGGGTAACGTTTCCTTGCACCAGCTTGAAAGCCTTTTTATGAGCACCAAGAAAATCAAAAACAAGATTTCTAAAGTCAGCCATCATTATACCATGAAAGCCGCGATTTCCGAAGCGGCGAAAGCTCTGGCCAAAGACGAGGTTCCTATTGGAGCGGTAATTGTGAATAAAGATGGTGATATTATCGCTCGTGCACACAATCTTACTGAGCACAAACATACGCAAGCTGCTCATGCCGAGGTGCTCGCAATAGAAAAAGCCGGCAAGAAAATCGGCGACTGGCGCCTGGAAGGTTGCTGGTTGTATGTAACATTGGAGCCATGTGCAATGTGTTACAACTTGGCTGTGCTAAGCCGGTTAGATGGTATTGTATACGGCGCGGATTCACCATTATTTGGATATTCAACGTTAGCTGCCTTCGTAGAGGAAAATGGCAAAATGGGAATCGCGAAAAACCAGATTGAGTCCGCTCGCCCTGAGCCAGTCGAAGGTAGCGAGCGGAAAAAAGAAACATCGCAACCATATCCAAAAAAAGGTTTACATTCTGAAAAACCATTGGTATACAATAGCGGTCGTTTGCCAGCCATCATCAAGGGTATTGAAGCAGAAGAGGCAGCGACATTGTTGAAGACTTTTTTTAGGCGGCAGCGTAAAAATCAGCGTGTAAACTGAGCTCATTTAGAGTTCACACATTGATCGCTGCAAGGTAAAAGGAGAGGATGGCATGAAACTTGCTCAAAAAGAGCTTATCCAAATCAAAGCTAAGCTTGTCGAACGCAAACACCAACTTGAAGAAGAATTGGAAGGTCTATATAACGAAAAATTCTCGGATGATCAGGTCCAAGATCCCATTGACCAGGCACTTGCTACCACAATGGAGGAGCTACGCAGCACCTTGCAAAATAAGGAATTGGCTGAATATAATATGATTCTTGATGTGCTGAAGAAAATCGATAATGGCCAATATGGTGTATGTATCGATTGCGCGCAACCAATTTCAGAAAAACGGCTGATTGTATACCCGAATGCCACCCGCTGCCTTGCCTGCCAAGAAGCTGCCGAAGGCTAGATATTACGCATTCATTAGATCCTATTTTTGGAGGCCTTCCTTCCAGGGCCCTGGGCTTTTGCATCCCAAAAAACTATTCGGTACCCTAATTTCAGCCAGACTTTTTGATTTGGTAAAAATGGAAGGAATCTAATGTTTATTAAAAATCTCATCAAATCTTTCATCATGGTATTAGCAATTGTTTCCCATCTCAAGGGAACTTCTGCTGTGCCAATGAGCGATGTTTCTGACAATGGTATCATTATCCAAGAAAGATCAGACGCTACTGCTGGTATCTTTAGTATGAAGCCCTTGGGAAAACCGAAGGTTGCAACTCAGCCTAGCCTTTTTCCTGAGCCAGCAGCTTGGGGTTATGTCCGAGTAATAATAAGTGATAATCCTTTTTTTATTCCTATATCATTGCAGCGGGTTCCTCTGCATAAACGACGTGGACTTGACGCTCGCTGTTGGGTGCTCATTGTAGGAACATATGACGACATATTGAAAGAGTTTGGTTTGGATTTTGCAACTTATATTTCGGCCAAAACTGGTGAACTGAGAGCAGAACTTGAAGGTGCAATGTTGCAAGCTGATTCTCATGGACAGTTCCTTAAAGGTCAGGATGCCGATACATGTGCTTTAGAGTTTTCTAAGATGGTTTTTGCAAAATTAACCCAGATAAAAAAATCTCTCAACAGAGATTTTTTTAATGATGGCTTACTCCAATGTATGTCCATTATTGCCTATGCAGAATGCGCCATGGAACATTTTGGAGCTTCGGGCAAGATTGGGCCAATTCACAGCTTTGCTAAGGATTTTTATACCCAAGCTTTCGATTTGCATCATGCATATCCGCCAACGTTGGCAGTCCTAAAGAAAGCCAAAGGATATGTAGATTTAGTCAATGATGCTTTGGCTTGGCGTAGAATTCCTGCTTTGCCTGCACCAGCAAAGACTTCTCCAACATCAGCAGATGATGTTAAAAATGAAGAAAAAGAATAGATCTTTAATAAGTGGAGCCGATGGCCAGAATTGAACTGGCGACCTACTGATTACGAATCAGTTGCTCTGCCGCTGAGCTACATCGGCCTATCGATAAGTGCGCAATAGTTTAGCCAACGGCGGCTTCTTGGCAAGCAAGTGCTGTATTTGACGCAAGAGCTCAGATGAGTAAAAATGAGATCGCTTGACCACTAATGCTACAAGGAATTAAATGACGACTATTACAACAATTGCACTTATCACCATCGCTATTCTCGCCCTTACAATACTTTGGGCCATTGGATCTTATAATCGATTTGTCCAACTTAAGGCACTTTTAAATGAAGCTTGGAGTGGCATCGATGTTCAGCTCAAGCGGCGTTATGATTTAATACCCCAGCTTGTTACCGTGGTTAAAGGGTATAGCATTCATGAAAAAAGCATCTTTGAAGAGCTCGGCCGTATGCGAGCTGCTGCGATTGGTGCATCAAATGTAGAGCAAAAATCGGTAGCCGAAGCTGGCCTTTCGCAAACACTCAAAACACTTTTTGCCGTGGCTGAAAATTATCCTGAGCTTAAAGCGAATGAAAACTTTCTGATGCTGCAAAAAGAGATGAGCTTGATCGAACAAGAATTGCAGATGGCCCGACGTTATTACAACGGTACTGCGCGTAACTATAATGTTGCTACAGTCCAATTCCCAAGCACCATTATTGCGCGTACCTTCGGATTCCAGCCTGCTGCTTATTTCGAACTTAATGCATCAGAAGAACGTAACGTACCGCCCGTACAATTTTAAACATGAACTTCAAAATCAAAATCCTAGCCTTGTCTTTTTGGACAATTTTCGCGTACGCCCGCGAGGCAATCACCTTATTCCATAGTGATATAACTATTAATAAGGATGCCACCTTATTGGTTCGTGAAACCATACAGGTTATCAGCGAAGGCAATGCTATTCGACGTGGGATCATTCGCGAATTTCCTACACATTACCGGCACCTAGGCAGCAATTACGTTGTATCGTTTCAGATTCTGAAAGTGCTTCAAGATGGTGTGCCTGCGGAATACGAGCTTGAGCATGCCAGCAATGGGCAAAAGGTGCTTATTGGCGGTGAAAATTTACTAACGCCAGGAAAGCATACCTATATCATTGAATATGCGACTAATCGCCAACTTGGTTTTTTCTCACATCAGGACGAACTATATTGGAATGTAACTGGTAACGGTTGGCGTTTGCCCATTGATAAAGCAGAAGTAGTGGTACATCTTCCTGCTGGAATTGAAAACAAGGATATTACTGCAGAGGCCTATACTGGATATTACGGCGAGCAGGAGACCAATTACACCCATTCGATACATTTTGCTGCGCAAAACACTCAGGGCAATCGGGCCCTTGGACCTTATATTTACTTTGCAACCACAAAGCCGCTGCGCCCGCTAGAAGGCATTACGATAGCCGTAACGTGGCCCAAAGGTGTTGTAACTGAGCCATCGTGGACGACTAAATTGTATTGGTTTTTCGCCGATAATGCATTATTAATACTCATCTTTCTTGTGCTTTGCCTGTTGGGAATTTTTTATCTGCATTGCTGGCATTTGATGTCTGTAGCCGATAGGCCTGGCACCATCATACCTCGCTTTTATCCGCCGGCCGGAATGATGCCCTCAGCAGTTGCTGCGCTCCTGCAAAAGAAATTTCTTGATCCCATGTTGGCGCCTGACATTGTTAATCTGGCAGTTTCCGGCTATATCACTATATCTACCACCACGCGTTTGTGGGGTTTATCATCTGATTACACCCTTACCACAACGAAAGATCTTAAAGAATGGATCGCGGCTGATCCGCACTGGCAATCATCCTATGATGGCATGTTGATGAGTGCGCTTTTTTCCAAAGGCAATGTCATAAAAATGACGCAGTCGAACCGGGCCATTATAAAAAATGCTATTGATGTCGCACAGGAAAATAGCCGATTATCTCGTTATCTTATTAATCTGCCCGTTCCTCCGGCAATGCAGATTGGTTTTTTTGCAGCTCTTCTTGCGTTAGGGTTTGGTATCGTTTCGCTCTGGCTACCGCATTATGAGCAGGATTTCATGGGCATCGAAACGACGGCTTTATACGTTTTAGTCCTAATTCTTGTCGGCTGCGGCGTGAGCCTTTTTAGCCATTGGTTTAAGATCTATTCGCCAGATGGGAAAAAGCTGCGGGATGAGATTGAAGGCTTTAAAATGTATCTAAGCACCGTCGAGGCCGAGCGGATGAAGGTCATCGGTTCACCGCCGACCAAGACCCCTGAGCTCTATGAAAAATACCTTCCCTACGCCATGGCGCTTGGGGTTGATGCCCAGTGGACCCTGCAATTTGACCGCGTATTTGCCGAGCTTGCCCGCCAGGGTCATGCCTATGTGCCAGGCTGGTATATGGGGCGTGGCAGATTCTATTCGCACGATTTCAGCTCATCGCTTCATTCATCGCTGACTACAGCAATTTCCTCCTCAACACGGGCACCTGGCAGCTCATCAGGATCTGGCGGCCGCGGCTTTTCCGGCGGCGGTGGCGGTGGCGGCGGCGGGGGCGGCCGATAGCCAAATTCACGTCCATTTGTCCAAAAAGGGCTTATTACCCAGTACTGCTTTGGTCAAAAATCAAGGCCTAAAAATGCATCCCTTTGGCCCCCTAGCCTTTTGACTATAAGAAACAATTATGGATAATTGGAGGACCAAATGGATTCTAGAGTCCTTGGCCCAAAGGCAAGCGCCTCCTGGGCATTTAAAGGCCAAAATGGAAGGGAAACATGATCAAGCAACAAATAAGCACCTCTATATTAATATTTCTTACTACCATTCCGGCTTTCATGCTCGGAACTTCTGAATCATCAAGTAGTTCGCTAAGCAGGACACATCAAATTATTGAGCAAGCGTTAATGTCTGATTCTACAAGTGCTGCTGCTGAAAATGCACTGCCTAGGAATTCACTGATTGTATCTGAACCAGGTGCCCATTCATTTACCTTGGACGGAGCCCTCGATTTATTAGGACAAAAGCAATATTACAAAGCACGCTCACATTTAAGGTTAATGCTGAAAGGCGGTACCACCCAAGAAAAGGTAGGGTGGGCATATACCCATTTCCATTATGGCAAGTTGCTTGTTGATGGTTTAGGTGGTCCCAAAGACATAGAGGAAGGTCTTTATTTCCTTAAAAAGGCAGCTAAACAAGACCATGAGAGCAAAAAAATACAAAAATATGCACAGCAAGAAATTGAACGAGTCCAAGCTCTGCAATCGGATGATGAAGAGGAAGAATATCTACCGACATCTGTAAGTTCTTCGAGCTCACCAAGCTCGGCTGTTCCAAGCAGGACTCCAAAGAAGAAGAAACGGATAACTGCGCCAACAAATCGTGTTCCTAACAAACTTTTTATAGGTGCTTCGGTTTGTATGAATAGTAAGAATTTTGCAAGCGCATTACTAAAATTTGGAGAAGTTATTCGCCAAGCTAATGATGCATGGGCAACTGCTAAATCCCAATATTATTTAGGCTCAATGTTGATTGAAGGTAGAAAAGGACCGAATAGTTCACAGGATGTAGCGCAGAATATTCCAGCTGGCCGTGCACTATTGCAAAAGGTTGCGGCGCAAGATGCAAATATGGAAGCCCGCGATCTAGCCCAAGGAAAGTTAGACGAATTTGAAAAGAAGGATATTTCTTCAGAGCCAGCTCGCGTTAGTTCATCAAGCTCAAGTTCTAGCAGCTCAAGCTCCTATAGCTATAGCGAAACCATGTCACGTGCAATGAAGGGCGTACGGACCTCAAAGGAATATTTGCAGAGTGCTCACACGGCAATGACAGCTAACAGTCGTCCACTATATCCAAGAGCAAGATATTATTATCAATTAGCGATAAAAAAGAATGATGATGCGCGTGCAGTCGCTGAGGCTCAATATAAATTAGCCTTGTTGATTGCTGAAGGAAAAGGTGGCGTGCAAGATCCGAAGGAAGCCCGAAGGTTATTGGAAAGAGCGGCTAATCAAACAGTTAATAAAGAAATAAGTGCCTTAGCTAAGAAAGCGTTAAACGACTTGCCAACTCATTTGGCAGAGGCAGCTGAAAACAATGCATCTGATGGTGAAGCTGAGTATGAAGTTGAAAATTCGAGCGGCGAAGACAGTGATATTGAAGAGATTTTACCTGTTTCATCTAGCTCGAGCCCGAGCCCTTCTTTGCCAAAATCGTCAATGAAGCAAAATGTTTCTGATAAAGATGAGCATAATTTGAGTGGCCTGCCCCCCTTTCAAAAGGCAGCTGAATGTATTCGCCTTGGTGAAAAATGTTTGGATGATGAAGATTATGGCCAAGCGACGTATTGGTTTAAACGTGCGTGGAATCAATATACAAATACAGAGGCTCATTATAAGGCACAATTGAATCTGGGAATGATGTATCGTCGAGGTTTAGGTATGCCTAGAAATCCAAAAAAAGCTTTTTCATGCTTTGAGATTGCCGCAAAACAGGAAAATTCTGCTTTCCTGTCTTCGATTAAGTATCCAGCAATTGAAGCGAACGCTTTTCTAAACGAAGGTGAAATGTATCTAAATGGTGAAGCTAATGAGTCCCCAAATTGGGAAAGGGCGCGTTACTTTTTCAAAAAAGTTGCGTATGAACCTACGTATCCAGAAAAGGCACGAAACCAAGCAAAACTTCACCTTGATAAAATGGTTGATGATTCACAACCGATACTTGCTCCAAGCCCGACTGCTCAGAGATTGCAGACAAGCATGGCCGATGTAAGTTCGCCAATTCTGCATCAACCAAGCCCGACGACACAGGTTGTAGCTCCTAGCCCTGTCAGGGAACGCATGGCCGATATAGCTGAATCTTTGGTCGCGTATAGCTATGACAGTGATGAAGAAGAAATGTCTCAAAGTCCGTTGCCACTCCTATCGCCTAGTGTGATGCCGTTAGCCGGCAGCCCTAGTCAACCATCGGGGTTAATGTTTAGAAACGTTAGCTTTGCAGAATTGAGTGCACGTTTTGCTGCTAAACGAGCAGCGGGGGAGCAAACTGGTTCAACTTCAGATTCAGAAGTTGCGGCTAAGAGAACGAGAATAGAAGAACCTAACGCTGCAAGAAATATTGATCTTCGCGCAGTGAGTGCACCGAATTTATTGGAACAATCTGTCGAACCTAAAACAACAGAAGTTGAACAAACCTCATCGCTTGAGCGACGCAAAAACTTAATATTATTTGCGGTCGCATTCAATATATTCAAACTAATGCAGCAAGAAGCAGGCAACACAAATGGCTTGGCTAATAACAAATAATGAAAATGGCCCATAAGCGGCCTATCAGGCCAATTATCTTCTCCTTATTGACCCTGTACCTTTTGACTATAAGAAATAATTATGGATAATTGTTTGACTAAATGGATTCAAGGGTCTTCATCCCCAGGCGAGGGCATAAAGGCCAAAAATGGAAGGAAATCATGATTCAAAAAACTATAATCACCTCTTTACTTGCAACCTTTATTGCTGTCCCGAGCCTTTTGGGTTCGCCGGCATCCCCTTCTTCAAGCCATTCATCTAACCCGCATAATGCCGTTGAACAAGCGAGAAGGTTCAGCCGATTGGTTCCATTGACGCCTGACCAGCGACACCCAATGATTAATGCAGCGCTTGAACATTTGGTTATGGATAGGCCAAATCTTGCACGAAACTGCTTTCGAAAAGTGCTCAATAAACAAGATAATCCACGATGGGCAATCGCCTATGCAAGCTTTTACTTAGGAAAACTTCTTGTCGATGGTGAAGGCGGCCTACAGAATATAGAAAATGGACGAACATTCTTGTATGCCGCGAGCAGACAGGAGTTTGTTGAAAAAATACGTACCCTTGCAAAAGAAGAGTTAGTTAAACTAAAAAGTAGACCAGCGACTACTATTCCATTAAATGCGCCGTCTGCGCCAACCGCCCCAGTTTCAAGCTCAAGCTCACCTAGCTCGTCTGTTAATACGGGGTTGGGCAAAAAACCCGGAACACCCAAGAGGAAGAACCGTAGTTCTCGAGACTATGTAACTCAGGCAGATCATTATGCGTGCGATAGCCAATTTGCGGCTGCGATGCGTTCTTTTAATCGAGCGATAGAAAAGGCTGACGATGCGAATGCCGTAGCCGAAGCTCGTTATAAATTGGGTACATTGATTGTTAAAAAAGGCGGCGACCCAATCAAAGCATATAAGCTATGGGAGAAGGCTGCTGCACAATCGGCTAATGAAAATATTCGCAACTTAGCCAAAAAAGCATTAAATAAATATCGTTCAGCTGGCGATAAAATTGCAGAAGTACCAACTCTACTGGATGCTGTTAGTTGCATGAACGCCACCAACTATGCAATTGCGCGTACAAAATTTGAACAAATTATTGAGCAGTCAGATGACCTATGGGCAACCCCCAAAGCTCAATATTTCTTGGGATCAATGCTGGTTGACGGTAGAAAAGGGCATCAGGTTATTAAGCGTGATAGAGAAGCAGGTCGTGCTTTATTAGAGCAAGCTGCAGCCCAAGATACAAACTTTCAAGCCCGCGACAAGGCTCGAGAAAAGTTAGCTAGGCTTGAAAAGAAGGCTGTTTCTTCGGAGCCAGCTCGCGTTAGTTCATCAAGTTCAAGTTCTAGCAGTTCAAGCTCGTATAGTTTTGGCGAAACTATTTCGCGTGCGCAATTAGGCCTACGTACGTCAAAAGAATATTTGAATAGCGCTGAAAAGGCTATGAAACAGCAAATTTACAAGGCAACGCGCGATTTTTATCGTAAGGCGATAAAAAAGAATGATGATGCTCATGCAGTGGCTGAGGCTCAATATAAATTATCCCTGTTGCTTATTAATGGAAAAGGCGGTCCACAAGATCCGAATGAAGCTCGAACCTTATTACAACAGGCAGCTAACCAAACAGTTAATAAAGAAATAACTGCTTTAGCCAAGGAATCGTTAAAAGATCTACCAACCGTAAACGATCAACCAAATGGCTTGGCAGAACTGTTAGCAGCAATAGACGAAGACAATGCGTCTGATGGCGAGGCCGAATACAAAATTAAGGTGGATATTTCAAGCGATGAAGATAGTGATATAAAGATCCTACCTGCTCCATTTAGCTCTCCGAGCGCGGCACTGCAAGTAACAGAACCGGCTCGTCCCAGATATAGCCCTAATCTATTAAGTGGCGTTCGCTGCATGAATGGGCGCGGTTGGGGGGCGGCACGTAAATGTTTTGAGGAAGTCCTAAAAAATCAGGATGGCCCTTGGTCAGAATGTCGAGCCAAATATCATCTGGGTGTGATGCTTTGTGAGGGACGAAAAAATAAAGCCGGAGAATTGGTTGTCGAACCTAATGTACACACAGGCCAAGATTTGTTGCAGCAAGTCGCAACACAAGATTTTGACATTGAAACACGAGATTTTGCACGTGCTAAATTAGCTCAATACCGTAATTCAACCAAGCCTATGGAAGATGAGCCAATTATTTCCCCGAGCGCCAGCTCATCAAGCTTAAGCCCAAGCGCTTCTTCGCTTTCATTGTATTCAAATTTTTCTGATAAGGACGAAGAAAATTCTTTACAGGGATTATCCGTTTCTCAAAAGGCGGATGAATTTATCCGTCTTGGCGAAAAATATTTGAAAGAAGAAAACTATGCATCAGCTATGCGCTGGTTTAAGCGTGCCTGGAATCAATACAAAAATTCAAAGGCTTTCTATAAGGCGCATGTTTATGTGGGGATCATGTATCGTCGCGGACTTGGTGTGGCTATAAATCCTAGAAAAGCTTTCTCCTGCTTTGATTTGGCTGTAGACCAAGATAATTCTTCTTTCCTGTCCCCAGAAAAACATCCACACATTCAAGCGGATGCTCTCTACCAACAAGGATTGATGAATTTATCGGGTGAAGGTCTGTTTGAGCCAGATAGGGAAACGGCTCGAATACTTTTCAAGAGGGTTGCGTATGGAGCGACGTATCCAGAAGAAGTTCGAAAGATGGCAAAAGTTCAGCTTGATAAAATGGCTCAAGATTCACAAACAGTACTATCTCCGAGCCCTAGTGCTCAGAGATTGCAGACAAGCATGGCCGATGTGAGTTCAGCAATTCTGCCGCAACCGAGCCCGATTGCTCAGACTATGGCACGGCCTATTTCTGCCCAGGACCGCATGGCCGATATATCTAATTCATTGGTAGCATATAGCTATGAAAGTGATGAAGAAGAAATGTCTCACAATCATGTACCGCTTTTATCACCCATCGCGTTGCCTGTAATGCCTAGTCAACCATCGGGCTTAATGTTTAGAAACGTTGGCTTTGAAGAATTAAGTATGCGTATGGCTGCTAAGCGAGCAGCTGGGGAGCAAACTGGTTCAACTTCAGATTCAGAAATTGCTACCAAAAGAACGAGAATTGAAGAACCTAACGCTGCAAGAAATATTGATCTTCGCGCAGTGAGTGCACCGAATTTATCGGAACGAATTGTCGAACCTAAAACGACAGGCTCTGATGCTCCGTCTGTAGCACCAATAGGTTCAGAAGTTGAACAAGCTTCATCGCTTGAGCGCCGCAAAAACTTAGTGTTATTTGCGATCGCATTCAATATATACAAATTAATGCAGCAAGCAGGTAATACAAATACCGCTGCTCAAAACAAATAATGAAAATGGCCCATAAATGGAGGAATGAAATGATTCAGCAAACACTTAAGTCATTGTTAATTGCGCTTGCAATTGCGCCTACAATTATGGGCTCCAATGCTTCGCCGAATGGTAATTCGCATAACGATCCAATGGATCTAAGTACCCAAGAAACATTGGCTCGCCCGCAGCCCGCTGCTGCGCCACAGCCACAGAATGGTTGGCGATCATCTATGCAACCATTTCCGCAAAATGCGAATAGTGGCATTGCTAATAATGCGGCGTCATCATCTGCACCGCGATCAATGACCTATAGATTGCCATTACCATTACCGGACGTACCACCATGGGATCCGCTTTATAAGATGGTACAAAATGGTAATGCGATACATGCATTGAGCCCTAACATGACGCAATATATTACATTACCATTGCCATTGCCACATGGATGGCCACCAGTATCATCATTGGCAAATATTCAAACGCCATCACAACCATGGCGATCACAGCCTCCAGCGCCGCAAGCGAATGCATCTTCGTCAGCATTTCAGCCGCTGCAATCGGGACAAATTAACCGATCATATTCGCCTCCGATTAGGCCCGCAAACATGCCGTTCGGAGTCAATGTTCCTGCGCCAGGCGCACAATCAGCGATGCCGCCGCTTCATCAAGGGACATCAAGCAGACCAGTAACGCTGCCTCAGCCATCACCGGCTCAAAATTCTTGGAGCTTAAACAGATCACCGGTAGCGCCACCACTATCTTTACCGGCGCCACGGCCATTGCCCGCACCTCCGGCTGCAGCGCCTGCCGCTAGACCACATCAACCGTATATAAACGCCCAGATACATCCTATGCCAGTTAGCGTGCCACAACCAGTGAACACCAATCCAATTTTTAATCCGCTTAATAATCCGGCTCCAAGCCCGGTGCAACCAAAAGCAATAACATTTGGACCATGTCCGACGCTTACAAAAACAAGCTTGCGCTCGCAACAGGATAGACTCGATATTGGCCATATTTTCAAGGATTTGAACTATTTAGATATGTGCAAAATGCGTTGCTTGAACAAAAAATTTGATCGCATGTCGCGCTCAATTGAAATGCCAAAGGGCAAAAAGTGGGTTGCACACGTAAAAGAGATGCTTACTAAACCAGTAAGAAAAACGATTATTGAAAAGGGCGTTACACGTGTTATTGAAGAGCCGGAACACCCTGAAGTTATTATCGAAAAGCTAGTATCCGCGTGCGCGCATTGCAACAATCCTATTGCTGAGCTACGCACTATCGTGAATCTATATTTCACTGATGTGCCGGTAAATCGTCGCATTTGGGGCGTTGATGCTACTGGTAAGCAGGCGGTAATTATTCCAGAAAAGGAAACGCTGTGTAAAGAGTTCGCCAAATTATGTGATGATGCGAGTACGGCAGATGCCGGCTCAAAGGAACAGATTAAAGAGCGATTAAAGAAAATTAAGACTGAATTATTTGAATGCGTTAAAGAATTACAACCATATGCGATTGCCGATTATATTTTATATCTCATTACAGGGCGAAATTTTATGGGTACTGCTGCCCCCTTTATTTTGCATGCAATAAATCCACAAGAACTGACTTGTGATTGCATTGGCCAGTGGCTACTGAAACGTCCCGCAAAAATTACACGGATATTAGCGTTATATGCCGGTCAAGTTTGTTCCCAAAATACTCCGGCCATGTATGAGTGCTTATCAGCACAATCTACAGCCGGCGCTCGTTCAGACAGGTTATTAATTGAAAAAGCAATGGTTAGTAATCGTTCTGATAATACAGTATCTAAAGGCCCTGCCTGCCCAGAAGCGGAGCGACTGGATATCAGCGAATGGCAGCAAAAAATTAAGATGCTGCGCGCTTGCGCTAATGGCGAAATATTCAAAGAAAACAGTCTTTCCTCGCAAGAAATAGAGGCTTCACGACTGAAAGCTCAAATTACTCTGCGCAATCTATTGACTGATCGATATAATGCATGCTGCGATTCAATTCTTCAGGCGAAAGATGCAGTCCAAGGAAATAAGCTATATCAGCACGCAGTTTGGCTGATAGAGCAACTGCTGCAGGAACGCATGATAACTCCGCTTCATGCAAGCAGGAAAATTGCAGGAATAATTCGCTCAAGGGAGGGAAGGCCTACCAGTGATATCCAAAAAGGTGCTGAGTATGCAGAGCGTGCTGTTGATCTTGCTACAAAGGATCATGTTTTAAATAAGAAAGACCTTACCGATGCAGCGACGCATTACGGTATTCTTCGAAAATCTACAGCCTATAATATAGCTACCAGAGCGCTGTATACTAAAAAATATGCTGCATTAAATGAACGAGTAGTGCATGAATTCTCTCCGCAAAGCGATAGTTCGGATTTTTATTTGGCTGCCCGTTCCTTAAACCACCGAGCGGAGATAAACCTAGCAGATGGGAACATCGAAGAAGCAACTCAATCTTGCATTCGTGCTACCGATTATTTGGATAAATCATTGCAACTGTTAAGCAAACAAACTGACCAACACCTCAAAGCATCGTTTGATAATTATAAAGAATTCAAAAATCAAGCACTGTTATTGGCACGAAAAATTCCTGCCGCAGCAGCTCTCGCGCAAAAAGCAGAAGAATATGTAAGAGAAGTGAAACGACGCGTTGATCCGCTCGAGCAGCCTGATTAAATATTCGGGAAAAGATATACATGGAGTACAATATGAAAAAGCAACTATATATAGCATTCATCGCCTGCACACTTGTGCCATCACTTATGGCAACGTCAGCATCAAGTGAAACTACTATGCGGCAAAAACGTGTGCGCATTTCATTAGATGGCGAAACGATTGTTCCTGCAACTAGAGTTTCGTTTCGAGCTAATACTGTTTCGGAGCATATCGGAGGATTGGCACTTCGTAATCTAATAAGTGATGATGAGACTGATTTCTCTGATCATTCTGATTCTGATCAAAGCATGCTGACTGAACGCCGCGATGAACGACCTCAAGCACCGGTTGCGCCAATAGCACATGTACCAGGTTTTATTGGAAACCCAACGATTACCAAGATTATTTTGCTTAATTTGAAGACCGATTATCCAGGCCTTTGTCGCCTTGCACCTATTTCAACGGGATTCGATGCCTTTATTCGTGAACAAATGATGATGCCAACCGGCAAAGCTTGGGTTGCTTGGGTGAAAAGTTTGATAGCCTCCGGCAAAAAGGCTGAAACCATTTTTGATGAAATAAATGCGGCCTGCTTGCGCTGCCCCAATGCAATACGAGAACTCAACGCGGTCGAAAAAAGTTATTTTACTGAGGCGCCTGAAGAATTGCGCTTATATAATTGGGATGAAACAACCAAACGGGCCTTTCCGATTCAAGAAAAAGATAGTCTGCGAGAACAACTTAAGAAAATAAATCTAAAAATAAATAATACCCAAAGCGGCCAGCTCCTGCGCAAAGCAATGAATGAGCAGGAAAAACTGTTGAGCATTTTGATGCCGTGTGTACAAGAATTGCAACCATATGCCATGGCATCATGGTTTTCCAATGACGGTATTTTTGTGGCAATAGACACATTAATGCTTGCTGCAACATCAGAAACAGCATTAAAAGAATGGCTAAGAAAAGGATGTGGCCCAAATTTTGTTAAAGAGTATTGCACTTTTTTTAAATCTTTGTTGATGCATCGACCTCTGTTATATAATTGCTTAGTAAAGCAAAAAGGCTGTGAAACGGAAAAACAAACGATTCAAGCCAGAATGATTGCAAATCCCCGAACCGGTTCCTTTGCTCAACTTCCGCTTGGTCCAACAACATTCGTGGCCGAAGATATATACATTAGCACGTACAATAAAAAAATTTCTGATCTGCGAAAAATCGCACGAGGTGAACTATTGTTGGGTCATACATTAACAAAAGAACAGTTGCAAAAAGCAAGATATGAGATTGAGGATAATCTTAAATCTTTCATCATTGCACGTGTTGAAGCAATCAATGCAAAGTTGGCAAGCTCCACGCTCGCTGGCCCATTTAAGAGCATGATTACTGCACGTCGTGCGAAATTGCATGAACTTTTACTGGGTCTCACTTCCTTCAATGGAACACAGCATCGGTCTATCGCCATTGATTACATTGATGCTTATGAAGCTCATAAAACTGGTCCGCAATCGATTGGCTACTTGAAAAAAGGAGCTGCATTTGCTCACCGAACAGTGGAATTTGGCGATGTAACTGAAGGCGAACTCGTTGTCCGCAGGGCAGATCAATTCTTAGCTGAGATTGCACGAGAAGAAGAGGCAGCGTCACATGCACAGGCTGCCAATAGCCACATGGTTGACCCTGATGAAACAGAATCAGAATCAGATTCTGATGTGCAATTGATTGAATCCAAGAAAACAAACTAATGGAGCGAAACATCATGATTAAGCAAATTTCATTATCAATAATTGTTTACTTGGCCGCGTTGCCAGCCTTATATGCGGCTTCTCCTTCGGCCGATCTAGGAAAAGCTACGACCGTAGATCGTGATATTGCTATGGCGCAAGCGAGTCCAGACACGGTGAGTAGTTCAAGCCTATTGCCTTCAAGCGCACCTCTTATGGCTGATGTTTCTGAGGATAGTCACCGCCAAAAACGGAAATTGGAAAATCCAAGCCAACTTGAATCTTCACCTGTTGTCGCAAGTGGCTGCGTCAATGCGAGTCCGTTTCGTTGCCCTCGCTCCGTAGATAGCTTGGAAGGTCAACAATATGATTTAGAAGAAAAAATATTTCCAACTGAGCTAGAAGCTACCGATTTAGATACCGATGGCCAGATGTTTACTGGAAAAAAATGGGTAGCTTGGGTTCGCCGTCTATTCGACGAGCCGGTCAACAAGGTTGTTAACAACAATGGAACCATGCTTACTATTCGCGAGCCTCGATGCCCGGAAGTTATTATCAATAAGTTGGTAATGGCATGCACCCGACACCCAGACGCGGTGACTGAGTTACAAACAATCGCTAAATGTTATTTTACTGATATTCCAGAAGATTTGCGCCTTTGGAATTTGGACGACCAACAAAAGTGCGTGGAAACGGGAGGTAAAAAAAATAAAATAATTGAGTTTGGAAAACTTATACACGAAGCGCGCGGAAAAGAAACAGGATATGGATGCGGTTGCGCATGATCGCTATAGCACATTAAAAGCTGAACTGTTAACCTGCGTGGAAACAGCAAAACCATATTGCATAGCTAACTATATTTTAGAGCGTATAGGTTGCGCGAATTTTTCTCTTCCTCCAATGCCTTTCATGCATAAACTGCATGGTTTGGCGCCTTTATGCGACTGCATGACAGTTTGGTTTCTGGAGCAAAAACACATACCTGCATCTCAACGGTTTGCGCAATATCTAAAACGTATGTGTGAAGCATACATCCCACATATCTACCAGCGCTTGAACGAGCACACATCACAAGCAGCAGCTTGCAATAAGGTGAAAATAGAGAGCTTTTTGATTACTCCCTTTGCTCCACTTACAGCCGGTAACGCTTACGTCGAAAATGAATATATATGGCTCCTTCAACAGAATGCGAAACAGGTGCGTAGCTGCTTAGCCGGTGAAATAATGCGCGGTCATTCAATCCCAAGAGAGAAGCTTGATGAAGCGCGGCTCAGGGTTGAAAAGCAATTATCTGATTTTTTGAGCGAGCGTAAGAAAAGCATGCTGGATACTGCGCAAAAAACGACTGATCAACGCGCAAAAAATTTACTTTTTTTGCGATCCGCTGTTTTATCTAAGCTCCAACTTTCGGAAGGTCTTGTGCCTCCTTTGGCCGCGTGCAGAGAAATTGCTTGTTATATTGATCGGGCCACAGAAAACGCCCGGATGCCTGAAGTAATCAAGGAAGGTATAGGTTTTGCATCTCGTGCCATCACCCTTGCAGGGAGCGCATGCGGTCGTAATGATCTTAATTGTGCTGCAGATTTAAACATCCGGTTAGCGAATATGCTTCCCAAGCATGAGCAACTGGCCTACGTAAAAAAATATGCATTACTTAGGCAGCGGGCTGTCTCGGAATTTCCTTCATTAGCTAGCCGTAGAGATTGGTACAATGCTGCTGCTGCCCTTTCAGATTTATTACATGAATATGTAGAATCCGGAAATAGAGCGGACGCTATTGCTACATGTCGAGCTGCAATTCCTTATCTTGATAAATCGCATGGGTTAATTCCACAAAGTGATGAAGAAGAATTAAGAAAATCACTTCCGAAGATAGAACTGTTTTGTGCGCAACTTCGCTCAATGGCATCAAAGCTCATTGATAGAGATGTTCAACTGTTTGCCGAACGAGCTGACAATTATATAAATGCTATCAAACGAAAGATGAATCCAATCGACTTACCGGATTAATGATTTGAATTTAAATGGAAGGAAGTCATGATCAGCAAAAAATTACTCGCCTTATGCGCGACACTTATTATTGCCCCAAATCTTTTAGGCTCGCAGAGCTCTGCTTCACCAAGTTCTAGCAGTAGCCCTTCGCAATCTATACAGCGAAGCGAGCATCATCTCATGCTAAAAGCAGGGTTCGCATTTATAGAGCTAGAAAAATACGATCTTGCACGATCATGCTTTCGAAATGTACTTCATGCACCCGATAAGTCGCAAGGGGCAATCGCACATGCAAGTTATTATTTGGGTAAATTATTAGTCGATGGTTCGGGCGGAGAACGAGATATAGAAAACGGACGCCTGTTATTATATGTCGCCGCTAGACAGCAAGAAGATGAAAACATAGGCGCTTTTGCTCGACAAGAATTAGGCAAGCTCGCAAACAGTATTTCGACTAATGCGGATACGGTAAGCGAACCAATATTTCAGGGCAGAATAGTTTTGCCAGCATCAAGCTCACTGGAACCAGTTGTCCCGTCGATTTCGCTGGAAGCAAGCCCGAGCCCCTCAAGTGAATCACCAGCAAGTTCAAGCGGACCTCACAGGAAGAATAAGCTGCGCACCGCAAAAGAATATTTGGAAAGCGCTGCGAAATCCCTGAAAATTTCTAAATTTGATAGGGCCATAGATTATTTGAAATTGGCTGTCAAACAAACAGACGATGTGCATACATTAGCAGAAGCACAATATAAATTAGGCCTGTTGCTAGCGACCAACCGCAGCACAAAAGATTTGCAAGCTGCTATCGCCCTGTGGAATGAGGCGGCTAAACAAGCGGTTAATGAAAGAATGCGTACAAAAGCGCAAGAAGCATTAGATCTACTGTTTTCGGATAACCCGAAAGACGCGACCGATAGTGAAGACGAGACTGCTGAAGAAGAGAATGCAGTGACTTCTGCGCGCAATAGGCCACCTTCCTCATCAAGTTCAAGTTCGATGGTCACGCATCAGACTAAACGTTCAGTTGATCAAACAGTTTCTGATACCACTGAAATAACAAAAACCAAGAAGATCTGCGTAGAAGAAACTGGTACAGAAGCAACTGCACCAACTACAAATTGCATTGTAACCCGCAATATTGCAGCGATCGATTTGCCAGATTAATTAAGATGACAAGAAGCGAAAGAAATTAGCTCGATCAAAAAATTAAATGGATGGAAAACAACATGAATATAAAACAGCAAAATTTCTTTAAAGCACTTTTACTTACCGTTGCGCTTTTCCCATTAATCAATGGTTCATCTTCTGCGCCCGAAACTGGCAATGCAGCAAAACGAGTTAGGTTGTCTGACGATGTGGCGGATTTGCAAGCACCGATTGCTCCAAGCCCAACATCAGATCCTGCTGTAAATGAAAGAAGGGCGCGAGTTCTCGCTAATGCCCAGGCAGCAATTCAACGAGCGCGAGAGAAAAGACTACTCACTCAAACGTCCAATAATACAGATACATCGATGCATGAAGTAGCAGTTATACCACCTGCTTCAATGCCACTGGCGGTAACTGCACCTGCTTCTACTTCTATGCCGTCGGTTGTAACTGCACCTGCTCCGATGGCGCCAAGTTCAGTATTACCCCCACCGCCGATAATTATGCAGCCGCAACATTCGAGTGTGATTAATCCTCCATTGAGCATTGATCCTGGCCCAAGCTTGCCGGTCATCTCAAGGAGATCATCATTTTTTGATGATAATTTTGATATGGATGCATTTATTAGATCTTCGTCAGTCACTCCGCCTTCTGGCAATAAACCCAACCATACCATTGCACCGCAGGTTGTGCCAAGCTCTGCCAGACCAGCCAATTTAGCTGCAAATGGTCACAGTCATCCTGCACCAGCAATCGCTCAAAGTTCTAATTCCATCTTTGGTAGGCAGTCGACAAACCCCGCTTCTTCATCGGCATCACCTGGTTTATTCAGGCCGATAAGTATGGCTACTCTATCGAGTGTTCCAAGCACAACCCCGAGTATGCCTACTACCACCCCGGCAGCTTGGCTTTCTTGGGTGAAAAATCTTCTTAATTCTCATACATGCGATCAAACTATTGCGCGGGAACTTGAGGTGGCACAGAATTCATCTTCAGATAAAAAAGCAATCATAGTATCAATCTTGTTTGATGCGGCGCTGGCATACTTCAGAGACATTCCATACGAGCAACGTTTTTGGGAAATGACTCTGACCACGGAATCTTATAATCCCTGCGTTTCCCCAAACTATCAGATGAATAAAAAGCGCGAAGCCTTACGCACAAATCTTGAAAGCAGGAGATTGGGGAGGGGTGGTGATGGACCTTTCCTTGCAAATCAAATTGAACTGTTAAAACAGCAGTTCTATCATTATATAAAAATCTTTCAGCCGTATGCGATTGCTGGATACATGCTTGAGCAGCTTAATGGTAATAGGGTGTTTGGGTGTAAGTTGCCTAAATTAATCTATAAAATGGAGGGGTATATCGCCGGATCCGTTATAAATTGGCTTGCAACCAGTGACCAAACAATGTTGGTTCAGCCCATTACGGCAGTAAACTTCCGAATGCCCGTCGTTACACATTCAAGCCCAGCAGCAGCTCTTCCTATTCCAAGCCCCATCGAACAGAATCCCGTGCTTGCAACACTAGCTCCCGTACCAAGTTCGAGTTCAAGTAGCTCAAGCCCTGATTTACCAATTCCTATACCTACTCAGCGCGTCTTAAGTTCGCCCAATAATAGAGCCAGGGACAGACTTGCAATCGGTACTATTATACGTTCGACAAAGCTTAAATTTCTGCTTGATGGCGACAAGGTTGCTACTAAGAGAGCGTATATTAAGCAACAACCTCAACACAAAAAAGATGCTGAGCGCCCACGTTCGCCCGCCTATGAAATGCCGAGCGGCAAGGCATGGATTGCTTGGATCAAACGACTTATAGCGCGACGTGAAGAGCCGGTTAAGATTACTGATAAGGTAATGTTGGCCTGCCGTCTGAGCAACAACCCGGTAGCAGAGTTGCGTGCTATTGTTAAATCATATTTTACCGACGTGCCGGAAGAATTACGCCTTTGGAATTGGGATCCAGTATCTAACAGGACGACCTTAATCGCAGAAAAGGACGCTGTGCGCGAAGACTATCGCGGTTGGATGCGAGAAAAAGAGCGGTCTGATAGCACCTCTAATGATGAGGATGCGCACCCTAACCCATCACCATTTGCCGCAGCGATGGTCGAGGTGGCGCAGGATGAATTATTGAAGCTTATTCCCTGCGTAAGGGCGCTGCAACCATATGCCTTTGCGGATATTGTATTGCGCAAGTTAACTGGCAAGTCGATTATTGCTCCTAATCTTCCGCTTATATTGAGCGATGTTGGATCATCCAGTGGATTAGCTGAAACAAAAAAGTGGCTGGCTAAAAATTACTCGAGCGATAATGTCGACATTCTGCTTGGAACATTAGCCAGAGGCTACAAAGTAAGCGAGCTAGCTTCTGATTCATCTGATTCTGATGATGACGATGATGCTTATAATGAGTCAGATTCTGACTCTGATCAACCGTTGCTTCCACGCGTTCATAAACCCAATAAAGCGTAAGTGGTGCCACAATAGATTTATAGGCCTAGAAATACCGCCTGATAACCCAAAGATAGCCCTGGGTTCCCGGCATCCTCCCCTGGCTGGTTGAAAAAAAGAAGGATTTTACTACTATTAGGTCTCCCTTAATAAAATTCTGAACTTAGAGGTCATTATTGCTATGGCAAAAGCTACAACAGCACCAGCTGAAAAAAAGTCTAAAGCATTCCTAATTGGTCACGGCATCGGCCGCCGTAAGAGCTCTGTAGCTCGCGTTTGGCTATACCGCAGCACTAAGCCATCTATTACCGTTAATGGCCTTGATTACAAAGATTACTTCGATACTGATATCACCAAGCAAACCATTATTGCCCCATTCGCTCTTACTCCTCAAACGGCTACCTACGCCGTTAAGGTCAATGTCGATGGTGGTGGCAAGGTCGGCCAAAGCGGAGCCGTTAAGCTTGGTATTTCTCGTGCATTATTGGCCTCGGATGAGCAATACAAGCCAGCCCTACGCCAGCAAGGTATGCTTACCGTAGATTCTCGCCTTAAAGAACGTAAAAAATACGGTCAACGCGGCGCACGTCGTAAGTTCCAATTCGTTAAGCGATAGACTACCAGGGAAGCCCTGGATTCGCTGCGTAGGCGGACTTTCCAATTTCAAAAGGCCTCGGATTATCTCCGAGGCTTTTTCATGCCTAAATTTGGCTCAGGCCCTTTTTTGACCAATTGAAAAGGAACTGGCACTTTTTACCCATAATTCAAAGAGGAATCAGGTGAAACTTAAACTTATCTTTAGTCTTTTATCAGTCTTATTATCCGCATCAATGGCAGAGGCAATTATCTGTCGCGTGAATGTTTTGAAAAGGGTTATTAACGGGCAAGACTACTTCCTTCATTGTCTTGCCGTAATGCCTTGTGAATGTTTATCGCTCGATCTCAATAAACAACGAGGGGAGGTTGGCGCGACTATGTTCAGCAGGGTTCAAGCTGCTTTTAAGGAAAAGCTTGACCAAATGACTATTGCGCAGGGCGAACAACTGATTACTTATGCCCAACAACTCGGTGTTGGCCAATTCATTCTTATCAATGAAGATCTCTTTGAGTATGGCGGAAAGGATGAGGTGTTGAGCCAACATATTTGTCGCCTCAGAATGAACATGAGGCAAAAAATGACTGTTGGCGAGATCGGTCTTTTGTCACATGCAACCGATCTCTTTAAAGAAAGAAATTGGCCGCTGATTAATGCAGACTGTAGACAGATTGCGCTTAATGCAGGCCAAAAAGAAAAAATTATTGCATCTAATTTCTTTTCTTTGCTTACCCAGCTTAATGTTGAAGTTACTCAATCTTCTGCGCCAGAGGAACTCAAAGATTTTAGTAAAATTCCGCTTGCCGTGGCACGCTTGGAGTTTAGTTCGATGCGTAAGTTAAATTTGATTGATCAATTGGGTGGGTTAGTAGAAAAGTTGGTCGATGCGCGCATTCCGCACCTCATAGCTCAACAGTCAAACATTAAGCACATTTTATTATTAATTGAAGGTCAACGAATTGATAATTTAATTGAACCACTTTCTTTAATGGGCTATCAATCTGTTGCATCTGCGGGAAAATTTGCCACAAAAAAATTTGCCACATTTCAGGATGATATAACCACAAGCTTTATTCGAGGAATTCCAAGCGGTGATATAAGCGCTCTAGATATTGCCCTCAATCTAAAAAAGGCGTTTGCTACTATTGGTAAAGTGCTTGGTCTGCCAATGTCAGCTTTAACCGATGATGATGAGAAAAAGATTACTCGTATCAGTAGTAACTTCTTGCCAACTCAGCCAACCAGCATGGCAATAGTCTGCGCCAATTGCGGCCAAGCAAAGCAAGAAATGCAGCGGTGCCCACGATGCAAAGCTGTTTGGTTCTGCAGTACAGAATGCCAGGCAAAGCATTGGCAAGGTTGTGAAGAAAAGGAATAACCAGAAATTTAAAAAATTAACAAAATTTTCAGTGATAGAACAAAATGCCTCGGATTTGTCCGGGGCTTTATTTATGCTATTGTGTTGCTACATAAACTTATTAATAAGGAACACATATGTGCAGTGTTGTAGGGTATGTAGGAAAAAATCAAAGCAAGGCCTTCGTTCTTGAAGGTTTGTCTCGTCTTGAATATCGCGGGTATGATTCAGCAGGATTTGCCTGTATCAGTCCAGAAAGCAATCGCCTAGCCTATGTAAAATCTCAGGGCCAATTGCAAAATCTTCTTGCCAAATGCAAACAAATGCCAGTTGATGGTCATCTTGGCATCGGCCATACCCGTTGGTCTACACATGGTGCAGCGACTGAAGCGAATGCGCATCCTCATTTTGATTGCCAAAAGAGTATTTCAGTAGTCCATAATGGCATCATTGAAAATCACCACGAATTACGCGAAGAGCTCAAGGCGGCTGGCCATACTTTTAGCTCAGACACCGATACTGAAGTCATTGCCCACAGTCTCGAGGCTATGTTGCCAATTCATAAGCAGATCAAGCCGGCAATGGTAGAGTTGGTTAATAAGCTCCACGGAGCATATGCCTTCGTTGCCATCATGCAGAGCTTTCCTGATCACATGATCGCCGTACGCAAGCGTTCGCCGTTGTGTATCGGCATTGGTAAAGATGAGCTGTTTGTGGCATCAGATCCACTAGCTTTTGCCGGACGGACTAAGAAGGTGATCTATGTGCCCGATGAAACCTTTGTGCTCATGAAGGCTGGCGGGGCAGAGTTATATTCATTCTCAGGCAAACTACTCGAGCCAGAAGTTCAGGAATTATCGATTGATTGGTCTGATACCGAAAAGCGTGGCCATGATCATTACATGCTCAAGGAAATTTACGAGCAAAAGGGGGTTATTGCATCCTCTGTTAAATATTACCAACAGCTTGGCAATAATTTGTACAAGCAAATGGAAGTTAGTAAAGATCAGTTGAAGGAGTTACTGAGCATTAAGCTCATAGGCTGTGGTACGTCATGGCATGCCGCGCGCATAGCCCAATTTTTCTTTGAAGAAATTACAAAATTGCCAACGTCGGTGCATTTAGCATCAGAGTTCAGGCAGATGTCATTCTTCAAGGATAAGAACAGTATATATATTGCCATTTCACAATCAGGCGAAACAGCCGACACGCTTGAAGCTGTGCGCATGATAAATGGTAAGGGGTGCATTACGGTGGCATTAACTAATGTGCCATCGAGTACCATGGTGCGTGAAGCCAATGGTTTCTTAATCACCCATGCCGGACCAGAAATTGCAGTCGCTTCAACAAAGGCATTCTCAACACAAGTCGCCGTTCTTTTTTGGTTGGCTCATCGGATCGCCTTGGATAAAGGGTTAATCACACAACGCCAATTGCAGGCTGCCGAAGATGATCTATTGATAGCAGCCGAAGTGTTGGAGAGTACTATCGAAAACTATCGGAAAGAAATTACTAACACATTAGCCAAGCGATATGCCCAATTTAATCGCGCGATATTTTTAGGGCGTCATTTAAGCTATCCATTTGCCTTGGAAGCTGCTCTCAAGCTGAAGGAAATTTCCTACATTTTTGCCCAGGGGTATCCGGCAGGGGAGCTTAAGCACGGGCCGATTGCCCTTATCGATGCGCAAACTCCAGTATTCCTATTCTCTTCCCTTGACCCAATCATTTATCAAAAATTGGTGGCCAATGCCCAAGAAGTAAAAGCGCGCAAGGGGCATATCATTGCCTTTGCATTTGAGGGGCAAACAGAACTTATTTCATTGGCCGATTGTGTGTTTATGATTCCTAAAGTTCATCCGCTACTTGGTCCATTGGCGATGACCGGTTTAATGCAGTTCCTTTCATATGCCATTGCTAAGGAGCTTGGTTGCCCGATTGATAAGCCGCGTAACTTGGCCAAATCTGTAACGGTAGAATGATCCGGGCGAGCCTTGGACTTAATATGCGGTAATTGGTGGTAAAGGTAGTTTTATCATGGAACAAACGACCTTAATCGTCACAGGTTATTCAGGAGCCGGAAAGACCACGGTGCTCAAAGCACTTGAGGATCTCGGCTTCTTTTGCGTTGATAATCTACCGTTGCCGTTATTACCTGCTTTTTTTGAGTATGTGCGCAATTCAACGCATTGTTCAATTCATAAACGCATTGCACTCGGCATCGATGTGCGGGCGGGAACTCATATCGAAGAACTGCTTGAGCTGATAAATCAAGATGAGCATCTCATTCTTTTTTTGACAACGGCCACTGGCGAATTAATAAAACGCTTTCAGGAAACGAGACGTAAACACCCGCTGGCCAATGGAAATAGCACTATAATTGAAGCAATAGATCAAGAAAAATTGTTGCTACAACCGTTACTAGCATCTGCAGAGTTGGTCGTTGATACTGGCAATTTTAATATGCACCAGCTTCGTGCTTTTGTGCATGCTGCCTTTTCACGTGATGATACGCCACAGACTATGGTAGTAAGCCTTACTTCATTCGGATTTAAATACGGCGTGCCACAAGAATGTAACTATGTATATGATGTGCGTTCGCTTCCTAATCCCTATTTTGTGCCGCGGTTGCGGCATTTAACAGGCAAAGACCCACTCATTCGTTCTTTTTTGTTTGCTGAACCGACCGTTCAGGAATATTGGAACCGTCTTCATGATTTTTGCACATTTGCCATAAAAAAGAGCCAGGAGGAAGGGCGATTCTTTATGCAGATTGCTATCGGATGTACGGGTGGTAAGCATCGTTCCGTCACTTTGGTCGAAGAGCTTGCAAAACAAAAACTGGATGCGGTAACCTTTTTAGTAGCACACCGAGATATCGGGCGAGAGTGATTTTCGTGGCTTTAAGGCAAGATCTTCGCTTCCTAGGAGCAAAGCTCCAACGTTCGCTCAGTTCTGCCTTTTCAGCCAAGTAACGAAAATTAACTTATAAAAAGAGGGGAGATGGATGACCAAGGTTATTATTCAAAAAAACTTCATCAAGAAAAAACTATTACGCGGATTCTTTTGCCTCGAAATAATATTATTTACCTGCCTTTATTTATTTGGCGCGCAGGGAATTCAGGCGTTGCATCAATTGCAGGCAGCAAATGTTCAACTCGATGCAGAATTGGGACTCGTCCAATCACAAGTAAAAGCTTTGGATCATGAAATTGTAGCTTGGAAATCTGATCCTTTTTATCAAGAAAAATTGGCCCGCGAACATTTACACATGGCAAGACCGAATGAAATAATTTTTTACACCTAAGGAGAAGAGATGTTTACCCTGCCGAAAATGCCCTACGATTTTGGAGCACTGGAACCATATATCGATGCCAAAACGATGGAAATTCATTACGAGCATCACCATAAGGCATACGTCGATAATTTGAATAAGGCTCTTGAGGCATATCCTGAATTGCAAAAAAAGACGTTGGAAGAACTACTTACTCATATCAAACAACTTCCCGAGGCTCTACAAACGGCCGTGCGCAATAACGGTGGCGGTCATTTTAATCACTCATTATTTTGGCAATGGATGAAAAAAAATGGTGGTGGTGAGCCAAAAGGTAAGCTTGGTGATGAAATCAAAAAGACCTTTGGCACCTTCGAAGAATTTCAGACAAAGTTTAATAATGCGGCCAAAACTCGATTCGGCAGTGGTTGGTCTTGGCTCGTGCGCGATAAGGATGGCAAGCTGAATGTTATCTCGACCGCCAATCAAGATGCGACGATAATGGAAGGTGTAAAACCATTACTCGGCCTCGACGTTTGGGAGCATGCCTACTATCTCAAATATCAATGGCGCCGGCCGGATTACATCAATGCCTGGTGGAATGTCGTGAACTGGGACAAAGTTACTGAGCTGTTTGAGAAGTAGGATTTATTTTTTTTCACGCTATTGCTGTTCTTGGTAAAACGAAAACAGCCTACTGCGAAATAAATTGCATAGCGGGTCCAGGGCTGTGCCCTGGCTGCTATTCTACTTCGACCATGTTTAGTCCATCGCCAGAGGCAATGGTTGATTTAAGCAATTTAATGGCATCGGCGCGGGTGTGCCATGCCTGGGGCATAGCGGATAAAATATTGATGCACGTAATAGTGTCATGAATTTGTGAATCGCTGGCGATTGCTTCTTTGCGCTTCTCTTTCCAATTTTCTTTCTCGCCTTTTTTATTCTGCTTCTTCTTTTCATCTTTCTGGCCAGGTGTTTTGATACTTCCCTTGAGAGCACTCTCGCGGCCATAAAATTGACTTACCCATTGCACTTGGGCTGGTGGGGGAAATTTTCGTTCAAATTCAATATCAGGTTGAATGCCAACACCTTGAATGGTTTCATCATTGGGAAGGAAATAAAGTGCAGTAGTAAGCTTGATTGCGCAATCATTGCTTACTGGTATCACTTCTTGAACCGATCCTTTGCCAAATGTGCGGTTGCCAACTAAGAAAACTGGCAATCGAGGTTTTTCTTTTTTAGGCTGTAATACCTTGCTCAAGAATGACTTTTTTTCGGGGGTTTCATTTACTTTTTTTGTTGACCCGTTTGCTAATGCACCCTTGGCAGATTTGGTTCCGTCATTCAATTTTTCAGAATAGACCTTTAAGCAGCCGGCTAAGATCTCGGCGGCTGATGCCGTGAAATTATTAATCAGGATAAAAATAGGTATTGAAGAACCATCCATGATTGGTTCTTTGTTTGTGCGATATTCATCAGTAACTTTATTATCACGATCTTTTGTCGTTACAATCAGACTCCCTTTGGGCACAAATAGCCCCGAAATATCAACGGCTGAGGTAAGTAAGCCGCCTGAGTTGTTACGCAGATCTATAATAATTCCTTTGCATTGCTGTTTTTGAGCTTTCTTGAGCAGGGAAGTAAGTTGGTTAAATGCATTCTGTGTGAACATGTTGAGATGTAGATAGTAAACGTTATGATCTTTAAAGAAGTAGCATAATGAATTTTTTTCTTTGACCACGTCACGAGTGATATCAAATACTAATGGTTCAGGGTATCCCTCGCGTAAAACTTTAACTTGCACTTTTGAATGGCGCTCACCCTTAAGTTTCGCCGTTGCTTCATCAGCTGAAATTCCGCGTAAGGCAGTGGCATCAACTTGAATGATTTTATCTCCGGCGCGCAATCCTGCTTTTTCTGCCGGCCCTTCAGGCAATGTATCTATAACCGCTAAGAATTCTTCATCTGGATTTTTATTACTAATAATGACACCGATGCCGAAGAATTCACCGCTTGTTGCTTTAAGAATCTCTTCATAAGCTTTGGGATCTAAAAAGGAGGAATGAGGATCGATACTCACAAATGCACTTATTGCTTTGAGTATCGCATCTTTTGGATCAAGATTTTTGGTGTAATACTTTTTCTTAACCGCATCAAACGCCTCTGATAGGGTACGTGTCCAATGGTACAACTCGCGGTCGTAGGCATCTTGTGGTGTAAGATCGGGTTGTTTGGCTATTAATGAAGTGCCTAAAATAAGACTCATTAATATATAGATAAGCATAATACTCTTCTTTAAGTGCCCGCCTATTAAATCAACTCTAGGCGGGCATAAATTGGAACGCGCTCATCCTGAGTTGATCGAAGGATCAGAGCGCGGAAGATTTGGCTTATTCAGACTTACCAGGAAATTGCTTTTGAATTCCTTCGGTAAGTACATCAGACATTTTCATTGCCTCATCAAAGACTTGATCCCATTGATGGATGTCTTGAGTCCATTCTTGGCTGAGGCGATCATCGATCGACTTACCAATCATAGTGATATGTTGTTGCCATAGCTCGAGCAGGTTGGCTTCTTGCCAGTTAGGATTCGCCTTGGCCAGTAGTGCTGCAATAGGCTCAACGGCTGTTATCATCGCTTTATGCTTAGCTTCAACATCTTCTTTTTTCTTTGATGCTTCTATATAAGCGCCGGCTGCTTCTTCATGAGCTTTTAATAGCTTGGCAAGTTCATCGCCGGTTTCTTTGCCATAGAAATGGGTAAACTTAGCGCCAATATCATCCTGATTTTTCATCAGACGATCTAGATTAGCTTGTTTATCAGGGTATCACCGATCAGTGATAAAATTGCCAGTGAGAGTCCACCATACGTGTTCAGCAAATAGTTTTCGCATGTCGCAACGAAGTGGGGTGCATTTCGTTACACTGGCTTTGCAGCCGCCCATTTTCATACTTACATAGTAGCCGCCGGCAAATCCGAGAACTAAACCAATAAGTAAAATACTGCAACCATTCAAACGCATGGGATCTCCTTAAATGTGAAAAGAAAAAATGATAAAACAACAATATCAGGTGTTTGGTGTTTGGCAAGCTTGGTGCCTGTCCGCTTAGCAGGGAAATGGTATACTGTTGTCGCTTTACTAATATGCCTTATGGATGAACCGAACTATGGAAAACCAAACGCCAATTGTTACTCTCACGCCATCAGAACAACATGCAATACGCCTAGAAAAAGTGCGCAAATTACGCGAAATGGGCATCGACCCATGGCCAGCAACCTATGAGCCGGTGAACAGTACTGCCAAGGATATAATTCGTACGTTCATGCCTGATCAACCAGCGCAGACTCATACCTTGGCCGGCCGATTGGTTTCAAGCCGTAGCCATGGCAAAACAGCCTTTGGGCATATTTTGGACTACACCGGTCGTTTGCAAATCTATTTACGCAAAGATGTGCTCGGCGATGATCGCTTTAACTTCTTCATGCATTTTTTCGATATCGGTGACATAGTTTGGCTAAAAGGCTCAGCTTTTAAAACAAAAACCGGCGAGATTACCCTCGAGGTTCATGATTTTAAATTGCTCAGTAAATGTCTGTACCCATTGCCTGAAAAATTCCATGGTATTTCTGATGTAGAACTCCGCTATCGTCAACGTTACTTAGATCTTATTTCCTCTTCTGAGAGTCGCGAGCGATTCCGCAAAAGGGCAAAGATTATTCAAACCATTCGTTCATTCTTGGATGAGCGCGATTTTCTGGAAGTAGAAACACCTATTTTGCATCCAATCCCTGGCGGGGCGGCTGCTCGTCCATTCATTACGCATCATAATGCACTGCATATGGATTTATATTTACGAGTAGCGGCCGAGCTATATATTAAACGGCTTATTCTTGGCAGTTTTGAGCGGGTGTACGAAATCGGCCGAGTGTTTCGCAACGAAGGCATTTCAACACGCCACAATCCAGAATTTACGATGATCGATATCAATATTGCCTATATTGATTATCGGCAAAGCATGGAAATGATTGAGCAGTTGATTAGAAAGGCTGCATTCAATACCAATGGTGGTTTGCAGATTCCGTTTGGTACTCATATCATAGATTTTGAAAAACCTTTCTTACGTATTTCGCCAAAGGATGCGCTGGTTAAATTCGGCGGTGTAAAAGAAGCTGATTTGACTGAAGCAAATATCGATAAGCTTATTCAGCAATATGAAGTTAAGGTAAAGCCGGATGCTTCCCTAGCGGTAAAAACCTTTGCACTATTCGAGGAGCTGGCCGAACCGCACTTGATTCAACCAACCTACATCGTAGGGTTTCCGGTTGAGCTTTCTCCGCTTTCAAAATGTGATCCACAAGATCCTCACACAGCAGCTCGCTATGAGCTGTATATTGCTGGCATGGAAATTGCCAATGGTTTTAATGAGCTCAATGATCCTTTTGATCAAGCAGACCGATTTAAGGAACAAGCACGCGCACATGCCGGCGGCGATATTGAAGCCATGCATTACGATGCTGAATATGTCCAAGCCCTTGAGTATGGCTTACCACCAAACGTTGGCTGTGGTATCGGTATTGATCGGCTTACGATGCTCATGACCAATACCACTTCAATTAAAGATGTGATTCTATTCCCAACGTTGAAATTAAAACCGGCGGAACATCATGAGCAGGTAGAGCAAGAACCGGTAGTTCATATTGAGGAATAAGCCAAACAAATTGCATTCTTCAATTATCCTTTTAATCATGTGCTAAATCATTTAGAATACGCGACGCAATCCAATATTTTCCTTTAGCACATAGGATTTCTTACATGCACGTGGCCACAGCTCACAAAATAATACGCGGTGCAAAATATCTTTGGCGATTGCCAGAGATTGATGAGCAGGCAGCATTGCATACTGCAGCGCAATATAATGTGTGCACGCCAATAATGCATACCCTATTTGCTCGGGGAATGACTACCAAAGAAGTAATCGATTCATTTCTGTTTACCTCACTTGAAAAAGATGTGGCCCATCCTTCATTATTAAAAGATGCTGAAAAAGCCATAGAGCGATTGTTGTATGCTATTGAGCATAAAGAAAAAATCCTGATCTTTGGCGATTACGACGTCGATGGTATTACTTCTAGTGCCTTGATGATGCAATGCCTATTGCCATTGGGCGCTAATATTAACTTCTTTTTGCCTAATCGTGTGATAGATGGGTATGGCCTTTCAGAGAAAATAGTGCAGCGAGCTGCCGACTCTGGCTACAAGCTCTTAATCACCGTCGATAATGGTACAACCGCTTTTGGTCCGGTGAAAAAAGCTAATGAGCTTGGCGTTGATATTATCATCACTGATCACCACCAGCCATCAATCGTTTACCCCATTGACCCTTCGACCGGGCTCAGGACGAACGGTGTAGTGGAGCTTTCCCTCAGCGCTTGCCATTATTCACCCCCATCAGCCAGGATGCCAATATCCATTTAAATATTTCGCGGGCGTTGGGGTAACATTCAAATTTCTTTCCTTACTCTATGAACGCAAAAAGTTGCCTTTACCTCCCAAGGCCTATGAGCTTTTACTCCTTGGCACAGTGGCTGACGTAGTGCCATTGCTAGGAGAAAATCGTTATTGGGTTCGCCATGGCCTTAATATGGTAAATAACAATCAGTCCCTTGCCTTTCGAGCGCTGAAAAATAACAGCAAGCTAACACGTGAAAAGATCTCTTCAACCGATATTGGCTTTAACATTACGCCACAAATTAATGCCTTAGGCCGCTTGGAAGATCCGCGGCAGGGCGTAAAGTTTTTGATCGGCGCCGATGAGCAAGAAATTGCCCAGGTTGGCGGCATTTTATTTGAGCTTAATGAGCGTCGTAAAGATATTGAGCGTGGTGTGCTCAGCGGGATTGTGGCCGAAATTGAATCAGGCAAAATTAATGTGGCCCACGAACGGGTGATTATTGCAGCGAGCGCCCATTGGCCGCCGGGAGTGATCGGTTTGGTTGCTTCACGGTTAGTTGGTATGTATGGCCGACCAGCAATATTATTGCATATTGGTGCTGATGGTATGGCAAAAGGATCTTGTCGATCAATTCATGAGTTTAATATTTTAGCCGGTTTGCAAAACTGCGCCCATATCCTTGAGCGATTTGGCGGCCACTCACACGCCGCGGGATTATCATTAAAAGCTGACCGCTTACCTGAACTTAAAGAACATATGGAAGCTTATGCTGCGCAAGTGCTTACGCCAGAAGATTTAACACAGAAACTTTCACTTGATGCGCAGGTACCTTTGACCGAAGTAAATCAAAAGCTCATGACGGATTTGGACTATTTGCAACCGTTTGGGGCACAAAACCCGCAACCAAATTTCTATATTTCACAAGTGAGTTTGGTAAGTACGCCGCAACTGCTCAAGGATGCACATGTAAAATGTTCGGTGTTTGCAGATGGAGTTATTAAGCCGCTGATATTTTTTAATAGACCTGAATTGATTGAAACATTATATTCCCGCGGCAATGAACCATTTGATGCGGCAGTACAAGTAACTGAAAATACATGGAATGGCAGAACGAATATTGAACTAATAGGGTTGGATATCGCATTATGATTATTACAATTGACGGCCCAACGGCCAGCGGCAAATCTACCGCAGCGCGTATGATTGCACACAGATTAGGGTGGTATTATTTGGGTTCGGGCTATTTATATCGCGCGTTAGCGTATCTATTGGTAAACAAATTTAATTATAATGAAGAAACTATTAGAACGCCGAAGTTGGCCGATGTGTGCGCAGTCACCGATCCTAAAAAGCTTCATTATGAATATGTAGGTGAAGGACCTCGCATTACCTATGAAAATGAAGATATAACGCCATATTTAAAAAATAAAGAAATGGACATACTGGCATCGTTGGTCGCAATGAATCCGATCGTTCGTGAGAAGTTATTAGAACTACAACGACACCTCGGCTCAAAATATAATCTTGTTGTAGAAGGCAGAGATATTGGCTCAGTTGTATTTCCACATGCAGAAATCAAATTCTTCATTACCGCCGCATTGGAAGAGCGTGCAAAACGTTGGCAAGAATATATGGCACGCCAGGGATTGCATTACTCTATTAATGATGCCGCACATACGATTACTGAACGTGATGATCGAGATTCACATCGTGCTCATTCACCATTGATGGCAACAGCAGGTTCAATCATTATCGATAATACAGGATTAAATATAGAGCAGACAGTAGAGAAGATGATGCAAGCTATTCATGAAAAAATACCTGCTGCGTAAGGTGCTATGTGATTAGCTTTTGGTTATACTTACGCAATAAAGTGCTGTAATGAGCGCTATTATTTTTTTGCAATTTACATATTCAAACACCAGGCCCGCATCGGGTAGAAAGGAATAAATCCTATGAATTCTAAAATAGCATTTTTGGCATTGGCTCTTGTGCTGATTGTCCCTGCATGCAAAAAGACTCAGGTGGTACGCGAAACACCATCAACGCGCGAGCGCCAAGAGTATGCAAAAAATGAAATAATGGATGCACCGGTTCTCTTGGCAAATAATGATAAGGAAGGTTTTGATGATTTTCCGTGCGAAGAAACTCTCCACCGCCATGTAACACAACATGAATTACATATGATGCAAGAGCAAGAAGCAATTGAAGGCGAATATGAACAACGCCACAGACATCATCCAGGGCATACCACACAAAGAGAACGCCAACTGGAAGACGAGATGGGCGAGTCTTTTGGACCTGAAAATGAAACCTTCAAAGAAGAATTGCTTGGTGAAGAAGTAGGCTCATAATTTTTGTTCATGCCGATCCCCTGCGAAGTCCGACAAAGCTCATTTTCATGCTCTGATCATTCAATTAACTCAGAATGAGCTTATTCATGCTGATATGAGTCCCAAGACGTCGGCGGAAGTGTTTTTTGTGCTAGTAGCCAAAAAATGTATCGAAGGGTTCACATGCAACAAACATGAGATATACTGCACCCCCGTATATATATGTTTAACTCTTTACCTAGGAAGAGGTTTCAATGAATTCTAAACTATTCGCAGCGCTATGCTGTGCTAGCTTGCTGACAATGGCAGGTTGCGGCCGCGGTGAAAAAGCGGCTCCTGCTAATGAAATGCCGCAAGCAGTGGGCGAAGAGATAGTGCGTGATGAAGAGAATGCACATGCAGAGCCTTCACAACCGGCAGAGCCAGGCACGGAAAATCCAGACGAAAGCCCGGAAATTCCAAAACCAGCTGAAGCACCAAGCTACTAATTTATAGCTTCTACAAAAAACTCCCGCTGTTGAGATTGCGTTATGCAACTTCGCAGCGGGAGTTTTTTTATTTCTTTACTATTTTATTAGGGGATTTCTTTTTTTGTTTCTTATCGTTCTTTTTTTTCTTGCGCTTATTCTTCTTCTTCTTTTCTTGTATTTCCTTTTCGCGTGGAATACGCGGATCTCCTTTTAATGCATGTTTAAGCACATCATCCATCGATTCAACATAGACAATTTCTAAATCGCTCGGAATTTCTTTCAGAATCTCTTGGATATCATCGAAATTTTCTTTAGGCACCAATACCTTTTTTACATCATGTCGTCTGGCCGCTAATAGTTTTTCTTTGAGTCCGCCAATAGCCATGGCACGGCCGCGCAAGGTAATTTCTCCCGTCATGGCCACATCATTGACCACCGGTATTTTCGTCAACGAAGAGACGAGCGCAGTGCACATCGCAATACCAGCAGAAGGGCCATCTTTTGGCGTTGCGCCATCAGGCAAGTGGATGTGAATGTCTTTGGATGAATAAAATGATGCACCAAGATGAAACTCTTTGGCGCGTGCGCGAATGTAGCTTAATGCAGCATGCGCAGATTCTTCCATCACATCACCCAGTTGTCCGGTAAGAGTAATGTTCCCTTTACCTGGCACCGTGGTGGCTTCAATTTCCAATACATCTCCGCCAAGATCAGTCCAAGCAAGGCCGGTGACTACACCAATTTTTTCTGCCTGCGCATCTAATGTGGTCTTCTTAAACTTGGGCGACCCGAGCCACTCTTTAAGCAATTCATCAGTAATGGTTATAGGTTTGCAATCAGATCCCTTAAGCAAAATTTGAATACTTTTGCGCATAAGCTTTGCTATCACGCGCTCTAATTGACGAACACCCGCCTCTTTTGTGTATTCGCTGATGACTCTTTTGAGTAATGGATCGGGCAATATAAAAGCATCTTGTTGTAATGCGTGTTCGGTAAGATTTTTGGGAACAAGAAACTTTTTTGCAATCGTTAATTTTTCTTCTTCTGTATAGCCAGCCAATTGGATCATTTCCATTCGATCAAGCAATGGATAGGGAATACCTTCAATCAGATTGGCAGTAGCAATAAACATGACCTTTGATAGATCATATTCAATGTCCAAGAAATGGTCGACAAAGGTTCTGTTTTGTTCCGGATCCAAAACTTCCAAGAGTGCTGCTGCCGGATCGCCATGCGTATCGCTTGTCATCTTATCAATTTCATCAAGCAAAATTACTGGATTTTGTGTTTTTGCTTTTCGCATAGCATGAATCAGTTTGCCCGGTAATGAGCCGATGTAGGTTCGTCGGTGACCGCGGATTTCTGCTTCATCGCGTACGCCGCCCAATGAAATGCGAACGAATTCACGACCAAGGCTGGTGGCAATAGATTTTCCAAGAGAAGTTTTTCCAACACCAGGTGGTCCCACTAAACAGATAATGGGTGCATGATTGGTGCCTTGGCTTACATCCTTTGCTGCCGATTCTTCTGCTGGAGTAGCGACTGATTGTAGAAGAAACTTTTGTGTTGCCAAAAATTCTATGATGCGTTCTTTGGCTTTATTGAGCCCAGCATGATTTTTATCCAGCATTTCTTCGGCAGTCCCCAAACTGATAGTATCGGGGCTCATAATGCTCCACGGAAGCGAGATAATCCACTCAATATAATGCCGACATACCACAGCTTCTGCCGAAAGCGGTGTCATAGTTTCGAGTCGTTTGAGTTCTTTCTCAACCTTTTCAGTAGCCTCAGCAGAAAGCTTTATCTCTTTAACTTTCTCGCGGAGTTGCTGCACCTCAGGATTTGCTTCTTCGCCAAGTTCTTTCTTAATCGCTTTAAGTTGTTCATTAAGATAAAATTCGCGCTGATTTTTCTCCATCTGTGATTGCACTTGCCCTTCAATACGATGCTGCGTTTGCAGAATATCGATATCGCGTTTGATGCTCATACACAGTTTGTTAATACGGCTATTGAGATCGGTAGTTTCTAAGAGCTCCTGGCGTTCATTAAAATTAAGATCTAATAATGTGGCAATTGCATCAGTAAGGTAATCTACATCATGAATGGTTTTTGCAAATGAAAGTAGATGTGTAGGTGCCTTTGCATTTAGCTTGCTATACGTGCCATATAATAAGGTGAGTTGTCGCCAGATCGGTTCAGTTTCTGCTTGCTTATCCAAGCCTGTGGTTGGTATATCTTCACAATATACATGCATAAATGGTGCAGATTGTGCGCCAGCAAAAAGTTGTTGCGGCGTTATCCAATCTGATCGGATTGCGCGTGCTCGGCAAATTCCTTCAACTACCACACGCAATGTATTATCTGCTTGATATATGATCTCATGCACAACTGATCTGGTACCGACTATATAGATATCTTCAAGTTGCGGATGCTCGGTAGTTTCTTTAATTTGTGCTGAAACAAAAATTGCACGGTTGTGCTTTAGGGCATATTCAATTGCCTGCATAGATGATGGACGCGTAACAATGATCTGTCGTGCACTTTTGGGCAATAAAACCACACTCTTTAACGGTAAAAGAGGTAAGTTGTGGCCTAATTCTGACGGCGTAACCGTTTGCCGTTCTGTTGTTTGATGTATCATGCTGGAAATTCCTGATGTATTTTTGCTACTCAGAGGTAAGGGCATAAGTTGGTGGCTGATGCCACCTAAAATTCGCTGCGCTCGCCGGTGAATCAATTCCCCGACTCACTTCGCTAATTTTTAGAATAGCCTATAGGATAGCATTAAGTCAGTCTTTTGGCGAAAATCCCACCCCCCCATTTAGGTCTGGCTGGCCAAGGTTACATATAGAATGGACAAGGGGGTTACATATAGAAAAGGCATGTTAAATTGGCCGTATCCGCCGGAGGGTTACAAAGTTGGCGCGATCTGCTATTATTTAGGCCAACCCAACAACATGAATCAAAGCCGAGGACTCTATGAGCACTTGTGCTCCCATTATAGATAGATGTACTCCCATAATAGAGAAGCGAGTCGGGGAATTTATTCCCCAGCAAGCACAGCGCCATATAGCGGGCGCGTGCCACTCAAAATTCCAGACAGGAATCGTATTGCCTTAATTAGCCCTTCGCGAATGAAGGGTTTTTTTGTGCCTAAAAATACCCACTTGCAATAAAGTAACTGGAGCCACAATGCCACATACCGCGATGCATAACCCAGCGCTAGCGGCCTACTATGACCGACTTAAAGTATGGTTCTTAGGAGCTGCTTTTTTTTTCATCATCGGATCCTACACCATTGCTAATGAGATCAAGAGCTCTGTATTCAGACACGTAGTCGGTGTGGAATCAATCCCCCGGGCTCGTATCTTGACGATGTTCATTCTTATTCCACTCATTTTCATCTATGCGCGAATAGTCGATAAGGTACGCAGATATCAGTTAGTTATGATCTTTTGCGGGGTATGGGCCGTCCTTGGTTTTTTATTCGCCTACCTTTTAGGTAATGAAGCCATTGGGATCCCTAATACAGAGCAAAGTCCATACCGTCTTTTTGGCTGGCTGTTCTACTTTTTTATAGAAGGGTACCCGCCGTTTGTAGTGAGCGTCTTTTGGGCGTTCGTTAATTCTGTCTCGAGCCCTCAATTTTCCAAAGAATATTATGCATATATTACGGCAGCGTCTAAGTTTGGCGGTGCTTTAACTGCTGCCTTGGCCTGGTTTATCTGTAAATCATGCGTCTTAAAAGATAACGTACTGCTTTCTGATACCTTTAATCATCAGATGCTGCTCGTCCTTTCTGCGATATTATTATTGGTAACCTGTGTTGTTATTTACGTATTTATGAGATATGTGCCAGGCGCTTATCTGCACGGATATGAAGCTGCGTATCAATTTGAACGGCAACGCAAAAAGGAAGAAGCCAAAGTGGAAAGAAAGTTTGTGGCGCATATAGGCTCTCCTATTAAGCGGGCTTTCCATGATATGTATAATTCATTAAAAAGTATGGTAAGTGGTTTAATGCTCTTTGTGCGGCAACCATATGTTCTCGGTATATTTGGTATGGTCTTCTTATACGAAACTATTTATGTAGTTTTTAGTTACCTGCGCGTTTATGAGGCACAACGCTATGCAAGCAGCATGTCCGAAATTACCTGTGCTCTATATGAGCCGATCTTCTTCATCCAAGCCATTGGCAGCGTTTTTGCTGTTTTTGGCACTCAACCTTTAGTAAAACGGTTGGGCGAGCGTGTGTGCTTGATGCTTATCCCAGCCCTCAGCGGGCTGTTCCTTATATATGTATTGCTCTTTTATAGTGCTAGCTCTGTAGCAATAAGCTTTATAGCATTGCGTGTTATTAATTACGCATTCACCCAACCATTGCGCGAGAGCTTATATATTCCGACCATTAAAGATCTTAAATTCAAGTCTAAGTCATGGATTGATACGTTTGGATCAAAACTGGCAAAAAGTACCGGCTCTACCTTTAATATTGTGACCGCCTCAGTTAGTGCAGCAGTATATCTGCCGATGCTATCTGTATTCTTTGCTTCTATTCTGAGCCTGTGGTTTGCTACGGCTTTTCTATTGGGCAAGCGATATGAGCAGGCGATCAATAATAATGAAGTAATTGGCGCTGAGGAAGAAAAAATCGTTGCAGCCTGACATATCCTAACCAGCCGTTGCGATCTAATGCGCAAGAGGTATCCTGTATTCCCCTAAAATCAAATACGGGTATAAACATGATAAAAAAGATACAATTAAGCCTCGTTTTTGCATTCGGCATGAGTCCGATTTTATATGCAGTGCCGACCGCTAATATGGTTCCGGACTATGTGATTTCTTTATATGATTTTGCAAAATCTGGTTATGAAAAACTTACTAAGCAGGGATACAAGCCAGAACGCATGTTCATCACAGTACACGGCATAACTGCAACAGACATTTCAGGCTTACTACCAAACAATATCAATATGAGTATAGATTCCTTTGATGAAGCCAAATCCCACGGCGACGATACGGCAGCTCTCTTTTATAAAACAGCTCAATATGCGATTGAACGTGGCGACAACGAGATTGCTGCCTGGATGAATTTTTTATTAGCACATGAAATGGCTGAAACCAATGTGCCGGGCTGGTTAGGGACTCTCGCTTCATTTACCTCGATGGCAGCAATGGCAACAATTGCCGGACTTATAATTGCATTTAGCTATCGGCCGGTGAGTAATTACGCAGAGGTTAAGCGGCGAGCAATGTACGCGCCAGCTTCACAAGATTTAGTGTTATGGAGATAGAGGTTAAAGATCATGCAACAAAGATTTCTACTGATACTCGCCTGCTTATTTAGCATGGCCCCGTTATCTGGGATTGAGCATAAAGATGTTAAGCCGTATGTGATCGATCTCTATACCGCTGTTAAAAACAATACTGGCCTGAAATCCTATATTATTTGGTATAGCAGCCAAGAGAAAGAGGCAGTCCGTCAAGGCGAGGCTGCGGGTGCATCAAAAGCCTCGATATATTGGCAGGCAGCTGAATATGCCTATGACATCGGGGATCCTAAAACTGCAGTAGCCTTAAAAAAGAGTTTTGCCGCACAAGAAGGTTTGAATGTGCCGTTCTATGCAATTTTTTGGGTTGGCATTGCAGCTGGATATCAGCTGTTTAAGTATAGATTTAGGCAGATCAGTGCGGTGCATGAGGATATTAGGCAAAGCAAAGCATTAGAAGAGCGTCTTGAGGGCTATCAGATCTTCAACCGTGAATTAAATGATATGGGTCAGCCACAGTTGGATCCGATTGGGATTCCAAATGAAGCTGATATAAATGCAGCTTATCGAACCCTTCAAATGCATTGGCATCCAGATAGAGCGGCGCGTTGGGGTGGTCCAGCTGCTCGAGCATTGGCCCCAGCGAAAAGCGTAGCCATAACACATGCGCGCGACATACTAGTAAAAGGCCTGAGACCAGACCAACCTGGCCCGGATGATGAATAGCTCTACACACTACTTTTAATCCTAGATGGCTATGCAAAAAACTAGTCCTTTATTTCTGTTTCTCGCCATTGCCTCACTCGTGCAGGCCGAGCCTGAAAAATCATCGTATCCAGACTACGTAGTTTCTTTCTATAAAATAATTAAAGAATGTCATGACCAACTCCGAAGTAATGGATTTTCACAATCGCAGATGAAAATTGAGGAGAACGGTGTGTCCGCAGAAGATGAAACTTCGACTCCTCAATTAGATGGGAATATATTAGTAAAAACGAAAACTGCATGGGCATCTGCAAGAATCAGTCCTCTCTTCAAAATGGCACAAAAAGCTGGTGATGACCGTGCGGCACTTTATTATAAAGTTACGGCATATGCCAAAGAAATGGGCGATGCTGAAATTGGCTTGTGGTTTACGTGGCTTTTAACTGAGCAGATGGCGCCCGCTAATCCTTTAGTTAAGAAAATTTATTCGGCAACATGGATAACGGCGCTTATTATGATTGGTGGCGTTTATGTAGCAGTCACGGAAAAGCCAAAACATTTCAATGGATCCAAAACTGAATGGCGCATTAAGAAAGATGACTCTGAATTCGGGTTTGGCAGTACAAAAGAAGAAGTTGCGCAAGAATTGGCAAGAGCTCAAGAACAAATCGCGAATCGCCAACGCCAGAAGGCTGCATATGAAAATGAAGCTCGTGAAATAAAAAGTTCCATCGATAGAAGGAATATCTAATATGAGCTTCTCATTCAAAAAGTATCTATATCTAGCCTTGTTAATTGGCACATCACCAATTATTTCTGTCGAACAAAACAAATCTTGTGTAATCGATTTGTATCAGGCGGTGAAAAACCATAATGGTCTGTTGAGCTATATTAACTGGTATAGTAGTGCTGAAATGGGAGCAGTGGTGCGCGGCGTTGCTGAAGGTGAGTCCGAAGCCGGAATATATTGGCAAGCTATAAAATATGCACAAGATCTTGGCGATGTTGCAACTGTCTCTGCACTGAAAAAAAGTTTTGAACGGCAGCAATGGCAACTTTCCACGCTAGGAATGTCATGGCTTGGGATTGCTACAGTCGCTGGTTGCATCTACAAAAAATTCAGTAGTGAGCGAGTTGTTTATAACAAGCAAAAGCAAGCTTTTGAGAAAGAAGAGGCTGAAGCAAAGCAAGAGCTACGAAATGCATTCGTACGGCTTATTGAAACACGAAAGCACCTTCAACTTGATGAGCGTCAGGGCCGGGCGCGAGGCTTTGTGTTAGAAGTTTTAAAAAATATTGAGAGAGGTTATTCGGGTCATAATAAAATGGAATTTGAGATACTTAAAGATGTCGGGCGGTTGGGTCCCGAAATACCGCTTGTTCTCGATGAAATGCAAGAAATCGCTTCTGAGCAATGGTGGAATGATCATTTGAGGCCTGCAGAGGTAGGGATTAAATTCCCGATTACTGGGGCGCAGCAAAAGTCGAATGAAGAAAAAGCAGAAGCTTTCAATTGCCTGGCTCATGCCTGGACAGAGCTATGTACGGAAAAGCCCGAATATCGTGAATTTGGGCCATTGCCGGCAAATCCTACAAGGGCACAAGTAGAGTTGGTATATAGGAAACTCGGTCTCAAGTACCATCCTGACAGACCAGGAGGGGAAGACCCTGTCATTCAGCAAAGGTTCAGGGAGATAACCCAGGCTCGCGATACGCTTATCAATGGCCTATAACCCCCTAAACAACAACCTTATTTCTGCTATAATAGGTCAACTTTATTAACATTTGGTCTCTTATACAGGGTGGTCATCGGACCAAGAGATCATTATCAAAACCCTGCAAGGAAACACATGATCGACTTTAGAAAGCTAGCACAAGCTGGCGTTCAATTTGGCCACCAAACCTCTCGTTGGAACCCAAAAAATGCTCCATTCATCTGGGGACAACGCAGTGGCATCCATCTTATCGATGTATCTAAAACAGCAATCCAACTCGAAAAAGCAGCTAAATTTCTTGAAGGCCTAGCAGCCGAAGGTAAGCAAATCCTTTGGGTAGGAACCAAGAAATCTGCACAACCGGCTATGGCCGATGCTCAAAAGCTTAATATGCCGACAATTACTAGCCGCTGGGTTGGTGGTACCCTTACCAATCGACCTGAGGTTCGTAAGGCAGTAACAAAATTACTTCATCTTGAAGATGTTATTGATAAATCGGAACAGTTCCCGTATACCAAAAAAGAACTTGTAACATTCCAAAAGAATGCTGATCGCTTGCAACGAACTGTTGGCGGTATTCGCAACCTTCGTTGGCCTGTTGGCGCCCTGGTGCTCATTGATGTTAAGAAAGAGCAAACAGCTCTTCGCGAAGCAGTAGCACTTGGCATTCCGGTAGTTGCATTGGTCGACACAAATGGTGACCCATCATTGGTTAACTATGTGATCCCAGGCAATGATGATGCGCCAAAAGCAGTGAAGGTGATTATTGATTACCTCATCCAGGCAGTTGAGCGTGGTACGGCAAAAGGTGTTGCTGATAAACAAGCAGCAGCCGAAGCCGCAGCCACTGCGGGCGAAGAAACGCCAGCAGCAACCTCCGCCGCGACTGAAATCCATATTCCTGGTTTTGAAGAAGTGGAATCCGAAGAAAACAAAGCAGCTGCTAATAAAAAGCCATCACGCCCACGCCGCGCTCCTGCAACAAAGTAATTTTTGCTTGGCCATCGCGCTCACCCTGAGTTGATCGAAGGATCAAAGTGCGATGGTAGACGACTTCGGCTAAAGTATGGAGGAGTGGCAGAGCGGTTAATGCGCACGATTGGAAATCGTGTATGCTCCGAAAGGGGCATCGGAGGTTCGATCCCTCTCTCCTCCGCCAATGTTGCCTTTGATAAACCTGGTGCATGATCACGAAAACCAACATTAGGTAAAAAAGCGGCGGCGGACAACAAATACAATAACTTGGGAAGGGCTACATACCAGCCATCAAATTCGTCAGATCCGAAAGGAAGCAGCGAGGGTGGCAGCGGATGGGAGCCCTTTCCGTTTTTCTATAATGTATATTACACAATCAGTTAATGTGGGACACTAAATACTGTGACAACGACATTTAGTATATGCGCAATTATTTTCTCATGGTTTATGGTCGACGGCTCATTGCATGCAATGGCAGACCGGGATGACGCCAAGACTAGTGGGCTTAAAGTTGTTATCGAACGGTATCAACAACAGCGTGATGGAACTGCTGTGCAAAAAATCTTGACCGCTTTCCCGCATCTCACATATGAGAGCAGAGGATATGCAGCTGGCACCACTGAAAAGTATTTGGTAAGTCCGAAATATGCAACCGATGTACTTCGTGTCGATGGCAAAACTGTAGGTTTTGTTAACTATGCTGCATATGACATGAATATTCTGAGCTTTCACATTGCTCGGCACGGCCTTCTTCACCTTATCGGTGTTGATACAGAACATCAAAAGAAGGGTTACGGCACGCTCTTGCTTGACCATGCTATAGAGGAATTGAAGAAGCTTAACGCTCCAAATATAATACTTGCGGTACAGAGTGATAATATAAATGCTCAAAAACTGTATGAAAAAAAGAACTTTCAGTGTCCTATGCAAACTCGAATAAAGGGCAAGGACTTTTACTATAGACTTAAACTGGATATTCCTTCAGATAGGCTTGAGCGGGGAAATATCTTACAGCGGCGTCCAAAAGCATCCCTTTCACTGGCAGCATTTGTAATGCTTTTGTGGTATTATCAATTTGGATCAACTTGAACTTATAGCCACGGCGACGACCGAACACCTGTCGACGGATCAAGCGGGAAAACATTATAGACGGGTATGCAGCATCAATCATGGCAACAGCAACTTTAAATCTTGCACGTAAATGGCGATCACAGCAGTTCGCTACCATTATCGGCCAAGATATTGCTGTGCGAATGCTCAAAAATGGCCTGTATCGTGATCTGCTTTTTCCCGTTTACCTCCTTTCTGGGCAGCGAGGCTGCGGAAAAACTTCAACGGCGCGAGTTTTCTCAGCTGCAATCAATTGCGAACAACTACCCAATTTTCGTCTATCGCCTAAGACGCAAGAACTTCCCTGTGGCCAATGCGCTTCGTGCAAAGCCATGCAAACAGGATCGCATCCGGATTTTATTGAAATTGATGCGGCATCCCATACCGGGGTTGATCATGTGCGTCAGATTATAGAAGCAGCTTCATTATTGCCGGTGCTCGGTCGCAAAAAAATATATCTTATCGATGAAGCTCATATGTTGAGCAAAGCTGCCTTTAATGCACTGCTCAAAATATTGGAAGAGCCACCAGCTTCCGTATTGTTTATGTTGGCAACTACCGACCAAGAAAAAATTATTGAAACGGTGCGGTCTCGGTGCTTCCAATTATTTTTCACACCTGTTTCGCCAACGGAACTTGCAGCCCATCTGCAGAAAATTTGCCAAGAAGAACAAATTCAATTCGAAGATGAAGCGCTACGTCTGATCGTTAAAGAGTCAGAGGGCTCAGTTCGCGATGCTATTAATTTATTGGAGCAAGTGCGTTTATCTGCTGCCAATGTGACTGCCGAATCAGTGCGCACCGTTCTTGGCCGCATGAGCGAAGAACAGCTCGCTCAATTATTAACCAGTATATTGCTGCAGTCAGCAGCCGAGCTATTGGAAACCATACACGCGTTAAATATTGCGGCATTTGCACCTGAAAAAATCTATGATGGATTGATTGAATTAATTCGTCAGGCGATGGAGAAAAAGAGTCATACTGTTCAACTACCAAAAGTATCACTACATCGACTCTTGGATGTTTTGGAAACACTGTATAGCTACGAGCTACCGTTTTCGCGGACAACCAAAAAACATCGCATGCTGGAATTTATATTGTTGAAGTGCACACATGAGCATGATGGTGGCTCTGGTTCATCGACACCAATCCCTTCTGCTAAGAAAATGATGCAGGAAAAAAAAACTGAAAACGGGGACCTTCTTGTAAGCGCTGTCGAACCAATTGAGCATTTGAATGAGGATACGCCGAACTCAGAAAATACAGATCCGTTTATGGGGGATCAAGTGGGTGGCGGAGCAGTGCAAAGTGGGCCTTGGCCTCAATTTCTTTCTCGCATTGATGAACTGGGTGATCCGCTTGTTCGTTCAATTTTTAATCAAGCAGCGTTTAATGGTATGAACGATGCAAATGTTATCGAGCTATTATTCCCGGAACAAAGCGCCTTTTTTATTGATTGGTTAAAAGATACAACCAATAATTGGTTACCATTAATCAAAGAAATTTTCGGCGCGCAAGCCACATTAACTGCAAAATTGAGTGCTACTATCGCTGCTCCCATACAACGAGAATTACCTAAACCCACCAAACCACTACCTGCAATACAACCGAAAGCGGTAGCAACGGTTCGAGTACCAAATGGCATGCCGGCAAGAAAATGGCAGCCGAAAAGAGAAGCCGCTGCTGAGCCTGCTGGTAAGAAAATAGATATTACTGATAAAGAACAATGGCAAAAAACAAATTTAGTACTTTCCTATTTCCCGGGTACTGTAACTGAGTTATAAAAAGACAACATGAAATTACACAATGTTATTATTGTCGGCCGCATGAATATCGGCAAATCGACGCTCTTTAATCGCCTGTCATCAACTGTAAAAAGTTTGATCTATGATGAAGAGGGGGTAACTCGCGATTATATTACTGATGTGGTGACCTGGAAAAAAACCTCTTTCATGCTCATCGATAGTGCGGGTCTAGGCTTTCGCAAGCAGCAAGATCCGTTGCAAGAAAAAATTCGTCTATCGGCTCTTAAACTACTCGATAGAGCTCAATTAATATTATTTGTTGTTGATGGCACAACCGGCGCGCTACCCGAAGATCTCGAAATCGCCAATGCTATACGCAAGACAGATAAGCCGGTAATTTTGGTTATTAATAAAGCGGATCGAAAAAGCACCGAAGATCATGTTCATGATTTTGATCGCTTGGGCTTTAAACAAACATTCCTTATTTCAGCGCAACATGGCAGGGGTATTACTGAACTGTGCGATGCAGTCGTTGCAGATCTTGAACTCACGCCGGCAATAGAAGTTGATGAAACCCCGACCTTTAAAGTTGCTTTGATTGGTAAGCCGAATGTGGGCAAGTCATCCATTCTTAATGCATTGTTACAAGAAGAGCGCTCATTGGTAACTGAAATTGCTGGTACCACGCGTGAAGCTATTGCCGAACGCATTCAGTTTTACAAAGAGTCTATTGAAGTTATCGATACGCCCGGTGTCAGACGTCCACGATCGGTTGAAGAGGAACTAGAACAGATGATGGTCAAACGTTCTTTGCAGACCATTCGCGAAGCGGATATCGTATTATTAGTTCTTGATGCTTCCGAAGGTAAAATATCAAATCAAGAATTGACGCTCATTCGTTATGCATTCGAAGAACAATATAAGGGACTTATTATTTTGCTAAATAAGCAAGATTTAATGCATGAAGAGTTGCGAACTGAATTAGAATTTCACTTATCAGAATATAAATATTTGCTCGATCGGGTTGAAAGCCTCAACATTTCTGCAAAAACGGGAAAGAATATTGGTAGAATTTTGCCACTCGTGAATGATGTTTGGCAACGCTATTCACAACAATTTACTAATTCAGAGTTGGATCTTCTTTTTAAGCAAGCATTACAACGAACGCCGATATACAAACAAGGGCAGCCGCTTCGCGTATTTCATGCCAAGCAAGCATCCACTGCCCCGATTACCATTACCCTGGCAGTAGATAATCCGGTTTGGTATGGGCCAAGCCAACTTGCCTTTTTTGAAAATATTCTACGCGATCACACCAATCTTAAAGGTGTACCAGTTCATATAACCGTTCGTAAAGGTCGCTTCGGTTAGACTTTGGTTTGCCGCCGTTGGGCTGAGACCAACTTATCTTTGTGATCATGAATTTTACGATACGCAACATCACATGCTTTATCAATAAGCTGATACATGTGCGGGCCTTCTTCTTTAATTACGAAGTCATGATTGGGCGTTTTGATCAGTAGTTCAACTTGATGATGCGCATGCGGTCTACCTGGAGACAGAACAAGATCAAGATTAATTGGGCTTTGTTCATGCTCTAGGGCCATCTCTATGCGATCGAGTGCTGTATAGGCATGTGTCTCAAGATCGGGTTCAGTTTCCATATGACGGAAAGTAACTCTTTTACGCATAGGTTTCTCCTGTAAGTTTTGATTATTTACTCAGATTATATCAGTCACCCAAGTTACGGGAAGCTATTGCGTTAACTCATTCAATTCTTTAATGAATCCTTTCTTATCAGCGTGGTACAGTTCCCCGCCCCAGCGTTTAATAAGTTTTTCATCAGTTGGATCAATGACCAGGAATGTTGGTAAGCCAACAATATTGAAGGTTTCTTTCAGATGTTGAATTGTGGTATTGGTCATAATCATTTCAATTTTTGCCGGCACAAATTTGCCAAGCGCAGTACGGACTTCCGGATCTTTCAGCAACGTTTTATCAATAGCCGTGCAAATAGAGCAGAATGGTGCCCAGAAATCGAGGAATAATAGTTTATGTTCGGATTGTGCTTTTGCCTGCGCTTGCTCATAATTAGTGATCCAAAATGATTCTTTCTCAACTGATAGCGTATGGAAAGTAGTTTGATACGCTTCCACAAATACAAGCACAGCGGAAACTAGCAAAATCATGCCCAAGAGTGATTTTAATCGTTTCAGTAATTTTGATCCTTGTCCTTTTTCCATCGTCAGCAAATATTGCAGCCCAGCAATGGCAATCAGTGCGCCAAGCATCCATAAGATAACTGAATGCGGCAACACATTATTTGCATAGTACAATGCCATGCCCAGCAAAAGGAATCCAAAAACTTTTTTAAACTCAACCATCCAAGCACCGGAGCGTGGTAATACGCTGAGTGAGTTCGAAAATGTACCAATGATCATGAGCGGAATGCTTAAGCCAATGCCGAACGCGAAAAGTAATAAAAAACCCATTATTTTGCTGCCAAGTGTTGCCACAATACATAACACTAATGCCAATCCGGGCGATAAACAGGGCGAAGCGACTGTGCCTGAAATGGCTCCAAAGATGAAGGATGAAAGAATGGAGCCATGGTGTGTATGTTGGCGTTCTTGCAAAGATCGTGGAATATAAAGCTCATACCAGCCAAACATGGTACCGGAAAGATAAATGAGCAATGCCGCGATTAACAAAACAACAAATGGCGAACTCATCATAGACCCAAAGATTGTACCTGAAGCAGCAGCCAGCAGGCCAAGGGCAGCGAAGGTTATGGCAATACCAGATGAATATGCACTAGCATGTGCAACATTGCGCCAAAATGATCGGTGACCAGTTCCTTGCAGAATGCCAACCGTAATTGGAATCATTGGATAAATGCAGGGGGTAAAGCTCATAAAGAGGCCAAGCAATAGGATGAGTATGAAGCGAATCCAAAAATTATTGGTAGCTTTAATAATGTTTTCTAATCGCTGTGACCACGAAGATAAGCTGAATGACATAGCGCTTGGAACCGGTTCTGCGGGCGGTGAACAGATGGTTTTTTCTTCTGCAGGTTGCGGATCATTAGTGATTGCAGCTTGCTTAGTTTGCATAGAAGGGAAATTGACGGTAAATAGTTCCTGTGTAGGTTGCCGATTTTTAGATGAGAGATACGTAACATACAAGCCTGCTTCTGAGCTGTTTCCAGACTGTTTTGCGTGGCTTTGGATCGTAAATGGCAGGGTAAATGCGGGTAAGGCAGAACCTATACCTTTCGCATCGGCCACCGTTGGTTTGCTTGTGGTTGTCCATTGTGTGAGCACTATGTCAGGGTTGTCTGTCGCTAACGAAATATGATCTTTGAAAACCGCCTCGCCTTCATCTGGGCGAACATGGATGAGCAGCTCAACCTCATGTGGTCCAACTGGTTTTTGTGTAAGCGTTAGTTGCGCTGCGTGTAAAAAATGTGAAAGGCTTAGAAAAACAATGCTAGCAAACAGTTTCTTCATGTATATCCATTGATATTTTGTGAGATTCTCATACAATTTTCGTCCTTATAAAAGGTCTCACGAGTATATACCAAAAAGGTTTGGGGCTGTAGCTCAGCTGGTAGAGCGCATGGATGGCATTCATGAGGCCACCGGTTCGATCCCGGTCAGCTCCACAATATAAAAACCCGGTTGGACGAAAATCCAAACCGGGTTTTTTGTTACGCGATAAAGATACTGATTAATGGCTATTACGATGGTGGTAGGTTATTCTGGCCTTTGCCTTAAATCGCATCAGAGGAATGAATATGATGAAAGCAATATTAAAACTGGAAGAATTTTCAATGCTATTGGCCGGAATCTATATTTTCAGCCTGCTTGGCTATTCGTGGTGGGTATTCATTTTGCTTCTCTTAACGCCGGATATTGGCATGGTTGGTTATATCATAAATAACAGCGTTGGCGCTTTCACATATAATATTTTACACCATAGAACGACTGCAATATTGTGCCTTGCGCTTGGGCTATTCCTGTCTTCCAATATTTTGCTCTTAATTGGAATCATACTATTTTGCCACGCCTGTATGGATCGAGCGCTGGGTTATGGTCTTAAATACAGTGATTCATTTTGGCATACCCATCTGGGCCAAATTGGTAGAACCCGGTAGATCTATAAATAAAAAACCCGGTTGGACGAAAATCCAAACCGGGTTTTTTGTTGCGCGAAAATGTATTTATTTATTTATTTTGCTTCTTCTCAATTTTAGCACTCACAATACGGACTGCGCTAGACGGTGGAAGTTTACTCATTTCTGGTAGAACTGGTGTCTTGCTACGGGTTGGCACTGAAGAAATAGATTCGTCATCCGGCGATGAGCGATATAGTTCAGGAGTTGATTCCGTATTAACTGGTGGAGTTATCGTTTTAGATGCCGGCCTAACTATGCCAGAAAAAACTGGTGTCGGCGCTTGTGAAGATGGCATGCTAAATGGTAACCGTTCAAAATCAGTCTGCATCTTTTGCACAGTTTCTTCATTGCTTACTTGTGAAAGGAGTTCGGTAATTTCAGGGTTTTCTTTTTCAAACTGGACCCGTTCGAATGATATATTACCTGTTTTAAAAACATCGCGGTTTTTGGAAAGAACATTTGCAGCTAACTGATATGCGTCTGAATCAAAGTCAGATTTCATATTGTTGTAATATTCAACACTTGCTGTCCAGTGCCGTAAATAATCATTTATATATGCATTCTGGTGATCTGCTGGCTGGCTTTGAATATGTTTAGAAGTATGGTGTATCAGGTCATACGCTTTTGAAATGATAGATGCGTGATATAAAAGTCTTTCGATTTCAGTAACTGCCATTTCGATTGCTTCAGCATCATCCAATATATGAGGGTTCTTACTCAATAATAATAATGCTTTCCAGACCAAGTAATCATCGTGATCTTGCTGGGTTCGGTTGAAGAGAATTTGCCAAGTTTTTTGTTGCGCTTTTATAAATTGCAGTCTTTCTTCTGTCGTTTCTGCTATCTTCAAGAAACTCATGATATTTCGGCATTGCTCACGAATAGTTTTTATCACAGATGCATATTTTTTTTGTTCATACTGTCGCGTATCCTGGAGCGCAATCTCGCATGCCCAATCAAAAGCATCGTCAGAGCTTATAGTATCGGTGGTTACACTCATCTGCTGTAATAATGTATAGGTTTTAATATTGCGTACCAATTCTTTTCGTCTATGTGCAAAGGTTGAATCATATTTGTTTTGCTGTACCTCTGTACGTAGCGCGATTAGTGCATTCGTATTGCGTGTTGCTTCAAACGCCCAAATTTTCTTATAAGATTCGAATTCTTGGGCCCAATCTTCAGATAAATTTTTTGATTTTCCTTCTTGCCAGAGTGTAATAAGTGGACGAACTTTTGCCCGCGCAGAATCCAAGATGGTATACTGTTCATTAATTTCATCTTTAATAATGTTCATCAGCGCAGCATAGTTTCTCCAGCGCTGAGGTTCTTCGGCACCGCTGAGCTGTTTAATGGGGGAAGGGGTTGCGCCTGTTGCCTGCATTGATCCCATTAACGCAAGAGGCATACTGAATAGCAATAGGATTCGTTTCATAGTTTTATTCTCCATTCTAACCTCTGATCGATCTCTTATTACATCTTATTAGTTTCGATGCCCAGATCCCCATTTGTAAAGAGTTCCGGCTTTTTTGCTATACTTAAAGACAATTTGGTAGGTTTTTTTTACCGAGAGCCTTTTTTATTGAATTGGATTCCTAAGTTAACATAGATTAGGTTATATTAAAAACGGTGAACCATGTCTAACGCCAGCCCAGCATTGCCAAATGACGTCAAAAAAAGGGTCCTAGAGCTCCTGAATTCATATAAAAAGCTGCCAGCTATTATCAGCGCCATAGGGCAAGCAGGCGGAAAGACTGTTTTAGTAGGCGGGGCTGTCCGCGATGCATTTCTAGGACTTCCTATAAAAGATATCGATATCGAGGTCCATCAGCTTGCTTTGGATGATTTAGAGCAGCAGCTCAAGCAATTTGGACCGGTAAGTGAAATCGGTAAGGTCTACGGTGTCTTGCGCATTCATGGTCTTGATGTCGATTGGTCGGTTCCCCGTACGGAAGGGCCAGGCAGAAAGCCCCAAGTTGGGTTAGGCGCAAGCTCATTAAAAGAAGCTTTCGAGCGGCGCGATCTTACCATTAACGCCATGGGCATAGATCTTCAAACATTTGAGCTCATCGACCCATTTCATGGTCTGAGCGATCTGCAGAATCGCATTTTAAGAGCCACACATCCCGCACGGTTTGTTGAAGATCCATTGCGATTTTACCGTGTTTTACAATTTATGAGCCGTTTTGAGATGCACCCTGATCCGGAGCTGACGGCGCTTTGCAAACAGATGGATATTTCAAATGTTTCCAAGGAACGCATTGAAGAAGAGTTTAAAAAATTACTCCTTAAATCAAGGCATCCTTCAATTGGGCTGCGCTGGCTTAATGATATTGGTCGCGTAAAAGAAGTTTTGCCTGAACTAGCAGCATGCGTCGGGGTTGACCAGGGAAAGAAGTGGCACCCAGAGGGGGATGTTTTTGAACACAGCATGCAGGCCCTCGATGCCATGGCTCGTATTATTCATGCTAAAAAAATCTCAGAGATTTTTGGTGATTCTTTTAGCACACCCGAAATTGAATTATTAGGATCACTCAATCTGCATGAATTCACATCGCAAACACGGCTACTAATCCTCATGTATGGTGCGTTATGCCATGATCTGGGAAAGCCATTGGTAGAGCAGCGGCGGGAAGATGAGCATGTAACCTTTTATGGCCATGCCGAGGCGGGGGTACCGGCAGCCAAAAAAATGCTTCATCGCATCATGAATAATCAAGAAATAATAGAAGGCGGAGTTAAGTTAGTTGGGCATCATATGCAGCCATTTCAAGTGGTATCACCACAAGCAAGCATGGCTGCGGTCAAAAGACTAGCAAATAGATTAGCACCTGAAGTTACACTATACGACATGGCTTTATTGGTTACCGCAGATCAGCAGGGCCGTGGGCTGAATGGAAAACCAATGACTGAGCCGAGCGAAGAGGCTATTGCCCTTGTTCGGAAAGCCTTGGCTGCACACGTATTATCCCAGGTGGAGAAGCCGATCGTTCAAGGCCGTGACTTAATGGATACTGTGCCGCCTGGCCCGAAAATGGGCAGGTTGCTCAAAGAGGCGTATGAAATTCAGATCAATGAAGGTATTCGTGATAAAAATGAACTGTTGCGCAGAATTTTAGGAACTGCTCACATTAGCTGAATTAATATCACCTGCGGCTGATGGTCGTCTCGGGGCCGCACCTTCTAAGCGATTAATGAGGGCGCGCACGCGTTCACCAGATCGATTATTTTCGCAACGATTTGTTCCAGCTGAATCTGCTAGATAATAATGTGCCGGCGCATTAGCAACAGGGCGATCAATAATGACCGTAATCCAATGAGCACCAACGTTCAAGATAACTCGATGTATACCTGCTGCATTAAGTTGTGCAATTGCTGGATGAGGCCGAGGATCTCGCGGGCTCAGATGTTCTGGAATTTCATTGCCCACAAAGAACGTAGCGGGCTCTTGCTGCTGGAGCAGCAAGTGAAGAATAGTTGCCTCAGTCCATCCTCGGCGTGGCTCGATAGCTCCTCGAGCTATCTCTCTGTTATCTTCAAATAAAATTTTTGCGGCATTACACGTTTGCTGAACTGCAGCTCCCACAAAGCGCCGATCTCTTAAATGAGCTCTGGCTTCTTCAAGTTCACCGTTTCTGAGTGCTGCTGCGATAATCTCTGCTTGTGTAACCGCATGCTGCCCGCAGGTGCATAAGCGCATGTTGCTTAAGTTTTGTTTTGCCACATTAAATTGTTCTACGGTGACATTGCCGCGTGCTGTTCGTACTTGTACAGGATCAAACTCCCGGCCATTGGCCTCTAAAACAGTATCCGCATACTCATTGTTATCAACGAGATCGTCATAGCGTCTTGTAAAAAGGGATTTATCCGATTTTGAGCAAGCTAAGTAAAATAAGATCGATGACACAATGAAAGCAGTTCCCCACTTCACATTAGTTGGTACATCATTGAAAAATTTTGCGATCGATTTTTTAGTGCGTTCGAAAAAGGAAGGCCGTGCAGCCTCTAGGGTTATGCCACCCGCCATCAGGCAAGTCAGGACTAATGCGTGTAATCTTTTATTCATGGGGTTCCCTCTTATCATTTTAATGTCCAGATCAGGTTATGGGGTTCCCGGGAGTTTCGCAAGCGGTATTAATTCTATTTGAATGAATATGGGAAGGAGGTCAGCTTTGTCTTTCCAAGCCTCGGAATACCATTCCTCGCTCCCTCTCTCGCGGGGCTCGTTATGGTCGCTGCGGATGTACTCCTTCGGCTTGAGTAGTATTCCTTATTATAGGAGTGCTATTTTTCGCTTCCTCTCTCACGGGACTTGTTATGGATGCTGTGGATGTATTCGTTCGGCCTGAGTAGTCATTCTTATTCTAGGAGTACCATTAACTCGCTTCCTCTCTCGCGGGACTCGTTATGGTCGCTGTGGATGTACGCCTTCGGCTTGAGTAGTATTCCTTATTATAGGAGTACCATTCCTCGCATTTTCCCTTGCGGGACTTGCTATGGTTGCCAGGGATATACATCTTCTGTTTATCTAGGCTAGCAGTTCCAAGAATTCCTTAAGCAGCTGCGTATTATCACAGGTATTAATAGCCTGCTTAATTGAAGCTCGATAAAACTCACGCAGGCGTCCGGGGTGATCGGCCAGGTCTTGGCATATTTGAACAATACTGCGCTCAGTTAGATCTTCTTCATTTTCGGCAACGATTTGCTTGGCCTTATTGAGCTGGCGATTGAGCTGCGACAAATGCTCCTGACTTGGATAAGTGGTTACATCAAACACCCGATAGGGTGTCAGTCGCTCATCATTTAATTTTTGGAGCTCCTGCTCAGTAAGTTCGATAGCCTCGTGTAGTGTTCGTTTATGAATGCCAATACGTGCCAATTTTGCAAATTTCTGCTGCTGCGCAATTTCCATTTCATGCTGGCGATTCTGTTGTTCGCGTAGTTGCCGCTCTTGTTGGAGCTCGGCGGTTTTGGCTTTGAGATATGTAGCCTCATATTCATCACCATCAACATGCTTGCCATTAATAGTCCAAGTATCCTCAATATTGCCTTCTTGTACCTTGGCCCGATGGGTAAACATGGTGCCATTGATATCTTCTTGTACCAGGCGCACAAATGTTTCCTTCTTAGAGCCGGCACATAGAGGGGTTGATGCGATTAAAAATATGAAAAAAGTATGCTGTAGGGTGTTCATAATATGTCTTCCATGTTGTATTGTGAGTCTTAAAATATATGCTAGTTTCCTGTTTCAGGCTAGCCTGGGACCAACCTTGGAACTGGAGTTTCATCATTATGAGAAGAAAAAAAGGTTTTTATTCGATATCAGCTGTAGCGCAGATGTTTTCAATCCATCCGCAGACGATTCGTTTTTATGAACAGCAAGGGCTCATATTGCCCAAACGGACGCCAGGTGGCACGCGCATGTTTGAAGAGGAAGATATTGATCGCCTAGAACAGGTTCTTTACTTTACTCATGAATTGGGTGTGAACCTGGCCGGAGTAGAGGTGGTTATGAAGCTTCAACGGCAGGTTAAAAAACTGCAAAAAGAGCTGAATGATAAGTTTGATGAAGTTTCCGATGAGCTGAGCGAGCGCGAAAATATTGCCAAAGCGGTTATAAAAGAAGATGCCCATCAGTTAATGCAAATCAAATCTCGCATAAAAAAAGATAGTACACCCCGATTACCCGCTCTATCAAATAATTCAAAAAATGAGAAAAAGGATGTTGGGGACCAACTCGGGATCCCTGATTGGGAAATTGATTACGAAGATTAATTAATAAAGCTGGGGCGGGAGGGATCGAACCTCCGCATGCCAGGACCAAAACCTGGTGCCTTACCGCTTGGCTACGCCCCAAGAAGATAAAACGATGTCGGTTGTTTCTTAACAACCGCTATATAATGTAAAACGGAGGGTAATTTTAACTGATTAATTCATCTTGTGCAAAGTTTGATTCGAGCAGTCGGTGATATTCTTTGATGATATGCTCTTCAACACGTTGTCTTGTTTCGGCATTGAGAGGATGAACTATATCCTTAAAGGTGCCGTCTTTTCGGCGGCGAGACGGCATTGAGACGAAGTATCCACGTTCGCCCTCGATGACTTTTAAGTCTCGGATGATGAAGCAATTTTCAAAAACAATGGTTGCAAATGCCCGCAGTTTTCCGCCTTCTCGGGCAGGAAAAACCGTTACTTCGGTTATTTCTAGTACTTTCGACATTTCAATCCTTGATGATCCGTTTTAAACACTCGCTGTCTCATTACCTAAAACTCAAACCTACCAGGTTTGCTGCTTCTTCTTCCAATTGAACATTGGCAAGAATAGCTGCTGCCGATTTTAAACTAGGATTTTTGGAAAAATCGCGTGAGATAATGTGCTTCACTACTGTTCCAAATTTTCGACTCTACCTCTTTCGCAATGTTTCAAAGCATCCAAAACATGCGGCACAATGTATCTGCACCTACACTATTTGTCAAAGAATTTTATAGCATTTCTATTGCACGCAGTTTTGCCGAACGTGAAGAAGGGTTTTCGCGGATCTCTTCTTCAGTAGCTTCAACTGCACCTTTTGTAATAATTTTTGCAACGCGGTCAATCTCTTTTTGTTTGAAAAATTGTTTGACCATGCGATCCTCCAAAGAATGAAAGCTGATCAAAACCAATCTTCCTTTTGGATTAAGTAGTAAGCATGCTGTTGGCAAAAACATTTTAATGTTATCAAGCTCATGATTGATGTATATTCGCAATGCTTGAAAGGTTCGGGTTGCAGGATGTATTCGTCCTTTTGCGTAAGAAACAGGCACCGCTTGCTTAATGATGTCTACTAGTTGGGTTGTGGTTTTAATGCGCGTGCGTTTCCGAGCTTCGACAATGGCTGCTGCAATACGATGCGCAAATCGCTCTTCGCCAAGTTCAAAAAAAATATCACTCAGCTTTTCCTCACTGCCTCTATTGATCAATTCCGCAGCTGTTAATTTTTGATGGGCAGGTGACATGCGCATATCTAACGGTGATTCGCGAAGAAATGAAAAACCAGCCCGCTCGAAAATCTGAAATTGTGACGTGCCAAAATCGGCTAGGATCCCATCTACTTTTTTAATGCCTTTATCAGCCAATAGTTTTTTTGCATTCGTAAAGTTACCCCAAGCCAGAGTCAGGCGATCGGGAAACTCTTGTTGCAGGGGCTCACCATTCAATTCTAATGCTTGTGTATCCCAATCCAAAGCGAAAACCTTGCAGTTTGGCTCCGCTTCCAAAATAGCGCGTGTATGCCCGCCACCACCAAATGTAGCGTCGAGATATACCTTTTTAGGTTGTGGGTTTAGATACTCAATAACTTCTTTAACGAGCACCGGTTTGTGATAAGTCATAGCACCTCAACCAATTTATCCAGTGACATGCCTCGTGAACCTTTAATCAGCACTAAAAGTTCTTTATCTAACCATGGCTGCATAACTGGCAACACATCCTGCCAGGATGGAACAATATCACAGGTAATATGCGGGGGTCTGGTTTTTGCTAACCATTGTACCTGGCTGCCCACTAAAATTAGATGTTCAATAGTCGTTTTGCGCAGGAAGCGGCCGATTTGGCGATGCCAGAAGTTGCTAGTTTCACCTAGATCAAGCATATCTCCCAAAATCGCAATTTTCTTACCGGTTGTTGGCAATTTGGTAAATGCCAGCAGTGCGGCTTTCATGCTTTCGGGGTTCGCATTATAACAATCATTATACATCCAGCCGGACCCAATAGTCAGTGGCCGGCGTTCAAAGCGCCCTGGGACGACGGGCAACTGTGATAAGCTCGTTAAAATGATGGCTGGCGGTACGCCTAAGTGAGTGGCAACTGCCGCCGCAGCAAGCGCTTGCATAATCATACCGGTATGCGGCGTTGGCAATTCCACCTTAAATTTTTCGCCATAAATCTTTAACACGAAATTGATGGATGTTGCGCCCACAACAATCTTGCGTGCTTGAATTTGGTTGTTGCTTTTCATGCCAAACTTAATAATTGGATGATGATAGGCAACGCGTCCAATGGCCGGAATATCGCCATGCACAAAGCCAATTTCATGTTCGCCAAAACAGCTAAATACTTTGCGCTTTTCTGCTGCGATATCCTTAACGCCGCCCAGCCCGCTCATATGGCTATGTCCCACCGTAGTAATGAGTGCATTAGTCGGTCGTAACATCTGCGTTATGCTGCCCATCTCAGATCGTCGGGAAATACCTACCTCAAAAAAAGCACCCTCTAAACTCTGGTCCATAGCCAATATATTCATGGCAACGCCAATGGCAGTATTTTGATTCTTCTGGGAGGCGTAATATTTTTTTCCATGACGCGCCATAATAGCTGCCAGCAACTCTTTAGTGCTCGTTTTGCCAACCGAACCGGTAATGGCAATAATCGGTATATTAAAGCAATTGCGCCACGCATGGGCTAAGCGCAATAAAGCATCCAGTGGTGAAGGGACTAGGATGATAATAGTTTCTTTTTTTATAAGTGATTTTAATGTTTGTAGTAGTTCTTTTTTGTCATGCGCAAGCATAATGCCTGATGCACCCTTACCAAGTGCATCGGCCACAAATTCATGACCATCAACTTTTGATCCTGGCAGGGCGATAAAGAAATCACCTTGTTTAATGTTGCGGGTATCGATTGAGCAGGTAATGGGTAAAGAAAAAATACCTTGTACAAGCGCAGAGCCTGGAATTGCTTCGGATAACCACGCCTGATTTAACTCATGAGGCGATGGCTGCGATGTTTGTTGCGGCGAATTGGTGGTGGGTGTAATCATGTGTGTATCCAATTTTTTTAATCCCAGTTTCAGGGGCCAAACTCTTAAAGGTAAGTTTGGGGGAAAAAAAGAATACTAACTATTTGCTTGCTTTACCACTTTGCGCAACTTACCGCCGTCAGCTGGCAAAATTTTGCCCATGTTTTGTAGTACGTCCATAATTCTTGCCGAACGGTTATAGCCGATTTTGAATCGCCGCTGTAGCAATGAAATTGAAATTTCATCAACTTCTGCCAAGAATTGTATAATTTCTTGGAACAATTCATCATCTTCTTCATCGATATCTGATGGTTCTCCAGCGGCAATTACGGCACCAAGATCAAGGTATTGCGGAGGCCCTTGTGTTTTTATCGCATCAACGACCGCATTAATTTCCTTGTCGCCTACGTATGCGCCATGTATTCGTGTAGTGACGGCGTTTTGTGCATCCATGAATAGTTGGTCACCGCGCCCCAACAATTTTTCAGCGCCGACAGCATCAATAATTGTACGTGAATCAATTTTAGATGTTACGCGTAGGGCAATACGGCTTGGAAAGTTAACTTTAATAAGGCCAGTGATCACATCAACTGATGGACGTTGCGTAGCAACTATTAAATGGATGCCAGCAGCTCGCGCCATTTGTGATAATCGCGTAATCGCTTCCTCAATATCAGTTCCTGCGGTCATCATTAAATCCGCTAATTCGTCAATAATGATAACCAAATAAGGTATTGGCAAAACCGGTCCCGCTTCGGTTGCCGGCATTTTCGGAACGAGTTCATTATATTCAGCAATATTACGCACCTTGGCTTTTGCCATCAGATTATATCGGTCTTCCATCGCCCGTACTGCCCAACGCAATGCGCAGATGGCAACTCGTGGATCGGTAATTACCGGCGTAAGCAAATGGCCAATATCGCTATAGCTGGTAAACTCCAAACGCTTTGGATCGATGAGCATCAGTTTTAATTCATTTGGTTTTTTGTTGCACAACATACTCATTAATATGGCATGCAATGCAACTGATTTACCTGAGCCAGTTGAACCAGCAATGAGCAAGTGTGGCATGCGCGTAAGATCGGCAACAACCGGAGCCCCTGTGGTATTTACCCCTAATACTAACGGTACTGATGCCGACGTATTCTTAAATTCTTGGCTGCATAACAATTGCTGTAGTAATACTGCCGTGCGTTGTTGGTTTGCTACTTCAAAGCCAACAAATGCCGTTCCAGGAATCGGTGCAATAATTCGAATGCTTACTGCTTGCAAAGCTAAAGCAAGATCATCTTCCAATGTAATAATCTTACTGAGTTTGGTATCTATGGCAGGTTTATATTCAAACATAGTTACAACCGGACCAGGTTTAATCGTCGTAACTTTTCCTGTAATGCCAAACCGTTCTAGTTTTTCCTCGAGGAGCATTGCACGCTCTTTTAAGAAAGCTTGCTGTTTTTTATCCTCTGCATGTTGTTCAGTTGCACCAAAAAGCATGTGGGTGTCAGGCAATTGATATTCTTGTTCCGGCGATGGTTCAGATGTTTGATTGGCATTAGCAGGTTCAATCTCAGCTTGTTCCTCTTTTTCTATGAACGATATCGGCGACGCCGAAGCTATGGGTGCAATATCTGGCGGCATTGTGGTAACAGAACTCATCGCTTTACTTAAATCCCAGTGCGTATCATGTGGATCGAGAGTAACATCCTGCTGCATTGCAGCTTCGAAAGAGAAAATTGACGTTGGTGCCTGTGCTACCGCTTCCCCCCGCAAAAGATCAATTAACCATTTCCATGTACTAAGGGCCAATTTGTATACCCATCCGAAAAATTGAGATATGGATGATCCAATGTATGAAACAAATGACCATGTACGAGATAATTTTGATGCAGCTGATGGATTTTGTTCGCCTGCCTTTTGAATCTGGGCTGCTCCAAAACCTTTTTGCCCGATCGCATAAATCCACTCAAGCAACCTTAAAGGCGTTATTCGTGTTATTAATAATATCGTAGCTAATAATAAGGTATGTAATACAATAAAACTGCCGAAAGCATCAAACCATCGGGCTTCCAAGGCTTGCAATGTAATGCCAAGCAATCCGCCAGCTGTTATATGTGGCAGATCAATATGATATCGTGCTGACCAGGTTGTTCCCACTGCTAAAAGCAAGATCGCGCCAAGAATCCGATCACCGCAATGCGCAAAAAATAGAGAACCTATCATTAGTGGTGGAATCATAATTGCCCAGCCACCAAACACATATATAAATAATGCCGCGCAATGTGCACCTGCAACGCCACACCAATTTCTTGTTTGCATGGCTATGCTATTTTGCGAGAACCACGACGGATCAGATGAGGTAAATGAAATCAGCGAGATGAAAACAAATAATGCGGTTGCGCCTATTATAAGCGGTGTTAATGGTCGTAAAAGAGTTAAGAGATGAAAAATTGAACGTTGTTGCTTCCGTGCATATGCCATTGCTGCTCCTTTTTTTGCAGATGGATGCTATAGAACTTGGTTCAAGCCATACCTTTGCTACAGAAAAAATAGCGCAAACAACAATACATATGGTGCGAAAACCCACAGCATAGTTTGTATTGTCAAGGCATAGGTCAGCCATAATCCAAAGTATCCACCTATAGTTGATATCACCATAACTAATATGGTTGTTGGATACAAGAATTGGCCTAAGAAACCCCACTTTAGTAAGTAGAATACGCTCCGTATTGCTGCAGCCAGAATTAAAGGCGCCTGCATAGCCACAGATGCTGCAAATGCATTTTGAGCCGGTAACCCAAGCCAGCAACCGAATATTATTGTGGCACCCAACCGTGAAATACCCGGTAATAATGCAATGCCCTGCACACAGCCAAGAAGCAATGCAATGCGCCACGAAAATGATGCATTCATTTTTTGCGTATTGAGAAACAATGATGAGCCTAATAATGCAGATGTGATTAACAAACCGCACCATGTTGGAAATTGTTGTTTGTCCCACACATGGGAGAAAAATAAATACCAAAGTACGGTAACTGCACTTGCGCATGCAATATACAAAATATGAATATTGAAGGAGCCATGAATTAGCTGCGCAAAGATCGGCTGCCAGCGATCATAAAAAAAGAGTGCAAAAATAATCAACGTAGGCACGTGCAGCAGATCACACATATACGGAATTATATAATGTGGCGGTGATGCAAAACCATACGATTCTAAAAAATTAACAACAGCTCGTACATGGCTGCTACTGCTGATTGGCAAACTCTCAATAATAATTTGCGTGACGATGATTGCTAATAGGGTAATCATGACATCTTTCGCATAGCTTTGTGCTGATCAATGATGTAATACAGTATAGCAAGTGCAAAAAAAATCTTTCACCTGCGAACTTGCCACGCGCAGAAATCCGCTCGTACTCAGTCTTTCCGAATTCCGGGCCCCCAAACTCGGGTCCCCTTGCAGGGTGAGTTTGGGCAAAAGGATAGGAGCGCAACGCGAAACCAATTTTATTTTTCTGCTAACTTGCCACTCGCCACGTTGTCGCTATATTAGGTGCACGAAAAAATCAATCAAAAAATTCTACAAAATGGGAGAGCATCGGCTGTTTGATCAAATAATTTGCACAAGAAAATAGCGTTGCGAAGCCATGAATCGCGATTTTTAGAAGAAATGTTGAAAAATTGCTACATTTAATCTAGAGTTATAAATTGAATTCACAGATTGGTGACTTCGGATTACCGATGGAATCAATCTTGGAATACAAAATTAATTTCAACGGAAGGAGGATGGACGGTACCTAATAAATAGAATTCCATATGCTCAAGCAGTTCTGCAGCGAGAATCAGGATAAAAATTTTTTAAAGAACATGCTGAGCTCAACAAAGAGCGTATCAATAACATCACTGTTTCAAATGTTATCGATACGTAAAATAACAGAAGGCATGGTGTCTTCTGAGCAATTAGGTCAATTTTCAATCCTTACAAGGATCTGAAAAGGAGTATCTTATGAACTCACGTAATATCTTTTTTTCTAGCGCTTATTCCAGCGCTTGCGGGAGGAACATTACTTGCAGATGATTGCAATGCCTGCGACAATGTTTCTATGAATCTCGCATCTGCCTGTGGCAACGAAAGCCTTGGCTGCGGGGATGTAAACAGCGGTTGTGGTAAAAGCAACGGCTGTCAAAATGACTGTGAGCAAGAGTGCTGTGATTTTAAACAAAACAGCACCTGCGATGGTTATAGCTACTGCAAAACCGTGTTCCTACCATTCTCACAAGCTGAAAACCAAGCGCGTCGTTTCGCTGGTGTAGCTCATTTGCAAGATCTTGCTGATGAAGAAGACTGGAACTTTCACGCGGATTTTGTAGTTGAATACCAACAGACGTTCGATAACGCTCGTCTTGGTTCTTATTTTGGTGCAAACGGATCAAACAGAATCTTTGTTGGTCCTGATTTAGGCCAAACAGGCTCTACCTTCCCTACCAATATTCGTAACGTTGATCTTGGTCTATCATCAACCTTTGCTGGTTGGATTACGATTGAACCTAAGATTCGTAACGTGATCCCTGATCTTGCTATCTATGTAGGCTTGGATCGTTGGGTTGAAGGTATGTGGTTTGATCTTGAGTTACCATTCGCATGGACTCAATGGCAAATGGACATCTGCGAAACAGATTCCAACACAGGCGGCAATGCTTTCGCTTGCGACTTGACGGCTGAACTCGGTCCTCAATTTGCTTGCATCGAGCAAATGGATGCTATTACCATGGCTGCTGATTTGGAGAATGATGAAGATGGTACAGGTGCAGAAGGTACCGTTACCGATCCTGATTGTATCCAAGTACCAGTTGGTTCTACCACCATCCTTCAAGCATTGAGCGGTACCCACACATGGGGTGACCATTCAGCTCCTGGCTTGCTAGGTGCTCGCTTCCTTCGTGGTAAATTCCACAAAGGTGGTCTTGCAGATCTTCCTATCCAGTGGGGTTACAACTTCTGGAACCGTGATTGCGGATTCTTTGGTCTATTCCTACGTGCCGTATTCCCAACAGGCCGTATCAATAATAACGGCTCTGTATTCACCCCAACCATCGGTTACGACCGTTGGCAGCTTGGTGGTGGTGCTCGCGGCCGCGTTCGCTTCTTTGAAAGCTGTGATGGCGATACACGCTTAGACCTTTATGGTAATGTGTATGCAACCTATATGTTCAAGCGCCATGAGTGCCGCGTCTTTGACGTGAGAAACCTTGGCTGCATGAGCCGCTACCTCTTGCTAGAAGAAGCTGATTCTGCTGGTAACTTCACCGGTAACTTAGTCAACTTTGTAGACAAATTCACTGCATGTGTTGAATCTAAGATTAACTGGAACGTAGATGGTCTCTTGTTCTTCGATCTACAACATTGTGGTTGGAACTGGCAAGTTGGCTGGGAAATCAAAGCTCGTGCTCGTGAAGAGCTGAGCTGCGACAACGTACGTCTTTGCCGCATTACTGCTTGCTCAAGCGACCGTGAATGCGAAGAGAATTGCGATGATCGTTGTGATGGCGCATCTGTAAATGACCTACTTGGTGGTCATCAGTATGGCATCAAGGGTTCTCAGTGTATCCCTGCTATTGGTGAAGCAGTATCAAGCCAGCTTGGCACGACGATTAATTCAATATCGTCTCCAACGCCAGACAGCGCTGCTTACCTAACCACGACACTTATTAACGAAACCAATTTCAGAAGCTTCCTAGACTTTGATCGCGCAGCTATTCCAGGCGCGGTTGCAAATAAAGTGTGGTCACATCTTAACTACACATGGGCGGATCGCGATTATCCAATCGGCGCCGGTCTTGGCTTCGAAGTCGACTTTGGTAATAAGAACAGACAGCCTCGCTTCTGGGGTATCTGGGGCAAAGTCGCTGTTGCCTACAACTAGAGTAGACGCTAGGTCAGTAATTGGCCTGTGTTAACTCATTAATGTTTTCGAATCCAGACCCGTTCGTCCTGAGTGTTTTTGCAAAGCAAAAATGTATCGAAGGAAACGAATCGGAAGGATTCGGGTTAATATATTAGTGTAGGAAACAATGAAATCGGAAGCTCAAAGCTTCCAACAAGTACACGAAGGCCCGGCATTGTGCTGGGCCTTCTTTTTTTGGTGCATGACGATAATCTAAATTTATAAAAAACCGCTCATCCTGCGGACTCTCGACATAGCTTATGTTCGCGCTTTGATTCTTCGATAAACTCAGAATGAGCGCGTTCAAAGTGACATGGGCCAGTAGAGCGTGGGAAGTTTTTTTGCACATTGCTGAAAGGCACACAATGTTTAATGGTAAATCGAAATTTCTTGCATTGTTATTCCTCTTCGCGGGTGCTCATATAAACGGCGCATGCGGAGATATATTCGGACCATTGGTCTGTCCTAAATTAGTTCTCTTTTCGCAGCTCGAAAATAGCGCACGCCACATCGCTGGCGAAATTGCCTATAAAGCGCGTGAACCTGACAACTTTGGTTGGTACGAAGAACCTTTCTTTACCTTTAATAGTGATCTAGCATTTGAATATCAACACAGTTTTAATCGCGATGATGATCTATTTAACGTCGATATTAACAACATCATTCTCGAGCCATACTTTTACACTGAAATAGGTTGGAAGAACCAATCACGTTCCCATTGGGGTAAAGGCGGTGTTATATGGATCGATTTTACTATTCCTTTTGTGCATACCTCATTAGAACTTGATACTACGGTAACCACTTCTACTGGCGGTCGCCATGAACGCTGTTGTTTTAAGGCCAACGGCGTAGCAGATTTACCGCTCCAACTTGGATATACCTTTCTTCGCGGCCACAAGGGTCAGCTTTCTGCCTTCGCACGTTTTGTTGCGCCTACAGGTAAATTAACGAAAACGTGTCCTTATACCGAAACTCTTATTGGGTATGATCGCTGGCAGTTCGGCGGCGGTATGTGGGGCCATATTCGTGTATATGAAAAAAATTCTGATGCCGCCATTACATTTTATGGCAGCTTTTATGCTACCCATCTTTTTGATAAGCATGTAAACGATTTTGTGCCAGTATTTTCGGGCAATGGTGAGCATTTTGAACTGCATCATCATGTGAACAGTAAAATCAATTGGCAATTAAATGCACTTCTATTTGCCGATATAATGTATAAGCAAGTGAATTGGTCATTTGGCTATGAGTTCAAGGGCCGTGATCGTGAAAAATTTAACTGCGGCGAATTTTGTGATGCTCCGCAAATCTTTGCAAATAAGGCTTGGTCAAACGTAAGCTATTATTGGGATTGCATGTTCCCGGCAACGGCTGGCATCGGGGTAGAAGTTGATATCGGGCAAGGTAGGCATACCCCCAGCTTCTGGGGATTATGGCTAAAAGGAACCGTAGAATTTTAACGAAAGTACTTAAGACCTTCGAGGGATCGAATTCGGGGTCCCCAGAACTCGGGTTCCCTCTCAGGGTGAGTTTGGCCCAGAAGGATATGAGCGGATAAGTTACTTCGTCCGATGGGTCTGAATATAGTCAACAACCGAACCAACAGTTGTAAGCTTCTCGGCGTCCTCATCACTGATTTCGATACCGAACTGTTCTTCCAATCGCATAATGATCTCTACCATATCGAGTGAATCGGCACCTAGTTTTGTAAACTCGGTCGACTCCTGTACGGCACTCTTATCGATCTTCAGCTCGGCGGCAATAATGGAAGTAACTTTATCGATGGTATCTTGACGATCAAATGTCATAATTTTCTCCGGAACAATAGAAATTTTAGATAAGTATACCAGTATCTCTTGCGTAATTAACCCTGGTTCATGCAAACTAGAAAAAGGAGAAGGTGAGCCGTCATGACAAAAATCGTTATATTATTTCCTGGCTATGGCAGTCAATTTGTGGGTATGGGCAAAGACCTCTACGATAACTCGCGCATTATGCAAGAGTATTTCGAAGAGGCATCGACCGTGCTCAATATCAACTTTGTAAAACTATGCTTTGCAGCCTCCGACGTCGAAATTAGCAAAATAGAACATGCCCTTGCCGCCAACTTTTTGGTTAGCACCAGCATTTACGCCATTATTAAAGAACAAACCAGTCAACCGTTTGATATCGTGGCCGGTCATGATTCTGGCGAATATGCAGCCTTATTTGCTGCTGGTGGCATCAGTTTCCCTGATATGCTCTATCTCATCCAAAAATACGTTGGATTTTATCAGGAGCTGCGCAATGAGCTGCCAGTCAAAATAATCAAAGTTACCGGACTGGATAGTGCCAAGATTGAAGAGATAGTCGCCCCATTTGCAACGGCCGAAAACAAGGCATTTATATCAATATATGTTTCAACCCTTGAGCATATCATCAGTGGTCATCAAGATGCCGTGAGCCAAATTCAAGAACAGCTCACTACAGCAGGGGCTAAAAAAATTACCGAATTGCCGCAAATTGATGGCTTACACAGTCCATTAATGCAGGGCGTAGAATCTCAGGTTCGCACTTATGCTGAAAAGGTGGATTTTAAAGATCTTACAACGCCGCTATTAACGGCAACTCACGCTCATCCAATTAATACAAAAGACCAAGCTGCTCAAGAAATATTTGCACAAATCACTATGCCTATCCGTTGGATTGACTCCGTCAAAGCGCTAGAAGCCTACGATCTCATCATCGAAGTCGGGCCCGGCTCAGCACTTTCATCGCAACTGCGTAAAATATATCCGGAGAAAAAAATAGTATCCGTGAATAATGAAAATGACGTGAAGGCGTTACAAGAAATGCTTAAAGTTGAAAAAACTTAATTAGAGCTATGGCGCTCTTTTTAAATTGAACGAATGAGATGCTCAATTAACTTTTTAATGCGTCGCAGGCTTTCATCTTTTCCAATGGCGGCAAATAACTCAAATACACCAGGAGCGGCAGTTTTACCAGTTAATGCGATGCGAATTGGCTGTGCCAGATTAGGAAATTTGGTGTTTGAAGAAGCGACAAGTTCTTTGCCCATTGCAGTTAGACGGGCGACATCCCATTCCCCAGGTGCTGTTTCAATGCGAGAAACAAACTGTTCAAGTAAGCCAACGGTTTCGGGATTTTGCCATGGCGTAACCTCAGCCGGGTTTGCTATCGTTGGTTCATTGAGATTAATTATTTCTGCATGAACTTCTTTAAGCGTAGTGCAACGTTTTTTATATAAACCGATCAGTTCCAATATCTGGGGTTCACCAAATTTTATTTTTTGTAGCAGGCTAGGATCTACATATTTTATTAGCTCAGCGTAGAGCGTCGCATTGACGGCCGCATGCATATATTGACTATTAACCCAGCCCAATTTTACCAAATCAAAGATAGCACCTTTTTTATGTACATCTTCGAGCGTAAATAAATTTATTAACTCTTGTTGCGTGAAAAATTCTTGATCGCCATGCGACCAACCCAGCCGCACCAAATAGTTAAATAATGCTTGAGGTAAATAGCCATCGCGTTGATAATCAATGACAGCCACTGCATTATCGCGTTTGCTCAATTTCTTGCCCGATGGTCCTAAGATCAACGGGATATGTGCAAACTGCGACATTGAAAAGCCGAAAGCTTGATACAGTAAAATCTGTTTTGGTGTATTGGAAATATGTTCTTCACCACGAATTACGTGTGTGATACGCATGAATGCGTCATCGGCAACCACCACGAAATTGTACATCGGTGTGCCATCAGACCGGGCGATAATGAAGTCATCCAATTGATCTGCATCGACCGTTATTGGCCCGTGTACCAAATCATCCCATGTGATGGGCCCGGAGGTGAAGGGTAATTTGAATCGAATGGCGCTCCGCTCGCATCCTTCGACGGGCTCAGGACGAGCGGAATTACGACAGGTTCCCGGATACTTATTAACCGATGCTTCGTCTGTTAATTCCTTGGCAGAACAATAACAACGATAAGCTTTGCCTTCAGAAAGCAATTTTTCAATCAATCGTTGATGTTCAGCAAGTCGTTCGCTTTGGATTGTTGGCGGTTCATCACTCGCCAAACCCAACCATTCTAGCGCAGCCAAAATACTATGCAGATATTCTGGTTTTGATCGTTCGCGATCAGTATCTTCGATGCGCAATAGGAATTTGCCGCCATGATGGCGCGCGAATAACCAATTAAAAATTGCTGCTCGGGCGCCGCCGACGTGGAGATGTCCAGTCGGTGAAGGTGCAAAACGGACTCTTGGACTTTTATGATTCATAATCTTTTGATGCAAATAAGACTGCGCTCATCCTGAGTTGATCGAAGGATATAGCGCGAATCTGATAATTTCGAACTAACTACGCCGTTAATCGTTGTTGAACCAAGGATAGCCACGGAGATGCAATTGGGCGAGAGCCGCGTTGGCCAAGATCGCGCAATTCGCGCCATGTTTCTGTTGCTTTAGCAGTATCACCTTGTTCCCAATAATATTCGCCGAGTACATACAATGCAAAATCTTGCGCATCATTGCGTGCATCATGGGCCAAGGCTGCAAGTTCTCGCAGACCATCCTGCGCCATATCAGGCTGGTCCATTTTTATGAGTGCAAGTTTAGTTGCATACAAGCCATATAATGGCGAACTCTTGCTCATGAGGGCAAGCATTCTATTCATTAACTCAATTGCGGACTTAGGATTTTCTCGCTTAAGTGCTACCTCTGCTTCAAGACCAAGAAAGTATGGTGCAAGGCGGGTATTCGAGAACTTCGTGTAGCCAGTTTTAAATGCTGTTTCTGCTTCTTCTAACAGCATCTGTTTTTTGGTGACATCCTTTTCATCAGCATTTATGGCTGCTTGGAAAAGATCATAGCTTTCTGCAAAAACTTGATTTGCTTGAGCTTCGCGATTATTTGCGTATCCATCATATGCGTAATAGCCAGCAACTAAAATTCCTGCTGCCACTACAGCAATACCAACTTCACGATAATGACGAAATGAAAGAATGTTATCCCAGATGTGTCCGGATGCGTGTTCCATATTTTTTCCTATTTTTTTAAATTTTAAGCGCGCAGCAACGTTACCACAAACAAAAAAACCCTCAACACTGATGAGGTATTGAGGGTCTGAGTTTCAAAATGTTTTAAAATTTATGCAGCTGGTGGTGTGCTCGGCTCTTGACCGCCCATGCGTTTTGCGACTGCTGCTTCACGGGCAGTTTTCGTTTCAACGCGTTTTGCACTGCGTTCAGCTTTGGTAACCATGACCTTGCGACCTTTGTAATGCCCGCAGTTCATACAAACTTGATGCGGCATAACAGCTTGTTTGCATTGTGGGCAAGAAGCAATTGCTTTTACTTTAATGCCTTTATTTGCAAAGCGGGAATCTCGGCGGGCACGGGAGCGTTTACGTTTAGGTACTGGCATGGTAGGGAACTCCAATAATTCTTTGTAATAAATGGGAGGCAAAGTATGGCAAAAAACAGGTTATTCAGCAACCCCTCGACCCTTCGATACGCCTAAGGCTACTCAGGAGTAAACCACTCGGGGCGAGCGGAGTAATATCACAGGCAAATCATCTGCCGGAATAATGAGCCTAAAATGGCTGCGGGGCCTCATACAAGCCAGCCATGTTTTGGACCAATTTGCCGGCTATTTGCAGTTGGAAAAGGGGATCATGCAGATCAGATGGGTCTATACCCAGACCGTCTGCCAGGTCATCTAGTGATTGCGCCTGCTTGCTGCAGAGCATCTGAATCCTTCTATCAAGGGGCATATCCTTAACTTCAGCCATGGGTTGATCAGTAGGAAGGGCGGCTGTTTCCAAGCTTATTTCTTTCCCCTTCAATCCCAATGCTAGCAAAATATCTTCGACCGAATGAACCAGGCCTGCACCCTCTTGTATGAGTTTGTGGCAACCTTCGCTGAGTGGATCATCTATTGGTCCGGGAACTGCCAATACTTCTCGACCTTGTTCGAGGGCGAATTTCGCGGTTATCAAAGCACCGCTGCGAGCTGCTGCTTGAATGACCACGCATGCTTTGCTTAAGCCGGCGATGATCCGATTCCGCGCCGGAAAGTTACCTTGAGCCGGTTCTGTTGCCAGTGGGAAGGGCGATAGTATGGTGCCGCCGGCTGCCACAATATTGGCAAACAGTTTGTAATGCTCAGGTGGGTATAGATTCAAGAGTCCCGATCCTAAAACGACCACCGTTTTTCCTTTTGCCTGGATCGTTTCAAAGTGGGCATAGGCATCGATGCCTCGTGCGCCACCACTGACTATTGTGCATCCGTGTTCGACAAGGGTAGGTATAAATTTATGGAGCACTCTTTTGCCGTAGGCATTGGCCGCCCGTGAACCGACTATGGCGCAATTAGGTTGGTTTGATAAGTCTGCTCCTTGGTAATAAAGAACTGGCGGCGGAGCATAAATATTTTTAAGCAATTCTGGGTAGTTTGGATCTAGGATGGTAACGACCTTGGATTTGGATTTTTCCAATAGTGATAGTTCTTTTTCCAATAAGCTTTGATCGGCTAGGCCTGCGATAATTTTTTCAGCGATGGCTGGTGGAATTTGGGCTTGTCTAACAATATTACGCACATCCATCTCGCCGGGCGAAAGCGATAATAATTTTTGGATGGAGACGGGGCCAACGCCAGGTATCAAATTTAGTTTGAGTAATAAATCACGTTCCATGGATACTTAATTTTTTTCAGGCTTTTATTCGAAAAAAATATCAAAGCATCGCCGCCTAGTAGCAAGTTCCAATGGCGGCGAGTGCTTTGTATTTTTATCTCATTGTGTGTATCAGATCTTAAAGGGTATCGCAGGGCGAAGAGGTAATTCCGTAGCGAACGTTGGAGCTCTGCTCCTAGGAAGCAAGGAATTTTAGCTCAAGCCCTTTGGTTTTTTTGGAGCGTACCTACTATTCTGGCAAATCACCAAACATGAATAGGGTGCTTTGCTGTTGATCAATAGGTCCATCAACTTTTTGCTCAGGCGCACCAACAATATCTGAACCGCCAGTATCTTCCTCTGGCAACCCACCATTATTGTGATTTTCCTCAAACGCCACCATGCCAACCAAGTGCTGACCATCATCTAACTTAATGAGACGAACACCACTAGCTCCTCGGCCCATTGTACGAATTTCTTGGGACGGTAGACGAATGATTTTACCAAGCGAATCGATTAACAACACATTAGAACTGTCGGATACTTTAACCAAGCCAATAACATCACCATTACGCTTAGTTGTTGGAATAGTTCGCACACCAACACCGCTGCGGTGTGTTTGGCGGAAATTGGTACTGCTGACCCGTTTGCCGTAACCATTGGCTGTTGCAAACAGAATGTCAGTTGGCGCAGAAACAATTTCCATACCGATTACATGATCGCCTTTTCTGCAGCGTATACCAATAACGCCAGCAGCTTCGCGACCCATGACCCGAACTTCAGCTTCTTTGAAATGAATGCCCTGCCCCTTGGCTGTCGCAATCATCACGTCATCATTGCCGTTGCTGACAGCGCAATATGCTAAGTCGTCTCCTTGATCCAATGTAATTGCCCGAATACCCGAAGTACGAATATTGGCAAATCGCATAGCATCAACGCGTTTAATGGTGCCGTTTTTAGTCACCATCACAATAAATTTATTTTCCATCCCGCGCAGGCAGAGTAATTTTACGACTTTCTCTCCTTGGCCTAGCGTAAGAAGATTTACAATAGCACGGCCGCGAGCGGTACGAGATGCTTCAGGCACTTCGTATACATTCATGCTATACACCCGCCCAAGTGAGGTGAAGAATAGTAACTCATCATGGTTGCGGGCAACGAATACATTCTCAATAAGGTCATCAACTTCTTCGAGATCGGAGATACCCATCTTGCCCTTGCCGCCACGGTGTTGTAGTTGGTAAACCGTAACCGGTACACGTTTGATGTAGCCTTTGCGAGTCAATGTGACAACCACTTCCTCATCCGGAATGAGATCAGCTGCCGAAAGAATGCCAGCCTCGCCACCAATTTGTGTTTTGCGCTTATCGCCAAACTCTTCTTTGGTCTTCTCTAATTCCTTAATAATCTCTTGATGCAATCTTGGGCGATCCTGAATGATCGTATTCAAATCAGCGATGCTTGCTATGAGCTCAGAGATTTCATTATTAATTTTTTCCTGCTCAAGACCAGTCAAACGTTGTAAGCGCATTTCCAAAATTGCCTTAGCCTGTTCTTCAGAGAGCGTAAACTTAGCATGCAACTTTTCGATTGCTTCTTGTGCCGTTTGCGATTTCTTAATGAGCTGCACTACATCATCAATAGAGCCAAGTGCAATGAGTAAACCTTGGAGAATATGCTCTCGCGACTGCGCTCGTTTAAGATCATATACCGACCGCTTATATATCACTTCTTCGCGGTGCGCCAAAAATTCTTGGAGCATTTCACGCAAGGTGAAAATCATTGGCCTGTTGTCCAACAACGACAACATGAGCATATGAATATTGGTTTCAAGGTCAGTGTATTTATACAGCTGATTTAAAATGAGTTGCGGATCTTCGCTCTTTTTTACATCGATGACGAGGCGAATCCCTTTTTTATTAGATTCATCACGAATGTTGGTGATGCCTTCAATAACTTTTTCTTTGACCAGCTCAGCAATCTTGATCGTCAGCTCTGCCTTATTAACTTGGTAGGGCAGTTCTGCAACCACAATGGCAGTTCCTTTTTTCGTTTCTTCAATTTCAACTATCCCGCGCACGGTAAAACTGCCGCGCCCAGTTAGATAAGCCTTAATGATGCCGGCACGACCGCAAATAATACCGCCGGTTGGGAAATCAGGCGCTTGGATGATGCTGAATAATTGTTCATCAGTCATGTCGCGATTACGAATCATGGCCAAGCAGCCATCAATAACTTCAGTCAGATTGTGAGGCGGTATGGTTGTAGCCATACCAACGGCGATACCTGAGGCACCATTCATTAATAGGTGGGGGAGCTTGCTTGGAAGAATAACCGGTTCAACGGTTGATTCATCAAAGTTTGGAACAAATGGAACGGTTTCTTTATCTAGATCGGCCAGTAGTTCATCAGAAATTTTCTTCATCCTGACTTCGGTATAACGCATAGCCGCTGCGTTGTCCCCGTCAACCGAACCCCAGTTACCTTGACCATCCAAGAGTGGATAACGTTTTGAGAAATCCTGTACCATGCCCACCATGGTATTATAAACTGCTTGGTCACCATGCGGATGGTACTTACCAAGCACTTCACCCACCACGCGAACAGACTTATGGTACGGCCGGTTGTAATGGTATCCCTGTGTATGCATGGCATACAGAATACGCCGATGTACTGGCTTGAGCCCATCGCGGACATCAGGGAGCGCCCGACTGACCACCACCGACATGGCATAGTCTAAGAAGGATGATTTGAGTTCGTCTTCAATAAGGATCGGCTTGATTCCAGGAACAGGTAATTTGGATTGATTTGGTGGGATTTCCATAGGTCTCCGTTACAAGTTTTTAGGAGTTCCTATTATACCTTAAATTTACAGAAATCGCGATGCTCAAATTGATCCGTTATCGCTTGAAGCTTGCCGTTCCGCTTGTTGCAAATGTTGCAATAAGCCCTCTTCTGGTGACTCAGTCTGTGGTGCTGGCTGTCCGCGCATTACTTGCAGATATAACTTATTAAGATCTGTTTCAATATTATCTGCAGGGTGCGTTGCCAAAATTTGTTGCACAATTGCGGGTGGCATTCGATGGCGACAATGCTCGGCATAACCAGCCACAATTTTTGCAAGGTCAGGTAATGTCTGTTGCCCAAGATAATCATAGGCATCTAATTCTTGTGCATATTTTTTTAATCTCTCAAGCAATTTTGGGTGATGCGAAATGTTGTTGAGCAAGCCTCTGCTTAGCTGAAAAACTATCGAGCTCGGATCAGCATTAACCGATAGCAATATTGCCAGCTTCTCGCCATTCGTAAATTCTTGAACATGGAATCTGCATATACCGTCAAGACCTGGACGATGCCAATACATTGGCATGGCAACGGCACCGGAAAATGCTTGCGCAATAATAGTTAGCATGTCGGGAGAGCCATAGCGCATGGCCAGCATTACGGAATCTTTGGCTATCTCATGGGATGGTAAAAAAGCTACGTCTGCTCTTTCTTTTTTCAGATAATTTGCGTCAACAGTATGTTTAATTCTATTGAAGCGCGCCAACAACGTGCGGACGATATAGAAGTACTGCGCTTGCGTTGGCGGGGTAAGGATTTCAAGGCTTTGAAAGATTGATCGCATGCCATTACAAGACAACATATTGCTACAGCGAATTACTTTTTCCAACGCATGTTGAATAAACTCATATCGGTTGCTGTAGGCAAGTTCCGTTTGTTCCCCATTGAGCAAATGTGCTAGTAATGTGTGGACCGCAGCTATATGCCCACCCATTGCTGCCAATGCAAGTGGACCTAGATGCTTCAGGAAAGCATCACTATATTTTGGATCACTCAGTACCATGCTCAAAGGCATGCTGCGGTTGTTTTCTGCAATATGATCATGCGCGGGCCAGTTATAATCTTTGTTTAATCGAAGGAGAAATTCGCGGGCATTGATGGGGACATCAAAATTGGAGGTATAGGGTTTTAGATTCAAAACATGAAAGCTGGCAGTCTCTTCTTCTTCTAATAATTTTCGGATCTTTCCGTTATCACCTCTGGCTGCCGTCTTCATTAACTTATCAAAGCTTTTGATGTGAAGTTCGGCATTTGAGTAAGATAAAACTTCATGCTTCGGAATGAACTTTCTTGGCTGTGGAACGCTTGAAGGTGATTCATCATCACGATCTTTTCGCTCATCATCCAGCTTGGTTTCAGCCTGCTGGGCATTCCAATTTGGATTTGGATTTGAGGACTGGGCTGCCGGCACGAATGAACTACTAGGGCTCGGGCTTTTTTCTGCCGCAAAAGCAATGAATGGGATGATTAACGTAATGATTGATAGGTATCTTAAAATAGTCATTGGGGTCTCCATTTGAATGATATTAGCTAGCATATATGGCCTAATTCTTAGGTCAAAAGGGTACGCCTTTTGCCTATAATCCTGGATTATGCCAAATCAAGCCTTTTCGCGCTATAGCAGCCTCAGAAAGCTAGATTGGAGGTATAAGATCCTCCTAGGTCAAAAATATGGCAATAACTAAAGAGGATGGTATCATGTATCTCCCGCCGCGAGTGGGGTCCGGACCAACATTTTGGAATACATCATGACGAGCAAAATTTTAATTCTCAGCGCATTGCTGACTGCGTGCACAACAATTCTGTCATCTTCTTCATCCCCGTCTCCATCGCCATCCCTGGAATATAAAAAGCGAAAATTTGCGCCTATAGAGGAGCAAATTAACCACGCAAATGGCACTCAATTAAATCATCAACTTCCGATGCCGCAGCCAATGCCGACAGGTAGAGCTTTGATCGCTTGGATCAGCTCTAAAATGGATAACGAAGATGTATTGGATGAGCTGGCAACTATTTGTAAGGCTAGCGCCAACCCCTTTGCCGAGCTTACAGTTAGCGGGAAATTGTATTTTCAAGATGTGCCATCTGACAAACGCTTTTTTAACGAAGTAGATGGGGAAATTTTTACCGGGGCGCAATACAATGCAAGAACGATGTTAATGGCTCTTCGTGGATCGACACCTTCTCCCACGCTTGAACCACGTTCGGATGATGAAGAACCGGTCGAGCTTACTCGTGAGTCATTACATGATAATCAGAGCAGGCAATCGCTTGTTCGGTCATTGCAGAATAATGTAGTCGCAGATGCTCATAGATTTCGCCCATATGCCATTGCTTTTGCATTGGGCAGTTGCCTTTGGCCGAAAACAGAACATCGGGTTGCCAAGGAGGCAATACTAACTAATGCCGAATTAGTCAGACAATGGACAACCGGCCATACAGAGTCTTTCGAGATGTCGTTTGAAAAAGCGCGATACTTGGAAAAAGCGTACGAAATATATTTTGAAACGCGCACGCATGACACCAGTGTGCCTACTGTCGAACCTGACATCTTACAGCCATTAAGTTCAAACGATCCTGTTGGTAGCATTAGCGGCCGAGACCTATTGGAAAAGTTTAAAAAATACTTTGCATATGAAGATACATTAATAAAAGTATTTAAGTCACAAATGCGAGTTTTGCGTGAATCCCATAATTTCGAAACGGCAGCTGAAGTCCATGATTACTTCAATGATTTTTTTCGTCGGAGCATTGTTTCGCTTGATACATTAAAAAATGAGTTTAAGGCAAAAATGAAATTAGTTGTCGACAAGCAGCGGAAAGCCGAGATCGAACAGGTGAGGGATGAGTTAATCCAACGTCAAGTTATCTATTTAGCTGAGGCAAGTAGGCATTTGATGGCTGGTACACCAAGACCATTGCCTTCGCCTAGCCCTGCCTCTTCCCCAACACCAGAAACATTTGGCATTCGAATCATGATTGATATACCAAAGCTAGTGCCAATGAATACTATAAGCCGAGAATCCACTTCATCTGATGTAACGACAAATTCTGATGACTTAGCGGACGTGCCATCGCAAAGTAGCGGAACCTCTCCTGATTCGCTTACAGATTCGCCGATCGGTACCCCTGCAAGTGAACTTATGATTCCATCATGGTCATCAAATAAACTTGCTATACCAGCCCGTCCTATGTCTTTTGACGAAGTTGATTAACTATCCCTTCATCGGCAACTGAGAGTAAATAGGCGACCAATGTGGGTAGCCGCAATCTTCGTTTGGCGGCGTAAGCATTTTTTGTTCACGGGTCATCAAGTTAAAAATACCTATACGGTTTTTACCAGTGCCCGGTTGTTCAGCAACGAAAGCAAGTAGGTTGCCGCATGGCGACCAGCAGCATTCATCCTTGCTTGCAGGATCAAAGGTTATTTGTTCTTCCTTCTTAGTATCCAAATCATGTAAAAATAGTTGCATGCGTCCTTTTACCATTTTGCTATATGCCAAGCGATTGGTAGCCGGGCTGTAGGTAGGGCTTACGCAAAAGCCGGCATTGGTAATTGGAGTGACATTACCATTGTCAAAGCATTGCCAATGTATTTTAGGATTTCCTAACGAACCAAGATCACTGGCATAGAAGATAGAGTTGCCAGGGCCCCAACACGGTGCAAAATTATTCCCTGCCAGCGGTGTTAATCTCTTTACCTTTGGTTCGCCTGATTCATCGACTGTGTAATGATATAACTGCGTAGTGGTATGCGAAGGTAATGTTGGCAGCGGCGGTCGAGAAAGGCAATAAACTACTTCTTTCCCATCATGGCTGTACGACACTTGCATATTTACGCCATCGAAATTGGAAACAATTGAGCGCTTGCCCTCCATGTTTACTGCTACCAAACGAACATTTGATTTTGTATATTCTGAATATAGCACCAACGGAGATTTTGCATCCCGGTTCCACCGTGGCGATACATTAATGGTTGGCGAATTAACCAATAATTGTTCACTATGGCCAGTAGTATCGGTTGCATCTCTTATTAATAGATGCTTTTTGATATTCCGTCCCCGCCGCTGCGCCATTTTGCTATAGACCAACTTTGATGAAAAGAAACCGGTAGATCCCGTTAAGGCTGGCCACATTTGATCGGCCAGTGCATGTGCCGTGGCATTTGGCTGTTCAGATGATTGCAGTTGTTGACCTTTAATCATGTTTATCGATGACGTATCGTACAAACGCCAGGTGATTTGGGCGTTATTTTCTTCAACGATAAGGACTAATGGGTATCCTTGTTCTGCCCAAGTATTAAAGGAGTTCTTTTCTCGAACCGGTTCTCTAAGTTCAGTTATTTGTACATCAAATTGATTAGTAAAGCTCAGATCATGCTGCAAGAAAGTGAGTATCTTCCGCAATTCTCTTTTGGGAGAGTGCACCACAATTAAGAGTGGCATCTTCTCAAATTTTTGGGCAGTAACAGTCGCCAACTGCAGCTGCGCAGGTTTTGGTTGGTCGGATGCAAATAATGGGGAGAAAAAAACTATTGTTAACAATAGGCTATGCCGTAAATGGTAGAATAATTTCCTTACCATATAACTCCTTAGGGAATTTCATTTTATTGATTGCTTGTTTGACCGATATATCAAATACCGTGCTGCCTGAAGATTGTTCAAAGGCAAGAGAGATCATAGTGCCATCCCAATCAAGAACGCAACGAACCGTACAGTTTTTATTTTTAAATCCAGCCGGTGGTCGCCACACTTGTGCAATTTCGGCCGCTACTTCTTGGGCGAGTTGCAATGTTTCTAGGTCGTATTGGCCAACGTAGAACGGTTCGCCGTCGCCGGGGGCGTCATGCTCTGATCCTTTTTCCCCAAACTCACCCTGAGAGGGAACCCGAGTGTCGGGGGCCCCAGAATCATTTTTTTGATTCTTTATTGGCGTGTCTTTAGCTGGCTCAACTTTTTGAGCTTCTTTCTTTTTGGCTATTTCTTCATTTTGTTTTTGCTTCTTCTTCTCTTCGGCTGCTTTCTTTTCATCCGCTGCTTTTTGCTCAGCTTTCTTTTTTTCTTCGATGGCCTTCTTTTTAGCTTCCTCTTTCTTTTTCTTTTCCTTGAGCGCTTTTTCCTTTTTTTCTTGGGCTAATTTTTTCTTGCGTTTAATTTCGCGTTCTTTGGCCCGCTTTTTGCGTGCAAGTTCACCATTATCTAAAAAGGTTTTTTGACCAGTCAATGGAATTGCAGATTCGATTGTTTGCTCTTCAGAGCCAGACTCTTTGTCAGAGTCGTTCTCATCTGATGGATCTATCGTTTGCGATGGGGAAGAATTTTCTTGAGCACTCTTTGGGCGCGCAGGCGATCCATGTCCCAAAACCGATTTTTGAAAGGGCAATAAAACGATATGAGCATTGAGTGGAATATTAATAGTTAAGCGACGTTCATACAGATCGCCGCGGTAAACAAAGAAGATAAGAAATAGGGCGATACTATGCCCGGCCGCCGCAATGCAGAATAACTGGGCAAGAAATTTATGCTTTCCGCTCAGTTGCCAATGCAACATACTTGATGCCCTCAATCTGCTTGATGTGATCAACGAGCTCCATTACCGAACCATATGAAATGCCGCGATCAGCTTTTACAAATATCGTCTTGTCGGGTTTTACACCGGTTTTGAGTTGTTGTTCTAACTTGGTGACCGTAGTTGGCTGACCGGCGAAGAAGAGGTTATTATTTTTATCGATATGAACAACTAGATCTTCTTCCAAAGACCTTGTTTCTTGCGCCTTGCCTTTTGGCAGTTCAACTTTGATGCCATGGTGCAACATTGGCGTTGTAACCATGAACACCAATAAAAGCATAAGCGATACGTCGATTAGAGGAATAACGTTTACTTCAGGTAGTTGTTGTTCTTTGGATTTTCTTTTGATTTTCATAAGACACCTATGAAGCCAAAAGACTTTTGAGGATCAATTCATAACGTTCAGCAAATTGAGAAAGCTCATGTTCAAGGCGTCTGTTTTGCACCACCAAATAGTGATACATAACGTATGCCGGAATGGCTACTAATAGGCCGGCCATAGTGGTAATTAATGCTTCGGCAATTCCGGGAGCAATTGTTGCAATATCAGCAGACTGCTTTTCAGCAATGCGCACGAAAGAATGAACAAGGCCCCAAACGGTTCCGAGCAAACCAATTAAGGTTGCTACGCCCGCTGAGGAGAAAAGAATTGGTAAGTATGCTTCTTCTTGGAACACAATGTCGTCAAACGAATGCTGAATATGCAATTCGATAGTGTCCCAATCTCGTTGGGTTAGGCTTTTGTTTGCTTGTGCAGATTCGGGAGTTACACCAGTATGTCGTTCAAAGATACGGCGAAGCAGTGCAAGATTTTGTGTTAAAAAGTATCCCGGTAACGTTTTTGCGGTTGCATTTGCATATGCCACAAGTTCCGGCAACGTATGGACCGATTTTATTTTTTGCAGGGCTTGGCTTACCTGTTCTTTTTTTAATCGAAGGAGAATGAGCTTGTAGAAAAAGATTGTCCAACAAACAATGGACATTGCTAGGAGCACAAGTAGTACTAACTTACCGATAGTATCGGCAGACATGACGAGCTGCCATAATGCATTACCAAACATGATATTTCACCCTTTTCTACAATAAAGAAGCGCCCAACAACGTTAGCCGGGCGCTCCAACATTTCAATACACTTTAAATTCTATTGCAGCTTGCATAGATAGTCTACTGACAGCATAGCACAAATTGAACCGCATATTCCGCAAGTATCGCCTTAGCTTATCTTCGCGCTTGATTCTTCGATAAACTCAGAATGAGCGCACTCATGTCAATCTGGGCGGATAGAATATTGGCGGAAGTGTTTCGCGATAATGATATTGTTTAGGTCTTGGTCTTGCGTGCTCGAACTGCTATACGCTTTCTACCCTTAGAACGACGGCGATTTACAATTGTACGGCCGTCTTTTGACTTCATACGCATGCGAAAACCATGCTTGCGATTACGTTTTTTGCGTTTGAGCTTGAAGGTTACTGACATTATTTATCCTGGGAAATTGGATGGGGTAATCTTTATTGAGTGGTCAAAATATAAGCGAAAATCACGATTTTTTCAACCCTTCGATACATTTGGCTCAAGGTTTCGCAAAACACTTCCGCCGACGCTCTTGGGCATAGGTTGACTTGAATGCGCTCATCCTGAGTTAATCGAAGGATCAGAGCGCGAATATGAGCTATGGCGGACTTTGCAGGGTGAACGGAAACTTTGGTTTCCATGTTTTTATACTGATTCAATTTTTTTTAGATACCTCTCAACATCGAGAGCAGCCATACAACCTGAACCGGCCGCACTGACTGCCTGGCGGTACCGAGGATCGGATACGTCGCCGGCAGCAAAGATGCCCGGCACAGAGGTAGCTGTGAGCATGCTAAACCGCTCAGTTTGCGCCTCATGGCATTGCACATAGCCATGCTGATCCAGATCGACTATTCCCTTCAGAAACTGGGTATTTGGTATCTGACCAATAGCAATAAAAATACCATCAGCCTTAAGGGTTGTTTGTGCCTTAGTTTGCTGATCTGTGATCACCACCTCACGTGCATGATCAGCATCCCCTTTGATCTCGGAGATAGCAGCCTGGTACAAAATCTTTATTTTCTTATTGGCTAAAACCGGCTGTTGCATCGCATATGAGGCGGTGAGCTTATCTAAGAGCTGTATGATAGTAATATCGTCGGTGTATTTGTTTAGAAACAGGGCCTCTTCCATGGCGGTATCGCCGCCACCTACGATGACGACTGGCTTATCGGCATATAGGGCGCCATCGCATACGGCACAGGTGGTGACCCCTTTACCCCAATATGTTTCTTCTCCGGGTACCTTGAGCTTGCGCGGTGATGCCCCTGATGCCACAATTATGGCGGAGGCATGTAACGTGCCATTTTTTGAAGTTGCTATGGAGAAGGAGTCACTAGCGCGCTTTGATCCTTCGATCCTTCGAGGGGCCTCAGGAGTGAACCCTTCGACAGTCATTTGAGTATCGAAGGCCTTTAGGTCTGAGCTTGTCGAAGACTCAGGATGGGCGCGATCTACTTCTTCCTGTTTAGAAGAGCCTTTTACTATCTCGATTTTCGTTGCTTCATCACTTAAAAAACGGGCTCCGCAGGCTGCTGCATGTTCCCTCATTTGGGCCATCAGGGCCGGGCCCATGATTTGCTTATACCCAGGCCAGTTTTCAACTAGGGTGGTTCCCATTAGCTGGCCACCAGGTGCGCGGCCTTCGATGATAAGTGGTTTTAAATTGGCGCGACCGGTGTAAATAGCGGCCGTAAGACCAGCTGGTCCCGATCCCACTATGATAAGATTTTCCATTATTATCAGTTTCTCGTCAGATGATGAATCACGTAGTTTAATGTTTTTTCGCGGATGCAATGGCGCTTTAATAACTCATCTGAAATTGGCATTTCTTGGCCAAAAATCCGCGTAGGAGGCAGATCAAAATACACAAATTCTTTCGTTCGTGCACGTTTAAGCAAGTTTAAATATTGTTTAACGTCTTGCGCTGAAGCCGTAATATTTTCTCGTGCTGCCAGGTAATCGATGATCATCATCTCTTTAACCTGTTTTTCGGCAAGTTCTTGAATGTTATTTTCAAAGCCCCTCTGCATTCTATATACCTGATAATCCGGATTTTCTTGTATGTGCACCAGCAAAGATTCTTGCCTGCGCAAAAGCACATGCGGCGGAGGGGTGATCGGATTTTTGGTCAGCAATAATTTAAAGACAGCATCAATGGTTTCACGACGCTGTGTAAGATCATTGCGTAATGAGAACACTTCAATCAATTTTTTATGCAGATCTTTATGCGTCCGCAACCGGAACTGCGATTTAAAATCATCTAATGAGAAGCGAGCATGGGGTGCTATATCAGTGATGCGGATTTTGAATAAATAACGAGCATCCATCTTTGAGCTGAGAAACTCTTGAAGGACAGGAGAATCGGTATACCATTCGTCGCCAACCATTTTGTCTGCTAGTAGCTCGTGGAACGGCATGTCAATTTCTTCGCCGCCGATAATAATCCAATAGGGTTGCCAAGTACTGATCTGTTCTTTGGTCGCTTGTGAAACAATACATAACTCAAACTTTACCCAATCATTTACTTGAGCTTTTGCCTCATATGGCTGCTTCGATTCTTCCTCAGCTGCCTTAACAAAAAATTCAACCTGGCGATCAAGGTCACGATAATTTTTGCGTTTAGGTGGTTTGAATGGGAAATATTTCCAACCATGTAAGGTAAACGTATCAGTGAGGGTACATTCAAAGGTGAATCGCGCCCCCGGATCTTCTGTTTCTTTGGATAGGGAAATATCGTATGAAGATAATCTTGGGTCGCCACTAAAGACGATGCGCTGACTGCGTAACTGTTGGTATAAATTATCAAGGACTACATGCTTAAGCAGAAGCTCATGTAAGTGTTGAACTAAATGAGTGCGAAATGCATCCGTTACATACCCTAATGGAGTATGCCCGCGTGCAAAGCCATAGATATGAGATTGCTCTTTTTGCACCACGGACGCTTCATGGTACAACTGATTAATAATTCCATGCGGAACAAACATGGTAGCAGTTAATAATCGCGGATGCGCTTGCTCAAGCCGCAGGCTTAACGAATCAGCCTGTTCTTGAGAAGCAAAATGATGAGGTAAATTCTTAGACTCCATAACAAACTCCTTTTTTAATTACAGAATCTTATATAAGTGGGCTGAGGAAGTCTTTGTGCCTTCAGCCCGGCCTACGCCATCAAGATGATTATAAAATCATCGAACTGGCGGCTTCGTCGGGCACCACTCAGCAATATTGGTTTCAAAGTTTTCTAGCGCTAAGCAAACCAAATTCTCTTAGCCACTGTTCTCACTCAGCAGGGATGCTGAGTGGTGCACGAGGAGGGACTTGAACCCCCATGCCTTGCGGCGCTGGAACCTAAATCCAGTGCGTCTGCCAATTTCGCCACTCGTGCGTATATTTCATATTTTATTACTCACCTACTCAATGAGTAATAAGCATAACCGAGCCATTCAAATTCAATTCGCTTGCCTACCGAGCACGAAATGCTCCGCGGCTTAGCTTATAATGGTGAGCCGCGTTGGAATCGAACCAACAACCCACAGATTAAGAGTCTGTTGCTCTACCAATTGAGCTAGCGGCTCGAAAAACAACTATTAAGTCAAATCAATGAACGGTAGTCTAACAAACCTTTATAAGATTATAAAGCCCGCCGCGCTCATCCTGATTTTATTCAATCCGGGGCCCCTGAACTCGGGTTCCCTTTCAGGGTGAGTTTGGGGTAAAAGGATGTAGCGCGAAAGTGACTTTAAACCGAGCGAATCTCTTTTTCTTTTTTATCACTCATCTGCTGAGCAAGCGCTATAAATTTATCATGTATCTTTTGTAGCAGTTCTTGCAAGCGTAGAGAAATCTTCCTCGATTTCCTTTTTCCGCTCAGCTTCTTTAGCTGCAGTTCTGAAGGTCGCCCGAACATCTCGAATGCGTTCTCGGGTCTCTTCCAACTTCTTGCCAAGAACCTTGATAAGCTCTTCCCGTCGCTGACTGCTCACTTCTGGCAGGGTGATGCGAACAACATTTCCATCATTGGCAGGTGTAAGGCCCAAAGAGGATGCCATGATCGCCTTTTCAATGTCACCAATGATCGACTTATCCCATGGCTGAATAAACAATGCGCGTGCTTCGGGGGTTGTAATGGTAGCAAGTTCCCTAATGGCCATTTGCGTACCACCATAGACAATTACTTTTATATCTTCGACAAGTGCCGGATGTGCGCGCCCGGTTCTAATGGTAGCCAATTCTCGTTCAAAATGTTTTATTGGCGCATCCATTTCTTTATCAACCAACTTCTCAAAATCGTTGGTGTACATGTTTTTCAAATTGATGACTAGCATGTTGTTTTCCTAGTTGGTTTTATGATGGATTTTTATCCTTAGTACACACCAATTTCATAGCGAGCAAATCGTTTAATTACGATCTTCTCACCCATTTTTGCACGAAGGCCATCAAGTACATCATTTACCGTGAGCTGATCATTTTTCACAAATGACTGACGGATAAGGCAAACTTCATCAAATAATTTTTCAATTTTGCCAGTTACAATCTGATCAATAATCTTTTCAGGCTTGCCAGCGTCAGCAAGTTGTGCCTTAAAAATTTCTCGCTCATGCATCAAAAATTTTTCATCAACATTTGCAGGTTCAATGTACAGTGGTTTTAATGCCGTGATATGGAGGCACAAATCCTGGGCAAATTGCTTGAGATCATCGGTGCGGGCTACAAAATCAGTTTCGCAATTAATTTCGACCATTACCCCAATGCGAGAGCCAGGGTGGATATAGGCATGAACGAGACCTTCGGCGGCAACGTTGGCAGAACGTTTTGCTGCCTTAGCAGCCCCTTTTTTGCGTAGGTTATCGAGTGCCTGCTCGAGATCCCCTGCTGATTCTTCGAGGGCTTTGCGGCAGTCGAGCATACCAAGACCGGTACGTTCTCTGAGTTCCTGAATAAGCTCTAAACTAATCTTTTCGCCGTTCTTTGCCATAATATCCTTTAGGTACTGTTATTGTTAAGAGGGCCAATAGTCTGCCACAATCTCTTGTTTTTTGAACTATCGATCAGCTACTTTAATACTAGACATGGGTTTTTGCCCAGCCCGGCACAAAAATTCATAATAAACAAACGTAATTTCATAGAGAGTATAAGCATCTAGGGAGACCATTTATGAAGAAACAGAATACTTTAATAATTGGCCTAGTGTTATCCCTTGGCAGCTCTACCCTTCTTTCTTCAAGCGCACCAGCCGCCCAAGTCCAGGTACTAAATCCACAAGAGGAATTTTGTAAATCACTATACACCGGGGTTTGGAAGGAATTTAATAGTGTTCTTACTCGTTTGAACGAGTGCGACAAGTATCAATGGGTTACTGCGGACATCAATTTTGATCGGCTACATAATCATATCATACCCGATCAGCTTCAAAGGCTAGCCCTTGTAGATCAGGAATTAGCCTATACCCAAGAACTTAAACGGTTCAAACCCGATTTTATTAAGTTCCAAACACAATTAGCGCAGGGTGCAAAGATAAAAGATGTTATTGATGATTGTTTAAAAAAATATTCCGAACGTGCTTGTTTTCAGTGTTTAGTCCATTGGGGAGAACTAAGGGAAAAAGCCAATGAGAAAACTCGACATACTCCCGAACTAACCTTTGACACGGTACTAGATTACGAAATTTATGACACTGAAAAACATGCACAAAAACTAAAAGCAAGCGCCAAGTCTGCCAATGACATTATTGCTTTCTATAAAAAAATTCAACCCATACGTGATTGGGTAGAGCGGCAAATGCAACAATATATAAAAAAGAACGACCCTACACTTAATGATTTTAGAATTATGATGGAAGATCTTGAAAAACATATACATAAATGGCGTACGTATGAGCGAGAGGGAAAAATCGGTCATTCGAAATCACTGTTGGTTGCTGAAATTATCAAAGATGTTGTTGATTCTCATATAAGACAATACCAACTTAACCAGATACTTAAACAACATCTGCCGCATCCGGGAGTTGCAGAAATGGTAGGAGATTATGAATATCATGGAACCGTCGAGGAAAAAAAAGAAAAAGCTGAAAAGGGCGAATCTACGTCATCTGTACCAGGCGCTCTTATAAAATGAAGAAAAATTATGCTAGATAAACCGAATGGATCACCTATGAAAAAAATAGTTCTTGCCGTAGTTACACTGTTAGCTTTACCATGTTTGGCCACCTCTGCCCCAGCAGCGGTAACGCTGAATTTTTACAATAAGCTCAAAAATCCCATTCGTTATATCGTCGGTTCCCAGGATGAATTTACTGATGTAATTCATCACATAGCGCCGGGAAAAAAGTCGCAACTAGAAATTTCGACTGAAAATCCGCAGTTGCTTATTTGGGAAGCAGATAAACCGGCCATTGCCTACATTTATCAGTTTGCAACCACCGGGAAAAAGTCTTTAAAAATTAGGGCGGTGAGAGCCGATAGCGGCTTTAGAATTGAACCACAAACCAAATGGCGCAAGCCAATAGCCGATAATGTTACAAGCGAAGACATTAAGCGTGTCGGGGCTTATAAGGGAACGCGTAGGCTTACTGGTCCAGCAGAAAAATAGAACTATCATTAACAACAAAAAGGACTACATGAAGATCAAATTAATGGCACTCTTTATTTTACCAATATCAGTAATTGCCTGCCTAACAGCAGGTCCAACTCCTCCCGGAGGTCCAACATCCGGCTCCTCTCAAAGCAACCCTAACGCTAACGCCATTGCAGAATCAACAGCTCGCATGAATCTGCAGCGAGCACAGAAGTTATTAAGCGAAGTTCGGGAAGAAAATAGTCGGACTCAAGTACAGCAAATGGAGGAGGCAAGGCGACTATTGGACGCAGTAGTGAACCAACAAGCATCACCGGCATTAGAGCAGCGGGCCAGAGAAATGTTGAACGAAATCCGCGGTAGGGGAAATTAATAGGTTACTCTCCTATAGCCAAATTTTGGGCGGCAATTTGCCGCCCTTTTTCATTACATTTTTTCTGGCTTGCTTATGCCAATCAAATCAAGAACAAGCTCAAAGGTTTCACGCAGCAAACCCATAACAGCCAAGCGCATGCGGCTTTGTGCCAAATTATCCGCATCAACCACGCGATTGTGAGCGTAATAGTGATGGAATGCTTGGGCGAGTTCCAGAACGTAGTAGGTGAGCAAATGCGGTTGCAGGGTGCGGTTAATGCCAAGCAGAATTTCCCGAAGATCGATAATCTTCTTAATTAGTAGTTGTTCATGCTCGAGCATTTCATATGCGGTAAGATCAGGTTCAAGGCCCGGGATCTCTTGTGCCTTCCCGGCAATACCATTGAGTCGCACATACGCATATTGTAAATAATAAACAGGATTTTCTTCAGACCGTTTAAGCGCGAGATCAACATCAAAGTCGAGATGCGCATCTGCTTTACGATGTAAATAAAAGAATCGGGCCACATCTTTGCCTACCACATCAATAACATCACGAAGCGATACGATGCGCCCAGCTCGTTTAGACATTCGCATAACGGCACCACTAGCTTTGAGTGTAACCAGCTGATACAAAATGACGTCCAACATATCAGGATTATGGCCCATGGCCTTCAATAAGCCTTTGAGCCGCACCACATAACTATGATGATCTTGCCCGAGCACTATGATAAGATGATTGGCGCCGCGCTTAATTTTATTGTCCATGTAGGCAATGTCAGATGCTACGTACGTCAACTCGCCATTTGCCTTCTTCAATACACGGTCTTTGTCGTCACCAAACTCGGTTGACTTGAACCAAACAGCGCCATCTTTTTCATATGTATAGTTAGCCTTTGCTAATGCCTGAATCTCGCGCGAGATAGATCCATCGTCATACAAACTCTTTTCTGAAAACCATACATCGAATGTGATACCGTAATCCTTAAGTGTTTGTTTAATTTCGGACAGAAGTTTGTCTTTGGCGTAGGTAGAAAAGAACTCTGTTGGCTTGTCGGCAACTCCCTTGCCTTGTTCGGCGATCAGCTCCTGAGCGATATCAATCATATATTCGCCTTCGTAGCCGCCTTCAGGAATAGCCGCCTCTTGGCCTAACTGTTGAAGCACCCTGGCCTTAAGTGATAATCCAAGGTTCTGGATCTGCGTGCCGGCATCATTAGTGTAGAATTCCTTGCACACATCGTGGCCAATAAATCGCAACACATTGCCCAACACATCGCCAATGATACCGCCGCGGCCGTGGCCAATATGTAGCGGCCCGGTTGGGTTTGCGCTTACAAATTCAAGTGATACGTTCTCTTTTTTTAACCCATGTGGCTTAAAGAATGCGCCACCTTGCTCATTAATAGCGGAAGCCAATTCTACAAAGGTAGATCGTGTAAGAAATAGATTAACAAAGCCGGGCCCGGCTATTTCTATTTTTTCGACGTGCGGATGCTTAAAAGAGTCAACAATTTCCTGTGCAATGATGCGTGGTGGCTTGCCCAACATTTTTGCCAGCACCATGGCTGCATTGGAATTTAAATCGCCAAACTTTTGCTTTTCAGGATCAGTATTTAACGTCAGATGGATGGGCTGAAGTTGTTCAGCAGAAAGTTGGTAATGGGTCTGAAGGAATTGATTGAATGATTGTTTAATAAAATCTAATTGGTTCATTGGCTTCTCGCGTCAAACTGATATACGTTTGCTATCCAGTATATCAGCTTGAGCGAAAGTTTAACTCATTGAACTATGGTTGAGGATTAGCCGCTGCTTCTAACTCAGTAATTTTTTCATTAATTGCAGCCGTCGCGTGATCAATCACCGGTAAAATCTCTGTCGATCCAGAATAAGAGTTTGTAGGTGCAGAAAGATCATTATGCAGTCTGCGAAGTAATCGTACATATTTTTTTAAGTGGCGCAGGTTAGATTTTCCGAGCTCTATGTGCAGACCTCGCGTTATATATTCCATTGCTTTTGCAAGGTTTCGCTTGGCAGCTTCAGTGTCTTTTGAATGCGATGCGAAATTGTAATATATGCGACAAGCATTTATATAATCAGAACAATCAGTAGTACCAAATTCTGTGAATAGGTGCTCAGAATATGCTGCAGCTTTTGAATAGTCGTGACTCTTCAGGTGAAGCCATATTGCACGTCTAAGATCATCAATTGTTAATATGTCAGCGGCGCGATTGACTGCTTGTTCAGACGCTTGAGCCGCGCCCCTTAGAATATGAGCAATACGTTGAGGTTGGTCGTTGAAACCATTAAGAAACTTTTTCCAGGATCCATCGCAGGCTATAGCAATGGTTCTGCAATCTTGTAATTCCGTTGAGCGAGCATGTTTTATAACATTCTCCATCAACCATAATATATGAGCAGTTATACTTTTTTGCTTTAATAGCCTTTCATCCGCAAGATAATCTGAAATTCGCGCAAAAATAAATTGATTTCTATCAGTTTCGGTATCATATAAAGCTTCTTGAAAACCAATTTGAGAAGTTTGTTTGCCAGTCAAGCACATGTTGTTTGCTGCAAGTCGGAGTAGGTTAATTTTTGTATTATACGAACGAACGTCAAAATGATCAGTTTTGATCAGATATTCTGGATCAAGAGATGCATCAAATGTTCTTGGTACAATCCTTTTTATTAACCCGTCTTCAACCAGAGCTTTGGATGAGCGCGAAATTGAATCAGTTTGTATTGCCAAAGAGTCGTGAACTGATGGAATGCAAATATAGGTGAGTTGATCAATAAGTTCATATTCATGGGCAGGACTACGTTTGTATGCCAGCGGCGATAAGTCTCTATAGTCTAAGTTGATTACTAGCGGTAATGTCGTGGGCAGTAAATTTGCTTCATCCTCGCCGAGTGCAGACAATATACGATGAGCTACAGCATACGGAGCAAGTGCCTGAAGGCTTGGCAGTAAAAGATGAATAAGTTGATGCTTGCGCTCTTTTAATGGAGCCAGAATTTTTTTCTGTCGTTCTTTCAACTCTGCAAGATCTTTTTCAGCAGTTGCTTGTGCTTGATCGATTACCGCTTTTCGGGCTTGCTTGTGCTCTGTCTCAAGCTTTTTTATGCCTTCTTCAATATGTTTTAACTCAGTGAATAGATTATCTTTGTATACAATAGTCTGTTGTCCATAGGCATTAAACTTCCCGAGATCTGCTCGCCAAGCAGAGCTCTTTTTATGTTCATCAAAATTCCAAAAGCGCATTGTTGCGGGAACATCTCTATAATAATTTCTTACAATCTCGCGAAGTTTTACCAGCGCATTGGGGCTGCGACCGATTGCTGATACAATATCTGCAAATGCCTGCATGCGCTTTTTCTGGTTAGAATTATCTTTAAACTTATTTAAAAACCACGAGACCCATCTCTGACCTGTGGGCATAATTACCTGCTTTGCCATTGCCTTAAAAGCTTTTGAGGTACGCCGTACCCCACTCAAATCTGCATAATTGAGATCTTCAAAGACCAGAGCATGCATTGGGCTGCCGCAAAACCAGTCTGGGATCGATGCCATATTTTTGGCTACGCGTGGACTGATCATGAAGCATGCTTGCCTTTCCTGTTGAGTCGCAAGGGCTAAACTCACTCTTTGCCGCTTACTCGCTATCACGTCATCTTGTGTCGGTGACGTTAATGATGAAGAACTAGAAGTTCCCATAAGATGCGTTGTGATTGTCAAAACCGCTATAAATGTGATATCTCGTTTGTTAAAAATCATGTTTTTCTCCATTTATGGATGCACTATTTGAGCTGCCGCTGCTTCTTGCTTTAGCTGTCGAATTTTTTCGCGAACTTTGCTTGTAAGATTTTTTGTGATTTCATGACTATGCGCGGCCAACTGCACGCAAGCACGTGGCAGGTTGCCATAGAGGTTGTTTAATCTTTCGATATCTTCCAAATATCGTTCCAAGCCCTTTATGGGCCACAGGGTGTTTGTATAGCTTACAGTCGGTGCCATCTGCTGAGCAGACACCATATATTGCGTTGCAGCATTAAGATGGCGCTGGGCAATTTCTGCATTGGGGGTTTTTGAAGCTACAGCGGCTTGGGCATAGCTAGCAACCAAATAATCGTATGCCGATGCCCCATCGCCAAATTCTGTAATCAACTGATCACTCTGTTCTGCGGATACATATTCCATACCAAATTGCTGTGGTACAGCCAAATTATAATGGATTGCGTATCTCAGATCAGCTTGTGTCAATGTGCTGCCAGCAAGAAGCGCGGCCCTGTTAGCGCAACGCGCCAGTTGAAGCAGCATTGTGATTTTTTTATAATCGATATTTGACATTAAAAATGCATGCCAATTATTATTGTATGATGATTCGACGATTGTTCTGCATTCAATTAATTCTGATGGGTTGCTTGCACTTGTTGTCATTAAGTAAAATGTGTGTTGAATTACTGTATCCCTGTACCGAAGATTAGGTTGTTCCAAAAATTTTAGATAGTCAGCGATTCGCTTGCAAAGAAATATGAGATGATCAGTTCTCATTCTGTTAAGGGCTTTTTCAAGTCCCATTCTACTTGTTTTTTTATCTTGAAAAATGATATTACGCAGCGTTTTTCTAAGCAAACCGATTTTTAGATTGTAATATTCAATGTCGGTTTGATCATTTGAAATCAATGTTTCGATAGGTACCGAACGATCAAATGAGCGATAATTAATAGATTTGAGCAAGCGTCTTTCAAGGCATGGTCTTGTTGCTCGGTTAACTAGACCAGGTTGTGTAACGAGTGTTGCATAGATCGATGGCAATAATTGGGTTGTTTTTAATGCCATCAATCCTCTTGGGATGAATTTCTTTAGAAGAATTTCCACAGCGCTGCCTTCCAAGGTGCTTTTATTTTGAGGCAGCAACGGTAAATACTCTGGTATGATCGATGGAAGATTTGGATCATAGGCAAGCTCTGATAGTATTATGTTTGCGGCAGAATATGGCGTAAGGGCATGGAGATAAGGAATCAAAGCGCTCACGATCTCTTGGTGTCGTGCCTTCAAATTTTCCAGCTCTTGCTTAGTTTCTTCTGTTTGTTCATGCTCTTTAAGTGCCGCTATGCCAAGTGCAACGATTTCCAACTCTTCGCGTAGCATCGCTGGTTGTTTTATCGGCAGAAATTTCCCCCTAATTCCCACGTTCCAAAGACGTAATTTTTGAGGCACATCGCTGTAATAATTTTGTACAATTTCTCGCAGTTTAATTACTGGATTTGGACTGCGGACTATGGCTGCCGTGGCATCCGATAAAACCCGAAGTTGTTGAGGCACTGTTTTTGCTGTATTAAATTTTTGATTAAACCAAGAAACCCATTGTTTGCCACTGGGCATGAGTGCCTGTTGCGCGGCATCTTTAAAGAACGTGAAATTTTTCGATACAGCCCGTGCTGCCTTTAAATCTCTGTAATCAAGATATTCAAAGCTATCTACTAAATGTGAACTGCTATAAAACTGGACAGGGAAGGATGTAGCTTTATTTTTAGGTGCAACCGTGAGGGATGACGGTGAGGGTAAAGAAGATATATTTGGGCTTATTGGGTTAGGGCTAAAGGACATTGGCAAGGCCAATGTTGATGGCGTTGTGCCCAGCCGCAAAGTTTTTTGGCGTCCGAACGATTCTTCCTCATTAGCCATGTCATCCAGAATAGCGGCATCAATCCCTTTTCGCTTAGTGCGATTAGATTCCGTTGCATCTGACATATTGGCAGTCAATGAACTTGATGATGAACTGTTTGGTGAGTCTGATGTCGCCAAAAGGGAACCGACTGCAAGTGCAGTTAGTAGTGAGATATATAATTTTTTAAAATTCATATGTAGCCTTCTGTTTTTTAGCCGCTGCACAATTTCTTTATGGCACTTATTATGGTTGAGGATTAGCCGATGCTTCCAATTCATTAATTCGTGCACTCATAGCTACCGTGAGTTGGTCCGCCTTGGTCAATAATTCGGCTATCTGTTGATTTTTTGCCGTCGTAATATGAGAAAGAGTCCTACAATCGCCTTGAATGATCGGGAAATTTTGTTTTAGTTGTTCAATTGGTGCTTCACTTACTAATTGTTGAACTCGGTCTAGACGCTCCATTGCTTTAGAATAATGACAATTGGCAGCTTCGTGTTTATGAGATCGCAAATACGCTGACGTTAAAGATATTTGAATAAAGCTATCACGGAAATAATCAATAAGATTAGCATCGTTCCTAAATTCATTGAGTAGTTGATCGCTATATATAGCGGCCTGATAGTATGATGAAATGGCCATAAAAGGGAAAACGGCTGCTCTGAGATCATGTGATGTCAATGTGTCAGCGGCAAGAATAACCACCCTGAGGGCAAAATAAGCTACGTTATTAATAATTTTCTTTCTTTCATGCTGATTAATTGAGTTAATGAATTTGCTCCAGTGATTATAAGCCGTGAATGCAATGATTCTGCAATCATGTAATTCAGATGCGCGAGCACAACTCAATACAGTTTCAATTAACCACAAAACATGTTTAGTAATGGCATCCTTTTGTAGTTGCGCTGGATTTTCTAAAAGAATGAGATAATCCTCTATTCGTGCAAGTACATGCTCATTGAGGAAATTTTCATGATTCCATAGTGCCTGTTCAAGATCAGCGCGAGAAGCTTCCCTGTCCTTAAAAATAAGGTTCTTTATTGCCTGTTTTAGCTGATTAATTTTGATGCGGTAATAATAAATATCTTGTTGATCATTCATTATTAAAATGTCAGGAGATATTTTTGGATCAAATGGTGTTGGAGAAGCTATTTTCATTAAACTATCTTCTAGCCTTGCCTTTAACATGCGCGATGTTCGATCCGGTTGCGCAGCTAATATTGTATGAACCAATGGTATATAACCTAGTGACTGTGTCGTGACATAGCCTCTTGTAGGAGCAATCTTTTTTGCAAGGCGTAATAATGGTCGTTGGTCTAAAGATTCACTACGTGTACATACTATAGGTAAGTGATCTGGTAGCACATCAGATTCGCCGAACTCGGCTAGTATAGTGTTGGCAGTGGCATATGGCGCAAGTGCATAAAGGCTGGGGATTAAGAGATCAACGATCTTTTGTTGTTGCTCCTTCAAAGGGGCAAGAATTTGTTGTTGCCGCTCTTTCAATGCTGCAAGATCTTTTGCTACAACTGCTGGTTGATCATGCTGTTCCATTGGTCGCCGAGCTTCAGCCTGCGCTACTTCAAGCTTTGCTATGTGGTCCATTATTCTGCCCAATGTCGTGCGCAACTCATCCTTAAATTGAATTATTTGAGGTTTGTCATTGAATATGTCAGGTGCGGCATGAGGGTGCCTTGTTTCAGTATCAAAATTCCAGAATCGTAATGCTGCGGGAACATCTTGATAATAATTGCGCGTAATCTCTTTTAGTTTTTCAATCGGATTAGGGCGTCGTCCCGTAGCCGACAGAATGCTTTTAAATGCTTTAAGCTCTTGTTGATAAGTTTTCGCATTTTTGAACGTGTTTCTATACCAACGAACCCAATTTTTCCCCGTTGGCATGAGCACCTGTGGTGCCATGGCTTTAAAAGCTTTTGAGGTACCCCGCGCCAAAGTTAGGTCTATATAATTAAGATACTCAAAAGTGAGTTCGTGTACTGAGCTGCCGTAATACCAATCCGGTATTTTAGGCACAGATGTCAATGATTCTTCTTTCTCAGCTTTGTGTTGAATTGCAATACACGCTCGCTTATTACTTTTTGGAGCCGCATTTATTACCTCAGATCTAGGTGATTGAGCATGCTCAATTGGTGAATCAGATGTAGCCGTAAGGGTCGAAGCAATTGCAGCAGTTAAAACTGCATAGAGTAGTTTGTTTAGAAGCATGTTTTTGTCTCCATTTATAGAGTTAACTTAATGTTGGCTGCTCTCGGCCGGCCGCTGATTGTCCATTTCCAATTCTTTAGTTCGAAGTGTCACCTTTATCTCTGCAGTGAAATTTTGGACTAGCGCGGCTAAACCTGTTGCCGGTGGAAATCGCGTTGCCAAGACAGAGTAATCTTCGCAGCTTGCCAAGCAGCTTTTTAATACCGCAGCCGACATTTTGGACAGATCATGTTTTTGGTCAATACTCATCAGGTATTGCCATGCAGTATTGAAATGGCTTTTGGCTATTTCATTTTTATCAAAATCAGAACTTTCTGCTGCTAATATTGCGTGCGCTAAACCAGCATCCAAGTGAACGCCGAGCCTAAAATTAGGTTCTAAGGAAAATTCAGTAAGTAAATGATCATAATAGTCTGCCGCTTCTTTGTAGCGATAGGCATATATATGGCTACATGCAGCATGCCTTAGATCATCTGCCCGTAGTGAACTTCCAGCCATGGTAACAGCTTTAGCAGCAACATCGGCGATCCTGTTCCGTAATTTCATCATTTCAATTTCGGGAAGAGAATTGATAAAAGTATTCCAAATAAAACTACAGCCCGAATTTGCAATGGATCTGCAATCAGCTAATTCGGATGTGCAAGTAATATCCAACGCTGTTTCCATTAACCACATTACGTGTTTGATTATAGTATCTCTTTGTGCCTGGGCTGGATTCTCTAGAAGTTTTAGATACGGTACCGTTCTATGACGAACGAAAAAAAGTCGATCTGATTCGATCTGCAACAATGCGTTTTCAAGATCTCGTCTACTGATTTGTTTATGTATTAAAATTTTGCGGTCAATGGCCTCGCGTAGCTGATTGATTTTTAAGTTATAATAAGAAATATCTTGCTGATCATTTCTGATCATAATGTCAGGAGATAATGATCCACGGGGTCGCTCTGTAATTGGCTGCATTAAACGAAGTTCTAGCTTGGGTCTGAGTGAACGACTTAATGTATCCAATTGTGTGGCTAGCGCTGCATGAACTGACGGTAAACAACCGGCAGCAATTGATATTACTAAGCCCCGTGCACTGAATTTTTTTGCCAGAATTTGAAGCACACGTTCATTTAACTGGTGTTTATGTGGGGGCATAGGAGGAAGGTTTTCCGGAAACCCAGATTGATCGCCAAGCTCTGATAGAATAATGCTGGCTGTCGTATAGGGAGCTAGTGCATGAAGGCAAGGCAAGAGTCTTTTAACTAAACGTTTCTTTTTAGCCTTTAGCGTAACCAATTCTTTATTGTTGCCACTTTCTTGGGATTGCTGTTCGGCTTTAATCTTTGCAATGTCTTCTGCAACAGTGCACAGATTAGTGCGTGCATCATTTTTTCTTTTATCTACCAACAATTTACCTTTGGCATTCAAATTCCAAAGACGAAGTTTTTTGGGTACGTCTTGGTAATAGTTATTTATAATCTCCCGCAGCTTTACAATCGCATTTGGGCAGCGAGCAACCATTGGGATCATGTCTCTAAAAACCTGATTCTGTTGGCTGCCCGTTTTTGCACCATCAAACTTTTGTCTAAACAAGGCAACCCATTGCTGAGCAGACGGCATAAGCACCTCTGATGCCATGTCTTTAAAAGCAGTAAAACTTTTGGATATCTTGCGGGCTACACTCAAATCGATAAAATCAAGATACTCAAAGCTTGGCCTTAAGAACGGACTGCTATAAAACTGTGCAGGAAAGAACTTCTTACCCGTATCTTTGGGAACGGCTAAGGGTGCGCGTGAAGAAGTCATGTTCGGGCTCGGTGAAGGGCTTGTCGGGTCAAGGGATTCTGGCAAGGTTAAAGTTGATGGCGTTCTGCCCATCCGCAAAGCTTTTTGGCGTACAGACGATTCTTCCTCATTGTCGATATCATCCAAAATAGCAGCGTCAATCCCTTTTCGCTTAGTGCGGGTAGATTCTGTTGCATCCGACATATTGGCGGTCAATGAACTAGATGATGAACTGCTTGGTGTGTCGGATGTCGCCAAAAGGGTACCGACTGCAAAGATAGTTAGTAATGATATATATAATTTAGAACTCATATTTATTCCTCCATTTTCCATTCGTTAATGTTACTTATATTGGTTGAGGATTCGCCGCTGCTTCCAGCTCATTAATTCTTTCATTAAAAGTTGCTATGAATTCGGTTGCCTTGGTTGCTAATTCAGCTATTTGTGGATTTTTTGCCGCCATATCAGAAAACTGTTCGCCAAGCCTATTGATTGAAGAAGAATTATTTTTCAAACGCTCTAGGCTTGCTTCACGTCCTAATTGCTGAGCGCGTTCTAGATATTTTGTTGCAGCATCATAATGACGCTTGGCAATTTCTTGGTTGTTAGATTTTAAATTAATGGATGCTAGTTGTGCATGCGTATGGCTAGCATTAAAATAATCGACAACTGAGACTTCCCCACCAAATTCATTGAGTAATTGATCTTGAAAAGTTGCAACTTTGTATAATTGTGAAGCATAATGGCAGAGAACAATAGCACGTCTGAGATCATTTGCCGTTAAGGTATCAGCGGCAAGTATAACTGCTCGCTCAGCAAACGAAGCTACGGTCTGCCGATAGGCTTTTTCCCATAATATTGTGTGTCGTTCTTTCGGCTTTAAAGTCAAAATAAATGGGCTCCAAGGGCCGAAAGCTGCGGCTGCTATAGCTCTGCAATCTTGTAATTCTGATGGGCGAGCTGTTTTACACGCAGCAATAATTAGTTCCGTGACATGTTTAGTTAAAATTTCATTTTGCAACAGTGCCTTATTTTGATCAGCCAGATAAAACTGGATTCGATCAAAAAGAAATTTATTTCGGCCCTCTTCTATGTTCCATAAAGCTTTCTGAAGGTCTAACTCGGAAATTTCCTTGTCCTTTAAAATGGCCCAAGCTATGGCTTGTCTGAGCTGCGTAATTCTTAAATAGTAATACTCAAGATCATTCATGGCATATGCGATTAATTCATTTGGCATACAAGAATTATCAACGTGCGATGGTGAAATTGAGGCAGTTAAAAGGCTTTCTATTTTAAGTTTAGCTGGGCGAGAAATTGAATCGTGCTGTGCGGCTAAAGATGCATGAATCGATGGAATGCAACCTGCCACAAGAGTTTCTATATATCCTCGTTGCGGGCTTATTTTTTTTGCAAGTCGTCTGAGCAGCCACTGAGGATCTAAACGATCATTTTCGAGCAGTATAGGTAATATTTCTGGAAATTCCTTACCTCCTAACTCTGAAAGAATAATATTGGCAGTAGTATATGGAGCCAGTGCATAAAGGCAGGGTCGTAAAAGATCCATAATCTTTTGTTGTTGGTCTTTCAATGGTGCGATAATTTTTTGTTGTTGCTCTTTGAGCGTCGCCAGTTCCTTGGCAACAACTGCGGGTTGATCATGCTGTTCCATTGCTTGACGAGCTTGTGCTTGTTCTGCTTCAAGTTTTGCAATTTGGTCCATAACATTGCCTAATGCATGACGCAAATTATCCTTAGTACTAATTATTTGGTTAAGCCTAACCCTCGCAGAGATTTCCGGCAGCTCATGGCCGGCGTTCCAGAATCGTAATGCTGCTGGAACGTTTGTATAATAATTTCTCACAATCTCTCGAAGCTTTTCAATCGGATTAGGACAACGCGCTGCAGCTGCAATAATATCCTTAAAAGCGTGATATTCTTTATGCGCACTGTTTACATTTTTGAACTTATTTTTGAACCAAGCAACCCATTTCTGGCCGGTAGGCATAATTACCTGCTTGGCCATTGTTTTAAAATCTTTTGAGGTGCGCCGCGCTAAAGTCAAATCTGCATAATCAAGATGCTCAAAGGTGATTTCGTGCATTGGACTGCCATAATACCAAGCTGGAATCTGTGGCTTGGCCTTTATTAAGGCGGTTGGTGCAGGTAGAGCAGCCGTAAGAGCTACATTGTTATTGGTTATTGTAGAAGAGCTTGATGCCGCAGGCTGGTGAGAACTATCTGTAACCGGCAAAGACGATGCAACCGCACTCATTCTTAATGCTTTTTGGCCGAGCCTTGAGTTTTCTTCTTCCGCCGCATTTTCTTGATGGATGGCACCATTCGCTTTTCGTTTATTGTTTTGAGGCACTGCATCTATTGCATCCGACATAGATGCAGGCGATGACGGGGTATCTGCTGTGGCTTTAAGATTAATTGCGATAGTGGCAATAAGTAGTATATAAACTAGTTTGTTCGTAATCATGTTTTTAATCTCCATTGTAGAATTTATTTTTTGCTTTTCGCTTATTTAGGCTCTCTCAACTTCTTAATTGTCTCTGGAATTATTACCTTTTCGATTTCACGTACAGAAGCTGCTAAATCTGCCAGCTCAGGATTTCGCTTCGCCAGAGCAGAATATTTTTTGCATAGATTGGAAACGTTTGCTGAACAATGTTTTAATTGATGCAACGTTAAATTTCGGAATATTTGCTGAGCGCTAATTATATATTCGGTTGCAATGTCCAAGTGAGATTTAGCAGTTTCAGATTTAAGATAATTTGAGGCTATATGGGTAAAGCTAGCTTCCAAATAATCGATTGCTGTCGTCATAAAACCAAATTCCGTAATTAATTTATCATAATGCTTTGAAGCTTCTTTAAATGAATGTAGTTCGGCATTATTGCGTGCGGCGATTCTAAGATCATCCGGTGCTAATGAGGCCCTAGCAAGAATAACAGCTCTATCCGCGGCAAAGGCAATACGGTCAATGATCTTCAATTTTGCTTTTGGAGTAAGCAAATCGATAAATGTAAGCCAATGTGGGATAGCAGGAATTTTTGCAATAGCTCTGCATTCATCTAGTTCGGATGTGCGAACAGCATCGAAGATCCCCGTTAACAATTGATATAGATGGTGGACTACGGCTTTTTTTTCCAATAATTGTGGTTTTTCTTGTATTAGCTTGAGATAGCTTGCAACCCGACTCAGAACAAATGAAAGACGATCCTTTCTCATCTTTGCTAATGCCTCTTCAAGCTCCATTCTGCTGATTTTTTTATCCTTCAAGATAATGTACTTAGTCGCTTGCCATAGCTGCAAAATTTTCTGGTCATACAACTGTATATCTTGTTGGTCATTCGTGATTAGAATGTTAGGAGATAATGAGAGATCAAAAGGGCGTTGAGAAACTGCTTGCATTAAGCGAAGTTCTAGCATTGGCCTTAATTCACGACTCAGTCTATCGGTTTGTGTAGCTAAAGCTGCATGAATCGGTGGTAGGAGTTGAGCGGCGAGTTTTGAGACAAGGCCTCTTGGGCTAATTTTTTTTGCAAGTATTTGTAATACGCGATCTTCTAAATTCGTTTTGTGTTTAGCTAAAGCTGGTAAATTTTCAGGAAGCCCAGGTTGATCGCCAAGTTCTAATAATATCATATGGGCAGTCGCATAGGGGCAAAGTGCATGAAGAGATGGTAGCAATGTTTCCACTATCTTTTGCTGTTGTTCTTTTAATTGCGCAAGCTCTTCATTGGCTCCGTTTGCGGGTTGGGATTTTAGTACTGCAATACGGTCTGTAATAGTGACTAGTTCGTTCCGCAAATCGGTTTTGCTTTTAATAGGCAATATTTTGTCTTTGGCATTCATATTCCAAAAGCGCAATTCTTTTGGTACATCTTTGTAGTAATTTTTCACCACTGCTCGCAGTTTTACAATCGCATTCGGACAACGCGCAATTGCTGCAATGGCATCCACGAATACCTGATGCTGTTGGGTAGCCGTTTTTGCTTCGTCTAACTTTTGTACAAATAAGGCAACCCATTGTTGGGCTGAAGGCATGAGCACCTGTGATGCCATGTCCTTGAAGGCAGTAAAGTTTTTCGATACCCGGCGTGCTGCACTCAAATCGGTAAAATCAAGATACTCAAAGCTCGGCTTCAAGAACGGACTGCTATAAAACTGAGCCGGAAAGAATTTAGCTTTGCTTTTAGGCGCAATTATAACGACTGAGGGTGAAGGTGAAGAAACTATAGTAGGGCTTGGCGAGGGGCTTATTGGGTTAGGACTAAAGGATATTGGTAGGGACAACGTTGATGGAGTTTCGCTTATCCGTAAAGTTTTCTGACGCGTAGAAGATTCCTCTTCTTCCTCGGCGATATCATGCACGATAGCAGCATGAATCCCTTTTCGCTTAGCGCGTTTAGATTCCGTTGCATCCGACATATTTGCCGTCAATGAACTTGATGATGAACTGCTACTGCTTGGCGTATCTGATGTCGCCATAAGGGGTCCGACTGCCAAAATAGCTAATAATGAGATATATAGTTTAGAATTCATGTTTATTTCTCTATTTTATTCTATGCCCCAAAATTCGTTCCAATTCCGAATAAGAGGGAAATGAACGATTTCTGTGCTAGTTGTACGTTTTGCGTTATTGAGTTCTTCCATTTTTTTACAAATTGCTTCTTGGCATTCTTTTAGCTTCGCGTGTACGTGCTGAATAGCGCTTATCTGCTCAGTAGAAGTTTGTTCTAATATCTTGGTTGAAACCGGTAAAACATCAAAGGATTTCACAGATTTTATAAGAGGTATCAACTGGATGGTTCGGTTTAATCTTACAATTGCAGTATTGCAATGGGCCATTACTTTTTCTGGCTGATGATTTTTAAAATAATTAGCAGCTAACGCCAGTGAAATAACGCCGGAATTAAAATACTCCAGAGGTTCCGCCGTATCACCAAAAGCAACGAACAATTTGCCGTAATATTGATCAGCCTTTTCGTAATCTTTGGCTCTTACATGTGCGATTGCAGCAATTCCAAGATCGGCTGCATACGCTTGACCACTTGCTAGATCAATGGCTCTACCGGAAAGATACGCAATGCGTTGCCAAATTTTATCCTGTTCAATCGGATCTAGAGAATCGATAAAGATATGCCAATCTTCACCTAGCTTACTAACTTTGCAGTCTGCTAATTCATTTGGATCAGCTAAATCAAGCAGAGTCTTAAAGAGTTTAAGAATGTGGGCAGTTATAATCTCTTTTGATAGTTTCCCAGACTCTAATTCCTTTAGATATGCGTGAATTCGCTTAATTAGAAACTGATGAATGCTATCCTTCAGAGTCCAGTATGCTGTTTCAAGCTCCTGCTTCGATACCGATCGTTGGTGCAAAATAACATCATTTTTCGCTTGCTTTAAATGCTCTAATTTTATTAAACGCAACTGGAGTGCTTGTTGATCAGCAGTAATCAAACCAGGTAACCCGTCCGGATCAAATTTGTCTGAAAAAACCCGTCGAATAAGCTGCTGCTCTAATTCTTCTTTTGCTACGAACCCTGCCCCATTTTTTTGTGTCGTTAAAGATGCATGAACAGCTGGTAAGCATGCCGCTGTAAGTGCTGGAACGCAATTAACCCCTTGGCAATCCTTAATCTTGTATTTTTTTGCCATTTTTTTTACATCTTGCGTAATTAATTCGTCATCTTGTTCATGGACAAGTGGCAGGAAATCGGCAAGGAGTTGATTGCCATTAAGCTCTTCTACCATAATACTAGCAGTGGTATAAGGGCAAAGGGCACGAAGAGCAGGCATCAAGGCGCCAACGATTTCGGCTTGTTTTTGTTTTAATGGTCTTAAAATTTGTTCATATCGTGAACTCAGTTCCTCAATTTCTCTGTCCACATTGGCTTGGGGTGCTTGTTGCTTTACTGCAAGGAAGTTACATTGCCTTTCTGCTTTCACCTTTTCTATTTCATCTAAAATGGTACCGAGTTCGTTGCGTAAATCATCTTTTGCCGTAACAGGCTCTCTTTCGCCATCCCAAAAACATAACTCTTCCGGTACATGTATATAATAGCCGTTTACAATCTCTTCAAGCTCTGCGATCGCATTAGGGCATCGCCCAGCGGCTGAAATAATATCCCTATAAGCATTATATTTTTCGGTGGCAGTTTTTGCCCGCGCGAATCTTCGCATAAACTGAGCCACCCACTTTTGACCGGTTGGCATAAGTACCTGTGGTGCCATTGCATGAAAAGCTTTCGATACACTTCGGGCTGTCGTTAGGTCTACGTAATTAAGTTGTTCAAAGGTAAGTTTGAAAAATGGGCTCGCATAATACCAAGTTGGTATCTTTGAGGCTGGTGTATCCAACGACGTGTGGGCCATCAAAGAACTGGATGATGAACTGCTTGGCGTGTCGGATGTCGCCATGAGGGGTATGACCGCAAGGGCAGTTAGTAGTGAGAATAGTAGTTTGCATTGATGGCTCATTGTTTTTGCTCCATTTTTGGTGCTATTAATTGTCATTTTTTATCTGCATGATCATTGCTGTCAGCGGCTTTTGCGGATGCCTTTTTTTCTATTTCAATAATTTTTGCATTAATTGCTGCGCGTAATTCCTGTATCTGAACCGCTAGAGCTTGCATTTTTCGGCTTTGATAGCATGGTAAATCAAGAAAATTGAGTTCTTCGGAACTGCTTTTTAGCTCGTGATAATGCGCAGTAGGTAATTTCGCCATGGCATTTGCGAATTTTTCCGAAGCAGCCTTGAAGTGCCGTTCTGCTTCCTTTTCATTCGAACATCGATGAGCAAGGGTTACTGAAAATCTGCCGGCTTGTATAAAATCCAGAAAATTAACATTGGTCTTAAACCTAAGTATTAGATCAAAATATTGAACTGCCTGTTTGAAAGCGCCAGCGTTAAAGTGCAGTATTGCTGCGTTACTGAGGGATGATAATGAGCGATAGCCAACTAAAGCTATTACTCTTGCCGCAAAATATGCAGCATGCTTCCAGTACCGTGGATGACTATTTTTTGTCAAAAAATTATAGCAGGAATTCATAACCATATTAACGCGGCTGATGCATGCATCTAATTCCGCCTCTTCATCTGGTTGAAGCGCGCAATTAATTAACGTCAATATATGGTTAGATATTGCATCTTTTTTAGTTTGGTCTGGCTCTTTTAGAGCAGTGAGATATTTCTCAATCCTATTGCGAATAAAGTTAATGTAATCGGCTTCCATTGATGTCAGGTTGCGTTCGATCACATTTCTGGGGATCGATCTTTCCTTCAAAATAATATTCTTCAAGGTCTGGCGTAATTGTTCAATTTTTATTTGGTAATATTTAAGGTCAGTCTGGTCGTTATAAAGTGAGGTTGCTAGATCAAATTCATGTGCGACCACCGGTTCCTTAAGGCGTTTTTCTATATGCTCTTTAGCATCACGGCGTGCTTCGTCTAGGCATACAATATCGTTATTCAAGGCAAATAAAGAAGCGTGAACAGATGGTAAACATGCCGCAGCCAAATACGATAGGCTTTCTCTAATTATTTTTCTTTTTTTGGCAATTGCTGCGATGCCTAGGCTGCCTAACTCAAGGTTTTTAGGCACGATTGGCAGATGTTCAGGCAGACCCGATTTATCAAGCTCCGTTAAAATTGTGTTAGCTAATTCGTAGGGCCAAAGTGCATTAAGGGCAGGAAATAAAAGATCGATGATCTTTTGTTTTTCTTCTTTCAATGGTGCAAGGGCCTTTTCCTGCAACACTGTTAGAGCGGCAAGATCTTTTTCTACCGTTGATTGCTGGGCTTGCATTTTTACGGCTTCGCGAGCTTTTTGATGTCCCGATTCAAGCTCTGTTATGCGATCTAGGATTTTGCCCAAATCAGCGCGCAATGCATCTTTGTGAGCCGCAGCTTTACCCTTGCGAGCTGAATTCCAAAATCGTAATTTTGCTGGTACTTGTTTGAAATATCCAGCCACGATCTGTCTGAGATTTGCGATGGCATTGGGGCAGCGTCCGGTGGCGGCGATAATCTCTTTTATTGCCTGGAATTGGCAAGATTCATTTTTCGCTTTATCAAATTTTGCTGTGCACCATGTAATCCATTGCTGACCTGTTGGCATGATTACCTGCGGTGCCATGGTATTAAAAGCCTTCGACACACGGCGAGCTAGGGTTAGATCTGCAAAGTTAAGATATTCAAAGGTGAATTTAAGGAGCGATTGTTCATGGGCATAAAACCAAGGAGGAATATTTCCAATTCGAGATATTGGAGCGAGGATCGAACTACTCGGTCTATATAATGCAGACGCCGGGCTATTTTCATAATTGGGTATCAAAGTTGAACTTGAAGCTGCCTCTAGTGGGTCAGAATCATCTGCCACAGAAAAAGCAGACGGTCTGTTATTTGATCGTAATGTCTTTTGCGCATGTATTAAATTTCGTTCCTCTGCTTCTACTTCTTCATAAGAGGGGCCAATCGCTTTTCGCTTGATGCGGCTTGATTCTGCGGTATCTGACATGAGGGCAGTTAATGAACTTGATGATGAACTGCTAGGCGTGTCGGATGTCGCCATAAGGGGACATGCCCAGATGGTCAGTAATAAAATATATAATTTAATTGAATTCATGTTTATTCCTCCATTTGTTAAAGGCCAGATCAATGTATGACGCCTTCAACGGTTGAGCTTATGAACCCGAATTGTTGAATTTTGGTTTTAATTACTTCGTGGCACGTATGTACCTTTTTCACAACGAGAGCTCCTACTTGATGAGTAGTCAAAAATTCGCTTAGCTGATCCATAATATCCGCGCATTTCTTGAAGTACTGCACCGGTGAAGAAAGTCTATGGCTTACAAGAGGCATTAATTCCATTGCCCGATTCAATCTTTTAAGTGCTGTACTGCCGTGCCGCTTTGCTTTCTCTGGTTGATTATTTTTATAATGAGCAGCTAACTTTACTGATACAATACTGGCATTTAAATAATCCAAAATTTCCTCGCATTTATATTCAGTGAACAGTTGGTCGTAATATTGATCAGCCTTTTCATTATTGTTGAGCTTTATATGCGCGAATTCGGCGGCTGCAAGATCGTAGGCATATTCAGAACCATTGCCTATATCAAGAGCTCTATCTGCAAGATAAGCAATCTCTTGCAAAATTTCGTTGCGATCAAGCGGGTTTCGTGAATCGAGAAAAGTATGCCAACCTTCGCACACGCGAGATATCAATTTGCAGTCTGCTAACTCATGTGGATCAAGGGTAATAATGAGAGTCCTGATGAGTCTAAGAATGTGAGCAGTCACAATATCATTTGGTTGTTTCTCTGGTAACTCTAATCCTTTTATATATGAGTTAATTCGCGTAATTAGAAACTGATGGGTGCTATTCTTTTGCTGCCAGTATGCCGTTTCGATCAGGCGTATAGGAAAAAATCTTTTGTGCAAAATAATATCATTGCGCGCTTGGTTTAGCTGCTCTAATCTTATTAAGCGCATTTGAATATCTAATTGATCATCAATAATCAGATGCGGCAACCGAGCTGGATTAAGTTTTTCTGTAGCGGTCGGCTGTATAAAATGATGTTCCAATGCAGCTCTTGATTCGCGACCTGACCGATCTTTCTGTGTAACTAAAGATTCATGAACTGATGGTACGCATGAAGCTGTAAGTACTGATACCAATTCCTTGGTCGCGAATTTTTTTGCCATTACTTGCAAACCTCGCGCATCTAATCCCTCATCCTTTTCATGTACTAATGGCAGCATCTCTGGAAGGATTTGCTTGCCGGTAAGCCCATGTAATATCATGCTGGCTGTGGCATAGGGGCAAAGCGCGCGGAGGGAAGGCATTAATGCATCAACTATCTGTGCTTGCTTTGTTTTTAATGGTCCTAAAATTTTTCCATATCGCGCATTGAGTTCATCGAGCTCCCTGGCCGCATCTGCTTGGTGTGCTTGTTGTTTTAGTGCGGCGCACGTACGTTGCTTTTTAGCTTTCACTTTTTTTATTTCATTTAAAACAGCACCAAGCTCGTTGCGTAATATATCCTTTGCGAGATTAGGAATCTTATCCCCTTCGCCATCCCAAAACTGCAACTCATTTGGTACACGTCTGTAATAGTCATGCACGATCTCTTCAATCTTTACGATCGGATTAGGGCAGCGACCAACGGCGGAGACAACATCCCTATAAGCATTAAATTTTTCGGTGGCAGTTTTTGCACGCGCGAATCTTTTAATAAACTGAGTCACCCAATGTTGACCGGTTGGCATAAGCACCTGTGGCGCCAGTGCATGAAAAGCTTTTGACACACTTCGAGCTTCAGTTAGGTCTGCATAATTAAGATGTTCAAAGGTAAGTTTGAATAATGGGCTTGCATAATACCAAGCAGGTATGCTTACAACTTTATTTACTGGAATGGGTATTGGCGCGTTCAAACCATGTAAGATAGATGGCGGGCTATTTTCCTTATCGATTATTAATACTGCAGTTGAAGCTTTTTCAGGTCGGCTAGAATTGTCTCCCGTAGAAAAAACAGATGACCTTAATGATTTTTTCGCATGGATCGAATCATGCTCTTCTGCTTCTATTTTGCCATTATAGGCACCAAATGGTTTTCGCTTAGTCCGACCGGATTCAGCAGCGTCTGTCATATTGGCCGTTAATGAACTTGATGATGAACTACTTGGCGAGTCTGATCTACCAATAAGGGGACAGACCGCGAGGGCAGTTAATAGTGAAAATAGTAGTTTGATTTGCTGGCTCATCTGTTTTGTTTCATTCTTTATGCTATTAATTGTCATTTTAACCTGCATTATTGTTATTGTTGGCAGCTTCAATGGCCGCCTTTTCTAACTCATTACTTTTTGCGTCAATTGCTGCGTGGCATTCTTGTATCTTAGCTAGCACTTGCGGATGAATGTTTTCCTGTTTAGTAGAAATGAGTTTGCTTATATTTCTTGAAATCTGTACCCCATCGTGTAAGGCTTTCAGAGATGTAATACGGGATATCAAATGTATGGAGCGGTTTAATCTTTTAGCTGCGGTATTCCAGTGTTGATTTGCTTTTTCTAATTGATTGTTTTTATGATAATTAGAAGCTAGCGCCGTTGATACCAGACCTGCAGTGAAGTATTGCAAAGGATCCACCGCATTACCGAATTCAGCAAACAGTTGGTCGTAATATTGATCAGCCTTTCCAATATCTCTGGCTCTTACATGAGCAATCGCAGCAGCCTCGAATTCCCATATATTTTTAGAAATGGATAATTCAACAGCTTTATCTGCAAAATAAGCAATCTTTTGCCAAATTTCGTCGCGATTAACCGGATTTAGAGATTCGATAAAACTATGCCAAGGCCCGCATACGTCAGATATTAATTTGTAGGATCCTGATTCCTTTGGATCAATGAGCGTAAGAAGAGTCTTAATGAATGTATGAATGTGGGCTGTTGTAATCTCGTTGGGCAATTTCCCTAACTCTAATTCTTTTACATACGCATTGATTCGAGTGAATAGAAATCGTTGGATAGCCCGCTTTTGATCCCAGTATATTTTTTCAATCTCGCGCTTAGATATTGATCGTTTATCTAAAATAACATCGTTGCGCGCTTGTTTTAGCTGCTCTAATTTGACTAGGCGCACCTGAAGCTTTAGTTCATCGCCAATCATATCAAGACGTCGGGCTGGATCAAGTTCATCAAAGGGCATCGGCCTGATAAACTGATACTCTAATTCTTTTTTTTGCGCGAGGCCTGCCCGATCTTTCTGTATAACTAAAGATGCATGAACCGATGGCACGCACGCAGCTGCAAGTGCTGATACGCATTCCTTAGCAACTAATTTTTCGTTGCCAACTAATTTTTTTGCCAATATATATAGCGCCCGCGCATCTAGTTCTTCATCCTTTTCATGTACCAACGGTAGGATATCGGGAAGGAGTTGCTGGCCATTGAGCTCATGTACTATCATGCTGGCAGTGGCATACGGGCAAAGGACGCGAAGAGAAGGCATTAATGCATCAACTTTTCGTGCTTGCTTTTCTTTTAATGGTCGTAAAATCTTTTCGTAGCGCGTATTGAATTCATCAAGCTCCCTAGCCGCATTTGTTTGGTTTGCTTGCTGGCGTAGTGCCTGGCAGTTACGTTGCTTTTCAGCTTCTGCTTTTTCTATTTCATCTAAAACAGTACCAAGCTCGTCGCGTAAATTATCTTTTGCTTCAACAGGAAATTTGTCCTTTTCCCCGTACCAAAACCGCAACTCATACGGTACCTGCGTGTAATAATTTTTTATAATATTTTGCAGCGATACGCTTGGATTGCGACAGCGACCAACAGCTGAGACAATATCCCTATAAGCATTATATTTTTCGGTGGCAGTTTTTGCCCGGGCGAACCTTCTCGTAAACTGAGTCACCCAATCTTGACCGGTCGGCATAAGTACCTGTGGTGCCATCGCGTGAAAAGCCTTCGATACAGATCGAGCCACAGTTAAGTCTGCATAATTAAGATGCTCAAAGCTTATTTTGAAAAACGGGCTCACGTAAAACCAAGCAGGTATTGGCGCGCCTAATTGACCATGTAAATCAGCCGAAAGGTTACTTTCATTATTGGCTATCAAAGCTGAACTTGAAGCATTCTCAGGCCTGCCAGAGTTATCTGCCATACTAGATGGGCTATTACTTGATCGTAATAATTTTTGGGCATGCATTAAACTACGCTCTTCTGCTTCATCTTCTTCATAAGAAGGACCAACTGTTTTTCGCTTAGCACGGGTAGATTCTGCAGTATCTGACATATTGGCAGTCGATGAACTTGATGAACTGCTAGGTGTGTCGGATGTCGCAATAAGGGGTGCAACCGCAAGGGCAGTTAACAGGGAAAATAATAGTTTGAATTGCTGGTTCATCTGTTTTGGTCCATTCTTGATGCTATTAATTGTCAATTTTGTTACCTGAAAGATCATTGCTATACCAAGAATTGGTTAACCTCAGCAGCCAAAGCCGCCTCTCTTTCCAATTCTTGAGCAGCCAAAGCCGCAGGCCTTTCAATCTCATCAATTTTTGCGGCAATTGCTGCGCGGCATTTTTGCAGCTGCGCCTCGAAGGCTTGCGCATGTGGGCGCTGAATTGATACGCGAGGTAATCTTATATGGCCGATATCTTTGAAGCTGGTTTTTAAAAGGTGCAAAGGTGCAGAATTCAATTTCTCTACGGCTTTAACTAACTTTTCTGTAGCGGCCTTGTAGTGTCGTTCTGCTTCCGCATCATTAAAACCGTGCTCACCAAGGTACGCTGAAAATCTGCCGGCTCGTATAAAATCGAAATACTCGGCATCAGACATAAACTCAGTAAAAAATTGATCATAATATTGTGCCGCCTGCGTGAAAGCATTGGCGTTAAAATGCAGCATTGCCGCGAACTTGAGGTCGTTTGCAGTTAGTTTGTTGCCAGCTAAAGCTACTGCTCTTGCAGCGAAATGTGCAGCACGTGCCCAGTAGTCTAACCGATTTAATTTTTGAAAAAATTCATACCATGAGAAATGGATAACAGTACTAACACGCTTTCTGCAAGCATCCAATTCTGAGTCATGTGCAATGTCGAGCGTAAGAGTAATTAATCCTAATACATGGTTCGATATGGCGTCTTTTTGAGATTGATCAGGCTTTTTTAGCGCGCCGAGATATTTTTCAACCCTATCGCAAATAAACTTATAATAATCTGATTCCATTGCTCCCAGATTAAGTTCAATCACATTTTTGAGGATCGATCTTTCCTTCAAAATTACGTTTTTCAATGCCTCACGTAATTGTTCAATTTTTATCTGGTAATACTTGGTGTCAACTAGATCGGTATAAAGACAGGTTATCGGATCAAATTCATGTACAATCACCTTATCTCTAAATCGCTTCTCCATGTGGTGTTGTGCAACGCGGCGTGGTTTGTCTAGGCATATAATATCGTTAGTCAACGCAAACAAAGAAGCGTGAGCAGATGGTAAACATGCTGCTGCCAAACAAGATACGGAATTTCTTGTTACATTTCTTTTTTTGGCAAGCGCAGAAATGCTTAGGGAGTCTAAGGGTAGACTTTTATGTACGAGTGGCAGGTGTTCAGGCAGGCCTTGGGTAACATCAAGTTCATCTAAAATTGTGTTAGCTAATTCATACGGAAAAAGCGCATTCAGGGCAGGAACTAAAAGGTCAACTATCTTTTGTTTTTCTTCCCTTAATGGTGCAAGAGCCTTTTCCTGCAGCACTATTAGAGCGGCAAGATCTTTTTCTACAGTTGATTTAGGGGATTGCTGTTTTACTGTTTCGCGATCTTTTTGATGTTCCGCTTCAAGCTGTGTTATGCGATCTAAGATTTTGCCCAAATCATTACGCAACTCATCTTTGTCAGAAACAAGTTGTCTATACTTGCGGCCTCCAGTCCAAAACCGTAGGTTTCCCGGTACGTGTTCGAAATAGCCTTCCACGATCTGTCTGAGGTTTACCATGGCATTAGGGCATCGCCCTGTGGCAGAGATAATTTCTTTCAAGGCCGGTACTCTAGAATCCGGATTTTTCGCCCTATTCATTCTGTCTATACACCACGTTATCCATTTTTGACCCCTTGGCATGATTACTTGCGGTGCCGTGGCATGAAAAGCTTTCGATACGCGGCGAGCTAAAGTCAAATCTGCATAATTAAGGTATTCAAAGGTAAATTTAAGGAGCGAGTGTTCGTGGGCATAAAACCAAGAAGGTATATTTCCAGCTCGATTTATTGGAGCAATTGGAGCACTTAGTAAATATAATGGAGCCATTAGGCTATTACGGGCTATCAAAGCTGAACTTGGAGCTTGCTCAGATAGGTCATCTGCCATTGAGAAAATAGACGGGCTATTGCTTGACCTTAATGTCTTTTGCGCATGCATTATACGTTCTTCTGCTTCGGTTTCATCATAAAAAGAACCAACCGCTTTTCGCTTAGTGCGGATCGATTCTGCTGCATCTGACATGTTGGCAGTCAATGAACTTGAAGATGATGAACTGCTACTGCTGCTTGGTGTGTCGGATGTCGCTATAAGTGGTGCGACCGCAAGCGCAGTTAGTAGTAGTGAAAATAATAGTTTGAATTGCTGGCTCATCTCTTGTGCTCCATTCGTAGTGCTTTTTTGTCATCCTGATCTGAAAGATTATTGTTTTATAGACTTATTAGTCCTCTTGCCGACGCGATTTTTGCGTCAATGATAGTGAGATATTCTTGCATCTGATCCGCAAAAGCTCGCAATTGAGGGCCTTGAATTGCTAAGTGAGATATTAAAAGAGCAATTTCTTGGGAGCTGCGTTTTATTTCAGTCCAAGATGCAAGATGTAATTTTTCCATGGCATTAGTGAACTTTTCGGCAGCAACATTCAAGTGTCGTTCCGCTTCCGCATGATTATCGCTACATGCAGCTATCAACGTTGACGATCTAGCGGCAAGTATAAAATCTAGAAAATTAACTTTATCTTTAAACTCAGCAAGTAGATGATCAAAATATTGTTCTGCTTCTGAGAAAGCTCCATCGGTAAAGTGCAGCATGGCGGCGAACCTGAGATCGTTTGCTTCTAACCTATTGCCAGCCAAAGCTACTGCTCTTGCAGCAAAATGTGCCGCACGAGACTTATAGTTCGACGTACTGTTTTTTTGTAAAAATTCAGACCAGAGATTGATAATCGTTTTAACACAGAGCCTGCAAGCTTCCACCTCTGTATCAGGTGTAACATCGAATACCATTTTAATTAATTTTAACACATGATTAGTTATGGCACTTCTTTGAGTTTGCTCTAGGCGTTTTAGAGCAGCGAGATATTTATCAATCCTATCGTGAATAAATTTGCGATGCTCTGATTCCATCGCCCATAGGTTAAGTTCAATCGTATTTCTTTGGATCGATCTATCCTTCAAAATAACATTCTTCAATGCCAGACGTAATTGTTCAAGTTTTATCTGGTAATACTCAAGGTCAAGTAGGTCTGTATGAAGAGAAATTATTGGATCAAACTCATGTACCGACAGTTTATATCTAAAACGCTTTTCTACATGTTGCAATGCTTCGCGTCGTGCTTTATCTAGGCATATAATATTGTTATTCAACGCAAACAATGAAGCATGAACGGACGGTAAACATGCTGCTGCCAAACAAGATGAGAACCCTCTGATAATATTTCTTTTTTTGGCAAGTGCAGAGATACCTAAATTGTTTAAAACCAGACTTTTAGGAATGAGTGGTAGGTGCTCTGGAAGAAATGTGTCAATATCGAGTTCGGATAAAATTGTGTTAGCTAATTCATACGGAAAAAGCGCATTAAGGGCAGGAACTAAAAGATCGATTATCCTTTGGCTTTCTCCCTTCAGAGGTGCGATATCCTTTTCCTGTTGTTCTATGAGAGCTTCAAGATCTTTTTCTACCGTTGATTGCGGGGCTTGCTGTTTTACTGTTTCGCGAGCTTTGTAATGTTCCACTTCGAGTGAAGTTAAGCGGTCTATGATTTTGCCCAAACTAGTGCGCAACTCATCTTTGTCAGAATTAATTACCGGTTTATTCTTGGGGTCTAAATCCCAAAATCGTAATTCAGCCGGTACATGTTGGAAATACCCCTCTACAATCTGTCTGAGATTTGCATGGGCATTTGGGCAGCGTCCTGTGGCGGAGATGATCTCTTTCAATGCCTGGGTTTGATTTTTTCCCTTTTCCATTTTATCTATGCACCACGCCACCCAGCGCTGGCCACTCGGCATGACTATTTGCGGTGCCATGGTGTGAAAAGCTTTCGATACACGCCGGGCTAGTGTTAGATCTGCATAATTAAGGTATTCAAAAGTAATTTTAAGAAGCGATTGTTGACCGGCATAAAACCAAGCAGGTATATTTCCAGCTCGAATTATTGGTGCAATTGGAGCACTTGTATACAATGGAGCCGCTAAGCTATTATGGGTTCTTAAAGCCGAACTTGAAGCGTGCTCAGGTAGGCCAGAATCATCTGCCATAGAGAAAACAAACGGGCTGTTACTTGATCTTAATGTCTTTTGCGCGTGCATTAAACTACGTTCTTCTGCTTCGTCTTCTTCATAAGAGGGACCAACTGCTTTTCGCTTAGCACGAGTGGGTTCTGCTGCATCCGACATGTTGGCAGTCAATGAACTTGAAGACGATGAACTGCTTGGCGAGTCTGATGTTGCCATAAGGGGTCCGACCGCAAGGGCAGTTAGTAGCGTATATAAAAATTTTTTGAGTTGCTTAGTCATGATGTCTTTCCTGTCCATCCGAATGTTGGTGGTACTCTCTATTCTCCGGGATTATTTGAGCGGGTGGCCTTATTCTTGTTCATCCGCTTTTTTGGCTCGTTTAGCAGATTCCTTTTCTTGTTCATCTTCGGTTTCTTCCGCTTCATCGGTAGAAGATCGTTTTGTGCTATGTGATTCAACATATTCATCGATCAGTCCATTTACGAGTACATTAAATGTGTATGTAGCATACGTGCCCAACTTTTCGGGTTCATTTTGAACTACTGGAAGAGCAGAGGAAGAATTTTCTTCAGCATTTCCAACAAGCGGATTATTATTGAATATCACTTTAGCCGCGCGATCTAAATAATGACGCGCATAACGATGATCAGCTGATAGGAAGCCTAAGCCATCCACATACATGTGACCAAGCTTTGATAATGCGTACGCCTGCGCCTGTAAATTTACTGTCTGCGCAGCTACGGGGCGCAAATACGTTACCCAGGCATATCCAGGATTGGCATTCACGCCTAAGCCATCAAAATACATTTCACCAAGAATCCATTGTGCGGAGGCCTTAGCAAAAAGATCATCATTTTGGCCCGCTGCTGGAATTAAATAATCTAGTACAGCTCGTCGATAATCTCGGGGCACTCCTTCACCGCCATATCGATAGAGCTCGCCAAGCATAAGCTGTGCAGAGGCGCGAGCGGTAGGAATGAGTTCCTGTTTTGCGACAGCATCTAAATGCTTAACCGCAAGATCATAATCGATGAAAACTCCTTCAGCATGCAGATACATCCCGCCAAGGATCAGCTGGCATTCAATCTTTTTCTCAGGAGTAGTTGTTTTATTATTTATTTTTTTTGCCAAACGTTCAGCTTGTTTATAACCATCAACTAGTTCTCGTGGGAATTCCAATTGCGGTAGATCGAATTCGGGTGCTGGCTGGTCAGCAGGAATTATTGAGGGTAGTGCTGAAGAAGGCACGGGCACTGATTCAGAGACTTGTGGAACTGATGATGGAACGGTAGATAGTGGAGTAGGATTTTCACTTGCTGGTTGGGCCAATAGGCGAACTAGACGAGCTATATTCCATGCTCGGTCAGTATCCCCGGCTGCGTGTAAAAGGCGGGTTATTTCGGTAGCTGCTACCTGCAGAGATGGTTTAAAGGTTGGTGCATTGCGCAATAGCAACACTACCATATTGTATTGGCGCAACAACTCTTCAGAAATGTTTTTCTCTGCAGGCGCTGAAGTTGCTGATAGTGCAGCATGCATGCAGATAGTTATTAAGAGGGTGCGTGAAAGATACTTCATTATTGTTAGTGCATTTGTGATCATTGTTCTCATCCTTTAATAGGAAAATGTATAAAAAAGGAGCTTGCATAAGCCCGATTTATTTCTATATGAATCATAAAATCATTTTAGAGGGGTTTATTCATACGTCAAAAGGTTCCCTTGAGAAATCGGACCAAAGAGATCAAATCCACAGCCGATATAGGGCCTTAAAGCACGAGAAGCTAGGGTTTGGTACTTTGGGATCATAAAGAACGACCCGGGCATCGGATCTGAAAAGGAGTATCAAAGATCTCACAGCGAGTGTAATGCCCGGATCATGTTGTCAAAGTTAAGAAATTTCGCTTATGTGAAGGGAAAATTACGTATACTCCATGATATAGAAGCCGCCCCAATTTGCAATAACCCCTGGTTTTATTAAATTCGTAGGCGATACAGGTTGTAACCTTGAGAAGACATGAAAATAGCAGTTCTCACATCCGGAGGAGTGGACAGTTCACTGGCCTTGCATGAGCTCAAGGCGGCGGGCAACGATGTCACGGCTTTTTACCTTAAAATATGGCTAGAAGATGAGCTAGCCCACCTTGGCACCTGTCCATGGGAAGAAGACCTCGGCTACGTCCGCCAGCTGTGTGACCAGCTTCAGGTGCCGTTGGAAGTGGTCAATTTCCAGGAAGCCTACTGGTCTCGGGTTGTCCAATATGCCCTGAGCGAGATTAAAGCCGGCCGCACCCCGAATCCGGATATCATGTGCAATAAGATGGTCAAATTTGGCGCCTTCTTGGAATACCTAGATCAAAGACCTGGGCCCAAGTTTGATAAGATTGCTACGGGGCATTACGCCCAAAAAAGGGTGAGTTTGGGGCAAAAGGAAGCGAGCGGGCAAACAGATTGCCTTGCCCTGGCACCCGATCCTATTAAAGACCAGACCTACTTCCTCGCGCAGCTTTCCCAAGACCAGCTACAAAAGGCTCTATTCCCTATTGGCCAATGGACTAAGGCCGAAGTTCGCGACCGTGCCCGCGCGGCAAACCTACCGGCCCAAGATCGTAAAGATAGCCAAGGCATCTGCTTTTTGGGCACTATTAAATTTTCAGACTTCTTGCGCCATCATTTTGGCGACATGCCAGGTGATCTGGTTGAATTTGAGACAAATAAGAAGCTTGGTACCCATCCCGGCTTTTATTATTACACCCTAGGCCAGCGACAGGGTATTGGCCTCAGCGGTGGGCCTTGGTATGTGGTGAAGAAAGATACGCAAAATAATATCGTCTATATATCTAAAACCTATTATTCACCAGATAAAGAGCGCAATGAATTTTATATTGGCAGCTGCTCTTGGATTTCTGGGACAGCCCCGGAAAAAAATAACTTCACCGTTAAACTCCGCCATGGGCCTGCGCGTCATAATTGTATTCTAACGCCAACCGACAACGGCAAATACCACGTCAAATTAGACGTAAACGACCAAGGGATTGCACCTGGTCAATTCGCGGTCTTTTATGATGGTGACATATGTTTAGGTTCTGGCGTAATTTTGGATTAAATGATAGTTTGGACGGGTCTTTTTAATAGGGTCGGGCCATGGACAAAAGAATAATTACCCTCGCAACTCTTTGCACTATTACGCGTATCGTTTTGATTCCATATATTCTGAGCGCAATACATGCGCGTGCATGGTTATTGGCGACCGGCCTTTTTATAGTCGCCGCAATTACCGATTACCTTGATGGCTACTTAGCTCGCACAAGAAATGAACAAACTTCATTCGGCACGGCACTCGATCCCATTGCTGATAAACTATTGGTACTTAGCACCGGGGCCTTATTATTTCCAACGTGGCTATTTTCGCTACTGCTTATTAAGGAATGCGTTATTGTAGGTGGGGCTATGATTATCATGAGCCTTGGTATGAAATGGGGTTCTATTACGCAGTTGAGTAAGTGGACGACCGCAGTCCAATTGGTATTCATTGGCTTGCTTTGCATATCTCACGAAATATCATGGCTATTGCCGAATGAATTGTATGGTATCTTCTTAGCCGCAATATGCTGCATGAGTATTGGTGCATTACTGCAATATGGATACATTGCTTTGCGCGGCGCATTAAATAATATCTCAGGAATTAACTAATAATCTCACAGGAGTGATCAATGGCAGGATACAACCGGATCGTCATCATGGGCAACCTCACACGTGATCCTGATTACAAACAAATTGCCTCAGGCCAAGCAGTATGCCGCCTCGGGTTGGCATCAAATCGCCAATACCGTAATAAGGCAAGCGGCACTATGATCCAAGAAGTATGTTATATCGATGTTGATGTTTGGGGCTCACAAGCTGAAAGCTGCCGCCAATATCTACAAAAAGGGCGTCCGGTACTTATCGAAGGTCGTTTGAAATACGATACCTGGACCGATCCAGATGGCAAAAACCGTAATAAACACTCTATCGTTGCAGACCGGGTAGTCTTCTTATCAGCCGGTAGCGGCGCTGCAGAAGAAGTTGATGCAGGGATGGAAGATACCAAGCTTGATGCTGAGCCTATGATTGACCCAGCTTTGAGCAAGCAAATCAATGATGTTCAAGCGCGCACAAAAGCAAAGATCAGCAAAGCAGCTGTGATTGATTCAACCGCATCACGCGGATTTGGTAGGTCTGAACAACAACTAACCGACGATGGCGGTATTAACTTCCAAGATGAAGCTCCCTTTAAGGAAGAGCTGCCGTTTTAATCGTTTATTAATTTCTTTACAGAAGTATGGGGAAGTCGAAAGGCTTCCCCGTTTTATTGACTATAATCAAATAAGGCCCATATCTTTCGTTATTATTAAAAATAGATTTATTGACAGCAAGAAACTGTTTATGCCACCCTTAGGTGAAGGAAGGCCCGGCAATGAAACAGTTTTTAACGCTTATTTTTTTAACTATTTTTATTTGGGGAAGCATGAACGCCTCAGTTCGCTTGCATCCCGAACAAGCATTGCCTGAATCTGCCTATAAATCCGCCTATAGTTGCTGCGTTTCTCTTTGGTACGACTTAAGAAAAAACCAAAACGAATTTGCACAAGATACCTTTATCGACGGCCTTATTACCCTCGATAGCTCAATACAAGCACTCGCCAGCCATCAAAATGCCTATTCGCCCGAAGACATTGAACATCTTGCAGGTTCATTGAATCGCATGCATATGGATTATGCCAATACGGCTATTGACGTGCTTTCACAAGAGCAAAAAAATGACACAAATGAAACGCAGGACGCCGTTAAAGCGGCACATTATTTCTTTAAACGCATTAAACGAAAATTAGAATCATTATTACCAACTTAAAAGGAAACTATGAAGTTCAATCTAAACTTATTATTAGTGTTACTCACCCTAGCCGGCTCAGCACAGGCAATGAATCCAAGGGCTGAAGAAGAACGATTTCTTGAGGAACTGGAAAATCTTTCAGAAGAAGAATTAGTTGATGATCTTCTAACAGAAGAGCAAATGTTTCCTGGGCTTGAAGACGATTTTCAAGAAATGATGATGCTTGAGGAAATCAATCGACGCACTGAACAACCTCAACAAGTAGAGGTTCGAGAGGCACAACAAGAGATACCAGAAGTTCCTGGTTACGAGCAGTATCGGTTTGGCCGGCCGATAACCTTCCGGCAGTATTACAATGGCGATGAGCAATTGGGCATCCCCGAACACAAACCGTATGTTGATAGAGAAGTTCAAGTCGGACGCATGATTCAGCTCAGTGGTCTTGGTTTAACATCACTTGAAGGGATTGATGAAGTTCCCGGCATACGTGAGGATCTCCGTTCATTGCTACTATCTAACAACTTGTTCGATGAAATTCCGCCAATTATTGGCACATTATTGCCAAATCTTGTACGACTTTATATGGGGCAAAATCAGATTACCGAAATACCCGCTTTCATTTTTAATATGCACAATCTTCAATGGCTAGAGCTACATAACAATCGTCTTACTACATTACCCGTAAGTTTGAACAAACTTACATCTCTTACGCGACTAAAGCTTGATGGCAATAAGATTTTAATCACTGTACAGACAGCGGTTCCCGATTTTGGACAGTTAAACCATCTGCAAGAGCTTTATATATACAACAATCCGATACCATTAGGTGAACAAGAGCTGCGAAAGAAATTAAACTTAAAATCTAACGTTCATTCTTATTTCAAGGATCGCAGACAGGAAGCATTTGAATATGAATTCCTTAATGCGATTAGGTCTGAGAATGAAACAATGTTCCGGAAAATGCTGAAAGAGCTCCTGACGCAGCCTATAGTGCCAATAGGATATGATACTATGGGAGATGAAAACCTATACACGTATCTAAATATTGCCACAATACGAGATGCCAATGGCAATAATATACTGCATGCAATTGTTAGCGCATTAAGTAAAAAGATTGAAGAGATAAACAATAGTCCAGACTTGAGTGACGAAACAAAGAAACAGGAAGCAGCACGTGCCGAACTGAAGTACACCAAAATGTTTTTGATACTTTTTGATCGCGGAATTCCGCAAATGCAACAGATGCTCTTTACTACAAACGCAGACGGTCTAAGTGTTATATCAGCTGCAATTGGCGCCGAAGGTGGATTACATGGGCTGCTGCTCAAAACGCTACTCGACTATGCATATGCCGTTGAACCGCGGGTAACCGCTCAAGAAACTGCTCGTGTGTTGCAGCGAATCCAAACATCGTCTGGCAGTAAAGAAAAAGAGGAGAAGGAAGGAAAAGAGACTATGGCAGAAAAAACTGCCCGCGAACAAAAAGCACGCGAAGATCGCGAATGGCAAGAGATCAGGGAACGAGAACAAATTCGCCGATTAGAAGATAAGCGCTTGCGTGAATTGCGCGAAGAAGAAGGTCTATGATTCCCATAGTGATGAAATTGGTATGGCTTCAATATTTTTTTCAAACGGTATGATGTGATCGCCCAAATAAAGTACAATCCCGCGTTTAAAATTGGCGCCCATTTGTTCTTTAAAATACCGTATACCATGAATATCGCGTTGCGATACTGATGTAGCTGCCTTAACTTCAATTGCGACAAGTTCACCCATCGTATTTTCCAATACAATATCAATTTCTATATTGCTGACCGTTCTAAAATAGTAGCCGCTCACATTGATGCTGGCCCACGACATCTGCTTTAACAGCTCTTGAACCACAAAATTTTCTAAAACCTTACCAATGTGTGTTGATGAAGCTAATCGTTCTACATTCATGCGCAATAATCCCGTAAGCAATCCAGTATCAACGAAATATACTTTTGGCGATTTAATAACGCGCGTGCCGAAATTATTGCTCCATGAAGGTTGAAAAACAATTAAAAAAACTTTTTCGAGCAATGTAATGTAACGATGCATCGTTGCCGTAGACAATTTGGCATCATCACGAATAGAGGCAACATTCAAAATATTACCTACCCGATCAGCAATGAGTTGTAATAATTTGGGCATATCAGTTAACCCTTCGATGCGCGAGAGTTCCTGCACATCACGCTGCAAAATAGTATCAAGATAATCCTTGAACCAGTTTTCACGATCCTTTTCTGAAAGCCCTTGAACTGAAGGGTAACCGCCCATCACCATTTTTTGGCAGACCTCTTGCTTGCTTAAAGTGGAAAATTTGAATGTAGGTTTGTCGGAAAACAGTTGCTCAATAAAAGTTTCTTTGTGACCAATCAGTTCACCTTGGGAAAGCGGATACATGCGAAGAATAGCCATGCGGCCGACCAATGCATCCGACAATTTGGGAAGCAGTATTGGGTTGGTGGATCCTGCAAGTGCATATCTACCAGGAATGCGATGCTCATCGATATCTTTTTTAATCGCCAACGGTAAATCTGACGCTCGCTGTACTTCATCGATAATGGCTGGCTTTGTTAATGTTTCAATAAAATCTTTTGGATGTTCTAATGCGTATGAACGGGATTCCAAATCATCAAGCGTGGTATAACTGTAGCTAAGTGGCCCACCCATCTTTTTCAATAAACTAGTTTTACCAACCTGACGCGCGCCGCCTATAAGTATGGCGGGTGATCTTTTTAAGGCACGCAGGATTTCATCAATAATATTTCGTTTAAAGAACATACATCGCCTTATTTTTATATTCCATTAGATGAATGATAATATTTCATTGGCTGGTATTTTATCATTTTGATCTGGATATGCAAAATGGATCGGGGATTAGGTTCAATATGAATGCTCTAGTGGGTCCAGATTACCAGGTTAAATCCATGCCGAATGTGGCACCGCCGACGCTGAGTTGGAAGATCCGATGGCCGCCAACCGGGTGATCATAGGAAAAATAAACATGCGGGTGCCAGAGGCGTTGCTCTTTGGCAAAATCTAGTTCGAACTGCACATGGATGGTATGCCTATCCCAAGGGGCGAAAGCTTGGTCTTTATGCAGCAGGGCAATTCCCGGTTTTTCACATGCATCTTCATTTACTCCCTTATCGCTAACTGCCAGCGGGGATTCAATATGGGCACGATCTCGTTCTTTGCGATTGTAGGAATAGCCCAAAATGAATGAAAATACCTCACTAAAATGATCCCCTTTAATAAAGGTGCTTACATGCCAGCGTATGCCAGGCACATCATTTACCTCCGCTTGGGCAAGCTTGATCAATCCATTCTGCTCAGTTCCCGTAAAAACATGCTGGACCGCTGTGCGATCCGCCAGGAATAGAGCACCTGATGATCCGCCTATAGTCAGCCATTCCCACATCCCAATTGAGGTTTGGCCTATGATGCCACCACCCCAATGATGGTTATTGCCGGTGCTTAGATCGAACACATAATGGGGGTCTAGTGCTTTGCAGGTTGGAAAAAGGAAGCCAGCCTCGCACGAGAAGTCTACGAAATCTAAATATTCAGTCTCTTGATAATTCTTAGCCCATCCGAGCGCAATATTAAGATCGCCAAACCATCGTTTATGATGCGGCGCTGTTGTAAGATCAAACTTTTTCAAAATCGGGTTGAGGTTTATCAATAGTTCGCGCCATAATGGATTTTGGGCATTAGGAAATCCCGAAGTAGGCGAAAGGTCGCGTAGCATATTTGGGTGTATATGAAAGCTTCGAACTGGTAGTTCTGCATGCACATAGAGGCCATACCTAAAATTCTGGCATATATCAAATATAGCGGTGTGGAAGCTTACATCTCCCCCATATAGTACCTTGCCAAAACCATCGTTATTTGGGAGTTCATTCAGTTCAAGGAGGAGCAGGTCTATAGGATTTTGGGGGTCCAGGGGCACCCCTTGGGCAAGATGCTGGAGATCAAATGGGCCATACATATTGAAAAGAGGGGTTTTCTCCCCGCAACTATTTCGGGATAGGGTGGCATGCCCGCCGCCTACAAAGACATTAAAACTGCTCAGCCAGGGCCGCTCAAAGTGGGGTTCGCCCCAAAATCTGTTTGCCTGGTAGAAATGGTAGTTATCCAGCCCTGCAAACACGGAGGAAGAGCAAAGCAGGAGGAGGACGAACCCCTTTTTTAGCATGAAGAACCCTTTAGAGAGATTGAAATTTTGGGCTATACTAGCTCTACCTTTGAAGAAAGGTGAACAAGGCCATCAACCGCCTCATTCTAATTGAATGTTAAATTTTCGAAATACGAGCGAATAAAATGTCTGAAACAGAAAATATTAATTCTTCATCTATTGATCCCGTATCGGCTTGTCAGGAAGAACTGCACGCTTGGAAAGATCGCGCATTGCGCATAAGCGCCGACTTTGAGAATTATAAAAGGCGTACGGATAAAGAAAAAGCACAATGGGCCAAATCAAATCAGTCAATTATCCTTAATGACCTTTTAACGATTGTTGATGATTTTGACCGCGCACTTGAAACTGCGCATCAACATCCTGCAACATCCGAGTTTAACTCCTGGCTTGCCGGATTTGAAATGACCAGCAAAGAATTGAAAAAGCTTTTACAAAAATATGACGTGCAAGAAATCAAAGACGGTGAGATCTTCAATCCTCAAATCCACGAAGCCGTGATGCAAGTGGAATCTCCGGATCATATTTCTGGTTCGATCGTCAAGGTGCTGCAAAAGGGTTACACCTTTAAAGGCGATGTATTGAGGCCTGCTAAAGTCTCAGTGGCAACCTAATGATATTGGGGTAGTTTTATCTATTAATGATTCTGTCCAAGAAATCAGCACGACTTGAATGCGCTCATTCTGAGTTGATCGAAGAATCAGAGCGCACGATTGACTTAATACACTCGTTAATAATTAAATTTTTCATTAAAAAAAATCACATCATGTTCAAACAACAACTAATCGGCACCATAAATCTTTCCGTACCCGTCATTGTTCTTTATTTCGTATATCCGTCACTATTCGCGCATACAACCGGAATCATTGCCTGTTCGCTTATGGTCGGGTTATACATTTGGTACCTTAATTGGCGACAAGCAAAGGCTCTTGAGAGCTCATTAAAATTTGTGCCTACCGCTGAATACCAGGCTAAATTCAATACGCTTATGAGAGAGTGCGAGGTTAATCCAGATGACATCAATGTGCGATATGCCTATACCAACGAACAGATTGCCATGATGGTAAATAATATGGTCATTGTTGATCCAGTCTTATGGGATATTCAAGACTCCGAAGCGTTGAAAGTGAAACAAATTTTTGATCTGCATATCAAGCCAGCGATTTCCAAGACACAAGAGTTGCGGCTCTCTGGTATTAAAGAAGCCTTAAATCCGGCCGCAGAACGTTTCATATTTAAGCACGAGCTTGGCCACATCGTTAATAATTTTTCTCAGAAAAAACTCTTTGGATCTTTTATTATTGGATCATTGGCCGCTTTTTGCGGTATTTATGCAGCAATGATGGTTGTGCATATCAATGGATTACTGGCTATAGCGGCTGGTGTGATTGTGGGAGGCTTCTATGATTTGGTGTACACCTACACCATGAATGCGGCCTGGAAATTTCGTGAAGAAAAAGCAGCAGATAGATTTGCAGCTCAATATAGCTCGCCTGATGATATTATTGCCGCAGCTAAATTCTTCGCCAAGCATCAAGAAATAATTAATAGCCATAAGGAACCAGGCAACTGGTTAGCAGTATTGCCTTCGGAAATCACGACTGGTCATCAGAATGGGTATAAGAGATCGGTTTTTCTGCGCGCCCTGGCTACTTCCAGATCGCAACCATTATCTCAATAAAGATTAGCATAATAATAAGTACCGAGAGTAAATCTTCGCGAATGACATCGATCTTATTGTAGTAGACGGCGCGGATTTCGCCGATGATCGACATCTTCTTTTCAATACTTTCTTTCCAACTACGCAGATCCAATTTGTCGGCCAATAAACCGTAGATTTCCGTGTAATATGGCTCGCCGGCGAATTTGATACTGCTTTCCAACCGTTCTGCAATCACCGAAATATCTGCACGTAATCGGCCTAAGTCACCAATTGGATCGCTGACGCTAATGAATGGTAAATAGTCAGTCCAAGCTGGGGTAATCGCACGCTTTTCATAAACCATATTTAATTGCTGATCCAACACGCGGTCGAAATAGTTAAGCTCAAGCTTGTGCAAGTTGGCGAATTCAAACAGATCCAAAATTTCATAATATTCGGCATCGTACACAAAGGCAGCTTCAGTATCGATGATAATTAGATCGCCACGGTAATACCCAGTCGCCGATTCAAGAATGTCATTCTTCTGAAACTCAGACAGGCTTTCCGTTTCAAAACGTAGCATGCTAGCAATAGTGCCGCCATATTTATTCTTTAGATCGACCACATTAATTAAATCCGGCATCGGATCAATCTGAATCACTAGATACGATGAGCGTAAATGAAAGAAGTGCGCCTGCTTAATATAATCTTTCACCTTGCGATAAATACTTGCTGCATCGCTGGCGCTCTGGCGGCGGAAGGTAGTATCCATCCCATTAATACGCTTGCGGATTGCTTCAAGTGTGCTGGTGAAAGGAATTTGATAAGTCAATGAAAAGGCGCCGAAATGATGAATTTTTGCACTTACGCAACGTGATCCCACATTGGGTTGTGGTAATTCAATTGAAAGCGGCGCATGATAGTTTTTGAAATATTTTGGCAGTGTTACGGGTACCGGTGTCACTACACCTGATTGGCGAAGGGCATCTAAGTTAATATCTTCACCTACGTCGAATGCGTAAAAAATAAAAATATTGCCAGAGAATACAATATCTTCTTGACGTGGTGTTTGTGGTACCGGATTGGCTTGCATGGCTTCCTCTTTTAAATTTTTCATTCCGCTAACCGTACCATATCAATTGAGGCAACTCAACCATACGTGTCGGGCGATCGAAACTTTAAAAGCTAATTTAACTGCCTACGGAGAATTTGGATGCTACGCGGGTTCCGCCGACACTTTAATCGCAAAGCTTGACTCAAGTCCGCTCATCCTGAGTTTATCGAAGGATCAAAGCGGAAAGATGAGCTATGTCGGACTTCGCCAGGGCGCGCCCTGGTTACTATTTCTTCAAAATGGTGAGGAATGCTTCTTGCGGCACTTCGACTGAGCCCACCTGTTTCATACGCTTCTTACCGGCTTTTTGTTTCTCGAGTAACTTACGTTTTCGCGTAATATCACCGCCGTAACATTTAGCTGTTACGTTTTTGCGCAATGCAGAAACAGATTCACGGGCAATGATGCGCGCGCCGATGGCAGCTTGGATGGCCACTTCGAAAAGCTGCCGTGGGATAACGCTACGTAATTTGGCGACGATCTCTTTGCCTGCGTAGTAGGATTTCTCTTCATGCACAATGAAGGCCAACGCATCGACTGCTTTGCCATTCAAAAGAATATCCATTTTTACTAAATCGCTTGCTACATAACCAGACTCTTCATAATCAAAGCTGGCATAGCCGGCCGAGAGCGATTTGAGCTGATCGTAGAAATCGGTTGCCACTTCGTTGAGCGGTAATGAATATTTTAGGATGAGTCGATCAGCTTCCAAGAATCGCATATCGATTTGTGTTCCGCGCTTTTCTTCGCACAACTTTAAAATGCCGCCCAAATATGTTTTGGGTAAAATCATGGTGCCGTTGATCATAGGCTCGCGGACTTCATCAATACGCGCCGGATCTGGAAAGTCTGACGGATTTTCGCAATCGATCACGTCACCATTAGTCATTTTGAGCTGGTAGCGCACGCTCGGTGATGTGGCAATTACATCGAGGTTATATTCTTGTTCTAACCGCTGCTTGAACACATCCATATGCAACAAACCAAGGAATCCGCATCTAAAACCAAGGCCAAGGGCATTAGATGATTTTTTTTCAACCGTAACGCTCGCATCATTCAATGTTAATTTTTCAATGGCATCACTGAGTAAGCCAAACTCAGTATTTTCGACCGGATAAATCCCAGCAAATACCATGGGCTTGGCCGGTTTAAACCCAGGAAACGGAACGACGGTCTTTTTGGCATGATATAACGTATCGCCAACGCGTGCCTCGCGTACCGTCTTCATGCCGGTGATCACGTAGCCAACTTGGCCGGCATACAGCACATCAGTTGGCATCATTTCAGGATACATAAGCCCGAGTTCTAATACTTCGTAGGTTGCTGACGCTGCGGCTAGGGTGATAACGTCCCCTTTTCGCAATATGCCATCTTTGAGCGCGACTAAACAGACCACACCACGATAATCGTCATACCAAGAATCAAATAGAAGGGCTTTGAGCGGCAAATCTCGTGAGCCGACTGGCGCTGGGATACGGTTGATGATGCCGGCAAGGAAATCAGCAATACCAATACCGGTTTTGCCCGAGGTCAGCAGCAATTCTTTTTCTTGAAAATCGAATAATGTGTAGAGCTCTTTGGCTACGCGCGGCGTGTCGGCCGATAGCATATCCACTTTGTTGATCACGGGGATGATGGCAAGATCTTGTTCAAAGGCTAGATAAAAGTTTGCCATGGTCTGCGCCTGTACGCCCTGGGTGGCATCGACCAATAGGGCTGCACCCTGGCAGGCATATAATGAGCGAGAAACTTCGTAAGAAAAATCTACGTGCCCTGGGGTGTCGATCAGATTTAATAGGTAAGTAGAGCCGTTGTATTCATAAAACATCGAAGCCGATTGGGCTTTGACGGTGATACCGCGCTCTTTTTCTACTTGCAGCTTGTCTAGAAACTGTTCTGCTTTTTCGCGGGTCGATATGGTGCCTGTAACTTCAAGCAGGCGATCGGATAGAGTGGATTTGCCATGATCGATATGGGCTATGATGGCAAAGTTGCGGATTTTATCGGGTGTAAAGGGGGAAAGATCTTTTAGTTTTTCGCTCATGTTTTATACCGTGCGCAATAATTTTTAGAGGCGCCTAGTATATATGATATTGAATCTAATTGCTCATTTGATTTTAAAAACTGCTAATACAACGCCGCGCTCATCCTGAGTTTATCGAAGGATAAAAGCGCGAGGAAGACTCAGTAAGCGGTAATAAATGAATTCATACATCCTTTAATATCTCAAACGATATCGATCGCCAATATGATTGCGAATTGGCCAAATCATTTTTTAAATTGGACAGCCGCTTCAGTTCCTCCCAATCACCATTAATTAAGGCTTCCTTTTTCTCCCTGGACCATCCTTTGATCTTCATTTCAGCATTAAAGGCTGCTTCACGGGACTCAAAAACGGCATGAAAAACCAATTGGATCGGCAAGCGGGTTGCGGTATAGCATTTTGGGTCTTTTCTTTGTTTGTGTTCGGATAGTCGGAGTTCGAGGTTGTCGGTGTGTCCGGTGTAAAATCTGCCGTTGCTACATTTAAGGATGTAAACGAAGAAATGATTCATAAGTTAAAGGATGGATTTTATGATTTGGTTATGGGTTAACAATATCACTGTAGCGCTTTTATCCTTCGATAAACTCAGGATGAGCGCTAAAAACTTAATCAAAATCTTAAGAATAATAAATTTTTCAGCTACTTAATGGCTAAATAGCAATCTTTTAAAGGGTCTACAATTTAATTTATCATCGGCTAGCTACATCTCTACCTATTGAATCAGTATACCCACGCCGCGCTCATTCTGAGTTAATCGAAGAATCAGAGCGCGAGGAAGACATAGTAAGCGGCAATAAAAAAATCATTCCTCCTTTGAATAAATTTATTCAAGGACTAAAGGAACTACAAATTTATTATGGGTCGGCAATGTCGCTGTAGCGCTTTTATCCTTCGATAAACTTCCGCCGATGCATTTTGCCTTCGCGCGCTATATCCTTCGATTAACTCAGGATGAGCGCGGTCTCCTTGCGTCAGTAAGAATTTCTACAACTCCATGAGCTTTGGCGGACATGCAGGATGAGCGCTGAGGAGACTTAATCATCAACATTAAGGAATCAAAGCTTTCAAGACTCAATTTAGACTGAAGTGACTAAATTTTAGATTACCCAACATTCAACTGCGAGAAGATTCGTCGCAAAGTAAACCATTCTTCACTTTGCAGCGTACGGGCGATAGGATAAAACGCTTCAAGGATATCCTTTGGTGTGAGGCTTTCATGATTGCGAAGGCTCATCTGAGGATCTTGCTGCATCAGCATAAGAATAATGCGTGCGGCGCGTTGGGTAGCGATTGTGGGTTTCATTGATTGACGGGCATAATAGCCAACAGGGCCGACGAGCGCGGCAAGATTGAAAATGTTATACGCCGATTGCCATCTGTCTGGTATAAATTTAGAGCCTTGCCACATGAGCAATTGGGAAATAACTAATCCAGAAGCAAAACTGCAGAGTCTCTGTAAACGGCTTGATTTTGCTTCCAATTGCGTTTTCAATGAATGACCAAACACACGAATGGCAAGCATCAGTGGTGTATCACCAAACTGATCTATCTGCACGCGCAAGTAGGCGCCTTTCTTTATTGCCGTTGCAACCAAGCTTGGTGATGCAGTAATAATACCGACCGCCAGCATTTCCGTTGGCGTGAGTTTTTGATTAGAACTTCTAATCGGTAAATTATGTGCAACCACCGGAGATGCCTGTAAGGTCCAAATATTTAGCAGAAGGGCTAAAGAAGCTATTCTTGTAATCATCATCGACTTACCTTTTTCTTGAATTCGGTAACAAAACTTTACTTAATACTTCGCGCACATCACTGACTGGTATAATCTCAATACCATCGAGCAACTGCTTAAAATCATATAATTCCGATTCATTCTCACGCGGGATAATAACTTTCTTAATGCCTTCACGCTTGGCCGCCAAAATCTTTTCTTTCAATCCACCAATGGCCATCACCTTACCGGTCAAGCTCAGCTCTCCAGTCATAGCATAAGTTGGATCACATAGTTTATTGGTGAAGGCAGATACCATGGCTGTAACATTGGCGATACCGGCAGAAGGGCCGTCGACATGTCCAATACCAGGTTTGTGCACATGAATATCGTTTGAAGAAAGCTGCGAAGCTGAAATACCTAATTCTTGTGCATGTGAACGAACATAGGCCAGTGCAATGGCAGCAGCATTTTCACTATCATTTTCAAGCACTTTGGAAACCTTTAAATCACCTTTTCCATTTGGTACCAACACCACTTCCAAAAAGCTGGTTGCTCCGCCGAAACCAGGTGAAACTGATAAGCAATTAACAATGCCCACTGCCGGCGCCTGTGAGAGGCGGGGGAAATTAAATGAAGGTCCTAGATATTCCGTAAGATTTTCCGGAGTGATGATCGGCACCGTTCGCTTGTCTAGATATTGCCGCGCCGTCTTGGCAAATAAGGTTTTCAGATGCTGCGTCAATTTGCGCACCCCAGATTCGAATGTGTAATTTTTTATGATCGAGCGAATTACATCCTCGCCAATGTCAAAAATTAGCTCAGTCGATGTTGCTTCCCGTATTATTTTGGGTACCAAGTAATTTTGCGCAATCTGTACCTTTTCTTCCAAAGAATAACCAGGCACTTCAATAATTTCTAAGCGATCCAACAATGGCAGAGGAATTTCTCGTTTAGAGTTGGCAGTAGCAATAAAGAGGCATTCTGAAAGATCGAATGGTACTTCGACAAAGCGATCGATGAATGAATGATTTTGTTCGGGATCAAGCACTTCGAGTAGGGCAGATGAAGGGTTGCCGTTATATTGGCTGGTCCCAATTTTATCTATTTCATCTAAGAGAATGACCGGATTTCTTACCTTGGCGTGAATAATGCCTTTTATAATTTCACCGGGCGTGGCACTGATATAACTTTTATTGTGCCCGCGAATTACCGATTCATCATGTGCACCGCCAAGACATACTTTTGCCAATGGTCGATTAAGCCCTCGAGCAATTGATTGCACAACCGATGTTTTACCCGTTCCAGGCGGGCCGACTAAGCAGATTATTTTGCTTTTCCCAAGAGATTGGCTCACCGATGCGACCGCAAGATAATCAAGTACCGCGTCTTTAACTTTCTTCAACGCATAATGCTCGGATTCAAGCGCTTCTTGCACAGTAGCAATGTCGACGGCGGTATCAGCTGTTTTGTCCCAGGGCAAATCCAATAAGGCATTGATGAAATTAATCTGCAAACCACGTTCAGCCGGATGCTTTTGGCCGAGCACATCAATTTCTGCATTAATGCGCTTGCGCACTTCAGCTGACACATCCAATTTTGCTAACCGTGCTTTGAATTGGCTAACGTCAGTTTGCTTGGGTGCAGGATGAGTTCCGCTGCTAAGCAAGTTTGCCAACCGTACAAGCCCGGCCTGGGCGGCCAAGGTAACAGCCGTATGTCCATCGGCATTTTCACCAGAGCTGATTGTTTTGGGATGAAATAAGATCTCAGATACCAAAGTAAAGCGATGTTCGAATGCTAGTTGGATAGTGAATTCATCAGAGAATTTTCTTGAGTCATATGCTTTGTGCAGATCAATGATGGTCTTTACTAAATAGATGAGTGGCGTATCGCCATTATAGGGGCTTGAATGAAAGCCATCGAAGGATTTTTCAGTCGCTTTATATTCATATGCTCTATTAAGTGCATCCTCATCAAAAATAATAATTTGTCGCACCGCTTCCAAATCACCGGCTGCTATCGCATAGAATATGGCATTTCTAGATTTTGGGGCTCGAGAATTTTCTGCATCTTCTACAAATTTTTCATCTACCGATTGATTGAAGGAGACAACCAGTTCCGCCGAAGGAATATCATCGGCAGCAGACTCATCCGTTGATATATCTGTATCAGGCGCAATCGCGATTAATGGAACGGCTAACACAATGGCTGTTAGATACCATGATAATCTGTGAACCATTAAAATTCCCCCAAGACCCGGCTTATTAATTACTATTAAATGTACCGGATTTGCGCGGTATATAAAAGTGCTCGATAACAAACTCGATCATAGGCCTTAATTATGGACCTTTTTTCACTGGTTGCCTGTAAGTATATGGGCGAATAACCATATTGAAATTTGACCCCATGCCATTGAAAACATCAAAAATCAGCCCATTTTTTCCTTAAAAACTAGTGCCGAAACGTCCAAAAATTGCCACCGTGTAACAATAGAGAGCGCATTGACCCGGCCATTTTGCACATATAGAAAAGAAACCATTGATTTTTTGCGAAAAAGCTGAGCTCGTAAAAAATAGGCAATATTGGCTCTGAGTCTGGCTATAGTTAGCTCTTTGCCTGTCCATTTTTGACCAAAAATGCGCCTCCAGCCTTTTGACGGCCAGATTATGCTCTAATACAATACTTAAGTCATTCAAATGGAATATGTTTCGAAGGAATACGTACCTTGAATGGGTACGTGCCTAAAATTTGCCCGCCTACGCTTTTGCTTGTGGTTAGATCTTATAGGCAATGAGCTTCGGCGAGGCTTCGTCCGTAGAACGGACTTGATGGAGGTTATTATGAATCCGTGTTGTCGTATTTCTAATCGTTTTTGCTGTTCTTTTGGTCTTCTTGTCGGCATATTTATTTTCAAATTACTGGTGAGCGTAGCAATTTTTGCCGTTTCCACTCTTTTTGTGGTATCAATTTCCGCGAGCTCCTCGCCTAGCTATGCCATTGGCGATCCACGTTCTTTTGCAAAAGTAGAGGAAGAAAAACAGCTCGAGGCGAGCAGCGTGCCGCGTCCAGTAACTGAAAGCGAAGCAGCAGCGAGTCGCGCAGTTGCTATGTACCGAAAACTTGTTGTTGACTGCCGCCTTATCGAAATGGGGCCTAGTCATGATGAATACCATCAAAGAAATATAGCCGATCTGTTAGCCCAAATAATTGACCCATCATCATATGCTATCGATTCCATACCCTTCATTGGTATTCAGAAAGGGACACTAACTGCTGCCCAATACAAAGAACTGCTAGATAAAAAATTAGTACAAGTTGACGCACCTGATTATGTTTCATTGGTGCCTAATTTGATAGAACGAAATCTTTTTGCTTCCGACATAGAAGAAATTAAAAGTAAATTAGGTCAGCTTAATGCGCAATTAATGCAACTACGGGCGAATTGTTCAACATTATCTACCTATATGAACGAAGCAAGTATTGAAGCCGCGAAATTTATGAGAAAGTGTGGCCCTCGATTGGATAATTTGATATCGATGTGGCATCGTCGTATAAATAATGGCTTTACTAATAATGGCTTTACCACATTAATGCGTGCCGCTGCACGTGGCGACAAAAGGATCGTCGAGTTGCTCCTTGCCCAGAAAGCTTTTCTATTTACTCAGCCACGATTTGACTCAACGACGGTAAGTAGAAAAATCACCATTAATGAGCAAGCACTAGAATCGCAGATGAACAAAGATAAGTTAGTTGAAAATCTCTGGTACCATTCTTTAACTAACAAACCGTTTGGCCAGTTACTAGACGGGCTTCGACATTCCCCTGAATGGCTTGTTTCTTTAGCTGATATGATTGATCCATTATCATTAGCAACAATTGGTGGTCATGAAGAGATTGTCGATCTTTTACTTGATGCAATGATCAGTGATCTTCATTATAACAGTCGAGGAACTCAACAAGATGTTGATAGAATAGTGAGTTCAATTAAGAATGCGCTTACCAAACTCATTATGTATTCCAATCTTATTAAAACCAATTGTGCTGATGAGTTTTTGAATTTTTTTGGCATTCCAGAAAAGCCGAATCTTGAACGGTATGATGCGATTGCAAAAAAACTGTTCCAAGCAACGTCGAGAATATTTCGTCTTCCTGATGATGGCAGATATCAACTTGGATCCGATGAACAAATGAAACAACTCCTCATGACAGCAATGCAATACGGTACGCCAGAAATGTTACGGGTTATTGCTGAGGCATTTGCCCAAACACCAGTTAATGTTAATTGGAACTATCCGTTCGGATTCTATGCTCATGGGAGCCGGTTCAACAAGATTTTTGAACATTTCGTGTATAGCCTTAAATGCGGCGAAAAGCTTGGAATTCTTTTATCAATAAATGCAGTTCCAAATTCATTGGTATTCCAGTTAAGCCGCGGCATGCTTTCATACTTGGAAAAGAATCCAAAAATTAATACTGAATTCCTTTACCGCTTAAAAGGTTTTGTGCATGAGCAAGAGAATGCGCTCATCGGGTTGAACGGTGAAATTAGCCAAATGTTAATTCCCGATCTCGCTGCGATTGTGAATGACTATGCAGATCCACGTCGCATACCGGCAGACATCGCTGAACGCATTTTAGCTATTGATCGGCCAGTGGCGCCAAAACCGCCCGTCGAGCAGAAAGAACGCGAGCAGGCACCATCTTCAAGCCCCGTTCAAACTAGAATGGCAGCTCAGTTGGATCAAATTAAAAAACAGATTCTTATTGACCAACTTACCGAACTTCAAACGATTGCCACCAAACATAAATTGGACCGCGCAAAAATGCCGATTTTGCATGCGCTACAATTGATCAAAACGCAACCGTATACCAAAGACATTGTTGCTTTAGTGAAAATGTTGGTCACTGCAATTGATCCCAAGCCAAAAATCCAATACTTTGGCCAGCCGGTTACGGTTAACTTCTTATTGGAACCAATAGTGAGCGGCATTAATCGGGAAATTAATCGCTTGCAGCACGGTTAATCTATTTAAGGATACTCATGATACAAATTAAAAAATTGTTGTTTTTACTGACACTCATTTCAGCAAGCTATAGCAATGCGATTTTGCTGGAGATGACGATTTTGGAAAACAAAGGTGAAAACGGCAAACCTCATTATGTGTATTGCTTATCAGATTGTCACGCTGAATATGCTTCCCATCATGCATTGCGTTTGCTTACTAGCAGATCGTCGGAATTTCCACCGTTTGATATCGATGAAGTAAGTAACCGCAAGCTGATCCTCGATACACTGTTAAAGTATAAAATGGCTGATAAGTCAGTCGAACAAGCAGACATACTGAGGGAATATGCTTGTTCGCTGCCTGCAAATCAGGTGCTGCTTATTAATGAAGATATCTACAACTACGATGGGCCGGATAAAAAACAAATCGAGGGTTTACAGAAGGCATTGCCAGGGTCGCTGCTTCCGCGCGTCACACAACGTTTTAAACAAAGCAAATTGCCGGTAGTTAATGCTGAATTTAGATATTTGCTTACCGGAAAGCCGATTGTAAGCGATGATGATTGGAAAGAATTGGCAGAGGATTTTTTTACTGCGCATAAAGCCATCGAAAAACAAGTTTCTGCATCGACCGCGCCAGAAGAATTTGTTACATACAGCCGAAGGATGCTCGAAATTGCACAACAACAATTTCATGCAGGGCGCCAAGCAAGGAATTATGACCGTGGCATCTGCTCAGGTATGCTTAATGCAAAGTTACTGCATCTGTTTTGGGATCACAGAAATACTCAGCATATTTTCCTGCACTTTGGGCATAATCATATAATGCATGTCATTCCTCATTTGGAAAAGGTCGGCTATAAAGTAATCTTTTCGAATGGCCGCAACTCATTGGAGAAAATTGCTAGTATGACTGAAAATGTCGCTCAAAAACTCCTATCCGATGAATCCTTTGATGATCTGTTGGAGCTGCCATTTTTTTGCGGAATCGATGTCAAAAAAGGTTTTGATGATTTTGTAAAAAAACAAAGCGCACAGCCGCCATCAAATCCAGAACGTAAGCAAGATGAGAAATCTTCTTCATCTTTGCAGTCGATGGCCATTGCATGTGGTAATTGCGGCAAAAGCCAACCAAATATGCCATTCTGTACGCAATGTAAAAAAATTTGGTATTGCAAGAAAGAATGCCAAATACAACATTGGAAAGAGCATAAGAATGTATGTGCCGGCTTAAAATAAATTTAAATATTACTAACTAGATGGAAGGTTAATCATGATGAAAAAAGTATCACTTATCCTATTACTTGCCCCAGCTTTAGCACTCGCAAGCAATAACCCACCAACACCAGATTTATTGGCAGCAATGCAACAGCAGATCTTAGCAATGCAGCAACAAATGTTGTCCATGCAAAATGAGCAACGTCAGCGCGAGGAAGCATTCCTGAAAGAAATAGCTGCGCTTCGCGCATCGCATATTCCATCAAGATCCTCTGCTCAATCCGAGCTTGAAGAAAAAAAGAACAGCGAAGGTATTCCTATGCCAGCTGCTTCAAAACCAACCTTGAATGTTGAACAAGACGAAGAACCGAGCAGCAATCCGCACCCGTCGGAAAGTTTTGCAATTGGCGTACCTGTGGTCAGCCAAGCTCCGAAACCAAAAGCGCCTCAGTCAGTAGAAAAGAAAGAACCTGAGATTCAACTTGATCAAGCAGGTGCCAATGCAGCATTATTCGAAGCCATAGATGGCGGAGATATAGACTCATGCCGTCGCCTATTTGATGTGCATAAAGCCAATGTTAATGCACGAGATCAACGAGCATCTGGTCTGGATCCAATTAGTAATGATGAGGGATTAACATCTTTAATGAAGGCATCGGCTGCCGGTAGCAAAGCCTTAATTGCGCTATGCCTTGAGAAAGACGCAGATTATCTCGCTACCACCAATCTTTGCCCTTGGATGGCAAAAGAGGAGGCACGAGTTCGATTAAAAGAAATACATGATTGCATAGACAACCTTAAAGAACCGAGTGATGCTCCTACGCCATACTGTCATATGCGATTTCATATCCCTGAATGTACATTGAGATCGATGCTCGGCACGCTTGCCATTTGTAAAGACCAGCACTTTCCGTTATTTACTCGCGAGTTAGATGCTTTAACGCTCGCAACGGTTGGTGGGCATGAGGAAGCAGTTGATCTGTTACTAGAAGCGATGCTCGAGAAGTGTAAACAAGAAGGTGTGAGACCTGAATTAATATTAGGTCGCATAAAAGTTGCGATTGTTACCCTTATTAAAATTTCGAAAATTGTAAAAACAAATCTTGTTGATGAATTCTTTGTCGCCATGGGCATCCCCGAAAAGCCAAAATATCATAACTATTCATCCATCATGATCAAGCTTTTGAAAGCACATCAAGCCATGGATCCTGATGAAATACTTCTGCAGACGCTTTGTGCCGACAGGGATCTTGAACGAGCTCGAGACTACGATCATTATTCAAAGATATCGAGATATAGCACAACCAATTTAGGCAATATGTATGTCTATGCTTTAGAATTAGGTTCTCTTGAGATTCTGCAACCTATAGCCGAACTCCTTGCGCGAATACCCGTGGTAGGGAATCAGGGAGTTTTGTCTGGTTTCTATAAACAAACCTACGATGGCGAAAAGTTGGCGCTATTGCTAGCAATTGATGCCATTCCAGAATCAAGAGTCTATTTAGATAGTAGACCAATTCTTCAGGACCTCGAATGGGTTCCGGCAACCTATCCAATATTCATTGAGCGTATGCAAAACTTTATTCGCGAACAACATATGCTCAGCAAGGCTATGGATCATCTTTCTGCCAACCACCTACTGCCTGTTTTATCACGTGTTGTTGGCGAATATGCCGAACGCTATCCATTACCAAGACAAGAATTTATAGAGCGCATTATGCCGCTGTGTGCGGGCAAGAAATTGCTTGTTGATCAATTGCAACTATTAACCCGAGCGGCAAAAAAGGAAGCGGGCGCCATAGTGCAATCTCAAGCGCAACAAGCTTTTGATATTGTGCGAACGCAACCATTTACCATCGATGTGTTATCGCTTGCGGCGGAGCAGCTTGCAACTATGAGGCCCACAGATCTATCGCCCTTTATCTCTGATCTAGTTGCGCGAAATCGGGCGCGGATAACATTAGAAATTGCACGGCAACGTGAGCTACTGGCGCAATATCAATAAATTTTAATTAGATAATCAAATGGAAGGTTAATCATGCTACTAAATCGTTTATCTCTAATTTTATTACTTACGCCAGCTGCCCTTATGCCATCTGGCAAACCCGCAAAAACACTGCAACAAATCCGTCGCGAATTGGCGGCGCAAAGGGTTGCGGCAAATAATGCTAACGATAGTAGCGTTCCTCGCCCGTCAACTTCATATGCTATCGGTGATCCTGCTGCTCATCTGCCCGTTCCGGAAAATAAGAGCAAAATTCCAGACAGCAAGCAGGAAGGGGAGAGAGAAGACCGCAAAGAACCTGAACAGCCGAGAAAGCAATCTGCTCAAATAACTGAAGAAAAAAAACCTTTAGCCAAACCCACGCAACGTGAAGAGCAAAAGGAATGTGAAGAAGCAATCCTTCGACACGCTCAGGATGATCGGGTTGAGCGTAAAAAGCCAAAGCCAGAAGAAGCAAAAGAACAAGAAAAAAACAATTTGCCGCAATCGCTTGTAGATCTTCAAAAGCTTTCACCTGAAGAGTTCCGCGCATATTTAGCAGGCTTGCGATCAAATGCTGCCGAACTTCTTCAAAAAATTGTTGGGGAATTACCAGATGAGTTTTTGGCGCAACAGCAGCAACCTGTTACCCGCCAGATGATCGTGGCCCTAGTTGGTCGCGAAATAGATCGCTTGCTGGATGTAATTGATGATTCAATAAGCAGCGATCCCTTATTTAACGCCGTAGATTCGCAAGATATTCAAGATATAGCCCAATTTTTTCAGCAGCATCCAGATAGCATCAATAAACGAGATCGAAGAAGGTTAACTCTGATAAATCCTAAATCATTGATGCAACTATTTAATAAGACATTGGCGATTTTCAAAAAGGTTCGTCCAGGCTTAATAACTGGTGCTATACCCATTGCGTCAAGGTTAGACGTAGCTGTAGATAGTTTGAATTCGCACGAATGGCAAACCCTTCGTGAACTTTTTCTATTCATTTTCGATTGGTTTGCAAATTCTCATAATGGATTTACTCCACTTATGCGATTTGCTGCTGCCAACCATACAGCGGGCGTAGAACTTTGCATCGCAAAAAAAGCTGATCTTTATGCAAAGGTAGCACTTTGCCCCTGGATGGTAGATCGCACAATTAAAATTAATATAAAGCAGCTTATGAGCCTCTTATTTAAAGATGCGATTAATGTACCGTCAACGTATTGGAATGTAGGAATCTCTAATGGGGCTCGATGGCTTCATAGAATGGTCACGCGCGTGTATGAATCGAGTATTAGTGAGGATGGTACTGCAATCCTCAGTGATACCGTCCTTGGTAAAAACCGCGAGATTAGACATGGCGAACTAATAAGCGATCTTGATGCACTTTCTCTCGCTGCGATTGGCGGACATCAAGAAACAGTGGCACTCCTAACCGAAGCTCTACTCGATGGATTTGCAAATAAGAATGATGAAGAGCAACAAAATTGCATTAATAGCATTTACGAAGCTATCCATAAGCTTATATTGTATTCTGATCTTATTTCAACAGATGTTGCCGATGGTTTATTGGAAGCGATGGGCATACGAGAAAAACCAACGCATGATCAATACAAAGCAATAGTATGCAATCTTATTGAGGCGGCGCGCATTATATATGAAATAAAGGTGCAGATCGGCAATGGTGCTTATTATCGCGAAAAAATCTCAAAAACATTTGAAAATGCGATAAAGCATGGCACAACTGATATGCTCCAAGTAATTGCTGAGTCATTGGCGGACTTATCAGGCAGTCTTTCAATTCAGTGGCTAGATCTTATTCAACACTCTACCTGCGGCGAAAAGTTAGCTGTTTTATTTACCGTTGATGCTGCACCTGGATCATTAATTGCTCAATTGAGAGAATTTATGCTTACAACTACTGAGCACAATCAGCAATTGAATCCAATATTTCTAAATCGCTTGAAAGAGTTTATTCGCGAACAGCAGTCGATCAAGTTGCAGATGGATCATATGATTAATCCCGAATTACCTCCTGTGTTGTCGGACCTCGTACGAGGTTATGCATCCGCACATCACAGACAGCTGCCGGCAGAAGTTATTCAGCGTATTTTTGCCTGTTGGCTACAAAAGGAAACAATCATGGCGCGATTGAAAGAACTATTAAATGCTTGCATGGATTTGAAGTTAAGACGTCAATCAGATCAAATCTATCAGGTTTTGCTTTTGCATACTACCCAACCGTACACTGCTGATACTCTGGCAATGTCCCTTGAGATGCTTGCACAAATAAATCCAAAAACCAAGATTCAATACTTTGGCGGGCCGACAGAAATTTCAATCTTGCTGCAGCCAATAGTTAACGATATCAAAAAGGAAATTGAGCGTCTTCGCTCGGTTATATAAAGCACCTGGGAAAAACATGAAATTAATTAAACACTTATTTCTTACATTATTGCTTGCGCCCATATGGACGCTAGCAACTAATAATAATGCTACGCCTGATTTGTTATCAGCAATGCAGCAACAAATGTTGGTCATGCAAAATGAGCATCGCCAACGCGAGGAAGCGTTACTGAAGGAAATAGCTGCACTGCATGCATCGCGTATTCCTAAATCGTCTGCTCAATCTGAGGATGAAGAAAAAAAGAATCAGCAAGACGAAGAACCAGGCAGCAATCCGCGACCATCGGAGAGTTTTTCCATTGGCTTACCTCTGGCCAGCCAATCTCCGAAATCCAAAGGTATTCAACTAGCAGAGAAGAAAGAACGGGAAATTGAACTTGATCAAACGGATGCCGATGCAGCGTTGTTTGCATCAATTGATTGCGGTGATACAGACAGATGCCGCCGACTATTAGATGTACATAAAGCCAATGTTAATGCACGTGATCAACGATCATCTGGTCTGGACCTAATTAGTAATGATGAGGGCTTGACCCCATTGATGAAGGCCGCAGCAACTGGCAGTAAAAAGCTCACTGAATTATGCCTGGAAAAAAATGCAGACTATCTTGCTACCACAAATATTTGCCCATGGATGGCGAAAAATGATGCTCGAGTCCGATTGAAAGATATACAGGATTGCATAAATAATCTCAGGGAACCGCATAATTCACCTGAAGCCGTAATAGCTATGAGAAACCACCTACCAGAATGCTCCTTGAGATCAATGCTCAATGAGGAAACAATTTGTTCTCACCATCACTTTCCTCTCTTAACCCGGCAAATAGGCGCTTTAACCTTAGCAACAATTGGCGGTCATGAAGAAACGGTCGATGTATTATTAAAGGCGATGCTTGCAGGCACTGAACAAGAAGGTATTGAGCCTGAAACGATCTTAGCGCAAGTAAAAGATGCGATGGTTACGCTCATCAAACTTTCCAATATTGTTAAAACAACACTAGTGGATGAATTCTTTGCAGCTATGGGCATCCTAGAAAAGCCAAAATACAATAATTATCGATCCATTCTAACTAAGCTTTTGAAGGTGCATGAAATAATTGATGAGTCTGGAGAGCTGAGCGATAAACTTGATAAATCTCACAAAACTAGCGATGGGTTTGAAAAAAACATCTCGATATGAATATTTATTTAAGATGTATTCGGCCGCGAAAGAACATGGGTCCCCTCAAACTCAGGGGGTATTGCCATTGCTCTGGAAATTTCCGATTAAATCGATATACCGCAACCAATAATTAACGATATCAAAAATGAAATTAAGCGCTTGCGCTCGGTTATATAATTCATCTGGGGAAAACATGAAATTAATTAAACACTTATTCCTTACTTTATTGCTTATGCCCGTGTGCGTACTAGCAAATAACAATCCGCCAACGCCTGATTTGTTAGCAGCCATGCAACAACAGATGATGGAAATGCAACGCCAGATGATGGCGATGCAAGGTCAATTGGCGGCCGAACGCAAACAACGGGAAGAATTGCAGACCGAAATTGTTACATTGCGTACAGCACGTCAGCCATCAAGAGATGAACATGAAGAAAAGAAAGCAGGCCCATTGCGCGTTGAGTCGACTTCCTCAGCCCCGCTCACCCCGAGTGTTTTTGCAGAGCAAAAAAGTATCGAGGGGCGTTCGGAAAGTTATGCAATCGGCGCTCCGGTTGTAAACCAACCAAGTGAACCGGCTAAACAAGTAACGATTGAGCCAAAGGAAGAAAAACGGCCTGAAGTTGAAAAAAAGAGTGCCCTATTGCTTAGCATAGAAAATTATAATGACTCACCTGCATATGACATTACAGCATTGGCGGGATTACCAGGCATGCCACCTGAAGCTGCAGAAGAATTTCTTGCAATCGAAAAAACATTGCCAGCATTTTGGCAAAAACAAGATTGCGTAGCAACATTCTTAAAACATACACTCATGCGAGCTGCGGTATTGGGCGCGAATGGCTTAGTTAAATTTTTAGTTGCACATGATCCGAAAGGTGTGGAAGTCACCAAATCTTTGTTTTCAACTGTTGTGAACCACAATGCTGCTATCAATGCGCGCGCACTTGCTTCATATATAACCAAGGATGCGAACGCAGATTGTATTCCCCGTACTTGGGAATCGTCAGATGCTCATTTACTCTTGCCGTTCCTTGTTGAAACTCCGCACGCTTATTCATGCGAAGCGTTTGTGTTGAACCAAACTGCATTATCTTTGGCTGCGCTAGCTGGCCATGAGAATGTGGTCGAGACATTATTAAATACGTTATTAGAAGGATTAATGGATAAGAATGAAGAATCTATTGATCAAATCTGCCACATTATATTAAATGCATTCACTGCGTTGAATCAAAGTCATAATATAGGTAAGGCACCGGTTGTCGTAAAAAAAGCTGGCGAATTACTTTTAAAGAATTTAGGTTTGCCATTTGTACCGAAGTATGAAAATTATCCTGCGATCCTCAAACAGCTATTTGTTGCTTATATGAAAGCACTAGAGCCATTTGAGTCTACATACGCCAGAATAGATAACATTCGGAATCCGTTTATGAGTGGAATGTTACTTGCTTCTTCCGAAGGTTTGCAAATTATGGCTGAATTTTATGCAAATAAACGATTTATTGTTCCAACACCGCCGGGGTCACAAGCCATCTTTGAAGGCATGGGCCGTGTGTTCAATAACGGCGAAAAACTTGGAAAGTTGCTTTCCATGAATTCTTCTCCTGATTCCACTGTATATCAATTAAGCAGGGGAATGCTCGCATATGCGACCCGAAACCCAAAATTGCTTGCCCGGCTCAAAGCATATGTACGCACGCAGCAGGCAACCAGCCAGTTAGTTGCTAATCAACTGAATGAACACATGAGCGGAATATCAGATTTATCAAATATCGTTTCTTGTTATGCAGAACCAACAATACCCGCTGATCTTGCACGTCAGATCTTGGCGATGGAACCATTGACTGAAGATCGGAATTTCATTGGGCAAGAGCTTCACCAACGCCTCAATAATGCCGAGATAGCACCAGAGGCGGAACCTGCCGAGCAAGGTTTGTTGCAGCATCTGCAAAATATGGAACAAAACAATTAGTAAGATTTAAATGGAATTAAAAATGTTGAAAAAATTAATATTCACCTTATTACTGGCGCCAGTATGTGCGCTAGCAACTAATAATAATCCTACACCTGATTTGTTGGCCGCAATGCAACAACAGATGTTGGCAATGCAGCAACAAATGATGGCCATGCAAGCTGAGCAACGGCAGCGTGAAACACGAGAGCAAGAGTTATTGCGTGAGATCGCGACGCTCAAGGCGGAAAAAAATGAGCAGCCCCTTCGATCCTTCGATACGCCTATCGGCTACTCAGGAGTAAACGATTCGACGTCAAATATCGAAGGACGTTTACCAATGAGCCTGTCGAATCCTCAGGGCGATCGGGAAGAGGAAAAGAAGCAGGAACCAGCTCGAAAGCCTTCATCTAGTCTAAGCAATAGCAGCTCACCAGCATCTCGATCATATGCCATAGGCGTTGGACCTCAAGTTCAAAATGGGCCGGAACAAAGGCAAATGCCGGATCAAGAAAGCAAGCAGCCTGAGCAAGGCCCGAATGCTTTTCTTGAGACTCCATTAATGCGGGCGGCCGCGGCAGGAGATGTGCAATTAGCTCGACAATCTCTTGCAGCAGAAGATGGCGGCCGCCTTGAATTCTGCAATAGGTTGCTGCCAGGCATGATAAATCCTGAAGCAACAATTAATGCACGGGCGATATGCCAGCTATTTGAGAGGGTTCGTGCAAAAGAATTTAGACGACCTTACCTAGCTGAAAAACAAATTCTGTTGCGTGATGCTGTCACAAACTATGAACTGAGCAATTTATTGAGTTTGGTAAGGCAAACCGCTTTATCATTAGCGGCCGTTGGCGGACATGCTGATGTTGTCGAACTATTATTGGATGCAATGACTTCCAGACTGGATCGCAATGATATTGAAGCATATAAAAATGCTAAATCTATTATTGGGGATGCAATAGATCGGATTTTTGTTAGTAGCCATGTTGTTGATACAAGCTTTGCTGATGAACTGTTTGCGCACATAGGTTTTCCAGAGAAACCAAGCCAGGAAAATTATCCTGACATACTTAGAATGCTTTTGGCAGCTCAAAACAAGATTTTGCCTGTTCTAGACGAAGATCATATTCAAAATAATAGACCCTTTCTAAAACTACCATCCTTTAGTGCTGGATTGCCTTTTTCTCTCTACGGGGCGCCCGAGTTGTCTAATCTTTGGACCGAAGCTTTTGCGACCAGGATGGTTCAGGCTGAAGGCTTAGCGGCGAGGGTTGGGTCTCCAGGGCTGTTTGCGCGGTTACCTCAAGTCAGTGGTTTATCTGAGGCCATGGCCCGCCAATTCATTTCAGGCGAAAGAATTGGCTTTCTTCTGGCAACCTTCTCAAATGTATCTGATCCTGGTTCGATGGGATATCGGATGAACAGAGAGTTGCTTAATCACATTCAACGAAATCCAACCTTGCTTGCACGGCTCAAGGCGTATGTACGAGCTCAACAAGCGAACAACCAGCCACGGCTTAACCTCCTTAGTCAGCACCATCTGCCAGTTATATCAGATCTCATTTCACGGTATGAGGAAGCTCAAATACCTGTCGATATAGCACGACATATTTTGGCAATGGAACCATTGACTGAGGATAGAAATGAAACAGAACATCAATTAGTTCAGCGCCTTGGTCTTTTGGAACGAGAACGACTGCTGGGACAGTTGGAACCAGCGCCAGAGGCGGAACCTGCCGAGCAAGGATTGTTGCAGCATCTGCAAAATATGGAACGAAATAATCAGTAAGATTTAAATGGAATTAAAAATGTTGAAATATGTATCACTTACATTGCTATTAACACTGTCAGTCGGCTTTATAATTGCCAATAATCATCACCCCCTGGCGGCAAGTTCGTCATTAACAGGTTTTAGCAGTTACTGTTACGCGGCATATGCTGGCGGAGATGATGACGAGAAATTAGAGCATAAGGAGCAAGAAAAAGCTAAACCGGCACCAAAGCCAGCTCATCCGGCGCATATAATCAATGCGCGTGCTCTTGGATTTATGCTGACAAAAGACCGTCCGCAATACCTAAATTGCGTCAATGACAAGCCGGGTAAAATTTTTATTTTTCATGCCCTGATGAATAAATATCGTTATGGCATAGAGAATTTAATTTATGATAAGAGTCCATTGGCATTGGGTGTAATCGACGGTGACATCGAAATGGTTGAGTTGTTACTTGTTCCGATGACACAAATAGAAGGTAAGCCCATAGACGAACTTAAAAATCAATGTGGGATTCTCAAAAATACGCTGCGCTTACTAATGGACTGCTCGAGCCTGTGCGTATCATCTGCTGGTCGCAAAAGTGCCGCGCCATTATTCCGATACTTTGCTTTGCCAGTCCTGCGGAGATATGAAAATTATCCTATTATTGCACACTTGCTCATTCAAGCATTAAAGAAAATACAGCCATCTGTTGATGCTCATTATCTTCAACAGCATCCAGATGAGAATTCATCTCTTCCGTCTACCCAAGACATGTTTGATCTACTTGAACAAGCCTTATGCAACGGCACACCAGAAATTATGCAGGTGATTGCAGAAGAATTGGCAAAAACCCCGGCTGTACATAGATGGCAATGGCTGCCTGGACCTGCATGCCGAGATATAAGTACGTTTGAAAAGATGGTACATAAAACAATCAATGGCGAAAAGCTGGGAATTCTATTAACCACCGCCGCTGATCCTAGTTCAATCGTTTTTCAAATGGGAATGGGTATGCTTTCGCATGTTGAAAAAAACCCGCGTTTGCTTGCGCGTTTGAAGAATTACGTGCGTAATTATCAACTTGTGTACAGACCGCTTGATCGTGCATTGCCTGATTCTTTATCAATTGTTCTTGGTTATTTGGCAGCTGAACCTCTACCTGCCGATACCGCTCAATATATTTTGGATTTGCAACCAGCGCCTGTGGCTGTTCAGCCCAATGAAAACGGCGATGATGATCAACCACTATTGGGCCAACATCTTAAATTGGTCATGTTGAAAAAGCGTCAGTTAACGGACCGGGCTTGAAGCACTCCGCTTAATGTTTCCGGTTGTTATCCTAGATGAAGGGTCATTCTTTTTTTTTGAATTGGCTGGCTCGTTTTCATGACTGACTTTAACACTTGCCCGGGGCTCAAATGAAGGGGCTTCAGGAAGAGTAGGTGTTAAATCGGTTTGTGTAGATATTGCAGGAGAAAAATCGCTGAAAGGTGAAGGCGATGGTGAGGGAATATCTGAAATCTCTAACCTACTCATTTCTTGCAAATACTCTGACCGCCGCAAGGCCAAATACTTCAGCATCTGGGTGAGCATACGAACTTCTGCTTTCTTCGTGGCCAATTCTGCATCTTTGGAATTCTCAGATGTCTCGAATTTTATCGATTCAATCCAATCTTTTGCCTGATTTTTTAAGCGGGTTAGTTGATTCTTATTGGCCTGTAATTCTTGTGTTCTCTGTTCCAAGAATTGCATAAACTCTTTCCGCGCAGCGGCGAGCTGGTGACACCGAATAACGTTATCATTTTTATTATCTCGTGCATTTCGCAGGCAATGTATATGCGATTTAATGGTCCTGAGAATCACATCATCGAAAGCGCATTCGTTGCCGAGTGATTCCACGGATTTGATATCTGTAACCTGCAGATTAAAAAATTCTGATCTGAGAGAAAATATTTGTTCGGCCGAAATTGTAGGCAGAGCAATATCTTGTTCTTTAACCGCTACATAAATCTCATAGGCCTTTTCTATAAAGCGGGCTTTTTCGAGCAGTAGTTCAAATGCTTCGCGTTGATTCATTGCCCAGAGTTTCGCTAATCGCGTTGTTGATAATGGTGCATCGCAATGTCGTTCGTCCTCTTTGGGCCATAGGCAATTCCCTAATACCAGAGCTATTGCATAGGGGCGGAATTTACATGCCTGCCTGGTGATAGAATCCTGTATTTGTTCTGCTGTTTGGCCCACGGTAGTTTCGTTTAGCAATCCGATATTCAACGAGCTCCCACTTCGTGATAATCGTAATGGGTAGCGCCTAATCTCAGATAGTGTGGTTAAGGTACGAGATTGGGCTCCTAGTGAGCTATTAGTTTTGTCAAAAAAACGTTTATCGGTATGAATTTCAGTAAAATATAGATCGCCATTTTCACGTAATTCACTAAACGGCCGCTTACTTTTTTTGGCGGCAATGGCTATTTGATTCAGTATGTTCTCATCGTCGGGCAGTGAAGATATCCAATCAACCCATTCTTTTCCGCTGGGCAATGGTTGGGGCCTCACCCTTAAATCATGAGCATGGCCGAGCTTCGTTGCGATCGTAACAACTTTGCGTTTTTTTTTCGCTTCCGCAGAGGCATGAACCTCTCCAGCTTCAGGAGCTGCAGTTTGTGCAAACAGTGCGTTATTTGAAATGAGAAGTGCAGAGGCAATTAATAGTGTGTAAATCATAGCCATATATTCAATCCAAAAATTACGTGGCTTTATCCTTGTAGGGGGATGTATACATTACCAAATCCTAGTCTCGTTGGAAACATAACCCGTTTATGCGAAGTTCGTCTATATTTAGGTATAAAATATTGAATATTTCCTGACCAGCTTATGATGTTAATGTATGATGGCGGCAGTCATGATCAAATATTAAGGAGCTTTTTGGTGATATTAACGTCTGAACAAATTCAGCTTCTGCGCGATTCTGTGCCCACCATTATGCGCCAAGCAGGGCGAGTGGTTTTAAGCTATCGTTTTAAACCACTCAAACACATAGCCAAAAAAGAGGCAGGGTTTGTAACAGAAGCCGATATTGCAAGTGAGAAATTTTTGATTGAAGCGCTGAGTAGGCTAGTGTCAAACATTGGGTTCGTTGCTGAAGAGCACATGCATGCTGATCGAATGGAATCTGGTCAGCGGGGGCCGACCGATCATCGATTTGTAATAGATCCCTTGGATGGTACAACCAATTTTACATATGGGCTTCCGCACTTTTGTATTTCCGTTGCATTAGTTGATCAGAATAAGCCGATCATGGCTTGGGTCTATCAGCCATTGCTTGATGAGTTATTTGTGGCCGAGCTTGGCAAGGGCACATTCTTGAATGGCCAGAAGGTTTCGGTTTCAGCAACAAAAACGATTGAAGAAAGCTTCATGGTCTTTTGTATTCCCTACAAAAAGAATCCGGAATCCCGCCGCTTTTTTGAGCGCACCATCACTGATCTCAGCCAAACTGCTTCTTCCTTAAGATTATTTGGCGCGGCAGCCTTGGATTTAGCCTATGTCGCATGCGGCAGATATGATGGTCTTGTTCTTGAGCAACTCTACTGGTGGGATATTGCAGCCGGCTGTTTACTGGTCACCGAGGCGGGCGGCATTGCAACGGAATTTGATGGCTCACTTATTACGCCAACCTACAATACCATGGTTGTCGCAAATCCAATGTTGCATAATAGACTCATTGCTTCTCGGTTGCTTACCTGATTTTTGTCGACAGGGCGCAATAAAATAAATATATCTTGCTTTTCTGCTTTAGCTTTTGTTATACCCTTAACATGACGCCTTGAAAAAGGAAGAATAAATAAAAGATCTGTTGTCATACAGATTGCACAGCAGCTGGAGAGATATGTCTATATTTAATCGTATTACTATTGTAGGTATTTTGGCTATGGCCTATAGCCTACATGCCGATACCATTACGGTACACAATGAAACAGATCAGAAGGTATACCTGGCCATCTACATTGTGCCTGATGGTACCGGTAAACGTTTCGGTTATGCCTATAATGTCCCACCGCATGATACGGTAAAAGTAATTCGTCCGGATCGTGAATGCAAAAGAAAAGTAGTTGGCAAATGTGTGCAATACGCCGATCGAAATCTCTACCTGTCGTTCAAATCAGATGATCTTAAAGAGCAGATAGGCAGTTCTGCCCTTCCCTTTGTAAATGTTGGCAACACCAGAGGTGATGAGTTTTATATAGGCCAAGAAGGTAACAGCTTGGTTGGCTATAACGCCGCAAGTTGGGCAGGTAAAAGAGCTACAAGAAAAGTATCCGAGACGGCTGAAACGGTTGCAAAGAAAGCCACCGAAGTTGCTGGAAAAATGAAGTCCAGTTTTAATGATGCAGCAGATGATCTTAAAAAGGCTTTTGCCGATGCAAGCGCCAAGGTAAAAGAATCGGCAGACAAAGCAGCCAACGTATTCAAAGAAATGGCATCCTCGAGTCAGGATTTTGTTGCAAACAAACTATATAACGAAGGTTTAAAAGGTACCGTTTGGAAAAAAGGCATTGTTGGTACAATCGTTAAAAAAGGGATTGTACCAGCGGCCGGCGAGGTGTTGCTCTTTAGCAAAATTAGTGCCCAAGCGTTTAGAAATTGGTTTGGTAAAAAATTAGTGCCGGAATATTGCCCCAATGTGCCAGCATCGTTGCATGATGTGGCAACCGTAGATGATCCTGACGTCCAAAAAGAGGATATTGAAGGTCTTATTCCTTATATCAAAAAGTATGCTCCAGTTTCCTATATTGAAAAGGAAGAGTTGTACTACCCTATGTGGATCACCGAATGGTGCCTAGGGCCGCAAACATCTATCCTTGACCGCAGTTCAGGCAAGACCGTCATTCCAGCAGGTAAGGTGACATTCGACAATGTGTTTGAACTCTACCGTCAGTCGCGCTTGCCAGCATTTACGGCCGAGAAGAAGAAACTTGATGAGCAGATAAATGGCAAGAAATTGGCGAATGAACAGCTCGCTAAAGCAAATGCACGCCTGGCGTTCTTAAATCGCGTCATCGATTATAAGAGTGCGCAGCCGGTCACTGGCTCAATTAACTATGAAGAGGTCTATTTTAATAACCCGCGCTGTGCAGATTATGGCTCAAATCCTGCGCTCAATAAGGATGCCGAAGGTAATTTAACCACGCCATGCTATGTAGCGACCTCGGAGCAGAACGGAAATATCTATATCTATTACACCTATTTCTATGGATTTAATGGTCCGTACGACATTGGCCCATTCACGGGTGATGTGTTTGATGTGCAAAATGCGCATGAGGCAGACTACGAGCACGTTACCATTGAAATTGATAAGAATACAAAGAACATTAAGCGTATCTTCTATGCCGCGCATGGATCTACGGAAGGCTTATGGCTTGATGCGCACCACCCAGATATTCAATATGAGGGAACGCATCCTGTAACCTTTGTGGCCCGTGGTGGTCATGGCGATTATCCAAAGTCTGGTACCTATGTACGTATTTTTGGTATTGCTAATGATATTACCGGTAAAGATGTTCGCTGGACGCCAAAGCTTGTGCGCTTCTATCCGCCTGAAGACCCACGCTTTAATCCAAAAACCATGGGTTGGGTGGTTATGCCAGGCTCAATGGGCCGACGTGGCGTGAGTGCACCAATAAAACAAGGTTGGTTTATGAATGTTTCTGGCGATATTGGGCAAAAATATGAGGCGGCTCAGTTCTGCGAAAACCCAACTGAGGGAAAAGACGGCGCATATATTTCTTGCATCGCTAAGAAATTGCCGGCGGCTAAACCACCAGCTGGAGAGTGGGATTAACACAGTGATACGGGGGAGGGAGCTAAAATCCCCTCCCTTTTTTTGTGCGCTGGTAAATTCCATAGGCATACTTATTTTTCAGCTGATGATAGATTCTTATCATAAAACTTTTACCTCTAACTGGAATCAATATGCAACCAACAAAATTACTCTACATGGAAGATTTTAATCTCCTCCAAAGCCCTGCAATTGTCGAAGATGTTTTTCAGGAAAATAATCGCACCGTTGTTCTTTTAAACGAAACAATTTTTTATCCCCAGGGCGGTGGGCAGCCATATGATAAGGGTGTTATTTATGGGCCGCTGGGTCGTTTTATAGTTGCCGAAGTTCGTTTTGCGGATGGCATAGTAAAACACATTGGCTCATTTGATCATGGTGAATTTAAAAAGGGTGATGTGGTGCAATGTGAGGTTGATGCAGCGCGCAGGGAACTCAACTGCAAACTACATGCCGCCGGCCATGTGATTGATATGGCTGTTGATGCGCTCGGGTTGGATTGGAAACCTGGCAAAGCATATCATTTTCCTGATGGGCCATATGTTGAATACACTGGCAGCCTAGAAGGTTGGGATAGAGAAGAGCTAAGAAAAAAAATTGAAGAAGAAGCGAAGAAACTGATCCAAGAAGGTGCAGAGGTGAAATTGAATTTCATGAGCAAAGAAGAGATGAAGAAGATTTGCCGATCTGTTCCTGAAAATCTTCCCGACGGCAAACCGGCACGAATTGTAATGTATGGTCATTTCGGCATCCCGTGCGGCGGCACGCATGTAAATAATATTCGAGATATTGGCGGGATGCTTGTGCGCAACCTCAAAATAGGTGGTGATATAATTAAAGTTGGTTATGACGTGCCGCGTGACTGAACAACGAACTAATCAATATGTGATAAGATCGCCATTCTTTCTTTTCTTTCCTTCTCTCCAGCTGCAACTGTACCTTGAAAGATGTGCTTATCGGGTGCCAAATCATACGAGCCGAGAGTTACATCCGCCCCCGCTGCAACAAGCTGCTGTACGACGGGCATGTTGTTGCGGGCCGCAGCTTCCATCAACACAGTACGCTTCGTTATACTATTTCTACTATTTGGATGTGCGCCCGCGTTGAGCAGTAGCCGCACGATTTCCGGATAACCATTGCCACTTATGATGGCAAGCATGAGTGGCGTAGTGCCATCTTGAGCCACAGCATTAAGATCGGCATGAGCCTGAATAAGATTTTGCACCATTCTTGCATGACCAACCTTAGCTGCAAAACTCAGGGCGGTATAGCCAAATTTATTTTTTTCATTCGCATTAGCACCAGCCTTAAGGAGTGGATCAGCAATATCTACGTAGCCGTTTATAGCTGCTTTCATTAACGCCGTATTATTATCATCATTGCTATCTTTAACATCTAGATCCGGATGTATTTTGCTATTAATCACTGCTGCAACCAGATCAGGTCTATTGTTTGTGGTTGCGGAGAAAAGCATTTTTTTTGCTACTTCTTGCGATACTATCGGCTGTTGAGAAATGGCGGCATTAAATTCTTTAATCGTTTGCCCGGCTGGTTCCTGGCCAGTGACCGTCGTCTCGCCAGAAATAATTTTTTGCGCTACGCCTCGCAGTGACTGCTGATGTTTGGCAGATTGAAGCTTGGCATATGTAGCAAATATTTTTCTCACTGCCTCATTGCTTACTAACGATACGGCAGTTTGGCCGTTTTGATTTCGTGCGAGTGGGTCTGCGCCCAGGCTCAATAGTAATTTTACAGCTTTCGCATTACCTTTGGCGCTTGCTTTCATGAGTGCTGTTTGATGATCCTCACCTTTCATATCAATAGGAAATCCGGCAGCTTGTAAAAATAGTATTGGTTCATTCAACCCTCTTTCTGCGGCATCCAGAATAGTGTCTGTGCCCATTTTGTTTTTTAGATCAGCAAACTCTGGTGAGCCTTTTAGGATGGGAGGTTCATTATTTCTTATAAATTTAATTTCATTTGGGCGGACTTGGATTGTATAAGCATCTTTTGTGTAGTTATATGCCGGCATTGGATTCTCAGCATTATTTTTGATCGCGCGCTCATCCAATGGCGCCGATTGAGTATCTAGGGAATGCAGCGAACTCAGTGCAATCAAACGACCTTCTTGAAAGGTAGCAGTTTTTTGTTGGCCCGAAGCATCGAGATAGGTAATTGATAGTTCTTTTATGAGACCAGGTGCGGGATCACCTTGGAATAATTGATCATTTACTATGAAACTAGTTCCAATGCTACGGCGTATGATCCCTAACACATTTTTTTTGAGGTAGCCGATCCCATATGAAGCTTTTAATAGTGCTGATTGATCGAAGGCAGGGCGTCGGGCAAATCTATGGCCGCAGAGGACTGTAAGTGAATCTACATATTGTCTGCTCCGACCGGCAAAACCCACAATCTTCTGTCCTGACGGGCACGTCAGAATTTGCCCCGGCGCTGGGTTGTTTCCAGTCCTAATAGTAGTATCGTCATCGGCAATGGCTGCTATTTGATGTAACGTATATGCATAAGAATTTCGGTTAAGCATAGTGTTGCCGGGCAGCACGTTAATAGTTGAAAAGCCATCAGCATTTCGAATAGCAAACGGGTTTCCGCCAGCACCCCCGATCGTACCTAAGTCAGTACCATCACTGCATTTCATGCCCAAATTATCAATAACATCACCAGAACGGCCATATATATCTGTGACATATCCAGTTGTGCAAACGCGCGGAGCTACTGGCTGACCTCCAGCTTGGCTACCTACCGGTGGTAAAGGCTGATAGCTACCGGCACCTGCTAGCGCAGCAAGTGAAGCTAAGAATTTTGTTAACTGATCCATCCAAATCCAATGTTTGACTATGATGCTTGTGCCACTGTTTATTCTAGTATGTATAGATCAACAATATCAAGATATTATTGGAGCTGCGTGATGTGATTCTGGATGATTATGTTTTAAATGATTAAACGTTCAGCGAAAAGCGTTCAATTATGGTATGTTCAGCGCCTGCGGCATACGTAATAGAAGATTTCAGCACAAATTCGGTGACCCAGAATGGAATCTGCGGTCCGATTTTAAAATCCCGCACAAAATCAGTGAACTTATCTTGGTCTATTATTCTTTTTGCGCGTACTAAGGTGACATGATTTGCAAATGCTTGCGTGGTTCGGGGGAGTATATCTGCCAGTGCATTTTCGATGTATTGAGCTAATACTGGCATCTGACTTGGTTCGAGCGAAACCCAAAGGATCGGCTCGCGGTGGCGGGTTACAAAATAACCAAGTTTATTTAACTCTGTAGTGAACGACGGCAGGGTGATTGTGTTCAATCGCGATACGATTTCAGGGACTAAATTTTCATCCGCTTCACCAATAAATTTGAGCGTCACATGCAGTTGCTCCGGGCGAGCGAACGATCCTTCAATAATATTGCTCTGTTTAATCTGCTCTTGAATCTGTGCAAGCTGTTGGCAGATTTCTGGTGGCACATCAATAGCAATAAAAAGGCGTACTCGCGGCATTATTACAGCTCAGTATATTTGGTAGATCGGCCTTTGCTTTTTTCTACCGGATATTTTTCTGCATTGTGCTGGAGTTTGCGATCAATCGCTGACGATAAATCGATATTGCTTTGATTGCTAAATGCTAAGGCATAAATTACAACATCGGCCAACTCATGCTCAATCTCAACTCTCTTTTTCTCTAATACATTTTTTGATTCTTCATCCGTAATCCAGAGAAAATGTTCCATGAGCTCAGCCGCTTCGCACGAAAGCCCCATACTTAGATTTTTGGGCGTATGGAATTGATTCCAATCGCGCTCATCGACGAATTTTTTGAATTTTTCTTTTAACTCAGCAACTGTTGTTGTTTGATCTGACATTGTTTAGTCCTAATTGGTCCTACTAATTGTTTTAATTGATTTTAGCAAATTAATTGGATCATCTCGAATTCGATATTTTATTCGCGCTACGATCCTTCGATAAACTCAGGATGAGCGCGTTCTAAGTCATTTTCAGATGCAGAAGTCCGTCAATTTTGATTTGATTTAATAGTCCGGCGCAAAAGCATTAGGAATATACTGTTTTAGGAGGTCGCCTTCAACAATCGCAACATCAAAGCGAATTGATCGATCCCCGATTTGGTTTTTGGCTAACCAAAACCGAGCGGCGCTTATGATGCGTTGTTGTTTCCGCCAGGGAACCAAGTCGGCTAGTAGGGCAGTCACTTCTTCCCGGGATTTTACTTCAACCATGGCCACCAGGTCATCTTTTATGGCTACAATATCAAGTTCGCCGGTTCTACAATTGAAGTTCATATCCAAGATCTTGAACCCTTTGGCTTGCAGCCAGTCGGCTACGATCTGTTCGCCAATTGCGCCTTTTTGCCGGGTATTGAGTGGGTTTGGATCCATGGGTATCCAGGGTTAGGCCGTGGCCAAAGCTTGTCCAACCAGTTTATAAGATTGCCAGATTGTACTATACTTTACCTTCCTAAAGAATATATAAATGAGGTACAAAAGATGAAAAAGCGAGCGAAACGCCCACCATTCTTCCAAGGCGCGCCACGAAACTTACTCTTGATAATCGGCCTAATGATGGTCGGTCTACTGGCTGTTGTTAAGCTGAATGAATCAATAACACAGGTCAAACAGCTCAGCTATACCAGTTTCTTGAAAAAGGTAGAGCAACACGAAATTAAGACTATCAGGGTAGCCGGCCAGGATGTATGGGGCCAGCTCACTACCGGGGAACATTTCGAGACCCTATTGCCCGAAGGCTATCACGACTGGGATTTCTTCAAAACCAACAATGTTGAAGTAAATATTGGCTCTCCTGCCGCCCAATGGAGCCTCGGCCTGGTATTAGGCGGTCTATTCTCCCTATTGGCAATGATAAGCATAGGCATATTCCTCTATCGCCAGTCCCGCAATTCAGGCGGTGGCGGCGGCACTATTTTCTCCATGGGCAAAAGCCGAGCTCGTATCTTTATGCCCCACACCATCAAGACCAAATTTGGCGATATTGCCGGCGCAAGCGAGGCAAAAGAGCAGCTCAAGGATGTGGTCGATTATCTTAAAAACCCTGAAAAATACCGACGCCTTGGAGCTAAGGTTACCCGTGGCGTACTATTAGTAGGGGAGCCGGGCAACGGCAAAACCCTCATGGCAAAGGCAGTAGCCGGCGAAGCTGGGGTTCCTTTCTTTAGTATTACAGGCTCCGACTTTATAGAAGTATTCGTTGGCGTTGGCGCATCTCGCGTTCGCGACCTCTTTGCTCAAGCACGCAAATATGCTCCTGCCATAATCTTTATTGATGAAATTGATGCCATTGGTCGCATGCGCGGCAGTGGTCTTGGCGGTGGCCATGATGAACGTGAGCAAACCCTAAACCAACTTTTGACGGAAATGGATGGCTTTGAAACCGGCGAGGCACCACCATTGATTGTGCTTGCCGCTACCAATATGCCGGATGTGCTTGATAAAGCATTGCTCCGCCCTGGTCGTTTCGATCGACGAGTAACCGTTCCGTTTCCAGATCTTAAAGATCGTGAACAAATTCTTTGGATCCATGCTGCATCAATTATGCTTGATCCTGAAGTTGACCTAGGCAAAATGGCAGCAGTTACCGCTGGCTTTAGTGGTAGTGATCTAGCCAATTTGGTTAATATTGCGGCAATTAATGCCTCCAAAGCAAATCGTTCGGCCGTAACGCAAGAAGATTTTGAAGAAGCGCACAAAAATATCCTGCAATCACATGCAACCGATGGCACCAAGACATCTGCAGAAAAGAGCGTTTATACGCCAAAGATGCTCATGCCGGCGCAAATGAAATTGAACTTTAATGCCGTGGCCGGTGCAACCGAGGCTAAGGAAGAGTTGCATGACGTCGTTGATTTCTTGAAAAACCCAGAGAAATATAAGCGGCTTGGCGCGCAGATGCCAAAAGGTGTATTGCTTACCGGTGAACCGGGCAATGGTAAAACCTTATTAGCTAAAGCCGTTGCTGGCGAAGCGAACGTGCCGTTCTTCCACGCCAGTGGTTCCGAATTTGTAGAAAAATACGTTGGGGTGGGTGCAGCCCGCGTTCGTGAGCTCTTTGTCACCGCTCGGCGTCATGCGCCAGCCATCATCTTTATGGATGAAATTGATGCGATCGGAAGCAAACGTATGTATGAGGGTGGTGGATCTCAAGAACATTCTCAAACCCTGAACCAATTACTCACCGAGCTTGATGGCTTTGATACCATGACCGCCGGACCAATTATTATTATGGGTGCAACAAACCGCCCAGAAGTATTGGATAAGGCGTTACTTCGTCCTGGCCGTTTCGATCGCCAAGTTGAAGTGCCGTATCCGGACTATATTTCTCGTAAGCAGATTCTAGAGTTGCATGCTCGAAACAAGAAGATTGATCCGACAATCGATTTCGATGCGATGGCGCGCGGTACTCCTGGATTTACCGGTGCTGACCTTGCAAACCTGATCAATGAAGCGGTGATCAATGCATCCAAGCTTGATAAAGATATGGCAACGTTGTCTGATTTTGAAGAATCACGCGATAGGATTCTCTTGGGTAAAGAGAGTAAATCTAAGATACTCACCAAAGAAGAGCTTGAAGTGACGGCATACCATGAAGCGGGCCATGCCTTAGTTCGTCTTCTATTGCCTCAGCATTCAGATCCGCTGTATAAAATTACCATTATTCCGCGTGGCCGAGCCCTGGGTGTTACCCACTCATTGCCGGAAAAGGAATCATATACCAGGGATAAAGAGCATATGCTCGCTAGCATAGCTTCTGCCCTTGGCGGTCGTGCCGCGGAAGAGCTGGTATTTAAGCGCCTTGAAACGGGTGCGGCAAGTGACTTCCAAGCAGCTACTTCGGTGGCTCGTAACATGGTAGTGAACTATGGGATGTCGGAAAAACTTGGCCTGGTATCATATTCAGACTTCCGCTACCTCTCACAACATACTATCCAGCTGATTGATGAGGAGATCCGTAGCATTACTAACCAGTGCTATGATCGCGCTAAGGATCTATTGCATACAAACCGCGATAAGCTTGATGTATTGGCCAAAAGACTCTTGGAAAAAGAAACCCTTTACGCTGGGGAAATATACGAGTTACTCGGTATTACCCCTCGTGAGCAGTTCAAACTATCGTAATTGATTGAAAAAAGCTGATATTTAAGTAAGATGTCAGCTCATTATTAAGTAATAACAAGGAATCTCATGGCTCGCATTTGTAACATCTGTGATAAAGGACCAACGGTTGGCAACTATGTCAGCCATGCAAACAACAGGGTAAAACGTTGGATTTATCCAAATACCCATTCGATGCGCTATACCCTTCCCGGCAAAGAAAACAAAGTGCACCGTGGTGCTGTTTGCACTAAGTGCGTAAAAGCCGGCAAGGTCCAAAAGGTTCTTTCTGGTAAGACTCAAGCAGGATAATCAACATGGCAAATTTAGCCTCGTCAAAAAAACAAGCTCGTAAAAATGTTACCCGTCGCTCGATTAACACCGCGCGCAAATCTGCGGTTAAGACTTCCATCCGTAAAGTAATGGATGCGTTGGATAAAAAAGATTTTACCGCAGCACAAAGCTTAATGCGTGATGCTGAAGCACAACTTGCGCGCGCAAAGAATAAAAAACTATTGCACCCGCGCAATGCTACCCGCCGCATCGGCCGCCTGGCTCACCGCGTAGCAGTAGCTTCAAAATAATTTATTTAAGTTATAAATTTTAGGACCGCTGTCTTCGGATGGCGGTTTTTTTGTACCAAAAATGAAAAATTACATAAAACTCATTTTGTTTATTTCTTTACCGATGAACCTATCATTAATAAGTCGTCAAGCTTCCGAGCATCCTGATGGATTGAATTCGCCGTTAACACGCCCTCGGCGGGAGATGTATGTTATCGATTCAAGAATTGGCCGCCCTGATCCTGAGCTGTTGTTATTTGATATCGATGATAATTTCCTTGCTGTGAATCTGCAAAAAATTGAAGAATTACGGTCTTTGCCGATTGATAAAAATGCAATTGCCATTGGGCAAAAGGATATTGGTTCCAAAGGATTGGTGATCGATGCGCCTGGAGACTATTATCTGAAAGAAGACATTGTCTTCAACCCTGAACCACCTCAAGCGGGGCAGATAAGAGCTGCTATTACCATTAAGGCATCCAATGTTACCTTGTTTTTAAATGCTCATAAGCTGACACATGCTGGCTTTACGGATGCATCAGAAATTCCTTGGTACTCGGGCGCAAGGAAACCATCTAATCAGGCGCCATTCATCACGGGCATTTTGATTCCCGATGTGCTTTTTGAAAGCACAGATCCTGAGGAAATTGGTCTTAAAGGAATCAATATCATTGGCAATTCTGCAGTAATCGATGGCTTTAGCCAATATGGTATCCGCGTACTTGGCCATACGTCAGATATTTGTATGTTGGATATTACCATTAAAAACTGCGGTAACTTGGCCTCTTTCTATCTTCGACCGAAACACTATAAGCCAACTTCTGAAGGAGACCTGCCATTTGGTGTAGGCGGCTTGTGCATCGGCGAAAGCCCAATGTTCGGCATGGGACCTTCGCCATTTATTCAGATGGCCGGTTTACTAACACAGAATCGCATACATCGCATGGTAATTGCTGGTATAGATTGTCTCAATAACTTTTTGTTTGGTTTTTGCATGGCAAATGTGACCACGTATTATATTGGTAAGTGTAATTTCGAGGGGAATTTTAGTGATGATGCATCACTTTTGCCCCGTGCCGCATTCTTTACCGGCGTACCTTCATGTCGTTCTGAAATTGATAAGATTGTGTGCAATAAAACGCTTTGTAAGTTTTAAGCTAATTATCAGTAATGCCAGGTGATATTGTTGCCCAGCGAGAGTTTTTTATTGTGCGCCTGGCTCATTATGCCTTTGTCGTTTTCTACCTTCAGCTTCTTCTTCTTGTTCTTTTTCTACTGCCGCAACATCTGCCATGGATTCTTTCGGTTTTTCCGTCTCTGGTGCTGGTTGCTCGAGCGTTCGCTTTGGCCGGGCATGTGTTAACGCTTCAGCTTCTTCCATGCGTATTTTCTTTTCCTCTTCTGGGTTTAAAACAGAAAATATTGCCTGGGTTATTGGGCTATCGAAACCAAGTTTGGCTACCATTGAATCAATAACCAGTTGGCCTTCAGCATTGGGAGTAAAGAGCATGTCTTGTACGCAAAGTTCGCCGCAAGAAAAAATGGCACGTATTACTTTCATATAGCGGTCATTAATCTCTCTTTTTTGTTCCTCTTGTACTTGTTTAACTAGCTGCTTCTCACCTTCTGGTAATCCAGCACTCATACCATTTATAAGCCTAATTCTTTCTGCCGCATCTTTTATAGCCGCATGCAATATATTATCGCCATTAGCATCCCTTATTTTGGAGATGATTGTGCGAAAACCGCGTTCCGTATGAGACCACCTGGCTCTAATATCAACGAGCCGCTGGCGCACCGCCAAAGCATCGGCATTTTCAATAGCAGTAAATAACTCTTGCTCCGCACGTTGTTGTTCTGGGGTTTTAAACAATAATTCAACACTGCCGGGCAATTGTAATTCCTTGCGCAATTGTGCTTGGGTTAAAGGTATTGGATTATTTTCGAGATGGAGATCTTCAAGGATCGTTAGTCCATTAAAAATATGAGCCGATAAGGCAGTGAATTGGTTGTTGTTGAGATTAAGCGATTGAAGCGCAGTTAGACCGTGAAAAATGTTATCGGCAAGTGTAGTAAGTTCGTTATCATAGAGATAAAGATCTCTAAGTGCAGTTAATCCCTGGAAAATATTCTCTGGAAGGGTGGCGAGCTGATTATCATTTAATAAAAGTATTTGAAGCCGTTTTAAATTATGAAAGATATTTTCCGGTAGTTCTGTGAGCGGGTTTCTTCCAAGATCCAGCATTTCAAGAGCAGTTAAGCCGCTGAAAATATTAGTTGGGAGCGTAGTGAGCTGATTACTTGCAAGATGTAAATCTAGCAGAGCAGTTAGCCCATGAAAGATATTTTCTGGCAGAGCCGTGAGCTTGTTACTCTGAAGATAAAGGTATTCAAGCTTAGTTAAACCATGAAAAATATTCCGTGGCAGTGAGTTAAGTTCGTTACCATTGAGATTAAGAATTACAAGCGCAGGAAGATTATGAAAAATATTATTAGGAAGTTCGGTGAGCAGGTTATCAGTGAAATCAACTTCTCGAAGTGCAGCCACACCAGGCACTTCATTGAAACCAATTAGATCAGTGAGGCCTTTGGAAATTAATCTCAAATGACGGGTTGCAATGGCGGCATTGATCTCTTTCTCATGCGGCGGAATTCCTAATTCCGCATTGCCGTGGTAATAGTCATGGAAGGAAATAGCCTGCGCTGATCCAACCATGGCTAGAATGAAAATTACTGCTATATAATTTATGCGCTTCATCATATTCCTCCCGCCTTTTTACTGCTCTTCTGATTGATTAGGCTTTTGGCGTTTTCTTCCTTCAGTTTCTTCTTCTTGTTCTTTTTCAATTGCTTCAACATCTGCCATGGCCTCGGCGGGTTTTTCTTCTGGAGCTACTTGCTCTAATGTCCGCTTTGGTCGGACAGGCGTCATTTCTTCAGTTTCTTCCATGCGTATTTTCTTTTCCCGACTTTCGCCAAGTTCAGGATGATCGACGGCGGATTCTTCTGGCGTTAAAACCGAAAGTATTGCTTGAGTTATTGGACTACCGAAACCAAGTTTGGCTACCATTGCATCAACTACCATTTGCCCCTGAGCATTTCGAGTAAAGAGCATATTTTGTACGCATTCATCGCCACAGGAAAGAATGGCGCTTACGATTTTCATGTAGCGATCATTGATCTCTTTTTTCTGTTCGGTTTGTAGTTGTTTTACTACCTTCTTCTCGTCTTCTGGTAAGCCAACACTCATACCGTCTATAACCTTAATTCTTTCTGCAGCATCTCTTATAGCCGCATGCAATAAATTATCGCCATTGGCATCCAGTATTTTCGAGACGACTATTTGCTCGTCTAGCTCTGTGCGGACCTTTCCAGTTTCAATATTATCAAGCTGCTTGCGCGCGACAGAAGCGTCGGCGTTTCTTATCGCAGTAAATAATTTCTTTTCCGCTTGTTTTTGCTCTGGAGTTTTAAAATGTAACATCCCAGCATAATGCAATTTCTTGCGTAACTGTGCTTCTGTAAAAGGAATTGGATTGTTTTCGAGATAGATTAATATAAGGGCATCTGCTCCGTTGAATATATTAGCAGGGAGCGTGGAGAGCAGATTGTCTCCGAGATGTAGATCTTGAAGTGCGGCTAAGCCGTGGAATATATTTTCTGGAAGTACTATGAGTTGGTTAAATGAAAGATAAATTGAAGTTAGCGCCGTTAGTCCATGAAAGATGTTTTCCGGAAGTGCATCAATCCGATTGCTACTGAGATAAAGTAATCGAAGCGCCGTGAGCCCATGAAAGATGTTAACCGGAAACGTGGCAAGCTGATTGTCATTGAGATACAGGTCTTGAAGCGCAGTTAGACCATGGAAAATATTTTCTGAGAGTGCAGCGAACCGATTGTTGGAAAGAAAAAGTTCTTGAAGTGCAATTAAGCCATGAAAGATATCCTGTGGAAGTGAGCTAAACCGATTGGCATTGAGATAAAGCCTTTCAAGCGCAGTCAGGCCATGAAAAATATTATTGGGGAGTTCAGTGAGCCGGTTATAAGAGAAATCAACTATTCGAAGTGTATTCAAACCAGGAACCTCATCGAAACCGATTAGATCAGTGAGGCCTTTATCATTTAATCTCAAATGACCGGTTGCAACGGCGGCATTGACCTCTTTCTCATGAGGCGGGATACCTAATTCCGCATTGCCATGATAATAGTCATGGAAGGAAATAGCCTGCGACGAATCGGCCAGGGCTAGCATCAATATTCCAGCTATATAATTTATGTGCTTCATCGGATTACTCTCGCTCTTTTTACTGCTCTTCTGATTGATTAGGCTTCTGTCGTTTTCTACCTTCGATCTCTTCTTCTTGCTCTTTCTCAATTGCTTCAGCATCTGCCATAGTCTCGACGGGTTTTTCCTCTGGACCTGATTGTTCCAGAGTCCGCTTAGGCCGCGGATGTACTGCTTCTTCCTCAGGCGTTAAAATAGAAAGTATTGCTTGGGTTATTGGATTGGTTGGGCCAAGTTTGGCAAACATCTCATCAATAACCATTTGTCCGTCATGATTGGGGGTGAAAAGCATTTCTTGGACGCATTCATCACCACATGAAAGAATGGCGCCTATTATTTTCATATAGCGATCATTTATCTTTGATCTTTGTTCCGCGAGGACTTCTTTTGCCTCTTTCTTTTCTTCTTCCGATAACTGGACGCCTAAGCCAGCTATCGTTCCAAGCCGCGCAGCTGCACTTTGGATGGCTGCATGCAATAGGTTGTTGCCGCTCGCATCACGAATTTTAGAAATTTTAATAGCATAGTTCCCCCGGGTAGGGATATTCTCGGCTATGATGGCATCAATTATTTTTCGAACTTCCGCATTTTGAGCATTTCGGATTGCAGCAAATAGCTGATCCTCCGCTTGTGCCTCTTGTGGCGATTTAAAAACAACTACGGTGTTTGGTCCTATGCCCGCTTCTTTTACCTGCGTTAATGGAAGCGGATTGTTGTAAAGAAATACTCTTTCAAGCCGCGACGGGAAGATGTTCTCGGGTAGCGTAGTTATCTGATTATTTTGAAGGTGAACACCTAGAAGCGATGGAAGGCCGTGGAAAATATTTTGCGGCAAAGTTATCAGTTCATTATCATTAAGGTAAATCCAGAGAACTGCTTTCAAGCTTTTAAAAATATTTTTTGGAAATGTGATGAATTGATTATGAGAAAGATCAAGCTGATTGAGTTGGATCAGATCATGAAAGATATTCTCTGGTAATTCGATAAGTTGGTTATTATCCAGCTCAAGTCTTTGTAGCCTATTTAATCCATGAAAAATATTCTCTGGCAGTTCGGTAAGCAAATTATCGGAGATATAAAGCTTTTTAAGTGAAGTTAGTCTAGGAATCTCGTCGAATCCAATTAAATCAGTAAGGCCTATGTTGTTTAAATTCAACATACCTGTTGCAACCGCAGCATTGACCTCTTTTTCATGCGGGCGGATACCTAATTCCTCATTGCCATGGTAATAGTCTCGGAAAGAAATAGCGTGCGCCGAGCTGGCCAGGGCGATTAATATAAAAAATATATTATTTTTGAGCTTCATGCTGCTCCTTCTTTTCTTTAGCCTTTTCTTCGGCGCTTAAACCTGAAAGTATTGCCTGGATTATTGGGCTATCAAATCCAAGCTTTGCTACCATTGCGTCAATTGTCATTTGCCCCTCAGCATTTGGGGTAAAGAGCATGTCTTGTACACAAATTTCGCCGCAAGAAAGAATGGCACTTATTATTTTCATGTAGCGGTTGTTTATCTCAGACTTTTGTTCAGCTTGTAGTTCTTTTACTTCTTTCTTTTCATTTTCTGGTATCCCAGCACTCATGCCTTTTACCACACCAAGTCTTTCCGCTGCTTCTCTTATAGCGGCGTGCAATAAATTATCGCCTTTGGCATTGCGAATTTTGGAGATGTCTATGACGCTAGTCGCTGGACCACGAACTTGTTTAGTCATGATGGTATTCAGCTGGTGGCGCACTGTGGAAGTATCAGCATCGGCGATGGCCGCGAACAGATTTTGCTCAGCGATTTCTTGCGCTGGATCTTTAAAGGTAAGATGCGCATTTGCGGGCAATTGTAATTGCTTATACAACTGTGCTTGGGTTAAAGGTATTGGATTATTGTAGAGATAAAGATATCGAAGCCCAGTTAGACCATGAAAAATGTTTTCCGGGAGCGTCGTGAGCTGGTTAAATGAAAGATTGATTATGGGTAGCGAGGTTAGTCCATGAAAGACGTTTTCCGGAAGCGCATGAATTCGGTTGCCGTTGAGAAAAAGCGATCGAAGCGCAGTTAGGCCATGAAAGATGTTAACCGGAAGAGTGGCGATTTGGTTGTTGGTGAGATAAAGCTCTTGAAGCATAGTGAGTCCATGGAATATATCCTCTGGAAGTGCAGTGAGTTGATTATTGGAAAGAATAAGCGTTCGAAGCGCACTAAGACCATGGAAGATGTTATTTGGAAGAATAGCGAGCCTGTTGGTATTGAGGTCAAGAGTTTCAAGGCTGGTTAGTCCACGAAAAATGTTATTTGGGAATGTGGTAAGTAGGTTAAGCCAAAGAGTAAGTTTTCGAAGAGTATTTAGGCCAGGTACCTCGTCGAATCCAGTTAAATCGGTAAGATCTTTGTTGTTTAAATTCAATATGCCTGTTGCAACGTCATCATTGATCTTTTTCTCATGCGAAGGAATACCCAATCTCTCATTGCCATAGTAATAGTCGCGGAAGGAGGTACCACCCTGCGCTGAACTGGACAGGGCTAGGATGAGCATTCCTAAGGCATAATTCATCTGATATTGCATAATCTCTCATCTTTTTAGTCCGAATTGCTAAAAACCATTTTCATTACTGATTGTATGGGATTGAAAGATGAATTATCAAGGATTTTGGCGCAGGGCTGCTAAAAAATGAATGTTGTGATGTGGTAGAGTGATCTTATGTTGCAAATTACAATTCTCTGTAGCCAATCAAGAAGTTCTTGGCCACCTGGGCGGCGGCGATCGAGGTTTCTACGTGTTCCATCAGGATTACCATAACAAAAGGTTCTTTGCCGGCTTGTTTGAAGTAGGCCACGAACCAGCCGTGTTCTTTGTAACGATTGTCCTTCGTATCCTTTTCACGCAATGCCAAGCTACTTACTTGGGCGGTTCCGGTTTTTGCAAACACTTCTATACCTTCAATATTGCCTGTGCGCGCACCGGTACCGATTTTTACTACCGAGCGCATCGAATCCCGAATAAATTCAAGGGTTGATGGCTTAATATTCAATGGTGTTTGTTCAATCAGATCGTCTTCCAATAATCTGGGTGAGACAAGCTTGCCGGTAAATATACTAGCAACCATGCGGGCGATTTGGATTGGGGTAACGAGGGTAAAACTCTGACCGATGGCAAATGATAATGTTTCACCTGGCCACCAGCGTTCCTTTTTCACCTCTTTTTTCCAGCTACTGTTGGGCACCAATCCTGGTAGGTTGGGAAAGAGCATGTCTACTTTCTGGCCTAAGCCAAAACGCTGGGCATAATCTGCCAATGTATCAACATGCATATGCTTGCCGATATGATAAAACAAAATATTACATGATTTAGCCACCGCCTGTTTGACTGTTAGCTTCCCATGACCGGTATGTTGCATGCACCAATGGCGATAGTTACCAAATTGGTAGTAGCCGCAACAATTAACCATGGCTTCTTGCGAAATAATTCCTTGCTCAAGCGCGGCCGCAACAGTTATTAGTTTAAAGATAGAAGCAGGGGGATACGCAGCATTGAAGGCGCGATTTAAAAAGGCTTTTTTTCCCTGTAAATCTTGCCACATATCTTGATCGATAGCATCTAAGAAAATATTGGGATCGAAGTTAGGTCGTGAAACCAATGCTCGCAAGGCGCCGGTATGTGGATCCATGATGAGCATGCAGCCGTTATTGGTTTTGGGGAACGATTGTTCGGCCAAATTCTGCAGATTAAAATCAAGTGTGGTTTTAATATCGGTTCCGGCATTAGCTTGTTTTAATTCTCGCTCGGCGATGCTTTTGCCAATCGAATTTATAATCTTTTGTATCTCTCCCTCTTCACCGCGTAACGAGTCTTCAAGCATTTTTTCAAAACCGCTTTTGCCGTGTAAAGCGTTATCAACTTCTAATCCTTGGCCTAGATAACCGAGCAAGTGGCTCGCCATTTCCATATGGGGATAGAAGCGCTTAACGCCAGAAGTGATATGTATTTGTGAGTGGGCTGGTAATTGTTCGACAATGCGGCTTACTGTTTCCATCGAAAGATCATCGGCTAGCTCCACGCGGCGGCCAAAACGTTCAGCGCGTTGTAGGGAATGGCTTGTTAATAACTCAGTGCCAAGGATCTGTTCGAGCAGGCGGATACTATTAGTTTGAGACTCGAGCATCTTTGGGGTGCCAAGCCCATGCCAAAATAATTTAATGACGGGGCGGTTGGTGGCTAATAAATTACCATTAGCATCCAGTATGTTCCCGCGTGTTGGCTGCACTTTCTCTGAGCGCAAGAAATTTTTTTGGCTGAGTTCAACAAGCTGTTTGCCATGGCGGATTTGGAGATCGAATAGGCGTGCGACGATGATGGTAAATAAAAAAGTGAAGCCTACGGTGAGTAGGGTGATTTTCTGGGCGCACTTTACATGGGGTAGCATAAGCTCAATATTTTATTTTAGATGACTTCATCATTGGTTCTTAATCAGGCTAATATTTTTTTGTGACACTGGGCTAAGGGTCCGTTCCCTCCCCTAAAACCCCTCCCCTCCACTCCATCAGGAGGCTACCGCCTCCTGCCTCCGTTATCTTGCTTGTTCGAGGCTTTTTAATTTGCTTGGAAGTTTTAAATTTAATTCATAAAGCAATATTGGTAATGGATTCGTTTCAGCTCATTTATTATTTTTAATCATCTTATGAATAGGGTGCAAGGTATCGCACATAGCTGCCAGTTGTTGGCTCGAGACGTGCGTGTATTTCTCGGTGCTGGACAGTGAAGCGTGGCCCAATAGTTCTTGCACAACCCGAAGATCAACTCCTTGGTGTAGCATATGAGTGGCAAATGAGTGACGGATTTTGTGGGGTGAAATAGGGCGGCCGGTGTTAAGTACATTTCGGAACATCCCAATGATACGTTGGACTGAACGGGTGGTCAGCGGCTTGTTTTTGAAGCTATTAAAAAGTGGGTCGTTGAGCGACGTAACTGGACCCCGCTCTTTTTGGATGAATTCCAAAATACTTTTCTTTGCCCGTTCGCCGAATAAGGCCATTCGTTCCTTGCGGCCTTTGCCATAAACGCGCACACATTTTTGATCAACATTAATGTCGCCAATTTTAATACCAACTAACTCAGCGCATCGCACTCCCGTGGCATACAATAATTCCAATACGGCCTTATCGCGCAATGGTTTTTTGGTAGGAAGATCCTCATGCTTAATGCTATCAAGGAGGTAAAATATTTCATCGACGCTCAGATACACAGGCAACTTTTTATCCAGCCGTGGCCGGGCAAGGTTTATTTTGAATTCCACCCCCGCAATACGAAGATATTTTTCGAATGATTTAAAGCAGGATAGCTTTCGTGCGATGGAGCTCTTATTAATTTTTTGGTGGTAGAGACTTACAAAAAAGCGTTCAAGCACTGTGGCCATGGGCAAGGGCGAATTATCTTGTGTTATACGGTCCCAAAACTCAATAAACTGTTCTAAATCGCTTGTGTAGGCCCGCCGGGTATTGGCGGCCAAGTTTTTCTCTACAGCAATATGCTGCAGAAAACTTTTGGTATGCTGTTTGAATGATGCCAAATCCATGAACCATTTCTCCAGTCGGGTAATTTTTAGTGTGGGTAGTATACTGCGCGCAGATTAGTTGTTCTATGTTTACATCATAATCGGATCTACAGGATCATTTTATTCTGTTCACCCGAGCTTACTTCCCGCTCTGATCCTTCGATAAACTCAGGATGAGCGGATTCGGGCCATGTTACGATAAACGGTCTAGATCAAAATATATGTGTTCAATACCATGCTGAAAAAAAATGATTTAAAAACTCGTCGTGCATATGCACTTAAAATAATCAAAATTCTGCGAAAGAAGACGAAAAACTTCCCCGAGCCGATGTCGGAACGTATCAAGGATGAATATAACAATGATCCCTATCTAATACTCATAAGCTGTCTGCTTAGTCTGCGTGCGCGTGATGCGGTTACGTATCCAATTTCCAAAAAGTTATTTGAAGTGGCGCGTACGCCGCAAGAAATGTTGGCGATTCCCCTGCGTGAGCTGGAGCGGATTATTAAGCCAATCGGTTTTTATCACAATAAGGCTAAGACATTAAAAAGTGTGAGCAAAGAATTGATTGATCGGTTTCATGAAAAGGTGCCTAATACCGAAGATGAATTACTTTCTATCAAAGGCATTGGCCACAAGACAGCCGCCTTGGTATTAAGCGTTGCCTTTGGCAAGCCGGCCATCTGCGTAGATACTCATGTGCATCGGTTAGCTAATCAATTTGGCTTGGTACATACCAAGACTGCGGATCAGACTGAAGTGGCTTTAATGGAATTACTACCGAAGAAATATTGGTCGGAAGTTAATCATTTATTTGTAAAATGGGGCCAGAATGCCCCGCGGAAAAATCAGGTATCTGAGATTTTGGCAAAAAAAAGAGCACCGTTTCGTAAAAAACAGTGCCCCTTTTACGGTAGATTATAGCGAGAAATAGCTAGTACGCGTTGAACGAGCAGCGGTCTTTTTACGCGCTGGCGTCTTACGCTTAGCTGTTTTCTTGGCGCCAGCTCTCTTTGTCGCAGTTTTCTTAACACGACGAGCAGGGCTCTTCTTTGCACCAGCAGCTTTTTTAGCTCCAGCGGCTTTACGTCTCTTTACCATTACGGACTCCTTTTAATAAAGGTGTTTATAATACTAGTGCAGTGGTTACCTTTTGTAACACCACACTTTACTTACAACACAATGATACAAAAAGAGAAAGTGAAAATGCAAGAGTTTGCAACAAAAAAATTGTGCGAACATCTGAAAACGCCGGTGGACAGCAAAAATTCACGTGTTGTAGGTCGTGCAGAAATTGATCATTTTTAGTAATAAATTACTGCAACTCAGTTATTTTTTTCATGAGATGTTCAATTGAAACACCCATCTCCTGCTTACCATCCAAGGTTCGTATGCTCACTGTTTTATTTTCCAATTCTTTTTTGCCGAGCACAATCATCATTGGAATTTTCTCAACTTGTGCATTGCGAATCTTGGCCGAAATCTGATCCGATGATCGGTCTAGATCGGCACGTACATTCATTGCCTTAAGCTGATCAATAATGTGCTGACCGTAGCCTAATGCATCGTCAGTGATGGTCAAAATACGAACTTGTTCTGGCGATAACCAGAAAGGAAGTGCCCCTTTGTAATGTTCCAAGAGCACAGCAAAAAACCGTTCAACTGATCCATATAAAGCACGGTGTACAATAACCGGTCGTTCCTTTTGGCCCGTTGAAGCCACATAGTTCAGATCGAAATTTTCTGGTTGGAAGAAATCGAGCTGCACCGTGCCGCACTGCCATTCGCGTTTGAGCGAGTCAGTGAATTTGAAATCAATCTTTGGCCCATAGAAAGCACCGCCGCCGGCGTCAACTTCATATTGCATGCCAACCTTATCGAGTGCCGCCTTGAGTGCTGCTTCCGCCTTTTCCCAAATAAGCTGGTCGCCCATCGCCTTTTCTGGGCGTGTGGCCAAAAATGCTTTTATATTGGTGAGCCCATACTTGGTGAGTACCCGTTTGAGTAGAGCAATCATACCCAATACTTCTGATTCAATATGGTCAGGGGTAATAAACACATGGGCATCGTCTACGGTGAATGCCCGAACACGCAATAGCCCATGAAGAACACCAGATAATTCATTACGGTGCACATGGCCAAACTCTGACAATCGCAGCGGGAGTTCGCGGTAAGAACGGGGGCGTTCATTATAGATGAGAAATGCGCCCGGGCAGTTCATCGGTTTAACGGCATAATTTTCATGATCCATGCCACAGAAGAACATGTTGTCTTTGTAAAAGTTCCAGTGGCCTGAACGATGCCATAAACTCTCGCTCAACATCATAGGAGTCTGGACTTCTTTATAGCCGTCGGCGTTTTGCTCCTTGCGTAGGTAATCGATCATAGCATTAATGATCGCCTTACCTTTGGGATGATAAAACGGAAAGCCAACCCCTTCTTCATGAAACGAAAATAGATCAAGTTGTTTACCTAACTTGCGGTGATCATATAGTGCTGCTTCTTCGCGCAACCGGTCAAATTCTTCCAAATCTTCCCGGGAAAAAAAAGCCGTTCCACTAATACGCTGTAGGGCAGTTCCATCTCGTTTGCCGCGCCAGTAGGAGCCGGAAATGTTTAATAATTTGAAGTGCTTAATATCGCCCGTGCAGTTAACGTGGCCACCGCGGCAGAGATCAATCCAATCACCTTGGATGGTAATACCCACCGTTTCTTCGGGTATCTCATTGATAAGCTCTAATTTAAACGGATTATCAATGAAAAGCTTGCGGGCTTCTTCTTTGGAAATCTGTTTATGCTCGATTGGAAAATTCTTTTGCGAAAGCTCCCACATGCGCGCTTGGATATGATCAAGATCTTCTTCCTTGACCGAGCGTGGTGCTATGAAGTCGTAAAAGAATCCATCCTCGGTTGCCGGTCCGATAGTCAATTTAGTGCCCGGGAATAATTCGACCACGGCGTGAGCAAGCAAATGAGCTGTAGAATGGCGTAGAATGTTGATGTCCATTGATAAATCCTAAAACGAACCAGGGGCCTTATTTGGGATAATATATCAAAAAAAGTTGTTTTTTGCTCAGCTTCAGATAGTTTGAAAAAAAATTATCCCCTCATTAGGAGAGCTCAATGTCCAACAAAATATTTTTACTTGATACCAACGTTCTGATCTATGATACCTCAGCAATCTACAACTTTGGTGATCATACGGTAGCCATACCCCTGGTGGTGCTTGAGGAGCTTGACGGCATTAAAAGCGAGAGCTCGGAGCGCGGCCAAGCCGCCCGCGCAGTAGTGCGAGAGCTCGATAGCCTTCGCAACCGTGGCTCGCTACAAGATGGCGTGGCATTGGAGGAGGGTGGTCTGGTAAAAATCGTATTCTTCCCACGCAATGAACTGCCAGATACCAACCTGTTTCTCGATGTTGCCGACAACGAAATTATTTTGACTGCCCTTGGCATGCTAAAAAAGGGTTTCGACATTGTCTTTATTACTAAAGATTTAAATGCCCGGGTAAAGGCTGATGCCCTCGGGGTGCCAACGCAGGATTACAGCAAAGATGCCGTGCCACGAGAGCATATTTACCGTGGTTGGCGGGCGATTGATGTTTCTGCCAATGAGCTAAAAAAGGTAAAGCTAGAAACCGTACATAGTCTTGTCGAAGACCATATGAATGAGCAGGCTCATAACGCAGAACAGGAAGAAGAAGAAAATTCACATCAGCGCCAAACTGTAATCCCGCCGCTCGTACCCAATGAATTTGTTTTCTTACGCTCACCGCATGCAGAATGGAATTCCCGTTTATTCCGCTACCTCGGATATAAAAAGTTTAAAGAGGTAACCGCGCCAACACTCCAATGGCCGATCAAGCCAAAAAATCCGCAACAGCTGATGACGCTTGATCTTCTATTCGATCCGGATGTGAAGCTTATAAGTTTAATCGGGCCCGCAGGAACCGGGAAAACATTCTTGGCCTTAGTATCTGGGTTGCAACAAGTTATCAATGATGAATATCGCCGCGTATTGGCTACCCGGCCAGTGGTACCGCTTGGCCCTGATATTGGCTATTTGCCGGGTGATATCCAAGAAAAGCTTCGTGGCTGGATGCAACCGATGTATGATTCGATTGATATCCTCGCCCATGCCTCATCCATTGGGCAACACATGGAACAAGTGCATGAACAAACCCGTTCAGGTAGCAAGGAACGCTCTAAGCACCCTTTCCGCAAAGGTGAAAAGCGCAAGGAGCAGAGCCCGCGGCCGGTAGAAAATTCAGGATTCGCTTCATTAGACCAACTGATTAATGCAGGCAAGGTAAGCCTTGAGGCCATTACCTATATGCGCGGCCGGTCAATTCCATTCCAATATATTCTTATCGACGAAGTACAAAATCTTACGCCGCACGAGGTGAAAACCTTGGTCAGCCGAGCCGGTGAAGGAACGAAGCTCGTTCTTGCTGGCGATCCATTCCAAATCGACTCACCATATTTGGATGTGAGTACTAACGGTCTTGTGGTAACCACCAATAAGTTTATTGGCCAGCCACTTTTCGGTGCAGTGTTCCTAGAAACTAGTGAACGTAGTGAATTGAGCAGATTGGCCGGCGAACTGTTGTAGTTTGTGGCAGGCTGTTAGATTTGCTATATCTTAGAGCAAAATAAAAGGTTGATTTCTATTCGCACACCATGATCTCGCTTCAAATCACATAGGATCAAGCTTCATAAGTTTTTGAGCATGTCCAATAACAACGGGTTATTGGGTAGCATGTTCTTGGCCCTACGTTTGCGCTTATGTGCGCAGGAGACATGGTATGAACCATCATTCAATTCGACCAGCATTCGCGTGGTCATTCGATCACTCGATAGCTCAATCGTTTCTAACTAAAGTCAAAGCAGTTAGTTTAATGGTGCTTTTCGCTACGGCATCACTTTCGGCTGTAACCCCTTGTTGCTATCCTACAACGGGTTGCCCTAGGGTCGAAATCGAACTTTGCCCGCTGTCATTCTGCATAAAAGATGAAATTGTTCGTGCAGCAGCCGGGCTTGGTAGCGGTTATATTATTACCCAATGCGACATACCGCTGGTAATTAACTGTTCCGGTAAATATTCATTAGCTCAAGATATTGCATTTAGCTTAGGTACCGCGATTACCATCAACGCCAGTCAAGTAACATTGGAACTGAATGATCGCACAATCAATGGTGGTGGTCATGATGGTTTTATCGGTATTCAAGTAAATCCGAATATGCAAAATGTAACGATCCAAAATGGTTCAGTTATAGGCACATTCAGTACTGCAATTTTGGTTAGCCCAAATTGCTCAAATATTACACTCGATCATCTGACGGCTAATTCAAATGGATTTGTTGGTACAGAAATCCAGCAAAATTCCCAAGACATTTCAGTGAAAAATTCTCAATTCAATTACAATGGGGGTATAGGGTTACTCATTCGCGAAGGCGCGTTGCACGTATTGATTGATTCAATTGACGGATCGTTCAACGGGCCATTCGGTGCAACATTGAATCATAATGGACCTGCTATTCAAACAGCTGGATTGGCACTTGACGGAATAAGCAATGATCTAATAGTAAAAAATAGTAACTTCCACGATAATTTCTCTACGTTCAGCACTCAATTTGTGAATGGCGTAAATCTCGATAATCAAGTGTATGGTGCTGTTTTTAATAAGACATTACATACTTTGGTTGAAAACTGTACGTTTTACAATCTGAGTAATGTTGGCTTATGTTCCGGATTATCTTTTTTTGGTGAAGGTAACCCAACACATTTAACCTACGCAACAATTAGAGACTGCGAAAGCTATTCAATTACATCGACTAATGAATTTGCATACGGTTTTCATCTATCCTCAAATCCATCTCAGATAACAATTGATAATTGCATTGCGGCAGCGATCACTGGATTTAAGCAAGCGATTGGCTTAACGAGTTCATTCGCCCAAAGTTTAGCTATTTCCAACTGCGTTTTTCAAAATATGACCACTGACTTTATGGGTGTGAGTGGCGGTTCCGGCACAATTTGCGGTGGAATTAATTTGTTCGCAAGTGCTAATGTGGCCGTGCGTAATTGTGTAGTACAAAATTTAACAAGCACATACACAGCAAGTCTGACTACAAGTCTTAACGTCGTTGAAGGTATTGCTGTCACTGGCGGAAGTACTGCTGTTAATACGATAAGCGTGGAAGATTGCGTAGTGCAAAATATTTTTGGTTCTACCAACCTAGTAAATGGATATAATTTTAACGAAGCTAGTGCTGCAAGCGTCAAAAATTGTGTTGCATTGAATATTGCAAATACTTCTAATGCACTAACAACCACAATAATTGCTGCAGGCTTTGCGGCTGACATTGATACTGGCCTTCAGACACGCAATTTCCCTAATCAAGTGGTATTTGAAAATTGTATCTCTGGTAGCGTTTTCTGTCCGTTGCAAAGTCATGCGTACGGATTCTTGGTTAATTGGGCAGTTGAATCATCGGTATTAGATTGCGTGAGCTATGGCAATGGTATAGGCGTTGCATTGTCAACGATTACAACAACAACGACTTTGCAATCTGGAAATGCCATTGTGCGCGGCAATACTGCGTATGATAATACAGTTGCCGGCTTCTACGATGGCTCAAACTCAGTAAATACACTTGGCAATGTGTTTCTTAACAACATCGCCTATAATAATGGTCGATTAAATTACACCAAGAATTTAGTGACATGGGGCTTATCGGCCGATACGCCAATAAGAACTTGGAGCCATTCAACGGGCTTCCCGCCAGAAGTAACTAATAATTTGGGTCAGACGCCTGATACATTTGATAATCTATCAGTTGTATAAAGACAGAAACGCATACAATCTTTTGTAATGCTTAGAAAACGCCGTGAGCAAATTTGTTCACGGCGTTTTCTTTTTTAAATACATCTAAATAGACGGATAACAATTTTGGGCAATGCGCGATAGAACGGTTCTGTTTTTAATAAGAGGACAGCGTAGTTGCCGCACGAGATTTGATATTTGCACGCAGCCGGGCCGAGGAGCGGGCGAAGGTTGGTGAGCAGGGTTGTAAGGCATGTATTTATCATTCGCATTGATTTATTAGTCTTTTTTCCGCTTTGATCCTTCGATTAACTCAGGATGAGCGGACTTAACTTGCTCTGATTCTAATATATATATTACTCAGTAGCGCCTTGAGTTTATAATAATCCAATTCTTTAGCCGCGGGCCGGATGAGCATGATGGCATCAAGGCCGGCGGCGTACCATTTTTCTTGGTAAAACAATGCCTTAATCCATCGTTTGATCTTGTTGCGTTCAGGCGCCGTGCCAACGCGGCGTGGAATTACGATAAGCACGCGGCCATATGCCAATGTCGCCGGCGCGGTTCGGATTTCAATTGCTGGTGTGCGCAAAACTGGACGCGCGGTAGCAAATAAGTGTTGGATTTCGCGTTCAGTGAATTTGGTAATGCCACGAGCAATTGAGGTCATCTGCTACACATTAAATTTAATGTTCAATATATCGCCATCTTGGACAATATAATCCTGGCCTTCGGTGCGCAGCTTACCAGTCGTACGCAACTTCGCTTCGCTGCCCGCTTCAAATAAATCTTTGCAATTGAATACTTCAGCACAAATAAAGCCACGTTCTAGATCGGAATGGATTTCGCCGGCTGCGGCACGAACCGTAAGACCTTTTTTGATTGGCCACGCATGCACTTCCTTAGGACCGCAGGTGAAGAAAGTAATAAGGCCAAGCCATTCATAGCTTTTGCGAATGATACCTTTCAGACCTGCATTGCGTTGGTAATCTTCACTCATGCCAAGCATCTGGGCAAATTCGGCGGCTTCTTCAACCGTAAGGCGAACTAGTTCGCCAGCTGCTTTGGCGCACACAGGAATCACGCGGTCGACTCCGAAGGTCTTAATGAGTTCCAGTACGTTCGGATTATTTTTATAGGCATCACCCTCAAGCTCATGTTCGGAGATATTTGCAAGGATCAAAAACTCTTTGGCTGAAAGCAGTGGGGTGATTTTAGCCTGGGCAGGAGTCATTAATGTGCGAACAGCTTTTGCATCGCCACGTTCTAAGGCATCCTTAATTTTCTGCACCAATACTTCTTCAAGTTGCAACTCTTTGAGCTCAGCCGGCTTCATGCGGGCGGCCTTGATAAGCTGCTGGAGCTTTGCCAATCGCTTATCGATCGTTTCCACATCCTTGAGCATCAGCTCGGCCATAATTGTTTCATAATCTTCAACCGGACCAGATCCAGTGCGGATAATATTTCCGTCATCAAAGCAGCGAAGAACATGCAAAACCAGGTCGACTTCACGAATATGGTTCAAGAATTGGTTGCCCAACCCTTCGCCCGCCGCAGCTCCTTTTACCAGACCGGCTATATCTACAAAGGTTACCGTCGCCGGTATTACTTTCTGGCTGCCATAAATGCCGACCAATTTGTCGATACGCTCATCCGGCACCTGTGTTATGGCAACATGAGGTTCAATCGTGCAAAAAGGGTAATTTTCGGCTGGTACACACGATTTGGTAAGCGCATTAAAGAGGGTAGATTTACCGACATTGGGTAGGCCGACGAGGCCCGCTTGGATACTCATATGTTATTTTTACTCGTAAAAGTGGCGTAATAACGCCATTATGTCTGTCTTTGATAAAAACTGTTGCAAAACCATCAAAAGGTTAAGTAGAGTGATAATGTAATGTCTTTATAATACTTTGTACAAAGGAGAGACCCTATGTGTATGTGTCAGACAAGAGGCGGCGGATTAGTTTATAAACTAACGTGGCTTATCGTAGCACTAGCTGCTATTAATATCGGGCTTGCAGCGGCTAATGTTTTTGATTTTAATAATATTCATTTTATGGTGGACCACCCACACGCTAAGGTTGTCCTCGGCTATCTTATTGGTATCGCCGGTATATTAAGCTTATTCGCTTTACTTGCACACAGTTATCGCTGTATGTCAGGCAAAGAATGCCAAATGAACCCACCACCTCATTCTCATCGATAGCCAATCAATTTATTGTATAAGAAGGACTTCGGTAATTCGGGGTCCTTTTTTTTATTGTAAAAAAGGTATTTAAACCTTTTTTATCTGGTCGATTGTGCATTGCTTTGCAGTTTTGGTATGGCGTATGCGCAGAAAGACAGGTGCTCGTAAGATACCTTCGCCTGTTACGTTGGCATATTTGATTTCGCAGGCAACGGTCGGTGAAAGCCAATGTACATCTTTAACTTTTTTGTTTGGCGCAAAGCCTTTTGGCGGTTTTACTCGGTGTTTGTTTGTAAACTTTTTTTCCAACTTGGCCATATTTTCTTCATTAAACCCGGTACCAACTTTGCCGATATAGACCAATTGATTGCCATCATACAGGCCTAATATGAGCGCAGAAATGTTTCTTTTTTCACTGGTATAACCAACTATAACCGCATCAACTGTTTCATGAATCTTAACTTTGAGCCAGACGCTCGTCCGTTCGCCTGGGTAGTATTTGCTGTCCGGTATCTTGGCCATAACTCCTTCAAGATGATGCTTAACCATTTGGTTCCACAGAGCTTCGCCGTCGGCAGTATCAAATATTTTTTCAATTTCTTTACCATCGCGTACTGTCTTTGCCAATATCTTTTTGCGCTCAGTTAAGGGTAAATCAATCAGCGATTTGCCGTTTTTCTCGAGAATATCAAAAATGATGTAAACGGCCCGATTGCCTTGTTGCAAGGCTTGAAAGTGCGGCATGCCGTCTGGTCCATAGGCAATAATTTCACCATCAACTATTGCTGATTTTGCTTTAATAAGGCTTGGATGTTGCAGTTCGGGGTATTTGGTCATAGTAAGACCGTTGCGCGAGTAGAAATGAAGCTTGCCATCTTTTTTTACGCATAGTGCGCGATAGCCATCAAGTTTTGGTTCAAACAAATAAGCATGCGATTTAAGTATATGCTTATCACCGCGCTTGGTGAGCATTGGTTTTAGTTTATAAGCCATAACAATTTCATCGAGAAGTTTAAGGACTGAGAAGAACGGCTATTTTCTTAATTCACCTTAATTGGTTATTTAGGTTTGTGCTAAGGGTCCGTTCCCTCCCCTAACACCCCTCCCCATCGTTCTCGGGAGGGAGAGAGTCTCCCTCCAAACCCTCTCAATTTGTAGGCAACACATCATCTGACAATTTAAACCCTCCCCGCTCATCCTGAGCCTGTCTCCGTTATGTTGCTTGTGCAAGACTTTTATTTGACTTTGCTTTTCCTGCCTTTTGGAATACTAGCTTCCAACAGTTTAAGCAATGAAGGCTGTTCGCCTTTTACTGCCTTCGGTTTTTCTTTAGGCACACGCTTTGTCACATGACCTTTGGCCTCTTCCTTTATCTTTTCCTTTAACTTTTCGGCAAAAGTATCCTTGAAATCGGATATATCAAACTTCTTAACCGTCTGCAGGCTGATCAGTTTTTGAGCGACTTCCATCTCTTGTGTAGTCGTTTTAACTTCTTCTAGATGCCCGTGCTCTCGTTTTAATGCGGGAATAGTATCAATGGCTACCACCTCATACGCATAATTAAGCGTGGTGATTAATAAAATGCCATTATATGGTTCCATGCAAACAGCATATTCTTTATCACGCATCACAAAGCGGCCGATGGCTACCTTTTTTGTTTTGCTCAATGCGGTTACAAATAAAAGAAACGCCTTTTCACTTGCTTTGCTGCTTGGCCCTGCATAATAATGCTTATCGTAATAGACCGTCGGGATATTTTCATGTTCTAAGAATTCAACAATATCAATCGTATCTGTTTTTTCTGGTCGCAGTTTTTTGAGAGCATCAGGAGTGATTAAAAAATATGCTTCCTTGCCATTTTTATGTTCTAGCGGCAATGCTTTGATAGTTTCATCCCATGAAACTTCCTTATTGCATGTATCACACCATCGTTTATTACGAATAGGTGTATGACACTTTGCGTGCAACAATTTAAATCCTATCGCATGCTCGCGGACTGCGGTATACAGTTCGATGGGAATATTCAGTAGGCCCAAAGATATTGAGCCTTTCCAGATTGTTTTAGCCATCTTGATCCTCAAATTAAGCCACGGTTTATTAGATATATTTTCATATTATTGACTAAATTGTTTCAAGAATTGGTGGCTGTATAACAATCATTTCGCGACCGGCTGCAAAGTCTTGCGTGCATTAATTTGTTCTTGTTACAACAGAAATAGGAATTGCGGAGATATCGATGAGATTAAAACGTTTATTGCTCATATTAAGTTTGCCCTTGTTCGCCACTGCTGAAGACATTAATAATGTGGTAATTGTCGGCTCTGGGCCTGCTGGTTTATCAGCGGCATTATGTGCCGCTCGCATGCAGCTTTCTCCTTTGGTCATTGATGGGGATGATCCAGGAGGCAACCTGATTTATGCCGGTATTATAGAAAACTGGCCAGGTGAGCCATCAATTACAGGGCCTGAACTTATTGAGCGAATGCAAGAACATGCAGTTTCGCAAGGCGCGCGTTTTATGTCGGGAACGGTTACTGCCGTTGATTTCTCTGAAACACCATACGTTCTTACTTTTGACGATGGTATCACAGTTACCACCTGGGCGATCATTATTGCTTCCGGAACTGAACCGCAAAAGCTCCATTGCCCCGGAGAGGAAAAGTATTGGGGCCGCGGTGTAGCGGTCTGCCCTATTTGTGATGGGCCTTTATTTAAAAATAAAGCGATCGTTGTGGTGGGCTGCGGTGACCTTGCAATAACTAGAGCCATGTTTATGCAGCAATACACCTCCAATATCACCATGATTTGCAGCGAATCAGATTTCGGCGTATGCCCTTCACTGTGCAAAAAATTAACCTCACAGCAGGGTATAACGGTACTCTTTAATACAAATGTAACGGAGATAGTCGGTGATGGTACCAAAGTCACAGGCGTACGCGTCGATGCCCAAACCGATACCATTCCTGTAGCAGGAATTTTCCTTGCTCTCGGCGAACAAGGGCGATCAGATTGGTGTGGACCACAATTAGAACGTGATGAAAATGGCTATCTGCTTATTAATGGCCCCACAACGACTGCTGTCCCGGGAGTTTTTGTAGCAGGCACGGTAGCCACATTGCCTGGTGGCAGACCATATACCTTAGCACTTTCAGCGGCCGGCAGCGGTTGCATGGCAGCACTTGCTGCCTGGAACTATGTTTGTTCTGTACCAGGATCAGCTGAGAGGTTGCCAGAAGATGCAAGCAAGCACATATGTGCAGAATGTTGGAGTTCGAAATGTTGTCAAAGTATGCCACCCAATCCATAGAGCAAGTTTTATCTGACCTAGAGACGCAGCGCGAGGGCCTTAAGGATGCAGACGTAACAAAACGTCTCAAGCAATATGGCTATAACGAAATTGTGCAAAAGACAGAAGGATGGTTCCAACTAGCTTTGCGCCAATTTAACTGTTCTTTTGTCTATCTACTTTTAGGTGCCGCTGCCATCGCCTTTTTTGTGACGCGAGACATGCTTGAAGCAGGCATTATTCTTGTGATCGTTGCCATCAATGCATTGCTTGGTTTTTTTCAGGAATACAAAGCATCACGCGCATTATTATATTTAAAAAATTTTATTGTGAGCAAAACCCATGCGCTTCGCGATGAAACAGTCATTGTTATACCTACCCGCGAGCTTGTGCCGGGCGATATTATTATCCTTGAAGCTGGGGATATCATTCCCGCCGATGTGCGCATCATACAAAGCCATGGTTTTCAGGTTGATGAATCAGCGCTCACGGGCGAAACAATTGCAGTTGCAAAAACAAATGCGGCTATGCAACAAGAACCCAAACAACCATATCAAGCAGTTAATCTCTGTTTTGCTTCTACAACCGTGATATCTGGTTCTGCCCATGCCGTTGTGTTAGCAACCGGCTCTCGTATGGAGCTTGGCACTATTGCGAAGACGCTGAGTGAATCAAAAAGAGAGAGTTTGTTTACGCAAAATATAAATCGCTTTTCACGATTTATTGCCTGGATGGTAATAGTTGCCAGCATTCTCACCATTGGTATGCACGTTGTTGTGCGCGGTGCACCGCTGTTTGATCCTGAATATTGGATTTATGTGCTCGCATTGGCAGTTGTTATTGTGCCGGAATTATTGCCAACGGTTGTCGCGCTTTCGTTGTCGCAAGGGGCAATGGAATTAGCACGCCGTAAAGTAATCGTAAAACGACTGACCGCCATCGAAGATCTGGGAAGTATTGATATTTTGTGCACGGATAAAACCGGTACGCTGACGGAAAATAAACTGACATTGGTTGATAAGTATGAGGTCGGTTCTACCCAAAACTCATTACTTAATTACGCCTGCTTATTTGCCAACCATTCCTGTGCAGGCCGTAGTACTGAAGGTCAATCATCCAATGCATCGCCATTCGATGATGCAATTATGGCACACGCTGCCAATGCATCAAAAGAATTCGCGTGCACACATCAGCCGGTTGCTTTCATTCCATTTGAGCCTGACCGTAGACGGAGCAGTGAGCTATTTCATAACCCAGTTACTGATTCATACATTCTCATTGTATGGGGTGGCCACGAAGAGCTACTTAAACATACAAATAATATTTCTCAACAACAAAGTGAAGACATTCAACGATTTGTGTTTCATCAGGGAGAAGAAGGGCGCCGCGTGATAGGTATAGCGATACGTGAATTTGCAACAAAACCAGACGATGTGCGCGCAGCTGAGGAATCACTTACCTTTGTTGGTTTGCTTTCATTCGTCGATCCAATCAAGAGCAGCACCTTCTCTGCGATTAAATCTGCGCAAGAGCTTGGTATAAAAATTAAAATCCTTACCGGTGATAGCCCTGAGGTTGCCGGCTATGTGGGCGTGCAGGTTGGTTTATGCAAATCTATTCAAGATGTGATGATGGGCGATATTTTTGCTGAACTGAGTGAACGTGAAAAGACCGAGGCGGTACAAGATTATGCCATTTTTGCTCGTGTTTCTCCGCACCAAAAATATGAAATCATTAAATTGTTGCAGAGCCATGGTAAGCATGTTGGGTTTATGGGCGATGGCATCAATGACGCACCTGCATTACATGCCGCGCACGTGGCGATGGTGGTTGAGGGCGCTGCCGACATTGCACGCGAAGCCGCCGATATCGTATTGCTCAAAAAAAGTTTGCATGTAATTATTGATGGCATTCATCATGGGCGCACGATTTTCGCAAACACTATTAAATATATCAAGGTGAGTCTCTCGGGTAGTTTTGGCAACTTCTATGCGATGGCTATCGTTTCATTATTCGTAGACTATTTGCCAATACTGCCTATCCAAATTTTATTGCTTAACATTCTTTCTGATATCCCATTATTGGCTTTGTCGACTGACTATGTTGAACCCTCTGAATTGAAAGAGCCAAAGCAGTATAGCCTCAAAGATATTGCTATGTTTACGACCGGCATGGGTATGTTCAGTTCATTATTCGATTTTTCTTTATTCCTTTGGTTCAGCCAATTTGGCGTTGCCACATTGCGTACGTGTTGGTTTGTAGGAAGTATGCTTTCAGAAGGGATCTTCTTATTGGTTGTGCGTTCTAATAAACCATTCTGGCGTGCAGTACCGCCTTCACGCACATTACTCACACCATTGATACTTTCGGTAATCATAACACTTGGGCTTCCGTTTACCTCTTGGGGCCAAGAATTTTTCCAATTTGTGCCATTGAATTGGCAACTTCTGCGATACTTTGGTATCTTCTGCATTGTTTATCTAGTGGCAATCGAATCTGCCAAACGTTTGTATCTTCGTATTGTAAATGGCAAGTCGCGTGAAGAACATAAAGAATCTGCACAAGGAACCGCTTCTTAATTTTCTTATAATCGCCATTTTAGTATTTTTTGTTGCCAATCGTTTCTTTTCACACCAACCTGGCACTGCTGAGCAATACGCTTCGCGCATTATGCAGCCAATCCTTTCTATGCAATCTTCATGGGTTAGTTATTGGAAAGAAAAAAAACGACAACGCATGAGCGTGGCACAGGCACTACAACAACTCGACAACGTACAACAAGAACTTGCTTGGACACAATCTGCATTGGCAAATGCACATGCTGCGTTGCACTACGAAACAATTACACATGATGTTATTACAAATTTGGATGACATTGCTGACGACCAAAAAATCGTAAATAATTTAAACCGCGCTCATTCTGAGTTAATCGAAGAATCGAAGCGCGAGAGCGACTTGAACCGGAATTTTAAACAAATAGATAATTCCTCAAACAACCTACTCGCCCCCGTAATCCTCAGAAACATCTCCCCCGACGCTCACTTCCTCATCATTGAAGGCGGAAAAGACCAAGGCCTGGAAGTTGATATGGTGTGCGTCTACCAAAATAATTTAATTGGCCGCATCACCGAAGTATATGAGCACCTGAGCAAAGTTTTGCTGGTCACCGATCGCTCATGCAAAGTTTCAGCCATTTGTACGCAACATCAGGTATATGGCATCTATGAAGGCAATAATACCACCGACAATGGCAAGCTCTGCCATATAAGCCATCTATTTGAAGTGCAGCCGGATGATGTGGTAATTACAAGCGGTGAAGGACTATTATTCCCACGTGGATTTATTCTGGGCCGCATAACGCAAGCCGAACGAGTTGGTGTTAATTACGAAATCAGTGTGAAGCCGTTAATCGATATGCGCGCAATTACTGCTGTTGCAATTTTGTCAGCCAAAGCATCTGGTATGTCGTCTTAAACAAACATGAAACCGTGAGCAGAAAGCTGCGTCATTATTTTTGAAGCTATTTTTTCAACCATGGCTTCATTCATCGAGGTATCGGAAGAATAATAGCTGTGTGCTTTGCCCGTGAATCGTTCCCAAAGCGATGGGCCTTCCATTCTTACCCATTCAATTTTTCCTTCGATCGATGCATGTTTGCGCAGCCACGCCTCGGCAGTAGAAATTGAACCTAACTCATCAATCAGACCAAGCTTTAATGCTTCAGCCCCGATAAAAATTTTGCCATCGGCCCAGGTGTTTAAATCCTTAAGAGATAATTTCGGTCGGCGACTTGCGATTGAAGCCGTAAACTGCTCATATGTTTGATGTGTCATTTCATCCAACATCTTCTTTTGCGCTTCGGTCATCGTGGTAAATGGATCGCCGGCAGTTTTATAGGCGCCTGCGGTAACTGGCGTGTAATGAATCTTATATTGGTCAAGCAAATCTTTTACGGTGAATGCCCGAATTACCACACCGATACTACCAATCTTAGCCACTGATGAAGCAATAATGTGATCTGCTGAGCACGCTATCCAATAGCCGCCACTTGCACAGGTATTTTCTACTAGGGTAATCACCGGTTTTGGATGTTCCTTTTTGAAGTGCATAATTTCATTAAATAACGCTTGGGCAGAACCCGCCACCGCTCCTGGAGACTCCATTTTAAGTAAAATTGCTTTGATTTCTTTATCGCCAAAATATTTTTTGAGCTGGCTCACATAGGGCCCTGAATCTTCTACTAAATCATCGATTTCGACCCAGGCGACTTTAGTCCGGGTTTCGGCCACGCGCGTAAATGAGCCCCATATCTGTTGGACGATGGGCGGGGCAATAGCAATGATTAAAAAGATATAGAAAACATTGCGCAAAATGTCTGAAAGGGTGGTCTTTTGGTGGGTCATGAGCTCTCCGGAAATGCTGAGGAATTAAGGCCGCCGTTCGCATCCTTCGATACATTTTGCTGCGCAAAACACTCAGGACGAACGGGTTTTTTTTATTTATTGGCATAGTATGAAAGAAAGGACCGGAACGCAAGTTTCTTGAGGCTGTTAAAATCAGCCAAGCTATCATTTTGATCGAACGATAAATCCGTAGTTGTAGATGCTGGGCGAGCAATTCGGGCTTTTCAAAGTCGCCTTTGACTTTGCCAAGCATTTTGAGTACCTTTTAGGCCTCTTTTTAGAAGAATATATGGGCGATTAGCTCAGCGGTAGAGCATCAGTCTTACAAACTGGGGGTCACAGGTTCGAGCCCTGTATCGCCCACCATAAAATTTTTTGATATATTATTCCTCGGTAGCTCAGCGGCAGAGCAAACGACTGTTAATCGTTAGGTCGCAGGTTCGATCCCTGCCCGGGGAGCCATTTAGGGGCTGTAGCTCAGTTGGTTAGAGCGTTCGCCTGTCACGCGAAAGGTCACGAGTTCGAGTCTCGCCAGCCCCGCCATTTCTAATGATCCTATCTTTATAGCTGCCGACGTCTGGTTAGCTCAGAAAAAAATACAAAGAATCCATAGGCAGCTTTGCCTATTTCAGACCCTTTCAATAACAAATTCATTTCCGTTGGCTATCTCTATTTGATGGATTGGGTACGGAATGGGTTGTGATTAGGAGGGTCGCTTAATTTATTATGAAAAAGAGTGATTAGATAATTCAAATACTCTTGCTTTTTATAACTCTAGCCTGTTATTGTGGACATGTAGTAAATGAAATTTGGCCCAAGTTTTGGAGCCATAAACAATAAAGGAAGATAATGAAAAAAAGATATAGTGGTTTACTGCTTATTATAGGCATGTTTGCACAAAATATATTTGCTTTGGGAGAATCGGCTGTCGTAGGGGAAGAAGCTGAGTTGCGGCGGTCCCCATATAATGAAGCAACGTCGCAAAGCCCAGTTGCAAGTGGCATCGCAACACAACCTCGTCACCTCAATAAGATTGTATATCATCGAGAGGCCCCAACTAAGCAAGCCCTTCTAACAACCGAAGAATTGGAACATATTGATACTCGGCCCCGAGCAGGAGCTGTTTCAACGATTCCCGAAAAAATTGGTTTGGAACGAAATAAACAAATAATTGAGGACCAAAAGAAATGGCGGACCTTCGTTAATTTAAAAATGTCAGGAAAAAAGACATCTCCAGCATGGGGGGATCTTGCAAAGTGGGCGAAAGAATTTAGATCTCAACATCCTGCAGTAACTAATGAGAGAATACTTCAGCATGTTACACAGAATCCAGAACGAGCTCCTAAAAAAAATATAAGGCGTCGCTTTTCTGAAACTGAACTTTCTAATTGGGTCCATCAACCGAAAAATTTTCAAAGGGAAAGAACTCCATCAGCTCCAAAATAGCTGTTTTTTTTAAACAGACGAATAAATGGAATTCAATTCAGTTTTTGGGGGTCATGAACCAATTCTTGGCCCCACTAACCTTCCATCGAGATAAAGGCACGTCCGTCATTAAGTGGCATTCCATTGCCATAAATCGTGGGCATATTTGCCTAATTTCAGATCTTTCAATAAATAACTGCATTATCTTCTGCCTAATTTGGCTAACGCTATTTAATGAATTGGGGATGGAGAGGGTTAGGATGAGCAGAAGGATTGTGAGGTTTCATCATCATTGCACCTGTACTGGCTCTTCGAGAACCACTAAAGCTTGAATGCTCTCCCGGCACAGCGAGTGCTCCGGTCGTGGATTTTCGCATAGGAGGATGATGAGATGCTGGTGGTTCATGTGGTGGAATCAGCTGCGAAAGTTTGTTTATTGTATTCAATTGCGTTTCTTGATGCTTACTCACTAATTGTTGATGTTGAGTTTCCAGTTTTTGCAGCTTGCTTTGTTGCTTTGGCGGTAGCTCTTGAATTGAATGAAGCCCAGCTTTTTCCATATCTGATTTTAAATCGCTCAGTTTACTCTGAAATTTCCCCTCTGCTTTTTTAAATTCTTCCATAGTCTTGGCAGCTTTCGTCAACTCTTCTGGTGGTATTTTTTTGTTCGTACTTTCGCTAATTTTTTTGTTCGTATTTTCAATAATCTGTTTGTTCGTACTTTCAATAACTGATTTTTTTGAGGCAACCTCTTCATTGAGACTGCTCAAGCGTCGGCGAATTTTCGTTTGTATATCAGGTTCACGACCAGGAATTAATACCGCAATTTCTGGTTTTGGGGTAATACCTGGCTTTTGCAATGCTGTTGCGCCTGAAGCTGTAGTGGCAACACCTGATAGTTTTTCAATATTTCCTCCCACGCTACCTCTTCTCATTATATCCGAAGATGGAACTTTTAATGTTGCTTCTGATTGCAGCCTCGGTCTTAAATTAGTTGCTGGAGCTTCAAGTTGCCCTAATGGTTTCGTGGAACTAACTGGCGTTGGAATATTTATAAATTCAGTCCGAGCTGGAGTTCTCCTGTGATATACAACTTTTTTTGATGCGTAAGGATTTGCTGGGCCAACTTGTTCGCCAGTCTGTGCCCTGTAAGTTCTTTGAAAACCTTCTTCATTTTGAGTACCATGTTGCGGCTCTTCCCGTTGATGATGCTGAAATTGTTGAACTTCTTCTAGTTCTCCCATAGCCAGCATAGTTTGCGCAGTTATACATGCAACAAATATAATATATTGATTCTTCATCTCGCTCTTTCTAATAAATATCGGCATCCCTAAATCTTTAATTATTGATGCTCTGACGATTCCGGATGCGATTTTGGTGCTTCATGAATCATAAGCGCATGCGTAACAACAGGCCTTGCAACTTGCCTTGGTTGAGGATGAGGAGTCACTGATGTTGCAGCTCGAGCCTTTGCTTGGGTTTTTGCCGCGCGTTTTGGCATTGGCTTAGCAGTAGCTCGTTTTATATTCTTGTTTTCTCCGAGTATTACTACCGGCAAAGTATTAACCGGCCGCTTCATTTGAGCTTCTCGTTGCGCTTGTAATTCTTTATGCTCAGCTGCCGTGACGTGGCCGGTAGTTTCATGTATTGGTTTTGGCTTTTCAACTTTCGATACTGAGACCGGTATAGGCGTCGGTACAGGAGCAGGTTTTATTACTGGCTTTGGCGAAGGTGCAGGAGGCTTCATCGCTTGTTTTTCAATCTTTGTTTCTGCAATAGGTTTTGGCGTAGGAACTAAAGTATGAACCGTTTCTACTATCGGCGCAGGTGATGGTGTCGGAACTGGAGGCTTCACTACCGGTGTCGGCGTTAACTTCTTTCTTGTTACAATCGGTTTTGCAACCTGCTTGATTGGCTGAGGTGTAATGAATGGAGATGGTTTCAAGGTTCCAAGATTAATTTTCGCTGCTGCCGCTTGTATTGATTTTTGTATAGTATTTCTTTTCTTTTCTTGCACTTGAGTAAGTGGAATTTTCTGCTTTTGTTTAGCTTTAGCCTCTTGCATTATCTTTGGCGTTTTATGAGCAAGATCTATAAGTAGTTGGCCATGTGATGTTTGTACATCTGCTTTTGCTCTTGTTTTAAATGCATCCTGAACTGGTTTTGGCAATGGCAGCTCTTTTACTTTCCCCATAAAAGCCATGTTTACTGCAAGCATAAGTTCTTTAAGCTTGGCATTATAATTCGAATCCGATTGGTCGTAGATTTTACGCCCCCATCTATCTAAATGAGCACGCTGCTCGGCAGCTTTTTTAGCGATTTGATAGGTATCTTCCAAATTTTTTTCTGCTATTCGTTTGTTTTCTTCATCGATCTCAGCATTTAATTTTTGATTTTCTTCATTTTGTTTTTCGGCAGCCATTTTTTGTTCAGCAACTTTTTTAAACCATTCAGCATTCCGTTGTGCAGTTTCTTTTGCTTCTCGCGCAGCGGCTTCTTCTTTTAGTTTTTCCTGTTCAGCCTCATATTTTTTTTGCTCTATAAGACCTTCTTCCCTATATTCCTGCCACTCTCGTTTCACCTCATCTCGTATTGCTTTGGCGTATGCAGATTGCTGTGCCAAAATTTTGGGACTGCGATCTGTAAAAAGCACTATTTGATTGTGCATCATATCACTGATCTGAAGTTGAGCTAAATAAATTACTTCAGGAGAAAGTGTAACAGGATGGCCCATTTGTTGCGTAAGTTGCTGTTGTGCAGATGTTATATAATCTGGATCTAACGTGACATCTCCTTGAGGGGTCATATCATATCCCTGATTTGCGGCTGCATCGATAGCATTTTGTTTATAAGTAACTGCACCTGTCACCGGATCAATATCATAGCCTAGTGCATTAGCAGCCGCGATCGTATCCGGAGAAATGAGAGCCGGTACCGGCGACCAATCTGTTTGATTTACAGCATCGACAACAGCACTATCATCAATTTTTGGTTCTGGTGTTGGGCGTGTCATTTCCAGGCCTTGGAAACCGGCTCCTATAGCACCTCCAATTACCATTCCTTTTACAGTGTTTTTGGCCAATTCTGCGACCGGAGAAACTTTGGTTTTTTTGCTGGCTACGCGAGTGACAGGTTTTTCTTTTTGTTTGGCAGCTAATTCCTCCTCATACTGAGCCTGAAGTTCAGGATGAATTGGTAATTCGGATCGGGTAATAGGAGCTTTTCTTGTCACCGCTGCAAGCTCTTCTTGCTGTCTTCGAGTCAGTCTGTTTATTGGATTTTTTTCTAATTCTGCAACCGGTGCATTCCCACGTCCTTTAGTTAACGCTTCGATTGCAAAATTTCCTGCAAACTGGGTGATTTGATTGGCAAATTGAGAAGCGTCTGATCCTTGTGGAGCTAGGTTCGTTAGCGCTTGGCCTCCAGCGCTTGCAAGTGTACCAAGTACCATTCCTTTAGCGGCACGCCCAAGCGCTCCTTCTCTTCCCGCAAGACCGCCGATCAGGCCACCCATCATCGTGCCCACGACAAGTTGCTGTGTGTTAATTCCGCCTGGTAAATTTACATTCGGAACAAACTGCGTTTCATATTGTCCCAAGCCGAAGACTCCTCCCTCAACTGCTGCCTTTAATAAGCTTCTCTTGCTCGCAGCAGCTTCAACTAATGCGGGCATTGCCGCATTTAAGACTTGAAGACCGGCACTGCCCAAAGCTTTTTGAATTTTTTCTTTATTAATCTCTATTTCTTCCATGGTAATGCCTGCTATCGCTCCTTTTCCAAACCCTGCAATCACGCCCGGAAGGCCACCTTGAAGAAGACCTGAGGCCGCGCCAATTAAACCTTGTTCAGCTGCACCTGTGAGAAGTTCTAACCCGTGTTTCTGAATTTGATCTATTCCCTGGGCGGCCCAATCACGTATACAATCTAAATTGCCGGCGCAACCTACTGCTCCTTTAAACCAATCAGGGGCACCTTCTACCCACACACCAAATTTTTTAAGAGTTTCTTTGGTTGTCTCATACGTACTTACCGCCTGTTCTTCTATCCCCTTGCCTATAGTTTGTGTTCCTTGTCCGAAAGTCGTATACGTTTCGGGGTTAACCATCTCCTTGCCCAAATTCTCCATATCATCCAAAAAATTAGCTTTGCTGCTTGATGGCGTAATTAATATAAGAGCTGATACCAAAAATATTTTTATCGCGGCTTTCATTTTCATCCTAAGTGCTTCACGTGTTTGTATTTATTACCAGATTAATGAGATGAGCTGTTGTTTTGCAACAGTTTTGGTAGAGGCCTTACGTATTAATTTATTATGAAAAAGAGTTGTTTAATGAGGTAAATATCGTTGCTTTTTATAATTCTGACCTGTTATTGTATGAATGAAGTAAATGGAATTCGGCCTGAGTTTTGGGCCTGAGTGAGTATAAAAGGAAGACAATGAAGAATAGATATAATGGTTTACTGATTATTTTAGGCATGTCTGCACAAAATATCTTGTCTTTGGGTGAAGTAGCAGAAGTGCCGCAACTGGAAAGGCGGCAAACGCGGCCGAGGCATGAAGAAAGTGAAGAGAGCCGAGCAGTTCAAAGAGAAGGTCTTACACAACAGCCTCGTAGTGAAGTGAGTGAGCGAAATCCTTTTGAATCGAAAAAAGTTGTATTTCATCGTACCTCAATTGGGCGAGGCGAAGCTCCTATGCCAATAAGATCTGTGAGCGAACCGGTTCCTGGCCAACCAAACATGCATATTGAAGCAACGCCAGTTACATCTCCAAGTGGTACACCATTGGCATCGCCAAGACCGGCGAGCCCATTAACGCCGCTACCAGCTCTTGAAGAACCGATAACTACACCTCACGCTATATATGAAGGACCAGGCCGAGAACGCGCCGGTGTTGTAACTCAGCGACCAACTCCTGTAAAACCTAGTGTAACGAGCGCAGTGTTAGTACACGGTACTCCTACAGAAGTGCGTGCAAGCAGAAATGTTGCCGCTGGCGCTTCGAAGTTAGAAAATGCACCAAAACCTCTTGTGAAACACCGTGTGATGGAACCTCTTCCCAATATTGTAAAGAAAGAAGGTACTGCTGGTACTGGAAATCCTCATATACAAGCGCCAGCTGTGGCTCGTCGGGAAAGAATCCTTCGCGAAACCGGCGTAAAAACTGGGCCGCAGCATCCGCATCAGTGAAAATGTAACGAATAAAAGAGAGAACGTATTATGAAGAAAAGAATTATTAGTATTTTTTTTGTTGCGAGCCTATTTGCCCCAAATATATCGGCTATGGGCGAGGTCCAAGAAGCAGAGCAGTTGACTCGTCGACAACACAGAGATCAAGAAGAATCGGCACGTTTAGGTCAGATGAAAAAAGAATCAAGTCAACCGAGCGGTGGTTTGGCACTTAATCCTTATCATACAGTAGTTTATCACCGTCAGAAGCCGATATCAGTTGAAAGCGGGATCCAGGGTCATTCAGAATTTTTTGAGCAAGGACGCCCTCGGGCTGGGGCTATAAGTGTACAGGGCTCACCAAAAATAATTAAAGTCGGTGGCAGGCCATTAGGATCTCCTTCAACTGAGAATTTAGTGCCGCCAAACCCTCCTGGTTTTAGAAGAAGTACTGCACGATGGGGAGGTGGGGAACTCAGTCGCGAAAGTGAAATGGGTAAAGCAATCAGTAATGTTGCCGGAGAAAATGTTGAACAGCGAGGTTTGGCTTCTGCTACCAAACGATAAAACTCTTACAAATTATGTTCGCCCAAATTTAAGTTGGGCATGAAAAAAGGACATTACTCCATAAAAAGGAAAGTCATGAAGAAATCGTATATCGGCTTATTACTTATGGGTTTATCCATTCAAAATATGTTTGCTATGGGTGAGGTCGAAGAAGTAGAGCAGTTGGCGCGACGCCAACAAAGAAATCAGGAAGAAGAAACGCGACAGCGACAAAGTGTACATAGAACAGGCGTCGGCGAACCAAGTCGAGGCATGCAGGAAAATCCTTATGCTTCAAAACATGTAGAATTTCATCGTACGCCAAAAGTCGGTCCAGCTCTAAGAAGATCCATAACAGAACCAATTCCCGGCCAATCTGCCGAAACATTTCATACAGCACCAACACCAAGCCCCACTTCAAGTGGCTCGCCATCGCCAACAGCACGCCTTTCGCCTTTACAAAGCAGGCCGCAATCACCGAGCTCTGTTGCCCAAGGTGCTATTGAATTAGGAGGGCAACCAGTTAGACAACGACGCGGGGCGGAAAGCGAACCAAGTGTTTCAGCAAAAACCGAAAAACAAGCTGCTGATTTGAGATCTGAAATTAATGCGCATAATGCGGCTCATGAAAAGGCCTATCGAAAAGCATTAGAACAATTACGAGAATTACCGCCAAGCCTGCAAAAAGCAAAAGCAATCGAAAACGGAGAAAGGATCGAGACTAATCGGGAACTCACGAATGAAAAAATAAATACGATTCTTGCAAAAAGAACATACTCTCCTCAAGAGATTGCCAAATTGCAAAGTTTGCATAAAGAACTTCTAAATTTTAGTGAACATAAAATGAAAACTGTTCAGGAACCACTTGCTGAACATCGGCAAGCACAGCGCATAAATGAATTAAAAAGATTACATCAAAAATTATCGACCCCTGGTAAAAAAATAACAAATTCTAAGCCGGTGCCCGAACAAATACCCAAACCTCCTATTGCAGGTACAAAATTTGGAGAAAAAGTAGAAAAGATTTTTATTCCTGGTTCGCGCCAAGCTCGACTTCATCGAGAATCAAAAATTGCTGTAGGCAGATTGAGCGAAATGCTCGAACATGAAAAATCTTCTCCGAGCGATTCTCAAAAGCCAAAATTGCAAAGTATTGAAACAACCAGGCGCAGTCATTGAGAAAATGAAGAAACGTCAATTAATAAAGGATTTGGCTTCTGTTAACAAAAAATGAACCCTTGCAAATTAAGTTTGCTCTAATTTAAGCTGAGCGTAGAAAGATTGCAGGTAATAAAAAGGGTAAAAAGGAAAGCAATGAAGAGAATTTGTATCGGCTTATTATGTATTATGGTCACCGCCTCGCAAACTATGTTTGCTTTGGGTGAGATGGCAGTAGTTGAAGAAGTAGGCGAGCGAAGGCCTTCACACCGAAATGAAGAAGAAGAACCAAGCCAGCATCAACATGAACCAATTATTGGTGAAAATGCGCATAAAACTATAACCACCAAAAGCCCCTATCACGAGGGGCAAATTAAATTTCATAGAACTCCTCATCTAGAAACTCCTGTATTACCAACTAGAACTGTTTCAGAACCAATTCCCGGCCAAACTACCGAAACAATTCATACCGCACCTACACCAAGTCCTGCTCCAAGCGGCACACCGACGCAATCACCGATACAGCCAAATAGTCCTTTAACCCCACATCTTGGGGAACCAAGAGTACCAACTAATCGAGAGTTAATAGAGGCTAGAACTCAAGCAAATGAGCAAAGAGATCAAGCTCTACAAAAATTTTTGGCAACACCGGAAAATAGTCCGGATATTAAAGCACGACAACGTGCACTTGATCAAGCAAACGCTAATTTAAGGAAGGCTCAAGAAGCAGTTGCTAAAATGCCTAAACAATCAGTATCACAGCCTAAAACAAGCCAGGCAGCGATTCCTGTTGCACCACCGCATGGAGAACCAGGAGGGCTGCCAGCAGGGGAAACACCTCACACTGCAGCACTCAACGCTCACGAGAAATTAACAGCAGCGCAAAAAGAACATGCTGCAGCAAAAACAAAGCTGCAAAATTTATTAGATAAAAATGCACCCCACGCACAAGTAAATGCGGCAGAACAACAAGTCTCTAAAGCCCACACTGACATTGCAAATGCTCATAAAGCGATAAATAATGCTCTTGAACATCTCAATAAACCAGTACATAAGGCTGCAGAGGAAATGCGAAAAGCCACTCCTGGAACGCCGGAGCGTGTAGCAGCAAAGAATAAAAGAATTGTCGCAGTCAATGCAAAAAACCGAACAATTAATGCATTAAAACAAAAAGGATGGACTCCACCTCCTAAGGGACATTAAAGATTGGCCAAATCCGAGACTCGAACTCGTGAATTTTGATGTGAGCAGATGGTCAACAAAGAAAATGAAATTCTTGTTGAGATATAAAAAAAAGGAAAGTAATGATCAGAAAATATTCATTTGTTTTATTTATTATGGGCATAAGTGCCCAATATATATTGGCTCTGGGTGAAACGGGATATCATCCGCGACCTCATCCATCAGAAGAGGTGCATGTTCGCCGGTCCGTTAGTAAACCTGAGCATATGAATTCAAAGCCAGCAAAGCAATTACTTCCTGAACCTCATGTTGTCTATCACCGGCGTAATTTAACTTCACCACATGAGAGTTTGGGACAACATACTCAAACGGAACCTGTGTCGTTTCAAAAAAATGAATTAACTAAAGTAAAAAATGCTCCTCAAGGGCAAAGCAGTCTTGCACAGGGTATGGTTGAAGCGTCGAAAGGACAACAAGTAATACAGGGGCAAAAACCAGCAGAGAAAACATTCAAAGGTCGATTAAAAGAACTTTGGCAAAATCGGAAGCAAAAGGGTTCAATTAAAGCAGGTGGCACTCTAGGAACAATACCGGAATTAAATGAAGAAAGAATTGAACTACCTAATATTAATGAGAGACCGGTAGCAACTCATCCAATACCTAAGCCATCTAAACCAATTCTTAGTGTTAAGAGTGCCGCAGATGAATTCAACAAATTATTACCTACTAGTCCAAAAACACATATGGAACAAGAGGAAAAAAGTGCAAGGCTAAAAGAATTGGGAGATTATTTAAATAAACATACAGGAAAAAAATAGAATTTTTCACTGAACAAACAACAAAGTAACAAACATGAAAAACTTGTATATCGGATTATTCATTGCCGCGATAGCTATGCAAAATATCCTTGCGATGGGAGAAGAAACTGTTATGCAGCGTATGCAACGGTTGCAGCGCGAGCAACAGGGAGAAATAGCAAGAACACATCAGCAAATGGGTCAAGCCAGACCTAGTCAATTTGCTGAAAAAGGCCAGGTTAATCCATTTGTTGGCAAACACGTTCATTATGAACTTCCTGTGCAGAAGCGTACATTGGTGCCAATACAAAGTATGACGCCAGAGGAAAGAGCGCGTCTTCAATCACAAAATATATCGTCTATCCGGCAAGAGCCTTTTAAACCACAACTGCTACCAGCTTCTCCAGAAGAAAAAACTGCAGCTGAAGGAAAAAGGTTAGCAGAAGCAGCAGCTAGAAATCGAGCACAAGCTCAAGCAAGTGTCATACCCACAACTGGAACACCGAGTGTTCCTACGCCTCCAACGCGTACAACGCCACCTCCATTGCCTATTGGCCCTAAGAAAATACAGCATCCACCACTGCCGCCAATACCTACGGAACCCCAGCGAGTAGACGTGCAGCCCATACTGAGACCCGTTTTGCCGCAACCAAATATAATTCCACCGCCCCCACTACCAAGTGCAGCAGCTCATAGAGAACTGGGAGCTAAAATAGAAGCCCAAAGAAGAGAGTTGGCAGCTAAGCAAACAAACAAACAATTAATTGAAGGAAGTCATCCGACTCAATCGGCTACAAGAAAGGCATCGAACGTTCAGCCACCTTTGCCTGCTCTACCAACTACAAGACCACGAGGCAAAAGCTAAAGTAAGAAAAGTGCATTAGAACTAAAGGGAAAAAGTGAAAAAAATTATTGGCATATTGTTTGCTTTAGGCATAGCACAAAGCTTATTAACAATGGGCGAAGAAGGTGTAATCGGTCGTCGGCGCCAGCCAGAAGAAGGCGAGCAGCCGAGAGCTCGAGCGCAATATCGAGTTGATATTGTACAGCGACCGAGTGCAGGAACAAGCCAAGTGAGTCCTTTTCATCCTGGGGAAATTCATTATCACAAGCAAAGCGCGCCGCCAACCCCTTTAAAACCATGGATTTTTAAAAGGCAAACGTATACTCCTATTTCTCCGCTAGAAGCTTCACCGAAAGAATTGAAGAATTTGCGCGCTCAAACTCAAAAACAAAATATAAGACAAATAAATATTGAGGCAGGAAAAGGAAGCCAACCGCAGCAAAATCTTCCAACAAGAATTATTTCACCTGAGCCGCCACCAGTTCCATTTGGTTGGCATCGTGAACCATACTATGAAAAAATAGCTCAAGAAAAAATAGCTGAAGAAGAAAAAGTAAGAGCTTCGGGAACCGGGGGATTCCCAACGGAAGGAAAACCTACTGAAAAAAGTTTTCCAAAACAAAAGGGTATTTTAAAGAAAACTGGTGCGCCAATTGAAAAACCAAAAGAAGTTACATTTGCAAGCAAAGTACAAGAGAAATTTATGACGCCTGCTAGCAAACAACCACAAATACCACAGCCGCAGCCGCAACGAGAGATACCTCGAGGAGTTAAGCCACTGGTGCCACAAAGAATAGTTACTCAACCAGTAACAAAAACTGTTGTAGTTCCTGAACAAATGTTTAAAAATTCGCCTCGTGTTCAGCAACAAATAAGGCAAGGGGCAAAGGTTGAATTATATAAACCTGTTCCTAGGAATCCATCGCAAATGCGATAAAGCTTGGGATTAGAACTAGAAAAAGGAAGGTAATGAACAAAAAAATATATATTGGCTTTTTTTTCGTTCTGAGCACCATTGCACAAAATGTGCGGGCCATGGGGGAAGAAGCGTTAATTGGACGACGACAATCACATGAAGAAAAAGTATCACGGCCAATAGTACATACAGCACGTCCAACAGAAGCTGTTGGGGGAATAGGTACTGGGCATGCTTACAAACCCGTTGTGTATCATAGAACAGAGAAAAGAACTTTTACACCACCATTATTACCACTTCCTTCAGCTGCTGAGTCAGGTCAATTAGCTGCTCAAAAACAAGGTGTGGCTCCTCAAGTTCCTCCGAAGCCAAATAAAAGATTATCAATCGAAGAACAAAAGATAAATCGACCAATTCCTCCGACACAACCACTCAAACCGTGGGATTTTCCAGGGCAGGTTAATGCGCCATTATCATTGCCGGCGGCCCAAGCAAGAACTCAGGTCAATGAAACACGTATGGAAGCTGAGGCAAAACGTGCTTCGGAAATGAAACAATTGCGGGAAAAAACTGCTCAAATTAATAGGGCATTATTGGAAAAGAATCTTCCGGCAGAGCAAGCAGCATTTGCCCGCAAGGAAGCAGCAAGATCGTTAGCTCAGCGTGAAAAATTGCGTAGGAAAGTCTATGGTAAATAAGAAAGGAAATGCAATGAAGAAAAGATATATCCGATTATTGTCAGTCATGAGCTTGTTTGCTCAAAATATAATGGCTTTAGGTGAAGTGGCTGAAGCGGAACAAATTCAACGAAGGCCCCGTCCGGTGAAACATTATGTTGTGCAAAAACCAGCAAAAGCAAATCCGATTCCGGCAAAGAAGGTTGTATTCCATCGAGAACCGGCTGTTCAACCACAACAGGCACCAGCGAAACGTTATATAATTCTACCACCCGCAAAGTCTTCTACAATGTCTCGAATTCAACCTACAGAGTTTCCTCCTCACCTAAAACTAGGCAAACCTGTTGGCAATATATATGAACGACCAAAAGAAATTACTTTAAAAGAACGTGAAGAAATGCGGAGGCAGAATCTAGCTGTTCAGCCAACTGGCCAAGAAAAACCAAGCACAGTTCTTGAAACTCTTAAAAATCCTAGCCCAGCATCGTCGCGGTAGTGGATCAGAAATCACAGGAAGAAAGCAATGAAGATAAATTATATCGGTTTGTTGTTTATTATGGGCGCCACCACGCAAGCTATGTTTGCCTTGGGTGAGACTGCAGCAGCTGAAGGACTATCTGTGCGAAGGGCTTCCCATCAAAATGAAGAAGAACAATTGGGGCAACCCCGAAGACAAAGCGGTGAGATTGGCCGGCCAAGCAGAAATGTGCAGGCAAATCCTTATACCTCAATGCATGTGGAATTTCATCGCGTACCAAAAAGCCAAGGGGTACCGGTTTTAACTAAATCTGTAACTGAACCAGGTCTTCGTCAATCTGCCGAAACAATTCATACTGCACCAACGCCAAGTCCATCCTCAGTTGGAACTCCATTGTCATTACGAGAACTTGAAAGTCCATTTACTCCGGAGTCCCCTCATGGTTTGATGCAACCAAAAGAAAACACATCCTTAACTTCCTGGGGACAAAAAGCTCGTCAATTAAAAGAAGCAAGGGCATTGAAAAATATGCCTCCCCAGACTACTGAAAGATTAGGTATCAAGCCAAAAGAAAATGAGGAAGAGTTGCAGGCCAATCCAATTCATAATCTGACCTCAGAACAACGGGGAAAAATAAAAAGTTCTCAGATCCGTGACATAATACATCTAGGAGGAGGGAGCCAAAGGGGGCCAACTGAATTACAAACTATTGCAAAAAAAATTACTCCCACATCTAGAAAAATTACACCAATGCCACCACCTCCACCGTTTAATCCCGAACTGCACTCGCTTCCCGAGCCCACGCAACCGAAACCATCTTCCCAACCCCCGCAATCTGAGCTCCCGCAGCCGAAACCATCCAGGATTTCGCAGCGCAAAGCTCAACAAAAAAATCGAATCAGAGAAAATGCACTGCAAGTCAAGGCAAATGAATTGCGAAGCCAACAACAAGCAGCCAAAGGCCGCTTTGTGCTAGCACCAAATCTCCAACATTTACCAATGCCTGAAAGACCTGCTCATGGCAAGTAAAATTTAATGAGAAATTAGGATCAAAAAATATTTCTTTATAATCATTTTAGTTTTAACATCAGCAGCCTCCATTAATTCGGCTGCTGGGACCATAGGGTTAGTCTAAATCCAGCTGATATAGCCATCAGACCGTCGGATTGTCACCAGATGCCATTGCTATACCGCCCAACGGCGCCTACACATATGTTACAAATTATACTGCAAAAGCACCTACTTGACCCTGACGTAACGTAATAGCGTATAGTGCAACCAGTGATTATTAATTTCCTTAATACAAGACGTAAAGGAATTACAATGGATACTGGTAAACGAATCTATTTCGTTATGATGGGAGCTATCTATATGAACATGCAAGCAATATCCTTCCCGAAACCTGCAGGGGAATACGCCATTGGCACAAGATCATTGCATTTGGTTGATGAATCGCGCAGGGAAAGATTATCCACCGATCCGTTGCATCCCTATAGAGAATTAATGGTGCAATTGTGGTATCCCGCGCAGGGTGATAAAGATGCCCACCCAACAACTTCATATGCCCCAGATGCCATTAAGCATTGGAAGCATAAAATCATTTCCAAACAAGCTTCAGTTGCGAGTGAGCAGCTTGCGCAGCTGGACACTATTTTTGTACATGCACAACCCAATGCAGCTGTAGCAGAAGGAAGGTTTCCTATCGTGCTCTTTTGCGCTGGATATGCTTGTATGCGCACGCACAATAGTGCCTTGTGTGAAAGCTTGGCAAGCCATGGTTATATTGTAGTAAGTATTGACCATACCTATTTTGCAGAACAGGTTACCTTTCCAGATGGCAGGTCTATTGCTGCAGTTGAAGTGCCAGGCTTGAGCCAAACCGATAAGCAAAAACAGCAGGAGGTTGCAGATATTTTTGTTGCCGATGTGGGATTTGTTGTTTCGCACATGATAGCATTGAATGGCGATGCTAATGAGGTTTTTTATCGTCATTTAGAGGTAGATCATATTGGGATGTTTGGCCACTCAACTGGCGGATCAACAACGCTGCATGCAACAAAACGGATTGCACAGATAAAAGCCGGAATTAATTTGGATGGCGGTATTTGGGGAAATATAGAGCCCTTAGAAAAGTTTGATAAGCCGTTTATGCATGTTTTTGCCGAAGACAGTATTGCATGGGCAAAGATGAGTAACACAGAATATAGCCGCGACATTGATTTAATACATGCAAACCAAGCGTCGGATTGGTATAAAATTGTAATTCATGGCGCAGGGCATATGTCATTTTGTGACAGTATATTCCTTAAAGATACTGCTCTTGCCCCAATCCTATTCTTGCAATTTGGCCTAGGTTCTCTGGCAGCCGAAAAGGCAACTGAGCTTGCTAGTTTCAGTATTCTGCAGTTTTTTGATAAATATTTAAAAGATAAAGAAACTCATATTAAGGAAGCAATGGCGACTCGGGCAGAAATAGAGGTTTTGTAGTCAGTGGACTGAGAGCCCTGGCTTTTGCCTTACCTCTTGCTGGCCAAAGATTAGCGATCAGGGCCTTGGCAATTCCTACCACCATTTGTCAAAAAGGCTGTTTTATTGGATAATTTAGGTCCCTTTAAACCGAATCCTTCGATGAGACTCAGGATAAATTGCACCGGTCCAATCCTAGGAATTAAACCGAACGTAACCACCGTAAGGTGTCCGTTCTAACAGCAGAGGTATCCATGAAACAAAAAATACACCCGGAAATACATGAAGTTACTGCCCATTGTGCGTGCGGAAACTCATTCCAAACCATCTCTACAGCGCCGGATATTAGAGCAACGATTTGTTCTAAGTGCCATCCATTCTTTACGGGGGCGCAGAAGTACATTGACGTAGCTGGCCGCATTGAGAAGTTCGAAGCTCGTTATAAGAAGTTCCAGCCAGGTGCTGAGGCTCCTAAAGCGGCTAAGAAAGAAGCGGCGAAACCGGCCAAGAAGAAGTAGTTAACCTAACAATATATACGCCTGGTCCCTTCGACAGGGCTCAGGATGATCCGGAACAAATGCAAAGCCTGCTGCGATATGCAGGCTTTGTTTTGGAAATAATGTGATAAATTGGTCCGAAATCGATAGCCGTTTCAACGAACTTTCCCAGCAGCTTTTATCTGCCAACCTGGATACCAAAGAGCGGGCTAACCTCCAGCGCGAGCATACGCGCCTGGGTAATCTATTGCAGCAAAATGCCACCATTGAACGATTGCAGGCTGAGCTCAATACGGCTAAAGAGCAGCTTGCCCAAACCTCGGACGAGGAGCTTAAACAGCTATATCATGAAGAAATCCATCAACTTGAATCAACCATTGCCCGTCATACATATGAGATGGAAGCGCTCATTTATCCGCCCGATCCTTTAGATGATCGCTCAATATTCATCGAAATTCGTGCCGGAACCGGCGGCCAGGAAGCCGCACTCTTTGCTGGCGACTTGGCTCGTATGTATACCAACTACGGAATTAGAAAGAATTGGAAAGTGAGTATTGTCAGCGCCAGCCAGACTGAGCTGAAAGGGTTCCGCGAAGTTGTGCTGTATATTGAGGGCAAAAATGTATTCGGTCACCTGAAATTTGAATCTGGCGTACATCGGGTACAGCGCGTACCGGCTACCGAAACACAAGGGCGCGTCCATACCTCAACTGCCACCGTAGCTGCGATTGCAGAGGCCGAGACAATAGAAGTTTCCATCGACCCCAAAGATTTACGTATCGATACGTTTCGCGCCGGCGGTGCGGGCGGCCAGCACGTTAATAAAACCGACTCTGCTGTGCGCATTACCCATATCCCAACTGGCGTAGCTGTTGCCTGCCAGGATGAACGCTCGCAGCACAAAAACAAAGACCGTGCGTATAAAATGCTTATTTCACGCCTGCGACAAGCCGATCAAGAAAAACGTGAAGCTGAAGAACGTAAAACTCGTCGCGAAATGATCGGAACCGGCGAACGAGCTGAAAAGGTGCGTACGTATAATTTCCCGCAAAATCGCGTTACCGATCACATGGCTGACGTTACCCTCAAATCCCTTGATTTATTTATGGAAGGGGATATTGATGAGGTGATTGATGCACTTCGCGCCAAGGAGCGTGAGGAACGCCGTCAACGGCAAGCCGCTAGTCTTTAATATTTTTACTCAGAAATTTATTTATTAAGCCAGGCCTGTAGGTTTGGAAGGACTCCGTTCGTCCTGAGTGTTTTGCGTAGCAAAAAGTATCGTCCTTCGACAGGCTCAGGATGAGCGAGATACGAACGGGGAGAGAGCGATCATAATATTCTTTTTAGGGCATGGTAATACATGCCTTTTTTGTTTGCCTGCCAACAATCTCTTGCAAATTCGGTATGACATTTTTTAGAATAGAAGCGTGAGAGTTTTAATTAAAAAGGAAAAAATGAAGAAAATTTATCTAATGTTTGCTTTATGTGTAGCTGGTAACATTGCTGCTCAAGATCAGTCATGGTGGAAAGACATGTACATTAAAGATGGCGGCACGGAACAAGCTTGGCAACAAATGGACTTCGGCCAAAGACAAAGCGCCGCGCAGAAAGCATGGGCAAAGCAATTGGCAGCGGAAAGAAAAATGGAACAAGAAGAGGCGAGCAAACAGGGTATTGTGCCAGTAATTATGCAACCTAACTCGCGTACAGGTTTTTAACTAAATAAAAAAAGGGAGAAGTAATGAAGAAATTTTATCTATTGGTTGCGCTATTTGTAGCAGGTTCTGCTTATGCAGCTGAATCAAGAGCGCAAGAATATGAGCAAATACCTCCGGCACCGGGCAGTTCATCTACTACGTGGGCGCCAGTACATCAAATTAATCGTCCAATGCCAGGATCCGATCCAAGCACATGGAGCCCGCGCTCAAAAAAACAAATACCTGCCAAAGCACGTGCATTACCTCCATTAGGCGAGCGTTATGGTGAGCACGGTACTGTTCATCCAGTGCGCCCAAATTATTAGGATTATTTTTCGGCAAGGGAGAATATGATGAAAAAGAATTTTCTATTATTTGTGGTATTTGGCACGGTAAATGCCGCATCTTCTAATCCCGACACTTTGGGTCTAATAGGGAAAAAACAGTCGCTCCCAAAAGCGCCTCAGCAAGTAAGTTCAGCTCAGAAAAAACGGCATAAATGGGTTGCTAAGGATTTACACCCTACGGGGAAGAAATTGTATCAACCGGTACAATATCATCCGCATCAAGAAACTCCTGCTTGGTTGGCTAAGCAACAACAATTAGCTAATGAGGTCGATAAAGCCAATGCTAATGCGCGTTGGGCTACTCAGATGAGAGCAAATGGTACGTACGCAATGCCAGATAAAGCACCAGCTGCGTTGAAACAGTTAAAAAATGCACAGCAAAACTATAATGAATTCATGACTAAGGGTGACTAGGTGTCTCGTAGCCAGGCGATTGTGTTATTGTGAATGACATCCAGACCAAGTGCGCGGTATTCCAAAACCTTCGTTGGTCGCGAGACCCAATTAACAGGTGAGGCTGCGCGGAAAACAATGCCGGCATCGGCCGACGCGAGATATTTGAATGTTTCGCGTGCTGGTACTTTAAGAATACGGTAACGAAGTTTATCAACTAAAAATTGTTCGAATAATTCTTCGAATATATCGGGATCAGGCGTGAGGATCAAAGCAAAATGTTTTTGATTCTCCGCCAATTTTTTTGCCAAAAATGAAACTGATTCTTCTGGGCATTGCCACGCTTTTGCCGATCCATTGTAGCACCATACCTTAGCATCAGCCGGAATATTCAGCTCTGCGCGCACATCAGAACGCCATTTTTTCTTTTGGTCTACCGCTATGCTCGGCGGCTTATCAATCTCTGCAATTGTTATACGGTTTGGATTTGTGCAAAATTCTTTGCATAGATATTCGCCCATCGCTTCGCTGACGGCTTCAATTGAGACGTTTGATTTTTTTGTGCCGTAGACAGAATGTTCTAAATGTAAAAATTGATGCGTGCGAATTTTTGTTATTAATTTTTTCAAGCCTGAATCAGACGCGCGCGCGAGTCTATACTCTTCTGCCATCAAGCCGCGCGCTTGAATAATCAACGATGCGCATTGCTCATCAATAGCACGCAATGCAAGCCAACCTGCAATCGGCCCGCGGGCAATCAATTCATACTCTTGGTAATTTTTTAATATATGACGCAACTTGATAGCAGTTGGAATTAAGCTGATGGTGCCGAGATAGGGTAGGCGCGGTATCAATTCTAGTTCGCCAGTAAAATCATGGAGTTCAGCGGGAACCGTGATTGGCATTGGTCGTTCGCAACTGATGAGTATGATTGAACGGTCGCCTGCTCGCTTGATAAGCGGCTCTAACACTTGGCTGACAAATACCGAATTATGAATGCCATCGGCAATCAGCATAATAAGTGGTGATGTTGAATTTGGTTTTTTTATTGGCATTGCATCATCATTTTTTTTAAGGAACAATTTATTATTTTGCCAAAGTTGACCAAGTTTGCGTTTGCGCTCTGATTCTTCGATTAACTCAGAATGAGCGCGATTTACCAAGTTCTAGATCAACGTTTTGAAAGTTTAGTATTGCATACAAATTGTAGACGCCTATTCAAATTTACTGCTAGCTCATCCTATCGAATCAGTATGACTAGACCGCGCTCATCCAGAGTATTATCGAAGGATAAAAGCGCGCGAGGAACTGCATAAACTGATTATATTTTAATATTTATCCTTTGAGCAAATCAGCATACAAAGTTATACTACGTGAACAATTTTAACATCTATACGCGAGGCACTCAAATAATGAACATCATCGAATATATGCTCGAGCACAATCGTTACATGAATATATTAGGTATCGCAACGATTTTGCTTATTTGTTATTTGTGCTCGCGTGATAGAAAGCATATTAATTATCGCCTCATTTTGAATGGTCTTCTTTTCGAATTCGTGCTTGCATTCTTCTTTTTGAAAACAACAATCGGCCAAGGATTTTTTGGTGCATTATCCGCTGGGATCGGCAAATTATATGAGTTTGGACTTGAAGGAACTAAGTTTGTATTTGGTTCGTTAGCAACATTCAATCAGTCGGTTGGCTTTGTGTTTGCATTTGGTGTGTTGCCGATCATAATTTTCTTCGGCGCATTCATGGCGCTGCTCTTCCATCTTGGCATCATCCAATTTATCGTGAGCGGCACAAGTTCTTTAGTTCGCCCATTATTTAAAACATCTGGTGCGGAAACACTCTCAGTCATTGCCAATAGTTTCATGGGCCAAACGGAAGCGCCGTTGGTTATACGAAATTATTTGCCGCACATGACCAAATCAGAATTAGTAACTGTAATGGTCAGTGGCATGGCGCATGTGAGTGGTTCGATCTTAGTATTGTATGCTGCTATGGGTGTGCCAACACCGCATTTATTGGCTGCGAGCTTCATGGCACTGCCAGGAACGATATTGATTGCAAAAATGCTCATGCCGGAAACTGATGAGCCGAAAACAGCTGGCAACAAAGCGGTTGAAATAGAAGGTGAATCAACAAATCTGTTTGGTGCTATCGCGCATGGCACGAGCGATGGCTTATCATTGGCTCTCAATGTTGGCGCCATGTTAATCGCCTTCATTGCCTTGATCGCATTTGTAAATGCTTTGTTTGGCTATGTCGGTTATTGGATTGGTATGCCGTATCTTAATTTAAATTTTCTCTTCTCATACATCTTCGCACCTTTTGCCTATTTGCTTGGATTCACCGGGTCAGAGGCATTATCAGTAGGCCAGCTGCTTGGCACAAAATTAACTATTAATGAATTTGTGGCATACGCTGAAATGGTAAAACTGCATCTTAATGAGCGTACTGTGGCAGTCGTTACTTATGCGCTATGCGGCTTTGCAAACTTTTCGAGCATTGGCATTCAAATTGGTGGCCTCGGTGCTTTGGTACCAACAAAACGCGAATGGATTAGCTCATTTGCATTGCTAGCATTGCTTGGTGGATCATTATCAAATCTATTATCAGCAATGGTTGCAGCACTATTTATTTAGAAGCTTGCATGTAGCATCTGCTGTTTGGTATGGTTATAAAAAAATAATCTAAGCAAATCCTATTCTGGGAAAATGATATGAGAGCTATGACCAAACAGTTTATTATTGTAGTGTTAATGCAAATCTTTGCGTATGCATTGTGCGACGAATCATCGCAAGATATGGAAAGCACGGCTCCTTTAAGCAACGATATAATTCAGCTCGCAAAAGAAACTGTGAATAAATTAGCTAAAACGAAGGAAGGTTCGGTAGAACATATTGAAGCTTTGTATGATTTTTCTACTGGTGCGCAAATGCTTTTAAATGGTGGGGTTACCCCCGTCGATCTGGGAACGCCGGAAGCTCAATCTCAAATACCTAAATATATTCAATCGATTAAAAATATAGCTGAGCAAGGTACGCAGCCGTCGACAAAAGCAGACCTTGCTTATATTGGGGTAGAATCGCATTCAACGCCTGAGCAGAATGCAGCAATTGCTGCGTTAGCACAACAAACAATGAAAACCTTATCAGGTGTGGCTAAAGGTACAAATGAATACAATGGTGTAATTGCTGATTTTTTTAATCAGAGCCAGTATATTATGGCCAGCCCAATACCTACTAAAGCTGCATATGCACAGATCGTAAGGGATTCACCTCAATTTGCAAAAACTATTAAAGATATTGCTGCAGGTAAGCCAGCCGATATATCAGTTTTGATTATTGGCGAACGGTCAAAGAAACCAGTTGCTTCAAAAGCATTCTCGTTGCTTTTAGATAAAAAAAATAATGTTTCATCTGCTAAAGCTACAGCAGCGGCAACAGCTTCGCCCGCGTTAAAAGTAACATTGCCGGCGGCAAAACCAAGCCATACATCAACGCCATCAACTTCCTTAGTGAAAGCAGCAATGCCAACGGCCGCAAACCAGGGCACTAAACCAACGCCCATAACTGTCACAACAAAAGCAGCGCCGGCAGCAAACCAACCTGCTAAGGGAATATTTACAAAATCAACTAAAACATCTGTCGCTTCAACTCCAGCAAAAGCAGGTGCACCGGCAGCGAAAGTTACAAAACGTGCAGTTCCTAAGCAAATACATTCTGCTAAAAAACCTTTGGTGCATGTCACTGTTGTAAAACAGCCAGCAAAAAAATAGAATCGCGGCCATTATCCAAATTTCTTATTAGCGATGGTTGCTGTGCCATTTATTTAATTTTTATTGTTATTTCATCATGATCAACACAATAATATCTTGGCGGCTGACTCGATTAATAGGAGCTTGTCTTCTCTTTTCCCAAATGGCGCATGCCACACAAGCAGCTGCATCTGAGCAGAAGCCATCATTAGAAAAAGAGTATGCTTCATTTCTCGCACAACATTGGCAAGCTGCGATGAGTGGCCCAAATGCAAGTGTTAAAGCTGCTTATTATCAAAAAGAAGCATCATTTTGGGATTCATATTTGTGGAATCGTAATACGACTGAGACGATTAAAGCGCAACAATACCTACAAGCTGTAGAGGCTCATGCATGCGCCGCTAAGCTATGCTCAGACGAAATCAATCAACAGACACATTTATTTGTTGCTGCGCGTTACATGTGCGATTCTCTCATGGCCAATTTTTTTGGAGAGTATGATTGGGAAAATATTCGGCCGTCTGCTGAATATGAATTAATGAAGCAGAATTTTGCGGACGAGAATCCGTCCAAAGCAGTAATTGTAAATACGTTATTGGTGCGACACGTAACAGACGTTGAAGCAGCAGCTGTGTATCTGATTGAGATTAAGAAAAATTTGCGCGATTTGCATGTCAATGAGCTCACGTACAATTATTTTTTATGGGAGCATGTTTATAAAAAAATGTATTGGCAGGGTAGTGAGCCATTGAAAGACTTGGCTTTTGAAGGTCTGCGTGCATGTGAGAATATATGGCTTCCGTTAGCTGGTAGTCATATGGTTGAAAAATGTCAGCAGCTTATTTGGGAGTGTCGGTCAATGGCCAAGCGGAAATCTAATTTCATGCGCAGTCAGCAATTGTTGAAACGAGCAAGAAATCTTGAATCATTATTGGTTGAATTGAATAAGGCTGAATTAATCCCGCATGACGAAGTAGATGAAAGGCCGCGTTCTCTTGGATCAATTGATGAGGAAAAGGGTAATGGCTAAACTTTTTTTGTGCCTCAAGACGCTGCTTCTTGAGAAAAGCATTCGCGTTTGTTTAGAATGATAATGATGAGTTACCGCAAGAATTAAAAAGGGGAGTTTGTGGTTAAAACAAGATTATTATTAATTACAAATCTTATAACGCTAACAGTATACCTCGAGGCGCAAATCGATCAGTCAGCCATCCCGGCGGCGCACAAAAATGACGCATTTTGGTTACTTATGCATGGCTATTCCGAAACAGCTGCCGAACATGCCATTCAAGCAGCCCCACCACAGCCAGTTGTAAAAGTACCTATACAATCAACAAAGCAAACGTTAGAACAGCCAATGTGGTTTGATATTTACGAACGAGGCATGCGAACACAGCAACAGTGGGATAAATTGCCGCCAGCAGCGAAAGCCAAAATACGCGCGAATGCCTTGGCTAAATGGAACCAGATTGGTACGGCTGCAGAGAAAAGAAAGATAATCACACCTCTGTATAACTTTCAACAAGGCTATAAGCCTCAGCCAACTGGCAGGAAAACGATCGGTAGTACTACTCCAGCTAAACCAATTACATCGGTGCTTCCAAATCCAAACCCACACGCGGAAACACCATTGCCATCAGCCCAAGGGGTTAGTGCGCATTTGCCAGCAAAGACTGCTGCATCAACTACACATGGAGCGGCAAAACCTACACCTACGCCACAACCTGCTAAACCGGCACCAACACCAAAGCCCGCACCACACACGCCAAGTTCGGTAACAAAGGCTGCTGCGTCAACTAAACATCCGGCTGCAGCAAAGCCAGTTGTACAAAAAAAAGCTGCAAAGAGCCCGGCTCCAAAGCCAACACCAAAACCGGTGTCAAAATCCCTGGCTCCGCCCCCGCACACCAATCCTACAATGAGACCTACACATCAGCAGCCACAACATCATCCCACCCCCGCTCCTAAAAAGAATGAGCATCGATCGGCCCTTGATCCTGTTTCGGTTGAGAATCTGAATCCCATCACTTTTCAGTGCATTACGTTGCCCAACACTTTGCACGCTTGATCTCTTGAAAAACAATAGAAACTTTATTTAGTATTACTGTATATCTCATAACAATAGACAACGAAAAAGGAGTTTTAATAATAATGAAGAACATAACGATATTCAGGCTGGTAGCCCTTATATTATTTGGACAAAATTGTTGCATGCTGCTTTGTGATCAATCAGTACATAAACTGGTTTCATCAAACCGTGGACATAAGCCAAATCCTGCTGGTGGACGCGCTGTAGCTGTCAAGCGACTTGTGCCAACACATGTGGCTGGTGGAGCTGGGCATGTTCCAGTTGGCAGACAAATTGTGCCAGCACATCATGGGACTAGTGAAATTGGGCAGGGTGTTACCATTGATGACTCCGGTAGAAAAGGTACTAGGAGGGAGGTAACGCATACTCCTATCGCTTCACCCACAGAACGCATTATCCCCGGCGAGTCTACAGGCGTATCGAAGACGATTCAGGCTGGGAAGGGCAGAGCTCCAGTTGCTGGTGAAAAAGGTTATTTTAGCCCCGCAGAAATTGCAAAGTTGCGTGCTGAACCGCAAAAATTTGTCGAACAAGGTGGTCATGTTAATGCTGGCGAATTTGTTTTGCCTCCTGGTAAGGTCGAGGGCCAATGGTATGTTGGGACGATGCCTGGAGGTGTTCTTGAGGGAGCTGCGCCTGCTGGGTCGCCTGGAGCTGCGATCGGTGGGCAGCTTGGTCCTGCTATGTCAGAATAAAAGCGACTATGCCCAACTGAAAAACAAGTCCGACGAATTTCTGATCTTAAGAAAAGAAACTTAAGGCGAGATAAATAAGCCTGTAACCTCGAGGGCCGTATCACTAGTGGAACTGGATTAGCGTGTACTAAAATGCAAAACAGCCGGTACTCAATAAAGAGTGCCAGCTGTTTTGTTATTTAATTGCTGCCTTCGCAGCAAATGATTGCGTAGTGGGTGCAGGCGTGCCCTGCTGCTAGACGACGTCAGCGTCGATTGGCCCTTGATCCTGTTTCGGTTGAGAATCAGAACCCGCATCCGTTTTTGGTGCATCAGGCTGCGCAGTCTTCTGCTTATATGCCTCTTCAGCAATCTTGTGTGATGCTTTTAATAGATCATCGGTTGCTGTTTGCAATGCAACGCTATCATTTGGCTGATCTTTAAGAACTAGCTTGGCCTTATCAAGTGCTGCTTGTGTAGCCGCAACATCTTCGGCGCTCACTTTGTCTTTAAGTTGATGCAATGTCTTTTCGATTTCAACAATCAGACCATCCAGGCGGTTACGCTTTTCAGTAACCTCGCGAGCTTTGCGATCTTCTTCTTCATGCAATTTCGCGGCCTGTACCATCTGTTCGATTTCATCTTTGCTCAAACCACTTGAGCTGGTGATGGTGATCTTATGCTCTTTGCCGGTCGCCATATCCTTGGCACTTACATGCACGATACCATTGGCGTCGATATCAAAGGCAACTTCAACTTGCGGAACACCTCGTGGTGCTGCCGGAATTCCTTCTAAGCGGAATTGGCCGAGCATTTTATTGTCTTTAGCAAATTCACGTTCACCTTGTACCACCTTAATATCAACAGCGGTTTGGTTATCTTCTGCAGTTGAGAAGATCTGAGCCTTGCGCGTTGGGATGGTGGTGTTGCGTTCAATCAGCTTGGTTGCAATACCGCCCATGGTTTCGATACCGAGTGAAAGGGGAGTAACGTCGAGTAGAAGTACATCAGTTACCGAACCAGCTAATACGCCACCTTGAATTGCGGCGCCGATTGCTACCACTTCATCAGGATTAACCGATTTGTTTGGTTCTTTACCAAAGAATGATTTAACTAAATCTTGTACCTTTGGCATACGGGTTGAACCGCCCACCAAAATTACTTCATCGATTTGGCTTGCAGAGAGTTTTGCATCAGCCAATGCTTTTTTGCATGGTGTAAGCAAACGTTCAAACACTTCGCTGCACAGAGCTTCAAGCTTAGCGCGCGAAATTTTCAGGTTAAGATGCTTTGGCCCACTCGCGTCTGCAGTAATGTATGGCAGGTTGATTTCAGTTTCATGCAATGTTGAAAGCTCGATCTTTGCCTTTTCGGCCGATTCCTTAAGACGCTGTAACGCCATTTTATCTTTGGTGAGATCGATGCCTTGTTCGCGTTTGAACTCATCGATCAGATAGTTGGTAATGCGATGGTCGATGTCGTCACCGCCAAGGTGGGTATCACCATTGGTTGATTTAACTTCGATCACGCCATCATTAATATCGAGTACCGAGATATCGAATGTACCGCCACCGAAGTCGAACACGGCGATGGTGCCGTTCTTCTTTTTATCCATACCGTAGGCGAGTGCTGCTGCGGTAGGTTCATTGATGATACGTTTGACGTCGAGCCCCGCAATCTGGCCTGCATCCTTAGTGGCCTGGCGTTGCGAGTCGTTAAAGTATGCCGGCACGGTGATGACGGCTTGGGTAACTGGTTCGCCTAGGTAGTCTTCGGCTACTTTCTTCAAGTATGCCAATACCCCGGCTGAGATTTCTTGTGGTGCGTAGTCTTTGCCCTGTGCCACGATGCCCACATCGCCATTTGACCGGCCGATGAGCTTATATGGCATCAGTTTGATCTCTTCCCCGGCCTCGTCGAACCGACGGCCGATAAAGCGCTTGGCTGAGAAGATGGTGTTTTCTGGATTGGTTACCGCTTGGCGTTTGGCCAGGATGCCAACCAGCCGTTGGCCGTCTTTAGTAAAAGCGACGACCGAGGGGGTGGTGTTATTGCCTTCGGCGTTAGGGATTACCTTCCAGCCGCTGCCTTCCATGAAGGAGACGACGGAGTTGGTGGTTCCTAAATCGATACCTATGATTTTTGCCATGTTGTTATACCTCTCTTGTATATAATAAACTTTTATTACCCGGAATGATTCCCCGCTCATCCTGAGCCCCGTCGAAGGACCCAGACTCGCTTTATTGGAAATTAGGGAAAGAGACCGAAAAAGCCTAAGGCCGGATCCTTGTTTTAAAACCGTCTTAAGCTTGCCTTCAGGTATAAAGGTATTCTGAGGTAAAGTCAATCGCGCTATAACAAAATCTAAAGTGCCCACTTTACCCAGCCTTGAGGACTGGCTTTTAGTCTTGAGGGGGACAAAACCGTTTGATGAAAAGGGCTTTTTGCTAGTTGGTCGACGTCGCGGCTAAGTCTTTTTTGGTATCAGATTTAACAGATTTGATGAATGGGCCATATTGGGTAAAAAGACATCTCTTTTTAGGGAGGTGAGTACTTGTTTTACTGAGCTCATACATAGCCCGGGCTGCGATGGCAATTGGATCGGTTTTGTATATAAGCGGCCGCTTCTTTGGAATTGACCAGCTTGGTGTTAAACAAAGCAGAGCAGTTATATATAGATGGATTTTCACAGCAATCTCCCATGACAGGGTAGATCAATCAGTTTGGATTACAAGAAAAAAGGGAACTTGAATTCAAGCTCCCTAAGGTATCTTATTAGATATTGAGATTTATTTAGATGCTGCGGCCGCTGTATCGCCTGAGCAAACACGTTCGCCAGTGGTCGGATTTATGACGCATCTTCTTTGTTGGGCAGCTGCGGCTTTTTTCATTGCTAATGCCGTTGCTGCTTCTGCCTTTTCTTCCGCTGCAGTTTCTGTGGCCGCTGGTTTCATCGGCTTAGCTGCTGGAGCTTTAGCTGTATGTTTTGGGGCAGCTTTAGCATAGGTTCTTGCATTAAGTCCTACTGTGATCGCTAGGCCAGTAATAAATATGAATACAAATTTGGTTTTCATGCGTCTCCTTTTTGAGAAAGCCAAAGGGAGGCATTAGCCTCCCCACGCTTTAAATCGTATTATTACGGCGTTGTGCCATACCATGAGATGTAGCTTTCTCTGGAATGTTAGGCTGCTCAATATTGGCAGAAGAGTTTACTTGTTCCGCGGCACGTGCTCTAACTGGCCGATAGGTTTTACCTTGCGGGTTTTTAGCATCTAGTTGCACACCAATTGCAGCTGCTGCAAATAAGGCAATTATTAATTTATTTTTCATACGTTCTCCTTTGATAAATTATTATATTTTTTTTCAGAAATACCTGTGATTTCACATTGATATTAATGGTTCCGCAATGAAAATTGCAAGAGTTAGCTAATTATTTCCTAACTTCAACATAATATGGTTCTTCTCTTATTGATTTCCCGTATGCGGATGACCAGTTGTTTTTCCAATTGGTTTGCGCTGCGTTTTTGGCATCGGTTGATGAATAGTGCGACCAGTTGATTGTACTTCGTGCGTACGAGGTGAGAAAAGCTGTCGGGCAAGTGCAGCCTCTTGCCTGTCTCTTTTTGCAAGAGATCTTAATTGATTGGCGGACTCTTTATCGCCTCGGCTTTCCGCAAATTTGGCTTTTTGCTCAAACATAGAAGCACTACGAGCAAGTTGATCAGTTGTTGAATTTGAGTCCGACACAGTTCTGATTTCACTTTGCGCTGCAAGTATAATTGCCAAAAGGCCTAAATATTTTGTTATGTTCATTACGATTCCTTGATGAATTATTATCCTATTATTCTACAAAACAATCTGTTATTGGTTTCCTGTATGTTGGCGAGGAGTTGTTTTCCTGATTTGTTTGACATGGGGCACCTTGTGAGAAATTGGTTTTGGTGCTGGGTGGCCAGTTGGCTTTGGTTGGCCTGCCCCAATACGCGCCCCGGCTTGTACAGTCTGCAGTAGGGTTGGATGAGGTACTGTACCGCCTGGGGTACCTGATAGAGCAGGTTTGCCTGCTCCAATACGCGCTCCAGTTTGTGCAGCCTGTAGTGGGGTTGGATGAGTTTGGGTCGGCGCCGGGGAAGTTTGAGCTGCTGGGTGAGCAATCATTGCCGGATGCCCAGCACCTACTGCGCCGATTGTTGCATTTTGTATAGACCCTGTACTGGCGGGCATCGCGGCCTTTTTCACAGATGAAGTGCCCTTCCGAGATCTCAGGGCGGCGGCGGCAGCATTTGAGCTCAGAGCTGAATCTCCCTCTGGCGTACCCCTTGGGTATATCCAGCCTATTGTTGTAAACATTCCCCCGGACGAATTGATTGTGCCGTATGGTGGATTAGACTGGTCATCATCAGCCTTCATAACAGTTTGTGCTGCGAGTATGATTGCCAAGAGGCCTAAATATTTTGTCATCTTCATTATGTTTCCTTTGATATTGTTATTTTGGAAATAAATTTAATTTCATATAGATACTAATGAAAACCCGGCGAAATCTGCAAGAGTTGTCCTTTATGAATTTAATCTTGCGATCTTAAAATGCACTATGGTATTCTTAAATTGAGGTGTACCTATGATCAATCGCTCATCGCTCATATTCGTATTCATTTCAATGCCTCTTGCTGCGCAGGTTGACCTTCAGCAATTTGTGACCGATTTTTATAAAAAGTGGCACATCTCACATCCGATAAACATCGAATATTCTGTAAAATTTTCGGCCAAGGGAATTCAGACCGATCGCTATGCTATTCAAATCCCAAAGCCCTATATTGATATTACAAACCAATCACAAATCGATGATCTCCTCGCTTTTATTCCACAAAAAGAGATTCGTCAAAAGCTGCGCGATAATTTTAAGAACTGCGAAATAGGTGCTCTCCTTTATGCATATGAAGCTAATGCAGAGCCGGCACAAAATCGCTATAAGACTTATTTTGATTTTGGAAAAGTAGCTGGCAATATTAATTCATATGAATGGTATGAGACGCCATGCGCCGATACGTTAAATACAAAGAACGACTTGAAACGCGCTCATCCTGAGTCTTCGACAAGCTCAGACCTAAAGGCCTTCGATACTCACATGACTGTCGAAGGGTTCACTCCTGAGGCCCCTCGAAGGATCGAAGGATCAAAGCGCGATAATGTGCTTTGTCAAACATCGCACGATAGGCCTCGATTTACCCATCGATCATATGTGAGCTTCCCCAGATATCGTGGTTTTTTAGAGCGCCTACTTTCCGAACGACAACTTGCGGCGTTCAAGGCTATGCGTCCAATGCTGGAAGAAGGTGAAACCATGAAAAAGCTTACGCCAGATCACAATTCATTATGTTTTAAATTTAAACCGGGCATAAAGATTGCTGAGGCCAAAAAATATATTACCGAACTTGTTCGCGGATTAGCTAATAAGGTCGGCGTTATCGATCGAAAAAAATTTGAATCTATTTTGGCTTCGATTAAAGAATACACTATTTCGTGGCTAACTATTGGGCCCGAAGAGATTACGGTCTATTATCGCAAGCAGCCGTGGGTTTATTGGCCTGAGCTGATTCTAACATCAACTCATCCGTCAGCACAAAAGAAATCATAATCTTAAAGAATCTCCAAATATTGACTTTATGGTGTCGATCACGGGTAAACTGAGTCCATGAGTGGACAAATAGTATCTGTATATTCAATTGTTTTTATAAAAAAGGAAATCTCATGGTCCGACAAAAAATCGCTCTAACTTTAGGCATGCTCTTGCCAATTGCAATGCTTAATGCTGCAGAAATGAGAAAACAAATAATCCATAAAAAACCAGTTTTAAACAAGCCGGTAGCTATGCCAAAACCAGCAGCCGCAGCACATCCCGCAGTAGGTAAACCGGCTATGCAATCAACGCATCCAAATGCGCCGGTCGCGGCAGTACGTACGCCAATGAAACGAATTCCGCTTTCACCAGCTACGCGTACCAATGCAAAAAAAGCGATGTTACTTGCTACGCAGCATAATAACTTTTCTCAGATTGTGGGTTTGGTAAACGCCAATCCTAACCAAGTTCATGAGCTTGCGCGGGAGGGGTTTCCGCCTGGATTTGCTCAGATGCTACTGAATAAGCCGGGATTGACCCAGGAGGGTAAAGCCGCGTTGATAGAGTCAATAACGAACAAGCCATTCCCCGCAGCAGCTGAATAGATAGTAAGTGGCAACCTCATAATTTTGCTTTCATAAACAAAGCCCGCATGCTTATAGTATGTGGGCTTTGTTATTTCATAATCTTAAAAAATATTTTTCAATCGCTTCTTTTTTACCAATCGATTATTCCCTTTATTCAACGCAACTCTTGTGCTTTCTATCCCCATCCTGTTAGTTTCAGTATGTAAAATTTATTTTTTTAAAAAAGAGTTGTGTGATGAAGTTTATACGTCATCTCTTATATACGATCGCATTTAGCTTAGGCATTCATGCCATTGAAGCTCAGCAAGCTGCGCCTTTAGCTCCTGCGATGAATCAACAAGCGATTGCAGCTTGGGATAAGGCTGCCATCCAAGATGCAGCTGCCGCCGATGCGCAGGCACAGCAAATGGGCAACACAGGTGATTTGGATGTTTCTGGCGCTCTTGATGGTTCAGATATAGCAGCAGATGTAGGCGATATGCCTGATGATCTTTCGGAATTAGATAAGCTTTTTCCACCTGATAGCAAATATGCCATGGTGCAGGAATTTCCGGTTATTGGAAGAATTGGATTTACCCAAGATGCACAAGGCAATATGGTTGCAGAAATCGCAGACGAAAATCGCAAACTCATCATTGGCCCATTAACCTTTGATTATGCGCAATTCTTATATAAAGAGGGCAAGCTCGGCCTGACTGCCCGTGGCGATCTATTTGGAAAAAAAGCACGCATCGGTATCAAAAACCTTGATTACGAAAATAAGGCATTGACCCTCAGCGTTGAATTTATTGCCAAGCCAACGATCTCGGTTATTCCTGGCATGATTCTTCGCCTAGATGAAGTTGATATCACCATGTCGAAGGGTAAAAAGCCGACAATCTTTACATTGTTTACTACCATTGCTGGCAAGCAATTCCAAATCGATTACACCAAAGTGAAAAAGGGCGTAAGCAATATTGCGGCAACATTGCCATCGATTACTATCGGTGAGCTTATCCACCCAGCCGCGGACACGCCACTGGGCGATATTGCACTAACCGATATAAAACTAGAATCGCTCGGAGCTACTAAAGGAAAAGCATCGACCTATAAAATCAGCGCAACCGCTGATTTAGGAAGCTTGCTTGGGGGTTCATCAGAAGAAACTCGTGGTGTTGCAGTCGAGATCGAAATAAATAAAGACAAGGGCCGAACACTCACAGCAACATTGAGTGGCATCAAGATACCCGATTTCGGCGAAATCAAAGAAGCAAAACTAGTTGGAAACTTTCCAAAAAAGAAACCATCAACTATTACCATTACTGGTACCACCATTGTATCGGTGCCTGATATTGGCGATCTCACGGTAGAACTTTCAGCAAATCTTGCCGGCACAAAAAAAGGTACCGCATATACCTTATCAGGTGATGTAAAGCAGGAAGTATCGGTAGCTGATGGCCAAGTGCATATAAAAAATATCCATGCCGCATATACGCCAAAAATTAAGAAAGAGCCGCAAAAATGGGAATTCAGCGGTGATGCGAATGTTGTGGGGATCAACGCTAAAGCCGATATTATAAAGACGCCAAAAAAAACAACCGCTAATTTTATTATCGACGTTGGTTTCGGACCGATTACCACGCAATTGGAAGTGCTGAAGCCAAAGGGCGGAAATATCATTCGATTAACGGGAACAATCGAGCCCGATAAATTGCCTTCAGATCTTACTGCCGCCGCAACCGAATTTGGTTTAACGAATTTCAAAGTTATGTACCTGAGCCGTGATTACAAAGAAGGTAAAGTTATTTTCCCTAAAGGTGTGACGATTGAAGCAGATGCCAAAAATTTAACCTTGCCCGGCGATATTACATTAAATAATTTGCACGCGCTCTACAATCAAAAAACTAAAAAATTTGAAATTGTAGGTGATGCAGACTTATTTGGTTTAACCCTGCAGGCCGATCTTACCAAAGGGCCAAAAGGATTCACGGGCAGCCTTGGCGCCGATTTGGGGACCCTAGATCTGAATGACTGGATTAGCAAAATGCCTTCGCCACTTAAAGATGCATTTACGCCAGTTGAGAAATTGATGTCGCTTAAAATGAATCATGTAAAAGTGGCGGCCAATATTAGCGGAGAGAAACCTACACTTACTATTTCTGCTGAAGATATGACTGTTTCTGGTATTGTTGGCGACGTGCTCGACAAATTGGGCGTTACGAGTGGCCTTAAACCAAACATCATTATCCCGCTGACCAATCCGCTGAACTTTGATATAAAATTTGCAAAGCTAATCAATGCAGGCATCGCCAATCTTTTAAAGCTGACAAGTTTAGACTTTGATCTCAAAGGCGCACTGCCATTTCCTAAATTGGCATTTGATTTTAATGGTGAAGTAACTCTACCTGGTATGTCACCGCGCGAAGTGATGCTTTCAGTAAATACCGAGGAAGGCCCGGGCAACTTTGCATTCGAAGGCGGCATAAAGGGCGGTGCTATTAATCATCCACTCGGATTTCCTATCGAGCTCGATGATCCCTATCTAAAAATTAATTTCGCGGCTGGCGAACTCTCTGGCTTTGGTTTGAATGGTCACTTTAAAATGGGTGACATGGATGTTACCGGGTTTGTAGATATTAATATTGGCGCGCCGCAGAGTTCTGCAGTTGATTTTAATATCAAAAAATTATGCCTGACCGACATGATATCAATGCAATACAAACTAGCTGCCATGGCTGCAAGTAAGGTGAGTGGCATAAATTTAAACTTACCAAGCACTCTTATATGTATGCGGGATGTCACTGGTAAATGGGCCATCCTGCCAGTAACCAAACCAACGGGTGAAACGATCATGCCAGGCATCACACTCAAAGGTTCTCTTGATTTTGAACTGCCAGGCCTGCCTCCTCTGACCGGCGGTAACATGGAAGTTGCGATAGATCCATTGGGCACGCGCATGGTATTTGATGGTCGACTAGCGGCGCCAATTAAGCTTGGGCCTATTTTCCAAATCACTGCAGCGGATAATGAGAATGAAGCACCATACATACATGGTGAGATTTCAAGATCAAAACAAGAATTTCGTATTGATGGATTAATAAATTTTGCCGGCTTTATGAAATCGAAAACCGATATGACGATCTCACCGCAAGGATTAGCATATGCAGCTGAATCAATTTTATTTGGAATTTCGACCAAGGTTGGCGCAAAAATCCCGCTTCCGCACGTAGAAGATTCAACATTCAATTGGAGCATGAGTGCACCTGACATCCAAAATCTCGTGCGTGGTCCTATTCTTGATAACTTAAATGTTGCTAAGCGTGAGATATCAGCCTTCACCGATAAGGCCAATAGCGCATTGAATGATGCTGAAAATAAATGCGGCGATATTCCTGTTGCATCGGATATCTGTAAAGCGCCAATGGAAATTGCAAAACAAACAGTGCGCGGCTTTGAGGAAACAATCAAAGGATTGACCAAAGCAGTAGATGTTCTTTCCGATAAAGTATTGGGCACTTTCCAGATGGAATCACTTTCGATCGCCGGTGCGGCAAAATCGGTAGTGCCTGGCGGGCCGCCGGTTACCGTTGAATTAGGATTAAAAGTATTAAGCAAAGATTATGATTGGTCGCTGAATATTAACATGCCATCGCCAAATGATGCTGGCAAATTCTTTCAGATGATTGGTGAAACTATTTTTGATAAAGCAATCAAGCCAGCGGTTAATGCCATTAAGGAAGAAGCAGAGAGGGCATATGATCGTGCCAAGGATGCTATTAATGCCATTAAGGATGGCGCACTATCGGCAGCTCGTGCTGTTCAATATGCAGCCGAAGAAGTTGCACATGCGGGGGAAGTCGCTGCAAATGCGGTTAAAAATGCAGGAGAGACAGCCATTAATGGCGTCAAAGATACATCAAATACCATTGCACATGGCGCTGAAGATGCGGCCAATGCGGTAGCATCAACAGCAACTAAAGCAGTGAACACCGTCGGCGATGCAGCAAAAACTGCAGTGAATGCCGTTGGTGATGTTGCAAAAGATGCGGTGAATAAAATTGGCGATGCGGCACAAGAAGCTGGCCATGCCATTGAGCATGCTGGAGAGGCGGCAGCAAATTGGGCGGCAGGGGCTGCAGGTACAGTGGGACATGGTCTTGAACAAGCTGGAGATGCAGTTGGACATGCATTTAACCCAACAAATTGGTAAAAGATATTTTAATTATAGGAGAGAACAACATGTATAAGCAGTATATCTATGCAATCAGTTTTTTGATGGCAATGCCATTAGCGGCCCAAATCAATTTAAAGCAACGTGATTATCAAATTAAATTGAAAGAGGCCGAACAGGCACAAAAGAAAGCAATTGCGTTAACTCAGGAAGCAAAAAAGCTTGCGCAACAGCAGGCTGAGGTTTCAACTAATCCTGCAGAAGTAGCCACTGCAAAAGCTATTGCTTCTATTGCGCAACAAGTAGCTGCAGCGCAAGAAGTGGTGAAACAAACAGCCGAACAAGCGCAAAAAGCGCAGGTTACAAAATTAGAAGAAGAGGCAATTCAAGCACGACAACAAGAAACACCTACAAAACCTGAAACTACTTCTGCTGGCGCATGGCCAATACGATAGAAATAAAAGGATGGAAATGAAGATGAATGTAGTTGCTCGAATATTTCTTGCTGTAGCCTTATTTGGTACATCCCAAATAAGTTATGGCCTCACAGTAGTTGGACCTGCTGGTGGCAGCGGTGGCGATCCAGTGCAAGCGCGCGCTTGTACAAAAGGTTTTGTAACTGAGATATACGGGCGGGGCGCTGCAAACATTGATCAAATTGGTATGAAATGCAGTGATCAGGATTTGGGAACGATGGGTGGCGGCGGCGGTGATCCCTATAGTTTCAAAAACCCGCTGGGATTTTCAGGAATATACATAAAGGCGGGCGAATTTGTTTATATGATCAATCCTTTAGATGCAGCTGGTAATGGTGTGGGCAACGCGGGAGGCGATAAGGGAGAGCCTGTTACATTAAAATGTCCCCGAGGCGAGAAAATAGTTGGATTTGGAGGCCGCTCAGGCAGATTTGGTTGATCAATTAAAATTAATATGCGCAGCGCCAGTCGAAACTATCCCTCCATGCCCGGAAGAGGAAGCGAAAGCTCATGCAGCTATTTTGCAAATTAATAAATCATTGGATGATGCAAGAAAGAAGATCACTGATCTGCAACAAGATTTAAATAGACAAACGGCTGATGCTAAGGGTAAAAGCGATAAGCAAATTGCTACGGTAAACGAATCATTTAAAGCGCAGCTTGAAAAAGTAAAAACTGAACTGCGCAAAATTTGGCACAGAATGAAAAGGATTTGGATGAGAAGGTGAAGGCTGCTCAGCAGAGCTATGCTGCTCCATTGAAAAAGATGCAGGATGATCTGCAAGCAGCGTTACAAAAAACACAACAAACAAATGCGCAATCGTTAACAGATAAAAATCAGAAAAATCAGCGACAGGTAAAAGCATCAATTGATAAGCTGCAGCAATTAATTACCACGGTAAATGGGGCGCTGAATATTATTCCGCAAGTGAAGAGTGTAAAAGATCCACGAGTTCAAGAAGTGGTATCTCGGCTACAACAACTGACTCAGGGGGTATAATGAAAAGAAGAATAATAGTAGCAATGCTTATATTAGCTATAACGCGACTGGCTTTTGGTGATGATTGTTCCACGGTAGCAAAGCAATTGCAAGATAAAGCTAGTTCTTTACAAACTGAGGTCAATAAAGAGCTGGACATGATTAATAAGCAGATCTTAGCAGCAACCCAAGCAGCAAATGACCAAATAAAAAAGATTCAGGCGGATGCTGACCAAGCCATTGCAACGGCTAAAAAGAATTTTGATGATCAGATAAACGCTATTAGGCAAAAGAGCGTGAGCGACATCGAAAATGTTGTAAAAACAAAGATGGCAGCGGTGAATCAAGCAAGCGTAATGGCACAGGCGCAAAAAGATTTTCAAGCAAAATGAAAACGGTTATGGATCAGTATCTTACGCTTTCAAAACAAATGGACGATCGTTATGAAGGTCTTTTAAAACAAGCTAATGATGCAATTCAACAGTTAGCCGATCCTATATCTACATTTGTTGGCCAATTACTGCAATCAACTAGTCTCACTGAGCCTGCGGTTCAGCAGAAAATGACTGCGGTGCAAACCGCTATTAGTGCTGCTACTAAAATCGTGACTGATCTTTCTCAGAAAATGGATACAACTCAGCAAGAGATGGCTAAGCAAATTGCTGCTCTGGGAAAATCTTAATTTACTTCTGATTCGCGCTTATCAATTACTACTCATGCGCCACGTAGGGATTAATCCTTAAACGGGAAGAAGGGTGCGAGTTGTGCTTGTCGATGTCATATTAATAATGAGCTTGATCTCTCAGGCCGTAAATTAACGAAGTGCTTATTGTCGCCGATATCTCTTATTCAAATTATTATATTTCTGATAACGCATATACACCCATTCCAGTTCAATGGGCGGGGCGGTGCTGCGGGTCCGCATAATATATTTGCAACATTTCATTATGTGGGTTTGGGCGCAGATTGCTTATTTAAATAGGCGATAATCTGTCGCATGGTGTTTTCCTTCCTTATATATATTTCTGATAACGCGTTTTGTGGGGTGTGATTGGTTAGCTTTTTGATCGTGGTAGTTTGCATCGTTCATGGCGGGTGGTTGTTATTAGGTTGGGTGATATTGAATTGAGTGCCTTGCTGATCGTTATCTTTGTCAGTTTGCCACGTGTGATTTCATGTGGGCTTATTTTGGCGTGTATATTTGGGGCAGGGCGGTTATGGATTTTATGATATATTTATTATTAGTTGGCGCTGGCTCTGTCCCGCCGCGCGGCGCCCCGGGATTTCCTCACTCCGTCTCCCCGCCGCTTCCTCGCTCCGCCTCTTGTCTCCCCCTCCGCCTTTTGAGTCGCTGAGATTATGGATGACTTATTGGCTTCGGGTGACCTTCGTCCCGATGGGCCTCGGCCCTTCGGGGACAGGCCTCCGCGTGACCTTTCGTCGGCTTCGCCTCCGTGCGCATTGGCTGCCGAAGCATTTATAAAAAGAGTAAAAATAAGAGAAGATATATAAAGGTATATATGAGAAGGGTGATACCCTAACCTATATATAGAGATAGATAGAAGGGCGATAGCTTATATCGGGCAATAACCTTATAGGCGATATCAATACAAGAATCTATTTCGCGCTATATCCTTCGATTAACTCAGGATGAGCGCGGTCATGTCAATCTAAAGCAATTATGAAATTCGTGGGATAGTCCTGAATAAAACACGATTAAAACATATAGGCACATACGTATACCTGTATATATAAGGATATGATAAAGATCCCTACTCTCCACACATACCAATCGCACGCATTCATACACACACGCGAAAAGAACCAACACACGTTATTTATATTAATTACCTATATATAGGAACACACTTATATATATACGAATATGAATTAGGGATTGAAAACCATATAAAAAAATTTGTTTTTAACGACGACTTTACAAGAAATAAATTATTAATTCCTTAAACGGGAATGCGCCGGCTCTGCGTACTTGGACCAAGATTTTCTGCACTCTATTCTCTATCTACTTTTCCATTTCCTCTTCTACATCCGCCATGGTCGCAACGCTTTCTTCTGGAATCGGTTCCGTATTGGTATAGGTGCGCGCGAGTTTAATAAAGGCTTTATATAATGGGCCCGGTCCTGCCAGATCCAAGATGATCTCTGCTGGGATTTGTCCTTGCGGGTTACGAGTTATAAGCATTTCACGGACAGCATTTTGGTCTGCCCCGTTGAGCGCAAAAAGGACTTGGAGAGAGTTATCAGTTACAAGAGACCATATTTCAGAAAGTTCTTCAACGTTGCGCATGATCTTTATGCAGTTTCCGGCGCTCGTAGCTAATAAATGGAGCAACGTGTTGCCGTGAGCATCACGGATCTTAGCAAGTTGAATGGGTGTGATGAATGGTGCTGTGATCATACCCTTGGTTAGTTCTTTGAGGAGGTGCTGCTCTGCGCCAACGTCGAGTGATGATACGGCCTTGGTGAGCTGTTCCTCGAATAGTTCCTGGGCAGTGGACTTGAAAAAGAGTGTTGTGTGTTTGGGGAGGCCGAGTGTCTCTCGGAGTTGGTCGGTGGTTCCCGGGATGGGATTGTTGATGAGATAGATCCGGCTGAGATTGGGGAAAATAAATGGTGAAGGAATGTGTGTGAGGTCGTTGTCGTTGAGGTTGAGGGTCTGGAGTGCGGCGAGTTCGGGAGAGTCGGTGAGGTTGAATCCGTCCAGGGAAGTGAGATGTTTTCCGGAAAGATCGAGTCGTGCCTCGCTTAGTGATGCGAGGATGGTTTTTTCCTGGAGCTGATAATAGTCGCGGAATGAGATGGCCTGGGCTGATGAGGCAATCATGAAAATGGATAATAATATAAGTCGATGTGTCATGTTGTTCTTTGTAATGGTTTTTTAGGTATCTTCTGATTCTGATTCGGTTTCATCATGCATGGGGACTGTTGGCGCTTCTTCCATTGAAGAGACCCATTCTTTTTCTTCTTTAATGGTGCGTTGCAGGGAATTGTTTGGACCTTTCTTCAGCTCTAAATACCAAACGGTAAGCTCATCAAAGGCTGTATCAAGCGCGCCACCTTCGGGTATATATTGGCGTAAGGTATCGATCGGTACATCACCTTCTACGTGATCGGTGAGCATATTTCGCATTGCTTGTGGACTTGCAGCATTGATCGCAAATAAGATTTTTAATGCTTTGGATGTTGTGTCCGACCATTCTTCCAATAAACCCTGCTCCTGTTCGGAAGGTAATTCTGGTGCGCCGCGAGCCTGAATGTTAAGGTCATTGAGCGTCTGACGGATTCCTTCTATACGGCTACCGGCGGCGAAGGCGAGCTGATGCAATAGGTTCCATTGCTCTGGTGTAACTATTTTATCAATCTGAATGAGCGTGTGGAAAGGCGCTGTAATTGTACCATTAGTTATGTTGTCCAATAGTCGGAGCACTTCATCAACATCTAGCGTTAGGACGGCGGTGAGAAGATGCTGTTCGAGTTCATGTTGGGCGGAGGATTTGAAGAAGAGCTGTACGTTATCAGGAAGTTCTAGGTATTCTCGGAGCTCTTGCTCGCTGTATCCGATGGGATTATTGATGAGATTTATAACCTGGAGCCGGGGGAAAGAAAAACCGTAAAAACCGTTGGCATCTAGAAGATCCGCAGGCAGATCATTGTCACTTAAGTTGAGAATTTGTAAGTTATTAAGCTCCGGAATGGAAGTGGAGTTCATCCCATCAAGCGAACTTATGCGTTTTCCAGGAATAATTAATTTACCCGTTTGCAACTCTGCCAGGAGCTCTTTTTCATGCAGATAATAATAAGACCGGAAAGTAATTGCCTGGAGCGAGCCAGTTGCAATCACAAATAATAATAGACGCTTGATCATACGATATCCTTTTATGTTGATTCCTTTGTTGAGATAATACCAAGGGTAGCAAAAGCGGGAGTCAAAAAGAAAGGTTTATGCTGCTCGATACAGGGTTTTTCGGGAATTTGCGTAAATCTTTTGACACATAATAAGGCTGGAGCGATACATAATCTAGGGCTTCGCTTGCCATGGGCTAGAGGGCATAGTATAAGAGTACTGTTACTAATTCCACTTATTAAGGAGAATTTAATGATCGTACTTTCAAGTGCCGTAATCACGGTGTCACAGATAATTGTTTCATTATATGCATTGCACGCTGGAGCAATGTTATTCGGTATCGATCAGTGCGGACCATACCATAATGCTACTGTCGGCAAGATTGTGCGAGGTATTGTCGCCGCTTCTGGGATTGTAGTGTTGCTGAGCTTGTGGAGCTGTGGCCCGGTTGGATCATGCACGTTGTAGTGACCAAAATACTCAAACGTGAATTCTATACAAATCGCCCAGAGGTTGTTGCAAAGCAGCTTTTGGGCAAATTATTGATTCGGATTTTTCATGACGAAACATTAATCGGGCGCATAGTTGAAACCGAAGCGTATAGCTATCCCAATGATCAAGCCAGTCATGCCTATCGCGGAAAAACAAAAAGTAATGAAGCATTGTTCGGCGAACCGGGACATGCATATGTGTACTTCACGTACGGCATGCACTATGCATTGAATGTAGTTTCACATGTCGGAAATAATAGAGCAGGTGGAGTGCTCATCCGCGCACTCGAACCAATCAACGGAATCCCAATGATGGAAAAACTTCGCGGAACCAAAACGTTACATGCATTAACATCTGGGCCAGGTAAATTGGCTAAGGCATTCGCAATCGATAAAAAATTGTATGGCATCGATCTTACAAAAAAAGGCGCACTATATCTCGCCGATGATGGATATGTCCCGGAGAAAATTATTGCAACGCCAAGGATCGGGATTTCACGTCAGCAGGAAAAATTGTGGCGATTTATAGTCTTGGGCAATCCATTTCTTTCTCGAAAAGTGCCAAAAAAATAAAAATCAAAGAATTGATGTCAAATATGCTCGCCATGAGTTTTGCTTGTTAGTGTATTGACCATTGCAAAATCGTGGCGCCTTGGGCCATCTATGGAATAGGTTTTTTCTGAAACCTAAAAAAATATATTGTTTTAAGCGTTTGAAGACAAAAATAGCTTGGTACAACGATTATCGCCCGCTTTGCTACTGAATTATTGTTTTCCTTGAATCACTGATCTTATGATTAATGCGTAATTATTAATTCACAGGAGTTGCCGTGTTATTTCTGCGTATGAGTTTTGCCCTAATTTACCGAACTCTCCTTCTGGTCACTTCTTTAATTGTTATACAGCCATGCGCCGCTTTCGCCAATATCGCGATCGAGAATGAAACCACAGAAGTTGAATTTACAACTGTTGCGGATGGTACACTATTTCGTTCAATAAATAGATTCCCCACTAAATTTGTTGTAGATAAATTTGGTTATTTAACTGAGGAATCGGTTAAATATTTTTTGGTATCGTCCCTGGCAAAAGATGAATTGCCAGCATTTAGTGATGCCGAGTGTTTGCGAGTTAAGAGTATAATGGCCGAAAAAGGGGCATTTACGGATCAGCTTTTTATTATTGAATCTATATGTGAAATGCAATCGTTATGCAATATCTCACCTGATCAATGTCGTAAAACTGCCCCACAATCTTTTGTTTTAAAAGGTCTAAAACAGAATGAGGAAATAGGTAAATTGAAACTGGTTAGTACCTTCAATTCGCTCTTGCCTATTGTGTATCCCAATTATATGGCGGGCCAGCCTCAACTCATTTTGCCTTTCGCCTATGTATCATATGAATTTGCCGGTGTAAAACATAGACTTTCGCTTATGCACAAGGCTCCGGGCAAATCGATCTTAAGCTACGTTAAGCAGTTTGCTCGTAATACGGGTGACCAAAAAATTCGTAATGCAATCAAGCAATGCTATTTTGATTTGGGTCGCGCGATGGCCAATTTTTATAAGCGCTACAGCAAGCGTGTAAAATCTGGCTCGTTACCCAAGAGCATAACTCATGGTGATCTTCATCCGGGAAATATATTTTATGCCATTGATCAAAGGCAAGTGTTTCTTATTGATAATGCAAGTATGGCAAGGAGCGTTGTAAATCCAAAAGACTGTCATACTGATATAACGGTGCTTTTATTGGGTTGGCTCCAAGCACTCCCTATACCTGTGCGAGCAGCTTGGACCGATATTACCGTTTCTAATTTTTTTGATGGATTTGCAAGTACCTATCCAGAAAAGGAACGCAAATCTATTTATAAAGAGTTAAGGAAATGTATTAATTACTCGCGGCGATGCATTGAATCCATCCCAGAACAGTTTGCTCATTGGCCGGCACTGTTTGAAGAACAAGAGTAAGGATGCGCATTTTTTCGAATTTTAATACAAAATTGTTGCAATGTCGGGTTAGACCATTATACAGTAGTGATATTCGCATATTGGATGCAAAGGAAACTATGTTTTGTGCTGCGGTATCAAGTAAATTCGTTTTACTTATTTTGTTCTTTTTTAATGCTAACCTCTGCGCAACTTCTGCGCCTGCCAAAGTTGCAGAGCGAGATAAAGTGCTAAGCGCTAAAGAATCCGATGATGTTGGACAAGCAAAAAAATTTGCTCCATGCACAAATCTCATGCTCAAGCCAGTAGAGCTGTGGGATAAGTCAAAGAATGGGATTGCTAATAAAGCGGAGTTCAAGAGAGATTTTATACGGCAAATTGCATCCTTGGAAAAAGAACATCCAAAGTTAAATGCGATTCCGATCCATGATAGCAAAAAAATATTACGCGTTATGACGTACAATGTTCATGGCTTTATGCCACCGACCAAGGAATTTAGATCTCGCCCAACTGAGCAAGATTTTAAGAATATTTTAAATGTCATTAAGACAATAGCTCCGGATATTGTAGTTTTGCAGGAATTTAATGAATCATTCAAATTTGGAAAATATCCGATATATCAATGGTTTGAGCACATCGGCTACAAATATCATGTTCTTGCAAAAGCACCAAAAGATAAACCATACGGGGTTGCGATCTTATCAAAAGTTCCATTTAAGGATTCGCCTTATTTGCACAATTTTAATAACAGAACTGGCGGGCCTCGTGATATTAGATCATTTGCTAAAGTTGAAATTGATCTATCAAAATATGGTCATCGCAACCTTGTAATCTATGGCACCCATTTAGAAGTCAGTGATCCAGATCGCAGGATTGCAGAAATTCAGGAACTGAAGAAAGCAACCAATAATTACGATAGAGGTAAGAATGTAATTATTGCAGCCGACTTCAATGAGTCGCGCAACGGCCGCGCGTTAAAAATATTAGAGTCTCAACAAGATGGCGGATGTTTCCAAGATTGTTTTTCTGCAGCGCATATGCCTGAACCATATTTTACTCATTGGACTGGCCGAAGCTTAGACTTTATTTTCTTAAAAACATGTTATCCAAATAAAGGCAAACTGCAGCCGGATTGGGATCTGCCAATCAATGGCGTTTATCTCTATTACAGTGCTGCGAGTGATCACATGCCTATAATAATGGATATTAAATTTGCTTAAAAAAGCGGTGGGATTGGGGAGAGTAAGGATGGGGCCTGACATGCTAATGCAAGGGGAAATGATGATGGTTTCAAGACGACACTTATTGGTTGCGACTTCTTTTATCGTATTTTCCAATATATGCGGTACCAGTGCAAGTTCCGAAAATGCGAACTGGGGTCCATTAGCGCAGGCGATTGTGCGGGGCGATCTTGCGACCGTACGATCTATTGTGCCAAGTAAGATTGCGGTTGATGCGAAAAATCCTGCGGGAAAAACAGCGCTTGAAATAGCCCAGAATGCAAAAAAATTATTTGATGAAGTTGCAGCCTATCTGCAATTAGAGCTTAAAGCTGAACAATCCAAACCGAGTGAATGGACACCTGATCACGTGGCTGTTTCGCGATTATTGCAAAATGTTACAAATAGCGCCTTGGCCGGAAATATTACAGAAGCACAATCGTTCCTGCAATCTGCTATAAAAAAGATTCAGACTATACGCAACCCGCAGGCAAAAAACCCTGAAGGATTTACGCTTGCACAGCAGGCCCATAATAGCTTGGAACTTATAAATTCTGTGTTGTCCAAAATACCTGCCGGTCTAGCTCCAGATATGAAAATGCTTGATGACTTATTGTTTGTTCCGGAACCCACGAAAGAAGATATCCAATCGCTCAAGGATTCAGTTGATAGCGGTTTTCTTGAGGGTGTAAAAAAAATCGTGCCAAGCAAAATTAAGGCTAATGCACAATTAAATAATCGAACGGTTGCTTCAGAATCACAAGATCTTAAGCGGAAACATGATGATATTGTAAACTATTTGCAGTCATTGCCGGTATATCAACCGGTTCAAGCAATACCAGCATCGGTACCAGAAGCAATTCCGCAAACCGAAGAAATGAAAGCTGCAGCAATCCAAAATGAACTGGTGAAAGCAGTAAAAGAAGGCCGGGCGAAGGTAGTTCAGCGAGCTATCAATTCTGGTGTGCAACTTGCAAAAATCCATGATGAGAGCGGGAATAATTTATTGTATCTTCTTGCTGAGGGTGCTGTTAAACAGCAGACGTATTATCGGCAAGTTGTTGAGAAGCTTAACAATAATCAAACTATGACCGCTAAAAAACGGGCAGATCAACTTGCAGAGATAGAAAAGAATAAAAAAGGAACTGACGATCATTTTGTAGGAATGCTTAATGTACTACGCACCTGCGGGAAAGAATGTATGAAGGAAATGTACTTTCCAACTACAGGCGGGCGGGTATTTTCTGTGATTGAAAAAGAGTTAGATCCCAAAAGTGAGATCTATCGCGAACTGTGGCATGAATTAACAGATTTGGCAGTTGAGGGAAGTATGACTGCCACACTGAAAGAAGTAGAACAATTGAAAAGTGAAAAAAAAGGGAAATCATGAATATATATATTGTTACGGCTTTAACAGTAGGCATTATGTGCAATATGTATGGCACATCTACGCAAGCACTCCCATGGGAAGAATTATCTGTCGCAATTGTTCGTGGTAATTTGGATACGGTTAAGGATATTGTACCAAGTAAAATTAAACCTAATCAACAAAATGAACATGGTTTAACGCCAATTGGTATAGCAAACAATGCCAAGAAAAGGTTTGATGAAGTAGCAACATATATACAGACGCAGATCAAAGAGGAAGGTACCAGGCAGAAAGAAAAAGAAGAAGGAACGCGAGGCTGGACCTCTGCCCATGCAGCAGCATCCCGTGCATTGGAAGATTTTGTGAAAAGCGTTGTCGACGGCAATGAACCTAAGGCTAAAAAAGATCTTGGACAAGCTCTTAAGCAAGTAGAAACCATAGTAAATGCCGCTGAGAATATGCAGGCTAAATCTCCTTCAACAAAGCAAACACTGCGTCAACAATTAAATCTTGTTGAAGAAATTGTTGGCAAGCAGGAAGCCTTTGGTGAAAATATGGCCAAATTACATGGATATCTTTATGCGCCAGCGATGGCACCAGCTAGGCCAGCAACACCGACCGGCGACGATTGGCATGAGCTGCGTGATGGGTTGGATAATGGTGCATTATTCATGGTCAAAGCAGTTGTTCCAAGCAAGATCAAGCCGAATGATAAGATGCCAGATGGGCAAGAAATAAAAACTGTTGCATTCTTTCACAAGCGAAGACATGATCAAATCGCTATGTATCTGCAACAACAGCTTAAGGATGAGGCTGAAGGTCAAAAGTAAAAAGTTGCCTATTTTCTTCCATTTAAAGAATTTGATGTTTAACATCGACTTGGCCAAATTTGCTTGCAACCATATTGACCGTATTTAAAACGAGGCGCGGTGGGCATATATGAAGCACATTTTTTTCCGCAGCCCCCCAAAATTTTATCGTGATATCGTTTTTTAGTATTTGTGTGGCGTTGACCAACTATGCAGTAATAGTTGCTGAAATTTTTGAATATTGAATAACAAAGCCAATGCTACCACGTGAAAAAGTTAATTAAGGAGATCTAATGAAGTACGCACATATGTTTTCAATTATTTTAGTTTCAACTCTTTTCGCAGTATTGCCTACGTGTGCCCAGCGAGATGTTTGGACGCAGAATCACGAGACAGTTGCAAATCTACTTCAGCAATACGCTGATGATATGCAAGCAAATAATCTGGATCAAGCAGACGCTGATTTGCAGCAAGCATTAACGCGCGTAAACAAAATGCAAAAACGTGGCTTCGATTTAACCGCATCAAATCCCATTGGCCTCAACCTGTATGAACAGGCGCAAAATGCCAGAGAGTTAAGTAAGAGCAAGATGAATGATACGATACGCGAGCATCTGCGCCAACTGATGGATAAACTGATTTAAAAACTGAAGTATAAAATGCATGCATTAAAAAATTTATTTCTCCTAATTGCGATTGAGTCTGTAAGTTTGCTTGCAACAAGCGGAGCACCGTCAAGCCCACGAGCACAACAATTTTCTCAAATGGAGTTAATATCCGAAAATAAACCGCGTCCGCTGAGAAAGCTGTTTATCTTTTTGGATGACGTAGAGAAAAGTTCGGCTGAAGCGATAGGTATAGAATTTTTTGAGGCCCTTAATAATAAAGTAGCCCCTATTCTTACTTCGGCGAATGTGCTGCACAACTATTTAAAATTTTGTGCAGAGATTGATGAGCAGCTTAAAGATCCAAAAAAAATTCAAGAAAATCCCTGCTTGGCAATTCAACAATTAGTGCATAATCAGTTACATCTTTTGCGCAATACACCTGAGAGCGATCGTCCAAAAGTTCTGAGCGAACTTAATGCAGTTATTGAAAAGAAAGGATTTGCACTGCAATTGCAAAAATTCTTATCAGGGCCTTTTTTAGATATATATTCGGAGAAATTGTATCCTTCATTAATAGCCGATATAAGATTTCAGCCAAGCGAATGGTTGATCTATCGTGTAGATAATACAAATTCCTTTTATCTTTTAATTCCGAATTCCTATATAAGTGAGATTGGACCGCCACAAACTTTTGCCTATGGTTTATTCCTCGACGAGATGAAGCGTGTCTCTGCTGATTCTATGACTCACCTTATTGACTTTGTTGATAAGAATTGGGCTCATGCGCCTCGCGAAGATTATTTTATTGATTTATTGCCGAAATTATTCATGGGCAGGTCTGCCTATGCTAAAGAAAAGCGGAGTGATCAAATTCCCGAATGGACGATTTATATGATAGGGCATGGGACTGAGACCAAAGATGTGGCATCCATACCAGTTGATCAATTCCATCAAATTTTGGATTTTTTTGAAGATAAATTATTAATCAAACTATTTGCTTATATTTCATGTTATTCGGCAGGTCTTAATCAAGAAATAATATATACCAATGACAAAAGCGCTGGAGAACAACGTACATATTCTTATCCAATACTGACTTATGCGATCAGCGATGAAGCGGTAGCAAGATGGTGCATAACATACAATTATTTCTATCATGGGAGAAGTTCATTTACAAATCCTTTGCTAACGCGTGACGATATTGACTGGAAAGAGGGGGAATTGCAACTTACGCAAAAAAATGCGTTTGATCAGTTTTTCAATGATGCATCTGCAGTGCCATTGAACTTTAAACAACTCGCAGTTGCCCTTGGTATTGATATTGAATCAAGAACAGTTAAGGAGTTGCAAGCTGCGCAAGTAAGATTGCCTGGTCTTCCTTGGTTTTCATTGATTAATGCGCAGAATAGTATCATTTCGATCGGCAAAATCATGGCGGCAACTCGACCGGTTGATAAGCCGCTGAATGTCATGTCATTCTTCCAACAGCAACGTTCGGCCAAAAGCAAAACTGGGCCTATTGCCTTACTGTTGTATACAAATAATATTCCGTTCAAAATTGATATGAGCACACTACCGGTCCAGCTACCACAAATTATATCCATGCTTCCTGGAGTGGCGATTCATCATTTTTCAAAAATTGATGCCAGTCAAAATGGGCTGGTAGATGTGTTGAAACACTTCCGTATATCTGAACCAGTAACAAAAATATTTTTGATTGATGTTTTGTATGTAGCACCATCAAATCCAGGCCATGGTAAATTCATGACTGTTTATAACATTATCCTCGATGGAGAGTACATTTTCTATACGGTCCAGCATAAGTCCTATAGCCTGCCCGCTGACTTTTCGGGCCCGGCAGTTGAGATTGTCAAAGGTTCTCCTGAATACCAGAAATATGATGGGCTATTTGAATTTTACTATGAAATGGCTTCCGAAGCTGAGGGAGAAGTCCACTCATTAAAACAGGTCAGCGGACAATTGCGGAAGATTTATGAGGAACGTGAGCAGAAGGAAAAAGCCAACATCATTTCAGTTAAGTCCGAAACTGTTCAAGAGTCTAAAAAAACAAAATTGATATCTGATATTGCTAAATGATCTATAGTTCCAACGAGCTCAGACCTTTTGGCCTCTGTGCGGCAGCCAATTCTTTTTCCTGAGCGGCCGTTAATTCAGTAAGCGGAATATTACCTTCTTCTCCCGTTGGGATGCTGTATTGACCCTCTGCAGTTTTAATCAATTTTTTTAAGCGCAGGAGCTGTTCATTGTGCTCGTCCTGCATAACAATATAACCCGCTGGACTTACTTTAGCTGCAAACCATCTTGCTGCGGGCTCAATTGACAGGCTTAAATCAATTTCATTTCCCCAAACATCTTTCATATTGCCACCCATGGATATCATTGGGGTCATTTTGGCCATCTTACCGCTGTCTATTTTACCGCTGCCCGATGTTGTATTGTCTTTCATGGTGATACCACCAATCTTGCCTGTGAGATTAGCTTTATATTTATAATACAAAAGCGCCTTGGTTTTATTGGCTAATATGAACGCCTCGTTTACTAAACCAGCGCCTTCTGATGTTGCATAGCTGATCACCGGTAGCGCCGTAAGTATAAGCACTAAAAATTTATTCTTCATTCTTGATCCTTACATTGTTGTTGTTTTATTATATTTCCAAAATTCATTGTGTTGACCATTTTAATGGTTATGTACGCATATTTGCAATAGTTTGTAAGAGTTGCATATGCCAATGCATCATGATGGTCTTGCTACTGCGTTGAATCAGGATGTTTACGCCATAATTATGGCCGGGTTGGGAAAGTAAGCTTATGCAGCGTTTAAAAGCTGTGAAAGTGCAACTGCAATGAATGTAGCTAATGATGCAGCCGTATGAGCTGGTAACTTTGGATATAACCCAAGCTTGCGGTAACACATCAATACAAGTGCGCCGGCAGTGATTAATCTGACTGCCACCGTTGCAAGGATGAGCAATACGCGGTTAGGTGCATAGGTTAATACGCCAAAGAGTAATGCCAGGTAGCTACAGTGGAAGAAAATGAAGGTGAGCGGATGTTCTTCGGTCAATAAGATTTTTTCGAACGGTATTAAAAACTGCTCGCTGATCACTACGAATAAAAAGAGATAAATGGGCAACAGATCAACTGTCTCGGTAGTTTGAGAGAAATAACTGAGAATGAATGGGAATACTAAAATACAAACGCAGCCAACTATGGAAAGCAGCAAATATAGTCCTGATGTTGCCGTGGTGATTAATGCATGTTTTGTCGCACGGTCATGCGGTTTAGCGTGTGCGAGCACAGTTCCTGTAGTCATGCCGAATGTCCTTTTTACACAAGTGGTGATGTAATAGGAAATATTAGAGGCCAATGAAAGTGCACCAGCTTGTTTGAGCCCAAAATAACTAGCAACTAATGGGATGATCAAGTTGCTTGAAAGACATTGGGAGGCTAGTTGGTGTAGGTAGCCAGTGGCCCGGGTTTTAAGAATGGGCGGCTTCTGGTTTGATCCCTCTTCTGAAGGCAAGGTTTTGTGCCAATGTTTGAAAATAATCAACAGTCCAATTACCTCGGCGAATGTCACTACCACAAAGGGAGCGATCAATATCGGCATCGAAAGCTCCTGGCGCCAATAATAATAGGCCCAAACAATCAGAACATAGAATAGATTTGTAGCAATTTCTAAGAATGCCAATGGCTTAAACTTACCCGCAAAATGGAGAATGGAACGCAAAATACGTTTCGTTGTTTCAACCATGGCGGCAAAAGCGAGTAAAATTGCAATAGTAGTTCCGGTTTCAAAACCCAATCGGTTGATAGCCAACGGTACGACCAGCAACGGGATAGCAACTATAAAAGAGCTCTGAAATATGAGCGGCCGAATTATGATTTGCCAAAAAGTTTGTTTACTTTGGATTGCGCGATGAAATAAGGGCGACAGCGATGTATCAAATCCAAAGTTGAGCCAGGTGCTAAGTAGCCAAACGATGGAAAATAAGGCGTTACAATAGCCGAAGTCACGCAGATGAAGCACGCGCGCCAAGAGAAGCTGGTGGCCAAGTATAAGGCTTTGGACGATTCCTTGCTCGAAGGAACTCCATTTAAGACCTGTTTTGAAGTTGGTATTTTCCATGCCAATAGTCTAGCAATCTTTAGCGTAAATAGGACTGGTTGGACACGGTTTTTGCCAATTTACCCAACTTCCTCATGCCAGCGAATGTTTTCTTCGCCTAGGTCCTCCATATCTTCGGCGTCGGTGGATTCCTCTGCTGCTAAGGCCTTTTCGGGCATCAAGCCCTCCAGCACGGCCTTATAAATTGGGCTTTCGGGCCCTAGTCTCGCGAATATAGCATCAACTACTTGTTGATCCCGTTCACTCGGCGTAAAGAGCATCTCATTCACACATTCCTCATCGCATGAGAGAAGGATTCTGAATATTTTCATGTAGCGATAATTTAAGGCATCAACATGGTCTTCTAGAAGCCCCGATTGAGCCCATTTTTGCGCTTGCGTTAGGTGCGCGCTGCTTATAATTTCTGTCAGTTTTTTTTGAACTGGCTGAAGTTGAGCAACAAGGCCATCGATTGCAGCGTGTAGCAGGTTATTGCCATTGCTATCCCTGATTTTAGTGACATCAATCCTGATAAAATTCTTGAACTTACGATCATATGGCCCGCGAACTGCGCCGACGAGGATATAATTAAATCGCCTTCGAGCAGTTATTACATCATGTTCTCTGATCGCTTGGAATAAGTCATGCTCAGCACGCTCTTGCTGCGGTGACTTAAAGACCAAGGTAAAATCTAATGGCAACTTTAACCTCATGCGAAGCTGCTCTTGCCCCAGTGGTATTGGATTGTTATATATATAAAGAGTGTCAAGGTCACCACTTATTGACAGGCCACCAATGCTTTCAGGGATGCTTGTTAGCTGATTGTTATTAAGCCAAAGCTGCCGAAGCCAATAGAGCCGACCTATACTAGCTGGGATGGAAGCGAGTTGATTGTTCTCAAGGTGAAGCTCTTGCAACCGTCGCAGATCGCTCATGTGATCAGGTATCGAATGTAGCTCGTTGTGCGAAAGCCGTAAAATTTTAAGCTGTTGAGACCAGAGCGCAAAGTCTCCATCAAAAGTAGTGAATTTATTATGGTCGAGCCGGAGCTCTGTTAGCGATGGCAAAAAGTAAATACATGATGGGATATCGGTAAGCCGATTATGAGAAAGATCAAGCAATCTTATGGCCGATGCCTTGTATAAAGGCGCTAAACTAGCAGTAGTGAGTCGATTACTATAGAGAATAAGATGCTGAAGTTTTTCCACTTCTTCGAGGTTATCAAATCCATTTAAATCAGTTAGATGCGTACCAACCAAAGACAAGGTCGGAATCACAAAGGTCTCCCCTTTTAAATCAGAATCAAGCTTAGGTTTATGCCTAGTATAATAATTGAGAAATGTGCGCCCCGTCTTTTCATTTTGCTCGGAATTCTTTTTATCCTCAGCTAGTTTGTCATCCATGGCTTGCGCCGAGTTTACCAAAACAAATAATAGAAAAAGACTAAGATTTCTGTACTTCATAAAAAATCTCTTGTTAAGATTGTCGTGCTCTAAACAATAGCAAATCGCATTAAGTAAAAACAGACATTCTGAAGTGTCCTTATTTAATTATTCTGCTATAGTTACTATCCGTCATGGGTTGTATGTCGGGTTGGTTCTGAGGAATCCGCTTATGACTGTCGCCGCTGCAAATAAATCCAAATCTCCAAGCGCCAAAGTAATTTCCGGTGCATTATTTGATGTCAATGATTTTGTAGTTTATCCGGGCCATGGTGTTGCCAAAATTAACCGTGTGGTAGAAAAAAGCGTTGGCAAAGATCTGCTTGCTTTTTTCGAGCTTCTCGTTTTGAAAAAAGGGATTACTGCACTTGTTCCCGCAGGGAATTTTGATGCTGTCGGCATTCGTCCGGTAAGTAATAAAGCAGCAATAAAAAAAATGCTTCAACTGCTCGCTGAACCAACCAAGCCGGTAGTGGTTGTTGGAACGAGTTGGGGACGCCGCAATAGAGAATATACGAGCAGAATTGCACGTGGTGATTTGCTTGATCTCGCACAAATTTATCGCGATTTGCGCAATGCTAGCAAATACAAAGAACTTTCCTTCGGCGAAAAAGCATATGTTTTGCAAGTCGAAGCACTTTTGATTGAGGAAGTTTGTATTGTCGAACGCTGCAGTGTGAGCGATGCTATAGCAATGTTGAGGCGTGAATCTGCATAAGACAAAATGAGTCAATTCTTCATTGTATTAACAGGGCCAACAGGAACCGGTAAATCAGCTGTTGGTCTTGCGCTGCATCACCATCTTCCTATTGAGATCGTTAACGGCGATATGGGTCAACTGTATACGCCTCTGAATATCGGCACTGCAAAGCCAACGCCACTTGAGCGCATGCTAATACCGCATCATTTGTTCGATGTACTTTCTGAACCGATAAATTTCACTGTAGCACAATACCGCATGCGTGTTGCAGAAGTGATGCATGAAATATGGTCGCGCAAAAATATTCCAGTCATTGTTGGCGGTTCCGGTTTTTATATTAAATCATTATTTTTTCCGGCCAAAGAAAATACACATGATATGCATGCGCCTGTCCCGCTCGCCCCGAGTGTTTTTGCAAAGCAAAAAAGTATCGAGGGGGCTTTTGAAAACAAATCAACACAAGAACTGTGGCAACAACTCAACGCAATCGATCCAGAACGTGCTGCGAAGATTCATCCAAATGATCGCTATCGCATAGAGCGTGCACTTATATTGTGGCAAACAACCGGCCAATTGCCATCTGCGCATGCGCCAGTATATGATCCAATAACAAAAAATTATCTACTATTTCTTCTTACGCGTGATCGCGGAGAGCTGTATGCACGCATTGATCAACGTGTTATTGAAATGATGCCTGCATGGCATGCGGAAGTGCGTGAATTAAAAAATACACCATGGGAAGATTTTTTGTGTAGAAAAAAAATTATTGGTTATTGCGACTTACTAAAATCACAAAATAATATTGAATCCGTGATTGGGATAATACAGCGCGAAACACGACGCTATGCGAAAAGACAGTCAACATTCTTCCGTTCACTTCTCGAACAGTTACCATCAGATGCAACGGTAACAATGAATATGACGAACCATATTATAGATGATGTTGCGCAAAAAGTTACTACTGCAGTTTTGCAAACAGCGCATGGTGTGCTATATTCTCGCGACACAAAATAAATCTGACAAATTGGCATTCAATCTTATTCCCGCCTTTATCCTTCGATAAGCTCAGGATGAGCGGGACTTGCAACTCCGCGTTGCGAAGTGATATCGGAAAAAGTATGAAGAAAATATTAGATTGGTTTCGTTCAAATTTCGGATCGCTTAGTACGGATGCACCGGAACGTGCCCCGAGTGAGCATCATCGTAAAGATGGTTTATTTCTCAATAAGCAACAGCTTAATCGAACTATTGTTTTATTGCTTACTACATCACTATTCGTTTTTATCGGTGGCTATTTCTGGGGTCAGCATACTGCTGCAGAACAGCTGCTGACCATGGTTGAGCGCGATTCGTTCGCAGACCAAGTTTATTATTCTATGTGTTCAGTTAACGAACGCGGCGATGATGAACCATCTGCTGATTCTGAAGATGAACCAGAAACAACGCAGCTTGCAGATGCGGCATCTGGCGCGCAAACTAATGCTGAAATGAGCGATGCAGCGGCACCTAACGTAAAGAATGAAGCTATTGCACAAACGCAAAATCTTGCAGTTCAGAAAGAGATACAACAAAAAAATCAGCCAAAATACAAAGGAGTGCTAGCTGGATTTAGCACTGAAAAAATGGCGAATCAATTAGTGCAACGATTGAAGCGACGTGGTTTTGATGTGAGCATTGTGACTCGTCACAGCAGAACCAAATCGGGGCGTAGCATTTCTTGGTATCAAGCGGTGACAGCGCCAGTGGCCGATCGTGCACAACTTGAGCAGACGATTGCACAGATTAAAAAATTTGAAAAATTACATGATGTATCAATAATGCCAATAAGCACATCTTTAAGTTGAATGGGAAAACAATCAGATGATTAATATTTTTAGTAAGCGAGCCTATCGCCGCGTTTTTGTTGCGGTAACCTTAATTACCGTAGCGTCCATGGTAGTGAGCGGTGGAATTTTTCTTTTGCTGAGAACACGCAGCCGAAGAAGTTTCATCACGATCAATCATCATGAAATAAGCCAAGCAGAATTCAAGAGGCGTAAGCAAGCACAGGATCGAAAGCTTGAGCTGCTGCGTATGCAGTTTGAACAAGCTGGAATACCGTTTGATCTGAAATCACTTGGTATTGATCTTCAACAAGCGGCTGTGCAAAGTTTGATTGCTGACGAATTGCTTAATGAGGCTGCAGACAATCTTAATATTCATCTTGGCTATGATTATGTGGCGAGCAAAATAACTGATCCAAATTTCCTCCTCCAGGAAATGGGCGATATTATTCCACCATACTTATTGGCACAAGGTAATCTTGATGTTCATACGCTCTCACGCGTATTGCGCAGCCAAGGGCTTTCAGTTGCAGATTTTGAGCGGCAAGTTGAACAGCATTTGAAATTGAGCCAGATTAAGGAATTAATAGCAACTTCTTTCTACGCACCAACATTCTTACTCAAGTCGCAATACATGCAGCAGTTTGCGGCAAAAAAATATACGGTACTCACAATACCATTTGATCAGTTGCTCGCGCAGGAACGCGCAAAACCGCTTTCTGATGCCGAGTTGAAATCATATTATGATGAAGCAAGCAAACAATTTGCTGTGCCTGAAATGCGCAGTGGCGTAGTATGGGAATTTGACCCGGTGCGTTATGGCATAACACCATCAGAACAAAATATCAACCAATATTATGATGAGCATAAGGCATCGTATGTACAAAGCCCTGCACAAGTTCAAATACGACGCATTCTATTTAAGGTTGATAAACCAGAAGATACCGCACTTGTAGTTGCTAAGGCCGAGACGGTATACAAGCAAGTTTCAGAACATCCAGAGCAATTTGCAGAAAAGGCAAAAGAGGTCTCTGATGATAAAGCGACAGCCAAAGACGGTGGCATGGTTGGCTTTATTACCCGGGGCGAGCGTGATCCGGCAGAGGAACAAACTGCCTTTCGGCTGAAAGCCGACGGCGAAGTTTCTCCTCTCTTCCAAACCAAAGATGGCATAGAAATAGTCCAGCGCATATCTCGCAAGCCAGCAACCTATAAATCGATAGAAACAGTGCGCCCTGAAGTGGAAAAAGCGGTACGGCAATCTTTGTTTAACCGTATTTTCCATGCAGATATGGAACGCATTCAATATGAATTACGCACAAATCCACAGGCGCTTGAGCAGTTTGCCCAGGCCAAGGGTGCTCGCCACTCTGAAATTACTAATGCCACACTGGGAAGGGATGTTTCTGCCCAAATAGAGCGACTATTTAAGATTCATAATGCAGGTGAACCGTCGATAATGACTAGTGGAAAGGATCAGACTGGACCTGCTACCGTCATTCAGCTGACGAAGGTTAACAAAAGTTATGTGCCACCATTTGAGCAGATTAAGGATAAGGTAGCCCAAGCCTTACATCGCAAAAAGGCAGAGGCGAGCCTGCGAGTGATTCTTGCGCAGGCCAAGCAGCAAGCTGGCAAAAAGCAATTGGCTGAAATAGCCCAGGAATTCCATGGCACAACCCGGGCAATCGACTGGCTTAAAGGTGAAGAAACTGACCGGGTGAAAAAGCTGGCAGCCGAAGGATTGCCAATAAACCAAATGCTGCCTATGGAGCGCGTTGGTTCAGTGATAACTAATGTCGATGATCATGGAAATGGACTAGTTGTCAAATTGGAAGGGGTAGAACCATTCAATGCCCAAGACTTTGCGGCCAAAAAGCCATCATTTGTAGCCTCAATTGACCGCGAACTAACTGGTCGCCTTATTCAAAGCTTTATTGCCTCTTTGGAGCGCTCTGCTACAATTAACGTCAATACTACTCAAGAGAGTGACGACACCCAACCGTACTACCCGATCGACGAGATCTAAAGGATTCTGGTGGAAAAAGAAGTAACCCGCGATGCAAGAGAGACATTAGCTTCTCGAAAAAAAGCGTTAGAAGTAACATTCACACAAATTGATAAACAATATGGTAAGGGCGCCGTAATGATGTTGGGCGATACGCGCGCAACAAACATAGACGCCGTGCCAACCGGATCAATCCTCATTGACCATGCCCTTGGCGTGGGTGGGTATCCGCGAGGCCGTATTGTAGAAATTTTTGGCCCTGAAGCTTCAGGTAAAACCACATTGGCTACGCATGCTATTGCCCAGGCTCAGCGCCGCGGCGGTATCTGCGCATTTATAGATGCCGAACACGCCCTCGACTCAGCACATGCTGCAAAGCTTGGCGTGGATGTAGAAAATCTTATTATTTCCCAGCCGGATTACGGTGAACAGGCTTTGGATATCGCCGAGATGCTTGTTCGCTCGGGTGCCATCGATATGGTGGTGATCGACTCGGTTGCAGCCTTGGTTCCAAAGGCGGAGCTTGAAGGGGATATGGGCGATACCCACGTCGGCTTACAAGCACGTTTAATGTCACAAGCATTGCGGAAGCTAACGCCGGTTGTACATAAATCAAAAACCGTACTCATTTTCATTAACCAAATTCGTCATACCATCAATTCGATGCCGTTTGCTAATAAGGAAACGACAACGGGTGGTAACGCGCTTAAATTCTATGCATCATTGCGACTTGATGTACGCCGTATCGCCAGCCTGAAGAAGGATGATGTACAATTTGGTAATCGCATTGTAGTAAAAGTTGTTAAAAACAAGGTAGCGCCACCATTTAAAAAGGTTGAGCTTGACCTTCTATTTACTGAAGGTATCTCTCACGAACTAGATTTATTGGATGCCGCACTACAAACTGAAGTTATTGAGCAAAGTGGTTCTTGGTTCTCGTTCGATAAAGCGAAAATTGCCCAGGGCCGAGATCAAGCACTCAGCTATCTTAAAGAACATCCAGATGTAGCTGCCAAGATTGAACAAGCAGTTTTGCAAGTACTTAAGGAAAAACCATAAAACCTATGATAAATAACCACCCAATCGACAAAAACGATAGAACTCAGAAGCGAGAACAAAGCCAAACTCGCGGTGCTCCTATTAATGAGCAAATTCGATACCCGCGCATGCAATTGATTCTTGATGATGGGCAAAATATTGGCGTGGTTACGCGAGCTGAAGCGCTTGCTAAGGCACAGCTGGCACACCTTGACCTGGTGATTATTGCTGATCAGGGAGCTGAGGGTGTTCCGGTCGCCAAGATTATGGATTATGGCAAGGTGCAGTATGCGAAAAAGAAGAAACAGGCTCAGTCCAAAAAGCATGCGAAGACCATCCAAATAAAAGAAATTAAATTGCGGCCAAAGATCGGCGAGCATGACTTTCAAACGAAGATAAACCAAGCCATCGGCTTTTTAAAAGAAGGCATGCGGCTTAAAATTACACTCATGTTTAGAGGTCGCGAAATGGCTATGCAACAAGCCCGTGGCATAGAAATGTTTGACCGCATACAAAAAACATTGGAAGAAGCTGGGATTCAGCATCTGGCAATGGAAAAAGAATTACGCATGGGCCCTGCTTGGACCCGTATGTATTACATTAAGAAGTAGCAACTGGATTCATGACTAAAAACGGTTCAAAGTCATCTAGTTAACTATAAGAAAAATTTTTGACTTCACTGTCCACTTCTATTTGTTGTTTGCATTGGCCAACAATTATGGGAGTCGGAGAAGCCCTCGGCTTAGCTTTGATCGCAATTTGAGTGACTATTGTATTAAAGTGAGTCTCGAACAAGCGAGATAACGGAGGCAGGAGGCGGTAGCCTTCTGGCGGAGTGGGAGGGGTGTTAGGGGAGGGAACGGACCCTTAGCAATGCTACTGCAAGATGCATAAGTTTGCCGTTCATTAATTTAGACTTTGATTTATTTGTATTTTAAGGATATCAAATGCCGAAAATGAAAACCCACTCAGGGGCTAAGAAACGCTTCAAGAAACGTAAAAGCGGTGCAATAAAAGTCACCAAAGCTTTCCATCGCCACTTGCTTACTGGTAAATCAGCAAAAAGAAAAAGGAAGATGAGGAAGTCGGGCACGGTTGCTGCGGTTGATAAAATTCACCTGATTCATTTACTTCCTAACTAGGACTTTGACACATGACTAGAATTAAACGCGGTGTAATAACCAAAAAACGCCATAAAAAAATATTAAAACAAACCAAAGGGTTCTGGGGTCAGCGTAAAAACGTCTTTAGACGCGCCAAGGAAACCTTATTGCGTGCAATGGCTTTTGCTACCAAGGGTCGTAAATTAAAGAAGCGCGATATGCGTTCACTCTTTATTACGCGTATTGGTGCAGCAGCTCGCACTGAAGGTTTGTCTTATAACCAGCTTATCAATGGCCTGAAGAAAGCACACGTAGAATTGAATCGCAAAATGCTCAGCCAAATTGCTATTCATGAACCATCGGTGTTTTCTCAAATTGCAGGCTTAGCTAAAACGCACGTTAAAACTGCTTAGATTTGCTTGAATAAATTGTTGGCTGACCAACGTTTTCTCGCATAATGCCAATCAGTTCTTGACGTTACAAAGTCTAACTTCATACACTTGCCGTGTGGGTAAAAATTCTCACATAAAATAAAGCATAGGTAGATCTATTTTGAATGGATTTGCACTACGCAAAGGCTTTAAAGGAAGTTATATACTTCTGGTACATGAAAGGATGACTATGGAATCGTTTGAACTCTTGCAAAAGAAACTTGAGCTACTAGCGGCAACACTGCAGCGACTAAAAACCGAGAATGAACAGTTTCGAAAAGATAACGCCCAACTCAAAAAGCGAGTTACTTCCCTAGAGGATGATTTGCTTGAAGGGCAAGAAAGCATCGAAACATTGAACTCGGAAACTGAAAAGACCAAGTTATTTGTGGCCGATCTTATTAAAAACATTGACCAATTGGTTGAGCAGCCTGCTAAATAGGTGTCGCGATGGAAAAAACCAATGCACGGCGTATTAAGGTCATCATCAGTGGTGAACCTTATATGTTAATCAGCGATGAAACTGAAGAACAAGTTCAATCCGCTGTACACGAGGTCAATGCATTAATGGACGAGATCGCTCGGCATTCTGGCATTATCGATACACGTAAAATTGCAGTGCTTGCCGTTTTGCAATGTGTCAGTCAAAGGAAGATGGTAGAGCAAAAACTACTATCGTCTATTAATACCATTATTGACTCGATATAAAAACCGCGCTCCTTCTGCGGAAGAATTTAGGACTTCAATGATAGCAATAAGCCTGGCTACTTGGTCGGCTGCACTGCTCGCTTTATGCGGCGCTGCGGCAGCCATAGCCTTTATAGTATATATTCAACGCCGTCTGTGGCAGGCAAAACAACAGAGTGATGAAGCGCGAATCTTGCTTGCCAATGCCCGTCGAGATATGGAAATTGAACGCCGTGATGTAGCGGTTAAGCTTAAGGACGAGTTCCATAAGAAGCGCCAGGAATTTGAGGCAGAGCTGAAACGAGAGCGGCATGAGCTTGAGCGCATGCAAAGTCGTTTGAATGAAAAAAATGAGGCTATTGAAGCCAAAGATCAGCGGGCTGAAGAATTGAAATTGGAATTGCAGCAACGCGAACGCAATCTTACTAGGATGTCTGATCAGTTGCGGGCAAATGAAACCAAGCTTAAATCATTATATACCGAGCTTATTGCAAAATTAGAACGCGTAAGTGGCATGACCGTTGATGAAGGCCGTAACGCTTTATTTGAAACCATTGAGCATGAAGTGAAACTTTCAAGTGAAAAATGGGTGCAAAAGGTTGAAGAAGAAGCACGTGAAATTGCCAAGGATCGCTCGGCTAGTATCGTTATTGGTGCTATGCAGCGATATACATCTGAGCATGTAAGCCAACATGCTGCTGGTGTCGTTCATCTACCGAATGAGGAAATGAAGGGCCGTATTATTGGCAAAGAAGGCCGTAATATTAAGGCGCTTGAAATGGCAACGGGTATGGAATTTGTAATTGGGGAAGCCCCTGAATCGATCACCATTTCTGGCTTTAATCCCATACGCCGTGAAGTTGCCAAGCGTACCCTAGAAAAATTGATTATCGATGGCCGCATTAACCCAACACGTATTGAAGAAACGGTTGCACAATGCGAGAGTGAGATCGAAGAAACTATTCAAGAATACGGGCGTCAAGCAGTACTCGATTTCAATCTTCAGGGTATTCATTCTGAGATTGTTACCTTACTTGGCAAGCTACATTTCCGAACCAGCTTTAGCCAAAATGTATTGGTGCACTCCAAAGAAGTTGGTATGTTTGCACGAATTATTGCTGACGAGCTTGGCCTCGACGGTGCTATTGCGCAACGTGCAGGCTTATTGCATGATATTGGTAAAGCGGTAACGGCCGAAGTCGAAGGACCACACGCGATGATCGGTGGCGATATTGCAAAACGTTGTGGCGAAAATCCAATCATTGTGAATGCTATTGCTGCTCACCATGAGGAAGTTCCATTCACCTCAATTTACGGTCCAATTGTTGTTATTGCTGATACGATTTCAGCGTCACGCCCTGGTGCACGACGCGAGACATTAACGGCATATATGAAACGGTTGGAGAAATTGGAAGAAATTGCTATTTCGTTCGACGGGGTCAAAAAAGCGTATGCCCTACAAGCTGGTCGCGAAGTTCGCATTATCGTCGAAGAGGATTCGCTGGATGACGAACGTTCAATTGTGCTGGCACGCGAAGTGGCACGAAAAATTGAACGCGAAATGTCCTTCCCTGGGCAGATTAAGGTTAACGTTATCCGCGAGAAACGTGTAATTGAATACGCGCGATAGTTTTTGGCGATGCTGAGCGCAAACGGAATGGAGCTCATAAAAATACAACGCATCGCCTCCACGGCGTTGAAGCGCCTGCAGTCGGCGAGTGATTGTATTTCTTTATTCGCCCCTGCTTTTCCGGCATATGATTTTCGTATAAGCCAAAAATCTCTCTCGCCTAAGGGAAGAAGAAAGAATTGTTTTGGATCAATATTATTTAATGATTCTTCCAAAGCTAACAAGCATTCGACTTGTTAAAATTAGATGCGGCCAACCAAGTGGGTGGCATGGAGGGCGGTCAGCCCTCCATAATCATAAAGATTTAGGGAGGGGTTCGGGGAGGGAACGTCCCCGAGCAAACGTCCCATTAATCATCTAGCTAGAAATACAATGAGCAATGTAAGAATCCTCCTACTCGGTGACATCGTCGGCCAACTTGGCCGTGCCATGGTGCTAAAGCATCTCAAACCGATACGCGAAAAATACCGTATAAACGGTGTTATTGTAAACGGCGAAAATTGCACAGGCGATGGCCGGGGCATTACCTCTCGCAATGTTCACTTCTTCAAACATATGGGCGTAGATATTATCACGTCGGGCAACCATATCTGGGCCAAACGTGAGGTGTATCAATACCTCACCGAACACAAGGATCTTTTGCGCCCAGCAAACTTTCCAAGCGGCTGCCCGGGCACCGGTGTTACCACTTTTACAACGGCAGAAGGCCTGGTGATTGGGGTGTTGAATATTCAGGGCCGGGTGTTTATGGCGCAACATATCGATTGCCCATTTCGAAGCGCTGATTCTGCATTAACATTTCTGCGCACAAAAACAAAATTGATCTTCGTCGATTTCCATGCTGAAACGACCTCTGAAAAGGCGGGCATGGGTATCTATCTTGATGGCCGAATTAGCGGTATGGTCGGCACCCATACGCATGTGCAAACGGCCGATGAACGGATTCTGCCAAAGGGTACGGCCTTTATTACCGACCTCGGCATGGCTGGCGCTCGTAATTCAATGATCGGGATGAAGCCCGAGCCGATTTTGGCCAATATGCTTACGGCGATGCCACATAAATTTGAGGTTGATAACAATGCGCCAGCAATCTTGTGTGGCGTGGTTATTGAGGCTGATCCAACGACTGGCAAGGCGATTTCCATTGAGCGAATACAAATTATTGATAATGATATTCGGGTAAGTGGGGAAGAGGATTAATAGCCAAACCGTTTGCGATTCTCGGCTTTTCGAGGTACCATTTAAATTAATAAATGTCCTAGACTTTGCTGTGCCTATCTTGCATAAAAGCAAACGATAAAAAGGAACGATTATGCGTCAGCTATCTGCGCTAATTTTGGGGGTTATGATGACAAGTCTCAATGCACAAACAACACCTGTCTTTAAAAAAGTCCTATCAAATGGCCTAACTGTATTGGTTCGCCCAGTCGAAACCACGCAGAAGGTGGCTATACAGCTTTGGTATCATGTAGGATCCAAGGATGAGAAATCAGGCGAGCGTGGCTTAGCCCATTTGCTTGAACATATGATTTTTAAGGGCACGCCGAATATTTCGGAATGCGATATTGCCCTTATCACAAAGAAGCTTTCGGGCTGGTGCAATGCCCATACCAGTGCTGACTGGACGTTCTATGAATTCAATGTGCCGGCGCACAACTATGACCAAACATTGCCGATCCTTGCCGATTGTATGCGTAATTGCACCTTTAAGCAGGATTTACTAAATGCCGAATTTAAGGTGGTAATTCAAGAGTTGAAGATGAATCGGGACAATTACACCCGTTCTCTGGTGCTTGGGTTGAACTCATCCATATTTGCTGACCACCCATACCATTATCCAACCATCGGCTTTAAGCAAGATATCTGGGAAATTAATCAAGAGCAGCTGCTTAAGTTTTATAAAAAACATTATGTTCCTAATAACGCAACATTGGTGATTGTAGGCGATATAAATCCAGATGAAGTGTTTGCGGAGGTTGAAAAGAATTTTGGCAATATTCCGGCGGATCCTACGTATAGGAAGGAAGCGTTTTATCACAATCGCGAGCTTGCATCACAAGAGCTGGTATTGTATCGGGATGTAAAATTGCCAATGCTGCTGCTTTCATATCAGATACCTGGATATAAAAACCAGGATGGTTTTGCGGTTGATGCATTGAGCTTACTTCTGACTGGCGGCAAGAGCTCGCGCTTATATAAGCGACTGGTTGATGAACTGCAGCTGGTGAACTGGATTCAAAGTTTCAATTTCAATTATTTCGACGTCGATATAATGAGCATCTATTGCGAGCCGAAGACATTGGATCGCAATGCAATGCAACAAGTAATTGATATTATCCAACAAGAATTGGATACGATTGCTGCGCAAGGCTTAAACACCCAAGAGTTGCAAAAGGTTATGGCGATAAGCAAACAGGCTTATTATAGTTTGCTTGAAAGTACTAATGCGCAGGCACGTGCAATCGGTACATCGTACTTGGCTCGTGGTGATGAAAATTATCCATTTACTTTCATGCATGACGATCCGCAGAAGCTTGGGCAACAAATCCAAGAACTTGTACGAATGCACGCATTGCCAGAGTTTCAGCACCGCGGCGTGTTATTACCGTTAAGTGAGCGCGGCCAAGCTATTTGGGGTTCCATTATGGCGCAAGGCGATGCGGAAGATGTTGCTTTCCTTGCACAACGCGAACGCAAATCACAAGTTGAGCAACCATTGATGGCAAATTTGATTGAAACACGGCAACCACGTGATTCACATGCGATAGTGCCGACATCTGTTCAGCTATCAAATGGGTTACATATATTTACGCATACTCGTTCGGCTGTGCCGAAGATTAGTGTTACGCTTAAGTTGAAGGCTGATCAGGCATACAACCAGCCAGAGCTACCTGGCCTATGCAATCTCATGTGTTCATTAATGTATGAAGGAACCGCATCACATCCGGGTGATACATTTGCACTGGCAGCCGAACAGCACGGTATCCATTTTGATATTGCTCCTGGCAGAATTAGCGTTGATTTACTGCCAGAACAATTTGATTATGGTATGCAGCTGCTCAATGAGCTTGTTACTGAATGTTCATTTGATGATGCTGCAATTAATAAAATAAAAATGCGTGCAATGGCTGATTGGTATCGCCATCTTGATACACCAAAGTCGGTGGCATCGCAAAAGGTCCGTGAGTCGATTTATAAAGATCACCCGTACGGCATGAATGATATTTCTAATCCGGAAACATTGGCTAAAATTACGCGTGAGGACCTTGTAAAACTGTACAAAACGTGGATGACGCCAGCAGATGCAAAATTAGTGGTGGTTGGCGATATTCAAAATGATACTGCTACTGCAGCAATTGAATCAAACTTAGGCTCGTGGAATGGAAATGATCTTGCCGATATTTTCTTCCCGCCACTTACGGCAGCAACTGCATCTACACTCGATGTCTTCATGGCTCGGGATCAAATTGTGCTCACCTATGTTGGCCTTTCAGTTGATCGGATGGATCCTAATCACGATAAGCTTCTGCTCTTTGATCATATCTTTAGCCGCGGCATGGATAGCCGTTTATTCCATCTGCGCGAACAGCATGGCATCTTCTATACGATAAATGGTTCTACTATTTCGGGTGCTGATGAGCAACCTGGAATGACGTATGTAAGCACAATCGTTTCCAAAGATAGATTAATTGAAGCGGAGCAATTAATTGAAAATGCAATTGCAACGGTAATTGATGATATACGTGAAGATGAGCTTGCTGTTGCAAAACAAACGGTGCTCAATGATATGGCTGAAATGTATGCGACCAACAGAATGACGGTCAATACCTTTTTATTCTTGAATAAATTTAATCTGCCGTACGACTATGCAAGCCAACGCGCACAAAACATTCAAAAAATTACATTGGATCAAGTGAAAGAAGCGGCGCGGCGTGTATTGAAGAATGATGCTTTGGTTAAAATCCGCGTCGGCAGATTGGATGTTGCGCCAATTTCAATAAATCAAGTTGAAGCAAAGGCACATACTATCTCAGGTTAAATTGAGTGTAAAAAGATCGCGCTCATCCTGAGTTAATCGAAGGATCAAAGCGCGCATATTAGAGCTGGCATGCGCAATCAAAAAACCATAATCACACTTGTTGCAATTGGTTTTGCATTAATTATTTTTTTTCAGTTTCGCCAATACGCAGACCTCGCCGTCATCAAGCAGCAGCGCCATTTGATCCACTCATTTATTGGCAATCAATTTTGGTTAGCATCATTCGCCTTTCTTGCTTTATATATCATTACTTGTGCTTGTGCATTACCGTTCGGTGGCATTTTAACATTTAGCGGCGGCTACTTCTTTGGACTTGCGACTACTGTGTTGATTGCTTGCATTGGTGCAACTGCGGGCGCCGTCATTGCTTTTTTGCTTGCACGATATGTACTACAAGACACTATTGAACAGCGCTATCCTACCCAACTGCAATGGCTGAATAATGAGCTTGATAAACACGGCGCGCATTATTTATTATTTATTCGTCTGATGCCGTTCATGCCTTATTTCATCATTAATCCGGTGGCTGGTCTCACACGCATATCATTATTTACTTTCATCTGGACCATGGCGATTGGGGTGATTCCCGGCTCTGCTGTATTAGCTTTTGCCGGCAAAGAATTTGCGCATATTAATTCACTGCGCGGCATTATTTCCTGGCATGTGGCAGCTCCACTGTGTTTGTTGGCACTAATGGCATTGTTACCAATGGTGATGCAAAAGAGGCGGCAAAGGAAAAGTTCGATTTCGGATCAGATTGCTGGTTGTTCCGATTGAACGTTTGGTTCTGTTAGTTTGCTTTCATGCACTAGTTCTTGCAATAATCGCAAATATTCAACATGACTATCATAAGCCATTTGCGAAATGAATTTTAAAAATGGTTGGGCATCGCCACCTTTATTGGCTACACGCATAGTGGTCACATATTCATGTCGCAGCCCAGGTGGGATTATGATAGCGCAATAGCCATGCTGCATAAGGGATAAATTCATCATCAACCGTGCAATGCGGCCATTGTTTTCGATAAATGGTTGAATATTCATTAAGCGCAAATATAACAATGCGGCAAAATTAACCGGGTGGCGAGTAGCACCCAGATCTGGTAAGGATGCAATGAACTCTTCCAGTATTGGCACAACTTGTTCAGCTGCAACAGGATCACCTTCGCCCTGATTGCCAAGTGATTTGCCTTTGCGTAATTTGCCTGCTTGAGGCTTGTTGATTCGATAATAAAAAAGTTGGTGGAATTTTAAAAGATCATCCAATGTAAGATTGGTAATGCCGCGACGAGAGGCTTCCCAGAGAAAATCATATGCTTCGCTATGACCGAGTAGCTCTAAATGTTCACGAATTGTTTTGCCGCCAATGGCTTTGCCATATTCTAGAACCGTTTTTGTTTCAGCTTCATCAAAACTCATACCATCCAAGGCACAGCTGGTATAGCATGAAATAATCCGAAGTTTTTCTTTAAGCTGGGATAAAATTTCTTGCGGTATCGGTCGGTAAGAATTAATTTTTGTTTTTAATTGATCAATATCAGCGGCTCTATCTTTAAATTGTTGGCTGCTCATCCAAGATCCTCATTGGGTATTCCTTATTCAGCCAGTTTACCACTAGCAAATACTTGACTCAACTTTTGATTGATGAATACTTGGGCGCTAAAGTATTAAGCAGGAAACAGGAACACCACAGATGTTACTCATTGCCATTCTACATTTTCTCAGTGCAAGCACGTTTACCATTTCCAAAGCTGCATTGACATACGGCGCGCCAATATTTTATGTTGCAGCCCGCATGATCATTGGTGGCGCTGTATTGCTTGGTTACTATTGGTTTGCATCGAAGAAAAAAATTGTAAATGAGGGTAGCCTCAGAACCGAACTATCGGCTATGCAGCCTGCCGAATCTGCTCATAAGCCTTGGCATATTCCACGGCAACATTACGGCCTTTTTGCACAAACAATTTTCTTCTATATCTATTTAACCTATGTCTTTGACCTGGTTGCACTTAATCATATGGGTTCAGCCAAAGCATGCTTGCTCTACGATCTTTCACCATTTATTTGCGCTTTGCTTTCCTATTGGGTATTCAATGAATTAATGACGCCGAAGAAATGGCTTGGTTTATCATTAGGGTATCTTGCATTCATTCCAGTACTATTGGCACCTTCTGCAGTCGAACGTCAATCCGGTCTATTTGGGTACTGGCCAGAAATACTCATGCTCGGCGCCGTGGCGGCTTCATCCTATGGTTGGATTGTGGTGCGTGAATTGGCAAAAACGCATGCATATGCTTCCTCATTTATTAATGGTTTTGCAATGATGGGCGGCGGTATTTTGGCCCTTATCACATCACTAATTTTTGAAGAATGGGGTAGATCATATTGGATTGTGCCAGTTACAAATATGGCAGCATTTGTCGCCAACACCGCTCTCATTATCATTATTTCAAATTTTCTATTCTCGTTGCTATATACGGAGCTACTCAAAAAATACACGGCAACTTTGCTTTCATTTGCTGGATTTACAGCACCGTTATTTGCAGCAGGGCTTGGTTGGTTGTTTTTGAATGAAACGGTCGGCTGGGATTTTTTTGCTACCGCATTACTCGTCGTAATTGGACTGTATATTTTTTATCAAGAAGAATTGAAACAAGGCTATTATGAGCAACCAACAACTTCCAGATTTTAATACGCAATTTGCAGAATGGTATCAAGAAGTCATCCATCGCGCTGAGCTGGTTGATAACGCGCCTGTGCGCGGTTGCATGATTGTTCGCCCCTATGGCACCGCTATTTGGGAAAATATAGTTAAGGTTCTCGACCACAAGATTAAAGTGACCGGGCATCACAATGTTATGTTGCCGTTACTTATTCCCCTTTCTTTTATTCAAAAAGAGGCAAAACATGTTGAAGGTTTTGCACCAGAGCTAGCCATTGTGACGAAAGCCGGTGGCAAAGAGCTTGAAGAGCCATATGTTATTCGCCCTACATCCGAGACGATGTTTCATCACATGTTTGCGCAATGGATTAAATCATGGCGTGATTTACCACTCAAACTTAATCAATGGGCCAACGTAATGCGTTGGGAAATGCGCACGCGTCCATTTTTGCGGACTACTGAGTTTTATTGGCAGGAAGGTCATACTGCGCATGCTACGAAAAAAGAGGCTGAGCAAGAAGTTGAAGATATGCTCAACGAATATATTGATCTGGTTGAACAATATTTAGCGATACCAATATTTGGGGAAGAAAAACCTGAGAGTGAACGCTTTGCAGGCGCCGATCGCACATTCACTCTTGAAGGGATTATGCCTGATGGCAAGGCATTGCAAATGGGAACCTCGCATTTGCTATCCCAATCCTTTGCTCATGCATTCAATATTCAATTTCAGAATAATGAGGGGAAACTTGAATACCCATGGCTTACCAGCTGGGGCACAACAACTCGATTGATTGGGGCAACGGTTATGGTGCATGGTGATCAAAAAGGATTGGTATTGCCGCCGAAGATTGCACCGATCCAAATTGTTATTATGCCTATCTTTAGAAAAGGGGCTGATACGGCACAGTTGAAAGAGGTCTGCAAGCAGCTCAAAGAGAAATTTGATCAAGGTACCTGTATTGGCGAAAGTGGATTCTCATTCGGCCCTGGGCATGCCAAAACAGTAATCGATGATGATGAGAATGAAACGCCAGGCGCAAAGTTTTATAAATGGGAATTAAAGGGTGTACCGCTGCGGATTGAAATTGGACCGCGCGATTTGGAAGCAAAGCAGGCGGTGCTGGTGGATCGCATTGGCTTGGGCAAAAAGATTGTATCGCTTGAGCGCGTGGTGGAAGAGGCACAAATTATGCTCGATGCCATCCAAGTTGAGATGTTTGCCCGTGCAAAAAAGAAGAGAGATAGTCTTATTAAGCAGGCTGATAAGTTTTCGGAATTTGAGGCTGACTTGGAAAAGGGAGGGTATGCCTACATAACCGGGTGGTGCCAAAAGGATGTTGCTGAACAGAAGTTAAAAGAACATAAGGCTACCATTCGTTGTGTATTAGAAACGGCTACACATAAGCATTGTTTTATGTGTGATAGACCAAGTGTTGCAGATATTTTGGTTGCTAAGGCATACTGACGGTAGAAGTGGTCGATAAGGCCTGTAAGGTTGAGTTAATAATGTATGGGGATAAGCAATGGAATCGTTTCTAACTAAGTTTGAGACATATCTACTTACCGAAAAGCGTGCCGCTCAAAATACCTACGCAGCATATAAGCGCGATATTGAGCAGTTTGCCACCTTTATTAAAGGGAAATCAATTGAGCTTGAGAATGCGAATGCAGAAACGATTAAGGAGTTTCTTGCCCATTTGCATGAGCAAAAAATAACAGCGCGTAGCCTTGCGCGAAAAATATCCTCCCTTAAAGCCTTTTATGGATTTTTATCGGAACGTCACCGCTTTGAGCATCATGCGCGTGATATTGCAATGCCAAAGTTAGAAAAGAAATTACCGCAATATCTCTCTGAAGCGGATGTTGAACGCTTGCTCGGCAGTACCGATAGCGACAAATCAGATATCGGGGTGCGAAATAAGGTAATGGTGTATCTGCTGTATGTTTCTGGCATGCGCATCAGTGAATTGGTGAACATGAAGAAATCGGCTATCCATTTTGATACCGGTTTTATTGCTGTTGATGGTAAAGGCGGGCGTCAACGCATGGTACCATTGCCAGCTCATATGATTGCTATGCTTCGCACTTATTTTGAAGAAGTGTTTCCTCGTTTGGTAACCAAAGATGGTCAACGCATTGAAACTGAACATGCCTTCCCTATTTTCTACGGGAAGCGCGTAAAGCCAATTTCACGTCAAGCATTCTGGGTAGTATTGAAGCGCGTTGCTGAAGGCGTTGGCATGAAAGAAAGCGTGTCACCGCATCGCCTGCGCCATTCATTGGCCACACATTTATTGCAAAAAGGCGCTGATCTGCGCTCATTGCAAATGCTCTTGGGCCATGAACAACTGTCTACGGTCCAAATTTATACCCATTTGGATACAAGTCATCTCCGTGATGTATACGATAAAAAACATCCTCGTTCTACTTAATATCAAATCAAAATCTATGATCGCGACTGGCAGAAGGATCTGGGTGATATCCTCTTGCCCCTGATCGGGTACAATCGTAAATTCTGCCTATTTTGCATATAGAAGATCATTCATTGCCTGCTATACTATAGGATCGATTGGGGTCTATTTCTTCCAATGCTTTTATAGATGTGGGTCGTTATGATGAAAAAATTTGTAGTTGATCAAAAATCGTTTTTATCAGTGCTTTCTTCATTGCAGCCAATCTGCAGTCGTCGCACAACTCTCGATGCCACCTCATGCGTCTTATTCCAGGCGGGCAGTCGTGAACTTATTTTAAAAAGTACCGATATGGAAATAAGTTTGCAGATCGGTTGCGCATTAAAATCGAGCGAAATAGGTGAAGCTGAAAGCTTTATGGTTTCTGGTCGCCGTATCTTTGATGTAGTAAAAGAGTTGGATGGTGATATCCAGCTTACATTTGACGATCAAAGCCTGGCACTTAAATCTGGCTCGGTAAATTTGGTATTACATATTAAACCGGCACAAGAATTTCCCCCATTTCCTGAGCGCATTGAAAATTTAATGCAGTTGGATGCAAAGTTTGTGGCGGATCTGCTTGATAAGGTTGCTTTCCTTATCCCGCAAAATAATGCTAATCCAGCATTGAACGGTTTGCTGTTGGAAGTGAATAATCAAGAACTTAAAATGACCACAACTGATGGTCACTGCCTAGCACAAATACGTTCCCCAAAATATACGCTCGGAGAATCAAAGACGTGGCTTTTACCTCGTCGTTCTGTTTTTGAGCTCAAAAAGATTTTGGAAACTACCCAAGAAAGCACCTTGTTCCTCGGCGTTTGCAACTCGCAGCTCGTATTCTCTGGCGTAAGCTTTAACTTCTTTACTCGTGTGCTTTCTGATCAATTTCCGAACTATGCGCCAATCCTTGATAAAAAAGGGTTTGCACCAGCATCTTTGGATCGCGGCGAATTCGTAAAAACGTTACGACGCTCAACAAGCTTGCTTTCAGGCCAATTTATTGCGACCAAGTTTGAATTTGCGCGAGATGCAGTTCAAGTGTCACTGCAAAACAAAGAAGTTGGTAAACTTGAAGAAGCACTTAAGCTTGAAGGGTTTGATGGTGATCAAATGGAAATCCGTTTCTATGCACCATACCTACTCAATGGCCTACAGGCATTGAAGGATGAAAAGAGCAAATTCTATTTAAAGAATGCAGCCCGTCCAATTATTTTTGAATCACAAGAAGAGGATATGCAGGTTACCTATTTGGTTATGCCTGTTTCGCCGACTGCTGCCCAGGGGTGATGTGTTCATCAAACAACTCCAACTCCAAAATTTCCGCTGCTTCCAAAATTACGGCGTCTCATTTGAAGAGGCGCCGGTTGTTTTGATTGAGGGGCAGAACGGCTCGGGCAAAAGCAGCATTCTTGAAGCTCTTCATTACCTTTGTTATTTACGTTCATTTCGCACACCCACCCCAAAAGATTTATTGCAACATGATGCGGCTCACTTCTTTATTAAGGTTGAGCTAGGAGAGGCCCAGGTCCAGGTTGGCTTTGCGGGCAAGCGACGCATCGTTAAGATCGATCAACGGCCGGTTGATTCCTATCAAGACCTTATGAATGTGTACCGTGTAATCACTTTTACGGAAGATGACTTATTCATTATTAAAGGCGGGCCTGAAGTACGACGGGCATTCATCGACCAAGCTATAGTGCTTATTGATCCATCATTTGTCCAAGAGCTACGGAAGTTTAAATCGATACTTGAGCAGCGCAATGCGTTGCTTGCACGGCCATCAGTTGATCAGGCATCATATGATCTTTGGACTGAGCGACTTACTCTGCAATCGACTACCATTACCGATCGCCGGCGCGAAATTTTGGCTGCACTACAACAAGAAGTTAATGAGCTATTAGCTGCCCAATGGGAAGGCCTGCATATCGAGCTTCGATATGAACAAAAGGCGGAAGCAGCAGATATGGCACAGGAGCTTCGCTGGCAGAGATCACTATTTGGAGCACATCTGGATGATGTTGCTATAGATTTTAGTGAGCGTAAATCGAAGGTATATGCCTCACGAGGGCAGCAGAAGTTGATTACCACCTTATTAAAACTGGCCCTTGCCCGAGTATTACACCGGCATCATCAGACGGTACATCCCATCTTTTTAATGGATGATTTTTTAACCGATTTTGATCAAAAAACGGTCGAACGGCTTTTGCCTTTGCTCATCTCGCCTGAACGGCAACTCATACTGACCTGCCCAACTACTGGAGAAGGTCTGACCCACCGCCTAAGCGGATATGGGGTACAGAGGATCATCTTATAAAGCTTATTTAGCTACCCATTAAGCCATTTCTTAGATTCTTTGGGCTATATCCATTTAAACCTTCAACTGACAAGAACTAAATTGCGCTCATCCTGAGTTAATCGAAGGATCAAAGCGCATAAACAAGCTTGCTCCGAATTTGGATCCCAAATTCTGGTCAAAAAAGTTACATTTTGTAACAATAATGGCTAATATGACCGCTCGACTTTTACATATGAAGCAAGATGTGGTTTTTCGCCGTGGGGAAGCTAAAAACTCCTAAAAAAGCTTTGACTTTTAAAAAAAGTTAATTCATACTTCTCCTCGCTTTCATCGACGGTGATTCACCCAAGAAGGAAAGCACTAAAGATTTAACTAGGCTTCATTACTACTCTCCTTTTTTCCACCGCATTGAACTTGTTTCAGTGCGGTGGTTTTTTTATGCCCATTTTTTAAAATTCCTTTTCCCATCAAGCCAAGCACGTATTTTTGGTTTCTTAGCTTGCATTATGTGCTTACCTCAACGTACGTTTATAAAGGAAGTGTGATCATCTTCCTTAGCTCTATGATCGTTTTGTGCTATTATCCCGCCGACATTTAATTGGCCATAGCTATAAAAAGGATGTTATGACAGTACAAATATCATTACACCGCATTTTTCTTACCTTAATTATATGCGCGCCACTGCACGCGGTAGAATATGTGTATCCAGTGGTTGCAATGCAGAGAAATAACGAGCTGAAGATTTATGTGGAATATCAAAGTTCAAATGAGAAAGGCTGCGAATTGCTCTTATTTGAATGGGATCCAGCAACTAAGATTGCCACGCCTGCTGTGATTCCGGCTTATACGCCAACTGATGTTAAAGAAATGCCACTGGGTATCTCCTTTATAGATAAAGGAAAAATCTTTGTTAAATCATTCAATAAGCGTTCGCCGAAATCGATCCTCTTTTATGAACCGGTAGATGATATTGTCTCAATTAATTGGATTGACCAAGACCGTTTTTATTTCATGGGCAAACAGGGCGATCATTATGGAATTTTTCATGGCACTGCTCGCGGCGGCCTGTATCCAATAATTCATAATGACCAAAACGATTATCTGTATCCGCAAAAGATTGAAGATCAACTATTTTTTATTAAACGATCAGCAGAGCAATATACCCTTATGAGCTGTGCGTACCCAGCCGTGAGCTTCGATCAATCAGCTGATGCTCCTGCATACAACTATCAGGAACAGGTTGATGCTTTGCTAAAGCAAACCAGATCCGCAATGGCACCATTAATTTCGGAAGATAAGTTTCATGAACTAATGGCATTGCCACCCCATGCTGCATTTTTAACTATGAACTCAGCGCAAGAAGGATTTATGGTGAGCCATCCATCAGAGATCGAAACGGATCAGGAGATGGTAAGTTTTGGGTATTGGCATTTATTCATAAATCCAGATGGCAGCTGGGACAAAGAACAATTATTTGAATTCGTGTTGCCACGCTCGTTGATTGTGCCACTGAGCACAGGTGAAAATGAAAACCGCAGCAAAAATTTACTGGAATCATTGGTACCATTATTACCACGATCGTTAAATGGTGTCATATATTACGTTGATGCTAGCCAAACGCGCCAACTAGCTATTCATCCTGGGCCAGCTGAAGAATCATTGAGCATCTATCGTTATGACTTAAAAACACACAAGCGATCTCCAATTGCCGCTCAGACGATTTCGCATGAAGAATTAAGCTTTGCGCCGTTGCGCGTCAATGAATTTATATTCTATGGCGGCAGAATTAGATCAGAAGATTTAGGTACAGGAAATTCTAAGCCAGCGGCATGGATTAATAAGGATGGTTTACTATGCCTGGATTTGCCAGTTGTAGTTGATACCAGCTTTAAGCTGGAGCCGAATTAAACAGTCCAAAAAATAAAGAGGAAGTAGTAATGATCCAATATAATAAGATAGCTGCGGCTATCATTCTTTGCATTTCTGCTCAAATCCAAGCAACATCGCAGCCTGCTACCAGCAAAGAAGCACGCGCTCTCAAATTGGCGATTGAAGCAAGCTTGCGGCAAGCTGAAATAGATAAAAAGAAGACGCAAGCGGAGCTTAAGCAAACGGTTGCTGATTCAAAAAAGCAGCCTATACAAAAGCCATCAAAACCAATTTCGAAAATGAGCGAACAAGAGCAACTGCAATTGGCTATTGAGCTGAGTCAAAAGGAAGCAAAAGAAGAAAAGGCGGGTCGTGAGCAAAAGCTGTCGGAGGATATTGGTGAAACGGAAAAAAAGCTGGTTTTTGAGCAATTTGAATTTATAGAGGAAGAACTCAAAGAGCATGAGCTAATTGGGGAATTAGTAGAGATTCAAGATTTAGTTAAGATATTAAAATCCAAGTATACGCTAAGTTCATTACAATCTGTCGAACGCACCATAAAAAAGCTTTCACCTTCTTACGAGAGGTTTGATATAGATCTTGGTTTTGTAGGAATGAAATTAGAATATGAAATTGATAGATTGAAAGGCATTCCGGGCATCTCATTCCGAGACTATTATAAAAAGAACAAGATTGCAGTAGATGCGGATATTCTTGCTGGTTCTTTAGATTTAAGCAACAAGAATCTTATTGATTTAACCGACTTTGACGAGAAACATCTTCCTGGTTTAAATGCCATTACCATGCTTTTCCTCGGTGGCAATAAACTCCAAAATATTCCTGAAAGTATCGGCAACTTGCAAGCACTCACATTACTTTCACTTGCTACTAACTATCTTACCAAGCTTCCAGAAAGTATAGGCCAATTGCACACGCTCCAGGAGCTTCATCTTCATAATAATAGACTTTCAGACTTGCCTCAAAGCCTTGCTCATCTAGCCGCACTTACACACCTTTGTATCGATAATAATCGCTTTACTGTAATTCCTGCTGTTATTCGGCACTTACTTGCTCTTACATCATTCGATGCCAATGATAATAAGATTGCTATCATTCCAGATTGGATAGGCAATTTGGTGAATCTTACAGAAATGGATCTGGCAGATAATGAGATATCAGTTTTACCACAAACCACGTCCCCTTTGATTAGGCTCCAGCAGCTTTCGCTCGATGGCAATCAAATTACCTTAGTCCCGGAATGGATTGGCGATTTAGCGGCATTGGAAGAGCTTGATCTTATTAATAATAAGATTTCACAGCTGCCTGAAACTATAAACAAGCTTGTTCATCTCAGAGATCTATTTCTTTCGGGCAATGAGTTTGTAACGGCACCAAAAGGTCTCAATAAGTTACCTGCCCTGGAGCGTTTAGGATTGCGTAATAATCCGATGCCTTACACTGACGCTCAATTACGAAAGATGTTGGGCCTGCGTGAAAATATTAGTTTCTTGTATAAAACACCCGAGCAAGAGAAGGTTGAGAAGGCTCTTATTGATGCGATTAAAAATGGTGATGCAGATGCGGTACGAAAATCATTCACCACGATTATGGCTGGTCGAATAAAGATTGGTCCATTTAATGATGAGAAAATAGATATTTCAAAAATCCGTGATGCTGATGGCGATAATATCTTACAGATTGTGCTCAAGACGCTCTTGCAAAAAATAGCGGCGATTAATAAACAGATGACGCCTAAAGAAGCGGTAGATGCCATTCATGATGTCCAGGTAAATTATACCAAAATATATTTGACCTTAACGCAGTTCGGTGGACCTAAAGTGCAAGAGATGATGTTGGCCCGCAATAAGGCTGGCCAGGATCTTTTCCAAGCAGCAGTTGGTAACCTTAAGCCTGACAGCTTCTTTGTACAGACGATCCGAGAATACAGGTATAAACTAACACCAGTTGGTCAGCATCTCACACCATTTAGAATTATGAGACGGCATCGTAAAGAAGAAGAAGAAGCAAAGAAAATAGAGGAAGAACACCTGGAACAAAGAGAACGCCTCAAACGCAGGCCTAGTTTAAAAGAGAAAAAGCCGGCGACTGAAATGAAAGAAAAAAACGAAGATAAAGAATAGTGAGCATCTTGTTAAGGATAGTAATGAATCGATATCTATTGGTGGCAATCGCCTGCCTGAATGTATCTATATCAATGCATGCAACTTCACGCCCTGCAACTGGCCAGGAAGCGCGTGATCTTAAATTGGCTATTGAAGCAAGCCTTCGGCAAGCTGAAATAGATAAAAAGAGGGCCGAGGCCGAGCTTAAACAAGCAATTGTTGAGTCAAAACAACCTGCGCCAAAACCAACAAAGCCAGTTCCGCAAATGACTGAACAAGAACAGTTAGCATTGGCTATTGAACTAAGTTTGCGAGAGGCTAAGGACGAAAAAGCGGAGCAAGCAGAAAAAATGCCTGAAATGGATGAAACAGAAAAAAGACGAATTCTCAATTATCTTCGAGCGGCAGAAACCGTGATGCCACTAGTCACCAAAGGTGGTGAACCTGTATCTCCGATTACCGATATAATAAGTAGCTTAAGATTTAAACCATATACCATTGCTACCTTACAATCTGTCTTAGACACGCTGCTAAAAAGGTTTGCTGCATATCCTTCGCCCCTTGATGAAGCAACTAATAAGATACGCTATGAAATAGATCGGATGAAAGGAATACCTGGCATCTCATTCCGAGATTACTATAAGAAGAATAAGGCTAAGGTAGATGAACAGATTCTTGACGGAGATTTGGATTTAAGTAATAAAAATTTTACTGATTTAACTGATCTTGATGATCAACATATCCCAGGTTTAGGTGGCATTCGCAGGCTTTATATTAACCAAAATAAATTGACGGAAATTCCGGAAAGCATCGGAAATTTAAGAATGCTCGTTTCGATCGATCTTAGCGCTAATTATCTTCTAAAGATTCCTGAAAGCATTGGAAATCTACGACAGCTTATCAGGCTTTTTCTGGAAGATAACAAAATCTCAGCTTTGCCAGGCAATCTTGCTCACTTAGCCGCGCTCACTGATCTCTTTCTGGATCGGAATCGGTTCACCATGATTCCTGCTGTTATTCAATATTTACATGCCCTTAGAGATTTTAACGCAGCTGATAATAAGATTTCGGTCATTCCTGATTGGATAGGACATTTGGTGAATCTCCGCTCCATAAACCTTAATAGCAATAAAATTTCAGAGCTGCCGGATATGAGCAAACTTGTCCGTCTTGGTACTCTAAATCTTTCAGGCAATGAATTTACAACAGTTTCTGAAAACCTTACTAACTTAATTCATCACGCAAACATAGATTTGAGGAACAATCCGATGCCTTATACGGATGCGGAATTGCGAAATATCCTAGGGGCCCAAAAGGGCGCACTCTGGCATCATCTCATATACAAAGACCACGAACAAGAAGCCGGGGAAAAAGCTCTTATTGATTCCATTAAAGAGGGCAACGCTGATGCGGTTCAAAAAGCATTTACCATTATTATAGCTGGCCGTATAAAGACAGGTCGATATCTAACTAAGAAGATAGATATCTCCAAAATTCGTGATGCTGAGGGCGATAATCTTTTACAGATTGTGCTCAAGACGCTCTTGCAGAAAATAGCAGCCATTAATAAACAGATGAAGCCGAAAGAGGCGGTAGACGCCATCCATGATGCCCAGGTAAATTATACCAGAATATATTTGATCTTAACGCAGTTCGGCGGGCCTAAAGTGCAGGAGATGATGTTGGCCCGCAATAAGGCTGGCCAGGATCTTTTCCAAGCAGCAGTGGGTAACCTTACGCCTGATAGCTTCTTTGTACAGACGATTCGAGAATATAATTTTAAACCAACGCCAGCTGGCCAACATCTCACTCCGTTCAAAATTATGAGACGACATCATAACGAAGAAAACGAAGCCGAGAAATTGGAGAGAGAGCAGGCTGAACAAAGAGAACGCCTCAAACCGAATCAATAGCTTAATGATCTTTATTGAATAAAGATGAATCTGCCAAGGCAGACAAGGTTCAATAAAAGGGAAAATGATCATGAAAAGTAAGATGGCGATAATATAAAAAAGGAAGATTCATACTATGTCACAATCATTAGTTAACCTACCATCGATCTTGGCAATGGCCATGCTACTTTCTATTTCCACGCATCGACAGATCCTGGCAACATCACGACCTTCGGCTCATCAAGAAGCGCAATTATATGGGCCTATGGAATTCTCTGATATGACTAGGATTTTGAGCGGATCTCAGGCTCAATCTGAAAAAGAAAAGGAAGAAGCACAAGCTCGGGGGATATCATTTCGCGATTATTATCGTATGCATAAAAAGGCAGTTGATCGGATGGTAGCAGAGCACGATTTGCAGATAAATAACGTACATCTCGCAGATTTAACTGATTTTGATGAAGCCCATGTTCCAGGGTTAACTTGGCTTGTAAAGCTTAATCTTGCTTATAACCGGCTGAATACGCTTCCCGCAAACATCTTCGATGGCCTTGCAAACCTTCGAGTGCTTGATCTCTCGTACAATAGGTTAACTTCCCTACCATCAAATATTTTCAATGGCCTAATAGCACTTGAGGAACTTTCGCTTTTCATAAACCAACTTACTACACTCCCCGCCGATATTTTCAAGGGCCTAGCAAATCTTCGAGAACTTCTCATTATGAATAACGAATTAAGTTCGCTTGATCAGGCCATATTTAATGACCTAATCGCATTGCGCTGGCTTAATCTCTCAAACAACAAACTCCCCGTGCTTCCCGCCAATATTTTCCATAACCTAATTGCGCTTGTGCGGCTTGATATTTCTGACAATCAACTGAATGTACTACCGGCTACCATTTTCAATGGCTTAGTCGCCTTGCGCTGGCTTGATCTTTCTAACAATAATCTTGCATCGATACCGGCCAATATTTTCAATGGACTTCATCATATAGAAGATCTTTTGCTAACTAATAATCAGATTACCGAGTTTCCAACCAATATTTTGAAGGAACAAGATTTAAGACAGCTTGTACTTGTTAACAATCCGATAGCAATGAGTGAAACCCAATTGCGCAAGAAGGTTGGAGGAGATATTTGGGTTATATGGTTTAAAGATCCGAAAGAGGAAGCGACAGAGCGATTACTTTTTAAGGCGATTAATGATGGCAACGCATATGAAGTGGAGAAGCGACTTGCGGAGATTACATCAGGCAAATATAGACTGCGGAACAAAAAATTCCCTGGGCCCTTACTCAAAGAACAAGATGTTTCCAAAGTACGTGATCCCAATGGCAACAATTTACTTCAGCTCGTTGTTAAAAATTTGTCTGAGAGAGTTCAAAATATGCGTTCGGAGATTACTAAAATCAAGAATGAAAAAAATAATTCAGAAGAGGAAAAAAAGACTGCGGCAGATGTGATAGGTCAGCAAATAAAGGCTGCTGAAGATCTGTATGCCAAAATCTTTGTGATCATCGCGCAATCGGTACTTTCTCAGGCGGAGGGGTCATCAGGACTTCAAGAAATGCTTCTTTCGCGTGATAAAAATGGCTATGATGTGGTAGGTTCGGCGGTAGGCGCGCTTGGCAAGAACAGTACTTTTGTAAGAGCCTTGATTTCGTTTGAACATCAACCAACTACACCGGCTAAAAGGTTCCTAATAAAACCACGAGTAAAAACAACAGAATCTGAAGCTGAGGAAGTTGAAAAAGGTCTGGCCGAACAACGTAAACAATTGGAACCGCAAGCGAGCTCAGCGTTGCCGACGACAAAATAATGGATTGCAGTGTGAAAAATACCATATTTCCGCAAGATCAAACTTTTTGGTATCTCAAGCGCGAAGATGTACAGCCACTTCGAACAAATAAAACAGTCGATGTGGTAGTCATTGGTGGCGGCATGGCTGGGTTAACGGCTGCCCAGGCATTCGCCAAAAAAGGCCAAGCAGTTGTTTTGCTTGAAGCATATTATTGCGGCTCCGGTGCCAGTGGCAAATCATCCGGGTTTATTACGCCAAACGGCGAAATAAGTCTTTCTGGTTTTATTAAAAGGTATGGTCAAGAGGGTGGAAAGCGGATTTGGGATGCGATTGAAAAAGACGGTGTAGAGCATATTCGGCGCAATATTCTCGAGCACAAACTTGATTGCGATTATAGTGAAGAGGATTCATTATTCGTCGCTAATTCCGAAAAAGATGTGCAAGAAGTTATTAAAGAGGCAGAAAGCCTCGGCCATTGTGGCTACTCAAAAAACTATATAAAGAAAGAAGATCTTTCGGCGTTTCTCGGCTCGAATGGCTATTATGGCGCTGTGATCTATCCAAAAAGCTTTGGTATCAGCGCATATAAATATTGCCAAGGAATGAAGAATGTATTGAGTAAGGCTGGGGTGGAAATATATGAAGAAACACCGGCGTTACAAATAGATGATGGGGTGGTCACCACCTTACATGCATCGGTCAAGGCAAAACACATTATTGTGTGTACCGACCGGTTTATTCCGGAATTGGGCAAACTTACACAGCAGATATATCACGCCCAAACTTTCCTCATGGTTTCGCAAGCGCTTGAAGAAGATCAGATAAAAGCCATTTTCCCACAGCGGAAACTTATGGTATGGGACACTGCCTTAATCTATTCATATTTTCGTTTTACCGGGAATAGATTACTCGTCGGCGGAGGCTCGGTACTTAATACCTATAATAAGCAGGCCACCTATCATAGTAATTATATGTATAGAAAGTTAACCCGGTACATCGAGGACAAATTTCCAAACCACCAGCTGCAATTTGAACAGATGTGGCCAGGACTTATTGGGTTGAGCAAAGATGTTGCTCCAATCGCTGGCTCGGATAAGGTTGCAAAATCGATCTATTATATTGGCGCAGCGGCCGGGTTACCTGTTGCTGCAATGCTGGCAAACTATGCCGCCGACCACCTTATTGATGGCTCGGATAATTTAAGGGATTATTTTTCACCATACCGCCATTTTCCGATTAGTGGTTTTGCGCAAAAGGTATTGGGGTCGAAGGTATCTTTTGCGGTATCAAATTGGCTGTCGCAGGAAACTATTTGAGAGATTAACATTTGCCGAATGGCTATACAAAAAAGGGAGATTCAGACCATGTCACAATCATTAATTAACCTATCATCAATCATGGCACTGGCCGCGCTACTTTCTATTTCCACCCACCAGCGGCTGCTGGCAACATCCCAGCCTTCGGCAGCTGAAGAAAGGCGACTCATCGAGGCCAGGTCTGAAAAAGAAAATGAAGAGGAAGAAAAAGTTGGACCAAAATCATTCCGTGAATATTACCGTTGGCATAAGTTTCTAGTCGATAAAAGGGTGACTAGCGGTCATCTGTGGTTATCCGGTCTCCAACTCACCGATTTGATTGATTTTGATAAAGAGCATGTTCCAGGATTGAACAAGATTGTGGCGCTTCATCTCTCGGATAATCTGCTCACCACCCTTGACCCGAATGTCTTCCGGGGAATGAATAGGCTTACAAATATTGATCTTCACGGCAATAAGCTTACAGTACTTCCGGACGATATTTTCGAAGGCCTTGGTGCCCTTAAACAAATTGATCTCAATGGCAATAAGCTTGCTACACTTTCACCAGGCATCTTTAATGGCTTGCCTCTAAATTTTCTTGATCTAAGTAAAAACCTATTCGTGACGTTACCAGCAAATATTTTTGAGGGGCTAATTGCACTTCGAGGGCTTAATCTCCAAGACAACCAGCTTACTACACTCCCGGATATTATTTTTCATGCGCTCGGTGCACTTGAAAGGCTTGATCTGTCTGGAAACAAACTTGCAGCATTGCCGGCCATTATTTTCCATGGCCTGAAAGCCTTGGGAAAAGTTGATCTTTCTTATAATAAGCTCACTGCTATCCCAGGCAATATTTTTAGGGATTCAACCGATCTTCGGGTAATCGACCTCTCTAACAATCAGCTTGCTTCATTGCCGGAGAATATCTTTAACGGACTTTTGGAGCTGCATTGGGTTGATTTATCCGACAACCAAATAACTACACTACCAGCTAACATATTTAAGGGCCACAAGTTGGATGTGCTTAATCTCTATAACAATCCAATATCAGGAAGTGAAGAGGAACTGCGTCAGAAATATAGACTAGGATTCCAACATTTTTGGTTCAAAACCTCTAGAGAGGAAGCGGTTGAGCGATTACTTATTAAAGCCATACAAGATGGAGATGCTAATAAAGTGCAGCAACAATTTAAAGTCATTATAAAAGGGGGTTATAAACCAACATCTGATATGATGCACGAGCCCCGTCACAAATTCAAAAAGCCCAATATTTCCAAAATACGCGATGCCAATGGTAACAATTTATTTCAACTTATAGTCAAAACTTTGGCTGATAAGGTTAAGGGTATGAGTGCAGAGGTAGCCAAAATTATGGCAGATAAGGATATGACAGAAGAAGTAAAAAAGAGTTTGGTTGCTGCCATAGACCAGAGAAAGCAGGTTGCCGAAGACCTATATACCAGAATCTTTATGATCCTCACACAATTGTTACTTACACAGGAAAAAGTAGGGCCAAAAGAAGTTCAAGAAATGCTCCTTACGCGCGATAAAAATGGCTATGATGTGGTGGGTTCGGCGGTGGGTGCGTTGGGCAAAGATAGTACCTTTGTAAGAGCTTTGATTTCGTTTGAACATCAACCAGCTACGCCAGCCAAAAGATTCCCAATAAAATCTCGGTCAAAAACAGCAGAAACCGAAACTGAGGAAGTTAAAAAAGAGCTGGCTGTCCAACGCGAACGTCTAGCACCGAGCTCTGCCTTGTCGCTGATAAAATAAGATTATGAACACAAGTCTGTTGATATGGTAGCTAAATGGCTTGTAATAATCGGTGTCAAAAATGGCTGGGTTAAACCTAAATACAAGTTTAGCAACCAGCCGTTTTAAAAGCTTTTTTGACTGCCATACAAATGCAAGGCCGGAATGAATTATTTGTTTTCCGATAGGCTAGAATTGATACTCGTTTGGCCGACAAGTAAACCATCCATTTCTACTACATAATTACCCTTATCGGACCTGGCATTTTCATGGTTTTGGGGTGGCTTTGCTGCCTTTGCCCAGTTTTAATCGCTATTTCAAGCTATTCAGCCGCCCTACTAAAATGTCGTCGTCATAGGCCGATTTTTATCTTGGCCGGGTAGTTCGATGCCAGGCCGGTGCCCAAAAACCGCCTAGAATTGATGCCTGCTAACTCAACATAAACCATGTGGCTATTATTCAATAAACTCGGTTAGCTATACAAAGAATTTCCATTAGCTGAGTTTGAAACCCTCACGTCGGTCTGATATCCTATTTTTACTTAATAATGAGGTTTAGGAATCAACATGCAAAAACAAGCATCATCAACCATATCTAACATAACGACATTCTTATTAACCGCTGTGAAAACATCTGTTCTTTTGGTATTCCTAATATTTTTCATACCAATTGTCTTCTTCGCCATTACTGATTTTAGTGGTTTTATTAAAGTTATTTGCTCTTCTATCACGTGGCTAATTTGTAAAATATTTTTGGTAGCTTTGGAATAATAAATACATTCCAAAATGGATGGCCAAAATTGCCCCACAAATAGGTCCTTCTTTGTCTTCTTTCAATGCCAGGCCATTGCCCAAAAAAAACCTATTCCATAAAGCATAAACCATTGCTTCGGCCCTCCGGTTTTTGATAGTCTAATTATGCACGCACGAATATACATAATTGGATATGTAATGAGATTAAAGATCTGCCTACTATTATTGTTCGCTTTGTCCGAGTCCGCACAGGCGATCTCTTTTCGCGACTATTATCGCGAGAATGAAAAAGCCATATCTGAGCAAATCGAAACTGGTGCATTGGATCTGATGGACAAGGGCCTTACTGATTTAATTGGCCTTAATGAAATTCCCGGCTTAGCCTCGCTTCGCAGGCTTTTTCTTGCGAATAATAAGCTTGTTACATTGCCGGAAAATGCCTTTCGTGGGTTAACCTGCCTTGAAACACTTTTTCTTTCCGGCAATAATATCAAGGCACTTCCGGGGAATATTTTTCAAGGATTAACTGCCCTTCAACAACTTTATCTTCATAAAAACCAGATTACCGAGGTGCCGGGAAATATTTTTCGTGATCTAAATGCACTGAAGGATATTAATCTCTCCTATAATGAAATCGTTTCACTGTCAGAAAACATATTCCAACATCTGTCTGAACTTAACCATCTTGAACTTTCTGGGAACCGATTTTCTACATTACCGGCAAATATTTTCAAAGGTTTATCAAAGCTATGGACACTGTATCTTAGTGACAATAGTAAGCCATTTACGCTACCACTGACCGTTTTTGATGATCTAAGGGCACTTGAATCCCTTGATCTTTCCTACACTAATCTGGCCAATCCAGCTAAATTGCCTCGAATACTAAGGCGTCTAAATTCTTTATCGTTCATTGATCTTTCTGGTAACAATATCAAACGACTAAGTGCGCGTTCGTTTGAAGGCCTAACAGAACTCGATAGAATCTGCTTGGCAAACAATTTGCTTACCACGCTGCCTATAGGATTATTTAATGACTTACCCAATCTTGATTCCATCGTACTCAGTGGAAACAGGCTAACGATACTTCCGCAGACTATCTTCAACGATCTAAACCTTGAAGAATCTCTTGATCTCGATGATAACTTGCTGACTACGTTACCTGAGTTCATTTTTGCCGGGTTAGAAAATCTTGTAGAGCTTAATCTTTCGGGCAATAGACTGACAGCACTTTCGGCTAATGTTTTTGATGATTTGACTTCGCTCCATGATCTTGATATTTCGCAAAATCAGCTTGTAGATCTTTCTGCAACAACCTTTAATAATTTAGTACGTCTTAACAATCTTAATCTTGCCGGAAATAGATTTACCACCCTGCCACCCAATATCTTCGCAAGCCTAGCATCTATAGGCTCAGTTTATCTTTACAATAATCCAATTCGTTTAAGTCGCGAACAACTACATCAGGAATCTGGATTGATTGAGGATGCCAAACTAATTTTTAAACTACCGGAAGAAGTTCGCATCGAACAGCAATTATTTGCTGGTATAGATGACGGTGATTTAGCATCCGTTGCTGCAAACCTAAAAACAATTTTAACCTTAAAAATATCAGATTATGGAAATCATAAGATTGATATTACAAAAATTCGAGATCAACAGGGAAACAATCTTTTGCATAAAGTCATTAATGGAATGTTTCAAAAACTCCAAGAAATTTCTCTTAATCCAGAAGTGCGGAGAGAACAAAAAGCAAATGCAATAGAAAAGGCAGAAGAAACATACATGATAATATTTGGAACCATAATTCAGTTCGGTGGCCCAAAGGCTCTGGAAATGCTCACCACACCTAACGCTGGTGGTTTGGATGTTTTGCAAGATGCCATAGGTACGCTCGGTCCATATAATGCCTTAGTAAGGATGATAACCAATTGGCCATCAATGAAAGAGCTCGAGCAAAAAAAAGAAGTAGAAGCCGAACATGAACGAAGGAAAGCTTTTATGAAATGGTGGTTTGAAGAGGAACCGTTGCATGAGCGTCCCCAGATCCAGCCAGAAGAAGTTGCCGCTAGATTAAGAGAGGCGCAAGCAGCGCTTGGCACAGCTGTGCCACAACAACCAAGGCCATTGCATAAACGCCATTTAGAACCGCCAATCGTTGAACCAAAAAGAATACAGATAGAGCATGCTCCCATAGCAATGGAAGAAGCAGAAGAAATAGAAAGGCAAAGGGAAGCGGGGACAGAAGCAAATCGGGAACGAGCACTCAGAATTTTCAGTCTTACGAAGGACCAAGATAATTATCCGCTGATTGCTACCCAATTTAAAAAACTTTCCGATGAATACCAACAAGTTATATCATCGCCAATCACTACACCACAGATGAAGTCTGAAGCGGAGCGTATGCTTCATGAGCTTAATGCCGCATGGACCTATCTAACTTTTGGCAGGTAACAAAATATTTAAAGCATACTCGACTTAATTTGGTCGCGGACTTCGTGTAGTAATCCATGAAAGATTTTGTTCCCTCTCCATAGCTCGCGGATTTTGCTCTACTATATTGATCGGCTCGCGGGTCATAAGTTGAGTGAGACCCTCCCCCAATATGTATTGGCTATAGCCATCCCACCGACTGTTTCTACTTTCAGGAACATATGGTTCCATAGCAATGATCTGTCGCGCAGTCGTATCATCAAACCGCAAATAACCGGTCACTATAGAGCTCAGTACTGGTATAAGATGGCGAGTTAATTGATTGTGCAGTCGCGGGATATTTCGCTGGTCTTGCATAGCTTCTTGCATATATCGCTGCAATCTCATCAGTAGCTTATGATTGCTTGGTGCATGACTCAACAGCCCGTTCCTCAGCTTGGAGACGATGGAATCTTGATCAGCATTAATCAAAAAAAGCATCCCCAATTTTTCGCCAGAAACTAGTTCGTTAACCAGTTCTGCTTGATCACGTTTGGTGCCTATATGTGCCATATTGGATGCTACCACATTCAGCATCTCAGTCGAGCCAAAAAGCAATGTTTGTCGCAAGATATCCATCCGCTGCGCCGAATCGGATAGGTCAACTTCTGGTTCTTTCAAATACAGAACCGCCAATGCTTGCATGAGTTTTCGTGCAATAGCACCATAGTTCTCAGGCTTTGGCTTGATGATACCCATGGCCTTAAATACTGGCTCGGCAAATTTTGTTTGTGCCAGTTCTGAAAATACAATCAACGTTATAAGAGGATGTGTAATACTAAGGATAAGGTCTTTTAAACGAAATTTTCCTCCTACCTTTTTTGACAAATCATTCAGTAGCAAATCAACCATCTCGCTGTTGCCGGCAAGAGCCGCCAAGTCCATTGGACGTATGGAATTGAGTAATCGAGTAAGGCCAAATCTGCCAGGCTTGTATTCGCTTTCATGAAGAACCTTAGCTAATGGTATATCAACCTCAAACTTTCGAGCTCTAACACAATCAGGCTGCTTTCTCTGATATCTATATAACAAAGCCGCCATAGTTTGAACATTAATTCTTATTTCTTGATCAATCATGCCTGAATGCAATGGCGTGCTGTTGCAGTTAATCCAATGCGGCAAAAATATTTTAGCTTGTTCCATATGGCCCCGCGCTACTGCTCTCATTAGAGGAGTAAATCCGCCTCTCCATTGAAAATGCGAAATATCGAAGGATGCCAACTCATCTTTCCATGTTTGGACTAAGGTGGAAGAATTGCCTTCTATTTCTTTATTGAATGAATCGAGTAAGTGGGCAAGAAATTCTTTAATGTCATCGCCCTCCAGCTGATAATCTTTTAGGGTTGCTAGATAGCTATCACGCGCATCGGCTTTCGTTACTGGGAAATAATCACCGCCTTTGCATGTAGGAACAATGAGTTCTTGTATGCGCGGAATATCATTGTGATCCATTGCCTCAAATAAGGGAGCTGCATCCAAACAGGCCCGAATATCTTGGATGGCCAATTTGATTTCTCGAGGATGAGCAGGCTGACCAAATCCATCGAGCCGCGCTAAAAAATTATTTGCTATGTCTTTGATTTCTTGATCGGTTTTTTTACGTCCGCCTGGCAGTTCAGGACCTTTCTCGTCTGTAATCGGTGTCGCTGATTCAATAGCTTGGACTGGAGTCAGCTGGCCTATGGCATAGGATTCGCTTCTCGGAGTACTATCCACTGCTATCTGCGATGATGGCCTCTCGCTTTCCTTGACTTCAACAGGTTCACGAGCCGGCACGCCAAATTGACTCCTGATCTGTTGCAATGTGATTGAAGCCTTTTCTTCCCGCTCTTTCAGTTCAACGGGCGCCGATGATCCTAAGGCAATTAATGGGATAGATAGTAGTGTTAGAAAGATGTGTTTGTTAATCATTTTGATCTTCTCCATTATTTGAGATGCAGCAAAGCCCTTTGCATGCATTAATGAATCTGCGCAATTTATTTGCAGGTAAAGGATTATTTAATGATGGTGATTGGGTTTCCTGTATCGGCCGCGAGCCCAATATTATTTGCTCCATCTCTTCGCCTAAAATGCTTTGGTCATCTTGCTGACGATTGCCTAAGGCTATAATGCGGCGAAACAGCTCCATTGATGGCCGCGGCGTAATATAATCATCAACAATATCAGCCAAATTTGGAATCATATGTTCAGAGATCTCAGCCTTCACTCGCCTACGTTCCTGCATATATTTTTTTAAACTGGCCAGCAATGTTGGATTTTGTTCGACTCGTTCAAGCATGCCTCTCCCAAATTGGCCAGCTACCGATGATGGAGATGTCGCGGTAAGCAAAAGTAAAATGCCAAGCTTTTCTCCATTAATACATTTTTCAGTAGTTTCTTCTACTTGCGCATCAAAGAATAAACGTATCGAACTCAAAAGATCATCAGTCAAACCGAGTTCTTGGACCACAAGCTGCAACATTTCCGATGTGCCAGCAAACATTACATTTTTAATTTGTTCTACGGCTCTTTGTTGGAATTGATCAGTATTGGGTTCAGCATTTTTGAATGCGTTAATAAGTTTCTGAGCGATTATTAGGTAGTTGCTGTGGCTTGGCATACACCGCATACCGAGATTTCGATAAAGCACTCTGGCTTCTTCAAGGTCAACCAGACGGCTAAAGACAATTACCTTCTTAAGTGCCGCTTGTATAAAATTTCTCTGTTTCGCTGCTGGCAATCTAGCTAGTTCAGCAAGCAACAGATCAACGGTTTCTATATGACCACCAATGGCAGCTAATACTAATTCATTGAGATCACTGGTATATCGTGATAAAGGGAATTCATCCTCTTCTCCAGGCGGTAGAAAAGATTCCTCTGATATGAGGGCATCCATCAACTTTACTTGCGATGGCCCTTCAAAAGGTTTATGTGTAATGTCGCTAATTAAGTGAGAAGTTACTGCATGTTTATTAATGAGAGCTTCTGGATCTACCATTGAAGGCATAAGGCTTACCGTCAATCCAATGGTCTCACCTGCTTTTAATAGAGCAGCTATCATAGGCACATTGCCACGTGCCGATGTTCGCATTAATGGCGTAAAGCCAACCAAGTGATCAGATTGAATGAGCGTGTCAGCATAATAGAATGGTCTATTAAAAATATGAGTTAGATGATCGATTACTTTTGATTTTTCAGAATCACACTCTGCTTGCCCGATAAACTTTGCTCTTCCTTTAATTGGAGTTAGCATCTTTTCCAGGCTGGTAAGTCTGCTTAAATACATCGAGCGTGTATCGCAGAGGATTAAGCTTGCTTTTCCCTTACGCGCCTTTTTCAATAATTCTGGGACAACAAAAACATCATCGGCATCAATGGCTTCGAATAACGCATATTGAGCCTGGGTTTTGATTAATCGCTCAAGCGTTTGCTTTCTAAATTCGAATTCTGTTCTGAGGATACGAACGTACGGGTTATTGTCATCCCGTTGTGGCATAAGTATTTTTTTTATCTCGGCAAATCTAATTTCGGCCTGCCGTTCATAAAATGCAGCACCTCTATCAGGACTTGTTAACCGTGGCTGATAAGATTTATTTGCTACCAGCGATTCAGGATACTTCGGCTTCACTTTGACCAGAAATGTCCGCAAATCACCTATGGCATAGGATTCCGATCTGCCGGCTGGGCTGGCAGTGGCAAGGGCTAGCCCAGGGATGAGCAATAGCAATATTGATAGGCCTTTTAAGTCCATTGTTTCCTCCATTGAATGATAGTAAATAGTGTATTGAACTGCCTTATCTACGTCAAAAGCCCTATTCGGCATCATAGGCGGCATACAGAGCCATCACGCGACATATAGAAATGTTCAGGAAAGCGTGGTTTTAAAAGGGAAACTGTTGATTCTGCCCTAGGCTTTTTGCTAGTCTGGTTTTAATAACTCCGCAACAAGAATAGGCCCAAAGGAAGAAATGAAACTTAAAATTAATCTATTAACTCTACTAAGCTTGGCTGGCTCAGCCCAGGCTATTTCATTTCGTGATTATTATTACGGGAATACAGCTTTAGACATCCCCTCACATTTCGAAGATGTTGATCATGCTATAGGCAGTGGACAATTAGATTTATCAAATAAAAATCTTACTGATTTAACTGATTTTGATGCAGACCATCTGATAGGCCTAAGTGATCTTGAGGTGCTCAACCTTGCAGGTAACAAACTTACCGAGCTTCCGGCAAATTTTTTCCAAGACTTCGATTCACTTGTGGAGCTTAATCTCAATAATAATCGGCTCACTACGCTTCCTGCTACCATTTTCTTAAGGATAGGCAAAACACTTCGCGAGCTTTATCTGGCAAATAACCGAATCACGGTACTTCACGCACCCACCTTTAGCAATCTACACATTCTTAGCGATCTTGATCTTAGTGGCAACGACCTAAAAACATTGCCGCTTGGCATCTTCCTTAGCCTACAAGCACTTCGATATCTTTCTTTGAATTATAATCAGCTCGCTGAACTTCCCCGAGGCGTTTTTAAGGGGTTAGATAAGCTCAAAAATCTGTATCTCCAATGGAATCAGCTCAGCATGCTTCCTGCAGGTATTTTTAATAATTTAAGTAACATAACAATACTTAATCTTGCTGGTAACGAGATCGCTAAGTTTCCACCTAGCATCTTTGCAGATCTTGAAACTCTTAGAATCCTTGATCTGTATAACAATCCAATTCCTTTAAATGACGATGAATTACGCAAAGAATTAGGAATACGCCCCTTCATTCGGCTGTACTTTAAAGGCCGAGAGCAAAGGTTAATAGAGCAGCAGATGTTTACAGCGATCCGTAATGGTGACTATGATTTGGTGCGCCAATTATACAAAACAATTATGCTCGGCAGAGTAGGGATTCCCGTGGGCAGTGAGATGAAAAAAATTGATATTGCCAAAATGCGCGATGTGGATGACAACAATCTTCTCCAAACGGTCGTACAAAGTTTGGCCCAGAAAATCAGGGAAATTAACAGAGAAGTCGCTAAGTCGATAGCTCAACTTACACCCGAAGAAAAAAAGGCAGTAGAGGATCAAACAAAATCTGTTGAGGAGGTATATATCAAAATCTTGGGCACCCTGATCCAATTCGGTGGACCGTCAGTTGAGGAAATGCTTTCCGTGAGAAATAAAAATGGTGATGATGTATTAGGCGCAGCTATTGGTGCCCTTGGAAGAGACAGTAGCTTTGTAAGAGCTTTAATAAATTATGAGCAGCCGCGAATGAGATTACCAGCACCACGATTGATTCTTGTAACACAGCGGCCACACAGTGAAAAAACGGAAAAAAATGAGGCCGAAACTGCATCTGAAAATCTGGCTGTTCAACGCAATCGACTGCAAAAGCGCCCCTTGGAATTGCCAGGCCCTGAACCAAAAAGAATGCAGTTTGAGCGAATTCCCGCCATAGCTATGGAAGAAGCACCTGAGGCATTAGAAGCAAAACAAAGGAGCGAGCAAAAGCAAGGCGAAGAAGTGGCACAACAAAAACGCACGCGAGCTCTCGGAGTTCTGGGCCTTACATCTGAGCAAGATAATTCTCAATTGATTGCTGCGCGATTTAGAAAGCTTTCGGATGAATATTCGCAGATAATTTCATCATCAGCACCTGCTAACGAGAAAAACGAGGCAGAATGCAAACTTCATGAATTATATAGTGCATGGACTTATTTAGCATTTGGAAGGTAAAAAAATGTTTATGAATCGCAAATTCAATCTATTAATACTACTAAGCTTGGCTGGCTCGGTCCAGGCTATTTCGTTTCGTGACTATTATCATGGCAATAGAGAGCTGGGCATCCCTTCCGAACAGGATCTTGTTGATAGCGCTGTAGAAGATGGGTATTTAATTTTATCGAATGAGAACATTACCAATTTGGATGGTTTAGATGAAGTTCCCAACATTAGCCAAATTCATTCTCTTGACCTCTCTGGCAATCAGCTCAAAACAATACCAGAAGATATCCTCAATAGTTTAGTTAATCTTCGCGCGATTCGCCTAGATGGCAACCAATTTACTATGCTTCCCACGGGCATCTTCAATGGCTTAGTAAATCTTAGAGTTATTTGCGCCCGCAACAACCAATTAACTACGCTATCGCAAGGTATTTTCACGGGTCTGACAAATCTTTCTGCAATTGATTTTGACGGAAACCAATTAAACACACTTCCATCGGCTATTTTTTCTGGTTTAGCAAACCTGCAATGGATCTCTCTAGCCGAGAATAGGCTTACAATATTTCCCGCGGATATCGTGAGAGGCTTAAACTCTCTCATCAGCCTTAATCTATATGGCAATCCGCTACTCAATCCAGAGCAACTGCAAAAAGAATTTACTTCACAACCTAATCTGGTGCTTTACTTAAAAAAAATAAGGGCCGGCGCAGGCAGGGGCATTCCTTTCCGTGATTACTACTATGGCAATAAGGCATTGGGCATTGCTTCCCATGAATATGAAATTAATTCTTCTGTGAGGCGTGATTCATCATTAGACTTAAATGACATAAACCTCAGTGATTTGAATGGGTTTGATGAAATCCCAGGGCTTAGCAACCTTAACGATCTGAGCCTTTTTGGTAATCAACTCACCACACTTCCTGTGAACATTTTCCTTGATTGCATCTCTCTTACAACTCTTATTCTTGAAGAAAATAAGCTCTTAATAATTCCCGCAACCTCGTTCAATGGCCTTGCAAATCTAAGAACTCTTAATCTCAGCAGCAACTTCCTACTTGCTCTAGAAAAAGGCACCTTTAATGGTTTGATACAACTAGAGACGCTTGACCTGAATGATAATCCACTACGAATACTCCCTGTGGGAATTTTTCATGGTCTAAATAAACTCAGCGTACTTTCACTTGGAAATACCCTTCGAAGCACGCTCGTTCAGGGTATCTTTAATGGCCTTGCAAACCTCACCTTGCTTGATCTTGGTGGCAACAATATAACCACACTCCCACCGCATATCTTTAGCCCCTTAGTAAAACTTGAATACCTTTATCTTGATGATAATCAAATTAGTGTACTTCCCGCTCATATTCTTGCAGGCCTGAAACGTCTTAAGCTTGTTAAATTGTATAACAACCCAATATCATTAAGCACGGAGAAATTGCGCACCGAACTGGAGTTGAAGCCAAAAGTTAAACTTTACTTTAAAAGACCAGAACAAATATTGGTCGAACAGCAACTATTTGATGCGATCCGCAATGGTGACATTCATGCTGTGCGCAATTTATACAAAACCATTATGGTTCGTGGCGTAAAGATTCCAGATCCTGATAGCTCGAGGGAAATCGATATTGCAAAAATACGTGATGCCAACGGCAATAATTTAGTTCAACTTGTGGTCAAAGCGTTGGCTGATAGAGTCGCGAATATGCGTTCCGAGATTACTCAGATTATGATCGATAATAGTATGTCTGAGGGGGAGAAAAAAACTGCGGCCGAAGTGATACGGCAACAAATAAGAGCAGCCGAGGCACGATATCTCAAAATCTTTATGATCCTCATACAGTTTGGTGGGCCAAAGGTTGAGGATTTGCTTCTCACGCGTGATAAAAATGGTGACGATGTATTAGCTACAGCAGTAGGTACGCTTGGAAAAGATAGCACGTTTGTAAAGGGCATGATCTTGGTCGCATTTGAAGAGCAACCAGTCGGGCCGGTCGAGAGGTTCCACTTGAAGCCGCGAGCAAGAACAGAAAAAACTGAAGCCGAAGAAATCGAAAAAATTCTGGCCGAGCAATACAAGCAATTGCAAAGGCGTCCCTTGGAACTGACCGGCGCGCAATTTGAGAATGCTCCTGCGACTATGGAAAAAGCACCTGAGGCATTGGAAGCAAAACGAAGGAATGAGCAAGAGCAAAATGAAGCAGTGGCGCAACCAAAACGTGCAAGAGCTCTCAGAGTTTTGGGCCTTACGCCTGAGCAAGATAATTCTCAACTGATTGCGGCACGATTTAAAAAACTTTCTGATGAATACGCGCAGATAAATTCATCATCAGCCCCTGCCGAACAAAAGGCTGAGGCGGAACGCAGGCTTCACGAATTGCATAGCGCTTGGACTTATTTAACATTTGGTCGGTGATGGAGACACATGAACCGATTTTTTATTTTAATCCTTACACTATTCCTATGGCCATGCGTAGACCTTTGCGCAACTTCAGCTTCTTCTCAGCCAACAGCAGACTGGGCGGCTAACGTACAAAAGATAAGCGATGATTTGTATTCGGGTAAAGTAAATGATCAATTTTATGTGTGCCTTGAACGGGTAGACCATAAGAACATAGATATGTGGGAGGGATACGCTAAACAACAGGAATCGGCTGGCGAACGCATGAATCTCAAATACTTACAGACCGTAGATGGTTCACGACGCTTTATGAGCATCATGAAAGCATATAAATCAGGAAACATTGCACATACTAATGAACTGTGGGTGGCCTATGCATCAAATGTAGCCATAAAAGAAAGGGCAAAGCTCAATTACCTTAATGGAAGTAGCAATCCCAATATCGAGATGTTCGTTTCTGTGGTGACGTCACCCGATGCTCTCATAACATCACATATGGGAATTTCACGTACCTGGGAAGCTGCATTGAGTTTGGAACAAAAGCAGCCAACACTGAAAAAGCAGTCTGATCAATCTATGCACCTCCATTCTTTCGCGGCAAAAGTGATGAAAATGCGAGATCCTAAAAAGGTTTATATGCTTACCGCCCCTGCCGTGGCAATGCGAAATATTTTCATAAAAAAAATGCCAGAGAATTCCGTTTTCGTTGGCGACAGCATCTATGAACAACAAATTAAGGCAGCCGAAAAGGATCCTATGACGTTGCTTTCTCCAGCACTAGATCTAAAAGAAAAAAAAGGTGAAACGGCTCAACACCGTGAAGAAAGATTGAAAAAATCGGCTGAGGAGATGGTTAGATATATTAATCTCAAGGAAAAAGTTTCCTTGCTCAAGACCAGCCCATCGCGAATTATCAGAGTAATAGATGGCAGAAAGCAGAAATTTACTATCGAAAAACCAGACGAAGCGCCTCTTGTTACCTTTGATCAATCTACAAAAACGTATCAATGGATGTATACCGAACCGTATGAGGATAGAGGTTTATTTCTTCCCTACGTTTTGGTAGATCTTGAGAAGCTGGCGGAATTTGGAATGTTAGTTACTGAAGATGCGCCTAGGGCCGGAAAATAAATAATATGAAAAAGAAAGCGTTGACCATATTTACTATTGGCCATTCAACGCGATCGATAGAAGAATTTTTGTCGATACTAAAGCATTACCACATTACGGAAGTTATCGATATTCGCACGATACCAAAATCAAGGCATAACCCTCAATTTAATGGTGATGCATTAGCCCATGTTTTAAGAAATCATCACATTGGTTATCGCCACCAAGCAAATTTAGGTGGTTTACGTCATACAACAAAAAAATCCATAAATACGGCCTGGGAAAATGCCTCATTTCGTGGATATGCAGATTACATGCAAACAGATGAATTTAATGTTGGCATACAACAATTGATGGATATCGCACAACATAAAATAGTGGTAATCATGTGTGCTGAAGCAGTCCCATGGCGATGCCATCGATCACTGATTGGCGATGCCTTACTGATACGCGGGATAAAAGTTAAGAATATTTACAGTAAGACTTCTGTGAAACCGCACAAGCTAACTCCATGGGCTGCGGTTCATGGAACGGTCATCACTTACCCGGCAAAAATAGTAACAAAAAAAGGATCGAATATGGAAAAAGATTTTAAAGTAGGCGATCATGTAAGCTGGAATTCTGAAGCTGGGCGAGTGCGCGGGATCATTAAGAAAAAAATTTCCTCAGAAATCACATTCAAAGGGTATAAAGTTCACGCTTCTCGCCAAGAGCCGCAATATTTAATTAAAAGCGATAAGACAGATCATATGGCCATGCATAAAGGATCTGCTTTGAGAAAAATTAAAAAGATAAAGACGAAAAAGGCGGATTAAATATACATCATCCCAAGGATCAAAACTCGTGTTCTGTTATAATTTGTGTCAGATGTTTACCCAACATATAATTTGTAGACTGATCATCATTTTTAGGCCCCATAGCAAGGATTTGTCTTACAATGGCATAATCAAAGCGGAAATAATCGGTAACTATCGAGCTCAGTACTGGAATAAGATGACGGTTTAATCGGTTTTGCAGCTCAGGGATATTTTGTTGATCATCTACTGCTTCTTTCATATACCGTTGCAGTCGCATTAATAAGGTAGAATTATCTCTTATCCGCTCGAGCAATGAGTTTCTGAGCATGAAGACTGGGGAATCTTTATCTGCATCTATGAAAAAAAGCATTCCCAATTTTTCGCCAGAAACTATCCCAAGAGCTAGGAATGATAGATTATTTTTCTCTCGATCGTTGTGCGGGATATGCGCCATATTAGATGCTACAATATTAAGCATCTCACTTGAGCCAAAGCGCAAGCTATGCGCCAAGATTCCCATTCGGCCGCTGTAATAGTATCCCGCATCCCTGACCGCACATTCAAATTCTCGAGTCATAGATTCAGGATTCTTAAAGAGAGTTAACAAGTTTTGCATGAGCTTTCGCCCAATCACGCCATAATTCTTAGGTTTTGGGTTGATAATGCCCATTGCTTTAAAAATTGGCTCGGCACATTTTGTTAGTGCAAGTTCAGAATAGACAATCAGCGACGTAAGAGCCCCAATAATACAATCAAACCTTTTGATGAGGCGAGTATGGACTATTGGTTCTACATCCAACAAATCAAACATCTCAATATTACCGGCACGAGCTGCCAAACTCATTGGTTGTATATGCATATCATCAAATAGTGATCCTATCCCTCTATCTTGAATGGCATCCGCTAATGGCACGTCTATTCCGTAGATAACCGGTTCTTGTATCACATATCTATATATAATGGCAGCCACGGCCCGTGCATTAATTCTTGCTTCTTGATCAACCATACTTGCAAGCACCCCGCCATTTTCGCCACAAAAACGCCAATAAGGCAAGCAAATTTTTGCTTGGTCTGTATCACCACGAGCCACTGCTCTCATCAAAGGTGTAAATCCATAGATCGAAGAAGTATCCGTAGATCCCAATCCATACCGAATACATCCTTTTTCAGTAGACCAGGTTCCTTGATTGCTTTTGGAGTCAAAAAGCTTGTGCAATTGGATAAGGAATTCCTTAAGATCCTCTCCTTCTAATTGATAATATTTTAAGGTTGCTAGATAGCTATCATGCAAACAAGCTTTGGAATATCGACCTCCTTCGCGGACAGGAACAACAAGTTCCCGAATGCGCGGAATATCATTGTTATCCATTGCCTGGAACAATGGTGCTGCAGCCTGGCATCCTCGAATTTCAAGAATAGCCCTTGCGATATGCGAAGCGCTTACAGGTTGGCCTTTTTCCGCTAGCCGCGCCACAAACTTTTCTACAATGGCACTGATTTCATTATCGGTTTTTTTTCGGCTAGATTTTTCTTCTCGCTCTTTGAGTTCGACGGGCGCGGAAGTTCCCAGTGCAAATAATGGGATAAATAATAGTAGAGTTAGCGAAAACTGTTTTTTACTCATCTTGATGTGATCCATTTGATATTACCTCATAATCTGCGTGACTAGCCCTAACATGCGGTTATCCGACGGATACTAAAGGCCCAGTCATCTTGACTTGGAGGTTCCATAGCGAGGATCAGTCGTGCAAACGCATCCTGTATGTCCGATTAGGATTCCTACTTATTTGCAGGCGCAACACCTAATAACTTGGTAGCATATATTTTGCTGCCGACATACAACTGAGCGATACGGCGTTGGCATTGCTCGGGCAAGGTTGATATTCGCTCCTGCAGCATTAGCTGTTCATCATCAGTATCAAGAAAATGTCGCACAACATCTGCTGGCATATGCAACGATGCATATTCCTCAACAATGGTCGTAAGATCAGAGACTAGGTATTCATTTAATTTATTGCGAGTTGCCTGTATGCCGCGCATAAAGGCAACAGCACGCGAATGTTGATCTTTTAGATTAGCTAACGCAAATCTTGGGTGAAAAAGCTGATAAACTGCTGGGGCTATAGGTTTGACTGATGGCTCACCATCTGACAGCAATAACATAGTAGTTTGTTTCTGATCACGATCATTATCATAGAAGTTAAATAAAGGCACGCCTGTGCGGTCGTTAGCACTTACTTGCGGCGGCATTAAAAAATGCGTGTCCGCTGCCAATAATTGTGGCCGCACAAACGTTACATCGATTGGTCTGTGGGCAAGTTCTTCATTAATGATTTGTTTAATGGCTAAGGATTTATACTTTCCATCCATTAATAGTCTTCGCAGCCCACGTCTATCATTATTATAAATAAAAGGAGACATGCATGAATTCAATACGGCCCGCAATGAAGCTATATTTAGAGAAGATAAATCCGTCTCATTGCGAAACAATGTTCCCACTTCAGAATCTAACTCACGCTGCCAATTAATCTCATTGCTTAAATAAAAAATGAGATTAAGGGCTTCACGAGGGATATCATCAAGTTCATGCCGATTTCCATGTGCGTACTGCTTAATGGTATAAAGTAATTTAGGATTTTTTGCTGCCTCTTTAAGCAATGCAATACCCACTCTATAGGGAATGGTATGATGATTGAAAAAAGGTGAAAGTTTGTCAGCGGTAAGGAGTATGGCTAATTTTTCAACATTTATTATTTTGTTAATTAAATTTCGCTCCAAATTTCTGCCTAGATCATATTTTCTCTTTTCATTTTCATCATCCAATTTTTCTTGCGCAAGCGCCTCACAAATTGCTTGCAACATATCAGAGGTACCACATTTAAGAGCATCGGGTATTAGTCCCATGCCGATAGGTATTAAATATTCATGATCCCACAGTGGAATGATTTTTTCTACCAAGATGCGCATAATTTCTCGATAGTTATCAGCTTTTGGTACCGATATGCCACAGCTTCTATATAAAGTACGAGCTGTTTTAGAATCAACATATCGAGCCACAACTGACCAAGGCAATAGTTTACTGAATGCCCTGAAGCATCGCAGACCGTTTTTGATCGGTCGATAGCGTCTCAGAATTTATTACTGCATTTAGCAATCGTTGTACTACACTAATATGACCGCCAATAACGGCCAGTTGCAAAGCATCAAGCCCCTTAGTTAGTTCAAAAGTGCCATAGCATATACAATGTTCATCATGAGAATCATCAAAATTATCATTTTCGTACTTTGGTAAAGCTGCATATAAAGCGTCTGCCAACAAAATTCGCTCTGGTATTAATTTTTGTCCCTCAACATCATCAAAGGTATGTTTCTTCTTGTTAATATCTCTTTCTAAAGCACATGCTAATGATCGACCGTTAATAGTTGCATTCATATCCGAGATATTTATAAGGGGATCAAATATGATCGAGTTCATAAAATCTGCGCCTTCAGCTAAATAAAATGCCACCAGATCTTTATCGCCGGCTGCCGCTGCTTTCATAATCGGTGTGAAGCCCGACCAAAATTTCTTTTTTTCTTGGATTTCAGCTGCGGTTAGCGGTTTAGTTCGCACATTCTTCGTATTATTGAGGCAGCATTGCAGTAATGCTGGAAGATCTTTGGGAGAAAAGTTGTTTTGCTGTAGGGCAAATAAGAAGGGCCTTCGCATATCGGGTGCATTCACATCGCCCTTTTTGGTTCTTATAAGCTCCACAATCTTATCGCGATTATTTTCATCAATTGCTTCTAGTAAAGGCAAATCAGCCAGTATGAGATCTAAATCATTCATTACTAGACTAACTTCACCTAAACCGTGGAAGCCATGTACGATTTTCTTTGCTACTTCATCAAGTGTCATCTGCTGTGGCGTTATTGCTTGCTCTTTATGTTCTTTTTCCTTTTCCTCGAGATCTGATTTGCCTTGACGGATTGGCTGCTGGCCAATAGTAGATTGGCTGCGGCTGCAACTCGCGCTAGGGACAGGCACGGATGAGGCATGCAAGAAAATGGGATTGAGTAGTAAGATCAGTAATAGGTGTTTAATGTTCAATGTATATACCTTCATGATTATTCTAAGCGGTCATTCGCTGCGCAAGTTAATTGGCTTGCCTTCTTATCATTAATTAGTTTCATAGCATATTTTTTGCTGCCTACATATAACTGAGCGATGCGGCGCTGGCATTGCTTAGGTAATGTTAATATTCGTTCTTGCAACATAAGCTGTTCATCATCCGTATCAAGAAAATGTTGGCAGCAACAGTTACAGGTATATGCAACGATGCATATTCCTCAACAATGGTTGTAAGCTCAGGCAATAGGTGTTTATTTAGCTTATTGCGCATTGCTTGTATGCCGCGCATAAAGATCTCAGTGCGCGCATGCTGATCTTTTAAACCTTCTAATGCAAATCGCGGATGGCAAAGCTGATACACTGCTGGAACTATCAGCTTGACTGTCGGCTCGCCAGATGAAAGCAAAAACATAGTAGTTTGCTTCTGACCTTGATCATTGTCATAGTAGTTAAATAAAGGCACACCAAAGCGGTCATTAGCACCAGCTTGCGGTGGTGTAAAATTGGGCTCGGGGGGTGTCTTTAATTTTCGCGGCACAAAATTTATATCGATTGGTCTGTGGGCAAGCTCTTCATTTATGATTTGTTTAATAGCCAAGGATTTATATTTGCCGTCCATTAATAATCTTCGACCAAAACTTGAAACCTGTATACATAAAAGGAGTCGTACATGAATTCAACATGGACCGCAATGAACCTATATTTAAAGAAGATAAGTCCGTCTCATTGCCAAACCAGTCGCGCACGGTAGAATCTAATTCTCGCTCAATCTCATTACTTAAATTAAAAATAATTAGATTAATTTCTTCAGGAATTCGGTGTTCATTTAAATGTCTAAGCATGTACTGTTTGAGGGCATAAACTAATTTTGGATTTTTTGGCACATCTTTAAGCAATGCCATACCCACTTTATAAGGAATAGTATTC
>CAVPKK010000006.1:0-192577 GCA_963705705.1 uncultured bacterium | reverse complement strand
CTTGCAAATAAACAAGAGGAGCAATTGCGCCAACAAGATGAAGCAATTCTTCTCATGACTCCTCACCAACTTGCCAATCATGCGGCAAAGGAAAATCACCGACGCAGAATCGGCCTTGCAGTAAAATCAGCGGCGCAACCGTCTGATGGTAAAGGTTCTAGGCCGGCTCAATCCACTGGCAATCAAAATACAGCCAGCACAATTCCAAATTCTTCGGACTCAAATAAATCCACCCCTCACGCCCCTATGCCACCACTCCCTAGTCCAGAATCAGTACATCATCTTCAATCCCAGTATCCACCAGTTTTTACTTGGGGTAAGAAGGAATTCACTAAGGCAGCAGCTGAGGAGTATTCCCATGCATTTAATACTGGAGTAGAAAGCGAACATCCGGATGCCCTGCTTGTGAGCCAAGAAACGCCAGAACAGCAAGCTCGCCGCGAAATACGCGCACAACGTGAATTAAAAGAAATGGAGCAGCAATTTGAGGCTAGCGATGATAATGAACCACGCGTACCAGAATTAACAGTCGAAATATCAAAGTCTGAGCAACAACACGAGCAGTTACATTCACTACCTTTGCCAAGTTCATCTTCATCTGCTCTGAGTGAAGATAGCAAAAGCGGCCTTCGGTTTTCCCAAATAAAAAAAGAACTCCTTTCTTCATCGCCAAGTAATCAATTCACGCCATCTGTTGCAACTAGCAAAAGTGCACCAGAAATTTCACAGATTCACTCCTCCAAGAGGAGTGACGACGATGCAGATGACGATGATGATACTGCGCCTGAGATATCCCAACGTCTTAATGAAAGAGCTGAAGTAGCAAAGGTAGAAGGAATAAAACCATCAGAACTAAGGCGTGTGGAACCAGATGCAATTCGCGGCGAAGATTGTGCGGCGCCTTTATCACCAAGCAAATCAGTGTCATCAGGACGCATAACTGCAGAGCCTACTCCTGCTTCATCAAAAAATGGCAGTGCTAGAAATAGTGACACGGCGAGTTCATCTCCGCTTATAAGTGAATCTAATTCTCCCCATTATTCGCAAGATGAGTTTTTGCCTTTAAGTTCTAGAGAGGCAAGCAATCAACCATCGCCGGCCGTGATGCCTGCAGAAAAGAAAATAGGCGAGAATGAGCTTGGAACTACTGCGGTGCCTCAGGTATCAATGGTAATGCGACAAGTAGCAAATGAAAAAGAAGAGAAAAAAGGTGACGAACCTATTTCATTCGCGGTCACCCCTATAGCAAATGAACAGCAAAATAGTGGTGCAATTAGCCAAAGCGTATCGCAACCAGTTCCATCAATTTCGCATGAATGGGATGACCAGAGCCCCTATGATGAAGAAGCTCAGCGAATTGCACGTCCAAGATTGGATGCCATAAACAAAGCATTGTTGCAAAGAGTTTTGAGGCGCGATTCTACAGAAAGCGATGACGGAAAGACCAACTATGCAGCGGCAGTGGAAGCAAACCATAACGCCACACAAGTAAATGCTCAGCCAGCAGAAGCTGCTCCTGTGGGATATCATAAAGGTAATGCTCCAGCAGCCCTGAAAAAGATAGAACGTATAGCTCAAAGCAACAGCAATATTTCGAGCGCAGTACAAAGCATTCAAACGCAGCCTGAATTAGTAACCCCTCATTTCCCGCCATTTGATACGCGTACGGGCAGCCCAAGCAATTTAGCTGCTGCACTTGTTGCGGTAAATGAAGGTATTCACCAAGAAAATGAAGGTGAAAAAACAGCTCGGCGTTTAAATGAAGAGAGATCAAGAAGAGCGGATGCGCGCCTTGAAGCCGCAGAAGCAGGCCGTGCGCAACCTGGTGCACGCGAACGTACCCTTGAACGGCAACGTAAAAACGCCGTAGGGAAAGATGCAGATTTGGATGGATTAGGAAGTCTCTTCCCAGAGCCTGAAGATAAAAAACCAGATAATAGGCAAACATCAGGCCGCAGCAAATTGCCATTGTATACCCTCTTATGTGCAACCAGCGCAGGAGCATTCATGGTAGGTGCTGATTTTGCTGGCTATGATCTCATCGCTTATGATATTGCTGGAATGCTAGTTCGTTTGAAATATAGAGTTTTATTGGCTCTTGATTGGATGGACATTGAACAGATAAAAGCGGCAATTGCAGAACGAGAGCAGATCTTAAAACAAGCGGATCTTAAAGATAAAAAGCGAGCATCGTTGGTTTTAGATCTTGAATTTCTGGAAGGTGCTTTAGAAAAATTAACTAAACGTGAAAAAATAAAATGAATATAAAATCAATTTCAACAGCATCGCTTTTTGCATTATTGGCAGTCAATATATATGCAATGGGTGTCGATGGTGGTAATTCAATACAAATAAACTCTGGCGCAACAAGCGACGAACAAAACAAAGGCTACCAAGAAGCTGTACAATCAATTAATCCTGTGCAGCTAGCTCGATTTCACGCAGGTATTGTTGAACCTGGCGTATTGCAATTAATATCACTTGTTCATCAACAAAATAATGGTGAGCGTGCACGAAGAATTTCGATACGTGAAGCGGAACAGTGTGCATTGCGGGCAAAAATTCTTGCTCAAGAAAGAGCGGAAATGGAAAGAGTAGCTTCGGAAGTTGCAAGAAAAGAACATGATGATGAACTTAAGGAAACAGAAGAACAAAACTAGTTCTACTTTTCTTTAAAATTGTAATGATCCAAAAAAGGGGCGGCAGAAATGCCGCCCTTAATCATTCGTGTTGCATTACTGAAACCATACTCCCCTGAGCTCCCTTTTCGATCATGAAGTGAACAGGAAATTGATCCTTCATAGTAGGCAAGTGGGAAACAATAATGACCTTAGCAAAGTCGTCCTGTATTTTGTGCAAAGCATCCATAATATGACTCAAGCCTTCTTCGTCTTGCGATCCAAACCCTTCATCAATAATTAATGTTTGCAAGGAAGTGCCAGCGCGGCGGGCCAGAAGTTTTGAAATGGCCACACGCAAGGCAAAATCGATTCTAAATGCCTCGCCGCCAGAAAATAGTTCATACGGTCGGATGCCCAATGCATCTGATATATTAATGTCTAATGTTTCTTTAGTGCCACCTTTTTTAAGATCACGAACTGATTCTATAAATAGTTGGGCCTGATTATTGGTTAGTTTTGCCAGCAACCGATTTGCTTCTTGCTCAATTTCTGGAATCGCTTCTTCAATTAATAAGGCCTGGATTCCATCTTTGCTGAGCGCGCCAGCAATAGCTTGATATTCACCAATCTGCTGATCAGCTTTTTTGATTTGCGTATCAACCGTTTTTATCTCTTGCTCGGTATTAATTAAAAGCAGTTTTTGTTGTTCAAGCCTTCCCTTTTCATGAGCCACCGCCTCTTTTGCCTGATTTGTTTGATTTTGCTGTGCAGTTAATTGCTGCTCGGCTTGTATAAGGCTTGCTGCCAACGTCTTAAGATGTTCTTCGGCAATAGCGCTTTGCTGCAACTTACTAAGTTCATTTTTTACTCGTTTTATTTCTGTAATAATAGTATGTATATGCCCTTTGCGTTCTGCCTGCATCGGCAGGGCAGCAAGCAATTGCTGTTGGCTATTAATCTGCTGTTCGAGTTGGATTAGCTTTGCCGTCAGTTCTTGCTGGAGGATCGGGTTGTACGTTAGCTGAGCAAGCAGGTCATTTGATGTTGTGATATTCCTCGCGGCTTCAATATGGGTTTGCTGTTGCGCAATCCATGCCTCAAATGACAGGAGGGGTAAAGCCCGCTCGTCCTGAGCCTGTCGAAGGATACGAGTGGCTATATGATTGTCTTCAATGTTGTGGATCTTGATTTTTAAGTCATCAATTTGCTGACCAAGCAAACTTTGTTCCTGCCCATACCCCTGCAACTTCTTTATCACCTCATGCTGGCCAATCAATAGTTCCTTCAGCCGAGCCATTAAAACTGTCAGCCGCTTACGCCGATGAAGCATTGCCCTTTCATTCTCAGCAAATGAGCTTTTCAAAAACCGTTTTCGTGATGCCGAAAGATTTTGTTCGCACAACGGGCAGCTTGGATTGGTATCATCATGAACCAACTTTTGCTTTTGCTGCAATGCGGCCAATTCGGCTGTTACCATATTGCCGAGCGCCACATACTTTTGATAATAGGTTTTGCGTTTTTCAAACTGCGCCTCAAGCTTGGCGCTTCCTTCAAGCAATTTCCATAATTCTTCATGACGTTTCGTAAGTGCTGCAAGTTGATCTATCAGTTTGCGTTCTTCAACGAGAGAGTTGTAGGCTTGTTGTAACTGATTTCGGATCCGCTGTTCCTGCTCTTTATGAGTTAAGAGCTGTTCTTTGCACGCTAATTGTTTCTGTAATGTTTCTTGCATCACAGCCAGTTGTGCTTGGATTTGCTGGCGTTGATTCTGCAGTTGCTCAAAGTTGCCAACATTTAAGCTTGCGCGATGAACTTCTTTCCACTTAGTGCGAAGATCATTAAGTCGCACGAGTAAGGCTGCTTCTTCTTGTCTCAATGTTTGCAGTTGAAAGCGGATCATCTCAGCCGCTTGATGCTGCTTTTGCCATTCATCTTTTTTCTGTTGCAATAAATGTCGCTGGCTATCCAATGTTACTTGTTCATCGGCGAGCGTTCGTTGCCGTTCTTCTATCGTATGGACCTGAATAAGATATGCTTCTTTTTGTGCCAGGATTCCATTCAGCCGATCGCGCAAAGCCGCTAATTGATCTTGCTCATCACCGGCTCGCTTTATTTTATCCAAAGCAAGACGGCGCAATTGCTCATATTTATGAAGACCTAATATTGAGGCCAAAATCTCTTTCCGCTCCTTGGATGATTTCTGAGAAAATTCATTCGATTGGCCTTGTTTTAAGAAGGCAGAATTTACAAATGACTCATAATCAAGACCGAGCGTCGCTTCAATTTTTTCCTGTGTTGCCCGAATGGTCTTATCAGTCAGCGGAACCAGGGCTTGCCCTGGACCAGCTACGCCGCCATCTTCTGCGAAGGCAGTTTGTGCCGCTGCCGTCACAAACACTCCAAAATCCAATGATGCTACAAACTTACCCGGCTGCTTAGCGAATTCACGACGAACCCGATATCGTTGCCCATTAAACATGAAGTCCAGGGTAACCAACATTTGCGTCTGACCAAGCCGCAGCAAACCTTCATCAGCCTTGACTGCTTCTCGTATCTTTCGCGCCTGGCCCCAGATGGCCCACGTGATGGCATCCAATAATGCTGATTTACCATGCCCATTCTTACCGGAGAGGCAAATAAGCGGATGGCTGCCAAAATCTATAGTTTGCTGCTGTGGGCCATAGCTGAGAAAGTTTTTGATATGAAGTGTTAGCGGGATCATCAAGTGCCTTATTATAATATATTGCTATTAAGTATAGCGGATCGATAGCTGAACGGTATTACGGATATGAATTAAATCTGCTGGCAGGAAATTGCCTGTGAAAATATATTTATGCACTTTTCATCGCCTGTTGTTGACGCTACACGAAGGAGATGCCTAATATTAAGTATTGGTTTCAGTTTTAGTAAACAAAAAAGGTATTTTTATATATGAAGCTCCTCATACAAGTTGGCTTGCTGTGCGCAGGTCTCATTTCTACTCCTTTGACCATCGCTCGCGACACCGACGATCGTGACAGTAGTTGCATTAAGTACACGTTAAGAGAGATACAAAACGAACTTAAATCATTGCGCTCCTGTAATGAATCAATGCCGATCACCCGAAAAGATATTGGTACCACCGGCTATGTAATCGATAAGCCAGGCAACTATTGCCTAAAAGAAGATGTGGTATTCAATCCGCCAATGCCGGCCACTGGGCAAGTAGCCGCAGCAATTACCATTAAAGCATCACCGGTTACTTTGAATTTGGGTAACCATCGCTTATCACAATTCGGAGTTGATCAGCGAGGCAATGTTGCCCCGACACAGACACCATTCGTAGTTGGTATTTTGGTACCGGATATGTTGCCAGCGGATGCCGATGTGAATGGTATTGGTCTAGAATCAATTTATATCACCGGCGATCACGCAATTATCGATGGCTTTAGTATGTACGGTATTCGGGTTTTCGGGCATACAGCCGATATCCGTGTATCAAACGTAACTGTCAAAAACTGCGGTAAAATTGCATCATTTGCCGCGCGCACAGAAAATCCCGCATTAGCAAACTATGTGGTCAATAGCGTAGGCAGTAGCTTCCCGCTTGCTTTCGGTGTTGGCGGAATCGCCATTGGTGAATCAAACTATTTGGGCATGGGGACACAATTTTTCACGCAACAGACGGGAGCGCAAAATCGCGCGAGCTCGGTTGTGCTTTCAAATGTTACTTGTTTGAACAATTTTTTTAATGGTTTGAACATGGCAAATGCGACCGATGTAAGTATTGTTGGATGCCATTTTGATGGAGCATATTCTGATGATCCAAATGGCTATGTGGCAGGGGCTGAGTTTGGCGGCGCTAATCTTCCTGCTGAATATCCAAGCCTGCTCAAGCTAGATGTGCGCAATACAACATTTAATGATACAGCCCAAAATGGCGACTATGCAACTGCATTAGGTGCATCGCCGGTATTTGGGATAACGGCTAACAGTGGTGGGGTGATTATCAATCAGTCGCAGGAAATTACCTTTGAAAATTGCCATTGCGACAATACTACGCAAACCTATCTAGTAAATTACAGTACCGAGATTTTCGCCTTCATGCAGGCAATGTATGCCGATGGTGTAAGTGACTTATCGTTGCTCAACTGCACCTTCGATTATTCGACCGGAATTAATGCAGCCATCGGCGTATGGATTGGCTTTTACTATCCTGCCTATGATGTGCGTGTTATTAACTCTACTTTTAATAATACCCAACAGTTTGGGCTACTCCAGAAACCAATCACTATGACCTATAGCATAGTTGCTGCGTTCAACTTCTATGGCAAAAATTTGTATATGGATGGTTGCCTCGTGCAAGATACTATTGCGACAGGACCAGTTACTGGAGATTCATTTATCAGTGCCTACGATATCGTTTCGGTAGAAGGCTTTGGTTTAGCCACAGCGACAGTACCAACTGAAAATCTCGTCTTTAAGAATTGTGTTGCAAATCGAACCTTGGCATACAATGGTGGCCAGGTGTTTGGATTTGATTTCTATATTGATTCACCATTAGGTATTAAATCGGTCATCTGTGAAAATTGCATTGCAGAAGAAAATACGGCGTTTGTCCCTACAGTTACTGTAGATCCAGTTACACATCTGCCTTTCGGCAATACGCAAAGCATTGGCATAGGATTCTTTTTTCAAGATAACAGCGGTGTTAACTCGAAAAGTTATCCCGTTTCATATATCAATTGCAAAGCGTTGAATAATAAAGGAATCCCATTCGATCCATTTTTTAACTATTACTCAGCCGGCTTCTATGCAAATTCGGTAAGCAATCATACCTATTATAACTGCGAGGCCTCCGACAACATTTATGGCTTCTTCTTGCAAAACTGCCAAAACATGGCGGTGCGCGATTGCCGCGCAGATAATAATGCATTGCGCGATCCGGATACTGGCTTGCCTATTGTTAATGACCAAGGCCTGTGCGGGGAAGGCTTTACTGATCTCGGCAAGTCGCTTCTTTCAACGCCGACCATCGGCATTGTGCAAAGCCAATCATTATTCGAATTCAATCATGCATATAATAATGGACTAGGCACCTATTTTGTTGGTGTTAATCAGAATTACAATGTATATATTGATACCGCAGCCACAGTACCATTGCCAACGTTCCGCGGCCAGGTTTCAACAGGCTTGCCTTATACATTCTTTAATCCGTCGGTTATCAGCTCGCCGGTGCATAATATTTCGATGATTAAGTAGGACTCGTGAAATATCTATGAAAGCAGGGTGGTAATTGATGATAATTAGCCCGCTTGAGCTCTTTAGAAAAATCTAACCCACAATAGGTGTCCCAGAATAAGACAACCTTATTCTTCCAACGACCTTGTTTGATGTCATCCAACATCGCTGCAAGAGCTTTACCGGTATAAGTATTATCCAATTTTATATGTTCGTTTTTTTCCATTAATTCGACGGCATGTTTGCTTGCGTCAGTTGGCAATGCGTATGCTTGGCCGGCAAAGTTACTATTGAGATGAATCTGATCTGAGGTCCATTTAAGGTATGGCACTGTAGTATCGGCTTTATGCAATAACCAGTTTGTTTGGTCTATTAACTTCACCATTTCTTGTTTGAATGCTTGAATATCATAGGGCTCGACTGGCACGCCAACAACTTCTGTTCGCAGCCCCACTAATTTTAACCCAAGAAGAAGACCTGCCATGCTACCCATGCTGTTTGTAGCAATATAGATAACATCTGGCTTGGGCATCACTCCTTTTTTTATTTGTTCATTTAGCTCAAATGCCGCATTTACAAACCCAATTGTACCTAATGGTGATGTTACTCCGGTAGGGATGAGGTATGGGAAATCACCGTGAAGTTGTTTGTGTTCCCACCAATTGTCGATGGTGCCAACATCGCGCCAGGCATTGTTTGGAAAATAATGAAGCTCGGTGCCATTAAGCAGATGCATCAGCAATTTTTCTCGAACAATTGGTGAATTGTATTGCGGTTTGGTCATGGCAAGGCACAGCATATCCAATTTATGAGCATAGATTGCGGTTGCTAATACACTGCTTGAGCCAACGACGCCAAATGTCATAACTGATTTTGCGTTATGCGCTTTTGCTTTGGCCAATTCAAATTCGAGCTTTCTGACCTTATTCCCCCCATACCAGGGCGCGCCCTGGACCCTAGGTGAACTCAATTTCTTCGCTGTTGTTTCATTTGTTGTATCAGCACCCGAAAGATCATCTCTCTTAATATAGACTGCCTTGCAGTCCAGCGACTTGCCCAGATTCTTGAGGTGTTGAACAGGTGTTGGCCAACTACCCAATGAGATATACGGAATTTTCTTGTGCAAACCTGGATATTTAATAAAAAGTGGTGGTGGTGTCGTTATTTCAGGAAGTAGCGAAGGTTTGTATGGTTGAGTAAGTGCGCCGTTATTATTTAAATCATTAATGAGTGTTTGTGATGGATAAACAAATGCTGCGGGTGTGGCAACCGGCAACTTTAATTTTTCTAGGATTTGTTCATCGGGCGTTAGTTTTGGCGGTAGGGCGTATAAGGCAAACGTAAGGATGCTCAGAATAAAAACTATTTTTTTCATTTTCTTAATCCTTGGTAAGCTGCTGCAGCATTTTTTATTTAAGGAGCATGCATGCAAGCGGTAGTGTTTCGTGAATATGATATTCGTGGCATTGTTGGCACTCAGTTCAATATAGAACAAGTGTATGATCTTGGCCGTGCAATTGCTGTTCTCTATACCCAATTATACCCACAAACCAAAACGATAGCAGTCGGCATGGATGCTCGCGAACATTCTGCGGCTATTAAAAATGAACTTATCCGTGGCCTGCGCGATAGTGGTATGAACGTTATTTTTCTTGGCGTATGTCCAACCCCAGTGCTCTATTTTTCTCAGTTTACAATGCCAGTAGACGCCGGACTCATGATTACTGCATCTCACAACCCGACCGAATACAATGGCATTAAATTTTGCCTCAATAAAATGCCTATTTGGGGCGCGCAGCTTACGAAATTATATAATTTGATGGCAGAAAATGCTCATGTTGATTCTGCGGAGCAAGGCACATATGCGGAAGTCGATGGCTGCGCGGCCTATATAAATTATTTAGTTGAACAGTTTAATCATCTACACGCCAGTGATGTCAGCGTCATTTTTGATTGCGGTAATGCAGTCGGTGGGCTTATTATTCCTGAACTCATTAAGCGATTTGAATGGCGTAATGCGCGGGCAATGTATGCTGAGCTTGATGGTACCTTTCCAAATCATGAACCGGATCCGGTGGTTGAAGCAAATATGGTTGATTTGAAAAAAGAGATACTGAATGCGAACAGCATGTCCGAAATTGACGATTCTCTACCGATGCGCTCGAACCCTTCGATACATTTTGCTGACGCAAAACACTCAGGACGAGCGGTCTCTCTAAATTTCCAAAATGTTGAGTCCATTAAATCAAACATGACTGCCTACAATACAAATGATCGCGAAGCCGGTCCAGGGGTGGACCCCTGGTGGGGGGTTGGGTTCGATGGGGACTGCGATCGCATGGCAGCTATGACGTCGCATGGTTATTTGGTCCCGGGCGATCAGATGACGGCTATTTTTAGTAAAAAGATCTTGCAAGATTATCCCGGCGCAACCGTAGTGTATGATGTTCGGAGTTCCACACTGTTAGATACTATGATTACTGATGGCGGCGGTCATCCCTACCTGTCACCATGTGGCCATGCTATTATTAAGGAAGCGATGCATGCCCAGAAGGCGGTGCTTGCAGGGGAGCTGAGTTGCCATTTCTTTTTTGCCGATCGATACTATGGCTACGATGATGGCATTTACGCAGCATTAAGATTAATCGAGCTTATAATTAATACCCAAACCGATCTCGCGGCTCACGTGGCGGCATTACCCCGCATGTGGAATACCCCTGAACTTAGAATTCATTGTCCAGAAGAAAACAAACGTGCAGTTGTTGAAGAGGTTAAGAAATATTTTGGCAAAAGAACCGATGCAACATTGAATATGATTGATGGTGTACGCGTTCAATTGCCACACGGTTGGGGTTTGGTGCGCGCATCGAATACGCAGGCAGCGCTTTCCTTGCGCTTTGAGGCTAAGTCTTCTGATGCTTTACATGAAATACAAACGGAATTTGCTACATTGTTAGCACCATATTTGGATGCATCTGTGCTTGTTCAAATTGGTACTTCTGTGGTTTCAGCAGGCACGAAAATGAATAGCCAGCAATTGTAAATTTATGCAAAAACATCGACAAATCGGACTACATTTTCGCCTGACCGATAATCTCTTCGCCGTTGCTGAAAAGGCCGTGCGACTTGAACAGCGCATATTCCAATGTTTTTTAATGGGGCAAGATTCAGGCCAGCTTATTTCTCTTAAACCTCAAGAACTTCAGCAGTTTCGTGAAATGCGCACCTACTTTGATAATCTGTATGCGCATATATCCTACTACGCTAATGTATGCGAGCCGCATGGTATTCATCAGCTCAAAAGAGAGTTGGCACTCGCAAAGGAACTTGGATTTTCTGCGGTCGTACTTCATCCCGGTTCGGGTAAGTGGTGCAAGGATAAGCAGCAGGGCATGGACGTTCTTGCGAATGCGTTGAATGAGCTTTTTGATGATCCAAATTGTCTACCTATTTTGCTTGAAAATGCCGCACATGCATCATATACCATTGGCGGTGAGATTACCGATTTTGTATATATCTCAGAAAAGTTGCGAAAACCTGAGCGATTACAATTATGCATCGATACCGCACATGCTTATGTTCGCGGCTATGATATTGCTCATGAAGAAGGGCGATTACAGTTTTTTGATCTACTGGAAAAGTCGGTGGGCTTTGATCGCGTAGCTCTTATTCACTTAAATGACACGCGCGAAAAATTGGGCAGCTATATTGATCAGCATGAAGTAGTCGGCCGCGGGGTCATTGGCACTGAAGCATTAAAAAAATTTATGATGCATCCAGCTATTAAGCACGTGCCCATTATTATGGAGCCGCCGCCGATGAAGGAAGATGAGGAAATGAAGATATATCGTGAAGTTGTTGGATGGAATGAAATTTAAGGAAAACAGAATGAACATCGCAGTGAATGGTCTTGGGCGCATAGGCAAAACATTCCTTCGCGCAGTAATGGGCGACCATGAAGCCAGAAAAAAGATAACTATAGTAGCCATAAATATTGGGCCAGGCAGCATCGCGGATGTGGCGCAGCTCGTTAAATACGACACGATCATGGGGCGTTTTAAGGGAGAGGTTTCCATTAGCGGTAATAAACTTATTATCGATGGTCATAGCATTGAGCTTCTTAAGCAAATGGATCCAACCAGTTTACCCTGGAAGCAACTCAATATTGATTGGGTGGTAGAATGCACTGGTCATTTTACGCATCGTGAAGGTGCGGCAAAACATCTCACCGCCGGCGCAAAAAAGGTGCTTATTAGCGCACCGGCCAAAGGGGAAGATGTAAATATTATTCCGGGTGTGAATATTGAACACTATAAGTCAGAACATAACATCGTATCGCTTGGAAGCTGCACTACTAATGCATTAGTACCAACTATTCATGTGTTGGAACAAATATTTGGCGTTGATCATGGTTTTATGACGACAACACATGCGTACACCAACACCCAAGCATTGATTGATATTGATATTGGTGATGCACGGCGTAATCGTGCGGCCGCATTGAATATGGTACCAACCACCACCGGTGCAACGGGTATGGTTGGCAAGATCTTCCCACAATTGGAAGGCAAGCTGAGCGGACACGCAATTCGTGTGCCGGTTGCTATTGTATCGTTACTAGATCTTTCTTTAATTGTAAAAAAACCTGCGACCGTTGAATCAATTCATGCTGCGTTTGATCAAGCAGCCAGGGGTAAAATGAAAGGTGTGCTAGTTACAACTGACGAGCCGTTGGTTTCAAGTGATTTTGCAGGTGACGCCCATTCAGTTACCATTGATAAAACATTGACTCAGGTCATTGGGAATATGATTAAGGTATTTGGGTTTTATGATAATGAGTGGGGCTATTCCAATCGGATGAAGGACTTTTTGTTGTTCGTTGCGCAAAAATAGATTATTCTTCTCCACCCTATACGGCCCCATAGCTCAGTTGGTCAGAGCAATCGGCTCATAACCGAGAGGTCCCAGGTTCAAGTCCTGGTGGGGCCATTAAGCGATAGCTCGGGATGATAAATACCGGCGGCTCGGAGAACAAAGTTCAAAGTCGCCGGCGGCATTTATCATTCTCTCGCAATTTTGCCGTAGTTGCGGGCGCTGTGGACATTGCCTTATCAGCCGAGCGATAAAAATATAGCAGGCCATCGTCTTCTCGCTGGTTGAGAGTTGAGGAAGAGAAAATAAGGAACTACCTTATTAGCTGAACTATTCATAATTCTAAAGAAAAAAGAATGGGAAAGGTATTTATTTATGCCAGAGTTAACGCCTTTCAAACGATTCATAGAGCTCATCTCATTTGACCAACACGTCAATGCAGTTCAAAAACAAATCAATGCAATTGATGCTGATCGCGCGGCACTTTCCACGCAAAATACGATTATCGAAAAAGAACGAGATATTTCGCGTAAGCATTGGGATGCCATGCGTAAGGAAGTGGATGCAAAAGAAAAGGAAATGAGCGAGTTTGATGAAAAAGAAAAAGAGATTCAGCACAAATTAGATACCTTAATAAATCCCAAAGAGTATGCGCCGCTCAAAAAAGAACTCGATACTATTAAATCTCAGCAGCACGAATTTGAGACCGTATTGGTGAAAACATGGCTGCTCTTAGAAAATGCTAATCGCGATGCAACTGCCGCAGATGCAATATATGAAGAAAAGGCTCGCAATATTGCAGCACAATGGCAAGAAAAAGATCAAACATTGCAACAACTAAAAAAACAACTTGCTGATCTCTTAGTTGAGCGTGCACCAAAGGAAGCGGGCGTCCCGGAAGAATGGCTCGCTAAATATAAGTCAATGCGCGCACGTGTCGATAATCCGGTAGTGCCGGTAGAAGGTGAAAGTTGCAGTGCATGTAGGTATTACGTAACAGCTGGTGATATGCAAGCTTTAAGACGCCGGGCATTAATACAATGTAAGCAATGCTTCCGCTTGCTCTATTTACCCTCGGCTATGGAAGAACATGAGCAAAAAGCGCAGTAACATTCCGCCCACGCAGCAATCGTTACCGTTTGCTAAAGTTAATGAACAGCCCGATGAACGCGGGGCACATTTTCATTTATATGTAGATGGTGCTGCCCGCAATAATCCAGGGCCAGCTGGTGCTGGCATGTATTTAACGCGAGAAGATAAACCAATTTTTGCCTTTGGCCATTATCTCGGGACAAAGACAAATAACCAGGCCGAATATCTCGGGCTCGTCCTTGGCCTACTTCATGCACAAAAACACCTGCAACCACATGATGAGCTTTCTATTTTTGCCGATTCCCAACTCCTTGTGCGACAAATGAATGGCGAATATGCCGTTCGAAATGAAGGGCTTAAGCCTCTTTATACAGTTGCACGTAAACTCATACAACCATACAAACGCTCACGCATGCAGCATATTTATCGCGAGCATAATGAGCATGCCGACAAATTAGCTAATGAAGGCCTGGACAAGAAAATAGTAATACCCGCACCTATGAAAAACTGGCTGAATGAACATGGTATTGTCATTTAAAGCGAACAGACCCTTAGCAAAAATTTGCAAAATCGGATTTTGCATACTTGTAGGTCTTAATACATTCATTTATAACTCTCAGCCTCAATCCTTCCAACCAAATGGAACTGCGCCGTGCCATGTCCGGGTACTGCTGGATGAAAAACAATCTGGCGATCAAACAGTATGGGAAATCAAAAGCAAAGAAAAGCTATGCGCATGCGATCCAACAAACGCAGACACTTCCTTAATTTGTAAAAAAGTCATCATCTCAGCACGCAATGGCTTGGAAATATTTGACGATGCAAAACGATCTTTACCCAAACTTTCAGCAATACGCATTCAAGCGAAAGATAATTTACTCAATATAGATGGCACGGTCTTCCAAGGGGTGCTCTATGCCATTGAGGATAAGAAGCGCATTTTGCTTATTAATAGCTTGGATATCGAAGATTATATTGCAACGGTCTTACGCACTGAGAGTTATCCTGGCTGGCCATTGGAGATGAACAAGGTGATGGCGATTACCTGCCGCAGCTATGTATTGTATAATATCGTGGCAGCAGAGAAGGTGGGCCGCTGGTATCACGTGAAAGCAACGAATGCACATCAAACATATCGTGGTTACCATAAACCCGAGCCATCGGTGAAACAAGCAGTCGCAGAATCCCAAGGTCTTTTTCTTACTCATCGCGACCAACCAATTTTAGCAATGTATGATATTTGCTGTGGTGGTGTATTGCCAACCAAACGTGTTGGGGTTGATAAGCAAAGTCATCCATATTTAGCACGTCCCGGATGCGGTTACTGTAAAGCCTGCCCGTATTGCCAGAAAAATAAGATTTATGAATGGGAATTGTACAGCAATCTTGCATCGATCGAGCAGTCGATTAAAAAGGAACTGCCAGGTATAAAAAAGTTAATCGGAATTAAATCGGATAGCGATAAAGCCGGTGTTGTGCAAAAAATTCGTTTAAAGGCGGAGAGTGGAAATTACACCATGCCAGTTAAGCAATTTTCAACATTGCTCAAACGAGCGCAGATCGGCCAATTAAAGAGCCCATACTTTTCCTTGCATGTTGCTGATGGTCGGGTGCGCATTGAAGGAAAAGGATTTGGACATTGTTTAGGCTTATGCCAATGGGGCGCGCGTGAAATGGTACGACGTGGCTTCAACTACAAAGATGTATTTGCATTCTACTATCCAGGCTGTTCAATTGCACGATTAGAAAGGACACCTCATGCCGAATTATAAAGTACATGTTGCAGGTGGTCTGGCCGTTGGGATTGGAACTATGATGCTTACCGGTAGTTGGCATCACGCTTCATTACACACTTCAGTCGAATACATCGGCTGTGCAGTGCTTGGTTCACTTTTCCCTGATGTCGATATCAAAAGCAAAGGGCAGAAAATATTTTATATCGCATTAACGGCAGCGCTTATTTTTGTTCTTTGGCATCATAGAACTGGTTGGTTTATTGCATTGAGTTTGCTCGGCATCGCACCACTTTTTCTCCGCCATCGCGGTATTATGCATCATCCGTGGTTTGTTAGTTGCTGCGCTGGCATTCCGGCAATCTACTTATATGCGAACAATCATCCGTATAGCTCATTGGCCATTGATTTATTTTACTTTGCGCTTGGTGCATTTTCACACATCATTTTGGATGTTGGATTATCTAGTTTTTGCCGTAAAGCATTACTAAAAAAGTAGCGTTTAAAATTTTAACGATCCCATGAGTGCAAGAAGACCCGCTCGTCCTGAGCCTGTCGAAGGATACGAGCGGCATAGCAAAAAAAGAAGTGGCGGACATGCAAATATTATAATGGCAGATTAAATAGTTTCGTTGCATTTTCCGTAGTCGCGTGAGCAACATCCTTTAAATTAATGCTTCTCAATTCAGCAATATATTGAGCGACGGTCCTGATATGGACCGGACTATTTCGCTGGCCACGTATTTGTTGAGGCGGCAAATATGGTGCATCAGTTTCAAGCACCAGAGATGTGAGCGGAACAGTTGTTACGATATCACGCAAAATATCATTTTTGGGATAGGTGATGGTTGCGCCAATGCCAAGATAAAAACCTAAATTGATGAAACTATTTGCAAAAAAATGATCATACGAAAAGCAATGCATCACAGCACGCAATTTTTCTTTTGCATATTCTTCCAACACTCGCAATGTTTCTTCCGCTGCATTTCGTGAATGTATCACCAAACCTAAATTATTTTCGAGTGCACATTCGATATGCGCTTTGAATGCATCGATTTGTCGTTGAGCATGGTCAGGTGAACGGAAGAAATCAAGACCTGTTTCTCCCAGCGCGACAACTTTATTTTTTGCATTAATTAGTTTCTTTACTTCTGCAAATTCATTGTGCCACTGCGCATTTAAATCATTTGGATGAATGCCAACAGATGCAAAAATATTTGGATACAGTTGTGCTAATGAAATTGAATTTTTGCTTTCAATTAAACTGGTGCCCACATTTATTATGCGAGTTACATCAGCTGATTTAGCAGCTGCAATAATTTGTTCCGCAGCTTCGATTTCATCGACAGATAGCGGTGCGTCAAACTCTTTTTTCACCATTAGATTTATATGGCAATGTGTATCAATTAACATGGAAACCTCGAATAAATTGTATGACCCTAAAAAATTGCTTTAAGGTTGACAAAGGAAATAACGCAATTAGATTAAGCCTAAATTTAATTTTTGACATTCTTTAAAAAATATGATGTGCGCATCGTAATTTAAAAATTACGCAAGCATACGCAGCAGGAGCACCTTACATCACTCGCGTACATCAAAAAGGAATGGAGTATGATGAAGCATACGTATTTTTTAACCCCATTAACTCGAGTGAGGAGCTCCTCATGAACAAGAGCGAACTTATACATTCGCTTAGCAGTGAAACAGCCTTTAGCAAAAAAGATGTTTCACGTGTGCTTGCAGCGTTTGAACGCATTGTGAAAACCACCTTGCAACAAGGTCAGAAGGTTTCTATCACCGGATTCGGTGCCTTCTGGGTATCACACCGTCCAGCGCGCAAAGGGATTAATCCCGCAACAAAGGAACGTATTAGCTTGCCAGAGATCAATGTTGCTCGTTTCAAACCGGGCAAAGGTCTTAAGGAGTTGGTACGAGGTAAGTAATTTCAACATGACATACATACCCGTGAGGCCGTTCGAAAGAGCGGCCTTTTTTTATGCTTAAAAATCTGAGATTCATTTTCCCTGAATATAAAATGTAAAAATTGTGTGTTGGTTTGCGGACGTTGGCGGCAAAAAAGGGTGGTATGGAGGGTTTACCCTCCTATTTAAATAAATTTAGGGAGGGGATTATTAAGGGGAGGGCACGGACCCTTAATATGAGTGGGAATTATTTTCTCAATAAGTTGAATTTTAGTAACGCGATTTTAGATTTCTCTTTTTAAAAAATGAACTGATGCTATTATCACACCTCTAAGATTTTAACCGGACTCAAAAATGATAGATCGCAATCTGCTTCGTGACCATCCCGAAGAAACCATAAAAAAAATTCATCAAAAAGATCCAAACTTCCCAGCCCAAGATCTCGTATCACTCGAACACGAACTTGGTCAATTACAACAACAGGTTGATGATCTCCGTCATAAAAAAAATGAACTAGCCCAAGCCGGTAAAAAAGGGGTAACCGAAGAGTTGCGTACACAATCAATTGCGATTGGCCGTGAACTTAAGGAAAAAGAAGCACGGTATGAAGAAATTCAAAAAACATTCAAAATTTTAAATCTAAGCTGCCCCAATCTCTGCGAAGATGACATTCCAGTCGGCGACAAATCAGCAAATAAAGTGGTGCGATCATTTGGTCAGCCACGGCAATTTTCATTTGAGCCAAAGAATCATGTAGAACTTGGAGAAAAGCTTCACTGGTTTGATTTCGCAGTCGGCTCTGTTATAGCAGGCAGCCAATTTCCGGTTTATTTTGGTCAAGGCGTTGAACTTATATATGCCATGGTCATGTTTATGCTTAAGCATAATAAAGCGCATGGATATAACTTAGTACTTCCGCCGGCATTAGCTAATGAACAGTCATTAACAGTTTCGAGCAATTTGCCAAAATTCAAAGACCAGGTGTACGAAGTTTGCGAAGATAATTTGTATCTCATTCCAACAGCAGAAGTAAGTTTGGCCAACATTTATCGTGACCAAATTCTTACTGCAGAACAGTTACCTATCCGTATGACGGCCTGGACGAGCTGTTTCCGTCGTGAAGCTGGTAGCTATGGGGCTCACGAGCGGGGCTTGATCCGTATGCATCAGTTTGAGAAAGCCGAACTCTTTACCATTTGCGAGCCTGAAAATTCAAAGCAGGAGCAAGAACGTATGCTTGCCTGCGCTGAAGGAATATTGCAGGCATTGGAATTACCATATCGCGTAAGCTTGCTTGCTTCTCAAGATTGCTCTTTTGCCTCAGCAAGAACGTATGATCTCGAAGTATGGCTTCCTGGTCAAAAAGCCTTCTATGAAGTTTCATCAATTAGTAATTGTACCGATTTCCAAGCTCGTCGTGGTGCCATTCGCTATCGTAAAGAGGCTAGCGGCAAACCTCGTTTAGTCCATACATTAAATGGCTCTTCTCTAGCTCTATCGCGTGTTATGGTTGCTATATTGGAAACCTACCAACAAGAAGATGGTTCAGTAGCAATACCAAATGCATTAAAAGGCTTTGGTATTTAGCTGATTTCTAAATGCTGTATACTGCATAGCAACTACATATTAACTATTTTTGACTATGCTGAATCAAGAAATACAAGCTCAAATAAAATTACTCGAAATCAAAGCGCGCCATTTGCTAAGCGGTACGTCTGTCGGTGATCATACGACAGCGCAAAAAGGTAGTGGCTTTGAATTTGATCAACTCCGAGAATATCACCCAGGCGATGACGTACGTTTCATTGACTGGCAAGCGACCGCCCGTGGGCAAAAAATGCTTGTGCGTCAATATTTTGAAGAGCGCAATCGAACCATTATCCCCATCGTCGATTTTTCTCCCTCTACCTATTTTGGGTCCACTGACTTATTAAAGAGTGATCTTATAACGCAACTTGCTGGCATCATTGCCTTAGTAGCTGATTATGGGAAAGATGCAGTGGGGTTATGCATAACCGGTATTGAGGCCAAACCAATCATTATCCCGCCAAAACAGGGCAGAGTGCACGTGCGTCGGATTTTAGAGAAATTATTTACAGCTGCTCATGAATTGGCTGATGCCAAAGGTCGTAGCCAATCGATGACTAAGCTAAGCACTATCACGGATGGTCTCCAAGAGTTACGTACTTTATTTAATAAAAAACCATTGTTGGTACTCGTGTCCGATTTTATTGATCATGAGTTAGATAGTTCCTGGGCTATTGCAGCCAAAAGAGCGGAAGTAGTGGCCATACGCTGCCTTGATGCGGTTGAGCGTTCTGTGCCCGAAGCGGGTATTCTCTGGTCTGAAGATGTTGAACATCCAAGCCGAATGCTTTTGCCATTGGAACGTGGGACTCAGCGGAATATCAACAGCTTATTGCAGGAACGCATACGCGTTCAGGAGTTGAACTTCAAAAAATATAACGTCGATGTGCTGGACGTTACTCCTGGTCAACAATATCTGCATAATCTGATCTGGTTTTTTAGAAAAAGACGTGGATATTAATTAATCCCGCTCACCCCGAGTGTTTGACCGAAAAGGTCAAATGTATCGAGGGGCTTGACACACCGTGTATACTTATATGCTTTTGTTTATTAAAAACTTACATGCATATGAAAAATACAGACAACACCGAAGCTCTCCTTTCTCAACTTTATGATATCTATGACCCGCTCCCTTTGAGCTGGTGGCAGAATCCCTGGGCCTATGTAGGCGCCGTTATTGCCATTTTGATTGTTGCATTAGGTTGGTGGTTGTACAAACTATCGCGCAAGCCAGCCAAGCCGCTTGCCTATTGGGAGCAGGCGCTGTATGACTTGAACCATCTAGAACAGCATGTTTTAATCTATGAACCAGCTCAACTCTACCAAGAACTCACTGACATCTTTAAACGCTATGCCCAAATACGTTTTCAGCAGCCACTTGTTGATAAGACTGATACCGAAATTATTGCTTATTTGCCTTTGCTATCCACTGATGATGTGACATTGCTGCCTGAGAAAATTGCGGCTATGAAATCATTATTCGAACAAGGTCCGTTAATTAAATTTGCCAAAGCACCAGCATCACTTGAACAGCGAGCAGCAGATATTGTGCTGGTCCGTGAGTTTATTCAATCAACTCGTCCTTCGATTGAGCCCGACAATCAAGCAAACACAAAAAAAGACCGCGCTCATCCTGAGTCTTCGACAAGCTCAGACCTAAAGCCCTTCGATACTCGAACGACTGTCGAAGGGTTCACTCCTGAGGACCCTCGAAGGATCGAAGGATCAAAGCGCGCAAAGCACAAAAAATAATAGAGCACTAAATAATGATCTCTCTTCCAACTTCTTTATACATACACTGGCCGTTTTGTCCCTATCGGTGTCACTTTTGCCCATTCATCGCCTATACCGGCCAAGATCACATGATGGGTCAATATCATGCGGCATTAAAGAAGGAGATTTTGGACTATGCGGGTAAGTGTGAAACCAAGCCTCAAATTAAGACCATCTTCCTCGGCGGCGGTACACCAAGTACCTATCCAAATGAACTGTTATTGGATCTGGCGGAAACTGTGCGGTCATCATTTGCTGTAGATCAAATGTCGAGTGCAATGCAGGCGCCGTTCGAATTTACCATCGAAGTAAATCCTGGAACCGTCAAGCCAGGTCAGCTCGAAGTATGGAAGCAAGCAGGCATTAATCGCCTCAGTATTGGCGTGCAAAGTTTGAATGACAAAGTGCTGCATAACCTGAACCGTTTGCAAACGTTAAAGGATGTCACCACACTTATCGGCCTTGCGCATAAAGAATTTGAAAATATTTCGATCGATATGATCATTGGGTTGCCCGGCATCGATGATGAGCAATGGAAAGAGATGGTACAAACGGTTACTAGCTGGCCCATCAAGCATATCTCAGTGTACTTTTTGACCATTCATGAAGGCACTGCATTGTTTTATCGGCTCAACTCAGCAGAGCAACAGCAACGTGATGAAGTCAGATTACCGGCCGAAGATGGTGTGGTTGATCTATACCTATGGACCGTGGAGTTTTTAGCGAGCCAAGGTTTTGAGCAATATGAGATTTCCAATTTTGCAAAGCCGGGCTATCGATCACAGCATAATCAAGCGTATTGGCGCTATACCGGCTATAAAGGATTTGGTGTCGGCGCTTGCTCATTTGAGCGGCCTAATATCCGCACCCAAAACGAAAAAAATATTTTTAATTACATAGAAAAAGTTGAAAAGGGTGAAAATACAATTTCATGGTCTGAGGCACTTACGGATGAGCAGCTGAAACTAGAACAAATGATGTTGGGGCTGCGACAAACAACGGGAATCGCATGGGCTGAATTGCCTTTTGATCGAACGGCCGTCGTTGTAGAAGAGCTTATTTCATCTGGTTTCATCCAGGAAAACGAAGAACGACTGAAACTTACGCCAGCTGGATTGGCAGTCGAGAATGACATCGTCTTAAAATTAATAAACCATAAGGAACGTATATGTCAGCAAAACACGTAGGTATAAAACTACCTGATGATCTATTTAATTGTTTAAAAACAGGCAAAACGGTTTGCGTATTGGCCACCTTCTCAGAAAAAGGGCTACCACATACCACCCCAATTCAGGCGGTTTATCCAAAGGGGCAGGAAAGTATTCTGATGTCCATCCATAAGGAGCATGAAGGCTACCATAATATGGTGTGGCAAAAAAAGGTGATGCTTTGTTTCATGGACGAAAATAACGTTGCCTATAGTGTACTTGGCCGCGCTGGCGTTGTTCGTGCCCCATCCAATGTTCATCCCATGATGAATATAGTTCGTATCGATATCATTGATATCAAAAGCGATCGCTCAGTGATTACGCGGGTGGATTCAGGTGTTCGTACAAGTTTTACCGGGCCTGAAGCAGCTGAATTATATACCGCTTTGATGCGAGAGCTTGAAGATCTATCACGAACTTTGTAATACTTAGTAGGTAATAGATATACGGGAGTTAATAGATGAAGTTATTATGTTTTGGTTTGGCATTATTAATGGGCATGCAATTGGTAGCAGCTACTCAAGAACCAGCCGTGGTAGTTCCAAACCTGGTACCGCCAGAATCATTGCCAACGCCTGAAGTTCCAGTGGCAACCGCTGCGCCAAACGAGGAAGTTCAGCCAGTGCTTGAGGAGGCAGCCAAGATTTCAGCTCCCGAAACCAGTGCCGCTGAGGCTCCCGTAGTTCAGCCAATTTCTACTGTTGCGCCGGCCCCGATGATTCCTAATCCGGAACAGCAAGCACCTGTGGCTGCTGAGACACCAGCTCCTGCCAATGTAGCGCCCCTCGGGAAAGAATATGGTATTGAAACCATTGATGTTGAATCCGGCGGTAATTGGCTCATCAAAAGAGTTATCTGGGAAGATGGGCAAAGATTGTATGAAAAAATAAATTCTTTGCTCAAGGATATTCTTGAATCACGCATTAGCTTCTTTGAGGTTCGTGCTGCTGCGGATCGTTCATTAATTACCTTCTTTGTTCAATCAGGCTTTGCTCAGGGTGAACTCCAAGAGGCACTCGAAGAGCTTATCTCTACAGTAGAGCATGATCGTTCGCAGCATCAGGGAAATATTTCTGAGTCTGAACGAGCAATCCAAACATCGGCTGAAGAAAAGAAAAAGACGTTAGTCCAACTGCAAACCGATGTTAAATCCATCGGTGATTTTGATACTGCATTAGACAATGCCCTTACCGAAATGATGCGGCAAATAAACCGCAGTATGGATTATGAGCGTCAGGGTTGGCAACGCTTTAAGGAAATCGGGCAGGAAATTGATGATCGCAAGGCACGTATTTCATATGCACACATGGAGGCGGCATTTAAAAATCTGCAAGCCATTAATGCGTATTTGAATGGGCCATTCGCCAATTATTTCACTGATGCATCACAAAGATTAGCTTCATTAACGGATACCGTTAGCACACAAGTAGCCGATCTCAAAAAAGATGGTGTTTTGCTAAAAAATAAGCTCACTGATGTCGAATTGGCCGAGCAGCAAGCAGCACAAGAAAAAGCTGAAAAAGAAAAGAAAGAAAAAGCAGAAGCTGAAAAGAAAGCGGCTGAAGCGAAAAAGAAAACTTGGTATAGTAGCTTTTCATTCATTTGGGAATATCCTGCAGCGCTTGTATCTAATACTTGGAACTGGATAACATCACTTTTCGGCAGCAAGCCAACCATCAAGGCCACTAAGTAATGTAATTTGTACTAAAAGCTGCCGCTCGCATGCTCAGGACAAACATGTAATATGTTTGTCGGATCATGAAAGTTTGCCGAATTCATAAATTTAGCAAATTACCAATACTGTTATCAGCACGGTGAACCTACCACATAGTTATAGACTATTGTTTACCTTTTCTCATTCAAGTACACTAAAAAAATCATAAACTACATTTTAAAAAGGATACCTATGGAAGCTCTCGAGTGTGTAGGGAAAAAGGCTGCAAAAGGAATGATTAAGATCCCCAAGGAAATTCAGGCTCAGTTACAAGATGAATTCCGCGTAATTATTCTTCAAGGAACACCGGTCTCTCGGAAGCAAGCTCCACGTAAAACGCATGCTTTGGGAGCACCTAAGATAAAGACTAAAGGGTTTAAATTCAGCCGAGAAGAAGCTAATGCCCGATAAAGTTTTTATCGATAGCAACATCATTATTTATGCATATTCAATTGATGAGCCTAAAAAACTAGCGCTTGCTCGGAACCTTCTCTTTTCTCATGCAACAATATTAAGCACGCAAACAATCAATGAATTCGTAAATGTTACTACCCGCAAAAAGATGTTAAACAATAAAGAAGCGTCCGAAATTATTGACGATTTATACTCTTTTTTCACCATCAAATCGATTGACCAAACAGTTATACAAAAAGCTCTCGTGCTAGCGGAGAAATATCGCTATTCATATTTTGACAGTCTTATGCTTGCTTCTGCCCTTGAAGCTGAATGTGCAATTTTATACTCGGAAGATCTGCATCATAATCATGTGATAGAAAAGATGTGCAGAATTATAAACCCATTTCAAAAGTAGTATTGTTCGATGCTTTATCGCCATTCAGCGATTCGATCTCGAGCATTGTTATTGTGCAGCCCTTTCAGTCCATAGCTATTTTTGCTATATTTACGCCCGCTTTTAACATTACCGGGGTGGTGGAATGGCAGACACGCAGCCTTGAGGTGGCTGTGGGCGAAAGCCTGTAGGGGTTCAAGTCCCCTCCCTGGTACCAGGATGAACCTGGACTTATTGTGCAATAATGTGCTTCATACGCACTGGTCCTAAACCGAAATTCGGAGATTTACGTCATGCAAAAAACTCAGTCCCTATTACTTTCCCCGCTAATATTTTGGCTTGTTGGCGCCGCGGCATGCCTGTGGTATTTGTCGCCGCTATTCATTTCATCAAATCGGCCAATGCCATTACGCTTTGGGGTTGATCTCGTTGGAGGGACGTACATCTCTTTAATTGTTGATACCGATAAAGCAATTGAAGATTCTATTTACGAGCGAGCACAATCGCTCAAGGAAGAATTAGCGCGAGCACAAATTGAAGCACCAGCTTCTATCAAAACAGAAAAAAAGAATGCCATTTTAACTTTTGCCAACACGGCAGCAGCGCGAGCAGCAGCCGAATTAATTAAAGATCGTGAACGCACGTTGACTGTTGAGCAAAAACAAGAACAAATAACTCTTGCGTTTACCACCGCCGAAGAAAACTTTATTAAGCATGCCGCGATCGAAGGCGATATTCACGTGCTTGAATCGCGTCTCAACAAATTCTCAGTCAGTGAAGTAACTGTTGCTGCTCAAGGCGAACGCAATATATTGGTTGAGCTTCCAAATATTCAAGATCCGGAAAAAGCTAAAGCCATGATTGGCAAAACAGCTATGCTTGAATTTGCCTTAGTGCAGGCAACTGGAAATAGCCAAGAAGAGCTCTTAGAACAATATGGCGATGTATTACCGGAAGGCATGCGTATTCTCGCTGGTCGTTCCGGCGCCGAAGACAAATACTATTTGGTACCACGCCATGTAGAAGTTACTGGGAAAATGCTGCGCAATGCAAAACCTGGCCTTGGTGAATACGGTGATGTAGTAGTTCAATTTGAGCTGAGCCCAGAAGGCGGCCGCAAATTTAAAGAACTTTCTCGACGAAATATTGGCAAGAGACTGGCTATCGTGCTTGATAATGAAGTAATTAGTGCGCCGGTGCTGCAATCAGAAATTGGTGCAAGCGGACAAATCTCTGGCAATTTCACACTCGAAAAGGCGAAAGATCTTTCTGATCTCCTCAAATCCGGTGCATATTCTGCGCCCGTGAAATTTGACGAAGAACGAACCATCGGTCCTGCATTAGGAGCCCAAGCAATTCGTCAGGGAATTTTGGCATGCCTTGTTGGCCTCGGTTTATTATTCCTCTTCTGTGTTGGCTATTACAAAATTCCTGGTTTGTTTGCATTCATTACCCTGATTTATAACTTAATTTTAACGCTGGTGTTGTTTTCCTACTTCGGTGGCACATTAACCTTACCTGGTATAGCTGGTTTGGTACTTACACTTGGTATGGCAATCGATGCTTCAATTTTGATTTACGAACGTATTAAAGATGAACTGCGCCAGGGTGTTGCGTTCAAGCAGGCAGTGGATACCGGATTTAAGGGTGCGCTTTCGGTCATTTTGGATGCGAATGCGACCCACTTTATTATGGACGTGGTACTGTTTAAATTTGGTTCAGGGCCAATTCAGGGCTTTGCATTAACCATGATTGTTGGTATTGTAACCACCCTTGTTACGGGGTTGTTCTTCTTACGATCACTGTTTAATTTCACCAATCGCATTGGTGTTCATGCATTGAAGTTTTGAGCTGGACAAAGTCCGGCGAAATCTCGACGAAGCTCATTGGAACGTAAATGAGTTGCATCAAGCAACAGCGTAGGCGGATGCGCGGCCGAAGGCCACAGTGATTCGAAATTTATAAATTTTAGGCGACGTAGCTCAGCTGGTTAGAGCGGCGGAATCATAATCCGTAGGTCCGGGGTTCAAGTCCCTGCGTCGCCACCAGGGTTCACAACTGGACTCAAGGCAAGAAAATATGCAATTGACCTTACCGATAATTCTCACATTAATACGCCTTATCGTTTCCCCCATTGTCTTACCAGTTCTTTTAGTTTTTTTTCTACCATTACAATCATCAATCATCGATGGTGCCCTGGCAGGTTTCTTTGTTTTTCTAGCTTTCACTGATTTTTTAGATGGCTATTTGGCCAGAAAATTGGGCCAAGTTACACAATTAGGTCGCACCTTAGATCCTATTGCTGATAAATTTCTGGTCTTTCCAACACTTATTGCGCTGTTGGCTGCACAACGTGTAAATCTCTTCGTTGTTTTGCTTTTTATTGGTCGGGAATTCTTTGTTATGGGATTACGGCAGTTAGCTCTTGAGCAACATTGCCAACTTCCCGTCTCCTGGCTCGGCAAATCTAAAACAGTGGCGCAGGTTGCATATGTAACCCTCGTAATAGCGGCTCCGGCCAACCTTGAGGGCCATTGGTACTTATCTGCGACTGCGTTATTAACTATTGCAGTTATTCTTACCATCTGGTCGGCTATAAACTATTACCGATCCTTCATCAAAAATTGTACCTTTGCCTAACCTGCGCTATTTTTAAAAAATTTAGGGCGGGTTTTTATCTTGGAAGAAAAAATAATGGATTTTTTTGTAGTTGCTAAGACTTTTGAAGAAATAAATGCTTTGTCGTCCAGAACCGCTATTACCCGTCATCTTGCCGATTTGCTCAAACAAGCTTCACCTGAAGAAGCCGGTATCATTTGCAATCTATCACTAGGTTTACTTCGTCCGCCATACAAAGGCAGCCAGTTCAACTTTGCTGAAAAAAATCTTATTAAAGTGATAGCGCAGCTTACTCAGGAATCAGAAGAAACCGTGGCAAAACATGCCAAAGAAAAGGGTGATATCGGATCTGTTTTGGATAATGCAGCCTGGAAGCATAAGGACCATTTATCGGTTACTAAAGTCTATGACAGCCTGTGCGCATTGGAAAAGATCTCAGGCACCGGTTCGCAAGAAGAAAAAATATCTTCAGCGGTCAAGCTACTTAAAGAGGTAGATCCCCTTTCAGCAAAATATATTGTTCGGATCATATTAGGGATTTTAAGGCTTGGTTTTTCTGATATGACCATCATCGATGCATTATCATGGATGGAAAAGGGCGATAAATCACTGAGCAAGGTAATTGAGCACGCATATAATATTTCAGCCGATATCGGCCTCATTGCTCAAACATTGAAGGAAAAGGGTATCAAAGCAGTTGAGCATATGAAGGTTACGGTAGGAATCCCAATCCGTCCGGCGGCGGCTGAACGTTTACCAAATGCGAAGGCCATCTTTGAGAAATTGGGCGATGGCTGTGCAGCAGAACCAAAGGTTGATGGATTTCGGCTGCAAATTCACGCAAAAAAAGAAGGTAGCCATACGGAAGTTCATTTATTCTCGCGCAATCTCTTGGATATGACGTATATGTTTCCGGATATTGTAAGCGAAGTGAAAAAGCTTAATTTCCATACCTTGATTATGGAGGGTGAGACAGTCGCCTACGATGAAAATACAGGCCGCATGCTCCCATTTCAAGAAACCGTGAAACGCAAAAGAAAGCATGGTATCGAAGAAGCGATTTCAGAATTTCCATTGCGCGTCTATTTATTTGCGGCATTGAACGTAGATGGCGTAGACCTTATGCCCAAGGCGCATGATGCACGCCATAATGCACTCAAGGAGGTACTTAAAGGATATAAAGGTAATACCTTTGTGCTCATTGAACAGAAAGTTATGCATAGTGCACAGGATATTGAAGACTATTTTTTGCAAAATATAGATGCTGGCCTTGAAGGCATCATGGTTAAAAAACCGTCTGCTCATTATGAAGCTGGCAAACGAAACTTTAATTGGATTAAGTTAAAACGCGAAGTCTACGGTCATTTAGAGGATACCATCGATTGTGTCATCCTTGGTTATTATTCGGGTAGTGGTAAGCGAGCAGAATTTGGTATCGGCGCATTTTTGGTTGGTGTATATAATCCAAAAAAAGATGCGTTTGAAACTATCGCAAAGGTTGGTTCTGGGTTAACCGATGCGGGTTGGAAAGAGCTGAAGGCGAAATGTGACAAGCTTAAGGTTGCTACTCGCCCTGTTAATGTTATATGTGCTAAAGAGTTGTATCCAGATGTATGGGTTTCTCCTGTACTTGTTGGCGCATTAAAAGCTGATGAGATTACGCTTTCCCCTCTTCATACTGCCGGCAAAACCGAACAACATTTAGGATATGCGCTGCGCTTTCCTCGCTTTTTGGAATACCGCCCAGATAAATCAGCGACTGATGCAACGACCATTCAGGAAATTAAGCGTTTGTATGAAGACCAGTTTGGCCAGAAGAAGTAAATAAGACCAATTTCCTTTGCCGTTCACCGACTTTGTATTGATATTCAGCTTTGAGATAGTGCTGTTCCATTTCACCAGCGTGCCATTCCTTGCTAGCCCAATAGAGTAATTCCGCAGTATTATACGGACTTGCCGGTTTATACATGCGCAAAAGTTCGGCTGGTTCAAGCGCTGCTCGGGTAACAAATAGATCGATGGGATAACTGGTTTTGCGTAGGAAGGTGCGCCAATCAACAGCGCATATCTCTATATCTTTCATTTCCAATTTTTTGATCAACTCTTCCAAGAAGACAATCCGTTTATGAGTCACTTCAATTAATACCATCTTGATATGTGGGTATTTAATCTTGAGCGGCAATGCTGGAAAGCCGGCTCCGGTCCCAATATCGGCCAAGCTAGTAACCTTAGACATATCTAAGATTTGGTCAGCGGCCAAAGAATCGAGAAAATGGTAGGCCAACACCTTGTCTGGTTCGGTTATCGCAGTCAAATCTATCTCTTGGTTTCGTGTTAACAGAAGATCAAGATATGTCTTGAATTGAGTTGTCTGCGATGGGACCAGGTTTGCTTCCCGTTGGAACTTCTCCCAGTGCTCAGGACTTAATTTTGTTGTCATAGTTTATCTTTTCTTAAAACTCTAGCGGGAACCGACAAGATTTTTGTATAGTAACTAAGAGTCTAAACCCGTTCCTAGCCATCGACAAGATTAACATATGTAACCCGCTATGCCACTCGTATCCTTCGACAGGCTCAGGACGAGCGGATCTTATGGCTGAGAACCGCATGGATTGTAATAATGAAGAGAATCTTATTTTGCATGACCTTTATTTCCTTCGTCAGCCAACTTTCGGCGCAGAATCGCATTATCTTCTTTTTGCGATCATATCCGCTATTGGCCGAGCATGTTGATGAACATCAGTTAATGAAAGAATCATCCACCCATGCAATTCGGCAAATATTAAGAACGCCCTTGCATTCACATCCCGTTGGCGGGGTATTTGCTACCTATGCTGGTTTTGTTGAGGCTTCATCGCCGTATGATGGTGGCATCATTTTCCCACGAAAGCATGTAAAACCATCATTCTATTACATCATAACCAAACAGATTGAACCAATTATTATGCTTGGGCGTACCGTGCATCATTGGGATTTATTGCCTCAGGCTGCGGCCAAGGTATATCATATCGAACGGCAGCAAGATAATGAAACAAAACTATTTTATTGGCAGGTCACCCAAGCATCGTTGACAGATAATATAATTCCCACAAATGCTATCGTTTTGTTTGCTAATCCTCATGATGTGCATGTCCCCGAGGGAATTACCCTAACAACTAATGATCCGCAATTGGAGTTGCCCGATATCTATATCAATGAAGATTATGATCCTATTCGAGCTGCCTTCCGCTTGCTGCAGGTAAACCATTTCTTTAGGTTAATCAGGCCTACCTATAAATCGGGCAGTCCTACAACGTGGGACGCGCAAATTATTGAGCAATAAAAAAGGGCCGCACGAGGCAGCCCTTTAAAATTAACATTGAAAAATGTTTAGTTTTTCTTTTTCAGCGTAGTAACTAATTCATATTCCTCAGTTTCTGGCGCTTCTTTAGCGAAAAGTTCGTATACCATCGCGGCTACGATTGGTCCAAGCGAGTGATAGCACATCTTTCTTATCTGGCTATATGCTTCGCCTTCACGGCCCATCAAAACCTTAAAGTTTTTCAGCGAGTACTCTAAAGCAATAGAACTTGCTGTTCCATATACTGCAACCTTTGCTATAGCAGGTATAGCGGCTTTGAGTCGCTCCATGGTTGTTTCAGATTTTTGTTTCTGTGCCGTAGTTTTAGTAACGGCTGCTTGCATTGGCAAAGCCAACATTGACGAGCCGAGTACGATTAGTTTTAACATGTTATTCATAATTAATCCTTTGTTTTTCTATTATTACGCGCCGACAACAAGCCACGACTTAACATCAGTGAGATAAGGCGTGAGGAGAATTGATCCGGAAATGCCGGCTAGAATGTATAAATTTTTCTTGAAATCTTTTGGCAAGTCAGAAATTTTTGATTTTGCTGATGGTTTTCTGAATAGCCGTCCGATTGTATTTTGATATGGGGCTGAGCGTCTAATTGATTCAACACCTGGAGCTACCAACTTTTGTGTAACCGTGCTCATCGCATCAAGGCCTTTACCAAAAAGTACAAAACCTAGACCTGCAAGCCCTACACCTTTGCCAAATGCAACAGTTTTTTGCATGGCAGTAAATTGAGTTGCTTGTAAAGCTGAGCCGGTTGTAGCAGCTGCAAGCGTTAGAATAAGCATAGATTGCATTATTTTCACGGATGTTCCTTTATTCATTAGAAAGGTGGTTATTAAGAGCGATCAGGTTAATGAACGGCAGCTATTTTTGCAACCCCTGGATTTACATTTTTTCATGCTTCTTGAATACTTATACCCTTATATTTCTAATGATGTAGGAAAAGCCAATGGCAAAAATTACTATTGATGAACTCCGCAAGCTTGCAAAGCTTTCCAATATTGCCGTAAATGACGATGAATTACCAAGCCTGGCGGCTGATATAGACAGCGTTTTAAGCTATGCCGCCCGTGTTTCCGATATTGCAGCTAGTATTAAGGAAGAAGCCTTTCCAGCTGCCGGTGGACCATATACTATATTGGCCAATGTGATGCGTGATGATCAACCGGTTAAAACTGATCCGCAGCCATTGCTTGCGCAAGCCCCGGAACGCATTCAGGATCTATTTGTTGTCCCGGCTATTATTGAGAACAAATAAACGATAAGTTTGCGCATATCATCTTCGCGCTACTATCGCCCGCTCACCCCGAGTGTTTTTGCAAAGCAAAAATGTATCGAGGGGCGATTAACTCAGGATGAGCGCGGCTAGGCTTTGTCTCAGGCCTGGCTTGAATAATTGAGAATTGAATATGAAAGTCGCAGAAATGTCTTCGCACAACCCAATAGCTTCATCAGATAATTTATCATTTGCCACTATCTCAGAACTGCAAGAAAAGTTGCAGAAAAAAGAGATTTCACCGGCCGAACTGCTTCGCCATACATTGGATCGTTTTGCACAGCATGATCAGAAAATTAAATCATCACTCGAGCTATTTGATGATAAATCTATCCTTGCTAAACAAGAAGCGGCATCTGGGCACCTTGCACATATCCCTGGCTTGATAAAAGACAATATCTGCCAAGCAGGCCGCATCGCTTCAGCTGGTTCGCAAATATTAAAAAATTATCGTGCCACTTATGATGCGACGGTAATTAGACGCCTCAAAAAAGCAGGCGCATTATTGGTCGGCCGCGCTAATTGCGATGAGTTTGCTATGGGCAGCTCAACCGAATATTCCTCCTATCACCCAACTTATAATCCGTGGGATACCACTCGCGTGCCAGGCGGATCAGGTGGTGGTTCAGCGGCATCCGTGGCTGCAGGTTTTGTTCCTTTCGCATTAGGCACAGAAACTGGTGGCTCTGTTCGCCAGCCGGCAGCATTTTGCGGTATCGTTGGTAGCAAGCCAACGTATGATTTAGTTTCTCGCTATGGCGTTATTGCCTATGGTTCGTCACTGGATCAAGTCGGCATCAATACACGAACGGTGAAAGATAATGCCATAGTTCTTTCGGCAATCGCTGGCCATGATCCTAAAGATGCAACGAGTCAGCCAGTGCAACAAAAAGATTATACAGCCGCGCTGACAGGCAAGATTAAACCGGGACTCAAAATCGGTGTGGTCGATAATGCATTGTATGCGGATGGAATGGATCCAGAAGTTTTGCAACTTATCGAAAATAGTATTGCCGAATACAAAAAACTTGGTGCTCACATTGAGCATGTAAAAATTCCAAGTTTTGATTACTCAGCTGCAGTTTATTTCATAATCAGTCGTGCTGAGGCAGCCTCGAATTTGGCGCGCTATGATGGCGTGCGTTATGGGTATCGCTCAAAACAAGCAAATACATTGAATGATTTATACTGCAATTCACGCCGCGATGGATTTGGCGATCAAGTTCAGCGTCGTATTTTAATTGGAAATTATGTACTTTCTGCTGGACATGCTGCTGAGTTTTACGGTAATGCTTGTAAGGTTCGCGCCTTAATGCAACGAGAACTGATGGACATGTTTAAGCACATTGATGTATTGCTTTTGCCTGTATCTGCAGCTCCCGCATTTAAACTTGGCGAATTTGCTGAAAATCCATTACAAATGGATCTGCAAGATTATTTCACATGCCCCGCAAATTTGACCGGAGCGCCAGCGATTGCCTTACCATGTGGTTTTACAAAAGACAATTTGCCAGTTGGCTTCCAACTTATGGGACCACATCTGAGCGAAGAGTTGCTGTTCCAAACTGCATATGCATACGAACAAATAACACCGTGGCATACAAAACATCCGCAGATTTAACCTGACTCTTGAGTTTTAACTCTTTATTGTTCCAAAATTAGAATAGGCGCGATGAAGCCATCTTCGCGCTCCATGACTCAATCCCGAATAATTTTAATCGCATAAGATAATGGATATTGCTAGATAATCTGAGAAAAATGGGAGTGAGAGGGATATTCCCTCTCGAGAGAGACGGGAGGGGTGTTAGGGAATTCTGGGGTCCCCGTCCTTTAGGATGGGGTAAAGCGAACGGACCCTTAGCAAAGATATTCAATAGCAGTTTTGGCGACTTTAATTACGTTTCGCCTTTGCTTTGCTCTTATTCGTTTACATTGCCGCTCGTATCCTTCGACAGGCTCAGGACGAGCGGATCTTGTGACCACTTGAGCTTGCAAAGATAGTTTGCTTGATCAAAATACTAAGAACCTTATGAACAAAACAATACTCCAAATAAAAGACGTTACGAAAATCTACAAATCGCAGATAGGCGAAGTTAAAGCTTTAGATGGCATTAACCTCGAAATTTATGCCGGCGAGATCCTTTCCCTGCTCGGCATAAACGGCGCCGGAAAAACAACGCTTTCATCCATCCTCGCCACGGTTCATCCGCCAACGAGCGGAGACGTACTTTTTAATGGCGTTTCAATATACAAACAACTGGGCACCTACAGAAAAGCATTAGGCTATTGCCCGCAACGGCCAAACTTAGATAGTTATTTAACTGTTCGCGATAATCTTATATTTGCCGGCCGTTATTTTCTTCTTCCGGAAGATCAAATCGAGCCGCGGACTGATGAGTTATTGAAAAAGTTTGATTTGCAAAAGTATGCAAACTTTGATGTTAATAATTTGTCTGGTGGTTATCGCCAACGTTTATCAATCGCACGTGCACTTATGCACAATCCGGAAATTGTAATTCTCGACGAACCAACAGTTGGCTTGGATCCTGGTATTCGCCGCCATCTGTGGGATGTTATCCGTGAACTCAAACAAGCTGGCATTACGGTCATTCTGACCACGCACTACTTGGATGAAGCCGAAGCACTTTCAGAACGCGCATGCATTATGCATCACGGTAAAATCTTACTTACAGAACAAATTTCCGTATTGATGGAAAAACATCAGCAATCTCGCTTTGAAGATGTATTTATTGAGTTGACTCGGGCTGAGGAGTCGTAATGACTAATAATATCCTTGCCCAAGCTAAAACCTGCTGGCAATTACTGATACGTGATCTGCAATTAATGAAGGCAACATTGGTAAGCACACTGGTTGATAGCGCCATTCTCGTGAGCTTTACTTACCTCATGTACGGCCAGCTATTACCATTCATGGGCTCGTCAACGGCGCTCATTACACCAACATTTTTCGGCATTCTAGTTTTGCTCATGATTAATATCACCTATGATCGTGCCATGCTTGATGCCATTGATTTTGAGAGCACAAATGTTATTGGCTATCAATTAACGTTGCCAATCTCTTCATGGATGCTCGCCATCAAATATGTATTGAGCTATGTAATTGATCTTATTGTCTCAGCCGCGCCTGTTTTTATTATGGCTTATTTCTTATACGGATCGCTGCTTCAATTTGACCGAGGCAACTGGTTTTTATTCACAATCGTTTCATTGCTCAGTATGATTTTTGTTACCACATTATTATTTACGGTAGCGCTTGCTAAGCCATTGATGTGGTTTTCATATCGAACGTGGCCATATGTATTATTGCCCATGACATTGCTTGGTTCGCTTTATTATCCATATAAAAGTGTAATCCCTGTTGCTCCTTGGCTAAGCATTTTTATGCGCTTTTTGCCGACCACTGCCATGGTGGAAGGGCTGCGCGCATCACTTATGGGTGGACCAACATTTTTACCCGCTAGTATATGCATCGTACAGTTATTTATTTATTGTGTGATCATGAGTTTCTTCCTCGTTCGCGCGCTTCGTAAGCGTTTTGACCCGGTATGGAGATAGTTATGCGTTCATTATCCATCATGTACGCCTTTTTTCTGCGGGATATGAAGGTCTATGCATCCCGGTTGCCAGTATTTATCATTTCCTTCTCGATTCAATATCCTATTATGTATGGCCTTTGTTTTGGCTACTTATTACCAAAAATTGGTATGGGATCTCAAGCAAGTTTAGGCGTGCCAGTATTTTTAATTGGTACAATTCTATATGCACTATCTGTGATCTCATTTAGCACAAATGCAGAATTCCTGCTTGATTTTGAGCGCGATCGCATGATCGATTTTCAACTCACGCTGGTGCCGCCGGTATGTATTATCATGCAAAAAATTCTATTTAATACGCTGTTTAACTTCATAAGTTCGGCATTGTTTATACCAACCCTTAAGCTTATTTTTTATAACGATTTGGATCTTTCAAGAGCAAGTTGGTCAGGGGCCTACTTAATACTGTTCCTCGCTTCTTTCTTTGTAGCATCGATGCAAATGTTGCTTACTTGTGCAACACAATCGCGCAAAAGTATCCGTCATTTTTGGCGCCGTATTAATTACCCAATGGTTATGCTTGGCGGCTTTTTGGTGCCATGGAAAGTTATGAATGCCTATTCGCCAAAATTGGGCACATTGACCTTGTTTAATCCGATTTTGTATATTACCGAAGGATTACGTAGCGCCTTGCTTGATTTGCCCGAATTTTTCTCGGTTGGACGCTGCGCATTAATGTTGACCATTGCAAGCGTGCTCTTTTGCATCAGTGCGTTGGTCTTTTTTAGAAGAAAAGTTGATTGTGTTTAATCCTTCGATAGATTTTGCTGCGCAAAACACTTCCGCCGATGCTCTTGTCTGCTACAGCGATCTTCGACGCGCTCATCCTGAGTTTATCGAAGGATCAAAGCGCGAAAATGAGCTATGGCGAGACTTCGCAGAACGTATGGACTTATAGGAGTTTTTAATATGAAGAAATTAGTTCTTATCATTTCATTTTTGGCAACCACTCTATATGGTGGCTGCATTATTCGTACCATTACTAATAATTCGACCGATGCAGAAATTGTAATTCTTGATGTAGAACGCCCAAAAAATATTGCTGGCATTAAAAAATTCGTTTCGCCAGATGGTATTGGCTGGTCTATCCAACCGAAAAAGCATTTTGACAGTAAGCCAAATAGGGTATGGGTTAATTGGGGTGCCGGTGCCTATAAATACATTATGGTACGCGAAAAAGGCGATGGCTTAACATGCCGTAAGTATTGTTTGCTTGTTTCACAAAACGAGATAACCCTAAAAAGGCGAGAGAATTGCATTGCGCAGCCAAATGAAAAGTGTGATGGAAAAAATGATGATTTCCCGGATCAGGTGAAAAAGGTAACGATGCAGGGTTCCTGTTTTATCGATCTTTTTCTGAATGAAGATTCGCGAACGCTTAGTTTTTCAGCAACACTGCAAAATCCTAATCCGGTAAAAGTCCAAAAGAAACAGTCTGCTCATCATGAAGTGATAACTGAGTCTGGAGAGTTAGAAATGCCGCTTGCGAGAAAAACTAAGCATCCTGAACTTTAGCTTCAAACAAATTTAATTTTCAATTTCCGATTGCAGTTGTTCCCTGATTGAATCCATTTGGGCGCTGAAGCTAGGAAAATCATATCGATTAACACTTTGAATGCTTTCAGTGCGGGCATTGGCCTTAATGTCATTAAGTAAATCAATTATCAATTTTAATACATCTGGCGTATACGGCTGTTCCTTGAGAAGGTTAATCATCTCCCGAACCTGTATAGCGCTGCGTGGTAATGTACTGAATATCGTTAGTTCTTGCAGCCTAAGAATCAATATTTTCTTCTTGGGTTCTATGCCTAACACTCGTTGCCTGATTTCGGCAGTTGGTAGCTGCGGTGCTTGAACATAACCTTGTACAATGTTGGCCAGGTCTGGAAGAAGGTTGTTTCCAATTTCATTCTCTATTTTCTCTCGACAAACAATATAATTTCGCGCCCGTTCTACATACTCCGAGTAGCTCAGCGGATTCTTTTCTACAACGTTGAGTAAGGCATCCCTAAATATCTGTATGATTGAGTCCTTTGGCGCAGTTATGCCAAGCAAAATGGTAAGTTTTTCACCATTTAGGGTTTGTTCGAGAATCTTTTTAAGAGCTTGTTCATCCCAATTAATTTCAGTTGTTGTCACAGATGCCAGGGATGAGGCAATGGCATGGAATACCTCATTAGAGCCATATTGCATGATGTGTTCGAGTAATGCTCTTAAACGGGTATTAAAATTTCCGGTGTAATATCGTTGGTCTGTATCTTTTGTTTGCAATAGTGCTTGTATCAACTGGGCGGCAGTCGCTTCATATTGCAGCATATTCGGCTTAGCCGATATGCCAATGACAGTAAATAGCTCATCTGCCAAATTAGTTTCAATAACATCCGACCAATATATGAGCCTTTGCAGAGCGCTATGAATATATTCACCGACATAGTGTTCTGGATTGCCTAATCCAACACGACGTACGTGCTCTCGGTGTGCTCGGAGACATAACTCATCTATTAATGTTGCAATAATATCTGTATGCGCACCAAGAGCTGCTAGTTGTAGCGCGTCCATATTGCCTACCAACTGTAGAATTGGGTGTTTCTTTTTTAAAGCTTCTGGGTCGAGTATAGTGGCTAACGAAACGCACCGTTTATAAGATGCAATGTGATCAGGCTTGGCTCTGCGATCTTTGGTTAGATGCAAGACCAATTCGCGTTCATTAATGGTCGCATTACGGGCGGCCATCCAACTGAGCGGTCGTCCCACCAAGGCCTCCCATCCTCTTCGTGGCTGAAAATTCGCGTGTAATGATTGATTAACGATCTCATTTTTGCCAGCAGCGGCAGCCTTCATGAGCAGGTTAAAGCCTGAGGCGGCGAGGTCGTTATGTAAGTCTAAGAGCAATTGCAAAGGTTTAATTTTGCGCGCTATATCACCTATTATTTTTTCACAAGTTTGGCGGCGTTCATGATTGGGCAATGTAGGATCTATTTGCTCTATTTTATTTAGCAGCTCGGGCCAAGCATTTTTAATTTCTGCAACTTCCGCGTCAGTTAATTCTGCTTGCCTAATAATATAGGGAATCAACATGCGAAGATCATGATCGTCAACATCGAAAGGACTGGTCAAGCAGGCCTTAATGCCTTCAAGATCATTTTGATCAAATGCATCAAATAAAGGACCACTTTTTTTAGAGTAATAAAATAGTTCAGGTACCTCATCGATAAGAGCCTGCAATTCTTTTTCTGATCGACTTTGAACCTGTTGAGACTGATTTCGGCCTTCCTTGCCTTCCTTGTGTTCTTGCTCAACTGGCCGCGCAGTATTAGGTGATTCGGGTAGCTTTTGTTCCTGTTGTGCCTTGGCCCGAAGTTCACCTATGGCCGTAGATTCCGTCACTCGTCTCGTGTCAGGAGCATTTGGAACAGTTGGTAGCGGACGGGCAAAGTTTTCTTGTTTTTTCTCTTCTTCTTTTTGATCATTCTGCTGCGAGCTTGCTGGCATGGGCCTATGAGCTGCTGGACCCCCAATAGCATATGAAGATGAGCGAGGCAGCTGAACATTATTGGTATTGGCCGCAGCTCGTTCCGCTGCAATCTCGGCACGGATTTCCCGCAATGTTTTGGCTGGTTTGCCAGACGGCAGAAGCGCTGCTGGTGTTAATAGTAGGGTAAAAGATAAGTATTTAAGTAGCATAATTTCCTCCATTTGAATGATACAGGCAAATTAGAGGGTTATATGCAGACAGTCAAAAGCGTCGGCTGCAGAGCAGAGCTTTTTTGTGAAAAACTGCCCTTTTTCTTTCAGGTTGTGTGATTTTAAGGTAGGAACTCGGCTGGCGACGTTACAGGCTGTGCAAAATTGGTACTTTTTGCCGTGGATTGGAGATACGTTTTAGGTTGGTTTTTAACCGACTTTAATGGCAACGACCCTTGCATTGAATTGGCTGTTTGCCCGTGTAGTTATAAGGGCAGCACAGAAAAAGGTCCACCAATTTGGGCTATGAAGGATTTTTTTTCAGGCAAGTAAAAAAATGCCATATTCGAGAAGAATTAAGCATCCTGAACTTTAAGCCATTTAGGCACAACGGTTCTTTCTTGTGCCGCCCGTCCAATATGACCACGATGCCCGCAAATCGGGCAAAGGCCACCCGCATCAATCTTATTGCTATGGAATTTGGCAAGGTATTTGTTACAAGGGCAAGTGCACCATATCGCATGCCATGCCTTTGGATCATCTTGGTAATCTGCCTCGTTACGATACGTAACTAATGTCTCACGCAAACTCGGGTCAATGAAATCGTAAAACGGATCTTTTTGTCGATGATAATCATTGGTTATGCAACCAAGTGCGCCAAATAGAGCAGAGCTACTGAGCAGGCTCACTAACAATAATAGATTTTTCTTCACGTTGTTCCTCATTATCCCCTGTTGGCTGAGCAACGGGGCCTTTTTTCATTGCATTATTATTTGCCTGCCGGATTTTGGCAACACCTTTTTTATCATTCATTGCCACTGGAGATGAACTGAATGGCGTATACGCTTCTTTGCTGAAGAAGGGCGGAGATTGATCGGCTAAGGCTCCGTAGCAAGTAGGGCATGCATTAGCCACTGATGCGATAAAGAATGATGATAATACTATAGCTATGGTCTTCATTATTACTCCCAATTTTAATGTGTCTCGGTTATTGGATTATGCCAAACCCTTAAATAAGGAATAATCGAATCACGAGATAATCCTTTTGTGAAGCTGTTTTAACTATCATCAGCATAAACAAACCTGGTTTCAGATAGCAATATATGTGACTATCGATATCGAGAAAGGCTTTATCGAACAGCATTTGAGTTATTGCTGCCAGAACAACAAAAATTACGGGACGACCTCTTTTGCAACATATTCTTATTGGAATTGAACGTTGCAACGGTAGTTCGTTTTTAACAGAAGTGTCTGAAAGTTAAAACTGCTTCAAAAAATTCAATGAGTTTCCATGAAGCAGTCGAATATCCGGAATGCCATATTTGAGCATGACCAAGCGTGTTAGACCAAAGCCAAGCGCCCAGCCGCTATAAACGTTCGGATCAATGCCGCCGCTTTTAAGTACGTTAGGATGAATTAGCCCGGCACCGCCAGCTTCAATCCATCCCGTGAATTTGCATATTGAGCACCCTTTTGCATGGCAGAATGGGCATGTGATATCAACTTCAATGCCTGGCTCGACGAAGGGGAAATAACCTGGCCGGACACGAATTTGCAAATCGCTTTGTTCAAACAGTGCACGTAAAATGGATTGCGCTCCCGCCAAAAGATTGGCCATCGAAATCCCTTTATCAATAACCATGCACTCAGTTTGCATGAACTGAAAGTCGTGCGTAGCGTCCGTTGCCTCGTGGCGGTAAACACGGCCATTTACACAAAGGGCTATCGGTGGTTTTTGCGTTTGCATTGCGCGGATTTGGGCCGTTGAAGTGTGGGTTCTCAGTAACAAGTCCTTACAATCGGCTAGCCAAAAAGTATCATGCAGGTCCCGGGCCGGATGATCCGGTGGAATATTAAGCGCGGTGAAATTATAGAAATCGGTCTCAACTTCAGGACCATCGGTTACCGTAAATCCCATTGAGTTAAATATATTTTCGATATGTTCGATAACTCTCGTATAGGGATGAAGGGATCCAGTTAATTGATTCGGGATATAGGCCGTTACATCGAAATTCTGCTCACGGGCTAAAGCTATATTTATTTTTGCTTGCTCAAGAGTTTGTTGCTTTTGATCAAAGGCTTCTTGGCAGGTCTGCTTAAGGGCATTGAGCTTGGGGCCATACGTTTTCTTTTCATCAACGTTCATTGACTTGAGGGCTTCCATAAGCTTGGCAATGTCGCCTTGTCGACCAAGGTAAGTCACGCGGGCCGCTTCCAGTTGTTCGGCTGTATTCGCCTGCCCAATAGCGGCTAAGCATTGCTTTTCAATAGATGAAATCTGAATATCTAACGAATTATTAGTCACGTCTAAATCTTTCATAGATGAGCTGGCCGCAATCCGCTCATCCTGCATTAATCGAATCATCGGAGACGGAAGGAGGCTTTGCTTACAGTATTTTTACCACAGCTTATCTTATCTGCGCCGATTGACAAAATGTCACCCATGCGTCATTCTTTCCACCCACAAAACAACTCATCTATGAAATATTTGCCGGGGTAGCTCAGTGGTAGAGCAGAAGCCTGAAGAGCTTTGTGTCGCTGGTTCAATTCCGGCTCCCGGCACCACTTTCCTACAATCCTAAACATTATTTTGTGCCATGCCGCTCATATCCTTTTGCCCAAAACTCGCCCTGAAAGAGAACCCGAGTTATGGGGACCCCGAATTCGACGGGCGGGTCTTTCGCTTTATTAGAGCTATGCAACAATTTATTAAGAGACCATTGACTTTCCATGCTTGCAATTGCATCATGATTTGATACAAATAGGAAAATAATGTTGTTTTGGTAAGAGGGAATGATGAAGCAGCAAATCATAGCAAAACATTCGGTGGCGTGGTTTAAAATTGCAGAGTTTGTATCGCGCGGCGAAAAGGAACGCGCGTTAGCCGTCTATCGCTTGTTGGCTCATACGTTGGAAGATCCAGCGTTTGTTCAGCAACTCGAAGCAGATATTTTATTAGCATTTCATGACGATACTGCGTTTGAGCATTACGGCAAGGCAGCTTTTTTATATATCAAAACTGGTAAATATTCCGAAACTGCTGCCATCTATGAGCATCTTATTATGCTTGAGCCATCAAACCAAGATCAGCTCAAAATGTTGGTAGAGCTTTATAATTTAGTGCCAATAACACAGGCTGCGCAGAAATTTAAAACCCGTATGACAGAAACGACGCAACATTATTTACGTTGTCGTATGGAAAAGAATGAATTTGAAAAAGTATCTTGGATGCTGCAACAATTTGACGGCATTGAAGGCTCTTCTCATTCATTAAGTACGATACACCAAGAATTAGTTACTGCCTGGCTAAAAATCACTAACCCACCAACTGATCCATTACGCGTTCACGTCCGCAAAACCATCGACTATTATTTTGGCGCAAAGCAACAAAAACCATTGCAAACATTTCTGATGACTTTAAAAATGTTGCATTCAATGTTGTACCAAGACGCCTGTTTTTACATGCAGGAAGTTGATTTGGGTACCAAACCCTAGTTATTGCGCAATGTTCAGGCAAAATTTCTGCTATTTAAATTATGAGTTTTACGCCGATCGATTGTTGCTCGATATCGCGTAAAATCTGCGCATCTAATGAAACGGCATGCTTGGCAGCTATATGAATTTGTTTACTCTGCTCAGTTACTACTAAAGAAACTGGAATTTTGCCGGGCTGTAATTTATTTTTAAGCTCTTGCAATAAGTTATTACCAAATTGTGGCGGTAATGTTAATTGAGCTCTTTTGATTTGCCATTGCGAAAAGAATAGATCAAGTGGCACCAGTTCATTTGCTCTAATTTTGCATTGTGTCGGCGAGCTTTGATCTAGAATCCCTCTAATTACGAATACATTGTATGCGCTTAACCAAGCTTCGACTTGAGCAAATAGTTTTGGAAAAATTACGACCTCAGCCTTGGAGTTTGCATCTTCCAGCGTAACAAAAGCCATGCGATCATTTTTTTTGGTGAAAATAACCTTTTGCGTTTTCACTAATCCGCAACCGAGGACCATTGGTTCTTCAGGTAAATTCAAACTCTGTTCAAGTAGTATGTTAAATGATTTTACTTCCAACCAACGTAAATGATGGCGATAGGTATCAAGCGGATGTGCACTCAAATAGAAACCAATAACTTCTTTCTCTTTCTCCAGCTGAGTTTTAGCATCCCATTTATCACATAGTTCAAAAGCATACGGCTCTGGTTGCTTATTGTCCGATTCTTCTGCAGGAGCGCCAAATAATCCCATCTGCCCGGTTAGCTTTTGTTCTTTAATTTCCCCTGCGCGATCAATAATCTTTTGTAATTCATTATGTTGCTGCGCACGATGTCCAGGCAAAGAATCGAATGCACCGGCGAAAATAAGATGTTCAATAACCCGGCGATTAGAAGTGCGCAAATCAATACGGCTACAAAAATCTAAGAGATCAATAAATGGCCGCTCTGCTCGCTCGGTAATAATATTCTCTAGAGAAGTCAGGCCAACGTTTTTGATTCCTTGTAAACCAAAGCGGAGTTTCGGTTTGATTTCATTGTTGTTGTTGGGTTCTCCATGGGTCCAGGGCAGGCCCTGGTCAACCGTGAAATCGATATGTGACTTATTAATATCTGGAGGCAATATCTCCAGCCCCATATCTTTGGCTTCTTGTAGGTAAAAAACCATCTTATCAGCATCGCCAGATTCCAATGAAATCAGGCAGGCCATGAATTCTGCTGGGTAATTTGCTTTCAGATAAGCTGTTTGATAGGCAATTAATGCGTATGCAGCCGAATGTGATTTATTAAAACCATAACCAGCAAAGTAGGCCATTAAATCAAAAAGCTCACCCGCTTTGGCCGTGTTGAATCCTTTTTGTGTTGCACGTTCAGTAAATATGGCTCGATGCTTGGCCATCTCCTCTGCTTTTTTCTTACCCATGGCACGACGAAGTAAATCCGCTTCGCCCAGAGAATAGCCCGCGATAGCAGAGGCGATCTTCATTACTTGTTCTTGATAAACAATAACGCCATAGGTTTCGTCTAAAATTGGCTCAAGCTCAGGAAATAAATATTTAACTGCTGCTTTGCCGTGGCGCCGTGCAATATAATCATCCACCATGCCAGAACCAAGCGGCCCTGGTCGATATAATGCGTTAACGGCAATAATGTCTTCAAATTTCTCTGGCTTGAGGCGTCGCAGCACATCCTTTAGGCCATTAGATTCTAATTGGAACACACCTGACGTATTGCCCGCGCAGACGAGGGCGAAAGCCTTGGGGTCATCTAAAGGAATTTTGTCGATGTCTATGAGTTGCGATCTCATATTGATCTCGCGCTTTGATTCTTCGATAAACTCAGAATGAGCGCGTTGTGTATTATCTTTAGAAGAAAGTGATGAATTAATAAGGCGGGTGCAGCGATCAATCAGCGTTAAGTTTTTAAGACCCAACAAGTCCATCTTCAAAAAGCCGAGGCTTTCCAACTCCGTCATCGCGTATTGCGTAACTAAATCTTTAGAGCCAGGTGGTACATAGACCGGCAATACCTCTTCAATTGGCTCTGGTGAGATCACGATGCCGGCTGCATGTTTTGAGGCGTGGCGCGTGAGGCCTTCCAGGCGTAGGGCGTGATCGAAGAGGGTGGCAACTTTTGGATTCGCTTCGATTAATTCTTTAATACGTGGCTCTTGTTCGAGCGCTTCCTTGAGTGTGATCTTCAATGTTTCCGGAATCATGCCGGTGATCATGTTGGCATCATCAAACGGCAAACCGATAACGCGACCTACGTCTTTGACCACGCCCTTGGCCATCATAGTACCAAAGGTAATAATCTGGCACACCTTATCATGCCCGTATTTTTCACGTACATAATTGATGACGCGCTCGCGCCCTTCAATGCAGAAATCGATATCGATATCAGGCATCGACACTCGTTCCGGATTTAAGAATCGCTCAAAAAGTAAATTGTATTTAAGCGGATCGATGTTGGTGATCTGTAATGCCCAGGCAACTAATGAGCCAGCAGCTGAGCCACGCCCAGGGCCAACAGGAATACCATTGCGTTTCGACCATTGGATAAAATCACCAACAACTAAGAAATAACCGACAAAGCCCATTTTTATAATAAGATCAATCTCAAGTTGCAGGCGATCCCGATATGCATCGATTTGATCTATGGGAATACGGTCACTAGCAATCAATTCTTCAAGGCCACTTTGGCATAGTACTGCGAAGTAACTTTCGCTGGTGTGTTCGGCAGGAACTTCAAACTTTGGAAAAAAGAGTTGCCCTGTTTTGAAATCAAAGGTACAGCGGTCAGCAATTTCACCACTGGCATATACGGCTTCAGGATGATTTGGAAATAGTGCCAGCATATCGGCTTGTGTGCGCATATGTACGCGCGCCCCGCCAAAACTATAACGCTCAGGATTATCTAACTTATCCTGCGTCTGAATAGAAAGCATAACTTCATGAGCATCACGGTCTTCAGGCGTAGCATAATGGCAATCTGCGGTAGCGACCACATTAAGATTTCGTTTGGCAGCAAGTTCAAATAATGCTGCGTTGAGAACTTTTTGCTCCTGCTGATCAGGTGGTTGCACCTCTAAATAGAAACGCTCACGTCCGAATACGCGTAACATCCAATCAATGCGGTCCTCTACGGCTGCATTGTTTTCCTGCATGATCAATTTAGGGATGTGTCCACCTAGGCACGCGGTGGTTGCAATTAAACCCTCGGCATGCTGCTCTAAAATGTTGTAATCGATGCGCGGCTTGAAATAAAAGCCTTGTTGGAAAGAAAATGAGATAAGTTTGCACAGATTCTTATAGCCAATCTCATTCTGCACAATAAGTAACATATGATAATACTTATTATCCATCGTGCGCACAGCAGCATCTTCAGTTAGATAGGCTTCCATGCCCAAGATGGGCTTAATACCGGCCTTTTTGCACGTGGCAAAAAACTTTACGGCACCAAAAATATTGCCATGGTCTGAGATGGCTAATGCCTTGAACCCATGTTCTTTTCCAAAACCAACCAGACGGTCAACCGAAATGGCCCCATCTAATAACGAGAAATCTGTGTGCAGGTGAAGGTGCGTGAAATGTTTGTCGGCCATTGCTGTTATTTTGCTGCCCCGCTCGCATCCTTCGATACATTTTTGCTTTGCAAAAACACTCAGGACGAGCGGATCATACACCTTTTGGAAGTGCAGTTCCTATGATATTACTTGTAGTTACACAATATTCTGCGTTTGTTCGCGCATCTTTTCTAAATCAACCTTGATATTGATAGCCAAAGCGCCAATAGTTGCATCAGCGCATTTTGATGCTATGGTATTTGTCTCGCGGTTCAGTTCTTGAATCGTAAAATCTAACCGCTTACCTTTTTCCAAGTCTGGCGATGCTAATAAAACCTTAATGGCTTGCAGGTGGCTTTTAAAGCGCACCAACTCTTCATTAATATCCATCTTAGTCAATTCAGTAAATAAGAGAGCCCGCTGCGCTTCTGTAGTGGCATCTAGATTCACGCCCAATGCCGCAAGATCCTGTTGGATTTTTTCTTTACGGGCTGCGATAACTTTCTTAGAATTTTGCTCAATTGCAATAATCTCTTCATCTAGTTTGGTTGCGCGTTGTTCAATGTCTTTGATAATTCGAGCGCCTTCGGCAGCACGAGCGGCTAAAAGGTCATTTAATACTAATTCCGTTTCACTGATGATCGTTGATCTGAGCGCTTCGTCAACGGCAAGCTCTTCGATGCTGAAGACATTTGGCAGCGTTACTATATCGGAAATACTTAGTTTGCCTTCTACGCCATATTTTTGTTTGATTTGATCCGCAGCAATTATATAGCTATGAACAACCGATAATGCCGGCTCAACACCTGTCTTGAATAAATTGGGATTACTCATATTGATGGTAAAAAATACATGGCCGCGTTTGAGCTTTGCCTTGCACCTTTGCATCAAATCTGTTTCAAGGTTGGATAAGGCATAAGGAAGTTTGAAGGTGGTTTCAAAAAAACGGGAGTTTAATGATTTAATGCTCAGAGTGATTTGGGCCTGCGTTTCAGGCGAAAGGGCGATGGTAAAGGTTTTGGAGGCAAACCCGGTCATGCTATGTATGGTTGACATGTCTTCTTTCAATAGGTTGGCTGGACTGACCAGACTAAGCCTGAAAAATTCCGTCTCGTTTATTAATATACCTGTCTGATCTCGAAATGGGTGGTTTGGAGGGCGATAGTCCTCCAAATAAATAAAATTTAGGGAGGGGTGTGGGGAGGGAACGGCCCCACATTATGCCATGTTCGTGTACACATTTTGCACATCTTCAAGCTCTTCGATTGCTTCCAAGAATTGAATTACTTCATTTTGTTTTTGTTCATCCAATTCAGTTGGCGCTTTGGCAAGCCATTCAAGTTCAGCACTATCAACTTTCAGGCCTAGATTTACCACGGCCTGGCGTACTTGTTCCAGCATTTTAGGTTCTGTGTGAATGGTAAAAATGCCATTATCAAGCGTAATATTTTTAATGTCGTAGTCGAGTAACTTTTCTAGCAACTCATCTTCCGTCATGCCATCCTTAGCTTGAATTTCTCCAACCCGTTCAAACATCCAGGCAACTGAATTACTTTCACCCAAGATACCGCCATTCTTATTAAAAGCATGTCGTAATTCCGCGATGGCCTTATTGCGATTATCAGTAAGAACATCTATTAATATTGCAATGCTGTGAGGCGCATATCCCTCATACAAGATATGCTCATACATTACGCCAGGCAGTTCACCTGTACCTCTTTTAATTGCACGTTGAGCATTATCAATAGGCATGTTGATCGCCTTTGCTTTCTCGAGCAATGTGCGCAGTCGCGGATTGGCTCCAGGATCACCGCCACCATGTCGGGCGGCTACGGATATTTCTTTGATGAGTTTAGTAAACGAGGCGCCTCTTTTGGCGTCTGTAATAGCCTTTTTATGCTTTATCTGTTTCCATTTACTATGCCCGGCCATCGTGAAAATCCTTTCTGGATCGACGTATTTGTTGTTTTTTTAGGCTAATTTCTATGCGTTGTCGAGCATGAAATAAGGTGGCTACAAGCCTAGCGGTTTTGAAATTTTTTTTTAGGTCGTGAAACGAGAGACAATAAGAGAACGCGGAACCATGACGATCCCGCGTTCTGTGCTTTAAAAAAATATTTGCCCAATGGAATGAGGTTCTTCCTTGGGGCATGCACTGACTAGCGCCATAGGTAGAAGAGGACGCTGAGCATCATGGTCTTAACTAATAAGCCTGATACATCAATGATAAAAAGTGTCACATTTAGGCCAGCCCAAATCACTTGGCTGTAGCGAGGTGCTGCCGTGAGGCCAAGCCATGCCACAAAACCTACCATTAATGCATGAACTGCCATGAACGGATTCGTCCAAGCGATCAGTTGCGCCATACACCACGATGAAAGAAATGCCACAATGGCAGCGCCAATAAAATGTGTTGCTGTTGGTTTAAGATGTTCTTCGCGGAAATGATGTAGATGAGCCCACATTGGACCAAAAGCCAAAGGGGAATACCAAAACATGCTTAAGGCCATATACGCAATGGTACCGGCGCCAACAGCGAGAAGATTAACTGGAGCAAACATATGCTCTCCTTATAAAAATGGGTTAAACAATTAAGTTAGATTAGCAAGGCTATCATCAAGGGCAACGATTACTGCCATAAGAAAAAGAGGGCACTGAGCACTAAGATTCTTACTAGGCCGCCAGATACATTAACACCATAGGTTATTACATCTTGCCCGGCCCAAATTACCTGGCTATAGCAAGGTGCTGCCATAAGACCAAGCCATGACACAAACCCAATGGTTAATGCCATCATCAATGTTGGTGGATTAGTCCAACCAATTATTTGTGCTATAGACCATGATGAAATGATTGCGATCACCATTGCGGCAGCAAATTCTTTGCCGCTCGGTTTAACATTGTCTTTTCGTGTGCTCATAGGGCAATAGTTAGCAAAGAGTATGGATGAATACCACAACATGCCAATTGCCATATATGAAATAATTCCTACACCTAATGCGAGAAGATTAACTGGAGCAAACATGTGCTCTCCTTATAAAATGGGTTAAACAATTGAGTTAGATTAGTAAGGTTGTTGAACGAATTAAATTAACGTCTCTTGGCCAAAAAATTTCTTTTTCAAAAACGGCAACATTTTATATCCAATTTGACGGCCACGCGGTGTTCGTTCCAGATAGCCACGCTGCATTAAATAGGGTTCATATACCGTTTCGATTGTATCTTTATCTTCACCTGTAATTGAGGCCATCGTTTCCAGGCCAACAGGCCCGCCATTAAATTTCGTGATCATACTGCGCAGTAATTCATTATCCATTTTGGTCAAACCATCTTCGTCAATTCCCAGAAAGATGAGAGCCTCTCGTACCAACTTTTCATCTGCCTTCTTTTTTGTAACTTGTGCGTAATCACGAACGCGGCGCAATAATTTCTTTGCAATCCGCGGAGTGCCTCGCGCACATGAACCAATAACGAGACCGGCGGCAGGAGACAATGGCAATGATAAATGCACGGCATTTTGCAGCACGATATCACGCAATTCCTCACTAGTATAAAAATCTAATCGTTCAACAATGCCAAATCGGCTACGCAATGGCGCAGAAATCATGCCACTTTTTGTTGTTGCGGCAATAAGAGTGAACGGCGCGATGGGAAGGGCGATTGATTTTGCGCCTGCGCCTTGGCCGATGATTACATCAACACGAAAATGCTCCATGGCGCTATACAGTACTTCCTCAACCGCTGCTGGTAAGCGATGAATTTCATCAATAAAAAAAATATCTCGCGGTGATAGTGATGAAAGAAGAGCAACTAAATCACCTGTGCGCTCAAGCATCGGACCACTACAAATTTTTATCTGCACACCCATAACCGTTGCCATGATTTGAGAAAGAGTAGTCTTGCCAAGGCCTGGTGGACCGAACAGCAAGAGGTGATCTAATGGTTCGTTCCGCATCTTTGCAGCTTGCGTGTAGATAGATAATTTTTCTTTCAGTTCTTTTTGGCCGACGTAATCATGAAATTCTTTTGGATGAAAATCGAGCGTGCGATCTTCGGTTGTTTCGGTCAAGGCAAAATAGGAAGGGGATATGGTGGCTTCGAGTGGTATTGGCGTGTCATGTGATTGTTCTAAATTCTTTTTCATTTGATTTCTAACTCTCTTATTAATGAACTGACCCGCTCATCCCGAGTGTTTTTGCTTTAGCAAAAATGTATCGAGGGACGCAGAAATAGATTGCATTATGGGTGCAGGGCTTGCCCTGGCGGCCTAGGCCTGCCCTTGGTATTGTCTTGCGATTAATATCCCATTTACCCATCCAAGTCCGGCGAATGTGGACCAAATATGAGTGAGCCCATAACTAAGAAAGGGTAACGGAATCCCTACGATGGGCAATAGTCCAGATGCCATGCCCATATTAATCACGGCCGCAAGCGCAACGTTGAGCACAAGCCCAGTTGCAAGTATTTGTGCAAATACAGTGTTGAGAGTACTAATCATTAAAAATAGCCGAATGAAGAGTAGTAAAAATAATGTAATGACCAACAGTGCGCCAATAAAGCCCCATTCTTCGCAAACGACGGAGAAGATAAAATCTGTTCTGCTTTCTGGTAAGAACATATATTTGTTTTGTGTTCCTTTTAAAAATCCTTTACCCGCAATGCCACCAGAGCCAATAGCAATTTTTGATTGCTCAAGATGGTAGCGCTCATGTAATGCATCGCCATAACCAAGAAACACCATCACACGTTTTCGCTGATATTCCTTAAGTGACTTCCACATAACGGGTGCGCCAATGATCGAAATTAATCCGAGAATTACAAAAAATTTGCGTGGCATACCAATCAGCCACAGCAATATGAGTCCGTTAAAAAGTAGCAAAAGGCCGGTACCCAAATCAGGTTGTTTTAATACCAGAATGAAGCTGATGCCCAAGACCACGAGCACTGGTATAAATTCAATAAAATTGTATACGCCGGCTTTTTTTTCTGTTTCAAAATAGTAGGCAATGAATGCAGGGAAAAATAGTTTTGCTAATTCCGATGGTTGAAAGCGAAAGAATGCTAGGTCGATCCATCGCTTTGCGCCCATTCCCATGTGGCCTTTGATCATGGTGAATAATAATAATCCCATGATTACAAAATAGATAAAATAACCGATCCGGCATAACCGCCGATAATCAACCCAACAAAAAATAAAATAGATAATAAGCCCTGATGCGAATCCAAAAAGTTGTTTCTTGAAAAAAGTAGAATAATGCTGTTCAGGTCGATAAGTTGCGCTATAAACGAATAGAAGACCAATTAAGGTAAGTGAAACAATTAACGAAAAACTTATCCAATCGAAATAGCGAAAATAGCGTTTGTCGCCAATAATCTTTGTGATCGGCGGCACTGCTGCCATGGCGTTAATCGATTCTTTAACCCGTTGTTTCACAACAAAACTCTATTGATCTTCGTGATTGATAGCGCCAAGTTCGCACATAGTATTGCCTTCGCGAATAACATCCTCAATTTGCTGTTCGCTTAAGCCTATAGATTTAAGTGTACCACGTTCTTGAGCCATGTTTTTGCACAAGACGATTTTTTGTTCAAGCAACAGCTGCTTTTGTTTATTGCTCAGTGTTGTCATCGCGGTAATAGGGTGTAAACCAAGGCGATCGATAACTCGTTCAAGACTGTCATTGCCGGGATATGACCATCCTAATAGATGCAGACCAGCGCACTTTGAATATTCGATGGCTGCTGTGGAAAATTTAGTATTTGTAATGACCCAAGCGCCATCAAATGTATGATTTGCCTGAATATCTTCGAAGCGGGCTTTAACATAGAGAGGAATTTTAACATCAACATTGAGATGCGGTTCATGATGGAATTTGCATTCACCCATGAAATGTTTGCCCTTTTTTTGCAACACTAAGTCGACTTCATGACGTACGCATTTTCCGTTCAAAATTTGGTCGGTCTGAACTTCGTATCCAAGGTGTTTAAAAATCTGTCCGACAAGTTGTTCAAAAGGAAAACCGCTTGGACCGAGCTGAGTAATTGCGCTTCGCAAGCTATAGCGAGCGGCGATTGGCGGATTCTTTCGCTTCAGGAAGTGGAAAGCGAAAGAATAAATTTCTTTAGTGGTATTAAGATCATGACTTTCAAGAACTTTTCTGGTCAGATCGCGGACTTGTGATTCATTTGCGCCGGCGCGGCGGATTGATCGTTGAAATTTGGAGACATCGAATGGTTCACGTTCGCCGGAATATTTCGTAATGATTTTCGTCATAGACCGCTCTTGCGTATCGAAGGATCTTTTTTTAATGGTCGGGGCGGCGAGACTCGAACTCACAACCCCCAGTACCCAAAACTGGTGCGCTACCAATTGCGCTACGCCCCGACATGAAGATCTAATGTAAAAGAGCTCGTAATCTATAAGGTTTTTGATGATAAGTAAATGATGGGTGAATGGAGGGGATTGAACCCTCGACCCCCAGAGCCACAACCTGGTGCTCTACCGACTGAGCTACATTCACCATAAATTGAGCGGCGTCAGCCGCCTATATATCACTGCGCTCGCAGAGAAATTTATTTCCCAACTTGCTTTGCTATATATTTTAAGGAGCAAAAGTATAGAAGTTCGCAGCACAAAAAGCAAAACTATTCATTAATATTTGATCTGATGCAGTTTATTTGAGAGCTTCGTATACTATATGCAATTATAGTAGGAACAAACAATGGAAAAACTTAAAAAGCATATATACCTTGCCTCATCAAGCCGTGCGCGGCGTGAACTGTTGGGCTCAATGGACATCCCTTTTACGGTTATCGAGCAGCAGGCAACGGAAAAAGTGCGCACTGCTGGCCGAACCTTCTCTGAACAAGTAGTCGCTATCGCCGAACAAAAAATGGCGCATGTGGTTATGCCAGCCATCGGAGAAATCAAAGAGCTTATGGCCTTTGTGATCGTGGCCGATACCATGGGCTGTGATCTTAAAGGTAATGTCCATGGCAAACCCAAGGATCGCGAGGATGCCCGAGAAAAAATTAGAGCATTACGTGATGGCGGCATCGTGGGCACTGCCTTTTGCCTGGCCAAAAAGGTGTGGCAAGATAATGCCTGGCATGGCCTGGATGAAATAAGCCAATACGTTGAGACCAAATATACTATGGATCTTCCTGATGAGTGGATCGAGGCCTACCTTGATCATACCCCCGACTATTTATCTATTAGCGGTGCCATAACTATAGAAGGCTTTGGTGGACAATTCATTAAGACCATTGATGGCTCGTATAGCTCCGTTTTGGGTCTACCACTAGCCGAGGTGCGCGAGGCACTCATGGATCTTGGCTATTTTGATGGTCGATGACTATTAAATATCCTTAAAACCCCTTTCTCAGCTCGATAAGCCACTCATGCGCTTAAAATGTCAGATTCGCGTTCTCTTCGTAGAATGGCGAATCTTTTTGGCGTCCAATAACCACGAAAAAGCCGTTTTTTCATTAAAAAAGGCAGCTAACCTTTTGACAAATAGCGGTGATAAGCTCAAATTGAGTGAAGTTTCAAATGGAAGGACTATACATGCAATTCTTAAAACTATTCCCAATTATTTTTAGCTGTTTGGCCGTTGGCCATGTAGCTGCAACCTCATCTTCTTCATCACCAAAAATTCAGAACAAACTTCAAGCTATTGGTGACAATTCAGTTCTTCATGGCTTAAAACCTGTCTGGGCTCCCATTTATCTTGGTCTTGGTGATGCTTACCGAGAACAAGCTGAAAATTTAATTGGTCATGCTCAAGCAGAGCGTGAAGGTGTAAAACGCAAGATGCAACGGCAAGCTGTTATGTGTTATCTCCACGCGTTGAGCTTGGATAATATTAATACGCTATGGCAAGCCAAAAGCCGTTTGCTTGATTGCTGTATCGGCGGCATTGGTATGAAGACTAACTTTACCAAAGCCTTGGAACTTGCCGCAGAACTCTCAAAACAAAATGAAGATTCTTATCTTAATGGGTTCGGTATGTTGCGCGCAGGACAAATGTTAATATTAGGACAGGGATGTTCACTAACACCATCGACTTTTGAAAAAGGATGGTCTGTGCTGCAGGATCTGGAAAAAAAATTAAAGGAGAAAACTTTTAAGGGTTTTCCGTCACAGGTCAAAGTTGAAGGGATTATCGATGCTAATCTTCTATTCGCCCGATCATCGGAAATCGAACTTTTAGCCAATGCTTTTCGAATTAATATTTCACGCCTGCTTGGTGATAAAGATCCCATCTGGCCTGGTGGACTATGGGTATATAATCAACCAAAGTCAGATGATCTTATAGCATTGGAAAAATGCAGAAAAATATTTGACAAAGTAGATGATTTGGCCGGCGAACATCAAGATAATGCTGGATCTGATGAATATTTTATAAAACTTGGTCGATTGTGCATGAAAGGCATTGATTTACTGCGAATGAAAATGTCATCGACTACTTCTTGGCTTTGTAAGGGAGTGCTTTTGCAGGCGCTGAATAGAGGATATAAACCTGCAATTTCTAATTTGCCAAGCGATCCTCAGCAGCCACTAGAAAAAAGAAGACTTATCGTTATTTACGGCCCTTGGCGTCGTCAGATACAACATGAATTAGCCGAACAAAGGTGTGTACCGTTAGCATCATATCCCGCATTATCTAGCGGGCTCAGGGAACATTTTAATGCTGAACCAATGCCGCCTGTAAGATTGCCTGACGCACAACGAACTATTGTGAATGCTACAAATATGATATCCGAAGCTCAAGTGCCATCATTTATTCGCCGACGCCTGGCGATTGAATGGCTCGAGCAGTTCTTAAAGGATCGAACTTTTTTACGTTCTAATGCCAATGTTCAGGCTGCCGCAGAATGTTTACGCGGCATAATCCAAATAATCCAACAGGATGATTTGAGAGTGATTCAAGGCATCATGGGGCAATATGGCAAAGTGTATGGAAAAATACTATTGAGTGCTGCACTATTTGATGAGCGTATGGGACTCGTATTTAGGGATCATCGCCAAGGAGCGATAGCCATTCTTGATGGTCTTTTAGGATCAACAGCCTTGTCAAAGTTTGAGGAAGAAATTGAGGAAGAGGGTTGGCCTTATAATCCTGCTTTTACAGCTTATGAGGAATGTACTTCTCTTGAAGATATTCAAAAATTTATAGAAAAATATGTGCCGACACTCAGAGGCAACGAGGCTTTCCAATCAGCCGAAACATTGACTGCCCTGATTACTATAGTGCGTGACTTCTACCAGGTTAATAATCAAAGAGGCCAGGAAGGATAGGAGCGAGGCCATCTGCCTCTACCGAGTCACCACACCTTTTGACAAATAATGGCGAAAAGCTCAAATTGAGTGAAGTTTCAAATGGAAGGACTATCTATGCAATTATTAAAACTATTCCCGTTTATTTTTAGCTTTTTGGCCGTTGGCCACCTAGCAGCAACCTCTTCATCTTCTTCATCACCAAAAGTTCAGAGTAAACTCCGAGCTATTGGTGATAATTCAGTTCTTCACAGCTTAACACCGGGTTGGGCTCCCATTTATCTTGGTCTTGGCGATGCATATCGCGAACGAGCAGAAAATTTGACTGGTCATGCTTCTGAAGATGAAGCACAAAGAGCTGAGCGTGAAGCTGCAAAATGCAAAATACAGCGGCAAGCAGTTATCTGCTATCTCCACGCGTTAAGCTTGGATAACGTCAATACGCTATGGCAAGCCAAACATCGTTTGCTTGATTGTTGTCTCAACGGCGAAGGTGTGAGGACCAATCTTCCTAAGGCCTTAGAACTAGCCGCAGAGCTTTCAAAGCAAAATGAAGATCTTTATCTTCGCTGGTTTGGGACGATGCGCGCAGGGCAAATGTTAATGTTGGGGCAAGGCTGCTCATTAACAGCAGCGAATTTTGAAAAGGGATCTAAGATTCTACGGCACCTGGAAAATGATTTAATGAAGAAGGCTATGAACGGCTTTACGTGTCGGCGTATGTGGACTGCCAAAATATTTGAAGAAATGGCTTTCATGGCTGTCAATGGTATTAATACTCGAGAACAATCATCTGAAGTTGAGTTGTTAGCCAGAGCTTTTTTGGCCAATATATCATGTCTCCTAGATGATAAACATTTCTACGCGATGGGCGGGTTTGGAGTATATAATCAACCAAAATCTGATGATCTTAAAGCTTTGGAAAAATGCAAAGAGCTACATTTGGAAGTTCGTAAATTAGTCGCAGAACAAGATGTTGAGGAACCTGATGATGAAGCCTCTGATGAATACCTTACAAAATTTGGTCAATTGTGTAAGCAAGGTATTGAACTGTTGCGAATGAAAATGTCACCGACTACTTCTTGGCTTTGCCAGGCAGCGCTTTTTCATGCTCTCAATAAAGGATATACACCTGCCATTGCAGCAATACCAAATGATCCTCAACAATCACCGGAAAAAATATTGCTGATAGATTGTTACCGACCCGATGGTTGGCGTCGCTCACTGCGAAATGCATTGGCCGCTCAAGCCCTTGTGCCCTTAGCCTCATATCCAGGATTATCTAGCTGCCAAAGGGAATATTTTAATGCTGAACCAGTGCCGTCTGTGGAATTACCTGAAGCATATAGAAATATTGCGGATACTACGAATGTGATAGCCCAAGCTCACGTGCCGCCTTTTATTCGACGGCGTTTAGCAATTGAATGGCTTGAGCAATTTTTGAGGGATCGTACTTTTTTACATTTTGGTGATAAGGTGCCGCGTTCCGTTCAATGCCTAAATGGTATAATCCATACGATTCAGCACGATGATTTGAGCGAGATTTCGGGCATGATGGGGCAATATGGTAAGGTGCATGCAAAAATAGTGTTGAGTGCTGCATTATTCGATGAGCATATGGCAACCCTTTGTGCGAATCATCGCCAGTTAGCTGTAAATATTCTTAATAGTCTTTTAGCTTCCCAAACATTCTCAGCGATTGAATTTCGAGAGGGCGAATATCAAACTTTTAGTGCGTATGACGAAGATAGCTCGCTTGAAGACGTTTGCGAAATTATAGAAAATTCTGTGCCGGCATTGGAAGGCAATGAAGCATTACAAACAGCCGAAACATTGACCGAATTGATTATTATATTGCGCGACTATTACCAGTCATCAATTGATAATCAAGTGCCGAACGAAGGATAAGTGCGCAGTCATTTTCTGCGTATGTCGAAGCATAACAGGTAAGTGAGAAATGCTGGCAACAAGCTCACAATGACTGAAGTTTCAAATGGAAGGATTATCTATGCAATTATTAAAACTATTCCCGTTTATTTTTAGCTTTTTGGTCGTTAGCCATCTAGCTGCAACTTCGTCATCTTCATCATCTCCAAAAGTTCGGAGCAGACTGCGATCTGTTAGTCACAATTCAGTTCTTCATGGATCGCCGACACTCTGGGCTCCTATTTATCTTGGTCTTGGTGATGCGTACCGAGAACGGGCGGAAAATTTGACTGGTCATGCTCAGGAAGATGAAACAGAAAAAGCCGAGCGTGAAGCTGTAAAAAGCAAAATACAGAGACAAGCTGTTATGTGTTATCTTTGTGCTTTGAACTTCGATAATACCAATACACGCTGGCAAGCAAAAAGTCGTTTGCTTGATTGTTGTCTCAACGGCGCAGGCGTGAAAAGAAATTTTCCTAAGGCCTCAGAACTGGCCGCAGAACTTTCACAGCAAAATGAAGATCCTTATCTTAATTGGTTTGGTACTTTGCGAACGGGACAAATGTTAATGTTGGGGCAGGGGTGCTCATTAACACCAGCGAGCTTTGAAAAGGGATGTGATTTGCTGCAAGATTTGGAAAGTGATTTAGTGCATAAGGCTGCTAACGGTTTTACTCGACGGCGTACATGGGCTGCTAGTATGTTAGAAGAAAAGGATATCAACAGTATACATGAGCAATCATCTGAAATAGAGTTATTAATCAAAGCCTTTTTAGCTAATATCTCATGCCTTCTTGATGATAAACATCCCTACGCGATTGGGGTATATAATCGGCCGAAATCAGATGATCTTATAGCATTGGAACAATGCAAAAAAATTCATGCTAATATGAGCGCTTTAGTCGAAGAATCTGATGAAGAAGGATCAGATGAATATCTAGCAGAATTTAGTGAATTGTGCATGCAAGGAAATGATTTGTTGCGAATGAAAATGTCATCGACTAGCTCTTGGCTTTGCAAGGCAGTACTTTTTCAAGCATTCAATAAAGGCTATAAACTTGCCAATTCTGCTTTGCCAAATGATCCTCAACAATCTACGGAAAATCTATTAGCTATTAACTATTACCGGAATGACGGTTGGCGCCGTTTAATGCGAAATGCATTGGCCGAGCAAAATCTTGTACCATTGGCCTCATATCCGGGGTTGTCTAGCTACCAAAAGGAATATTTTAGTACTGACAGCCTGCCTCCTGCTCAAAGAACCATTGCGCATACTACAAACGTGATATTCGGAACTCAAGTGCCGCCTTTTGTTCGCCGTCGCCTCGCAATTGAATGGCTTGAGCAATTCCTAATGAATCGAAATTTTCTGCGTTTTGATGTCAGTGAGCAACGTTCATTGCACTATTTAAATGGCATAATCCAAACCATCCAGCATGACGATTTGAGCGAGACTTCAGGCATGATGGGGCATTACAGCAAAGTGTATGCCAAAATACTGTTGAGTGCCGCACTATTTGATAATCATATGGGATTGATATGTTCGAATCATCGCCAATTAGCTGTAGACATTCTTAATAGTCTTTTAGCTTCCCAAACCTTCTCAGAGATTGAAATGGAAGAGGGGGAATATCATGGCTCTAGTTTTTATGACGAAGATGAATCGATTGAAAATATATGCGAAAACATAAAGAAATATGTACCGGCACTGCAAGACAGTGAGGCATTACAAAAAGCCGAAACATTGATCGACCTGATTACTATAATGCGTGATTATTTTCAGGCATCTATAGATAATCCAGGGGCACATGAAGGGTAGGAGAAGACCCATTTTTCTTCTATCTACCGGCTAGCACTACCACATGAAATCTGGCCAGCTTTCGCTATACTATTAGGTCCCTTAGGAATTTTTGACTTAATAGGTGCGCAATGGCTAAACAGACCATAAAAAACCAATCAATTCCCGCCAATACTGCCAGCCCGGCAAAGGACCGAATATCAAATGACCATATTCGGGTCTATGGCGCGCGCGAGCACAATCTAAAAAACATCGATGTAGCCATTCCCAAGGGCAAATTGACCGTGATCACCGGGCCATCAGGTTCAGGTAAAAGCTCTCTAGCTCTTGATATCTTGTTCACCGAGGGTAAGCGCCGGTATGTTGAGTCGCTTTCATCCTATGCCCGCCAATTTTTGGGTATAGCTAAAAAGCCGGAAGTTGACCGTATAGATGGCCTATGCCCAGCCATTGCCATTGACCAAAAGACGGTTGGCCACAACCCACGCTCAACGGTGGGGACCATTACCGAGATATATGATTATTTCCGCGTGCTATTTGCCCGAATAGGGGTAGCCCATTGCCCAGATTGCTCATTACCAATTAAGGCCGAATCGCCGGAAAAAATAGAACAGGCAATCAGAAGCACCTACGCCGGACAGACCATCACTATTGCAGCGCCGGTAGTTGTAGCAAAGAAGGGCGAGTTTACCCAGCTCTTACTTACCTTATTTAACTCTGGCTATTACCGATTCCGCATTGATGGCGTCGTGCATCGATTTAGATCAGCCGATGAACTGAAAAATATAAAATTGGCCAAAACCTATCAGCACACCATTGATCTATTAATGGATCAAGTTGAGGTCACTAACGAACTTACGCCAGCTCGTTTACTAGAATCAATTGAAACCGGTTTCAAGTTAGCAAGCGGTCTCTGCAAAGTTATAGCTGGCGACAAGGAACAGTTATTCTCATCAAATCGAATGTGCCTTAACTGCGGCCATGCATTCCCGGAGCTTGAACCGCGCTTCTTCTCTTTCAACTCGCCTATAGGTGCCTGCCCAGATTGTAATGGGCTTGGCATGGTGTTTCATCAGGTTCACCCCTGGTATGGCACTAATGAAGAACACTTTGATTTAGGTGAAGAACGTTGCTGCACAGCCTGTAATGGGGCGCGATTGAATAAACGTGCCCTTGCCGTTTTAATTAATAAGAAAAATATTCATGAGATCGGTGAGTTATCGATTACGGATGCACTAAAATTTTGCAATTCTCTAAAACTAGAAGAACATGAACGTGCCATAGCCGATCCGATTGTAAAAGAAGTGATGGCTCGACTTACCTTCTTGCAAGACGTTGGCCTTGCCTATCTTTCATTAAATAGAACGGCGCGTACGTTATCCGGCGGTGAAGGGCAGCGAATTCGCCTAGCGACGCAAATAGGTTCAGCGCTTAGTGGTGTTTTATATATCCTTGATGAACCGAGTATTGGATTACACCAGCGAGATAACGACCGCCTTATTAATACACTTAAAACATTGCGTGACCAAGGTAACACGGTCGTGGTAGTTGAGCACGATGTAGATACTATGCGCGTGGCTGATTACATTATTGATATGGGCCCAGCTGCCGGCATTCATGGTGGTACTATAACTGCCACCGGAACACCTGCTCAGTTGGCCAAGAACAAAAATTCTCTTTCGGGTGCTTATCTAGCAGGCACTAAATTTATTGCGGTTCCGGAAAAAGTAAGAAAGCCATTGAGTTGGTTAACTCTTACTGATGCAAAGAAAAATAATCTTAAAAATATAGAAGCATCATTTCCGCTTGGCGTACTCACTGGTATTTGTGGTGTGTCCGGTTCAGGTAAGAGTACCCTGATTATGGAAGAATTGGTTCCGGCATTAACTCGAGAGCTCAATCGTCCAAAGCGGCGTGGTGTGAGTGAAACAAATGCGGCACATGCGGCGATAGCTTTTGTACAAAAACAGATAGCACAAGGTTTTTCTCTGCGGGCTCAAGCACCAGCTGCTGAAGAACCTGTTCAAAAACCACAAGATCTTACCGGTGCTGAAAACTTAGAAGCGCTTGTAGTAATCGATCAAAGTCCAATTGGCCGAACACCGCGTTCCAATCCAGCAACCTATTTGGGCATCTTTAATGAAATTCGCGATCTTTATACCCAATTGCCTGAAAGTAAGGCGCGTGGCTATAAACCAGGCCGCTTTAGCTTTAACGTAGCAGAAGGGCGATGCTTTGAATGTGTTGGTGATGGAACTATAAAAGTTTCGATGCAATTCCTGCCCGATGTGGTCATGATATGCAAAAGCTGTAAGGGCCAACGATACAATAGTGAAACATTGAGTATTCGCTATAAAAATAAAAACATTGCTGAAGTGCTTGAAATGACTGCACTCGAAGCGCTAACTTTCTTTGAAGCGCACAAAAATATTGCCAAGCGCTTAAGGCTTATGTGCGAGGTGGGCCTCGATTATATAAAGTTGGGCCAACCTTCAACCACCTTGTCGGGCGGAGAAGCGCAACGCATTAAACTTGTTGACGAGTTGGCAAAGCGCGGTTCAAAGACCATGTATATTCTCGATGAACCGACGACCGGCTTGCATAGCAGCGATATAGAAAAATTACTTAAGGTGCTCAACCGTCTAGTTGATAAAGGCAACTCTATGATTGTGATCGAACACAATTTAGATGTGCTCAAGACGATGGACTATCTTATTGATATGGGCCCTGAAGGCGGCGATGCCGGCGGCCAAATGGTTGCAAAAGGTACACCGAAGGAAGTTGCAGCACATCCTACGAGCCATACCGGTAAATATTTAGCTCGGCAGGCAATTGCATAGCAACATCTAATTATTCGAATAACGAAATTACTTACTTAGATAAGCTTAACCCGCGCTCATCCTGAGTTTATCGAATTCGGGGCCCCCGAAACTCGGGGTCCCTATGGGGTGAGTTTGGGGTAAAAGGATAAAAGCGCGAAGAAGGTTAGCTGATGCGATGCGCACAATGAAAATTCTTCCTAGTCCTCATCGCTTACGTCTTCTACTTTGAATGAACGATTTTCCATGGAGAATGAACGCTTTCTCGACGAAGATTTTGGTGCGTCATCTTGCGGCCACGTTTTCTGTGATTTCCAGCGTCGCTGCAAAACCATTGCTTTCATTCGGCAAAGCTTCTTTACCAAAACAACACAAGCAATAGTGCCAAGCACAACCGAGCCACCAGCTATCAACAACCAGCCCAGAGCATTCCATTCTTGTTTTGCCACAGAATAATAGCTATCTAAGCCAAATTGTTCATTATATCGTTCGGTCGCTAAGCAGTTTTCATATCGCTTTTTTAATAGTGCAGCTGCTGCGGAATTGTCTACAACATCAGCAATTGCCATTGCTTGCGCATACAAATCAGATGGCTTAGGCACACCTGCTGCGCGGCCATTTAAAATGGCCTGGTATTCAGCAAGTTTGGCTGCATTGAATTCATTATTCTCAACCAAGCTCTTAACCCTACAAATAAGGTTCGCCTCGGCCTGTATGCATACAGCTTGGTATAGATCTGTTATATAGCTAGGAGCAGGCGGTATAGCTTCAACTACATTCAAACTAACAGCGGTGCATAACAGTAAATTGATAATTTTATTTTTCATATTCATATCTTAATGAGGGTCTAGTGTAGCGGCCTGGATTATCGGTGTGCAACCGCAGCTGCCATATATGCCCCTGTACACATAGCAATTGCAAGTAGTGCTACGCTTGTCGTTGCAATTCCGGAAATCCCGTAATAAAGATATTTAGAATTTTCGCTTGCGTGTTTTAATGTAGCAATTTTAAGCTGCTCACTGTCGTCAGTCTTTTCGATCTCGACGCCTTTTTCGTAGCGCTTTTTTAAGCCTTTAGCTGCAGATGGATTATTATTAATATCGGCTAGTAAGAGCGCCTGCGCATAAAGATTAGAAGGCCTAATCCCATCCTTTAAACGGCCCTGAGTAATAGCTGCATATTCAGACAATTTTGCCTTATAGATATTATTTGAAACAAACCAGCTTTTTATTGCTGCCCAATAACTCGCATTAGATTGAATTGAAACAGCTTTATATAGAAGGTGTACATGATCCGGGATATCCGAGGCAACAACGCCTGCAGCGGATGGACTTAGACCATCATATTTTTCATCTTCGATGCACTGCTCATAACGCTTTTTTAACAACGCGGTTGCGGCCGGATTCTCTTGCGTTTCAGAAATGGCTAACGCCTGCGCATATAGATCGGATGTTTTAGAAATACCTGCAGATTTACCTTTTAAAACGGCTACATATTCCGCAAGTTTTGCTTTGTATAATTCATTCGAATTTACCAAGCATGAGATCTTATCAATAATATCAGCATTGGCTTGTACCGAAATGGCGGCATATAGTTCATTAATATACGAAGGCGCCGATTGAGTTGCAGCCAGAAAGGTGCTCGCGCCAACGGTAATGCTTAGTAAAAGTGCTACTAATTTCTTTTTCATGCTCATTTGTTTCTCCGCTATATCGAATCAAATACGTTGATGGCCAAACGTAGCCAGGCCCTCCATTCTGATAGTCTAAGAAAAAAAAGCAAAAGCGATCTCTAAAACGCCGTTTTTATATCAAATGCGCCTATTCTGATTCTATTGGAAAGAAATTATGCAATCGTTGGATGATCAAATTAATATATGTATAAGATTTTAAGCTGACTTCTTATACAGCCCGGTTAATCTTGCTTGCGCAACAATATGGCCATGCATTGCAGTGCGCAGCTGCTCCTCACTCAATCCAGCAGGCTTATTGAGCATGGTATCAATCGCAAACAAATCAAAATGATAATGATGGGTGCCCGATGGTGGGCATGGCCCGCCAAATCCGATCTTATTAAAACTACTCATGCCTTGCTTTGCGCCATTGGATAATGTGTCACCACCCATAATGCCTTCAGGCAACTCGTGCACATTGGATGGAATATCATATAACACCCAATGAATGAATGTGCCATGCGGCGCATCAGGATCAGAGCAAATTAATGCAAAACTCTTTGTGCTGGCTGGTTCGCCTTCCCATCTCAGGGCCGGTGAATGATCATTACCCTCGCAGGTAAATGTGGCGGGGATTGGCTGATTATTTTCAAAGGCCGGGCTGGTCAATTTCATGGCAGATTCTCCATTTTTATAGGTTAAATTTAATAGTAGTAGCAATGCAGCTATTGGCAAAAGATACAAAACTTTCTTTTTCACAGGTGTCTCCAAAATTTCATTATCTGCTGGCTGGGATTGATACATTAGGTAATACAATAGGCCCTTGCATCTGTGGCGACGGTGTAAGCTCGGCAATTCGCCGCTTAATATCCCGTTTTACTTTTTCCGACTCAAAATTTACGGTAGGGTAATTCGCATAGGCAGCTGCGATTTTAGCTGCAACATCATCGGTCAACCGATCATCCTGTGGGAATGCTTGCTTAATCTGTTTTGTGAGCTGCTTCATTTTCTCAGGGTCTAGGATTTCTTCTGGTTCTTCTTCTTCCTCTAGTTCCAATGCAGCCCGATGTTTCTTCAGACCTTCTGCAAGTACGGATTCGGTAGATGGGTTATCCTCTCCTTTGTAACGCAACATGGCTTGTGCGTCGGGCGGATTTTTTTGAACTGGCGGTGGCACTGGCCTGAGTTGCTGCGCAGGTAATGGTAATAATGGAGGATTGAACCGTTCCTTATTTGCCGGTTTTTTTGGTTGGGGCGCTGGCAATAATGGTGGGGTAAATCTGGCTTTTGGTAGCTTCGTGCCAAGCTGAGCTGGCGTCTCGGGGCTGCCGGATGTTTCAAGGTATGGTTGCCCTACCCCAGCAGTCATCATGGTAGCATAGGCTATAACTACTATTTTCTTCATTATCGTGTCCTTTACATTCAATTACACAGTTCAACTTAATAAGGTCAAGTACATAACAGCAAGTGAATGCCGGTCAATCCATACATTTCCTTTTTTGGACGCCTATGTAGTTTGCAACAATTCACCATTGCAATATGCATTAATGCCAGCGTATAGGCCGGCCATTGTCATTACAATACGAATTATTACCTGTTGCTGAGCCTTATTAACCCGGCTACCATGCTTGAAGTTGAGTGGCAAAGCCACCTAATGGAGGAATTATGACGAAGAAGAAACTTTCCCTGGTTTTATTAGTTGGCATGAGTGCCTTAATACACCAATCAATGCACGCGGGTGCAAGCGCACCTAATCTTTCTGCGGCCCGCCCGTATTTCTATATAGCTGGCGGCATCGGATGCTTACTGGCTGCTCCTTTTATATATGATGTCCTTTATTATAAGGTGGCATCGCAGAGTAGGATCAATAGTGATGCACGCGCATTGCTTTCGCGAGTTCGTAGCCGGTACCCGCAAATTGAACAAATAGCCCGCGCTGATAACCAAAACAATCTACATTCATTAGTTTCAAGATTTTTTTCCCAACGTCATCGCTATGATGGTATTTCCCGTCGCTGGGGTTTGCGTGCACCTGAATATGATGCGCACCGTTATTTTAACTGGCGCACCGAGCCATTCTTACATCAATTAGATAAATTTGGCTCGGCAGTTAATGATCCGCGATTGGCGCGAGAATTACATTCGATACATACAGCATTACAGATTATTAATAACAGAGTGAGTGCCCTGGGAAGTTGAGCTCTACGTAAGAAATGGTAGCTTGGTGCACTCTTTATTATTTTAAGGAAGAAAAATGCAAATACGTACAAGAATATTTATACCTTTATTAACCGTATGCCTTATTACTGCTCCACTGAATGCGGTAGTAGCCGAACTTCACGATATAACCCCAGCAATGATCAACCAAGCTTGTTGTAAAGTGAATGCGGGTTACAACAGTACTAAAGCAACCAGAAACTTTACCTTTGTCGGTTTCGCACTCGCATTAGCAGGTGGATTAAGTTATTACTTGCTCGGTAAAAAGAACGATGATACAAAGAAACCAGATGGAGCTGAACCAATCGTGCTGCCTACACTTGAGAGTCTTGCAAAATCAATGCAAAAAATGGAAGCGCACATTGAAAAGCAGTCTGAATCCGAAAGTATTGGTAATACTGCAAAAGGTATCGCCAAAACATTTGCGATAATCACGTTTGCCGGTCTTGCTTTGGATAGATTAAAAGATTTATTAATGGGACAAGAGCGTTATAGCTCAATTAAGGCATTTAAAGATGCAAACACTTCCTTTAACGGTCATAAAACAACCGTTGAAAGAGAATTACAATTTGTGTCGGACAAAAACGCAACAGCTGACGAAATCGAATATTGGAGCCATTTGTATGCGCAATTGAGCAAAGCAACGCTCAAATTATGCGGCTATATGCAATTCCGTATCGGATTATATAAGGCTGAGGGTTCTCGCGCCGAAGATATGGTGCCTTTTGCAGGTGTAATCAAAAATGTTGTGGCTATTACCAAAACAACAAATGCAGAAATGCGGACATTGTTTGCATCAGGTGAAGCAACGGTTCTGCAACTCATTGAAGCAATAACACAGTATGCCGTTCGCGTTGATATTGAATGCGGTGCATTTGAAGTATATGAGAAGAGTTATAATCAAGGTGGCTTCTAATGCACTTCAATAAATCGGGATTAATTAAGCGATTCCTTGCGCTCATACTCGCCCTGCAGATTCCATTTGGCTGCCTAGCTTCAACTGGTTATCCATCACAAGTTTCACGCTATTGGCTGATTATGGGTGAAATGTTGGGGGCTCGTGATGTGAGCCTTGAAAACCCACGTTCGTTCGATGAAGTTCTCAGCCCTAAATTACCTGAGGCGTATCGGGATTATCTTACCCTCTCACTATTCGCCACTGCCGATCGATCTTTGCCAGTAGAAGAATCACAACGGTTTGCAGCGCCATATTCTTGGCGTGATTTAGAGTTGTTCCCTCATCTTTTTGATGCAATTAATAGAACAACAACGGTATTCGGCCGTGCAATGCTTGCCGGTATGTTGACTGAGCCATTAGCAGTCACCAATATACAGGAGCTCCAGCGCCGTCAGGAAATCATTAAACTTCTGCGTACAGATAAACAGAAACGTAAATCATTGCAATATGTGCTGCAGCGCATTCACAAAGCTGAAGAGATACTTTTGCTATTCCATATGAGCAATAAAAGTGATCGTAAGGCCAGCCTGAAGCAATACTACACGCCGCGTGTCTTCCAGCCGGAATGGTTTAAGGAAAAAAATTTCGTCGGAAAATTTTATGATAAAATTGATTCATCGCCGGGTATGAATTTCGTTATGGGAAGCATCGAGCGTTTAATAAAAGCGCTTGAATTCACCCATATGCTGCATACTTTGGGAATGATTGGCGATGTTACGATGAATAATCCATTGACCAACCATATATTTCCAGATCCAGCACGAGATCTTGAAAATTTGCAGAGAAGTCAAAACCGTGATGCTGGCCTTGCAGCTGATTTTCAGAGAAGAATTGGGTCTTATGGATTCTTATTGGGATCTATGGCATACGGCGTTACGCGAATATTTAATGGTTTGAAGAATGTAGGTGGCACTACCAAGATGGTACAAGATGCTTTGTTCTTGCCATTTATGCCCTTTAAATATTGGGATGAGATGAAAACCATGATCACGGTCCACCGTGTATTGCATGATGATCTTATTCGCCTTGCAGCTGCCGTAAATTCTTTACGTACTGCTAAATATGCATTGCGCACGCTAGGCTTGGATAAAATTATTCCTGAGTGCCATGATCTATTCTCATACCTCGATGTTCCTGGCCAAGTTCCAGATTTTGAAAAATTACTCGATATTTTATCTACCGATACCTTTAAAGGTACCGCAAGCTCATGGTCGCTCTTTAGCCACTACGGCCGACTCTTTGCGGCAAATCATCTCATGGATAAGACTAAGGATGTTTGGGCACGATTATTCCGCGCAATCGGTTACATTGATGCCTATCTTTCTGTAGCGTTGCTTATGGATGAATACGAAGATAAGCACGTGAAATTTTGCTATCCAGAATATGTGGCAGCAGATCAACCATCAATAGAATTACAATCATTCTGGAATCCAGTAGTTGCGCTGAATAAAGATCACCGCGATACCGATTTAAGCAATGTGATCGTTAACAATCTTACCTTTGGCCAAAACGAAAAAAATATCATGCTTACCGGGCCAAACGCTGGTGGTAAATCTACTATCGTTCGTGGTGTTGGTCATAGCATATTCCTAGCGCAAACGCTTGGTATTGCACCAGCCGCATCAATGCGCCTGACACCATTTACTATGTTGAACACTGCTATGAATTTGCGTGATAGCCAAGCCGAAGGTCTTTCAGGATTTAAAACTGAGTTAGATACCGCATGCAATTATTTAATGGGTAAAGTAAATAAATTGAAGCCAGGCCAATTTGCGTTCAATTTATTTGACGAATTGTTCCGTGCGACATCACAGCAGGATGCGCAAAATACGTTGTATCGCTTTGCGAAGAAATTTAGCAAGCCAAATATGTTAACCATTTACGCTACTCACAATCATGGCGATCTTATTGTCGGTCTTGAAAATGAAAACCGCGGTGAATTTAGCAATTATTGCGTTGAAGCACCGGATGGTGAACATCCCGACTTTAAACTCAAACGCGGCTATTCACGTCAAAGCGTTGTTAAGAAGTTGTGGCAGGAATATGGATTGGATGACCGAACATCTTCAGTCTCTGCTACGTAGTCTATTTTGTGGCCGCTTCGCTAACCATTGATCGCGCTCATTCTGAGTTAATCGAAGAATCAAAGCGCGCGCTGCTCAAGATGAGCTACTTCGCCTTCTGCGCCGCGACAGCACCCTCAATTGATTTGTCGACCGCAACGCTGCCTGCCCAGTTCAAGATGCTTAACCCATAATTGTCTCTGATCTTGCTCAGATCCTGAGTATTCTTTAACGGCGTAGGCATCGTGCTTAAGACGTTAAGCCAATTTTGCACAGATTTCACATCATCTTCCTGGCATGCGATAAAAAGTTTTTTTTCCGCTTCCTCTTCTTTAGGCGTTTTAAAGAACAATGTAACTGATGCTGGAAGCCCGAGCTGCTTTTTTTGATGTGCTGTTGTACCCGCTAATGGATTGTTTGATACCACGAGCGTTTTAAGATTGGACAGCTTGCCAAGGGTGTTTGGTAATTCGGTTATCTTATTGTCAGCAAGGTGGAAGCTTTTAAGTTCCTTAAGATCACTTATCCATTTTGGTATTTCTTCAATTTGATTATTGCTCACATTAAGTCGCTGTAACTTGGTAAGTTGTGTAAATGATTCAGGTAATGTTTTTAGATCATTTTTTTCAAGATACAACTCGGTTAAGTCACGAAAATGCGGTACATGCTCCGCATCAAAGCCAACTAAATCGCTCAGGCTTTTATCATTTAAATTGAGCACACCTTTTACAAGTTGCTCATCGATTGTATCGTGATGTTCCAGATAATAGTCCTTAAATGAAATGGCCTTAATTTGACTGCCTATTAGCAGTATTAGAGTAAATATGATTTTTGCATTCATTTTTGTTCCTTTTTTCATTTACTATCCATGAACCGCATCACCGCATCATAGAACTCATTAACTAATTCATAACGAATATTAAGATATGCAGCATCTTCGCGATCTACCATTGGAAACGATTCAAGCAAATCAGCGACCGTTTTACCCTCATAATTTCTGACATCGGTCATTTCATATAGTTGTTCTTCGCCGCAGCCACGTAACCTGGCCAGATCTGCATGATATTGTTTGTTTATGAAGAGCAACCTTCTCCTGAGCATTTTCTTCCAACGATTAAATAAATGGGTGTGCTCTTGGCCAGCGTCAGCTTCCTGCAGCCATAACGCATGCAAAATCTTGCTCACTTGTTCTTCTGCATTCATAACCAATGCATGCAAGGGCGTGTCGCCTTGGTTGTTGCGTGCGAAGGCCGGGGGGCAAGGGGCTATATCGCATACTTTTTCACAATATGGTTCGCAAGGCGCTTCCGCTTGCGCCGCAATAGATACCGTCAATAAAAACAATGCTGTTAGTTTGATTTTCATCATATTCCTCTTTAGTTCCGAAAATAACATATTGCTCAGGCAAAAAAGAAGAGTTTGTATTGAATTCAATAGGCTTTACTTCCTTTCTCTTTGATTGTTGACGCATAATATTTCTGGCTCTGCAAAACCTATGCTAACCTACTGAATGTCTAACCAATCCCTTTGGCGCTAAAAAACATGAGCAACTACACTCCCTTAATGCAACAATATGTTGACATTAAATCCCAGTACCCAGATACCATATTATTGTTCCAGGTCGGCGACTTCTTCGAACTATTTTGGGACGATGCCAAAGTAGTTTCAGCTGCGATTGGCCTTACCTTAACTAAACGTGGTACCCATAATGGCGAACCGATTCCTTTATGCGGCGTGCCGATCCATACATCGAGCCATTACATAACCAAATTGGTCCGCCAGGGGTTTAAGGTTGCCTTGGCTGAGCAACTGGAAGAGGCGGTACCAGGCAAATTGGTTGCTCGGGCTGTGACCCGCGTACTTACGCCCGGTACATTAACCGATGATAAATTATTAGACCAAAAATCTGCTTCATATCTTTGCTCCTTTTTCCCAGATCCAAATGGCTGCGGCCTACTATTCGGCGAACTGCTTTCAGCCCAACTATTTGCCACCACCTTACCACCTCAGTTGCTTGAGCAACTGCCAGAAGTTTCGAAAGCCCTTGAATCAGAAATAAATCGTTTTCTGCCCGATGAAATTCTCCTGCCCGATACCAAATCAACGGAATATGCCGGACAGTTTAAAAAACTTGGGTATTACACAACGCCCGTCGTATCAGAAGACGAAGGCGCCATGCGTGGGTGGCTTTCGCGCCACTTTGATCGTGACACTAACACAAAAATAAATGCATCCAGTGGCCTGCGTTCAGCAATGGCCATGTTTCATACCTATCTCAAAAAGAATCAGGAAGCGGCGCTCGAACAATTTCGTAACATCCACTTTTACCAACCAGAAGAATTTTTGCTTATTGATCCGGCTAGCCAGCGCAATTTGGAACTGATTCGTCCGATGCATGAAGGTGGCCTTACGTTATTTGGCCATCTCGATGGCGCAGTCACAGCCATGGGTTCGCGAACAATAAAAAAATGGATTCAGCGGCCATTAGTTTCCAAGCCACATATTGAGCAGCGCTTGGATGCCATTCAATCATTGACTATGGCACCGACAACACTCCGTTCAACTGAGCAATCGCTCAAGGAAGTAGGGGATTTGGAGCGGGTTGTTGGCCGTATTGCATTGCGTCGGGCAACACCGCACGATTATCTTTTGCTTAAGCAAGCATTGGGCATATTGCCGGCATTGCGAACTGCTATCGAATCGGTGCGTGTGCATAGCACATTAATGGCAGCAATTTATGAACGCTTAGCCGATTTACAACAGCTATGGAAATTGCTCGAGCAAGCGCTTACTACCGACAATCCTGATCAGCTCATTAAGGAAGGATTTGATAAGCAACTTGATCAGCTCCGCGATTTGGCAAACAATAGCAATACAAAAATTATGGAACTTGAGGCGGCCGAAAGCGAACGGACCGGCATTCAGTCGCTCAAAATTCGATACAATTCGGTGCATGGATATTACATTGAAATCACCAAAGCCAACTTTCATCTTGTGCCACCGGATTATACGCGCCAACAAACACTCGCCGGTCGTGAGCGGTTCATCATGCCAGCATTGCGACGGCTACAGGGTGAAATCCTAGCCGCTCAGCATGAAGTTAAATCATTAGAACAGGCGCTTTTTGAACAAGTTAAAGGTGCCGTTATTCAACAACTCACTTTTTTACGGCATACCGCACAAGCATTGGCCCATTTGGATGGCTTAGTTGGTCTCAGTTTGGTTTCATACCATAACGGCTATGTTCGTCCGATATTTAACGATAATTCAATTACTGACCGCTCAATAATAATTGAATCCGGAAAGCATCCGGTGGTAGCCGCTGCCCTTGGCCATCAATTTATCCCGAACGATTCCCTATTGAATGACGATCAATCTATCTGGATCATTACTGGGCCAAACATGGGCGGTAAGTCGACCTATCTGCGCCAAGTGGCCCTAATTTCCCTTATGGCCCACATGGGCACCTATGTACCAGCAAAATCAGCCATTATGCCAATCCTCGATCGCATCTTTACCCGAATCGGTGCGGGAGACAATGTCAGCGGTGGGAAAAGCACCTTTCTTATTGAAATGGAAGAGACAGCCGCCATCTGCACCCAGGCAACTAGCCGCAGCCTCGTTATCCTGGATGAAGTCGGCCGCGGGACCAGCACCTATGACGGTCTGGCCATTGCCCAGGCGGTCATTGAGCATCTGCATCAGATTAAGGCCCGCTGCCTATTTGCCACCCATTACCATGAGCTTACGGCGCTAGACAATATCCCTGGCATGGTGAGCTATCATGCTGCCAACAAGCAGGTGCCGACTGGCATCCTATTCCTCTATAAAATGGTCCCCGGCGCCGCCGATGGCAGCTTTGGTATAGCCGCGGCAAAGCTGGCCGGCCTGCCCGCCCCTATAGTCGCCCGGGCACAGGAAATCCTGAATCGCCTAGGGAAAACATCATCGGATAATTTCTCTCTATACAGCTCGGAAATAAAGTCTGAATGCGCTCATCCTGATTAGAATGCTTCCAAAGCGCAAAAAAGGGTGGCATGGAGGGCTTGCCCTCCATATAGTAAAGATTCAGGGAGGGGATTATTAAGGGGAGGGAACGGACCCTTAATCTGCGATAACTTGCCTTTATAAGCTGAATCGCTTGCCTGACGGAATTAAAGGGGTCATACACTAAAAAAATTGTTGTTGGTCCCAGGCCTGCCCTGGTTGGCGAAAGATGAGCTTTTGCTACAATAGCCGTCCCCGTTTATGAGATAAAAGTTTAGATTTTAGAGGATTTTCATGGTCGCACAAAAGCAGCAGACAGCAAAAAAGACAGATAAAAAGACAGAAGAAGCAGTAGCTGAACGCTATGCTATTATCCAAACGGGCGGTAAGCAATACCAAGCCATCGAAGGTAAAACTCTTGGTCTTGAAAAACTTGAAGGCGAAGATGGCAGCAAAGTAGAATTTAAAGAAGTTCTCCTGCGCAAGCTTGGTCCAGATAAAGTAGAAATCGGCCAGCCGTTTGTAGCAAAAGCAGTCGTCAAGGCTGTGATCTTGAAACAAGACAAAGGCCCTAAAGTTATTTCCTTCCGCTTCAAACGCCGTAAAAAGGTTCAGGTCAAAAAAGGCCACCGCCAATTAATCACCGTGGTTCGCGTCGAATCAATTTAATCGCCTTAATTAAATATTTTAAACGAAAGACCCACTCACTCGAGTGGGTTTTTTGCTGCTATCGTTAGCAACCAAAAGTATGTTGACTTTGGGTGCTCTTGCGGTACCTTGATTATAACTATTCAATTGATAGGAGTTTTCACCTCATGCAACCAAAAAAGAAGACCGTTACCAAGAAACGTGTCGCAACAAAAAAAACCGCTGCAAAAGCTGTAACAAAGAAAAGTGCCAAAACACCAAAAAAACTGGAAAACCTACAGGGCTGGCGCAAACTAATTGGTATAGGCCTTGTAAATGGTAAAAGACCAAAGCGCGATACTCGTCCTGATAAAGATATTATTTGGGGCGATTAATGGATTCATCCTTAATCCTCGATGCATCACCAATGTTGGCGGTTGCATTTGAAGAAAAGCAGTCGCTTTAGCAGAGCGCGAGAAGTCATCGGTTCTGACACTTGATTCAGACTTCAATAAGATAAAGCACGTTAAAATTCTTATGCCTTAATTTGGCTTACCTATTCTATTTAACGCAAAAGTACACGATTAAATTCTAGGATAGATGTATTAATGAAGAAATTATTACTTGTGCTTTTGGCTGCATGCGCAATTTTGTTTCTTAACCAATTCAAATCATCTCGCAGTGCTGAACCACCAATCCATATTGGCTTTGTCGGCGATGTAATGATCGGCCGTATGGTCAATGAGTTATTGCGAGCACAACCGAACCATAATCTATGGGGCACTATGTTGCCTATTATGCAGCAACAAAATCTTGTTGTTTGTAATCTTGAAACGGCGCTGACTACCAATAATCAACCAGTGCCAAAGGTATTCAATTTTAAATCTGATCCAGCGCATGTTGCCGTTCTTAAACAAGCAAATATCAGCATCGTGAACATTGCCAACAATCATGTGCTTGATTATGGCCTGACTGGGTTTGAAGAAACATTGAAGACATTAAAACAAGCAAATATCGCTTCTGTCGGCGCCGGCATGAATGATGTTGAAGCGCGAAAACCTTATTTATTCACGATCAATGGCACACGCTTTGCTATCTTTGGTGCCACGGATAATGAACCGACTTGGATTGCAGGTCCACATAAACCAGGTACGGATTACATCGCAGTCGGCGATGCGCAGTTGCTTGCTGCTATTAAGATGCACAAACCCTTAGTTGATATTTTAATTGTTACTTTGCATTGGGGGCCGAATATGCGCGAATATCCGTCGCAGAATTTTATTGATTATGCGCATGCCATGATAGATGCCGGTGCAGATTTGATAGCGGGTCACAGCGCCCACGTGGTCCAAGGGATTGAGCAATACAAGAATAAACTCATTCTTTATGATATGGGTGATTTTATTGATGACTATGCAATAGATGATAAATTGCGCAATGATTTAACTGCATTGTTTTCAATAATGGTTGAGAATAAAAAAATTACTCAGCTTTCTATTATTCCTGCTCGCATTACTGATATGACAGTGAATCGAGCTGAAGGTGGTGAAGCGCAACAAATAATGAATCTTATAATGAAGCGCTCACAGGGCTTTGGAACAAAATTCCGAGAGAATGCGGGGATGTTGCAATTGTAGTGATTTCACACACCTGCAGTGATCTTACTTTGGTTGAATTTGTGTTAACGTTACATGTGAATCAAATCTATAAACTAAGTGAGGAGAGTTGTAATGGTAGATCCGATATGCCAATCATTTTTAGATGCGCTTGCAAAACAAGATGGTAAGCCGCTGACTTCATTAACGCCTGCAGAGGCTCGTGTCGTTCTAGAAAATCTCCAAAAATCTGTTGCAGTTACCATGCTGCCGGCAGACATTAAAAAAGTAACTATTCCCGTAGGTTCGCAGGGTACTGTTGATGTATATATTTTGCGGCCACAGAATTCTAAAGACAAACTGCCCGTCATTCTCTGGATGCATGGTGGTGGTTGGGTGCTTGGCAGTTTTAATACCCATGAGCGATTAATGCGTGAAGTGGTAAATGAAACACAAGCAGCAGTAGTTTTTGTCGAATATACCCGAGCACCAGAAGCACAATATCCAGTCATTCATGAGCAAGGCTATGCCGCTGCACAATGGGTAGAAAAACATGGCGCAGAATATGACCTCGATGCTTCATGTATGGCAATTGCTGGCGATAGCGTGGGCGGATTGCTTGCAACTTCAATTGCGATGATGGCACAACAGCGCAAGGGGCCGAAATTTCTATTCCAAGCTTTGCTGTATCCGGTGACGGATGCACAGTTCCAAGATGCATCGTATGGGCAATTTGCAAAAGGCTATTGGTTAGAAAAAAATGCGATGTACTGGTTTTGGGATGCCTATGTACCTGATAAGGCTCAACGTAAAGATCCGCTTGTGTCACCATTGCAAGCTTCGTTAGAGCAGCTTAAGCAGTTGCCTCCAGCGCTAATCATGACCAATGAATGTGATGTATTGCGCGATGAAGGCGAAGCGTATGCTCATAAACTTATGCAAGCAGGAGTGCCCGTCGTTGCCGTTCGTTATCTTGGCTTAATTCATGATTCATTGATGTTGAACGTTATCACGCAGACGTCCGGAGTTCGTGCGGCCCTGCACCAACTGACGCGAGTATTGAAACAGTACTTGGTAAAATGACAACGAACAAATTTTTATCATTAGTATTTGCATGTCATATGCTTGTGCCGGGAATTGCTCAATGCTCTATGCAAAGAAAAACTATGGAATCATCAAGACCAGAAAATATTCGTATGGCGGCATTAGCAGGCCACGAGGCAAAAAAATATTTTGAGGAGATTGCGCGGATCCGCATTACACTATTCCGCGAATATCCCTATTTGTATGAAGGCAGCCAGGAATATGAACGGGAATATCTGGAAACCTATTTTCGCTCGGCCAACGCCGTCGTTTTGCTGGTATTCGATAATGACAAAGTTGTCGGCTTTTCCAATTCCATACCCTTGGCAGAAGAATCGGCTGAACTTAAAGCGCCATTTGAGCGGCAAGGGTTGAATCTTAATGATTACTTATACATCGGCGAAGTGATGCTATATCCGGAATACCGCGGCCAAGGATTTATGAGAAAATTTCTTGAATTTCACGAAGATAAGGCGCGAAAAGAAGGCTATAAATATACAGTACTGATGACCGTTGAGCGGCCTGATGATCATTCGCTGAGACCATCAGATTACAAATCACTTGATTCCATGTGGCGGCATTTTGGCTATGAACGCCTATCTGCCATGCGTATACATTTGGCATGGACGCAGGTTGATACTAAACGAGAGATGGAAAATAGGTTGGCTATTTGGCAGAAGCAAATAACGTGAAATAGATTATTTTTCGCGGCTCTTTCTTTCCTGCATCGCCATTCGCTGTTCACTCGCAGCCCGCTGCTCGGCTTCTGTTTGCGCTTCCTGTTCTATTAGCTCAATCGCTGGCCCGAAATCGTCATCGATGTCTAGGTTCCACTGTACAGCCGGCCGCATTGCCATAATTTGCTTTTTAGCTTCTTTAGTTACTTGCGGTAATGAATAGTCTGCCACAATTTCGGTCAGCACTGGCGGAAGATATGGATCCATGAGCGCCCTAGTCGCCTCTCGTTGAGTGTGCCGTCTGCGAATAAATTTCTTAAGTCGCGAAAGTAGGCGCGGATTTCGTGGCGCATCGGCAGTCATTTTATGAGTCATTTGGTAGGCAAAAGAAATAGGATCAAGGTTCAGCGATAACAACAATCCAAGTTTTTCGCCGCAAACGGTATCCTCTGCCATATCATCCGGAATCAATGGAATGCGATTTGCATGTGGTGCAAAATTAGTATGTGCGTCAGGCACATTTCTAAAAGTTTCTGCAATAAGTTTTAGCATGTCTGTTGATCCGTGTACCATGGCCATATGAAGCAAGCCTGTTATTTTCCTATAGACGCTTTTTCGCCTTGGCAAAAAATTGCTATTTACGCGACGCGTCAGCTCTTGCAAAAGTCTACGCGCAATGGCAGGGTAATTGCCATGGTTAATCTTGGCTTGGAATAATAATTCCTCTGCGATCTTTTCGTAGGCAGGCTCTGTAACCAAGTCTGACCAGAGTAGTAGATAAACCAATGCTGCTTCCGAGATTGAAGCTAAGCTTTCTGAGCATTCGAACCAATTGTTGGTATCAAGAAATATTTCAACAGCTTCGATGTGACCTAAAATTGCTGCCAGTGACAATGCATTTCCCGGCAGGAGCGTAAATATTTCAAGCCGACCAGCTTCAATTGCACGAGTTAACGATACCGATCCCTCGTTAAGTGATACGCGTGATGGACGGATAATGCTGCCTTTGAATAAATGCAATGCCAATTTCCGTGCATTAATTTGAACATGCATATCTAAAAAAAATGAGACTGGGCGCCTATCGATATCAAATTCTGGGCCACACAGGATTATTGGAGCCAACATATCAATCTGCTTGAGATATAGTTTGAGTAATCGGATATTATTGGTGGCAGCTGCAACTATTAACCCGTCTTGTACATCATTAGACTTTAATCTTGGATCCATGGTGCGAAATTCATTAGGCACGCTTGTTTGATGCGAAGCTACTATCGCTTCTTTGTGGTCTTCGCGGTCTTTTTGTTTTTCACTAGGAACAGTTTGGATTTCACCAATTGCATACGATTGTGATTGATCTGCATGTGTTGTTGATTGTTGATCTATATCTCTTTCTTGTTTTTTCTCCTCTTGTTCCTCCTGAGAAACAGAAGAAAATGGAGCGGCTGCTTGTGTGGCAGAATTAGTTGCTTGGTTCATTTGGGCTGGAATACCAAACTCACGACGAATTTCTTGCAATGTTCGTGCAGGGTTACTGGATGAGAGAAGGGCGATAGGGATGATGAGTAAGATTAAACCTAATGATAGGCTTCTAAAGATATGCATATTCCGCTCCATTATGAATGATATATTTTGAATGATACTGGCCAGTTTAGATTCCTACCTTTAACCGGTCAAAAGCCGCTGCGGCAGATCTGAGCTTTTTTGCGAAAATTTGGTGGTTTTCATTCAGCTTGTTCATTTTTGCATCAAGAACAGAGCATGTGATGTTACAGGCAGTGCAATTTTTGCTGTTTCGGGCAAGTTTAGGAATTTGGCGGTGATTTGAAGGAAGCGGCCAGCATCTTGCATGTTTTCTTGTGCGTTTTCCAATGAGCTTGTTGGCATTCTTTATTACAATAGTTTGTTGATTTGCATTGTGTGCAGCGCAAAGGAGCATCTTTCGCTTTACAATTTCCACATGCAGAATTATTAGTTTCGACCAATTTTTGATCGGAAGTTATTGATTTCTTTAATCCAGTAAGAGCGTTAAGTAGTGATACAAGCTGTTCTACATCCGGCGTTAACTTATTGAGCAATTTTATACTTTTTACTAGCGGTGTATCAGGTAGTTCAATGAATTTTTCTTTCGATTCTTGGATTGTGTTTGAAGTTAGGCGTAAATCTTCTTGCTGTATAAAAGAATTAAAAGCATCTGCCAGATTTATACCGTTTTTCTGCAAAAATTCTGGGGAAAGCTTTTTCATGTGATAATGAATTACTTTTTCACGATCATTTGCTAAATCTTCTAGGCCTGGCTTAGTTTCTTTCTCAAGCATATTGTCGACAACGAATAGTTCCTCATATCCTAGATGGGGCAGCTCCGGAACAATATGGTCAACGTGGTCTTTGCCGCAGGATACAAATATGTGCGGTGTTTGGCGGTTTTGCCAAATAAGTATTGTCATGCGTGCGTTCACTAAGCCATTGGCAACCAATGGAACATTATATGGTATAGGATACATCGCCCATTTAACAAATTCATCCTTTACATCTGCAAGGCATTGTCCAACAAACTTTTTTAGAGTTTCTGGGGCAATAAGCTTTTCTGCTTCGTCAGTTAGTTGGTTGACTGTATTTTTATAATCTGAATCCCAACCGATACCACCAATAGCTTTTTTCTTTGCAAGTTCTTCATTATAAAAGCGACATTCAGCATTTCTTATTGGCCATTTGCATTGCTCAAATAAATGAGTTGTTAATGCGCTGCTGTCAAAGATACCAGCCATAAAATGGCTGACGCGAACTTCTTTCGCATATTTTGAAAAGAGTGGATTATCACCTGTATAACTGCCCATATCTTCATCAATTAAAAGGAAGCTGTTTGGGTTAAGTTTTCGTATGAACTGTGACAAGGCATCCCCTTGCCGCTTTGAGCAATTATTAAGGGCGTCGATAAATGGTTCTTGTTGTTCTACTACGAGCGGCCTTAGGTGTGGAAAATATTTTACCAGATTGCTGGCTTGCTTGAGGAGTGCTGTTCCGTGTCTATCGCTTAGACAATAGAGATAATAGGTCTTACCATCTTCAACCCTTTTAAATATCCTCATGTTTTCATAAAGAGCGTGTAAGTTAGTGGTAGCGAGCAGTATGATGGAACAGAAAAGTGAGAGTAATTTAATTGTCTTCTGCATGGGTTTTTTCCGGTTATTTCATATTAATCAGCTGCTGCAACATCAGATTTGACGACCGCGGGTTCTCGTTGTGCCTTCAATCGTTCAATCCGTGATTGTGTTATTGCAACAGGTCGGGTCAAGCGCAATGTTCTATTAATCTAAATCGTTGAAATTTGTCGTCAAAAGGTTGTCCGGCGACTTTCGAATTTTTTGGGCAAAATCGACCATTTTCTTTCAGATTGTGCAAAGTTAAAGATGGATGATGGTTGCTTTCGTTACAGGCAGTGCAAATTTGGTACTTTTTGACATCGTTTTTCAAGGCACGCCTACCTGCTTTCTGGCCCATTTGAACGACGCGGATCTTCGCGTCAAATTGGCTATTTGCCTGTGCACTTATATGAGCAATCTAAGAAAAGGTCCACCAATTTGATCTATGAAGGACTTTTTTTTTGCCGTTCATAAATGACTTAAACAATATTGTAAATATGACTTGACTACGAAGCCAGCGAGTGCTTAGTGGGCGGCCCTGGTTACATTTCGACACGCATTAAAACGCCATGGAGTTTGTTGGTCGGGAGTTTATAGAATTGCACGAATGAAGGTGTGAGCTTTTTGATCACGGAGAAAATTTTCCAGAATGCGTTGCGCGTTTCAATCTCTTCTTGCCCGTAGAAAATAACTTTCGGATCAATATTGGCCATTTTCAAAATCTTTGCCAGATTCATTATTTCCATGTAGCCCATACGAATCTCGAAGAGGCGTAAACCCGGTGCGAGTTGTTGGGTGAAGGAGGCAGTAACACCAAATGGCTTATCCTGCGTAGCAACCGATACGATCACATTATCTTCATACATGATCTGGTTGGTAAACATGATATGTACCATGTAGGAAGGTATTCGCGTAACACCTTTTGAAAGAAAGAGTCCAGTGCCGGGGATGCGCGTTGCATCAACGATGGTGCGCTCATAACGATCTACAAACTCTCGCAATGTTTTTGGCCGAATAAGATTATATAGTCGATGTTTTCCAGCGGTGTAAATCAGAATAATACTCAGCGGAATCATCGCAATAACGATCGACCAGTAACCGCCGTATGGTATTTTGGAAATGCTGGCAGCTAAATACAATGCATTAATGAACATCGTGCCAATGGCAACCACTGCTTTGAAATACTGTCGCTTGAGCCAAAAAATAGTGGTGATCATGATGCTAGTGATGGTCATGGTGCAGATGGCTGCTAAGCCATAGGCATTGGCTAGATTGGCCGATTCGCGGAACTTTAAAATCGCAATAATTACCAAGATCAGCAAGGACCAATTAATAAACGGAATGTAAATTTGCGAACGCAGTTTGCGTGATGTGTAATCAACCTTGAGCTTCGGCATAAGGTTGGTTGTTATACCTTGATATACAATGGAAAAAATACCACTGATCATTGCTTGTGATGCGATGACAGTGGCTACGATGCTGAGTAAAAGAAATGGCACATACAATGAGGGTGCTTGATCATAAAACATCTCGTAAAAAATATATTCACTTTGCGGATGCAAGCTTAAGAAGGCGCCTTGACCAAGATAATTGAGTACCAAAAATACAAAAGCAAAGCCCCAGGCGCGAATAATTGGTAGTCGCCCCAAATGCCCCATGTCAGCATAAAGAGCCTCTCCGCCGGTGGCGCATAAAATAACCTTTGAAAGAACGATCATACTTGTCCATGGCGCGGTCATCACGTACGTAACAGCATGTGTTGGGCTGAGCGCCCAGAGAACTGAAGGATTGGTAAGGATGGCTCTGAATCCTGAAATCCCGAGGGCTAAAAACCAAATAACCATTATGGGGCCAAAAGCAACCGACACAGTTTCAGTGCCTTTGCGTTGGAAAATAAAAAGGCCGACAGCAATTATACAGGCGATCAGCATGAGCAAGTTTTGGTTGATATATTCCCATGTTGGTATTAATCGCAAACCTTCAACAGCCGACAAAATACTGATTGCCGGCGTGATTACACCGTCACCTACTAAGAATGAAATACCAACAATCGATAAAAATGTAACGAGAGCTGCCATCCGAGTTGATAGCATTGGCGCAAGAATTTCGCGCAATACGATGGTGCCGCCCTCACCTTTTTGGCTCAAACTCATTGCCAACCAAGCGTATTGGATAGTTACAATGGTAATGAGTGTCCAAACAATGAGCGAGAGAACGCCCAGAATGTTGAACATGGTCGGTTGGATGAGCAGAAATACTACATATAAAGTATAAATCGGACTGGTGCCGATATCCCCAAAAACAATACCAAGTGATTTGATACTATCTTTGAAGTTTGCCGGAAGGGCTGTAACAATAGAACGTAAACTACCTACGTGCATACATGTACCTGGATCATATTCGCATCAAATAAAGCCCTGCTGCAACAAATACTACAAACAGCAGAACCAACTGATAAAACCAACGATCAATAATCGATTTAATTTCGACACCCCAATAATTCAATGCAAGTGCGAGTAAAAAGTAACGCGCCGCCCGGCCTATGAGGGAATACGTAATAAAGCCAACCAATGATAATTGGCAAAAACCAGCGGTAACACCAAGTAACTTATACGGAACCGGTGTAAACGAGCCGATGAGCACAGCCAATGTTTGATATTGTTTGAACTGTGTAACTACTTGGTTAAATGTTTCTGGTGTGGTAATAGCTTTGACCAGCTGTTGGCCAACTGTTTCCCACAAAGCAAAGCCAATATAAAAGGCAACGACACCACCGATGACAGAGCAGATAGTCGCTATGGCAGCATAGCGGTATGCCCTTGGTCGATTTTCAACGCAGAATAAAATCAGTACTGGCGCCACTGGCGGGAAGATCAATGATTCAAGAAATGAGAGTAAGGCAAGTCCTGGTTCGGCATATGGTGTGTGCACTTGAGTGCCGATCCAATTGTAAAGTTTCTTGAGCATGCCCTCGTCCTTTATTTCAACAAGTCTGCTAAATATTGCTCAATGCGATCAATAGCAATCCGTTCCTGCTTCATCGTATCACGATCGCGAACGGTAACCATCATGTCGGTATCACTTTCAAAATCATAGGTAAAGCAAGCAGGGGTGCCGATTTCATCTTGGCGGCGGTACCGCTTACCAATAGAACCTGATTCATCATATAACACGCAATAACCAGCATTAGCTATTTTTTCGTAAATGGGTTTCATCTGCGCTTCTTGCTTTTTAGTTAGCGGGAAGAATGCAGCCTTATATGGAGCAATCCGTGGATGGAAGCGCAATGCGATACGTTTTTCGCCTTCGGCCACATCCTCATAATAACTATCAAAAAATAATGTTAAAAAGAGTCGATCAACACCAACTGAGCATTCGACCACATGCGGTATGTAACTAGTTCGGGTTTCTTCATCAAAGACCGAAAGATCTTTTCCTGAAGCTTCGCTGTGTTGTCGCAAATCAAAGTTGCCGCGATATGCAACACCTTCCAACTCTTTCCAGCCGAATGGAAACTGGTACTCAACGTCCGATGTAGCGGTCGAGTAGTGCGCAAGCTCATCTTTTTCATGAGCACGTATGCGTGTATGTGATTTTCTGATGCCGATATATTCATAGAATGCATAACGTGATGCACGCCATTGCTCATAAAAATTCAGAGCATTCTCTTCTTTGCAAAACCACTCAATTTCCATTTGCTCAAATTCGCGCATGCGGAATAAAAATTGTTTTGGCGTAATTTCATTTCTAAACGCCTTGCCAATTTGTGAAACCCCAAACGGCATTTTAACGCGTGTAGTGGTATAGATATTTTTGAAATTGATAAAAATAGACTGAGCGGTTTCAGGGCGTAAATAAGCAATGGCTGAACCATCTTCAACCGCGCCAACCTGTGTTTTGAACATCATGTTGAATGCGCGTACCGCTGTCCAGGCTTTAATGCCGCAGTTCGGACATGGTTTATTTAAATCTATATCATCTGCGCGATAGCGATGCTTACAATTCATGCAGTCGACCATGGGATCATGAAAATGTTGCACATGGCCCGATGCTTTCCAGACAGCTTCTGGGCCAAGAATAGGCCCCTCAAATTGCACAACGTGGCCATCAGGAATTGCACGTTGGATCGATTGCAACCAAGCGGCACGAATATTTTTCTTCAGCAGCGTACCTAAATGTCCAAAATCATAGACGCCATTTAGGCCACCATAAATTTCAGCTGACGGATATACAAATCCGCGGCGCTTACAAAGTGAAACAATATCTTCGAGTGTTGGAGTCGTATTTGCATTCGAGGACATACTTTTAAACCTTAAATACCAGTCTTTTATCCGAGATGGAGCGTCATCGCGCTCATCCTGAGTATTATCGAAGGATCTAGCGCGAAAAAGACTTAATGATCATTTTTATTTTCTGAGTGGGACAGCTTACTCCGCCCCCAAAGGACTTGCAAACCAGGCCGCCTATGTTAGTGTTCAACATCCTACAGGTTTTAACATACGGGTGTTTTTTATGAGTATGCGTTTTGGTATTTTCCTTTGCCTCGTCTGCAGCATCTTACTTACTTCGATTGGTTTTGTTTGGCATCAGCAAGTAACATTGCAGCAACAACTGGCCGCATTGGTAAATGAGCAACGAGAATTATTTATAGAGCCGTCGACCAAACGCCCAAGTATTATGAGTGCGCCGGATCTTAATAACGCCTTATCAATGCCAACTGCAGGAGGTTGGGCCGGTGTGCAGCAAAAAGCGAAAGATACCGTTGTCCAGATATTTTCCCAGATTGCAGAAATAGATCTTTTGCAACCATACCGCACCCCTAACCAAGGGCAAAGTTTCGGAAGTGGGTTCATTCTTTCCGATGACGGCAAAATCATTACTAACTGGCACGTGGTAAACAATGCTCGCTCGGTTTGGATCCAAATACCTTCACTCGGCAAGCGCATTATCGATGTTGATGTAATTGGTGTTTGCCCTGAGCGCGATTTAGCACTTTTGCAACTTACCAAAGAAAGCCAAGCGATCATTCGCAGCGCGCTTGGATCAATTCCTCATTTATCAATGGGTGATTCCGACTCTGTTCACCGAGCTGATGAAATTATCGCGCTAGGCTATCCGCTTGGGCAACATTCATTAAAAGCTACCACGGGTATTGTGAGTGGACGCGAGAGTATTGTTGGCCAAAACTTTATTCAAATGTCTGCGCCGATTAACCCGGGCAGTTCCGGCGGTCCATCGCTTAATCGTTTAGGCGAAGTTATTGGCGTGAACTCAGCATCAATAGTTGGCGCACAAAATGCTAATTACATTATTCCGATCAACGAACTCAAAATTATTTTAGACAATCTGCACAGCACCGCATTGCTACATCGGCCATTCCTTGGTTTTGTGCCGGTCACTACCAGCGATGCACTTGCCGAATATTTGGGCAATCCTACCCCGGGCGGCGTGTATGTGGTTGAGGTATACAACAAAAGTCTCATGGATAAAGCTGGCGTTCGTATGGGCGACATGCTCTATGAAATTGATGGCCATAAGATTGATAATTATGGCGAGCTGAATGTGCCATGGAGTGATGATAAAATTTCCATTTCCGACTATGTTTCCCGCCTAAAGCTCGGCCACGATGTGCGTGTTGTTTTGTATCGCCAAGGAAAGCGTCAAGATATTAGTCTCACGTTTGGCTTATCTGAACAGCTACCAATTCGCATGATTTATCCTGATTATGAGCCAATCGATTATGAAATTATCGGCGGCATGGTAATCATGCCACTCACCTTGAACCATGTTACTGTGCTAGAAAAAGTTGCGCGCGAGCTTTCTAAATATTGGGAAACAAAAGAACAACTTGAACCAGCCTTGGTCATCACGCATCTTTTCCCTGATTCACAAGCACACCGATCACGTGCTATTGGTATTGGTTCGGTAATAACGGAAGTGAATGGCAAGAAGGTAAAAACATTGGAAGATCTCCGTACCACCATGATCGTCGACTCAGGCAAGAAGTTTATCAATTTTAAAACGTCTAATAATCTCTTTGTCGCCTTCCCGCTTGAACGTTCGATCGTTGATGAGATTCGCTTCTCACAACTGTACCGTTATCCGCTTTCCAATACGGTCCAACAGCTGGCGAAAAACTATATTAAGCAAGAATCATCACCCGTGAGAATGGCCTAATAATGAAAACACGCTTAGATATATTAGTCCAAAAACAACATCCCGAACTCAGCCGCACCTTAATCCAAAGCATCATAATGCAAGGCAAAGTATCGGTCGACGGTAAACCAGCAACCAAACCGGGGCAACAAGTTGCGGATGATGCAAAAATAGAAGTTGCGCTGAGCGAACAAAAGTTTGTTTCTCGAGCCGGTTACAAACTTGAACGTGCTTTGGATTATTTTAATATCGACGTCCATGGTCTTGTAGTTATGGATGCCGGGCTATCAACGGGTGGTTTTACCGATTGCTTACTCCAGCGCGGCGCCGCCAAAATATATGGCGTCGATGTCGGTTACGGCCAGGTTCATGAAAAAATTCGTAATGACCCGCGTGTAGTAGTTATCGAGCGGACCAATCTTCGGCATCTGGATCATCTACCAGAATTAGTGGACCTGGTAACACTCGACTTATCATTTATCTCGCTTCTTAAAGTGCTTGATTCCGTTAAAAAATTGATTAAGCCTAATGGCCAACTCATTGCACTCATCAAACCGCAGTTCGAAGCGGGCAAAGAGCAAGTAGGGCCAGGCGGTATTATTAAGGATCCGAAAATTCATGCCGAAGTAACCGAACGAGTAAAAAAAGAGTTGGAACAAGAAGGTTTTACCTGCAGCGATGTTATTGAATCACCTATCGAAGGTAGCTCAGGCAATAAAGAGTTTTTGATCTATTGTCGGTTGTAAAATCTAAAAATGTCGCACGAGAAGCTTTTTCTCCTTGTCCTTCAATAGGTTATTGCCCATCGCATGACTATTTCTTTAAGATAAAGGTATGACAAATACCATTTTTAAAAGGAATACCATGCATAAATTCAGTTTGCTTTTACTTTCAATCTTCGCTGCTCAGAGTATTAAAGCTGGCGCAGCCGCTGCCAGTCATCAAGATGCCCAAAACCATTTTATTGCTTTAGAACGAAGCGTTGGTATTAAAACGCCAAAATCAAAAATCGATGAGATTCGTAGAAGTGGTAAAGGTCCTCGCGGCACGCAAATGCAAATGGATGCTGTTCGTGATGAACTGAATGAATTGGTAGGTGCCGAACCCCTCGATGTAAAAACAATCCATCAAAAAATCGAGCAGTTTGAAGCAATGAATCCTGGCCGCTGGCCACGGGCTGAAGATTACCGAAGACTTCTTATTGCAAAACTAGCTGCAGAAAAAGAAGAGGCGGCAGAAGGTCAACCTCATAAATAAAAGGCCGCGAGTTCCTTGATATTACATAGAGCGGTGGATCTAACCTGGCCCACCGCTTTATTTATTCTTACAAGTCAAGATATTGCCAGGCATTACAGTGGGAAGAAATGAAGCACCTATACTTGAAGTCAGAGCGAAAATTCGCATTTAAATTTTTATTAATCCTCTTTTTAGCAACTCCATGTTTTGCGCCGACACAAGAGCAACTCAATGAAGAATTAAGAACTGCTGAACGTTCGCAGGAATATGGCTTGGTTAAAGATGCGCTTGATGCAGGTGGCGATCCTTCAGCGGTATTCTTATTTGACGTATACAAGCCGGAGATTCTTGATTTACTCATAGAAAAGGGTGCCGATACCTCAATTAAAAACAGTAAAGGCAAAACAATCTTTGAGGTTATAAGGAATAGACCTGGCTTTGAGGTGCTGGTTGAAAAATACGTTAGAGAAGGAAAAATGCCGGCAACTGCGGAAGCCCAGCCGCAAGCGCCAGCTGGTCCTAAGAAATTTGTAGCACCTCGCGGGCCGGCTAAGCCGGTAGTCCAGGAGCAACCAAAAACTCTGCCCATTCCGGCAGCGCAACCAGCAAAACCTTCAGCTTCCGCCAAACCGCAGGCACCTGTTCAACCAGTAGAGGCCCCAAAAAAATTTAATGCTCCTCGAGCAGTAGTTGTACCCGCCGTCCCAACACCAGTGCCAGCCCCAATAAAAAAAGTGGCACCGCCTATTGTGGAAATTGTGGCAGATAATCAGCCGCAGCGAGGCATTATCGTATTGATTGATGAATCAGAAAAAAATTTCAGTGGTGCCATGTCTGAAGAATTTTTGACCGCTTTGGAAGGGCAAGCTGGACCTATTCTAGTAACATCATTTTTATTCAATACTTTTTTGAAACGACAACAAGCAGTCCAAAATATGATGAAGAGAAAATCAGCCGATTATCAAAAAAATCCGCTGCTTCAAATTGTGGATCTAGTACATAGTATCCATACAGAGGGACAGATCACTGATACTGAAAAGAAATCTATTCTTGATAGCATCAATATAATAGTCAATAATGCAATTGCTGCTCAATATAAAGCAATGCGATCATTACCCTATGAACAAGTAAGCCTTCTGTATCATCATGCACTTGTTGCTAATAGCACATTTAAGCCAGAAGACTGGCTTATTCTTAATGCTGCATCAGATAGTATGTATTTAATGATACCAAATAGTTTTATAGAAAAAATTGTTCCTGGATATAGATCAGGGCAACCAGTGGATCGCAAATTTGCGCTTTCGCTCGGTCTTAATGTTGATGCGATGCCTCAAATCCCTTCGGTTGGCTTAACAGAGTATATAAGTAAAAATGCAAAAAATATTCCGAATAAGCAGGATTTTGCTGCTTCGCTAAATAAAATCTTTGTATTAAATGCCGATTATTATAAAGAAAATCGCAGTGCTGACATACCTGCCTGGACTATTTTCCTGAGCGGACATGGCGATATCGAATCCCTTATTGTTGGCCTTCCATTGTCGGCATTCCCAAACATACTTAGTTTTTTTGATGAAAAAATAAACACACGGCTTCTTGTTTATTTATCCTGCTATGCAGCTGGCGCCAATGCCGAAAAGATTTATGCCGATCTAAAACAACCTGGCGCTCAAAAATTATATTCATATGCGATCATTACCGCGGCACTAACTGATGAGCCGGTAACGGGACATGGTGCCATGCGGCTTGCATCTAAATTGCCATTGACCGTAGATGAGATTGATTGGAAAAATCATACTCTTAAATTTACATTGCCGTATGATTTCAGATTGTTTTTTGATCGTGCCTTTTCATCAGACGTACCCGTATTCTATGAAAAAATCATTGAGCCAGTATTGCTTCTCGCAAGTCAAGAATCATTGGGCAAAACAACAAGTCTCACAGCAGCGCAAATTCGATTCCCGGGCTTACCATGGTTTTCTGTTGTTGACGCGCAAAATAGAGTTGTTTCTATTGGCAGAATTCTTGCCACAACTCGTGGCGCCAATCCCCTCAATATAAAGGCATTCTTTAAGCAACAAAATTCTTCTTCAGAGACGGAATATCCAGCTGCGATATTGCTGTATACACATAATGTACCATTTATACTTGATATGACCGGTATACCAGCGGATAAGTTGCCTCGCTTTGTTTCTATGGTTCCTGGTCGAGCAACGCATAAACTAGCAGGAATTAAACTTGGTCCTGGTATATTGGTCACTGCATTAGCTCCATCGCTATTATTTTCTGAATATGTCTACGAGCAGGCATGCAAAACATTTTTAATTGAAGAGGTGCAAATGATGCTGGAGGGTGAGCAGAATTCGGTTAGCAATATGCTGTCAGATTGTCATTTGGGAGGTGAAAAAATATATTTCGAAGCCGATGGTGATCTATTTAAGGTGGTTAAAGAAAAAAATAATTACAAAATGGATGAACTTCACTTGAATAGTCCTGATGCCCAACAATATCGTAAGCTACTTGGCACATTAACCTTTGAGCCTGGGGTACAAACACAAAAGTATTCAGGCGTTGCCGAAAAACTTAAGAAAATCTTTAAAGACAAAGCAGGAAAGGAATAACATGTTTAAGAACTATTGGATTTTTTGTTTGTTAGCTTATTCGCCAGTGCTAATAGGAAAAACAGAAGGTGCACAGCCTCAGGAATATCAAGAGCAGCACGAGGTGGAGCAGACCGAGAGTGCCAATGAAGTAGAAACATTGCCATTGCAAAAGACCGCAGTGCGCTCAACCGTTGCTTTTCTTAAAGACCAGTCGCCTGAATACGCATTAGATGCCAAGAATGAAGCGTTGGCACAAGCAGCGATTAAGAAGGGGAATGATTATCTTAAGGCAATTATGGCCGGAACCATGGATAAGATTCCGGTTAAATTTGATAAGCCGTTTGCCGAAATTCAGAAAGATTATTTGAATGCGATTATTGCTCTTTCCTGGGCCTTATTTGATAAGGCAGTTCGCCAGGGCGAAGGTTTTACTGGCGGTACGATCGTTTTCGAAGATAAGGGCCATAAGGTATTTAATTTCCTGTTCGATTACGCAAAAAAAGCCAATGACTCTTTAGCCAATGGTAAGCGTAATCCAAAATATATTAGCCAAAATTGTTTTGCCTACGAGCGACATTCAAGTCATTTCCCTGAGATGCAAGATGCGTATGGCCAGTTTGGTGTCGACATGAGATATGGAAATGGTGATTTAGAAAAGCTTCTGCCGGCCAATAAATCACATCTGCTATTTGGCCAAGTGGCATCCAAAAATAAGGAACTATCGTTTATCAAAATGGAAGTTTATGGCTTATGCGCACGAGATGCGAGTGTAATAAAGCATGGGCTTGAGTTTCTAAAAGGGAACAAAGGTAAAAAGGGCCCATCACGTCGCGAGGCTGTGCCTAAAGAAGTAAAAAATATGGTTGAGCAAATGCTTAATGAGATGCCCAAGGAAAATCGTGCGGCGGTAAGCCAAGAAATTGGCAAGCCAGCAATCATTAAAAACATTTATTCGGTCGCTAAAAAGCTCGCTACTATTAAAGGCGTGCCCGGCAGCAAAAAGGCCCAGGAATTGGTAACCTATCTCGAAAAGAATTTTGACCATCTCGATATACGTCGAGGCAACGAAGTTATTTTAGAGCCGTTATCTTAAAATCAGGCATTTCTTAATTTTATCTCGTTCGCAGTCTACGAAAGTCATCAGGAATATCTGCGTTTACTTAAGCAGTTGGTGGATTAGGGTCTAGACCATTGGTTCCATTTCTAATTGGATGTGGAGTCCCCTCAAAATAGTTTCTAATGGTCTAGCGCCACCAAATACCATTTTACAAATGGGCTTGTCTGTCCATAATAAAAAACATTAAATCAGTCGCATTTGATAAATCAAGCAGGCAACGTATGAATGCAATTTCCAAAATTATTCTGACAATGGGTTTGTGTAGCGCTTTAATTGCTGAAAATCAATCCTTAGATGAGGCACTATTCAAGTCAATTGGGGCTGGCGGGCAAATACAGGAAGTGGCAAAGCTTATCGCTGCGGGCGCAAATGGAAATGCCAGAAATGAAGTTGGTGATACAACCATTATTTTTGCGTTGCGCCACTATGTTCTTACCGTAGATTTATTGAATATGCTTTTGAACGCGGGCGCTGACGTTAATGCGCAAAATGATTCAGGGGAAACGGCACTGATGTGGGCGGCTTCTTCCCATTGGGCAGCAGCGGATCTTTCTTGGAGAAAAAATAATTTGAATATTTTGCTTGCCGCTGGGGCCAATATAAATGCTAAAAGCGTTCCAACCGATAGGAAGAGTGGATTTATTTCAGCTGGCCGCACAGTTTTGGATCTTGCAATTAGTAGTGCCATAGGAGGCAATAATTTACCAATTGTAGAATTACTTCTGGCACATGAAGCTAAAGCCTCCGATCTTGGAATGCACTTGCGACATGCAACTTGGATGGGAGATGTGGAATTAGTACGACTTCTTCTTAATTTAGGCACTAATCCAAATGAAAAGGATAAAGGGGTAAACGGATATACTGCCTTACATGACATGGCCGAACGGGGCTTTGACGAGAGTTTTTTCGGCCTGCCACTTCTGGTCTATTATTCAAAAGATAAAGCAAAGAAAATTATAAGACTGCTAATAGCGGCTGGTGCCGACCTTAATGCTCGAGATAATCATGGACTAACACCTTATGAGTTAGCATGTCGACGTGGCCATCAAAAAAATGTTGCCAAATATCTAAAATAACTGGGTTTAATAAGAATTATCTTTTGGGGACGCTTGTAAAAAAGCGTCCTTTTTTCTGTAAGTGACCACGAAGAAGTTATCGTAGTAGCTAAAAACTTATTTTCTGGTAAAACTTTGGTCCCTTTAAATGTATGAAATATGCGCCCGTAGCTCAATGGATAGAGCGCCGGTCTTCGGAACCGTAGGTTAAAGGTTCGAGTCCTTTCGGGCGCACCAAGGCATTTGCCCTGGACCCGCTGAGCGGTTAAGTATCTGGAGGCAGTCAATCAGAATTGGGTAAGCTCGCTAAATGGAACTAACTCAGCGCTCGTAGCTCAGTCGGATAGAGCGACAGGTTCCTAACTTGTAGGCCGCTGGTTCAATTCCAGCCGAGCGCATTTACAATACCTTAATAGGTTAAGCACCATAATAGGTTAAGCACCATAATAGGTTAAGCACCATGTTAGACACATACATTAAAAATAACCTGCTCTGGACAGAAGGCCGCGCAATCCTTCTGGCTACTCTATTGCCCATTCCCCTCCTCGGCTTGTTATTCCCTGCCTTATTAATCCCATTATTAGTATTCTTCATTTTTTCCGTCTATTTTTTTCGCTTCCCGACGCGTCGACCAAAACTATTCGATAATCGTGGCGCTATCATTTCCCCATCCGATGGCAAGGTAGTCGATATTATTCACGACCCGACGGGTACCCTAGAAGGGCGATATACCTACCGCGTTTCCATCTTCCTCTCCCCTATGGATGTACATGTAAACTGGACTCCAGCTGCAGGAGACATAGAATCGGTGGAGCATAAATCAGGCCTTTTTAAAGTCGCCTGGGCGCCCGAAAGCTCTGAGCTTAATGAGCGGAATGACGTTATATTGAATACTGAACACGGCTCTATCCTTGTTCGACAGATTGCCGGAACGGTAGCTCGGCGTATTGTTTGCTGGGCAAAACAGGGCGACTCTATGAAAACGGCGACGCCTTATGGTATGATTAAATTCGGATCAAGGATTGATCTATTCCTACCCGCAAATGCTGCACTTGCCGTGCGCGTTGGTGAGCGGGTATACGGCGGTCAAACAGTGATCGGAGGTCTGAGCCTATGAAAACCAGCAAAGTGAGTGTGGCTGCAATAGCAGCCAACCGAGCGCCGCGCAGTTTGCGTATCGAAAGGATTTCGATATGAACGCTAGATTAATATTACGTCAGGTACGTGCCCGAACTAAGCAAGATCGGCTCATCGCTCGAGCCATTCCACAACTATTAACATTCGCAAATGCGGCCCTTGGCCTTTTTGCAATTCTTTACGCCGTTGAAGGCGAAATTACAAAAGGGGCATTGTGCCTCCTTGGTTCTGTTTTTTTCGATGGTATTGATGGCCGAATTGCTCGTGCATTAAATGTGACCAGCGACATCGGCTGCGAACTTGATTCTTTAGCTGACGGCGTATCATTTTGCTTGGCGCCGGTTGTTCTCATTTATAGCCAATCAATAGTAATTTCACGGTTAGGCATCGCCAGCTTAGTCCTTTACCTCTGCGCGGGGCTGTATCGACTTGCTCGTTTTAATGCCAGCACAAATAATCAGCATTTCAATGGCCTGCCAACTACCTGTGCAGCCTTCATGATTTCCACTCTTCTCGTATTCCAAGAGCAGATTGCTCAGCATGCTCCTTGGTTAGTTTCTTCTCGTGGGCTCAGTGCTCTTCTCGTTGTATTATCATTATTAATGATAAGCAAAATTCGCATTCCTAAAATTTAATATTCTTATCTTTAAAAAAGTTCGTGTATTGTGAAAATGGCTTTCTAAAAAGCATATTTCAGCATATACAAACAAACTCTTGTTCTTAAATCAAAAAATCAATTAAGTTTATTAAAGAAAATTGAGCGGTTAAATAATGTGCGCATAGTCATGCGCCTGGAAGTAGTTATGATTTTCATTAACGTGCATATCGCGCAACGTGTGATATCACACACACAATTTCCCACTGTAGCTTGCCTTCAAATGAATCGTACCGAAATAGTTTCACGTCATCTCGAGAAGTAGTTGATACTCGAGATGGCGTTTTTTTGTTTATATCAACCAAACTGAAGGAGATCCAATGAGGATCATCAAACAAATAATGCATCTCACAATGAGCGCTGCATTCCTATTTGCACAAGTCAATGCTGCCGATTGCCGCAGTAATTGCATCAAGGAAACCTTATGCGAGATCACAGAAGATCTTGAGACATTGCTTGATTGTTCCTGCAAATGTACAACGATACTTCCATCGGATTTCGCTGATGCAAATGGCGTTCTCTCAAAGACCTATATTATTGATCAACCCGGTGTTTATTGCTTGCGTGGAGATGTTGCTTTTAATCCCCTAGATGCGGACGGTCTAGATAACGTTGCTATAGCAATCTTATCCGATAATGTGGTATTAGATTTGAGCCAATTTCGTTTATCAGAAGCAGCAGGAAATGTTATACCGGCCTTCGGAATTAGTATCAACCCTCTCGCGGCCGGCTTTATTAATAATATTACCGTTATGAATGGTCAAGTAGATAGCTTCCTTGGTGAAGGAATCGTTGCCCAATCAGTAAATAACCTCAGCCTTTCATCGATAGACGTATTGTCATGCGGAACCCCCGATCAGTTCAATGCAGGTATTGAACTTAATAACGTAAACGATATTTTCTTGGATAATGTCCGCTGCTTGTATAACTTTTATTCGGGACTAACTGTTGATGGAAGTACCGATGGTCTTTATGCTCGAAACTGCAATTTCGATCGAAATCAAATTGGTGGAGTCGGCTCATTTCCTTTATCACTTGGATTTTCCATATCCGGTGCATCCCCATGCAAAAACATTTACTTTTGGGATTCGACATTCAACTTCAATGGCGGACCTGGTGACAGCAAAACGGTAGGTGCCTTCGCCTTCGATTTTAGTGGGCCTAATACGTTTCATGAGAATATTGCTTTTTTCAATTGCCAGGCCAACAGTAATACATCTATGGGAACAGAACAAAGTTTCTCAGAAGCTGAAGGATTTTCATTTACGTTCGTCAAGAATTTGACGTTTGATAATTGTGTTGCAAATGGCAATTCATCATTTACACCTGCAGGAGGTGCGGCTGGAACCAATGATTCTGTTGGATGGTCATTATACGGTTGTGATGGGATAAACATTACGGGCTGTACTGCCGATGGAAATTCCGGAACAGGAAATTTTGCAGGCGGTTTCCGTATCCGTCTTTGCAGCAATGTTGTCTGTAAAAATTCCGTTGCACAAAGCAATATAAACACTACTACGTTCCCTTCCAACGGGGTAGCATATGGTTTTTATACTGCACCTGATGGAGGCGGGACAGGTTCCAATGTTAAATTCGAAGATTGTGTAGCTACGAATAATACTTTGGCTACCACCGGCGGCACAGGAGTTTCTGGCGGTTTCCAGTTGAGTGGACAAGTTAATGGCGAAATCATCAATTGCGAAAGTATTGCTAACGGTGATTACGGAATTGAGGTAACTAGTTCAGCTATTGGTGGAGTTCCCTCAACAAATTGCATCATTTCCAATAATATTGTGGCTGATCATACGTACGGAATCTATGATGCGGATTCAATGGTAAATGTAACCAACATGTATACAAAAAACACTGTTCGTACGAGTAGCGTAGCGAACTATACAGTCCCTATGGGCACACCAATTCGTGACTGGACGCTTGGATCTACTCCGAATCCTTCAACAGATCCGAATCTTGAAAATTTAAGTGTCACCCCATAAAAAGGCTTAGCTTGAAGGAGCGCTTCTTAACTGAGGCGCTCTTTTTATTTTCTTTTAATCCATTAATGACAGTAGCTTAATTTCTCGTAATTTCCCGGTTTCAGTTCCATTTCGAGCCTTGCGAATAATAGGTTTTTTTTGCTTCATTGAGGCCAATAAATCTTTATATGTTTTTATACCAGCAAATTCTTCATCCAATGGTATTTCATGTACACGGCCATAGCCGTGCATATAATGCCGCGCTTCAATAAGTAGATTTTTATCCAACGAACTGACCATCATGACGTGGCCGGGTATCCAAATAACATCGCCAATTTTAAGATCGTTGATATCTGTTATTTCCCGTAAATGCCGCGCCATAGTAATACTATTTTTATAAAAGAGCGGTATTCCAGCCATGTTTGCCGTTCGCAATATGAGACCAGAGCAATCAAAACCAGTTCGTGGTACTTCCGGTTGATTGCGATCAAAAATAATCGGTTCGCCGGATTTGGGAGACATCGCCAGCTTTTGGTTAACTTGATCATGGCAACCATGAATCATGCTACAGCCGCCCCATACGTAAGGAACTTCACCCGCGCGATGTATGAAGCTGCGTGCAATATCAACCATTAATTGTCGACGCGCATTTGGCGAGAGATTTTCATCATAGGCAATACAATATTGTGTAGGTATGTTAAGCGTGTCGATGGCATTAGTAGTTGGATTGAACCACCAGACCTCATATGTATTCTTTCCGTGATTCTTAATTACAAAACGAGTGCCAGAAGAAAAATCAGTTCTTGCCCCGGGTATGGTAACAGGCTTTTTGAGGGTTACAGTATTGTGAAGTGAGTTTGGAAAAGCTGATTTCTTAAGAGATAGCGGCGCTGGTAACTTGTCTACAATATCTTCATTGTTGAGAATGCGCACATTGCTACCCAGCACCCAGCCATTAGTTTGTGGCGTGGTAGAGCTATGCGTTTCAAATATTTTCCCGGGTAGTTTTATGCAGACTTGTTCCCCATTTCTATATATCTGCTGTATCTCGGCAACCTCGTTAAATAATAGCTGATCAATACGTCTGCAGGTTCCACTCAAATTATCTGCGCATATTTTTTGTTGGTACCAATCAAGATTTTCAGATGAAATCGGCCCGCCCAAAACGTCAGCGACCGGAACAATACATAAAGCATACCGCGGGGGATTAGTTTCTTTGGTATTTGTTGACCGTGCAAAAGCATTATGTATTACAAGGCAAAAAACGCTAGCGAACAGCAAAATGCCTAAGGTGCGCTTGCCCAAAGCATTGCGGCTATGATCCATTACAATTCCTTGTTTTACGAAAAGGGTTTTAAGTACGCTAATATCAGGACACTAATGATAGTATACTGAAGCTTTACATCAAAGCGGAATCCGCAAAAGCTTCTTGCGTTGTAAAACACTTAGATACATGCAACGGCGTGGGAAAGCGTAAAATATGATTTTCATTAAGGACATTATGAGATTTAGAATTTTGCTAACAACTCTTTTGTTGGCTTCCTCATTATATGCAGAACCCAATTGGACTTGGTTTTTCGCTAAGCAGTTTGATTCTGCAGAGCGTGCGCAATTTCACAATAAGTCACAAGCGACCTTCTTGCAGGTTGATACTCAGCCTTTTTCGCAGCTTATCTTTTCTTGGAATGCGTTAAAACCATCAAACGGTTATTTCAGTTTCTTCGTACAAGCTCGGAGTGCAAAAAATAAGCATTGGCTTGCCATGCACCATATGATCGATTGGGGCAATAGCAAACAACGTTCATATGCAAGCGAGGTAAAGTGTGAATCCCAGGGCAAGCACGTTCGTTTAGAAGTTCCTGGTTTAGCCGACGCGTATAGAATTCGCGTTGAAGCACACGATGGAGCAGATCTTGGCGAGCTGAAAGGGCTTTTTGTAAATATTGCTGATCTTAAACGTTTTACCCCAGATTCGTGGCGTAAGTTGACGCCGATATTACATTCGGTTCATGTTTCAGATGTGCCAAAATATTCCCAAATGGTATTACAACATCCAAGAGCGCAGCATCTGTGTTCGCCTACAGCATTGAGTATGTTACTCGCCTATGTGGCCCAAGCACCGGTTAATCCAGTACAGGTAGCTAATGAAGTATATGACGCTGGCTTGGACACGTTTGGTAGTTGGCCATTTAATGTGGCATTTGCCTACCAAGCAACTGGGTGTTCCCGCGCTTGGTGGTTAATGCGATTACCTTCTTTTGCCGATCTTCATCGCCAATTGACGCGGGGCGTGCCGGTAATGGTGAGTGTGCAAGGTCCGCTAAAAGGTGCAGCCACGGGTTACACCGCGGGGCATTTAATGCTGGTAGTTGGCTACGATGCGCGGCACAAGAAAGTTATTTGCCATGATTCGGCTTTTGATTCAGATGATAAGACAGTAGTGAAGTATGATTTAAACTCATTTTTAACAGCATGGGGTAAGCGGCACAATTTTGCGATCATGGTTGATGCAGAAATCGCGTAAGATCCTTAATTGACACCATGAGCTTGTAACCGTTAACCTAAAGGGGAGAAGTTATGCGTTATATTACATTAATAATTATGCTTACGTGCGCAACATTAGCGCAGGCGCAAGATAACAAACTTAATCGTTTCTTTTATCATCGCGGTGCCATTACCGACAGCATTGGTTGTTATTTCAGCGACCGACCGAATGTAAATTTGATTCCGGTGCGTAAAATCGCTGAGGACCAAGCATTGGTCAAATTCATGGTTCCAAAGGCAAAAGTTGCTACAGCAGAAGCGCGTTCGGCAATAGAACGAGCGAATAAAGCTTCGCATGCAATACGAACAGAGCAGCCCAACGGCACTGAAATACAAAGCGGTCCATGGTACAAGGTACTTGTGTCAGAGGTAACAGCGCCTATTGATGGCATCATGTTCCAGTTCTCATTCGATCCACGCAAAGTTCGCATTACCTATACCACATTCGCATCCATCCAACAGCAACCGGGAGTTGTTTTCCAGCTACATCATCTTGATGTGCTAGAACAATTAAAGGAGCATAATTCTGCGCCTCATCGTTTAGCATCTAAAAGTACCCGGATTGTGATTGATCAAGGCCACGGTGGCGAGGATAATGGCGCTATTGGTCAGTTCAATATTAAGGAAAAAGAGATTGTGTATCAGGTTGGCATGAAAGTTGCCCAAAATTTGCAACATGCTGGCTTTACCGTGGCGACCACCCGAGCGCATGATATTTTTGTACCGCTTGATGAGCGTACCACCTTTGCCAACGAATGGGGCGCCGATCTTTTCGTTTCGATTCATGCCAATAGTTCTCCAAAGCCAACAACGGCAGGAGTAGAAACCTATTGTTTAAAATTGCCATTAATAATGGATATTCAGCCTGGCCATCAGGGAATTAGCTATGATCGACAAGTATGGCGTGACCAACAAAGTACGTTGCTTGCGCAAACGGTGCATCAATTTGCATTAGATAACATTCATCGGCATTATCCCACTGTTCCGGACTTAAAAGTAAAAACGGCGATTTCACAGGTATTGCTTGGCACTAATATGCCATCAGTGCTTATTGAATTAGGATTTGTATCCAACGAACAAGAAGCAATCCGCCTGAATACTGCTTCATACCAGGATCTCCTGGCCCGCGGCATTTGTGATGGCATTGCAAACTATTGTGCGAAATATGCTTAATCGCAGTAAGTTTTAGTTCAATGGATAAAGCTAGTTAAGATCGTAAAAAGATCCGCTCGTCCTGAGCCTGTCGACCCTTCGATACATTTTGCTGCGCAAAACACTCAGGGCAATCGGGTTGGAATAAAAGATAAAGCGCGCGATGCAAAATTATTAGACGCAATAAAAAAAGCTGGGCTATTATTTTACCAGGATAAGTATGCAACGAGAGAGTATTATTTTTTTTATTTCCATCTTCTTTTTTTTCCCCCTATTCCCCACCAACCGCAGCATCCTGCGTCCAGATGCAAACTTGCCGCAAATAACTACCTATTGGCAAGATGATCCAACTAATAAATTCACACTTAAAGATTCGCATATCGAAGAAGGGCCAATTTTTAAACCCTTTGATAAAACCTTCTTTTATAATCACATGCTTCCCACCGGTTCCATTACCTTCCGCCGAGAACCAGAAAAATCGGTAGCAGGCGAGCAGCTTAATGAGCTTATTGAAGGCGTGTTGAAAGAGTTAGGGGAACACAAAAAAAAATTCGCGCGCTTTACCGTTTTGAAAGACGACGATTATAGCTATGCCAATAACACTGGTGCATTGGTGCTCAAATTTAAAGAGTATCCCTTTGTGTTGAAACTTTTCTCTGAAACGCCAAAAAACTTTGTTTCCCCATTTAGCAAAGGAATGGAACCAGGCTTTTTCTTTGTGATGGGCGGCGGCATCATGCGCCATTTAACTGGCTTTACGCGTATAAAAAATATGGAAGAACTTACCTGCATGATTCAGCAAGATCCATTTTGGTCCAAAATTGTTGAGTTCCCTCGTAAATGGTATTGGTTGCCGAAAGATCCGCGCTGGCTAGTCGTTGAAGGCAAGAATATGGGAACATGTACATCAGGTTGCACAACCACCATTCCAGCACTATATGCAATTGTAGCTGACTGCATCAAAGCGCAGGATAGATCTTGGTTTGATTTTGTAAATTCTCAGCGTTGCATGCGACTCAGCCAGTTTACGCATTATCGTATTGACCCTCATCTACAAAATTTTATGGTTGAAGAAGGAACCGGGAAAATAGTTATTATCGATACGGAAAATTTCCGTGCACTTGTGGGATTGAAAAATCGTTTTGTAGTTGATAGCTATTTTGACTGGTATAAAGGGTTAACAAAAAAATGTGTGAAAGATCGCTTCTTTAGATCAAAGCGTGACCGCAAAAATGCCCAGCTTGCAGAATGGGATGTTTATACGACGTAGATTTGAGAATGCGACAATCTTCACCAATATTTAGTTTTGAGATGGAGATTGAAGCGCTCATCCTGAGTATTATCGAAGGATCAGAGCGCTAAAAAGATTTGATAAGCAGCGCATCTTAATGTATTTCCTTATAGTCTCTTCGCAATTGTAGTTCTCGAGTTATCAACTTGTTCTAGATTAATCATATCAAACGAAAAAATATGATTCATTATTTATTAGACTTGGTTACTGCATATCTTCTTTGCGCTTTTATCCTTTTACCCCAAACTCACCCTAGGAGGGAACCCGAGTCTTGGGGGCCCCTGATTCGATTAACTCAGGATGAGCGCGTTGTGGCAGCTGTGACCGAGGAAATAAATTTGTTTAAAGATGCATCAACTTAATATTTTCGCCTCGAGCGACATGATTTGCGCTGAAAAATCGGGTGACGATGCAATCCAATTCTTAATCTTATTCAGCCCATGCAAAACCGTAGAATGATCTTTGCGGCCTAAGAAATAACCAATCTCTTGCAATGATTTGCTTGTTAATTTCTTCATTAAATACATGGCAACCTGGCGAGCAAGTGCTAATTCTTTCGTCTTGCTCTCCGATCGTAAATCGCCAAGCGTGTATGAGTAATGTTCGCAAACACCTTTTACAATTCGTTCAAAGTTTACCGCGTTAGCAATCTTTTCTTGCCCATATCTCATTAATGCACGCTTAGCCGCATCTAAGTTGACCGGCTGCTTAGTAAGCGAAGCAACTGCCATTACTTGAATCAATGAACCTTCCAAGGTGCGCACATTACCCGTGTTGCGCATAGCCAAAAAGAAGGCGACATCATCAGGCAGCAGCACATTATTTTGTTCTGCCTTTTTCTTCAAAATGGCAATCTTTGTTTCCAGTGGCGGCGCTTGAATATCTACAATTAAACCGCTTTCAAAGCGCGAGCGTAATCGGTCTGCAATACCACTCAACTTGTGCGGATACGTATCTGAAGTAAATACCAACTGTTTATGGGCATCAAAGAGCGCATTAAAGATGTGAAAGAATGCCTCTTGGGTTTGTTCTTTATTTGATAAAAACTGCACATCATCGATGAGCAAAACATCTACATCTTTATATTTGAGCTGGAATTGATGAATTTTTTCAAAACGAATCGAATTAATGTAATCCTGCACAAACCGTTCGGCCGTTTGATAAAGAACTCGTGGGCCTTGCTGCTGTTTTGAATGTGATGCTATAAGCACATTGCCAATTGCATGTAATAAGTGAGTTTTACCGAGCCCAGAAGGTGCATAAATGAATAATGGGTTGTATCCCTTATGTGATTCGGTAACGGCAGTCGCTGCCGCATGCGCAAGCTCATTATTAGGGCCAACAACAAAAGTATCGAAGGTAAATGCAGAGTTAAGCCCTGGATTACGTTGGCCAACGACTGCGGGCATCTGGGAATACGGCCGTTGTATGATGCCGGTTGTATGTCCAGACTGCGGTGCTTTGTGATCAATTTCGCGTTTGACCGGGCCACCTTTAATCACTTGAGCGGGAATAAAGCCATCAAATAAACGGGTTTGTGTATTTGTGTGTTGGCTTTTCGAACTATCATTTTGGGATTCGTGAGCTACAACTGCAGGTGTTATGCGCACAGATGATGGGGTATGTGGCGAAATAAAAACAATTGTAATCGAATCAACATTAAATAGGCGCGCGAGATGCTGTTCAAAGAAAGGCACATAATGTTGCTCAAGCCAATCTTTGACGAAACTATTGGGTGTTTCAAGTAACACCGTTTGTTCGTGCACATCCCATTGCATGAGCTTGACTGCTCGCAACCAGGTTTCGACCATTTGGCTGCCAGCTTCTTGCTTTGCAATGTTAAGAAATTCTTTCCAGATCCCATCCATGGGGTTTCAGTACCAAAGTTAAATTTTTTATATGTGAGGATTTCTTTTTTAAAGAGGTTTGGCCGGTAAGTCTAAAAGGTTGCAGCCGTTCATGCAATAGAATCCTTATACACGTCCGCATCGAATATTTTAATGATTTTGATTGACCGGCATGTGGCTGCAGCTCATTCAGAATTTTTTGGTGTTGCCCAACTTGCACCTACTCGACCGACGGTCATATTCTAAGGATTAAAAGACAATAAAATCACTTGGAGACATAAAATGAATGGGAGTTTTTGCTGTTGTAAAGCGCTTTTATGACATATATCTATTGACTATTGCCACAATTTTTTTGCTGCGCTATTGTTGGTAGGTCATCGGTCTAATATCCCGGTCACAAGATTGGGGTTTAAAAAAAGGAGTACTAATGTATAAAAATAATTCTGAGCATGCAGTTCCGCATGATCTTCTGCAAAAGTTGGCACATCTGCCCAAAAAAATTGTTGCCTTAGAAGGGCTTGAACATACGCCCTCATTTGTATTGCATGAGCTTTGTCATGAGCGTGCATTTAACTTGAGCAAGGCAGCATTCTTTATCGACAACCCCGATTTTAATCATTTCAAAGGGGTAGCAGGCTTTGATTCGAGTGTTGCATTCGGTGATGCTGAGCGCATGTGGCAAGACCCCCAATCTTTCATTAGCCATCTTCAAGGTATGTCATTCAACCAACTTGTCCGCCAAAGCGTACAGCCAAGTATTTTAAAGAACGGCGACTTTGATCCATTCAAGGCGCAGGAAATTGCACAGAAATTAGGTATTAAGGTTCCTGCCTTCAGAACTTGGGAAATGAAGCATGATAATTATGGCTTCTTAGTCTACGAATACTCCGGCCAAAAGCTCGATGGCGTTGAGGAGCACTTATTTAATAGCTTATATCTCCTCAATTTCTGCCCGCTGTTTTAAATTCTTTGTTTGAAAAATACAAAGCAGTCATGAGCTCATCTGATCTTGTGACTGCTTTTTTCGTATTATTGCCCATTTTTTTTACATATGCTGCTTCCCTCTTGACTCCTTTAATTTCCAGAAAAGCTAAATATTGCAATTCGAAACACGACTATGCTAGTGTAATGATGAGCTAAAAATGCATCGTCGGCCGACGCTTATGCTTGGATTAAATCCATCGTGCTTTGCAATGAGCTATGTCGGACCTGGGAGAGACACTAATGAAGAACAAAAGACTATTATTGCTCATATGCGCATTCGCGCTACTTGATTGGTTTGTAATGAGCGCACATCGCAAACCGCATACACTTAATGTTGCACCAGTTAATAAAACAACAACCGAAACAACAAGGAAGTAACATGAAGCGTATAAAAAAGGGCGGAAAGAAAAAGCATGACGCTAAAAGCGTTATCGAGAGCATGCGGCACTGTGCGCTAAGCGCAAAGAGCATGGCTGATACCACAGAAAATAGAATGTACGGTAAGCAATTTAAAAAAGTCGGCCGCATTAATAATCCAGGTGATGGCCTGCCTAAGTGGCGTAAAAGATAAATAAAATTCGTCCTAAAGCGAACGGGTGTTGGACCTTGCTTGAGCAGTTATGAAGCCAAGTGCAAGATGCTAGCACCCCATTTTTATTTGTAGGGCAAAAAAAGGATAGTAGATGAAGCGCCAACGATCTATTTTTATTGCATATGCATTATGCATAGGTTTGTTTCAGATTCAAAACTTGCGTGCAAATCCCGCAGCTCCTGAACAGGAGCATCCCATACGAGGTGTGCTAATTTTTTTAGATGATAGCGAGAATGGTGTGATCGGTGGCATCAGTAGCGATCTTATTGCAGCTATCTATCAGGAAGCAGGGCCTATTATTGCTTCGGCATCGGTTCTGGTTAATATTCGCGGGGATAATGTGCCACCAGAGTTTCAAGATCCAAAAAGCCTAGTAGAAGCCTATAATAAGTTAGAGGCAGCCATTCTGAAGGCAACATCAGCGAGCGAAATCTCTGCCGCAAAAAGAGCGCAAATCGATTTTGAAAACAATGTAAATGCCATCCTCGGGATGGGCGCATTCAATGCCAATACCGCCAACAATTGGATCATTAAAGAGATTATACCAGAGCTATATCTGCTATTACCCAAGAAATATCTGCAAAAAGAGGGTTTAGATATTGCGGAAGTATCTAACTACATGCCTCAAGGAGGTATTACGCCGATGGAACAGAAATTAGGTCTTAAAGTTAATCACATGCCAACCGCACAGGTTAACGACATCAAAAAACCTATAGTAGTATTCGACACGGCAGATTATTTTGTTGGAGCGCTCGGCAATACTTTTGTTACAGCGAAGGAATACTCCGCTTCGAGCAACAACTTTATACCGTTCTGGGGGATTTATATAAAAGGTCATGGAAGTTTAAATCACACTATTGTTCGCCTCAAACTTGACGATTTTAAAGGATTCCTGAACTTTCTAGAAACCAAAATTCTTACGCGAATTTTAACGTACAGTTCTTGTTACGCAGCGGGAGTTAATGCTGAGTATATTTACAAAGATACAGAACGCGGAGTCATTAAAACTTATTCTTTTCCAATTATTACTATGGCGTTATTGGATGCAATCACCGCCGGGCCAGCCCCAATGTTTACCGTGAGACAAGGAACACCTGTGCTCGTACGCCTGCTTAATTTCGCTTCGTTTTTTGAAAAAATGACGCAGCCGTTTTTGCAAGACTACCATGATTTGATTGCGACAATAGATCCTTCAAAGTACCTACTAAAAAATTATTTGATACCGAGTACGCCGCAGATTAAACTGCCAGGATTGCCATGGTTCTCCGTCCTTGATAGCGGCAATAAAACAGTTGCTATTGGTTCTATTTTGGCAAAGGCCAGAACAGAGCCTTTGGACATTAATTCATTTTTCAAGAAACAAGGCAAAAAAGGTGAGCCGCTTGCACTACTTTTATATACGCATGTCGTTCCATTTGAACTCATCATTAGTACAACCGAGATGCCCAAAATCGTTTCTATGATTCCGGGTAAGACATTTCACCAGATCGAAAAGATAAGCTCTTCCAAACACAGCGCGCAGGATATTATAAAGAGTTTTGATCTCGCAATAGGATACACCGGCCCTGATAAATTATTTTTTATTGACACTATTAGTAGTAATTCCGATGCGTACAGTTCTATCATTATCAATACAAACGGTAAAGTCTTTAAATCCTATTTTTATAAGGATGGGCAGCCCTATAAATTCCCATTTATTAAGCTTTCGCTTGATGAGATGAAACAGTTCCATGAACTAATATTGAAACGTGACATTGTGCTATCTAAGCCAACGAACGAGCCAATACGTGAATTGCAAAGTAGAACGGTGGAAGCATTTGAAAACTCTATGGCGGTCGCAGAAGCTATCGAAAAGATAAAACAGACGCTTACTTCCATGCCCAATAATAGTGCAGTGGCCATTCGAAAAATATCACTGACCGGATGTGCTTCAGAGTTATGTGTTAGTGATCCCATAATGGCAGATACACTGAGAGACTACGAATCATTTAATGAGAATAAAATTTTCTATGTTGGCCAAATAGAAGCCTGTGTAGAGCCGCATCGTTGCGCAGTTACGTATAATGTTATTTATAAGGTTAGCCCTGAAGGTATGAAAATTTTTTTTAGGGGCGGGTCTACCGGTAATGCAGCCTTAAGCAAGACCGGTATGGAATTTTTACCGGAGGATTATGCGCCACTATTTGCGAAAGATTTAAAATACTTTGCCGAACATCAGACGTTATCCAAAGATGATGAGGAAAAGTTGGAAGGTGTTGAGAAGCGATCAGTTCAAAAGCTTCTCACGCCAGAGGCTCTGAAAAATTTGCGTGAAACGATACAGACGCAGGCAGAAAAAGGCGCGCTTCGAAAGACCAAAGCACCAGCCATCGCACCACAAAAACTTGCAATGCCGATAGTTGCGCCGCAACAACCACAGGCATCGGCACCGGTAGCCCCAGCAAAATTGCCAGTTTCACAACCCCAGATTCCTGCTCCAATAGTACCGACACCAAAAACAGAAGCGCCAAAACCTCTGCCTCCGGCTCAGCCAGTCCTACAACCAGTGCAACCTGCATTGCAAAAGCAACTAATATTAGATCGGTTAACGGAGTTTAAAGAAGTGGTCATCCAAAATAGGCTTCGTCGCCTTGCCGGAGAGGTTGAGAAGGTGATCAGTATGTTAAAGAAAGAACCATATACGAAAGCCGTATTATTACGGGCGCTCGAATTGCGCAAGCAAATGACTAGAACAAGGAATATTCAGTATAAAGGGCAAACCGTCCAATTTGCTTTTTTGCTTGATCCGATTGTAGATGCGATCAATCAAGATATTAAGCAACTTGATGCCCAACAATAAAATGCCAGGACAGTAGATGAAGCAAATACAAAAGCAGATCTTATTTATCGCCTACGTAATATTCATAGGCTTCGCACTTGTTCCAGCATTGCAGGCCAGCCCTGTTGCTCCCGAGCAAGAGCATCCTATGCGAGGTGTGCTGATTTTTTTAGACGATAGCGAGAATGGGCGGATCGGCGCCATTAGTAGGAGTCTTATTGCGGCTATCTATCAAGAAGCTGGGCCTATTATTGCTTCGGCATCTGTGCTTGTTAACATTCGCGGGGATAATGTGCCACAAGAGTTTCAAGATCCAAAAAGCTTGGTAGAAGCCTATACCAAGCTAGAGGCGGCCACTCAGAAGGCAACATCAGCGAGCGAAATCGTCGCCGCGAAAAGCGCGCTATTTGATTTTGAAAACAGCGATAATGCTATCCTCGCCGTCGGCGCATTCAATGCGAATGCCGCCCAAAACTGGATTATTAAAGAGATCATACCGGAACTATATCTGTTATTACCGAAGAAATACCTACAAAAAGAGGGTTTAGATAGTGCGGAAGTATCTAACTACATGCCCCAAGAAGGTATTACACAAATGGAACAGAAATTAGGCATTATAGTTAATCACATGCCAACCGTAGATGTTAACGACATCAAAAAACCTGTATCAACATTCGGCAAGGCAGAGTATTTTGTTGGAGCGCTTGGCAAGATCTTTGTTGCGGTGAAGGAATACTCCGCTTCGAGCAGAAATCTAATCCCATTCTGGGGAATTTATATAACGGGGCATGGAAATATAAATCGTAGCATTGTTTCTCTTAAGCTTGATGATTTTAAAAAGTTCTTGAGTTTTCTCGAGACCAAACTTTTTATGCGAGTTTTGACTTATGACTCTTGCTATGCAGCTGGGGTGAATGCCGAGTACATTTACAAAGATGCCGAACGCGGGATTACCAAAACCTATCCTTTTCCCATTATTACTATGGCATTATTGGATGCTGTCACTTTTTCGATATGGCCAAAAGTCAGCGTTGAGCAAGGAAAGCCTAAGCTTCTGCGTCTTCTTAATTTTGATTCCTTTTTTGAAAAAATGGTGCAGCCGAGTTTGCAAGATTACGATGACATGGTGGCACCGATAGTATATTCACCTTCGCAGTATTTAAAGAAACAAAAGTATCTAACAAATATGCCGCAGATTAAACTGCCGGGCTTACCATGGTTTTCTGTCCTTGATAGCGTCAATAAGACGGTTGCTATTGGATCTATTTTGGCAAAGGCCAGAACAAATCCTTTGGACATTAGTTCATTTTTCAAGAAACAAGGCAAAGAAGGCGAGCCTCTTGCAATACTTTTATATACCCATGACATTCCATTTGAACTCATTACTAATACAAACGGCATGCCCAAAATTGTTTCCATGATTCCAGGTAACGCAATTCACCATATAGAAAAGATAATCTCTTCTAAGCATAGCATGCAGGATATTATAAAGAGTTTTGATCTCGCAACAGGAAGCACCGGCCCTGAAAAATTATTTTTTATTGACACTATTAGTAGCAATCTTGATATATATAGCTCAGTCATTATCAGTACCAACGGTAAAGATTTTATATCCTATTTTTATAAGGATGGGCAGCCCTATAAATTCCCATTTATTAAGCCATCGCTTTATGAGATGAAACAGTTCAATGAATTGTTACTGAAACGTAACGTATTGCTACCCATGTTAGGCAATGAGCCAATAAGTAAATTACAAAATAGAACGGTGGACGCGTTTAAAAAACCTATAGCGCCGGCAAAAGCCATCGAAATGATCAAAGAGACGCTCACTTCCATGCCCAATAATAGTGCAGTTTCCATTCGAAAAATATCACTGACCGGATGTGCTTCAGGTACATGTGCTACTGACCTCATAATGACAAATATATTGAGAGACTATCAATCATTTAATGAGAATAAAATTCTCTATGTCGGCCAAATAGAAGCCTTTATAGCATCGCTAGGTTTCTTAAGTATGTATAAAGTTATCTATAAGATTAGCCCTCAAGGTATGAAAATCTTTTTTACGGACGGGTCTGGCGGCGCAGCAGTGGTGAGCAAAACCGGTTTGGAACTTTTATCGCAGGATTATATGCCTCTATTTGCGGAAGATTTAAAATACTTTGCCGAACATCAAACGCTATCCAAAGAGGCTGAAGAAAAATTGAAAGGTATTGAGAAGCGATCAGTTCAAAAGCTCCTCACGCCAGAAACTCTGAAAAAGTTACGCGAAACGATAAAGGTGCGGGCAGAAAAAGGATATCCGATTGTAGATGCGATCAACCAAGATGTTAAACAACTTGGTTAACATTAATGGAAAGTATATGAAGCAAATAAGAACATGCATTGTATTAAGGGCAATTTGCCTCGGGATTTTGATCTCAGCAATCCCCGTCTACGCCGAACTTCTTGTCATTAAGAAAGGCAAGCATGGTTTTGTGCCGCTAGATGAGAGCGATGAGAAAAATAAGAGTTTGATAGCACACATTCTATTAAAATATGAGTGGCCTATGGTTATCGCCAATAGCGATTTGACCAAGCAGGAAGAGGATGAGCTTTTGTCGCCCAAGCCTTATGCTGAAGAAAAATTCATTCGCAGGAAATTGCAGGCAATCAATCCCAATTATGATGTTGTGTTTATACCAACAAGCATCTATGAACTTTTTGCCGTGACTAGTGACCAAGTTCCTAATTCACCGTTAACAAATGCTTATAAAGAAAGTAGTTCCAGATGGATCGATATTGCAGATCTATCGCCGGTTGATAAGAAATCATTATTAGATGCCGCCTTACCACTAACGCCGGATGGCCCATTCGACCAAGCCAGGTTTGATGAATTCGAACATGAACTATCTAAAAAAAATGAAGGGATTGTTTATTTGTCTTTCCCAGAGGCGAATCATTTAATTTTCAAAATTAATCCGGATCTGGCCAACAAAATTCATTTTCCTTTCATTACCAGTGGTGACATTGATCTCTTAGATATATTAAATAATTCCAATAAGCCAGCCGATGAAATTTATCGGGAAATATATGGTAAATTTCGCTTCTTCAACCGTTTCTTTTACAGATCTGCTTTTTTTGAGATCAACAATGCACTTGGTGCAGTACTCTTTAAGTTTGACGATGGTCTTGGTTCAATAAACGATAGCTCAGTTCTATCACAGCGAGTCGAGGCTATATCGTCGCTATTTGCAGCTTTTGTGGTGAATGTTATTAAAGTTGTTAAAAAAGCTCCCGTCTTTAAGGAAGGCCCAGGCTTTGAGCTCAAGAAAAATGAGACTAATCCCACTGAATTACATCCTCTCGGCTTGTTGGCCCAAGCAATAAAGTTGGAGTATAAAGCACGGTCGGAGAATAAGGGATTGCTTTTTCGCGGTACAGCTCCAATCTCCTTCAATATTACGGCTAATAAACAATTACAATTGATGGGCAGCACGTTGAAAGGAACCTGGCTTTCTACAGATATCGCACGCGACTATAAGACATCATCATATCAGCCTTTTTCTATCTCATTCGGCAATTCATTATTTATTGGCTACTTTAATGATTGGGGCGCATGCCCTTATATGTATCTCGCCAAGCATGGCGGCTATGCTTTAATGGTGAACAAAAAACAATATATTAGTCACGGAACTCCATGGAATTTATTTTATATTTCGCCATTAGCTCCTCTTGCAGCGCTTTATGCACGTGGTGAATTTTTTCATTCGCGAACCAAGGCGGCACGCCCGATGGGTGCAAAAAAAGCCATAGCGGGTGTTTTTCCAGGTCTGAATGTTTTGATTTCTGATGTACATGGTGTGATGACGACCTTTGAAGATCCTTTGCAATACGCAGAGTTATTTTCGAGATATCTGGCGCACAATATGTACATTATGAATAAAGGAGATGAATTTAGTTTTACTTCCGAGGAAAGAAAAATATATGATGAAATGATAAAGACATACGATGAGATGATTTTGAAATCTCAAGCCGAAGCCGCACAGGCATTCAAGGCGGTTCGCACGATAAGAAAGGCGTTACAAAAATACCCTGCCAACCCAGAATCTGCCAAGAAAGAAATGCGTGATTATTATCAAAGGAAACGCGAAGAGCGGAAGCGGCTGTCAGATCAAACAAGTTAATTTTTCTCAAACACTTTCAATCCAGGCAATTCTTCGCCAGCCAAGTATGCCAACGATGCGCCGCCGCCAGTTGAGAGATAATCAATGCGGTCATCTAACCCAAGTTCCTGTACTGCCGCTACGCTTTCGCCACCGCCAATTACACTATAGCCGGAACTACTACCCATTGCTTTGAATATGCCAGCCGCACCTTCGAGTGTTTCTGGACGATCAACGAAGCCTGGCAGTCCATTGAAAAATATTGTTTTAGCTTTCTGAATTTCTTCTGCGTAACATTCCACAGTGCAGGATCCAATTGAGATTGCCATGGCATCGAACGGAAAATCATCCGCGCATGCGCACGAAAGTGGGCCTTGTAAAGTATCCTTGGCCACTTGATAATCTGATGGCAATAGAATACGAACACCACGGGTGTATGCTTTTTGAAAAAAATCCGTAACGCCTGCAATACTACTATCATCTACCAATGATTTGCCGACTGATTTACCGAGCGCTTTGCTGACCGTGCAAGAAATTGCCGGGCAAAAAAGAACGGTTTGCACTCGAGGTAACATAGCTTCAATGAGCGGCAACTTATCATGAATTTTTCCGCCACCGCAGATAAATACAAAGGGTTGTTCAGGAGAATTAACCAGCTTGGATAAGGCTGCCAATTCTTTCTCAACCAAGAAACCAATAGTCCGATCATCCGATGCAAATAATGTTGGCAAAAGTGTCACTGATGTATCGTTACGATGTAAAACGCCGAAAGCATCATTAACATAGACATCTCCCAACGTACGCAATTGTTTGGCAAACGCTTCATCTTTGCCTTTTTCTCCCGGAAAGAAGCGAAGGTTTTCGAGGAGGGTTATTTGGGCCTTTGGATCTATTTCAGATGCATCTGGTTTTTCGAGGAATGAAATGGCGAAACCATGATTTTTGAACCAGGCAACTAAGGGGCGCGTTGAATATTTCGGATCTGGACCCTTGGGCGGCCAAGGTGGGTTAATAGGGTGATGCGGGCACCATGATCCAAGATGTAGTGGATGGTGGGAAGTAAGGCTTTGATTTTAAAATCGCTGGTTATTGTGCCGTCATGTAAGGGTACATTAAGGTCTGCGCGAAGGATGACTCTTTTGTTGGCGAGGTTAATTTCTTTAAGGGTGGATTTTAATTCTTTACTCATAACTTTCTCTGATTTTCTGACTTTTTTCGCGCGCTATCCTTCGATCCTTCGACGGGGCTCAGGACTAGCGAGCGGGTCACTATCATTTCCAAAATACAACACAAAAGATAACCGGCAACTTCTTACTTATGCCTCTGATCTTAATACCTGAGCAATATTAATTTGCTTCGTTTGCCGCACCGCGTACCAGATGGAAATTAAGCTTACGATCATGGCCACGGCGAATACCATTACAAATGTTTGCCATTCAATAACAGCAGGTAAATGGGTGGTGTAATATACATCAGGCAATTGGATGAATGGATATCGTTGTAGCAGATGGCAAATAATGGCACCAATCAGTTCGCCTGCTACGGTTGCGCCGAGGGTAATAATTAATCCCATGCAGAGAAAAATTCGGCGGATCATGGTATGTGTAGCGCCCATGCTCCGCAAAATGGCAATATCTGCGCGCTTTTGCGTGATCTGCATAAACATCAATGAAATAATATTCATGCTCGCGACCAAAGTCATTAATGCGAGAATGAAAAACATCACGTAACGCTCGAAGGTTGACGCAGCAACGAGCGAAGCATACATATCTTGCCACGTTACAATATCATATTCTGGCAGTTGGCGTCTGAGCTTTTTCACCACCGCATGCATATCGCTACCGCGCTTCAGGCGAAGGCCGATTTCGGTATACGATGCCTGCGGAAATAGTTGTTTGAGGAAATCAATGTTGCAAAACAGAATGCTCGTATCATATTCCTCGATACCCGTGGTAAAAAGGCCTGAAATGGTTGCTTGTGCTGCCTTAAACGAAATTTTCCTTTTTTTCCGCGCATCGGGTGCATAAAGCACAGTCAGTTGGTCGCCAATAACTAAACCGAGTTGTTCAGCTTTCTTTTTGCCTATAAGCACATTGTTGTTTTTCAACAGCGCAGGCAACTCATGGCTAGCGCTCCAAGCAACAATTTTTTCTTCCAACTTAATCACTTTTCCTATGCGTGTCGGGTCGACACCCCGCATTACCATCACTTGGTCCTGCTCATTAGCTGACGGTATTTCAATGATAACTTGTCGTGATTCTTCAGGTGAAGCTGCGGCAATTTCTGGAAATGAGTTCGTCAGTATTTGATCTACCAATGGTACATCTACCTCTAAGCCGTAATTGCGTATGGTAATGTGCGGATTGATGCCTTGTAACTTTTCAAACATTGCCTCTTCAAAGCCACGCATGACGGAAATGGTAACGGTAAGAGCTGCCACGGCAATAAAAATACCGATCAAGCAAATTTTGACCATGGTTGAGATATTTCGTTCGTAAGCAGTGCCTTTTAAATAGCGCCACGCTAGCAGAAGGGTGATCATAAAATCTTTCTCACAATATATTTTTGTTAGCGAGCGTACCAATATATATTTTTCTTGATAGCATTTGTTGTATGATGTGAGAGATCATTAAAAAGGAAACGCTGAACATTGCCATGTACATTTGCGCTCATGTCCTTCGACAGGCTCAGGATGAGCGGTCTCAGGTATGATGTAAACGCAAACAATCGCGGCAAAATCGGTGAAGCGATCCTAAGGTTTTGAGGGGTGTACAATGAAGATGCCTATCTTAATAAGTGTAATAGCATGCCTGGCTGTGCTGCCTGGTTGTTATCAAATAGAAGGTTGGGAAAGAGATCATTTCTATCAGGGAGCGAAATACTTTCCTAATATCGACGATCCGCAAACGCCGATAAATATTGTTAAACGCAATATGCGCACAATGCGTGTATATGACGAATTTGGCACCCTTGGCATATTTGATGCTTTATGGCTGAACGATGAAGTTCGGCAGGTGTATATTGATCTTCACGCCCGGCGCATGGGTTTATCACCTGAAATGGAGCAACAACTCCTCAGACGCCAAATGGCGGAGCAACAAGATGCATTATCATTTTTCGTTATTGCCTATGCTCCTAATACCACTATGCCATTGGATGAAGAAGGTAACGCACCCTGGACTATATTCTTAAAGACGCCGGTCGGGCAACTGCGGCCGCTTTCAATTCGCATCGTTGAACTATCTGTTGAATACAAATACGTACTGAGTAATTATTTGAGCAAGCATAAAACCGTTTACTTAGTCAGGTTTGATCCATGGGATGGACCATTCGAATTAGAGTTTAAATACACTGATCGACACGCCTGTGTTTCATGGGAGAGACCGGCCGTACCCCCTCCGCCAGAATCGAAGACATGTACGAAAATAAAACCTGAAGAAGAAGAATGTGTAACAGGCAGACCTGCTATTGCACGTGTATCTAAAGAATTAGTAGTATAAAGCAGAGAAGTAACATGAATTTGAAGATAGTAATTGGATCGGATCACCGCGGATTTCATTTTAAATTGCAGATAAAAGAACAGCTCAAAACAACTGGCGACACGGCCATTGAATGGCTCGATGCTGGGTGTTATACCGCCGAGCGTTGTGATTACCCTGAATTTGCCGTTAAAGCAGTTCGTGAAATCCGAAACGGAAATGCCATGTATGGTATTTTGATTTGTGGTAGTGGTAACGGCATGGCTATTGCAGCCAACCGGTTCCCCGGTATTTATGCGGCCTTGGCTTGGAATGAAGTTACTGCAAGATTGGCCAAGGAAGACGATAATGCCAATATCTTAGTTCTTCCTGCAGATTTCATGACATCTCATGAGGCTATGGATATCATTAAGCAATGGTTGAACGCTTCATTTAAAGGCGGACGCTATCAGGCCCGCCTGGAAATGGTTGAAAAATTGACACTGGAAGAATCTGGTAATGAATAAATTATTGTAATGCGGTTTTGAGAAGCTTTGTGCGCTGCATGGCTTGTTGCTGCATTGTTTCCACGGCCTCAGGATTTTCTTCACTGCTTTTCAAACGATGTTTTATTATAAAACGCGGCATTGGTGTGCCCACAGCTTTTTCGGGGAGTTGTGCCAGAACATGCCATATTCCGCTTACAATAAGACTATTTTCTCCTAAAAGAGCCAAGGCTCTGGTGAGCACATCATCACCGCTTTTATTTCGAGTCAACAGCATATCTTGCACCTTAGGACCACCGAATTGAACGAGTATCATAAAAACTTTGCCATAGGCAATATCAGCGTATTCTCTGATTTCCTCATTTTCCTTTTGAAGCCGGCTTTTTATCATCGAATAGCCATTAATAATAATGTGCAAGAGATTATTGCCGTCAGTGTCGCGGATTTTTGAAATATCTATTTTTTCTTGCCTGTATACATCAAGTCCTGTTTTTACTTCGCCAGTCATTATCTGTTTAAAGGCAACGCGCGTCTTATCAATATCAGCACGCGTTATTGCATGAATGAGATTCTCCTCAGCTTTTTCTTGTTCCATTCTTTTAAAATCAATAAAAGCACCCTCTGATAACTGATAATTTTGCCGCATTTTCCAAACCCCGATTTCAGCAATCGGATTGTTATAGAGACAAACTTTTCGAAGAGCAGACAAGCCAAGAAAAATGTCATTTGGTAAGTCTATAAACTGATTGTTTTCTAGATAAATCTGTTTCAGTGCGGTCAACCCTCTAAAAATGCCGTGGGGTAAAATGGAAAGCTGGTTGTTATAAAGATAAAGCATTTCAAGAGCCGTCAGACCACTAAAGAGGGCATCGGGTAATGTTACAAATTGATTGTTATTCAACACGAGCGTGGTAAGTGCGTTTAAGCCATCGAAAACATCATTTGGTAAGTCTGTAAATTTATTGTTATTAAGGACAAGTGATTCAAGCGCAGACATGCCATTGAACGTGGATGCAGCTATCTTTTCTAGATGATTGCTGCCCAAACCTAATTCTCGCAACGCAGCTAAACGTGGCATATGCTCAATGTCAAAACCATCCAAATCTTTTAAGCTTTTGTTGCTTAAATCCAGTACGCCGTCCTTTATTTGTTGATCAACTTCATCTTGATGCGCTTGATAATATTCTGCAAATGAGATGCCTCGGTTAGTTCTTTGCACAGGCGCAGCACTGGTTGCCTGCAATTGAACTGAAATACCTAAAATAAGAATAAAAGCTATAAAACGATTCATTGATTTTTCCTTCCTTAGAATGTTCTTCCTAACCCGAAGGATCGTTTCAGAAACTTCTGCATAAAATTACCGAGGATTATTAAGCATTCGCTGGCGCAGAAGTTTTAATTTTACCAGTAGGTGCCTGGACTTCCTTAATAACTATTGATGGTGATGGCGCAACGAGCTCGTTTACTTCCCGTTCCATCAAGGTGCCATGCATAGCAAGGGCCTCGGCCAATTTCTTGAGGTTTTCTTTGTTTTCCGTCAGTAATTTCGTAACTTCCGCTTCGCATTTCTCAAGCAACTTCTGGATTTCATTCAATTTTGCATCAGCCGCATCGCGAGAGAAATGTTCTTTCTTCAAGCCTTTGAACACAATCGATTCCGCAATATGGCGTGCATGCTCCATATTTTCAGTGTGGTAGCTATAAGCTGTTGCGCCTAGCATCAACTTCTCAGCGGCAAAGCCAGCCAATAGAGCCTTAATCTTATTGACCTTTTGCTCCACCGAATCAAAACCAGCGGTATTCATTTTGTGCAAGGTGAAGATATCTCCCAAACCGATAACCTTTTTCGGCCCGCCGGTATTTTCTGAATACCAAATGCGTTCTTCGGCAATCTTTTTGTGGGTCGACATCATAGTTACCTTGTGCAACTGCTCGCCCGTTGGCAACAATGAATAAGCCATTGCTTGGCCGGCCAAGTGCGCAGAAATTACATTACGCTCTTCGACAGGTATTTGGATGAGCGTATCAACAATCTTACGTTTAAAGGTATCGATACCGCTTTCGAAATATTCGTAAGCTAATGGCTGACGATTTTGCATAGATTTCGATAGCGCATGGTTCAAGATGCTGGCAAGATCTCCGAATGAGCAATCCTCAGTCTCTTGCGCTAATCGTTGCAAATTAACAACGCGTGGGTCAAGGTGTCTGCGCGATAACTCTTTTTCAAAGAATTCTCTACGATCATTAAAGGTAGGATTTTCGAACGGAATGATTTTGCCAAATCTACCTGGTTGCAAGAGCGCTTGGTCAAGGTGATCAAGCCTATTGGTTGCAGCCAAGAAGATAATTTGCTTGCCATCATCCTGCTTCATACTGGTGAGGAACTGCTCAAGCATATCGCTATTGCGATCACGCTGTAAGTTAAGCAAATCAAGCTCATCGATGAACACAATGCATGGTGCATACTTCTTAATTACATCAAGGACTTTCTTTATACCCACTAAACGCATTTCAGTGGCGTTAATCTTTAAGAAAGTTAATGCCTTATGATGGCGATGTACCAATTCACCGGCCAGAGCTTCGGCTAAGTAGGTTTTACCGGTACGGGTTGGGCCATACAATAAGTATCCCTTCTCAATCGCAGTCCCTGTTTTTTCAAACAATTCTGGATTAAGCATGTAATTGATAACTGGAATCAGTTCCTGTTTCTGTTCATGCAGACCCGCAATATCATCGAAGGTAATGCGAGGTTCCGTATGTTCAAGGGCTCCCTGAATCCAAAGCTGCTCAAGCGCACTGACTTGCTGTTTTTCATTAAGGAAAAGCTCACCGAGTTTGAAGAATTCTTTTGGATCTTTATGGAATGCTCGCCAGCCGTGAACGCCGTCAACAATCTTGTCGTTGAATGCTTTAATTGCGAGCGGTAGGGTGATGGCAAAAAGTAAGGGCTTTGCCATTTTATGAAAAGTACCAAATAGTCCAGTACCAGTTCCAGGAATAGTCGGATGGCTAATATCAAATATGCTCGAGTGCACGTTTGGTATTGATTCTAGCCGTGTTCCGATAATATAGTCATCATACAACCGAACAGCGCGGTTATTGCCAATAGCCTGACCAAGATCGCTATTAGCTGCCCATTGCCATATGCCCTCTTCATATACCGGATCGTTCTTAGCTTCGCCTTTGTTGCCAAAACGACGGTATTCATCAACTACATATTGCGGAGCGGGCTTCAGAGCATATCTCAATATGGAGCCTGCAAAACCTGCCACACCAAGTAAGAAGGCCTTAGTGCCATAACCACCACGGCGGTTAATTTCGCCGAACCATCGCTTGAATTTTTGTAGCCGTGTTTTGCCCAAATCATTCATGCTCAACTCAAGCTCATGATACGTTTGAGCAAATTGTTCTAGTTTGTTGTACATCTCAGCAAGAGACATAGATGCTTGTTTGGTCGGCACGAATGTAAACGGAGTTAGATCCTTAAGATCTTGTTTAACAATATGCAATAAATAAGCTGTGATTTGCTGATTAAGATCAAATATTTTGGTTATATCTTCTTCTGGGTCAGCTGGATTGCAATATTTTTTCCATGCTTGAGAAACCGAGTCGAGTGCGGCTGTAAATGCGCGACGGTCTCGAGGCGATGGTAATTTAACTTGCCCATTGCTCACCATGAGATTAAGGGCAAGAACTTTTGATTTTAACGCTTGTGGAATGCGGAAATACGCATCGATAAGTAATTCTTTATATACTGCTTCTATTTCTTCTTGCGTCGGTTCACCATAGGCAGCTGGTTGTTGGTCTTGTGCCATTGATGGTTGCGCTTCAGCTGGTTTGCTCGCTGCCAAAATCGGTGTTGCTGACACGAGGCCAGTTAAGAATAAAATGAATATTGTTATACGTGCATTCTTCATAGTTGTTCTTTACAGGTTTTGCAGTGCATTTACACTAACTGTTGTTTAAAAATTTTAATGCCGGTAATCCAGCGGACGTTGTACTTCTAAATTTAGACTGTTCATCCTCAGGTATTTTGCGAAATAATGAGCAAAATGTATCGAAGGATGCATGGGCCAGGTATTATACGGATGGCGATTTTCCCGTCAAAGCCTCAAGGACTCAATTGTATGTATAAACGCAATATTATTTTAGTATCAATTGCCGCCACAATTCTGGCTGTATTAGGAATCAGGTACTTTAAATCTGATAAAAAGTCGTCATTTGAGCCGCATTCATACGTCACTTTTTCACTTGATCAGTTCACGAAAAAGAAAAAACTCATCGATATGGCCGTAATCGGTTCTGGTCCTGCAGGATGGAGTGCAGCATTGTATGGTGCTCGTCTAGGAAATTATACCGTTGTCATCAGTGGAAGCCTGCCTGGTGGCCAACTTACCAAAACGAGTTACATCGAAAATTGGCCAGGCTTTGAACGGATTAAAGGCGGTGAAGTGATGGATCAGCTTGCAGCACAAGCAAAAACACACGGCGCTGAGGAGCTCAAAGATACCGTAACCGCGGTTGATCTTACGTCATGGCCATATGCATTAAAAACTGAAGGTGGGCACACCCTTTATGCCGCTACACTGGTTGTTGCTACCGGTTCTAGTCCGCGCCTATTAAATATTCCTGGGGAGCAAGAGTTTTGGGGTAAAGGAGTAAGCACCTGCGCCATTTGCGATGCCCCTTTCTATAAAAATAAAACAGCCGTAGTAGTTGGCGGTGGCGATTCTGCCGCGGAGGAAGCTCTTCAATTGGCCGTCTATGCGAAAAAAGTAAACCTATTGGTACGCAAAAATACAATGCGTGCTTCACATGTGATGCAACAACGGCTTGCCGGGACGCCAAACATTAAAATTATGTATGAAGTAGAACCTGAACGGGTAACTGGCGTAGAGACCGTTAAAGCAGTAGAACTACGCAATAAAAAGACGAATGAGCTTACCGTAATGCCGACTGATGGTTTCTTCATTGCCATTGGCCATTTGCCAAATACTGATCTCTTCAAAGGAGCCCATAATCTTCTGGAGCCAAATGGCTATGTAAAAGTGAGGCCGTATACCCAAGAAACTTCAATCCCCGGCGTTTTTGCGGCTGGTGATGTTGAGGATGAGCGGTATCGCCAGGCAGGCGTGGCGGCTGGCCATGGCATAGCCGCTGGTATTGATGCTGATCGCTTTTTACGCGAAGTCGGTTTGACCAGCAAAGTTCGGGAAGAATTAAAGCGCAAAGACGCCTATTTCGCCGATTTTTCTTTGGAACACGTTGATCTTGCCACTCTTGATTCCTTAGAAAGCTTTAATGAACAGGTTGCCTCTAAAGAAGGTCTTTTTGTGCTAGATTTCACTGGCCAGCATTGCCCAACCTGCAAACAGATGCTTCCGATCATAGAGGCCGCGGCCGTCCGGTTTGAGGGGAAGATTAACTTCTACAAAGTGGATGTTGATCATGCTAAAGATATTGTCATGCATCTCAAGGTACCGAAAGTTCCCTATATTCTCATCTTTAAAGATGGGGTACGCATAGCCTTCTTTAACCGCCCGGTAGGTCGAACTGAATTCTTTGATTACCTAAATTCAATATTAGCGAAGTGAGTCGGGGAATTTATTCCCCAGCGAGCGCAGCGACATATCGATAGGTGGCGCTAGCCACCAATTCGATTTTGGCTGTGGAGTAAAACGCGGCTTTAACGTCCTGGTCGCAATATAGAATCGTCCTGAATATTCAAAAAAAGCCGATCCTTGCAAACTGAAAACTTCGTCTGCTAAAATCAGGTTAAATTAAAACTTGAGCTTTGAGAGCAGAAATGAAGAAAAAGATGGGAAAAGCGGGCATTTTGCTCGCCGTAATTGCATTGCAGGGTGACTTCGAAGAGGATAACCAATTATTACGTAACGCTGGGATTATGAAACCAGTGGTACCGATAGTTGATACTCCCCTCAATATATTGATACCAGATGAGACCCTTGAGTCGGTAAAATTCTATTCTCAAAAATCGCTAAGCTCTACAGAAAAGATTGTTCGGCATGGCACGATCAAGCTAAAAAAGGATGCGCCAGCTACTGTGGTTGTTTGCCATGGTTACATGTGTGATAAAACCGACGTTGGCCTCTTCCGTACTATTTTCAAAAATTACAATGTACTCACCTTTGATTTCCGTGCACACGGGCAGGAAAAGGATGGGCAATATTCCAGCCTTGGGCATGATGAAATTTATGATGTCATCGGTGCGGTTGAATATCTACGCTCTCGTCCCGAATTTGCCACCAAGCCGCTGATTGCTTATGCCTTTTCTATGGGGGCCGTTTCGGCCATTGGTGCACAATCATCACATGGTAAGTTATTCGATGGCATGATTCTTGATTGTCCTTTTGATCATACCGACACAGTTCTACAAAAAGGTATTGATCAACTTAAATTTACGATCTTTGGCCATGAAGTTGCCATGCCGGGCCGCACATTGCTACAAAAGTATGCCTATAATCCTTACGTGCAAAAATTTGTAAAAGCAGTTTTTAAGGCAATTACTCCGTTAGATGCCATGACTATTAAAACAAGAATTAAACCAGTCGCGCCAGTAGAATCGATTGAAAACGTACATGTGCCGTGTTATTTCATCACTTGCAAGAATGACGATAAGGTTCCGGTAGATTCAGTGATTTCAGTTTATATGGGTGCTAAAGGATATAAGCGCCTATGGATTACTAATGGTCGTCGCCACTATGATTCCTTTTTCTATAATCCTGAGCATTACGTGCACCGTATAAATGAATTTGTTCAGCAAGTTGCCATTGGCACTTTAAAAAATGATCAATCAGGTCAAATTTTCCAAGACAGAGATAGTACAACAGACGTAACAACAAAGGAGAACTAATGAAGCGTCTATTATTTATTCCATTGCTATTCGCGTGGTCATTATCGGCCAGTGAATATGCAGCAGATATGCATAACCCGGTGTCCGAAATAGTGCGTGACGTCGAGCAAGGTCCACAAGTAGAAACGCTCTTTGGCTATCATCGCCATTGGGGTCGTCCATATTGGGGCCGTGGTTATTACGCAAGCCCGTATTATTACGGAAGACCGTACTACTACAATCGCCCATACTGGCGTAGACACCGTTTTGGCGTTTATTTTTAAACTTTAATCCAATAATAAGGAGAGACTATGAAGTTCAAAAAATTACTAGTTTTAATCCCTCTTTTGCTTGCTGGCATTGTAGCCTTGGAAGCTAGAGGCGGCGGTGGTGGTGGTCATGGTGGTGGTGGTCACGGTGGCGGAGCAGGAATGCACGGCGGCGGCGGATTCCATGGTGGCGGTCATGGTGGCTGGGGTCACGGTGGTGGCTGGGGTCATGGCGGTCGTGGCTGGGCCCATGGTGGTTGGGGATACGGCGGCGGCTGGGGATGGGGTTACCCATACTACGGCTACGGCTGGGGCTACCCATACTATGATGGATACGGATACGATTACGATGATTACCCGTATTATGATGACTACTATGACGACTACGATTACGGCCCAGGCTTTGGCGTAGGTGGTCTCGGATTTTCGATCGGTATTTAAGTAAAACAATAAAAAGGAGAATGTAATGAAGAAATTATTTATTTTAATTCCTCTGTTGCTTGCAGGTACACTTGCATTAGCAGCTGAAAGAGGTGGAGCTGGTATTGGCGGCGGTCGCGGCGGTGAAGCACATCACGGTATGCCTGGCTACCATGGTGGCGGCGTATATCATGGCGGCGATCGTCATGAAGGTCACTGGCGCGGCAATCGTGGCAATTGGGGTTGGGGCGGTCGTCCTTATGGCTACTACGCTGATTATGGTCCAGACTACGATAACGATTACTATGATGACTACTATCCGTACGATTATGACTACGGTTATGGTCCAGGTGTTGAGGTCGGTGTACCTGGTGTAGTCTCAGTTGGCATTTAATTAAGCCTATATATGGGGTCTCTTTCGAGAGGCCCCACTTTTTTCAACATGAAGAAGTTATTAATGCCGCTACTTTTTCTTTGTACATTGGTGTACCTAGAAGGAAAAGTACGAGATGCAAAAGCAGCTGAAACAAAAGCTACCGCAAAAATTGAACGGAAGCAGCGTCGTCATGAGCGCCGCAAATTGCGTGCCTTATATTACGGGCAAAATTACGGAGGCGGTTATTACCCCAATTATTATTGGAATGGCCCTCCATACGCCTGGCGCATGAGCTATGGATATTATTATCCATACTATTACTATCAGCGACCAAGTTTTGGATTTTACGTTGGTTTGTAAAAAAGAAGAATTGAGATGAAGAAAAACACAAAAACCGTTCGTCCTGAGTGTTTTGCGCAGCAAAATGTATCGAAGGATACGAACGGCATAAGCAAAATATTATTATTATTTTCCCTGTTGGCAGCCAGTTCGCTTATAACGGCCCAAAATGAGGAAAATTATTCATATGAATATAGCCAAGACTGTACTGAAGATTTAAACAGCGATGAAATTGCATTGCGCCGCGCATTCGGTGCGAAATATTGGGATCAGCGCGAAGCTCGCCATTGCGTGCCTGATTGTCCTGCTGGTTTTAGTGAAAAACATTGCGATTACTGGCGTTATAAGAATTCACGATATCGTTACAACGAAAGCCGTGGCTACAAAAATTATTGGCGTTACCCACGTTGGTATTACTTTTAGCGTTTGATTTTGTTAGTTTCTCCGCATACTCAATTTAAAGCGGAGAACAAATGATCTCGATAAATATTTCTACAAAATCGATTCATGATCAACCAGTCGCAAGTCGCGTTTGGTTCCTAGAAGAAAGTTTCACCTTTGGCAAAGAACTTTCTGCCACAGCAAAACATCTTTTTCCATCACTGCAACAATTTTTTAACGAGCGCGGATTTACCGGCAAGGCCAATTCTGGTATCTCATTGCCAATTTATCATGACGATAAACTCATCCATTTATTATTTATCGGACTGGGTAAGCGAAAAGGCCGTACCTACGATATCGAAAACTATCGCCGCGCCGTTGGCCGTCTCGTTCGTTTAGCAGAATCACATAAATTGCCATCGCTCGCCTTTGAATTGTTGAATCCAAAGGATTTTGGCACCGAAATAGGCCATTTCATTCAACAAACAGTAACTACTGCCCATATGGCTGGCTATCATTTTGATGATTTCAAAAAAGAACGCCTTTCAACCAAAGAATTGGCAATCACCATTTGCGTGGGCAAGGCACAACAAAAAGGTGCAGAGCAGGCAAAGAAAGCTGGCGAGATTATTGCAATTGCAGTGAATACCACACGTCATCAAATTGATACACCACCAAGCAAACTCAATCCAACTCATTTGGCTGAACACGCCGAACGAGTTGCCAAGGAACACAAGCTCAAAATTACTGTCTTTGGCGAGCAAGAAATTATTAAAATGGGAATGGGCGGCCTTGCAGCCGTTTCGGCCGGATCGCATCAAGATGCCAAGTTCATTATTTTAGAATACAACGGTGGCAAAAAGGCTGATAAGAAAATTGCTCTGGTCGGCAAAGGAATCACCTTTGATTCAGGTGGATTAAGTCTTAAACCGGCGGCCAGTATGGAAACAATGAAAGAAGATATGTCGGGTGCTGCATCAGTTATAAATGCCATCGGCGCTCTTGCAGCTTTAAAGGCTCCGGTGAATGTGGTTGCCATTGCTCCAACGTCGGAAAACTTACCAAGTGGAACCGCAACCAAGCCGGGTGACATCATTACATTCTACAATGGCAAAACGGCCGAAGTAAGAAATACTGATGCTGAAGGCCGTCTCATTTTGGCGGATGCGTTATCGTATGCAGTAAAGCATTATGAACCGGGACTTATTGTAGATGTGGCAACTCTAACCGGTGCGTGTGATTATGCCGTAGGTCCATTTTATAGCGGTCTATTTACCATGGATGATAAATTGGCTGAAAAAGTTGATGACGCCGCCAAAATATCTGGCGACCGCGTTTGGCGTTTACCATTGCATGAGGATTATGAAGCAGCTATTTCATCCGACATTGCCGATCTTTGTAATATAGGAAAAAGTAGTTACAAAGCTGGCGCTACTACTGCCGCGATGTTTCTTAAACATTTCGTTGATGATTGCCCATGGGTACATTTGGACATTGCAAGTAACGCATTTGATCTGCCGAGTACAAGCTATGTAGAACACGGCGCCTCAGGCTCCAGCGTTCGATTGCTTATCGAATTAGCAATGAATTTTAAATAATGGCAAAACAAAAAGGGCACTCGATCGAGTGCCCTTTTTTCCAGACTTAATCCAGCTCATCATCTGCTTTTACTATTTCTTTTTCCTCAGTGAATGCCAAAATCGTTCTTCTCTCTAAATCTTGGATGAAAGAATCTTTGTCTGCATTGAGCGAAGAATCACCAGATTTTTGTTCTTCACGGCGTAGCTGAGAGCATTTCACAAAATGGGCATCATCCATGCACTCTTGCCCATTATAATGTTGCAATAGCGCATATTGTAGAATCGGGGCGGCACTTATCCCATATTGTTGCATAATCGGATTGCCAAGTAGACTCATGGAAATGAGTTGATACAAGCATTTGATATTAGGCAAACGCGTTATCCTATTATCGGCAAGATGTAATTTTTTTAACGCCCGCAATTGTGAGATTGTGGCAGGTATGGTTTCGAGTCGATTTCTTTCCAATATAAGCTGCTCAAGGCATACGAGTTCTCCAATACTATCAGGAACTGATTCAAGGCAATTGGAATGCAAATTTAACATTTCGAGATTGGTAAGATTCGTAAAAGTCTCGGGAAGCACCCGTATCTGGTTATCTACTAATATTAGCTGGCGTAATGTTACCAGTTTGCAAATAGATTCGGGCAAAATGCTGATTTTGTTATTTATTAAAGAGAGTGTAACCAGTCCGGTGAATTTTGGCTGTGCAATAGGTTTATAGGTTCGGAATGTATGCTGTAGGCGTGCTAGATTTGCGTTTACTAACCAAGCGTTAATGGCGCCCAGCTGCCGCGCCTTTTTCTCCAGTTCATGAAGCTCGTTAATCGCTATTCTTATTTCTTCGTACAAAGTTGGTGCTGGAGCAGATGCCAGGATCTCCTCTGTAATTGAAGCGAGCTGACTCGGCTGCTGAGGCGTAGTAAAGTCGATTGGATTATTTTGAAGAGTATCAACAACGTCCGGAAACGTTTCAATATCTTGATTGGAAACTGAAAGTTGGGATATTTTTGCTAATTCGGGAATCTCATCCAAGCCATCCAAACTGCTCAAAATAAGTCTCGTAATCAAACTCTTTTTGCTTTTTAAGCGAACGCTACACAGGCTTAAACCTATTAAATTTATGGCATGACATTTATTAAGATAAGAATCTACATAGTCCTTATGTGCCGGCACGCCAAGTGATTTGTTCCCTAAATAATAATCACGAAACGTTAATGAAATTGGTTTTTTAAATTGAGATATGGGTGGCATTGCATACTCACTCGTAGAACTTTCTGTATCACACCACACATTCGGGCTTTCACTATCCCATACCATACGGCGCCAAAATCCTTTATCTAATGCCGAACTTGGTACTTCTATATCATCATCATCTTGATCGGTATCTTCTGCCTCAGAAAGTTGGTCCTGATCGTTAAGAGATTCGATTTGCGGAACAACAATAACAGGAAAAAACCCAACTTTTTCATCATCAATAAAAAGTGAATCTCCAGAGACGGTGTCTTGCACTTCAGCTACTGCTGTTGTTGAGCTGCTGCCAATTGCCTGAGAACAGGAGGCTTTTGGCATCTCAATAGATCCCTGCTCTTGTGACGCATTACTTAATAGTGGAAATAGTGCTGCTGCGAGAAGAATGTGGGCATTGTTCATGGTGTAGTCTTAGTTAAATGATTTAATGAAAGAGCATAACAACTTCTTGAGATGCGAAGAGTTTATATAATACTTAAAAATCGGCTACTAACTATTGGATGATTAGACTTTGTGAAAGGAGCGAAGATGCATCGCTACATTAAATAAATAATATCCAACCAGTACTACTGAAGTGCCTATTATTGCCAAACCGCAGAGTTGATACCTTGCAAGCCGTGGCGGATCCTGCTGAGTATAACGACGTGCAAAAACTTGATCGCGCGGCGGTACCTCGGCATTACGTCTTGCTAATTCGTCGCGGATGGCTGCAATATCCTCTTCTTGCCAGAGCGCTGGCTCATACGTCGCGCTCAGATCAGATTCCATACCACATAAAGAAATGGGTATCGTGATGGTCAGTAATATAGATATCAGCATCTGCTTTTTCACGATATTCCTTATTTAAAATCAGTGTGATGAAATATACGTTGTCACTAGTCCAAACGTCAAGAGAGTGACGAAGAAACTGCATACCCGTAACTTGCTGGATGCTTCGAGATCTGTACCTTTTCTGCTAGGTATAAGTGTTTCATATTCATCTTCTGCTTCATATCCATCATCTCCTTGATATGTTTCAATCATTACCACAAAGTCAGGTTCTGGTTTAGGAAGAATTGGAACAGTTGCATGCAAATGATTGGGTAGGCTGCCGCTTAATGTGATGAATAGCATTACGTTGAAAAATTTGTTTTTTATCATGATGTGAACCTTATAACTTACTTTCATGAACGCAGTTGATGACTAGGCCTACCATAGCCAAATTAGCAATCAGTGCGGTGCTGCCACCGCTGATGAATGGCAAACCAATGCCCTTCGTGGGCACCATACCAATAGTGACTGCCAAGTTAATAATTGCCTGCAAACTGGTAACCAACACAAAACCAAGTGTGGCATAAATAGCGAATGGATCTTTAAGACCCCACGCAATACGAATGCCGAAATAAGTAAACAGTACAAACAATAAAATGAGCAAAAAGGAACCGACAAAGCCGGTTTCTTCAGCAATAATGGAAAAAATAAAATCGGTATGTTGCATCGGTAGATAAAAGAACTTTTGTTTCGAATGCGCAATTCCCGTTCCCCAAAAGCTTCCAGAACCAATTGCAATTAATGATTGAATAATCTGAAAGCCAGTACCTTGCGGATCGTCCCAAGGATTTAAGAATGTTAAGATTCGTTTTAGGCGGTAAGGGAAAAAGTAGACCAACCCTGCAATACCTGGCAGGGCGAGCGAAAGGGTGATCAACAAATGCTTGGTGCGAAATTGCGCAATAAATAGTTCTAAGAATACGGTTACACCGCAGGTGATGGCCATGCCAAAGTCTGGCTGCTTTAAAAGTACCGCGCACGTAAAACCAAGAATCGTGAGAAATGGTAAATAACCATGCACAAATGATGCGGTTTTGCGTTCTTTCTTCGTCAAAAAATAGGCAACATATACCAGCAATGCCATTTTCAAAAATTCGCTGGGTTGAAACATGAATCCTTTAATATTCAACCAACGGCTTGAACCATGAATTCGCACGGCAAGTGGCCCGAATAAAGTAGCTGCAGTCATCCCGAGTGTGCCAAGAAAAATATAAGGACTTGCCTTTTTAATAAATTCCAGGGGAATAAGGCGCACTATAATTAATGCCACAATGCCGAGGATCAACCCAACTAATTGTTTAACAACAAAATGTTGCGCGCTGCCCAATTTCTCAAGCGCATACACTGAGCTTGAAGAATAGATAAACAATAGCCCAACTATAATAAGCGCGGCTATGATGGTGAGAAATACTTTGAGATCGGCCCGTAGCTTTTCACGCTCAAGATACATTCCGTTTTTCCTTTTTCCCTTTAGAACTTCTTTTCGGCAGTGCAGTCGATAGCTGTTGTAAATAACTTATTCGTTGTTCAGCCGTTGGCCATGAGGAAAACCAAGAAATAATGGGCAACGACATGAACGTATAGGGTAGACCTGCATGCGCATACTCTTTTCTAATCGCTTCGATTAATGGCTGCGGATCATTGACGGCGATTGCGCCGTGGTAATCCGCAATTAGCACCTGGGTTTTTACAAAGTCGGCAATTAAAAGGCGCGATAGAGGGGTTGTATATGAAAGCAAAGTATCTGGTCGACTTAACACAATGTATCTATAGGCAATTTGTGCCACACCATATGCCAAATAGCCACGCATTTCATCTTGAGTTAATAAATCAATGGCATCTTGCGTAATAGTAATTGAGGCATCCTCTGGCGACCAGCCGTAAACCAATAGGTTAATTTTGCCGGTCCACAGTAGGGAATTTACGCGCATATGACTCAGTACATTCAGCTGCGGCATTGGAACATTCAATTTAATAGATAAATCGCGGACAGCCTCATAGATCCACGCATATTTTACGGCATCCAAAGGATGGCCCCAGCTTAGGTAATGGACAAGCTCGTAGAGCCGACGGCTTAGTGTATCGGGGTATATGAAGCCTATTAAGCGATCAAGTGAAGCGCGTGGCTCTTGGTGCTTTGGATAATAGTAATAATTTCTTTGTGTTTCATTTTCTGCACACAAGAGGCTGGTTGCGCATAACATGCTCAATAGAGAAAGTGAGCTGCGACGAATCATGTTAAGTTCCTTATTGAAATTTTTTTGCTTAGTTTGGCCAGCATAACTATGGCCTTGCTATGGTCAAGCCCTCAATCAAAGCAAAGCAGTTGTTCAACGAACCAATTTCCGGTAGCCTACCCGTCCGTTGTCAAATGTCTAAATCATTACTGGATTACTATATGAAAAACAGAATAGTCTTATCCCTATTACTTATTGCAAATGTTAGTGTGGCCGGTAGCGTAACAGCTGCTAAACAAGGTGCCACGTCTAAGCAAAATCAGAAAGTTTCTTTCCTGCGACCAGAAGCAGCAGAAAGAAGCCATGATGGTTTTTCAATCGGCGGTGCCATTGATGGTCTGATCGGTTTTCTCTATTTCGATACAATAATTAGACGCGGTTATGAACTTGCTAATTTTTGGAGCTGGGCGCAAGAACTAGATAGAACACGCTACCGACATGTTTATGCAATTGTTGGTTCAGCGTGTGAGCAAATGAATGTGCCGATGCCAGATCTATATGTCATTAATCATGCAGATGTTAATGCGAAGCTTTGGACAGGGAAAATTAATGCCGTAGTTTATGGATGGTCTTCTCGCTATGCTGCCATCACCATTACGCAAGATGCGCTTGATATGCTCAATCAAGATGAGTTAGAAGCATATCTAACCCAGGCAGTTTCACAGATTAAGCATCGCTATGTACGATTGCATTATATGCTCAGCAGCTTTCTACAATGCAATCCATATTATTCGCTACAGCTGACAAGAAATTCGGATCCGCGATACCGCCGCAATCCCATTATGGCTGCACTAATTACCTTGGGTGGCCAAGCATGGTTACGGTCAAGAATCGATGACGCGGATCGCACCGCGGCTCATCATCTAAAAAAGCCTGCGGCTCTTGCGAGTGCAATTGCTAAAGAAAATGAACATGCTGGCTTGCCTTACAAAGTCGGTTCTGCCCCGGTAATTTCATTACTCAATAACTGGCCGACCGCAGCTGACAGAATTGAAACTGTTGAGAAGATTCGCCGCCAACGCAAAGACGATTAATCTTTCTTCGATTATATAATTTTACAGAGGCCATTCCGAGAATAATTTTCTTGGGATGGCCTTTTTTTGTGCCAATTTTTTGGTTTGTTAATCAGAAGCAAAGATTCAAGATGCAGAGCTCTATACTCCAGTCATGGAAGGTAGAATAACCCGCTCGTCCTGAGCCTCAATTGGGGTCCCCAAAACTCGGGTTCCCTCTTGGGTGAATTTGGGGTAAAAGGGTACGCGCGGCAAAGCTAGATGAGTAAGTTGTGACTCGCAGAAAATTATCCAATAGCTATCTGTTAATAATTTTTTTTACGTCACACTCCTCCGTCCACCCAATTGGGCATTTATATATATGAATTGCAAAATTGAGAATTGAATGCACAAAAAAAGGCCCGGCAATATGCCAGGCCTTTTGATTAGCAAAACTATAGAAAAGATTTAGTCCTTCTTCTTTTCTTCATTCTTTGTTGCCGGTGGAGCTTCACCCTCAACGTCACTGAAATCAGACATTTCTGAATCAGGTTCTGGCACCATAATAGGTGAAACTGGACTTGTGCGTCCTTCATCTCGTGCAACGTTCGGGTAAACGGGCGGAACCTCTGATGAAACTGATGGGCTTGTTACACTTGAATTTGTAGCCGGTGGTGGGCTCATATGCAAACCACTGCTCAGGGATGATCCAGGCATCCGGACGAAACCTTCAGATGGACGCCGATTGCCGCCTTTTTCATCTTCATCTTCCTCATGGAAGGGGCCTCTAAATCTTTTTTCAAGGGTAGCGATTTCTTTTTCGAATTTATCGAATCTTGAATTTTGTTTGGCTATTGTTTCTTCAAGAACACTGCATTGTTTCTTTACCGTGTACATATAAATCATAGAACCAGTAAAAAGAAAGAGCGGTGCAATATCCCAGCTGGAAATTAAATCTAATTTCCCTTTATCCTGCTTATTGGTTGGTTTTCCTGTATTGAAGACCGACGGTGCGGCTGCATTGGCAACAGGCGCCATGCTAAGCGCAGCTGCCGTTAATCCAGTGATCATATACCGAATCATAGTGATCCTTTCTCTTGTTGAGATTGGTGAACTAATTTCTTAAACATGGTACCACGTTCCTGATAATCCTTAAATAAATCGTAACTGGCACCCGCTGGAGATAGTAACACTTGGTCACCCGGCTGTGCAAGTTTCAATGCTTGAGCCCAAGCTTCTTCCAGTGTTGAACAGCGTAATGCCATTACTCCAGAATTTACCGTAGCCTCCAGTAATTGTTCCGCCTCTCCGCCAAAACAAATTACCGTTTTTATGCAATCCATTTTGCAGGATTGTTTGATGGTATCTATTAATGTTGAGCGATCAACACCTTTGCTTACGCCGCCCAATAACAAAATAATCGGTTTGTGTTGCAATGCTTGCACGGCAGCGATCGTCGCCTGCGGCACTGTAGACTTTGAATCATTATATATCTCTACGCCATTAATCGTCGCTACTTTTTCTAGACGATGTTCATCTCGTTCAAACGTTGCGCTTGCTTGTGTAAGGAGATGCGGATCTAGTTGAAGTGCCTGTAGGATGTTTTCGATGATGGCTATGTTTTCGGGATAAGTTGGAGCGTCATTAAAAGGGAGTCTCCCTTCTGAATCCCCGTTATTGATAGAGAAAGCGTATTTAGTTCCACCAAAAACTTTCGCCTTCGTCACAATCCGATCCCTAAACTCCATTGGCAGCACAGCATATTGCTCAGGCGTCTGATATATAAATAACCTCGCCTTTGCATCAAAATATGCCTGCTCAGTTCCATGGCGATCCAAATGGTTGGGGTAAAAATTGGTCAAAATCGCAACATTAGGAGCAAAAGTTTTGCTGATCTCTAATTGATAACTGGAAAGCTCTAAAATTAGATAATCAATTTTCGCTCGTTCGAGGAGCAGATCAAAACTAACCCGCATAGTTGGTGACCCAACATTGCCGCTCGCAGCTACTTGGTACCCCGCATACCGTAATATATGTGTCAGTAAACGTGTAACGGTTGTTTTGCCGACCGTACCAGTTATCGCAATAACCTTCGGATTGCCCAAGCGCTGGCCTGCATATTGTTGAATGATATCAACTTCGCTTAACCATTTATGGGCGAACTGGCTATACGGACGCAAATCAATACTGCCGCTGGTAAAAATGGCATCGTGAGCAGCAAGGAATTGTTCAAGCTGCTCATATGGCCACAATGTTACATTATCGCGTGAAATTTGTTCCTGTTCTTCAGCTGTTAGCGTTTTTTTCTCAGCTAGCCCTACTTGGCAGCCGATTTGCTTGAAGAAGGGAATGGCTGATTTTCCGGTGACGCCGTATCCCCAGATGCCAATTTTTTTCTTTGCCAGATCCATATTCCTGCCTGATAGCTAATCCACGAAAATATTAATGCCAATAACTCTTTTGCTATGCCAACATTAAACACGCTAAATGTGATAAAAGCAATCAGTCCACCAGCAATAGCGCAATATGCCGCTTGAGGAACGCATTTCTTTTGATAAATCCCATACATCATGGGAACGATGAGGCAGCAGACCGAAATAGCATAACTGTCGATCATCAAGCCAATAATATTTGAAGGCATTAGGTATGACATCACCAAGGCTGCCAGGCCAACTGCTCCGGAGACTAACTTGGCGACAACCAGCTTTCTATTCCCAGCAATTTTCCAATCAAAATCATTTGTGATGTTTGCGCTTAAAGCATTGATTAGAGCATCGGCGGTTGAAATGATCGCGGCAATAATTGCACAAACCACTAATGCGAACATAAACTGATTAGCATTTTGCGAAATATATTGCAGTAATACCGAACCATTTGCTTGGTTTAAGCCAGAAAACTTGGCCTGCATGCCAAAATAAACTGGCACAATTGAAAAGAGCAGTAAAAAAATACCTGCGCTGAGTGCCGCCGAAGCAGCCACTTTCATTGACCGCGCAGCAAAAAATCGCTGAGCCAAATCTTGCTGAAATAATGAAAAGAGTGCCGGTAGAAGGGCGATCGGAATTAGCTGCATAAACGATGGTGTGGTTCCAATAAAATTAGCTTGTGCAGAAAAAAGGGTGGTAATCGATGTTGGATTTTGCCACAGTATGCCAACGAACAATGAGCCAAAGACAGTAACAATGATACAAAGCTGAACCATATCGTTGATGGTTATCGCCCTTAACCCGCCAATCATGGTATACCCAATGACGGATAGCCAGAATATATTGCTTATCCAGACATCGGCGAATCCAATGCCGCAGAGTAGTTTGCGGAATGAAATTGCTTGCGTCACTAAAATGCCGAACAGAGTGATAATGGATAACAATGAGGCTATTTTACGCAGCTTGTCAGATTTATATTGCATGCCAAAAAGCTCAGCCGCAGTCGTAACCTTGAATTGCTGCAGTCGCGCTGCAACCCCACCAGCCAATAATAAAAGACCTAGGCCCATGCCAAGGGTATAGAGCAATCCATACAATCCTTTCATATACGCCTCTTCAGCCGTGCCGATGAGCATGCCACCGCCGAGCTGGGTCGCGATGAGATTGCAGGTGATTTGCCAAAAACCAAGACTACGATTGCCAAGGTAGTAATCAGCTTCTGTTTTTACTGAACGAGATGCCCGAATACCAAGAAAAGCATATAACGCACCAAAGCCTGCAAGCAGGCCAAGAAATAAATAGGTAAACATGTTAAATATCCATGATTAATAGCAGAGACGCAGAGGTCCGCGTTGACCGCAAAAATGTTTAAAGAATGAAATTACAAATAGGGAATGAGTTAGTTTTTGCCGTGATGGCAATGATGATGGATATGATGGTGATGAGTATGGACAGAAAATGGGCAAGCAAAAATTGAAGGAAATGCGGGTACGAAAGATGGGAATATGATGGAGTTCATTGGTTCTCCGTGTGGTTTGGAGGCATTCATGCCTTATAATTGCTGATATAGTAATGATAAACCATGGCAATTGCAAAAGGCAAGAATTTGCAGTCTCGCCCCCTTTGACGGGTTGAATGCCCCTGCTAGGCTATGGTAATCTCTACTCAGATAATTATTACAGGAAACGGCATGTTAATGCTATCACTCAAATCTTCTGTATCATTATCGGGCGCCTATGGCGCTTATCTTTTCTATTCCATCAATTACTGGCGCTAAGCCAGAACATACTATACCCCTCACCTAACCATTTTCGCGTTTACTTAATTTTTTGATGTTTCACATCAGATAAAGCTTTTATGCGTCTCGATGCATGACTGTTTCAAATGATGTCTATATTAAGGAACAACTATGTTTGTTTTTACTATTTTCGCGCGTCTTTTGTGCGCAGCTCTATTAACCATCACCATGTCCGGCTTGCTGGCAACAAGTAATACAGGATCGCCTACCATCCATTGCACCCGTTTGTCGCAAACTTTTTCCCAAGATGAGTTGTGGCAAAGAATTAATAACTTGCCTACAGATCTCCAAAAGGTCATCGGTAAAAAGTTTCTTGGCACTAAGGCATGGGCGCAGGCAGCGCATCGGCGCCGAGAGGCTCAGCGGCTAGCGGACTTCCATGACTTTTCAAACCAAGTTCAGTGGGCTAGTCGACCATTGCGCATACCATGTTTCGATGATGAATCGAGCACATACTAATAGGGAGGCTTCGGCCTCTCTACTTCACAAGTGATTGGCTGTAGCCTTATTGAGTCAGCATAGGCTTTTGACGCTAACTGTCGCACTCCATAGACTACTATTCTATTGGAGCATTATATGAATCTAAAATACTTATCTTTACTAGTATTACTTGCATCAACTCAAGTCATGGCAACATCGGTTCCTGCCGGCACTAATAACGCATGTAACGTCGTCCAGGTACCGACAATTGGGCAATTCAACCGACCAGACCGGCAAGCAAACAAGGCTTCAATGAGAAAAGCCTTGTTTCTTCATCTGATCAAGTGTGGTGGTATAGCTCATGTGCTCCCATGGTTAAAAAAAGGTATGGACCCAAATGCGGCAGACAACCAAGGGGCGAATGAATGGATGCCTTTGGTTAAGAGTTTGCGTTTTTTAAGGCTTTTTGATTCAGAGATTAAGACAAAGGAAATCCCAGCGCTTATGATCGGATTACTAAGATGCAAAGAAAAAAATAATGGTGAATGCATTGATCGAGATAAAGAAGCTGCTGTACCTATTATAAGAGCGCTGCTTAATTATGGCGCTAATCCAAATGCTGAAGCCGAGATTTCCATTGACTACTGTAATGATGTATTTACGCCTCTGAGTCTGGCAACAGAGATCGGTTGCAACTCACTAATAAACGATTTAATTGATGCCGGTGCCGATCCAAATGGATTCATGAACAAACGGTCCGATACATCTTCATTACGAGTGCGCTCATGTGATAAGGAGGATGAGTATGGGATGTTAATGTATGATGACAATTTTTTATATGATACGCCGCTCCTCATTGCCGATGAACATGCGCATGGTGAGTTTGCTGCCGTTCTTGACCCTGGCAAGAGTGCCCGTTGGTGGCTTATAATAAGCAAATTGTTGCATGCCGGTGCAACAGAAATGGAAAAAGAGGCAATTGAGAAAATTCTGATCCGTGCCCTAAAGCTTTATGCTTGCATGAGAAATGAGAACACCGAGGTGGATGCCCTTCACTGGCCCGCGTTATTGCCATCAGCAAAGGAAAGTATTGTTCCGCATGTTCGCGACACTCTTTTGCCATTTATGCCCAGTGCGATCATCGATCATATAATTTTGGATTATGCAGAGGGTATGCATCCCGATGTTGAAGAAGTCATACGTGCCAAGATCATGTCAAATATTTGGTGGCAAGCTCTTTCTCGAGGCAGAGTTAGATGGCTCTAGCACTAAAGAATAAGGCTATTCGATCAGGGCACTCAATGGAGTGCCTTTTTTTGTGCCTTGAAAAGGCCATTAAATATAGTCTGAATGCGCGAATCCAACACACCCGGGGCTTTTGACAGGGGAGCCGCCTTATATAGACTATTTGTTCATTCATTTGGAGGAAGACAATGTTTAAGTTTAAGCGCCTATCACTTACCCTTCTGCTTATTCCTGGGCTCGCATTAGCTACCAGTCAGCCGGCCGGCAATACCGATACAGACGAAAGTCCATTGGATCGATCATATAGCTATGTCCCACAAGGCGCAGCCTCTGCTTCATCTGGTGATAACGAAATAATGACTCACCTTGAGTTTCTTTTATTTATGACTAGTGAAAGGCCTTTCACTAACCAAGATTTCAGTGAATCTCTAGGAAGTTTCCCAGCCGTTTACCTCGATAGAACCCAACAGCTTTTATTGACTGCTGTCGACTTAGGGGTATTTGGTGGCGTGAAAGGTGGCAGGGAAATACAAGTTTTGCTGCAGCTTGCACTGAATAGGGGATCAGATGAGATGCTGCAGTTAATAGTCGAGACCCTAGTTCCTCTTAGGGCAGCACATGATTTTTTATTCGATACCAGTTTTTTTCTTGGCCGCTGGAACCCTCAATCAACCGTTAACGCCTACTTTAAACTTATGGTGACTCAGGAAATAAAGGATGGTAGAAAGCTTGGCATATTACTTCTGAATTCATATCATGCCGACCATCAGTCAGTAGTTTTTATGATGGCGAAGAATTTATTACAGCAAATTAGACATTGTCCAGAGAAGTTCATTCAGTTAGCGCAATTTGTTGCGGCTTATCATCAACAGCGAGCAATAGCAAGCCGCCAGATTCAAAATGCTTTGGGTGAATACAATGTCATTCCAGATCTTTCGCGCATCATAGCTGACTATGCGCTACCACAAATACCAGCTGCGCTAGATGCGGTTATCTTATTAATTCCTGTTCCTCCGTATGTACGAGGACAAGTTTCCGCAGCAATCAGGCAAATACAAGAGCCAGACCCAATGGTGACCTCACACCTTCGCCGGCAAGCCGAAGAGAAAAAGAAGAAAGAATAATATTCATTACGAAGAAAATTCATTTGGAGGAAAACAATGTTTAAAACCTTATCACTAATCTTATTACTCATCCCCGGTCTAACCTTTGCTACTAACCAGCCGGCTAGCAGTAGCGAGATCAATACTGACGAAATGCAATGGGCTAGATTATATGAACATTATGCTACACAAGTCACAACGCCGCCATTTTTTAGGTTCCCGCAAAATGATGAAAATATTATTTCGCGACTTGAAACCGGATTGCGTATAAATAGCCCCCATACTCGCGTACATCCCACTTTCCGTAATTTTTTAGAAAGCCTACCAATTGCGCGTTATCTAGATAAAACTGCATTGTTATTATCTGCTTCGAAAAAATTGGGTTTATTTAATGATGAAGAAACGCAAAAGTTATTACGGATTATATTGGTTAGGGATGTATCAGATGAGATGGTGCAATTGGTTACTGAGGCATTAGTCCATATTAAAATAGAGCCTAATTTTACTTGGGATACGCCTGTCCTTCCAGACGATGTGATGATTCGTAGTACATCCCACGCCGTTGACTATTTTTCCTGCAAGTCAAGCTATTTTAAAAATATTTTGACTCAAGGCATAAAAAATAACGGGCGAAAGCTTGGTATATTATTTTTGCATGCATGTTATGCCGACCCTCAATCGGTGGTTTATCTTATGGCGCAGAATTTACTTGAATGTGTTAAAAATTATTATCCAAAGAGGATCATCAAATTACAGCAAAATCTTGCGGATTATCCCGGACGACAAGAATTAGACGGCCGCTCGCTTCAAGATGTTGTGGAGTTGCTCATCCAATTGCAGGAGTTTGTTGCGGCTCAACCTCAACAGCGAGCAGCTGCGAGCGCACAGATTCAAGATGCTTTGGGTGAACACAATATCATTCCTGATCTTTCGCGTATCGTAGCCGACTATGCGCTACCACAAATACCAGCCGAAGAAGCTGCGGCTATATTAGCTATACCTATTCCCTTGAATAACCAGAACATTGTTCAATTGCCGGGCCAGCAACTAGCTGCTATAGCTGCGCATGCACCTATACAAGTTCCCGCAGCAATCAGACAGCTACAAGCTCCACCAGGCCCAATGGCAATTTCACCCATTACTCGCCGGCAAGACGACGAAGAGAAAAAGAAGAAAGAATAATATTGGCCAAGTTCAAATGGAGGAAAAATGAAAATTAAACACCTATTTCTAGCCCTATTACTCATCCCTGGACTAACCTTTGCTACAAGCCAGTCTGCTAACAGTGACGAAACCATTATTGACCAGTTGGCATCATGGTTTGATAGTTATGCTTCACAAGTCACAGCTTCGCAATCTTTTACGATCCCGCAAAATGATGAAGATATCATTCATCGACTTAAATCCGGATTGCGTAGGACTCGCATACATTCCGCTTTTAATAAATTTGTGCAAAACCTACCAGCTGCGCGTTATCTAGATAAAACAGAAATGTTATTATTTGCTTCGAAAGAGTTCGGATTATTTGATGATAAGGAAACGCAAAATTTTCTACGGGCTGTGTTGGTTAATGGCTCAGATGAGACGTTGCAACTGGTTGCTGAATCATTGGCTCATCTTAAGACAGGCTCTCGTTTTTTTTGGGATACGCGTGTCAATTCATTCGATGTGATGGCCTCCCCTGATTCTAACTCCTCTTATTCGGAGAAGGACTATTTTAATAGGATTTTGACTGAGGGTATAAAAAGAAACGGGCGAAAACTAGGTATATTGTTTTTGCATGCGTGTAATGCCGATCCTCAATCGGTGGTTTATAAGATGGCGCAGAGTTTGCTAGAGTATGTTAGAAATTATTATCCAGAACAGATCATTCGCTTGCAGCAAGATTTTGCTGATTACCCTGACAGCCGAAAATTAATAGGCTTGCATATTGAAAATCGTTTGGAGCTGCTCAACCAATTGCAACAATTTGTCACAGCACATCCTCAACAACGAGCAGTTGCAAGCGCTGAGATTGAAAATAGTTTGGGTGAACAGAATATCATTCCAGATCTTTCGCGTATCGTAACTGACTATGCTTTACCACAAATACCCGTTGAAAAAGCTGCAGCTATCTTAGCAATCCCTATTCCGCTGAATAACCACGACATTACTCAACAACTACGAGCACAGCGAATAGCTCAACCGGATCCAGTGGCAATTTCATCCATTATTCACCGGCAAGCTAATGAAGAGAAAAAGAAGAAAGAATAATATTCATTACGAAGCAAATTCATTTGGAGGAAAACAATGTTTAAACGCCTATCACTAACCTTATTACTCATGCCTGGGCTTGCATTGGCTACCAGCCAACCAGCCCAGGCTTCTGAAGTAGATGACTCCGATTTGGAGTATAAGGCGATTGTATCCCAGCAATCCGATGAGGCTTATCCCGTAACATATGCTATTGATGCTGATTCGAAAAGCGATAAAGACGAACATGAATTTGAATCGGAAAATGACGACGTTGATGAAATAAGTATCTTGGAATATGTGCAAGATCTTTTAAATGACGTAATAGCACGCGCAAACTTTGCTGAGCTCGATGTAATTGATCGGCGAGGAGATCTTTTCAGGCCACGTAGGCTTGCAGAAAATACCCGTCAACAACTTCAAATTAAAGCGGCGTTGTTGGCACAAAATATAAATCACCTATTGCCCAGATGGCTCGAAGAGCCTGGCCCCGACCAACATGAATTATTTCGCAAAATCCTACTACTATTTGCCCGCTCACATATGTTACAACAATTATATCCTGATTTCCTTAAAAAATTATCGTCGCAACAGTGGATGACGCCTCGAAAACTTCAGGCTTTGGCCGAGGTATTTGCGGGTTGGCATCCTACAACAATGTTTTGGCAAAGGTTTAAGTGTGAGGGTATTTTTGATCTTAACGGCATTAAATTTTCTACTGGGGGTACACCATTATTTAATTTTTATTTTGATCACAATAATCTTCAGCATAGTCAGTTATTTCTGCTCCTTGGTGGAAAAAGTTGTGTAGATCCAATATCTCCTGGCATAACCCGCATACAGCACCATACCTTGGATTGTGAAAATCGCGCCGCAATAAACAATCAAAGAATATTTAGACAGCATCCCATTGTCCGACTTAAAAAATTTGCACGGATGCTTCAACTAACCAGGCAGAACGTCGAGCAACGGCTTATTCCAGCACTTGCCCCAATGGTTATGCAGTATGCTGCATTAGTGCTCCCTGCCCAGACTATCAATGGCATTCTTGCTATGACAGCGCCACAAGAAAGTGACGCATTAGAAGATATTGAACATCTAGGAACCATGGAAAAGCAACTTGCGCTCGAAGAGAAAATTTTGCAATTGCCGCCAAAATGCCAACAGCGAATTGCGCAATTATATTGTGGTAATAGGCAATGCGCTCAAGCATTGATCGAAAAAAATGCGCAGGCCAACAGGTCTGTATAGGAAAGAAGCGCTTTATATAACTAATCGATGGAGGAAAACAATGTTTAAATACCTATCACTTACCTTATTGCTCATCCCTGGACTAGCATTGGCTACAAGCCAACCAGCTCAAACTTCTGATATAGATGACTCCGATTTGGAATATAAAGAAATTGCATTGCAGCAATCTGATGAGACTTATCCCATGTCTAGATCATACGCCACTGAGGAACTACGTGCTCATAGGAAAAGTGACCAAAATGAAGATGACTCAGATACTGAGGAATATATTCAGGATGTTGATGAAATAACTACCTTGCAAGATGTACAAGATCGTTTAAATGCCATAATGGCACGCCCTAATTTTGCAGAACTGGCTGAAATAGTGCACCGGCAAGGGGATCTTTTGACGCCCGGAAGGCTTGCAGAAAAGAGCCGCCGTCTACTTGCTGGTAAAGCGAAGTTTTTACAATTTGATATAAATGAGTTGTTAGACAGATTTCTTGAAGAGCCAGGCCCTAATCAACATGAATTATTTCGCAAAATCTTGCTGCTATTTGCCCGATCACACATGCTGCAATGGTTATACCCTAACTTCATTAATAACCTATCAAAGCAAGAATACATGACGCCCCAGAAACTTAAGGCTTTGGCCGAAGTGTTTGCAGGTTGGCGCCCCACTCTAATGCATTGGCAAATAAATCTACAAGAGAATTCTGGCGGCCTATTTTATACCGGTGGCATCCCATTATTTAATTTTTATTTTGATCACAATAATCTTCAGCACAGCCAATTATTTCTACTCTATCCTGGCGATACTACGGTATATCGAATATGTCCGGGTGTGATTCGCTTCCAACACCATACCTTTGATTGCGAAGTTGATCACGCTGAAATAAATAATGAAAGAACATTTACACAGCATCCCATTGCTCGTTTTAAAAAGTTTGCGCGAATGCTTCAACTAACCAAACAGAATGTTGAGCAACGTCTTATTCCGGCACTGAGCCCAATTATTATGCAATATGCTGCATTTTCACTCCCTGCCGAGACTATCAATGGCATTCTTGCAATGGCAGTACCAGAAGAAGTTGCCGCATTAGAAGATATTGAACATCTAGGCACGATGCAAAAGCAGCTTGCGATCGAAGAAAAAATTATGCAGTTGCCGCCAAAATGCCAACAGCGGATTGCGCAATTATATTGCGGCAGTAAGCAATGTGCTCAAGCACTCATCGAAAAAAATGAGCAGGCCAGAAAAAATTTCTTTATATAGACAAGCAATAATCTTTACAAACTATTTTGAATCGATGGAGGAAAACAATGTTTAAATATATATCCCTAACCCTAGCACTCATCCCTGGACTAGCCTTTACGAACCACCAATCAGCTCATTCTGACTACAAAGAAATCGAACGTGCTCCTCGTGTGGCAGAAAGTAGCAGCATGCCAGCATCTCGGTCTTATGCTATTGGCGTTCTGCCGAGCAATCAGGCTGAACCAAAAAAAGAAGATGAATCTGACCGCGAAAGTAAACAACCGGAACCGCTACCCCAAAAAGCTGGATGGTGGTTAGTTGTAGGTCAGCGCCCAAATAAAGGCATTGCGTTTTACAAGCAGCGAGCAGAGGCCATTGTTGCGGGCGCTCTGGAATATTGCGAATTTCTTAAAAGCGAAGAAGCCAATAAAATTGCTCAACAGATTAAAGGCGATCTAGAAGATATCGCACTATTCGAGGCTGCAGAATGTGGGGATATTGAAGCAGTTAAGGCGCTAAAAGGGGAAAATTCTTCCATCGGAACGTGTGACAAACGAACTCAGTATTTAAATATTGCCAAGCACATTGAAAGAGAAAGAGATTTTGCAGAACGACCATCCTCCCTTACCGCTGAGTTTTACCATGAGATGAGAAATTTCGTTTCTGGCTTTGACCTGGAAACAAGAATTGCAGCTCGCGGCGATAAAGAGCTTTTAGAAACATTAATGGCGCATGGAAAAAAGCATGGAAACCAATGTTTTTGGGCAGCACGTGAACTTAAACCAGAAATGGTGGACCTGGATGCTGAGATTAATTCTCTCGGCATAGCAACTTTTGCTCAATCGGAACACCAAAGAGTGCACAACGATGCTATTGGTAATACACCCTTGGCAGAATTCATTAGGTTTGGAAAGACACAAAAATGGAACAGACTAGCAACTGCAGCTGTTGCTGGACATGTTGATGTTGTCGATTTGCTCCTCAGTGCATGGTTGCCAGCGCAACATTCGTTTTATCAGTTAAGTGAAATTTTGGTCGCGCTTGAGAACTTGGTAATGTATTCCAACACCGCAAAGACTGATTTGGTCAATCCGCTTCTTAATAGCGTGGGCATTAATCAAAAGCCGAAGTGCGAAAATTATCCAATCATTGCGCGAAAATTGCTTAAGATATATTTCGGTTTGCAAGATGATATTTCGCGTGAACATTTGCAACTCGATAAGCAAGAAAAAGAATTGTTTGAAAAAGCTCTACCGATTGCATCACCTGAAATTTGCCAGTTAATAATCGAATCGTTCGCGGATAAAATAAATTCTAGTGCCGATGTCGCGTTTAGTTTCGCATGGGAAAATCACCTTGAAAAAGCTTGCGTATTGCTTTCTGCGCAAGCTCATCCAGAATCGCTGGTGTATAAAGCAAAAAGCAAATTGCTTGAGTGGCTACCACAGGCTGGGCGTGAACTAATTCTTTCGCGGCTCAAACGATATGTTCGTGAGCACTACAATGCGCATCAACAAGAAACCAATCACGAGCTGGAAATATATCTACCTTCTGCGTTATCCAATATCGTCAACGATCATTTACTATTCATGCCTGTTGAGATGAAAGAGCGCATTTTGGCTATTCCCGAAGAATAATATCGCAATAGCCAATTCAAAATGGAGTTTAAATATGAATATTAAACAGTTATTCCTAGCCTTATTATTTGTGCCTGGTATAGCCCTGGCAACAACACCTGCTGCTCATATAGTGTCGCCTTGCAAGGATGGTTCCCAATTAGCTTCTATTATTCCTGAAGGAGACATAGCCGTCATTAATCTTATGGGCAATTGTCTTAAGGCAAATGAAAATGCCTTAACTGCATTCAAGATGTATTACCCAAAAATTGATGATCTAAACTATTTAGAAAAAATTGAACTTATATTAAGAATTGCTCGAGACGAAGGCGCATTTACTACCGGCGATTACCGTGGCCATATGTGGGATTTGATTCATGAATCCTTCACCGAAGGATCAAGCGAAATGCTACATCTAATGGCTAGTATGTTTGCTCCGCTCAGTGCAGCTAAGCAACGTTTAAAGATAAATTCAGCGTTCCACTGGCGCAAAGCGAAAGATGGGAAAAGGGATGTTGCGGAAACTAAAGGCCAGCAAATGGTCAGGGAAGGGAAGATTGACGGAAGAAAGTTAGGCATATTGCTATTGCATTCAGTCAATGCCAATCCCAAGTCAGAAGTAAGCTTCACTACAATGGAACTATTCCGTGCAATTAAGCGCAATGCAATTATTCATGCGCAGCTGCGGTCATTTATTGAAGAACAGCCAAACCAACTAAGGATGGCTCGAACTAAAATTATAGATGCGTTAGCCGCATACAATGTTATTGCAGATCTTTCTCATATCGTTGCTGACTATGCTCTAATATCGATTCCTCATGATGTAGCTGAAACTGCATTAACCATCCCAGAGAATGATGACGAAGATGAGGAATTAGAATGAAGAAATTTATCTTATTTTTACTACTGATCCCTGGATCGGGTATTGCGAGCCAAGAATCGGCTCACTCTGAATTCAAGCAAGGCGAACACGTTCCTCAAATAGCAAGCAGCAGGCTTGCACCTAGCTCGTATGCTATTGGTGATCCAGCAAGCATGCATTCTGAACAACAAGAGGAAGTTTCTGTGTCAAATTCTGAGTCTAACGAAGATTCTTCTAGTTTCTCTGATCGACCGACGCACAGTAAAGAATATTATGAGCAACGAGTAGAAGCTTTGCTGACCGAAATCAGAAAAACCTTGCTGGCATGGGAAGAGGTAGACAAGGTATGGGTCAGAAAAGCTTTGGAGGATATTGCTTTAGTGAAGGATTCAATCGCTTTATTTGAAGCAATAGATCATGGAGACATTGAGTATGTTCGCACTCACCTAACGGATAGTTTCTATGATGTGCGTTCAGTTATTCCTAATTTTATTTATTACTTTGGAAGAGAAAGAGATGCGTCCATATTTTCGCGGTTACTGCTCCGCAAAGAAGGGATTACACCATTAATGCGAGCGTCGGCTCGTGGCGATACAGGTATGGTGAAAATGTTTTTGAGCAACGAGCAATACAATGAAAATGAAGCTTGTGCTAACCCAACAAAACAAATAGAGATTCACTCATGCATGGTTGAGCCGAACGTAGAGATCAATATGAAAGATATTTGTACACGTTTGCAAAGGAAAGACTGTGTTCATGCTTCAAAAATGGATCTTAGAAAGTTGGTTTGGGACCGTAAATTGAGTCATCATTTGGGATTACTCCTAAATTTTGATGAATTAACCCTTGCTGGAATAGGAGGCCATGAGGAAATTGTTGACTTATTGCTTGCTCGCGAAAGCTCACATTACGAGCTAGATTGCGATAATATTATGAATACTCTCCGAACGCTTAGCGCATTTAGCGGAATAGCTCATTTACCGGCGGCACAACCGTTATTTAAAAATCTTGGCATCAGCAGGCCCCAGATTAAAAATTATCCATCTATTGTGAGAAAGTTAGTTAAGACTCTCGAAACAAAAAATCAAATAAAATGGGAAGATATCGATACCAAGAATCAAAGGAAGTGGGCAGATATTGATGCGAGGGGGCGATCATATTTTGAACACATTTGTAAGGCTATTATGCAATTTGCCTCAACAGAAGTATCAATTGCAATTGCCGATGAACTATCGCATAAGCCAGCCAAGGCTGACCCTTATATCGATATGTTTCAGTTCACCAGTAAACATGGCGAAAAGATTGGGTTGATTCTATCTATGGATTCCCATCCAGAATCACTCACCTTTCAACTTGCGAGAAGCTTGCTTAAACATATTAATTGGAACCCAGAATTGCTTGGGAATTTAAGAAGATACATTGACTGTAATATTCACATCAAAAATGCCGTTAAGAATCATCTGGTATCTGACCTAGCACCGATCGTTGCTGATTACTTATATCCATCTCTGCCAGCTGAACAAGTCCGCACTATCATCGCGTTAGACAATACTAGGCATGATGCCCCTTCACTAGGTGAAGACATGCAATGCATCATGTTAGGCGAGCAATTGGTACGAAATATTCCGGCACAGCAAGCTATACATACCAATAACCAAACTATATTTAGATGGGTCATGCAAAAGATGTTTGAAGCTTGCCGCCGCAGAAATTTGTAGCATTACAATAAATGGAGATCAACATGAATCAATTAATACTAACCCTATTACTTATCCCTGGACTAATCTTTGCTACTCAACATCCAGCTCAGGATTTTGGTCAGGTTCCGGATTCCATCTCAAATACAGATTCGGACTACAAGGAAAACGAGTATAAAGAAGATGAAAAAGTTCTTCCGATAGAAAGCAACAGCAGCGTCCCAGCATCGCGATCCTATGCCATTGGTGAAATGCCCAGCAACACACAAAATAATGAGACAAATTCACCGGATGCCAAATCCGGATCAGATCGACCGACATATAGTCCAGAATATTATGAGCAACGAGTCGATGCTTTGCTGGCGGAGACCAAAAAATTTCTGAAGCAGTGGGCCAATAAGGGACTTTATATTGAGGTAAGCACAGCACTTGAGCATATTTCTATTGTGAAGAATTCGATCGCTTTGTTTGAAGCAATAGATCACGGAGACATTGAGTATGTTCGCACTCATATAGCAAATAGCTTCTTTGATGCACGGTCGGTTCTTCTCAACTTTAATCATCACATAGCAAAGATTGATGATGCAAATGCAATGGCTGCAAAAAGAATAATTATCACACTGTCCCGGTTGGTGCTCGCCAATGAAGGGATTACGCCATTAATGCGAGCTGCTGCTCGCGGCGATACAAAAATGGTGGCCATGCTTTTGGCTAATGATGAATACATCCTCGGTGGAAGGATTCAATCTCAACCCATAACCATTAGTTCATGGATGGTTGACCCCATGGTCGAGATCGATATGAAAGATATTTGCAGGCGCTTGCAAAAAGATATCTGTGGTGAACTATATCAGGGCACCAGAATGAAGCTCATAGAGTTACTTAATGATCTTGATTTAAGACAACCATTTGCCGAATTATTTATGCAGTTTGATGAGTTAACGCTAGCTGCAATCGGCGGTCATGAGGAGATTGTTGATTTATTGCTTATTCATGAAGCTGCATCGCCTCGGCTGATGAGAATTATGAATGTCCTCAAAGCATTGAGCACCTTCAGTAATGTGGCTCATTTATCGGCAGCACAACCATTATTCAAAAATCTTGGCATTCCTGATCGTCAGCACGTTGAAAAGTATCCTTCTATTGCGCGAAAGTTGGTGAAAGCTCTGGGAAGCAAATTTAATTCAGCTCGTGATGAGTACTTAAAAGAAAATGAAATAATTCATGAATATGCTGATAGCTATAACAAAACAGAGATTAGATATATTTGCCAGGCTATTATGCATCAGGGTTCACCGGCAGTGGCTTTGGCTATCGCCGATGAATTATCACTTAAACCCGGTAAAGCTGAATGGGGTAGTGAAACATGTGGGGGCATGGTCCGTAGTAGTAAAAGCGGTGAAAAGCTCGGACTGATTTTATCGATGGATTCACATCCTGAATCGCTCACATTCCAGTTCGGAATGGGAATGCTTTCACATGTTGAGAAGAATCCAACATTGTTAGCTAATTTAAAAAAATATATCGAAGCTAATGTTTATATTAATAAGGTAGTGAATAATCATTTGTTACCAGATTTATCGCCTATAGTGGCAGATTACATTTATCCCAGAATGCCCGCTGAACATGTTCGTTACATTATGGCTTTAGGTAATCGCGCGGATGATTACCAAACCCTATTAGGCGAAGATATACAGGGAATTATGATCGGCGAACGTTCAGTCGTTGATACGACTAGAGCTAACCGCGCACGTAGATCTATGTGCAGTTGGCTTGTGCAAAAGATGTTCGAAACCTGTCGCCGCAGATATTTATAATATTACAATAAGTGGAGACCCAACATGAATAACAAACAATTAATACTTACCCTACTACTTATCCCTGGACTAGCTTCTGCTACCCAACAACCAGCTCAGGATTTTGGTCAGGTGCCAAATTCTATCTCAGATGCAGATTTGGACTACAAGGAAAACGAGTATCAAGAAGATGAAAAGAAATCTTTTCAATCTTTAGAAAGCAGCAGCAGCGTCCTAGCGTCGCGATCCTATGCCATTGGTGAAATGCCGAGCAATACGCAAAATAGCGAGACTAATTCATCAGATGCTAAATCCGCATCAGACCGACCAACCTATAGCCCAGAATATTATGAGCAACGAGTCGATGCTTTGCTGGCGGAGACCAAAAAATTTCTGAAGCAATGGGCTCATAAAGGGCTTTATATTGAGGTAAGCACAGCATTGGAGCATATTGCTATTGTGAAGTCTGCAATGACATTATTTGAAGCCGTAGATCACGGAGATATAGAGTTTGTTCGTGCTCATATTGCAGATAGTTTCTTTGATGTGCGTTCGGTTCTTCTCAACTTTAATCATCGCATAGCAAAGTTGGATGATGCAATGGCAGCAAAGAGGATAATTATCTCGCTGTCCCATTTAGTGTTCGCCAATGAAGGGATTACGCCATTAATGCGAGCATCGGCTCGTGGCGATACAAAAATGGTGACCATGCTTTTGACTGATGATCAATACATTCCCGGTGGAAAGAAGCAATCAAAAACCATAACTTTTGGCCCATGGATGGTTGACCCCATCGTCGAGGTCAATATGAAGGATATTTGTCGGTCTTTGCAAAAAAATAGAAGCGGTGAAATTTATCCGGGCACGAGAATGAAACTCAGAGAACTACTTGAAGATCTTGATTTCAGACAACCATTTATTGAATTATTTATATATTTTGATGACTTAACATTTGCTGTAATTGGTGGCCATGAAGAGGTTGTTGATTTATTCCTTGTTCATGAAGCTGCACAACCATCGATGGCAAGGATTATTACAGTCCTCAAAACACTGAGCATCTTCAGTAACGTGGCTCATTTGCCGGCGGCTCAACCGTTATTTAAAAATCTTGGCATTCCTGACCGTCCGCAGATTGAAAAGTATCCATCTATTGCGCGAAAATTGGTAAAAGCGCTGGGAATCAAATTTAATCCGGCACGGGGTGAATATATAGAAAAATATCGAGTGCGTGATCAATATGTTGACAGCTATGCCAGAGACCAGATTGGTGATATTTGCAAGGAAATTATGTGTCGGGCTTCGCTAGCAGTGGCTTTAGCTATCGCCGATGAATTATCACTTAAACCCGGTAAAGCTGAATGGGGTAATACATGTGGGATCTTAGTCAACACCAGCAAAAGCGGTGAAAAGCTTGGACTCATTCTATCGATGGATGCTCATCCCGAATCGCTCACATTCCAGCTCGGAATGGGAATGCTTTCGCATGTTGAGAAAAATCCAACATTACTAGCCAATTTGAAAAGATATATTGAAACTAATTATTACATTAATCGTGCAGTGAATAATCATTTGTTACCAGATTTATCGCCTATAGTGGCAGATTACATTTACCCCAGAATGCCTGCTGAATATGTGCGCTACATTATGGCTTTAGGTAATGCACAGCAAGATCCCGATAATAATCAAGCTTTATTATTGGGCGAAGACATGCAGGGAATTATGATCGGCGAGCGTTCAGTCGTTGATACGACTAGAGCTAACCGCGCACGTAGATCTATGTGCAGTTGGATTGTGCAAAAGATGTTCGAAACCTGTCGCCGCAGATATTTATAATATTACAATAAGTGGAGACCCAACATGAATAACAAGCAATTAATACTTACCCTATTACTTATCCCTGGATTAACCTTTGCTACCCAACAAACAGCTCAGGACTTTGACCTAGGATCAGACTCTGATTCAGAGATAGAAATTGAACACAAGGAAAACGAGTCCCAAGATGCTGAAAAAACTCTTCCATTAGAGAGTGACAGCAGCGTCCCTGCACCTCGATCAGATGCCGTTGGCTCTCAGGTCATTAATGAGGTAAGCCATTCACAAAACAACGCAGCTTACTATGAGCAACGAGCTGCGGCTATCACTGCTGATACCGAAAGAATCTTAAAAAATATTGTTGCTGATGATAATTCGTTAGCTCTTAAAATAGCGCGCGCTCTTGAACGTATCTCTGAGGTGAAACCAGAGATTGCGATATTTGAAGCCATAGATAAAGGCGACATAGAATATGTGCGCACTCACTTGCAAAATGGGGTTATAATTTTCGATAAACGATCACTTTTTTTGAATTTTATTTATCACATATCGGAAGCAAAGGATAAAACAGCGGCTGGAGAAATTATCGACACGCTTTGCGGTTTTTTAAATCGCAATGGTGGTTTTACGCCAATAAAGCGTGCCGCGGCACGTGGCGATAAGCAGATGGTTTTAATGCTATTGGATAAAGACCAATGCAAGAGAACAAATATTATACCTTATAAATGGATGTTTGATCCAAGCGCAGAAGTAGATTTAAATGTTCTTTATAAGCCTTTGACCCAAGGCTTTTGTCAGAAGTCGTTAATTTCTAAACCGAAGACGAAGTTAGCAATGCTGATTGAGAATTCCAGTCAAGGAGATATAACGTTAAGACCTCCTCTCAACGTTCTTCTAATGAGTCTGAGCGAACTATTTTTTGCTGCCATCAGCGGCAATACAGAGATCGTAGATTTATTGCTTGTGTGTGAGAGTTCAGCCATTGATCGTTGTAATATTTTAAATACGCTTTTGTCCGTCAGTGTATACAGCAATGTTGCTCAGTTGCCAATGGCTCGGGCGCTGTTCAAAAATCTAGGTATATCCAATCGGCCGCTCTATGAAAATTATCCAACCATTGCCAGAAAACTTGTTAGAGCACTTAAGACAAATTTTCCTCCCTCTCGGATCGCGTGGATTAATAGAATGGGCGACGACATTTCCACTACCTATAGTTGGAAAGAAGTCGTTACTATTGCCCAGTCTATTATGCCTTTTGGCTCAATTGAATTGTCGCTCGCTATTGCAGATGAATTGTCCACTATTGCAGACGAAGCAGAATGGATTAATGAAAGAAATGATGGATTTGAATATTTAGTGCAATGCAGTAAAAATGCTGAAAAGCTAGGGCTGATTCTATCGATGGATAATCATCCTCAATCGCTCACTTACCAACTCGGAATGGGAATGCTTTCGCACGTTGAGAAAAATCCAACATTGCTAGCTAATTTGAAACGATATATCGAAGGTAATGCTTACATTAATAATGCAGTGAATAATCATTTGCCGTCAGATTTATCGCCTATAGTGGCGGATTACGTTAGCCCGCGTCTGCCTAATGAATACATTCGCTACATTATGGCCCTAGAAAATCAGCATGATAATAACCAATTAGGTGAAAACATGCAGGGCATTATGCTTGGCGAGCGTCCAATAGTTAATACGACTAGAGCTAGTCCACCCCGTCGATCGATATGCAGTTGGCTCATGCAAAAGATGTTCGAAGCTTGCCGCCGCAGAAATTTGTAAACGATGAGATATTTGGAGGTAAACATGACTACTAAACATCTATTCTTTACCCTATTACTCATCCCTGGACTAGCCTTTGCTACTCAACATCCAGCTCAAGATTTTGGTCAGAAGCCAAATTCGGGGTCTGATATGGAATTGGACGCCAAAGAGGGCGATCGCAAGAATAATGAAGATGCTTTTCGCATTCAAGAAGGCGACAGTAGCGTTCCCGCATCTCGATCATATGCAATTGGCGAATCACCTGCCAATGCACAAATCAATCAAACCCAATTGACCGAAATCGAACATCTAATTCGCCCAAATAATGGTGCTGCTTATTATATGCAGCGAGCTGAAGCGATGATAGCCAATGCCAAAGAACTAATGGGTTTAAAAGGTGTAAAAGATGAACTCCAACCGGAGACTAGGGCAAAAGATGCTGAAGAAGATAAAAGTAGTTCAAATGCACCTCCTACGCTATATTCCATTTTTGACGCCCAAGCCAAGCTACAGAGAAAACTTTATTTTATTGCACAAAATCCATCGGAATCGCGTTTGCAAGATTTATTTGCCAAGAAACATATTGTAACCGCATTGTTTGAGGCTATAGATCAGGGTGATATTGCGGCGGTCAGAAAATTAATCTGTAAAGTACACAATACGCATTTCAGCAGGCAACTATTTGGGTCCAATAGCGAATGGAAGAATGGTGATATAACATCACGAGATAAACGGCAAATCTTTTTGAATCTTTCCCATGATATAGCAAATGCAGGGAAAGATAGCCAGCTGCCACGCTTAGTTAAACCGAATATCGAGACATTTTGCCAACAATTGCGTGAAAAGAATGGATTTACTGCGCTAATGAGAGCTTCGATGCGCGGCGATAAAGATATGGTAGCAATGCTTTTGAAGGCACAGCCTGAGTCTATTACTGATAGCACAATGCTTAGCCCTTGGATGGTTGATCAGACCGCCAAAATTAATTATCGAAATATTGCGATGCAATTTGCAAAAGACTGTTGGCGCGTGGGCGCCGGAAGAGCTAATAAGGCTGATCCTATGACCACGATCAGCGATTTGAGCACTATCTTCTATGATTATTATTATCCTTTTTCGCTGGAATTGAATGCGTTGGCATTGGCGAGTCTTGGTGGCCATAGCGATGTATTTGATTTATTGCTTGAGGAGTTGCTGAATGTAAATGCGCCTGATTACGCCGTTGCTAGTTATTATGATGTTAGAAGGCAGGCCATGGTGAATGCGCTTCAGGTATTGAGCTGCTTCAGTAATGTAGCTGATACAAAAGAAGGTAAGCGGTTATTTAAGGAATTGGGAATAATTTCGCACACAACTAAAGATTATCCTTTTATAGCTCGAAAATTAATCAAAGCGATCATTAAGGCCAAACCATGCGATGATATCTTGAGACGTTTGGATAAAAAACCGGAAATTGATACTTACAATTTTAAGAAAACAAAAGCCCTCGCAAACTCAATAATGCTTCATGGTTCTATTGAAATGATGGAGTCGATTGCAAGTGAATTGGCTTACATTAAATCTCAGGGATCTTGGGTTCCCGATGATGGCCGACGTGTGCATGCCGCTGATACCTTAAATGAGTGGTTGGTTGCCGAAGGAATAAATGGCGAAAAGCTTGGTTTGCTATTATCCATGAAACCGTATCCTGAATCATTCGTACACGAACTTGGGATGGGGATGCTTTCTCATCTTGAAACAGATCTAAGAAATCCAAAATTGCTAACGAGTCTGAAGAGCTATGTAGAGCGTACGCAGATTCCATATGGAGCAAACCGCGGTTTTATTGATAGAGAACTTACTTCATATCTGCCACCAGTATTAACTTCAATTGTGGCGGACTATTCCTTATATGAAATGCCTGCTGAATATGTTCGTTACATTATGGCTTTAGGAAATCGCGCTGACGACAACCAAAACTTATTAGGTGAAGATATGCAGGGCATTATGGTGGGCGATCATCCCATCGTTGATACGACCAGAACTAATTCATCTCGTAGATCTATGTGCAGTTGGCTCATGCATAAGATGTTCGAAGCCTGCCGCCGCAGAAATTTGTAATCAATGAGATATTTGGAGGTAAATATGATTATTAAACAACTATCTCTCATTATATTGCTCATCCCTTGGTTAGCTTTTGCTACCCAACAACCAGCTCAGGATTCTGGTAAGAAGCCAGATTCTGGGTCAGATATGGAAATAGACACCAAAGAGAGCGATCGCAAGAATAATGAAGATGCTTCTCGCATTCAAGAAAGCGACAGCAGTATCCCGGCATCTCGATCGTATGCCGTAGGCAATCTACTGAGCAGTGCAGAAAACAATCAAAATCATGAAAACAAGCTCAATGAAATTGACCGCCCAAAAACGGGTTCTGCTTATTATGCACGAGCTGAAGCTATTATTGAAAAGGCCCTGAAATTACTCGATATCGAGGCATATAATGCTTTATATGATTTTTTAGGAAAACCTTGTAATCATATTCGTATGTCTACATTGAAGTCAGAGATCGCGACATTTGAAGCGATAGACCATGGTGATGTAGAGTTCGTTCGTGAACATTTAACAAAGGCCCCTGGCCCAATATTTGATATGCGATTGCCTTTCTTGAATTTTATCCAGCATATATCTACAAAAGAGGAAAATAGTGAGACAGAAAGAAGACATGCATTTTCTCATTTTTTGAGTGCCTTAAATATTGCTGAAGGATTTACGCCGTTGATGCGTGCATCGGCGCGTCGCGATAAGCAGATGGTAGCAATGCTCTTGGCCAATGATCAATACACCGGAAAACCCTTAATGCTTAGATCCTGGATGGTTGACCCAAATGCAGAAGTAAATACAAATATTCTTGGCAGATTGGTGACAAAAGATCTTTGGGGCTGCCTAATTTTTATTGAACCCAAGATGATGTTGTCAAAATTGGTTGATAATGTTGCTCGAATGGAAAATTATTTTGACACCCAAGCGGTTTCACAACTAATAATTGGTTTCACTGAATTATCGCTTGCTGCAATTGGTGGCCATGAAGAGGTCGTCGATCTATTACTTGTTCAGGAAAATTTCTCGCATGATGTATGCAACCTTATAAATAGCCTGAGTGCACTGAGTGCCTATAGTAGCATTGCTCATCTGCCAGCAGCTCGAGTACTATTTAAAAATCTTGGTATTCCTGGCCGACCGCAGTATGAAAATTATCCGGTTATTGCTAGAAAATTAAGTAAGGCTCTTAAAGCGAAATTAGATCCGGCCAGAGTTGAATGGGTAAAAACAACGGGAAGAAATATTCATTTTTCTGATACCTATAGTTTGTCGGAAATGAATACTATTACTCGGGCTATTATGCATTATGGTTCAACAGAAATGGCCTTGGCAATTGCCGATGAATTTTCCCAAGCACCTGATAAAAGCATCTGGTTCGATAAATTTGCAGAAGAGTCACGGCCATCATTATTTGAGATCTTGGTGCGCTACGGCAAAAATGGTGAAAAACTTGGTCTGATACTATCTATGAATTCACATCCTCAATCACTCACGTCCCAGCTCGGCATGGGAATGCTTTCGCTTGTTGATAAAAATCAAGTGTTATTAGCTAATTTGAAAAAATATATCGAAGATAATGCTCGCATTAGCAATGCAGTTAACGGGCATTTGCCACCCGTTTTATCACCACTTGTGGCAGATTATGTGCTACCTCGCATGCCCGCTGAATATATTCGTTACATTATGGCCTTAGAATATCAGCCTGATGAAAATCAAAGGCAAATACAGGCCTTTCTGGCCTTAGCCAATCCTGATCAAGATGAGAATCAAGGATTATTGGGCGAACATATGCAGGGAATTATGCGGGCTGACCAACCGGTTATGGATAGAAACGAGCGAAATATTCTAAACACATCCCGTAGATCTATGTGCGCCTGGCTCATGCATAAGATGTTTGAAGTCTGCCGGCGCAGAAATTTATAGCTGCAATCAATTTAGAGAAAAATGATCCGCCGACGCTCTAGCTTGTAGCTAGTTTTTATAATGAGCAATGAGCTTTGTCGGACTGCATTCGCAAAGCGAACTTGATGGAGGAACTTTTATGAATTTCAGATGTTTATCATTACTATTAATTCTATTTCCCCTCTTAGCTGAATCTACACAGCAATTAGCTAATAATGGAAATGACCGAGTTTCGGAATCACAAGCGATTGGCCAGCCAAACCGGACTGCGCTTCAAGCGAATAAAGAATTTATGCGCAATGCGCTCTTTCTTTACACAGTGCAATACAGTGATCTTAAGGCAGTGTTGCCGTGGTTAAGAAATGGTACGAATCCAAATATTATTGCAAACCAGGGTTCTCAACGATTTGTAACTGTTGTCGAAGGTACGTCGCAAATTGAGGAGATTGCGGCAAAAGAAATCACACCTCTTTTCTTTGCCATCATCAGATGCAAGGAAAAATTTGGAAATGGTCGAGATGAACATGAAAAACGATCCGCAATACCCATCATAAGAGCATTGCTTGCGCATGGAGCTAATCCAAATGCAGAAGCTGAAATCAAATTTGGTTTTAATAATTATCAAAACGATTTTACACCGCTGAGTCTTGCGGCTTATATTAGCTGCAACTCGATAATAAAGGATTTGATTATTGCTGGCGGTGATCCGAATGGTCTAATAGATAGACGTGTGGTTGAACGGCGGGCTGATGGGTCCGAATCGGGCCAGCTTTTGGAAGTATTAAGCAATACGCCACTTATTACAACGGATATGCGCGGCGGAGGAGAATTTATGCCCTACATCAATCCGGAGCCGGAAATGGTATATCGCAACTGGCTTATAGTACGAAAATTACTGCTTGCCGGTGCAACTGAAGATAGTGAGTTAATCACGGATATTCTTACCAATGCATTAAAACTATATTCGATTAAAGATTGGGGTGATGTACCATTACACTGGGATCGATTACTTCCGCAGACACAAGAGGATGTACAATGGCTTATGCCGCGGCCGCAGGATCCTTTAACTGTTACTATTCGCCAATCACTAGAGCCGCATTTAATTAATGATCTAACCGATATAGTTTTGGGCTATGCAACACGCTTTTGGATGCATCCGGATGTTGAGCAGATAATACGCGCCAAAATTCAGGAACAGGATAACGAAGTGCAGGAACATAAAGAGCGTCAAGGATCGAAATAATATCCAATCTGAGTTGCGCAGTTAAAAATTATGTGCATTCTTTTTCTACTCTATTGAACATAAGGTAGGGACGGACGTTGCTGAATTTAAATGGGGCCCTGGGTTGTTTTCGCTTACTAAAGCATTAATTCTATGTTTCGCTTAATCTATTTCGCTAAACTAATAAAAGAAGGGTGGTAGTGAAAAGAATTCTATTAGATGGAGGTATCATGGAATTAAAGGGAATATGCTCTTTATTATTTTTATTATCATTTACATCAATCGCTTCCTCCCAAAGTGTTGAAAGTCCATCTACAGGATTGGGAAACAGGGCGCTGTTTCGTCCGTTACTCAAAAGATATCCTGTTATTGTTTCCGAAAAGAAGCCTGATATCAGTAATGAGGGCGAATCCAATAAAACATTCAGTTCAGTTGCCATTGTATCGCCGACGCGCATGCCGTTGGGGAATACGAGTTTAAGTTCATTATCGGATTCCCGATCTTCATCCCCCGAAATAGCCACTGCGGAAAAATCATCACCATCCACTACGTTTAATTCAACAAAAATATCTGGAATACCCGATTCTAAAAATGGCAGCAAGCAAATAGAGCTGAATGCCATTCATTATGAAAATGATGCCGATCGCCCTGAACCTGCCGAAGGTAGAAGGGTTCAAGATCCAACAAATGGACTGAGATCTTCTATATCGTGTCGTTCGAGCTTAAAACGTACTAAACCGAGTGGGGCAAAAAAGCCTTACCATGTACAATCATCGAGTGGTAATGAGGTGCTCATCGAAAAAGAGGTACTACGCTCACTCAGCAACAGTAAGCCTGAGAAATTTTCTAGCATTCCATCAGCAGTGCTCAAATATTTCATTGCTCTTGGCAGTACTATCCCACAATCAGTCGAAAAAGATGTCGGCACATTTCATGCAACGACGATTAATAATTCTTTGGCAACCATAGCAACCGAAATGAATGCTGCCAACATGTATGAGTATCTACAGCATGCAGAAGCTGTCGAGCTAAAAGGGTTACCATTGAGTATGCTAATGGCAAAGATGATTGACCTATGCAGACAAGAACCATGCACATCTTCTGCATTGGTCCCACCAAAGCCATCGTGTTTTCCCTTTTTTCGCCAACAAAATAAGATAGCAGTTGCGCCTGTGGTACCCACTGTTCAATTGGATGTAGCGCGGATCCCTGAATCATATCGCGCCCAACTGGCTAAATTGTATTTTTTGATGACCGGAAAAGGATTAGATTTTAATAAGGAGTCATTCGAGCAACCAGCGTGCTCATTTTCTGTGGCGGAATTATACAAGTGGGATCGATTGCCTAAAGAACCGCAGCGAATTGATGGCTTCCGGACCTTGGATTTATCGCCGTATAGGATTGATTCTTTATATGGATTACAGTTGCTGCCTTATCTAAGAAAAATCGACTTAATTCGAATATCGCCAAAAAAGCACTTTCACTTTTATTTTGCGAAAAAGAAAAACGGGACCGAAGAAGTAGATAGCGATGATTCAAATGATGCCAAGGAAAAGGTTCATTTCCAAAATATTCTATTCTGCCGGTTCTCCGCAGAAGACAGTAATGAGATCTATCCGCCGGACCATCGATTCGCCCATATCGATTAATTTAAAGCTAAACTAGCCGGCTGAGCCAAAAGCCGATATCTTAGTGCCTCATACACTATTGTTAAAAAGGTATTAGATTATGGCCGAGCAGGAAAAGAAAGAAAGTATTGATGCAGCAGAAACCGAAATGGAACAACGTTGGTTATTTGAGCCAGAAAATAAACACCTACTGGATGAGCTTCATGAAGGCATAACTCAAAAACCGAAACATAAATTATCATTCACAAATACACCGCCACATCCTAATAAGAAAATTAAACTTCATTAAAGATCAGATGATTTATTTCATCTTTTTTTTCAAGCTAAACTAGCCGGCTGAGCCAAAAGCCGATATCTTAGTGCCTCACACACTATTGTTAAAAAGGTATTAGATATGGCCGAGCAGGAAAAGAAAGAAAAAGTTAGCTTTAGACATACATTGAACCTCAACCAGACCGACTTTCCAATTCATCCTAAGTTTAAGGATGAGGAAGAAGGGCTATTGTTGCGCTGGGCTCATGATAATTTAGAGCAAAAGTCATTTGATAAAAATCGGGGAACCGGACGTTCATTCATTCTCCACGACGGTCCTCCCTATGCCAACGGCCATATTCACCTCGGCCATGCCTACAATAAATCAATCAAAGATATCGTCAGCAAATCTCAACGGATGAGCGGAAATCATGTGCCGGTAATCCCTGGTTTTGACTGCCACGGACTGCCAATCGAGCAGAAGGTAACGCAAGAGCTTGGCAAACAAAAAACTGGGCCTGTCACCAGAACTGAGCTGATAAAAAAATGCCGTGATTTTGCCGAAGGATGGATCGAGGTGCAAACGGCCGAGTTTAGAAAACTTGGTGTGCTCATGAATTTCGCTCACCCATATAAAACGATGGATCCAGGTTACGAAGCTTCTATCGTTCGAGCATTTGGGCAGTTTGTTGAAAAAGGATATATCGAGCGCAAACTCAAAACGGTGCCATGGTGTATGTTTGATCAAACGGTTTTGGCAGCTGCCGAGATTGAGCATCAACCGCGCATTGATCCATCGATCTATGTTTTGTTCCAGGTCAACCCTAAGCTGGTGATTGAAAAGCTACCAGATCTAGCCCGCACATTATGGGATGGCCTGCACGATCACTCCTTAGTTGAACGGCGCCAGCCTGAAGAAGAAGCGCAACAGCACAAGCCATTATCCTTTCTAGTCTGGACCACCACACCATGGACATTGCCGCTCAACCGCGCAGTATTCTTAAATCCAACGGCGAAATATGCAGTTCTGAAAATCGATAACAACTATACAATCATCGGCGAAAGCCTGGCCGACAAATTTTGTGCCCAGATGAACGTGCCCAAAGAAGTGATGGCGACCATCCAAGCGGATCAGTTGGTTGGCTTGCGCGCAGAACATCCGTTTATCGATAATTTTACCGTCCCCGTTCTCGCAGATCCATTTGTATCGCTTGAAGACGGAACTGCCTGTGTGCACTCGGCACCTGGCTGTGGCCCTGAAGATTATGAGATGGGCATAAAATATGGCCTAGAAATCTTCTCGCCATTGAGCCCCGATGGTCGATACACGGCTGGCATTCAACCGCCGGCATTGGTCGATATGAAAATCACCGAAGGCCAAACCTGGGTGCTTGAAGAGTTGGCGCGCCGCGGACGGCTTTTATATAAAACCGAAATTAATCACCCATATCCGCATTGTTGGCGCTGCCGCAAGCCGCTTATATTCCGCGCTACGCAACAATGGTTTTGCAATTTAGAAAAGCACCATCTCAGAGATCGTGCTCTCCAAGCAATAAATTCCGTAAGCTTTTTCCCCTCACGTTCAGGTAATTTCCTTCGCGCAACTATTGGCAGTCGGCTTGAATGGTGTTTGTCGCGCCAACGAGTATGGGGTGTGCCGATTCCGGCTTTGCTCTGCAAAAATGGCGATAGCGCATTCATTGAGCCCGAGCTTATCGATAAAATTGCAGCGGGTATCGAAAAAGAAGGCATTGCCTATTGGGAAAAGGTGACCGCTGATGATTTGATATCAAAGAAAAAGCCGCCTACCTGTACTGAATGTGGTTCGACCGAATTTGTAAAAGAGACCGATATCTTGGACGTGTGGTTTGAGTCTGGCATCAGCCATTTCGCCGTTCTTTGCCAAGGCAGAAAAGTAGAATTTGATAAAGATGGTAAACCAACATTTGAACTAATTCGCAACTCACTTGAGCAGGATTTGGATCCCGCTTCCAATAGTGAATTTAAGCCAGTTTATCCCGCAGATTTGTATGTCGAAGGGGTGGATCAACATCGCGCTTGGTTCCAAAGCTCATTGCTTACCAGCCTAGTGCTTGAAAACGAAGCATGCTTCCGCGGCGTGCTCACCCATGGTTTTACCGTAGATGGGCAAGGCCGCAAAATGTCTAAATCATTAGGCAATGTGGTAGCTCCTGGATGAACTAGTCAAACAGATGGGCACTGACTGCTTACGGCTGTGGGCTTCTTCAATATCGCTGGAAGGTGATGCAGTAGTATCAGAATCATTACTGACCAATGTGAAAGAGGTATATCGTAAAATTCGAAAGACCTGCCGCTTTTTATTGGCAAACCTCTACGACTATGATCATGAAAAAGATGCGATAGCGATCGCTGATCTCAGATTACTTGATCGTCGTGCCTTGCATGAGCTTCATTTATTTTCGGAACGGGTGCGTGCAGCATATGATCAATATGAACTTACATCCATTTTCCATGAGCTTGGTAGTTTCTGCGCACAGTTAAGTTCGGTATATATCGATATCATCAAAGATCGATTGTATGTAGACCAGGCAAATGGCCATGCGCGGCGATCAGCACAAACAGTTTGCTGGTATCACTTAGATACCATTACACGCTTAATGGCGCCGGTACTTTCGTTCACGGCAGAATTAATTTCTGATCATTACCAAAAAAATAAACCAGCATCGATCCACCTCCAGGATTTTGCCGATGTGCCATTGCCTCCGGGCATCGAAGCTGATCAATGGAATTTGTTGGCAGCTATGCGGCCAGCAATATTGAAAGCAATTGAAGGTTTGCGCGAGAAGGGTGTTATTAAACATTCGCTTGAGGCGCAGGTGACTTTATTCATTGATAAGCAGGATGACACGATGGCGCCATGGTTTGGTTTTGAGCGGGCATTACATGCGGCTAAGCAGACTGCGGAAGAATTCATTAAAGAATGGCTCATTGTTTCCAAGGTGATTCTTGCATCGTCCAAAGATGGTTTGAATGAAACTGCCGTTCCCGGATTATACGTTTCTGTCGAACATGCACCGGGGCTGAAGTGCCCGCGTTGCTGGCAATATAGTGTTAATGAAAATGAATTTGGATTGGATCCACGATGCGAGAAGATTGTGAAGCAATTTCCCCAAAGCTCGGGTTCCTTATAGGTGGAGTTGAGGGCAAAAGGATAGTAGCGCGCAATCAAATAATGTATAAAAGATCTAAAAACTAGTAATGAAGCAAAAGACGACATATGAGGGTGTTCATGTGTTTTAATAAAAAACAACTTCTGATAATTGGGATGTTATGTGCTCACGAATTATTAAGTGTGTGCACCTGCTTTTATACCCAATCCCCACTTCCCAAATCTTCTTCGAATAGTAAACCTCCCGAGCCGCCAACGGCAGAGGGGCGCCAATCGGATATGGTGCTTTCAAATACTGTCCAATTGGTTGAGCAATCTAAGCCAGAAGAAGGCCAGAAAGTAATGTTGCCGCATGATCAAAATGAGGCAAAGCCTACGGGCGTATCAAATGTTTACGAAGGAAGATTAATAGACGCATTTGCCTGGCCATCCGGGCCAGTACGTGAAGAAAAGGTTGAATCGGATTTACCATATTTTGATTTAGAAGATGATCTTATCACTACCGCCACGCGCATAGCGCCAAAAGTTCGCCCAAAGGCAAATAGGCGCGAAACTATGCTTGATGGAACGAAATGGGCATTGTTTACAGTGACTGTCATTAGCGCAGCGGCCGTGCTCTACAAAATATTGAGCTTCCCGTCGCATATACTTTATGAACTGCGCGAAATTCGAAGCGATCTTAATAAAAAATAATCACCGTATAACTGGCGCCTGCGGAACATTAGGTCCGACAGGAGCAACAACGGGTTGCGGTTGTAGAGGCGGTGCCTGTGGAACATTAGGCCCCACCGGAGCAACAACCATTTGACCTGGTTGGCGTCGTTGTCGATTGGCCAATGCATTCGCTAATTCTTGTTCTGTTGCCTGGGCACCAAAGCGTGCTTGCCCTTGCGGAGGCACTGCCTGTTGGCCTTGCGGCTGAGGTTGCGCGAATGCTGGATTGAATGGCGGCGGATTCGGTTGCGCTTGAACTGACGGTCGTCGACCTTGAGCAGGCGCTGGCTGTTGAGCAGCGCGAGCTTCTGCCCTGCCTTCACGCCAATCTTGGAACCAATCCCACATAAATTTGAGAGCAATCCCGCCAATGCCTGCAAGAAAAACTTTTGCTGCTGGTGAATTCATCCATTCCTGCAGATTGCCAGCACCACCTAATTCTTCTTCTACTTCTGCGCGCTGTTCATCTGACAAGTTTTCCAGCTGTTCACGTAATTGTGGTGGCAAGTTTGGATCAGCTAATAGTTCATCAACGCTTGGCATCTGTTGTGGCGCTTCCTCTTCAACTTCTTCACCTTCCTCGCCTTCGGCTCGTGGCTGGCGAACGCGTGGCTGAGCTCCTGGTTGGGCTGCGGCTGCAGCCTGTGCCTTTGCGGCCTTGGCTTTAGCGGCGCATGGTGCAAAACCGTATAAGGCTTCGATGTTTTCCCTTAAATGTTCAAGACAATTTCCTGGGCAGTTGCCAGTAAATTGATCTTGCCGTGCTTGTGGCACTGCGCAGGCAGCTTGATGTAATTCTTGTATTTTAGCGCGGCGCTGACTGATGACAGTGCGGAGCTGCTGTTCATACGTGCCACGTACGCCGGCATCCAGCTTTCTGAGTAGCGCATCGGTTTCAAATTTTAGTTTGAGCACACGGCCAAGGGCCATGGCAATTTCGGCAATAGTGGTTTTGAGTGTATTGAAATGGGCATCGGTGGGTGCACGTAGCTCTTGTGGTAATCGGCGGCCAGCAAACTTTGTATCGAGGAGTAAATCTATTTGGCCAAAAATATCATCAATTTCTTCAATCTTCTTGGCAACCTTCTTTGATTCTGCGCTTGGTATGAAACGGGTTTTCTCTTCCTCTTTCTTTTTTTCTTTTTCTTCTTTCTCTTCGCCTTTGCCAGCTGCTTTAGCAGCAGCCTCTTTTGCACCAGCTTTTTTACTACCAGCTTCGGCCGCGTGTCCTTCTTCAGGGCCATATCCTTCGCCGCCGCCATATCGTTCTGGCTGATTTTGGCGACCACCGTAATACCAATCTTCAAATCGTCCGCCAGCGCCTTGGCGTACTTGTCGCGCATATTCTTCTTCGCGTTTAATACGAGCTTCGACCGGGCGTGCTTGTTTGCGTTGTTCAGCTTCTTTTTTTGCGCGTGCCTCTACAGCTTCAACTTCGGTGCGCAATTTCAAAGCCTGCGGTTCATATTTTTTTACCAGCTTTTCAAACTGTTGGATGAGTTGCTGATTTCGTAGCGCAAATTCGATATCACGCTTAATTGTTTGCAATGCGATTTTCGAACGCTCTTTGGCGCGCTTTTCAAGCTTTTCACCCATTTCTGCAGTTACAAAAAGCGGTTCTTCGGCTGATAATTTTTCGTGTAGTTGTTTAAGAGTGTCATGCAATTGGGTAAATTCTGGATCAGTTACTAGCTGCTCAATGTGCACTGGCTTACTCAACACGTGCAGATAATAAACGATCAGTTCCAATTGTGGTTGTAGAGACACTAAAGCTTCAGATACTTTGCGATCAGCGGCAGCTTTAGTTTGAATTTGGATGATGGTATTGAGTAAATCCTTAACAATCTGTTCCGCCTGGGCACGATTGCGTAACATCTTTTTCGGCTGCTCAGCAACTTTTTGTTCGGGAGTGGCGGTCGTTGGTGCAGGTGCAGCGGCTACTGGTTTTTCTGCAGGTTCTTGAGGGCCGGCGCCAAAGCCTAGGATATCTTCGATTGATTTGCCTTCTTTCAATCCTTGTTCAATATCTTGCTCTAATTGTTGTTCGAGTTCGTTGAACATTTTCTGCAGTTCGGGATCCTTCTTGATTGCTGCATCAAATTCGCTCATCATTTGAGCCATCTGTTTAGCTTCTTCTGGTGAGACGCCAAACATTTGGGCAATCTCTTGTTCGGAGACTTGCATAGGCTCGGCCTCTTTTGCAATTGAGGCCCATGGAAGGGTGATTAGGGTGATTAGGAATAAATTTCGTAATTTCATATTTTTACCTCTAAGGGATGGTAGGACACGCTATCTCAAAAGCGCATGTATAGAAATAATATCATTCAAAAAAATGTCTCGGGTCCAGGGCGAGCCCTGGGGGTTCTTGCTCATCGAATTGATGACCGCTCTCTTTATTTTCGTAGGCATTGCTACGGTCATTCTTAATTATAGGGCTATGGCAATGAGTGGTCAAAACCACTATGGTCGCAACCATGGGCCGGCTGCACAACTGGCTGCGAATAGTTACAGGCTGCAAGGAAAAAACGGTAAAAACGAGATATCGGAGCCTGGCAGACAAAAAGTGCGGCAATTGCATTTTGTTTAATAATATACTTCTGATAACGCAAAGTTATGGTGTTTCATTCATGGTAGATATTAATAACGAGAAGAGTTTCTTTTTTAGAGGTTCATTAAAGAGAAAAGGGCGATTCGCGGACGGTTCAGATAATTTAAAAAATGGCTTTACACTCATCGAATGCACCGCGTATTTAGCCGGCCTGCTGACCCTTATTTATTTGATCTCCTCCTTCACCCAATCGATATCCTCCACCATGCTTGCTGACCTAGTCAAGCAACGGTCTGCCACCCAAATCATGTATGCCATGCAACTACTTGCGCGAGATATCCGCGCAGCCAATCCGGCACCTTCGGGTTGGTTAGTCGATAAAAATAGATTAATTATGCATCATGATAATGAGCAGATTGGTTGGGAAATAATTGATGAAAAATTGTACCGAATCCGCGGGGAATTTAGTGCAAACAAATGGATTCGCACTATTCACAAAATGCAGTTAGCTGCATGCCCAATGATTGCATGCCAACTTAATATGAAGAACAGTTTCGTGCGCTCGGTTGAACTAACTGAACCTATACAACGAATTATTGCGGTGAAAAATGGCTCGGTATAAAGAAAAAACGCTCATCCTGTGGAATTTAACAAAACTCATTTTCGCGCTTTTATCCTTCGATCAACTCAGGATGAGCGCGTTCAAGTCAAACTGCTTGATAAGAGGCAAAAAAAATATCTTACATCAGCAAAATTTACCGTCCTTCGACGAGACTCAGAATGAGAGAGATGCGAACGGCGCCGAATCAAGTGGCTCCGCCCTATGGCTTGTATTAGTTTGTACGACCGCGCTCATCGGCCTATGCAGCGTGATGAGCTATCGCCTTGCCCGTTCGGCAGAAATAGCTCAGTTAATTAAACAGCGAGAAAAACAATATGAGCACGCAGAAGAAATAATGCATTGTGCAATTAATGAATGTGCGAAAGACTGGAATCGAATTTGTGATTTGGTAGCGACAAACACAAAAATATCAGCGCATGCTGAATGTTCGCCATATCAGGCTGAAGTTTGGATTACGGCTGCGCCGCAGGACGCCGTTCATTTGAATGTCGATTTACAAGAAAAGGATCGTAGAATTCTTACATTGTCATGCGATTTGTTACAAACGAAGTCACAAGGGTATATTGCCCATTGGAAAGAATCATGATGTATATTCTTCCATTACCTCAAGCTCCTTCTCATCATCTTCGCCATAATGGAGTACCGGAACTTCACCACGAGCTTTTGCCTCGATGGCTGCCGCCATATCAGGATGAATATATCCTACGTATTGTATTACGATATTGATAAGGTCAGGTATTCCGATGGGTTGTTGCAAAGCAGGGCGAATGTTTGCTGCCGTTAAATTTATGGTTGGATTGATCTCAAGCGCTGGTGCCCGCAACAAAACCCGCCATTGCGCCCGCTTGTTGGGAGTGCCACCCAAATATGCATAATGCTCTAATGCATTTTGCAGCTGGTTATAGTCAAAAAACTTTCTCAGATTGGTTATGCGACTAGTGTGAAAAACGGCCCCTGCATGCAAAATCGTACGCATAGTGTGCCAAAGGCGTAGGGAATCCAAGGGCAACAGGTGTGTATTGCCGGTTCGTGCATCAAACGGAATCGCCGAAGCATAATCAAAGAGATCTAACCATCGCTTTGTATTGTGACCATGAATATTTGCGCCTGCTTCGAGCAATATTTTTATGATCGATGTTTTGTGCAATGCCGTTGCCATTTCGAGAGGCATATAATCGCCGGATAGCTTACATTCACGACGGGCTGACACAAAGGCTTCAACATTAGGATCCGCACCGCGAGCTAATAAGAGTTTGATGATTGGTAAAGCCTTTTTTTCCTGCTTGTGGCTTCTTAGGATTGCGAGATGAAGCGGCGGTATTGGCATAAGATCAGCGCACGGATTACAGTACTCAGCTTCCGGTGTTGATACTATTTGGTTTGGGTTCATGCCGTTATCAAGCCATGTTTTCACACAGGCAGCACTTTTTGTTCTTATTGCTTCGCCAAAAGAAAACTCGCGTGTTGCAAATTCTTTTGTCTTATGCGCGTCACTTACTCCGCCAATACCCCAATGACCGTAAAAGCCGGAAAGAAGACTCAGTTCATCATTGTGAGCGTGGTAAACAAGCTCACGACGAATTTTCTCTCTGATTGCTTCTTTCTCTGCCTCGGTGCGCTGACTAAGCGCCTGGGATTGGCTTGGTACTGCAATACCGGTATCCGAAGTAGCTGCGGCCGGTAAGCAACTAAATAGGATGAATGAGAAAATGAGAATAATTTGTTTTTGTTTTAGCATGTTGGTTACTTCTTTTGGTAGTTTTCGATATACGACTTTAATCTTTCTTTTCTACGCCCAAAAATTTCCCGATGATTGGCGCGGCAAACTTGAAGTCGGTCTCGCGGCCATTAAAGGCCGGGATCTTTGCTGCGGCTTTGTTAAGAATAACTTGAAGATTGCGTTCATAAGCCTGAATAATGGTTTTAATATAAATATATTGTTCGATCTCTGGTTGCATGCAGCCCGCATAGCCAATGACTATATTATGGAGGTCTGTTGCAATGAATGGCTGAAGAGCTTCCCGTATGCGGCGTGAACGATTTTCCTCGGGCCGAGGCAATAATGCATGCCAGGGAAGGCGACTATTCCAAGGATTATCATTATGAACTATATGATTATTTTCCGTCACACGCGCATAACTTTGTAAGGCATAAAAGTAATACAAGCAGTTTGCGGGATACTCCATCATTAATCTATCTGCTACACCAGCATGCAGTAGGGTATAGATCGTATTCCAATACCGCCAGCAAATATTGGGCGGATTTATAACAGCGTTAATCTGTGAATGTGAAGCAATCTCAATAGGGCTGCCTATTTTCCCGCCAAGTGATTGATCAAAATGGGAGGCCGGGGAATGGCCTTGCAAACCATTTACATTTGCTCCGCGTTCTAACAATATCTTAATGATCGGTGCTGCGTGTAGAGCTGCCGCTAAACTGAGTGGTGTAAACCAACTTTCATAGGCAGGTGCCATATTTCCACCAGGAATTAGCCTACCCTTAATATTTACATCAGCTCCATAATCAAGCAGTAATTTTATAATTTCGGTCGCTTTTTTTTCTTCCTTAATGCCTCTGAGAATTGCATGCATAAGTACGGGATAAGGTCCGTCACAATATCGACTCGGATTTATTATAGAAGTATTTGGATCCATTCCGTTAGCAAGCCATACTTCCACCTCGGCTGCTGTTGCATGTCTGATAGCAACTATAAATAATGCCGCGCGCAAATCTTCTACCGAGATTTCGGGCGAATCCAATTTGTGTAGGGCCGACCATGTAGCACATGCTGGCAATGAAAAGGACGGCTGGCCAACTACTTTGTGAATCCAAGGTAAAACTCTTTCACTAACATTATGAAATAATGCTCGCTGCAAAGCTTCTTTCTTAATGTTTCTTAGTTTTCCAACTGGAACCAACTCATTTGAAGTTTCGCGTTCTCGAATGAGAGCACTTGATGGTGCGGCACTGCTATTAATTTTCTCATCCTCATCATCAAAATCGTGAAAAGGGATGGCTTGAGATTGGCTTGGCCCTACATTTCCAGAATTGGAGGTAGCTGCCGCCGGCGCGCAGGTGAATAGGGTGATGGGCAATAATAGTTTTAATAGTGTGATTTGCTTCATGCAAGGTCCTTCCATTGAATACCTAAAGGTTACTTGCTGAATTGATAATCTCAAACGGTTTACCCAAAGGACGACTTTTCCCCGACATATTTGCTATATGTCCACGTAAGCCCTTGGTTTTTTGCTCAAAAAGTTACAGGGAGTAGCGAAAGTCATAAATAGCTAATCAAGGTCGCTTAAAGATTCTGCCTCTTTCGTCGGCTGCGCAAGCTGAACAACTGCATCAGAATCATTTTCTTCTGTGGCGTTTTCTTTCCGTGTAATACGTGATTTTTTGGCGTTTTCGCTCCGGTGTGAAACGGTTCGCTTTTGGGTGGTGCGTGCTGATTGCGCAGGCCCTGGTTGAGGAACCGATGACGGTTGTGACTCCAATCGCTGGCGTTGTGCAATGAGTTCATGCTTATCTTTTTCTTCAGTCGGATCACTAGATGCGAATTCACGCGTCATAATGGTGAATCTTTCGGCTGGTGGTTTCTGAAATAGATACTGTAGGATCGGGATCGGCTCATTCATTGCTTCTCGATTTAGCGAGTTCAGCGTAGCTAGCGCAGCTGTAATGACATCATCCCCTTGTGTATTGCGAGTCTTCAGCATAATTTCCGTAGCGGGTCCGCCAAACTGGACAAAATACCCAAAAATTTTGCTCAAAGATTCATGGGCAACTGCGATTCGTTTTCTCTTGCCGACCGCAGTAAAATCTTCATCATTATTTATTTCTCTCCTTTTATTATTCATTGCCACTATCACCGCATGTAATAAATTATTATTGCCTCCTATTTCATTACCATATTCATCGAACATTTTGATATCGCGTATTTTGGTTACATCTATTTTTTGTTGGTTCGGGCCTCTAACTTTACCAGTAATAATGCTCTTAAATGCCTTTTGAGCTTCCGTTTCTTTAGCCATTCTAATAGATTCATACAATTGGGCTTCGGCCATTTCTTGCATTGTAGATTTAAACACAAGGATAACCCCGGGTCGCAACTTTAATCGCCGATGCAACTCTTTTTCTGTAAACGGTATTGGATTATTCCAGCAGTAGAGTTCTCTGAGCCGCCGTAACTCCCCAATGCTTGGATGAAGATCAGTGATTTGATTGTTTTGGATATATATCAGTTCAAGTTGTTGCAATGCGATAGAAGGAACCCGAGGAATTTGATTGTCCTGTAGATATAAGGCTTTCAGTTTTAGAAGGGTGGCAATTTCCGGAAATTGCCTTAATTGATTTTGACCAAGGTTCAGATGAACAAGCTCAGTAAGCTTGCCTAAATGTGCGGACACAGTTGCAATCTGATTGCTTCGTAAATCAAAATCTGTGAGAGCAACCAATGCCCCAATGCCATCAGGGACTGAAGTTACTTCATTTTCTTGGCAGGTAAGCGAGGTGATTTTGCTAGCGCCAACAATGTCCTCAATTCCATCTAAATCGCCCAACGGAGGTTTCGTGTAACTAGGTATCAGGAGCCAGTTATTGTTCAAGCTCATTTCCCCCCGTTCACAATATTTTAAGAATGAAATGGAAGCTGGTTTTGAACTGGCGGCTAAGTGGGTGTTAAAAATGCAAACAAGCAAAGCGAGTGTGATTGGGATTCTTGTTTTTCGTAGCATGCTGTATCTTTCTGCGTTGTTAATCAAAAAAAAGAATAATGCGCACCAATAATAACATATTATACAGCTACCTCCTCGTTGCCCTGAGTGCCGTAACCGGCGTAACCGCCTTCATTTTCCCCCAATACTGCTGGTGGTTGGTTTTTGTATTTTTGATTCCGCTGTTTGTTGCGGTTCAGAAAACAACCCTAACCGCCGTACAAGGTTTTTTATGGGGGCTCATCTTTTTTGGTCTGCATTTTGCAACCGTGATCCCACTGTTGGTTCGGATGATAGGAGGGTGGTTGCCCATCTTTGGCTATCTGGCCGTGGTAGGGTATTTTTCTCTGCTCAGCGCAGCCTGGTTTTGGTTGGCAAATTTGTTTACAAGCTCAACAAAAATCTCACCTACTTTTTCATTCTTCATCGCAACGTGGTTATTTTTTGTTTTTATTCATCATGCCTGCCTATTGCCATTTTGCGGATGGGAAGGTTTTTTGGTTGTATCTCCCTTGGTTCCTTTGGCGCAGGTGCCAGAGACCTTGTGGTTGTTGCCAGGGGAAATAAAAAGAAGTTTGATTATTACACTGGCCGGCGGCGGATCAGGCTTATTACTTCTCGCTTTAGTGGGTGGTTCGGCTGGCGCTTCTGTTGTTTTTAATAAACAATCACGCGATCCCGCTTTACTTGATCAAGAATTAGGATTAGGTGATTGGCCAAGCACCGGTTGGGCATTAATATGGTACAGCGTTTTCATCGTAGGTTTTTTCGAACAACCACAACAGGTTAATCCATCAATTGATCTTGCGCAGGTTGGCTATATATCAGCGAAGCCCTGGCCACATTGCAACCCAACTGAGGTTGCCCAGAACATTGCAGAGCGAGTACGCGCATTAACCCAAAAGCATCCCGAAGTGAGTTTGATAGTAATGCCAGAATCTACGTGCTGTTTCCCCGTTAATAGTTCACCGCATGCAAGTGAAATATTGATGCAGGAAATCGGCCGGGATCATGCGTTATTATTTGGGGGGCATCGGGAAATTGCGGGGGAATTGGCCAATTGTTTATATTTTTGTTCCAATCTTCTGATAACGGAATGTTATGCCAAAGCAAAATTAATTCCATTTGTAGAATATGTGCCTTCACCATTTAATAAATTCGGATGGATTAAAAATATTTTTTTAAATGGCCATAAAGAATTTAGAGAAAGCGGAATCACAAATCGCTACCCCATTTGTACTTTTAGTTGGCCTGCAAATGGAACCCTACAAGTTATTCCCCAAATATGTTGGGAATTATATGTTGCCCCCAAAGATCCTGGCGGTGGCGTCTCCAGATTCATACCAATCCTCGCTTTAGTCAACGACAGTTGGTATCTCCCCTACATGCAAAAGCTCTTATTCCTTGCCGCCCGATTTCAAGCTATTAAATGGCAGCGGCCAATGTTGTATGTATCTCATACCGGTGCCTGGTGGTTGAATGGTAATGAAATGAAAGTGATTAAAGCTTAGCAATTATTCTTATTGCTCAGGTCCACAACGCGGTTCAAAATAAAATTGATACGTCATATTGTCAGGGCGCACAAACACTACTACAATCCTCTTATCATTTTTTTAATACGAGGATTAGAATGAATAAGTTATTTTCATTACTTGTTTTAACTTGTTTTTCGCTAAACATTTTGCACGCCGGATTAGTCTTAAATTTAGAACAACGTGAACATCCTTTAAAACCTGCCTCTTGGGCATATAGGCTTGAGTTAAGCGATACCGAAATGCTAGCTTTGGCAAAAGAAGCACATGACGAAATTTACCAGATAACACCTGGTCATGCATTAGAAAGAACTCGCGAAACACTGCTAAATATGGATTTGCCCGATAATCCTCAATGGCAGGAAACGCGCACGAATTTTATGGAGGCAAGGCCAGAGGATAAAGCAAAATATGATGTGCGTATTCGATATATCGTTAAGTGCGCGCTTGAACAAGTAATGATGGAAAATCTTCCCTATGCCAATGCTATTGAGCTACTGAGATCTGGCAAAATTGATGAGACCACCTTTCGCTATCAGGTTGCCAAGCGGATTTTTTTACAAGAAACAATCAATAAATTTATCCTTGAAGTGAATGATATTATTTTCCAGGCAGCGCTAGAAGTAGTCGCAGAAAAAAATCTGGATGCCAATTATCCTCTTTATCAAGCTACCGCAGCTGAAAAAGCTCAGATGAAAAAAGATTTAAATAGGAATGAGCCCGTATCCGCTCGCGAATTTTTTGATGTTGTTCGACGTGGCTTTTTGAATGGTAGTGATCCATTATCTAAATTTATTACCACTATTCGTGATAGCATAGCCTTTGTCCGTGAGCAGCTTCCAGTGGATGTAATTCAAAGTTATCCTGACGACGTACTTATTAAGAAGTTTTATTCTCTATTATCTGAACTAAAAAGTTCGCAATCAAACCCGTCTGCCCAGCTGGAACATAAGATTGATACTTGTGTCTATGAATTAGTAAAGTTTAATATCGAAAAGCACAAGAAAAATTCCGCAATTAATATTAATCGAATGAAAGGAATTCGTGCATTGGCAATCTTGAGTGATAAGCATGATAACAATGACGCCAAAGAATATGCAGCAGCGCTCTATTTTGCTGAAGTACAACTAGAGCAGTTGGATAAATTTGTCTCTAGTCTAAAAAAAGATCTTAACGACAGAGCAAAAAATAAAGCTGGATTTTTAATGCGCATGGCCCGAGCACTTGGTTTGGCCAAGTAGGCGATTCGTTGACATCTCTCAGATGCCCGTGATATTCTCCAAAAAAAGAAGGTGCGATAATCGGCCGCCGCATGCTTCCATACTTACTTTTCACAAACTGTACGCGGTCAGCAAAAAGAGGAAAATATGATCTCACGTCAGATATCAGTAATGTTACTTACCGCAAATATAGTATTAAATCCAATGTTATTAATGGGTTCCGATTGTTCTAGAGGAGCTGGTTGCCCGCCAGATGCGCAGGCTAAGCAAATGATTCCGAAAGCGCTTCAGAAAATATCCCCAAATCTGCGGGCTGCAGCGCAGATGGCTATACAAGGTCAGGAAATTGGCAATCAAGCTCTTATCTTGCAACACCTTGCTTCGCTTCCGCCAAATCAACAAGCCCAAACAGTAGGTACGCTGACTTCTCTTGCCAAACTTGGACCGGTAACGCTGAATGCAGTTCTTCACGTTGCAAACACAATCCCACAAAGTCAGCATCAAGTTGCCGCGCAAAAATTTTTGGCGGCTTCACCTGCTCAGCAGAAAATGATTGTTGCAAACGTAAACACTATTATTCAGAACCCGAATACTCCGATCAATCAATTGCAGGCTCAACTTTCTAAGGCATTCACTCCTATCGGGATTCACCCAAATATGCCGACAATGCCAGCCCAAGGTATGCAGACTGGCACCAAAGCCAAAACTGCCAAAGCTCAAAAAGCTGCACAACCACATGCAGCCAAAACACAGCATCAATCACACGCTCATAAATAATAAGGCCAACCAATTAAGCCCAAATTTTTTACCTATTTGCTTATAAGCATAAGTGCAGCCGCAGGAGCGGCTGCCTTCATGTTCACCTATTTATGTTGGTGGTTGGTATTTTTGTTTTTAATTCCACTCTTTGTTGCCGCTAGCATAACTCCACTGTCTGCATGGCATGGCCTGGTTTGGGGCATCATTTTTTTTGGTCTGCATTTTATTGCAATAATGGAAGTATTGCTGCGCATGACCGATCTAAGTCTTGCCGGCTTTCTTGCCAGTCTGCTCTGGGTAACAAATTTCGTATTATTAAGCACACTTTGGTTTTGGTTGGCGAGCTTTTTACGCAGGTTAACCAATGCCCCAGTTCTTTCATTTGCTATTTCAACCCTCCTATTCTTCTCGGTACTTTATCGCCTGAGTCTTTTATTGCCGTTCGGTACAGCCGATGGATTGCTCCTCGCATTTCCGCTCTTACCACTGGCACAAGTTCCGCAAACCTTGATGCTTTTGCCCTGGTTAGGTGAAGAGGGACTGTTGCTTTGCTTGATCGGTTCTTCTTCTATCATTGGATGCCGAAACAGTCGGGTTGGCTGGGTTGCTTTGTTGCTCTATCTTCCCTTCCTCTGCGGATTTTTTTGGCATTCAAAACCAATTAAGCCACCGATTGATCTCAATACCATTGGCTATCTCCAGCCATTGCCTTGGCCCCACTATAATCCATACGAGATAATGAATGATATTGCGATCCAGGCACAGCAATTGGCAAATAAACATCCGGAAAAAAAGTTGATTTTGATGCCCGAATCCACCTGTTGTTTTCCCTTGAACAAGTACGAAGATGCATGCACCATTTTATTTCAGGAGCTTGGTGATCGCGTGCTACTGCTTGGCGGCTATCGCGAAGAAGAGAAGTTATATAATTCGGTGTATCATATTTCCCAGGATCGGATATCTCAGAAATATAATAAGACCAAATTAAAACCATTTACAGAATATTTGCCTGCACATTGGAATTATTTCAAATTCTTTCGAGACAACTTTTTATCCATCAATAAGACATTTAGCACAAGCGATGCCTCTTGTTCTATACTTCATCTCCCCCTGCCAAACCATGAGCATTTTCTCGCTATTCCTGTCATCTGCTGGGAACTTTACTCTGCTACGACCGATCCCTGCCCTCATGCCCCGAAAAATATTCCGATCTTAGCTTTGACCAACGATGCGTGGTATGCCACCTATTACCAACAACTTATGTTCCTGAGTGCTCGGTTTCTATCGATCAAATGGCAGCGGCCGATATTCTATATTGCCCATACCGGGGCCTGGTGGTTGGATGGAATACGAACTGTACCGATAAAACCAATGTCATGACAGTCGCTGGCCAATGGGTTATACTACCCCCATCAAAATATAAATTCTGACACCGTCCCTCGATACATCCGTCTTCGCCTATGGCGTGCCGGATACTCGGGATGAGCGGATCGCAATGATTAATCTGCTGGAGTTTCCATGAAAGTTTACCTATTAAAGATGTTGAAGCCGTTGGCATGCGCGGTACCATTGTAGATGTATCCGATGGTTATGCCGCCAACTTTCTCTTTCCTAAAAAGTTTGCAGTCGCCGTTCGTGATAATGGTGAAAGTTTTAAGCAAATGGGCCGTTCGGCTGAAGTAAAAAAAGAAGTTATTGCCTCCAAAACTTCTATGCTTGCCGAGCATATTAAATCGCTCAAAATTACTATGCGCCGCAAAACCCATGATAAAATTAAGCTCTACGGTTCAATTTCCACCTCAGAAATAGCCGATGCTTTGGCTGAGCATGGCGTTAAGGTTGCTAAAAACCAAATCCTATTTGATAAATCTATCAAGGAAGTTGGGACGTATGAGGTTACCGTTAAGCTAACTTCGAAGCTGCAGCCTCAGTTTCACTTAAAGATAGTATCGGAATAATCTAAATAAATTTTTCTGATTTTCTTGTTTGTCTTCGCACTCTATCCTTCGATTAACTCAGGATGAGCGCGATTTCAAGCTTAAGAAAGACCGCCCGTCCTGACCCTTCGAAGGATACGAGCGCACATTTATGAGCAATTAACCCTACTCCAAATAGATGGTCGATACTCCAATGCCGGAACCCGCGCGCTCAACAAACAAACCCCGCTATCAGCAGCAATCCATAGACCCTGAAAAAATTCTGGGTAAGCAGCTGCCATTTAGTATCGAGGCCGAGAAATCGGTTCTCGGTTCTTTGCTTTTAGATAACCAAACTCTGCAGACCGTAAGTGACTTTTTGCAGCCAACTGATTTCTATATGGCTGGCCACAAGGTCATTTATGAAACTATATTTGAGATCTCAGAGAAGTTTCACCGCTGTGATTTGGTAACCCTACAGGATTCCTTGAATAAGAAGGGAAGCTTGGATGCGGTCGGCGGCCTCTCGTATCTTCTATCGCTACAAGAAGAGCTACCATCAATCGGCATGATTGAAGCGCATGCCCGCATTATCAAGGAAAAGTCGGTATTGCGTGATCTTATTGCCTCGGCCACAAAAATTATTACCAGCTGCTACCAGCAACAAGATGATACCGCCATCGAAGGCGTGCTTGATGAGGCGGAAAAAACCATCTTCAACATCGCCAACAAGCGAACGTCCAGCAATTTTGTTCAGCTCAATATTTGGCTTAAGAAAACATTCCAACATCTTAATGACATCAAGAGCAATCGTAAGGGAGTAACTGGTATCTCAGCCGGTTACCATAAACTAGATGAGATGACCTCAGGTTTTCAAAATAGCGATCTTATTGTATTGGCTGCCCGACCTTCGATGGGTAAAACCGCCTTGGCACTTAATGTGGCCACGCGCGCTGCACTCGACGGATTTACCGTAGGTCTTTTCTCGCTCGAAATGTCTGCCGAACAGCTTACCCTTCGACTGCTTTCAACCGAATCAGGTGTAGGGCATCAGAATTTGCGAAATGCTTCAATTACTTCCGATGAATGGATCGAGGTAACTAATACCGCAAGCCGCCTCGCGCAACTGAAGTTATTTATTGATGATACACCGTCAATCTCGGTTATGGATCTTCGAGCCAAAGCCCGGAAATTAAAAGCGGAACACAATCTGAACCTCTTAATTATTGATTATCTCCAGTTGCTCAATCCGGCACGGCGCCATGAAAATCGCCACCAGGAAGTTTCGGATATTTCCCGCGCGCTAAAATCATTGGCCAAGGAATTGGCTATTCCCGTTATCGCTTTATCGCAGCTCTCTCGAGCCGTCGATGCTCGTATGGATAAGCGGCCATTACTTTCCGACCTTCGGGAATCGGGTGCGATTGAACAGGATGCAGATTTGATTATGTTTCTCTACCGTGATGTGGTATATAATCCGGAAACAGAAAACCCGGCATTATCTGAGCTCATCATTGGTAAGCAGCGAAACGGACCTACCGGAACGGTGTATCTCAACTTCATTCGGGAACTCACCAAATTCGAAGACCAGGGCGAGAACTGGTCTCACTAAGCAATTAATTATTACGAAGGCAGTATTTTTACGCATGGCTAATCTTACGTATCACGATCTGACGCAAACCCAACAAACTCTCCTTAATGCCGCAGAAAAGGCAATGTCTTTCGCCTATTCCCCATATTCGACCTTCAATGTCGGCGCAGCATTATTAACTCAAGATAATATCATCGTGCCTGGCGCCAATGTAGAAAATGCCGCTTATGGCAGCACCATCTGCGCCGAGCGTTCAGCACTGGTGAGTGCAAACGTGCAAGGGCACGGTATCATAAAGGCAATTGCCATCATCGGTCGTGGCGAAAAAGGGCCGGCGCTTGAACCGGTTGCGCCCTGTGGCTCATGCCGACAAATGTTATTGGAGGCTGCACGAAGATCGCGCAACGATATGGAAGTTCTCTTTTCCAATACACAAAAAGATAACATCATCATCACCACCATCGAAGCATTACTTCCATATGGATTCGGGCCTGAACACTTATAGGAATTAAATCATGATTAAAACAAAAATCCTTTTCATCTCAGCCATTATCTTCGTAGCACACCATATTAATGTTAACGATCGGCGCGGGAGAACGGCGCCATCCGCGAGGAAATTGAATCCCACGGAGGATTCGCCGGCAAATCGGCGCCGAACAACTCGGGCATCGTTCGGCAAACTTTGCGACCGACACAGTATCCGTGCTGGATCAGGCTGCTGATTTCGAGCGGTGAAAAACGATCGAAGTCGGTGCGGATATTTACCAATTGACGTTGAATTTCCACGTGCAGGGCGGTCGGATCTTCGTGCGGCTCGACGAAATCGGTGATTCGGGCGAAGAGAAAACCGGAGGTGTCACTGACCGTTTCATTTTCCAACTGCCAGACGCGATCCATCAGGATGTCGCTGGCGCCCATGGCGGTGCGGATCGCTCCGCCCGCCGCCGATTGGGCAGAACTTTAATGCGCTTGCCGACGTCGCTGACCAGCACACCGTCCAAGCCGCCATGATCCGCCGGCAACAATTCGTCGAGAAAGCGGAACATGCGAACGCCTAGATTGTCGAACACTCCGCCGTCGGTATAGGCCTGCCGGCCAAATTCGCCGACGCTGGCGCCGACGTCGGCACTCGTAAACTCCAGGGGCGGGAAAAAGCTAGGGAATGCCGACGAGGCGGTGACGGCCATCGGCACGGTGGCCAGCCCGATGTGGACGCGGTCGATGCTGAAACGTGTCCTCCCGGCTGACGACGCATCATCAGCAGCCCGTTCCGGGTGAAGGAGCAAAGGCACCCTTCGCTCAAATTGGTGGCCAGGATGTGCAGTTGCGGGCTTTCCGGCAACTGGAACAGGCTCGTGTCGCCGTAGAGATACTTTTCGTAATGGTATTCCAGCAGCCCCGTGAGGGTCAGCTTGCGATTCGATTTGCCCAGCAGCCGGCGCGGCCGGCAGGGCGATGGTCAGGGGAAAGCGGCGGGTGATTCGATTGCGAACGTCGAGGCGCACGAAGTCGAGCAATTCCGTCGCCACGGCATCGAACTCGCTGGGCGAGCCGTTATAGCGGCCCCAATTGAGCACGAGATGGGCGGCGAAAATGCTGCCGCCGGACACCGATGTGATGTGGGTCACCTGGGCAACAGGACCCCGGCGTCGCGAGAAAAGCGGACCAGCCCGAGGTGATACAAGCTGGCCCGAAATCCGCCGCCGGAAAGCGCAGACCAATTTTCTTCATCGGATACCCATGCGTTGCTCGAATGCTGAATTCTGGCGAATCCAGCTACCGCGCACGGAGCGAATCCGTAGCTGAATTCGCCGAATTCAGAGCGGCTCCGCGAGCGAGGGCCTGTGGAAAAACCGAGGTTATTGTCCTGAGCCGTGCTATGTGGCGGCGCCGACCAACGGGACGGCCCGCGGAGTGTTGACGCCAGCTATCGCGGCCACCTTGCCGAATTCGAGTAATTGTTCGGCGCGTGGTCGTCGCGAAGAGGTGCATGGCGCGGGCGATGATGCCGGTCCAGCCGGTCTGATGGCTGGCGCCGAGGCCGGCCCCGTTGTCGCCATGGAAGTATTCGTAGAACAGCATGAGATCGCGCCAATGCGGATCGTCTGGAATTTCTCGGAGCCGCCGTAGACTGGCCGCCGGCCCGTCCGCGTCCTTCAGGAATATGTTTGCGAGCCGGCGGGAAATCTCCTCGGCCACCTGGTACAAGGTCATCATGCGTCCGGAGCCGGTGGGGCACTCCACCTTGAAATCGTTGCCGTAGTAGCCGAAGTATTGCAGCAGGGCGCGGATAATCAGGGCGTTGACCGGCATCCAGATCGGACCGCGCCAGTTGGAGTTGCCGCCGAACATGCCGGTGTCGGATTCGGCCGGCAGATAATGCGACGCGGTACTCTTGGCCGCCGGCATGGAACGACGTACGGATGCTCGGCGTGGAACCGCGACAGCGAGCGGATGCCGAACTCGCTGAGGAATTCGTTCTCGTCGAGCATCTTGGCGAGCACGCGGCGGAGTTTGTTTTCGTCGAGAATCGAGGCAGTGGCGGCCGCGACACCCGGCTTCGTCGGATCGTGAATCGTGGCCGGTAATTTCGGGCCGCGCCTGAATAAATCGTTGCAGGCGTTCGACATTTTCGGGGAGTTCTCAGCAGCACACCGTCGAAATCGTGGCCGCGCACAGCGGCAGCAGGCCCACCATCGACCGGACTTTGAGCCGTTGGGACTGGCCGTTGGGCAAACGCAGCACGTCGTAGAAGAAGCCGTCCTCCTCGTCCCACATTCCGGTGTCGCCGCCCACGTGCGCCATCGACGAGGCGATCCACAGGAAGTGCTCGAAGAATTTGACCGCCATGTCGGCGTAGTCCGCGATCGGTCTTGGCCAGCTCGGCGGCGATTTCCAGCATGTTCTGGCAGAACAGGGCCATCCAGGCGGTGCCGTCGGCCTGTTCCAGGTAGCCGCCGGTCGGCAGCGGCGCACTGCGATCGAACACGCCGATGTTGTCGAGGCCCAGGAAGCCCCCTTCGAACACATTCCGTCCCGACGATCCTTGCGGTTGACCCACCAGGTGAAATTCAGCAGCAGCTTCTGGAAGTTGCTCTTGAGCCATTCCTTGTCGCCGTGGCCTTTTTGCGCCTTTCCAGACGATACGTGAAGATCGTGGACCAGGCATGCACCGGCGGATTGACGTCGCCAAAATTCCACTCGTAGGCCGGGAATCTGGCCGTTGGGATGCATGTAGCGCTCACGCAGCATCAGCTTCAATTGCTGCTTGCCGAAATCCGGATCGACGAGCGTCAAGCGCGAGGACGTGGAAGGCGAGATCCCAGGCGGCATACCAGGGATATTCCCACTTGTCCGGCATCGAGATGATGTCGCCGTTGTACATGTGGTGCCATTGGTCGTTGCGGGGGGCCGTCTTGCGGTCGCCTTGAATGGATCGGAGCCGCGTTCTTCCAGCCATTTGTCGACGTCGTAGTAATAGAACTGCTTGCTCCACAGCATGCCGGCCAGGGCTTGACGCATGACGTTGTCCTGGTCGGCGTCGAGGAGGCGGGAATCACGGTGGCGTAGAATTCGTCGGCCTCGGTCTGGCGAGCTCTGCATGATTCGTCGAAATGGGCGCCAAAGTGATCATGTACACCTTCCGTCGGCCTCGGCAGTGGGCGCGGCTTGACATCCGACAACCACAACCGCACGACCCGGGCTTGCGCCGGCTCCACGGTGACGCGATAATGGGCAGCGGCTTTGGTCCCGTTTTTCTCCGGGTTCACGGCGTCCGTGGCCCATTCACGACGTAGTTGTTGATGCCGTCTTTTACGTAAGGGCGTGCGATTGGGCGGCGCCAAAATCCGTTGCGTGTTGGTTTCGTTTTCGGTGAACAGCAGCGGGGCGTCGTTTTCGCAGTACAGATAGCGCTCGCCCAGTCGCGGATCGACCGCCCGACGACGCTGCAGTCGCCGGCCCGATCCTGGGAGCTTGCGGCTTCGCCCGTCGCCGCTTTGCCACGACCACCGATTGCGGAACCAGAGCGTCGGCAGCAGATGCAAATCGGCCCCTCCGGGCCCGCGGTTGCAGACGGTGATCTGAATCAGCATGTCTTCCGGCGACTTTTTGGCATATTCGACGAACACGTCGAAGTAGCGGTTCTCGTCGAACACGCCGGTTCGAGCAGTTCGTACTCGGATTCTTGCGGCTCGCGGCCGCGGCTGGTGTCGACCAGGTCGGCGTACGGGAACGCCGCCTGCGGATACTTGTACAGGTACTTCATGTACGAGTGCGTCGGCGTGCTGTCGAGATAGAAATAGTATTCCTTGACGTCCTCGCCGTGGTTGCTCTCGCTGTTGGTCAGCCCGAACAGGCGCTCCTTGAGGATCGGATCCTTGCCGTTCCAAATGCGAGGGCGAAACAGAGCCGCTGATGGTCGTCGGAGATGCCGGCCAGCCCGTCTTCGCCCCAGCGATAGGCCCGCGAGCGAGCCTGATCGTGCGTGAAGTAGTTCCAAGCGTCGCCCGCTTCGCTGTAATCTTCGCGGACGGTTCCCCATTGCCGCTCGCTGAGATAGGGCCCCCATTTTTTCCACGCGTTGGCTGGTGCGAGCCTCATCCAATCGAATTTGCTCACTCCGGCCGGTCATGGGAATTATCTCGATTTCTCGGTTGAGCACGTCAGCGCATCATTTATAACGCAAGCTTCATTCAGTTTGATCGCCTACGCCAGCAATTACACAATCTACTCTTCGCTAAAAAACCCACGAGTTTGCTGCCTGCGGCCCACCTTGTTGCCGCGGTCGGCCGGTCTCCGGGCTGGAGCGAATGAATCTGGCGTATGAGCTACGTCAATGCGTTGGTTAGATTTTCAATTTCTGCGGGCTGGGCTCTCGCTTTTCTTGAAGGGAAGTGGAACAATCAGGGCCTCTGAATTGGCGTGGGCGAGATTTGCTGATGCGTGAGTCTCGTCGTTCAGGGTGGGGCGCCATTCCGCAACTCGGTCCGGTTGATGGCATGCGAGGCGATCGTGTTCGTCTGTGCGAATAGCGTTGATTTTTTCTGATTTTTGCTCGTGCGAGTGGACCCTGCACCGTGGCGGTTCACCCGATAAGGATCGACCGAAAAATAACTTCCCGATTTTGTAAACTCCCTCACCCTGCCCTCTCCCGCAAGGGGCGAGGGGGGTGCGGAGAAGTTATTTTTTGGACGAATAATCAACCCACCCCACGATGATTGGCGCGACCCTCGCTTTCGGCAACAGAACGTTCTCACGACTGGACCAAGAACAAGGAGCTTCCACCATGAAACGATCATTGCTCGGTTTGATTGTTGTTTGCAGCGCTTGATGGCCGACTTCAAGCCGACGAACCGAGCCCCAACGCCCTCGGCCGATGAAACGGCGATTCGCAACTCCGTGAAGACCTACGTCGAGGCGTTCAACAAGCACGACGCCAAGGCATTGGCCGACTTGTGGTCGCCCGACGCCGTGTATCTGAATCAGGTCACGGGCGAAGAAGTCGTCGGCCGCGACGCCATCGCGAAGCAGTTCACGGCGATGTTCAAAGACGAGCCCGGACGTCAAGCTGACGGCGCGAAACGGAATCGGTCGGTTCATTTCGCCCAACGTGGCCGAGGAACACGGCAATTCCACGATCACGGTCGCCAAGGGAAAGCCGGAGGATATTCCCTACTCGGCCGTGTATGTGAAACGCGACGGCAAATGGCTGCTCGACCGCGTGACCGACGAGGCGAAGGAAGCCAAGCGATTCGCACTACGAACAACTCAAACCGCTTGAATGGATGGTCGGCCATTGGGTCGACAAAGACGAGAATGTCGATATCGAAACCGATTGCAATTGGACAAAAAACCGCACGTTTCTCACCCGCTCGTTCACGGTTTCCGTCGAAGGCGAAGTCGATTTATCCGGCATGCAGATCATCGGTTGGGATGCGGCCGCGAAAACGATTCGCTCGTGGACGTTCGATTCCGACGGCGGCTACGCCGAAGCGACATGGACGTTCAAGAAGGATCGCTGGTACGTCAACAACAAGGGCGTATTGGCCGACGGCCGCAAGGCGTCGATGACCAACGTGATCAAGCCGATCGACGCCAACTCGTTCACTTGGCAAACGATCGATCGCACCGCCGGCGGCGAATTGCTCCCGAACGTCCCGGAAGTGCTGATCGTGCGCCAATAATCCGGTTGTCTGTTCGCGGCGACTGGCGCATTTAGCTTTTGATTTCAACACGCCTGATGAACGGGTGACTCTATGAAACGCATCATTTTGCTCTTGATGTTTGCGGCAGCCTTGTTGCTGTCGGCCACGGCGATGTTGTGGCCCGCGGACCCGGCGGCGGAGGCCGTGGAGGCGGAGGCGGAGCGCCGAGGCGGCGGTGGTGCGCGGCCAAGCGGCGGCGCTGCACGGCCGTCGGCTGGCGCGAGGCCCTCAACCGGCGGTCGTTCGCCGGCGATTTCCAGCGGCGCCCGCCCATCAACCGGCGCTCGGCCTTCCACGGGAAACGTTCTGGCAACCGACCCAACGTCGGCGCCGGTGGGCCACCGGCCGAGTACAGGAAACATTGCCGGCAACCGACCCAATGTCGGCACCGGCGGGGTAGCCCGGCCGGGAACTGGCGACATTGGCCCCGACGGCGTCCCAACATCGGCGCCGGCGGACGACCGTCGGCCGGCGATTTGAACAATTCATCGACGCGGGACGGCCTTCGACCGGCGCCATTGGTGCGGCCGGCGGAAATGCCGGCCGCGGCGGCGCAGGCGGCCGATTTCCTTAATGGCGGCGGACGCCCCAGTCAACTTCCTGCGGGTGCTAACCGGCCATCGCAGCTCCCGTCGGGACCGGGGACCGGGAATATCGCCGGACGGCCCGGCGTCGGTGGTCCGGGTGTCGGCGGGCCCGGTGTCGGAGGGCCCGGTGTCGGTGGCCCCGGCGTGGGCAGGCGTCGGCAGACCAGGGTGTCGGGGCACCGGGATCGGCGCAGGCATTGGAGCGGGCATTGGCGGGGGATCGGCGCGGGCATCGGCAACAATCTCGGCGATCGCCGCGGAGATTTCGCCAACAATCGCCCCGACCGCGTGGAGAATCGCCAGGAACTGCACGACAACCGTCAGCAGCGGCGCGACAAGGTTCGAGATCAGGTCGGGACAATCATCCGCGGCATCGATTTTTGGCTCGACCATCCCAACTGGGCCGCCTGGCGAATCAACGCTCCGTACCGCTGGGCGACGTGGGGGGCCTTGACCGGCTGGTTTGGCTGGGGCACGGGCTACACCGAAACGCCCTATGCCTACGGCGACAATGTCTACTACAGCGGCGATCAGGTCTACTATGGCGACCAGCCTTATGCGACTGCCGAGGAATACGCGAATCAGGCCGCCGCGATCGCCGACAGTGCGCCGGAAAACCTCAATCCACAAGCGTCCGACTGGCTGCCGCTGGGTGTGTTCGCGGTCACGCAAGACCGCGCAGCCAGCGGAAGTTCCCCGACGCTTTTCATCCAATTGGCCGTCAATAAGGAGGGCGTGATCTCGGGAACTTTCAAGAACGAGGACACCGGCGAAACGCAAACGTTGGAGGGGATGGTGGACAAAGAAAAGTCAGCGCGCCGCCTGGTGCGTGCAAGGCAAGTCTTGGCCGATCGTAGAGACCGGCCTGTCGAATCTCACGGAGGACACGTTTCCGGTGCTGCTGCATTTCGCCGACGGCCAGACTCAGCAATGGCTGTTCGTGCGGCTCGATGAGCCGACGAAAACTCCCTAAAATCCGCACATTACTTTGAAAGCAGGTGAACGATGAAACGCTTGAGCATTATCTTGATCGTCGTGGGCGCGACTGTGTCGTTCGCGACGAACTCGCGGCTCGCGGACCGGGTGGTGGCGGTGGCGGCCGGGGCGGCGGCGGCGGTGCAGCGCGGCCGTCGGGCGGCGGCGCAGCACGACCGTCGGCGGCGCCGCGGCACGGCCCGCCCCAAGCCCCGCGGCAGCGGCCCGCCGCCGCTGCGAGATCGCCGGCGATCAGTTCGCCGGTTGCAGGCGCCGCCAACCGGCCGAATGCCAGCCCCGCCGCGCCCAAATCCCGGAACCGCCGCCGCAACTCGACCGAACGCTGGCCCGGCTACCCGGCCGACGAACTCGCAAATAAATAACTTCGTCGATGCTCGAAGCCTTCGACGGGCGCTGTCACCGGACGCGGCGGCGCCGCAGCCGACTTCTCTTGGCAACCAAGCGCGACCCACGCAGCTTCCGGCCGGGGCCGCTGCACGAACCGGCGTCGGGACCGAGTAGGAGCCGGCGTTGCCGCGGGCGTCGGCGCAGGCGTGGCTGCCGGCGGTATGCTCGAGGGAATCTCGCCAGCAGTCGGCCGAGCCGCGTCGAGAATCGCCAGCAATTGCAAGACAACCGGCAGCAGCGTCGCGACGAAGTTCGCAATCAAGTGCGCGAAAACAATCCACGGCTGGCCTTTTGGGCCGACAATCCGAATTGGGCGGCGTGGCGGATCAACGCACCGTATCGCTGGGCCACCTGGGCGCGCTACGGGCTGGTTCGGCTGGGGCAGCGGTTATTCCGAAACGGCCTACGCCTACGGCGACAACGTCTACTACCAAGATGATCAGGTTTATTATGGCGAGCAGCCGGTCGCCGGCGCGGAAGATTATGCCACCCAGGCCGCCGCAATCGTCGCCGAAGCGCCGCAAGAATTGAATCCGCAGACGTCCGACTGGATGCCGCTCGGTGTGTTCGCGGTCACGCAAGACCGTGAGGCAACGGGCGAGGCACCGACGATGTTCATGCAATTCGCCGTGAACAAGCAGGGCGTGATCTCGGGGACTTTCACGAACGAGGCCACCGGCGAAACACAAACCCTGGAAGGCATGATCGACAAAAAAAGCCAGCGAGCGGCCTGGTGCGTGCAAGGCAAATCGTCGCCGATCGTCGAGACGGGGCTATCGAACATCACTCAGGATACCGCGCCGGTGCTAGTCCATTTCGCCGACGGCCAGACTCAGCAGTGGTTGCTCGTGAGGCTCGAAGAACCAAAAGCTTAAGGCATGTGGTGGTGCAGGGCGCAAATCGAGAACGCGGCGCTGGCGATGGTGGCTCGTCGCTGCCAGTGTTGGATTTATTTTGCTCGCTTCGACGAGCTTGATGTCGGCGGAGCGCACGGGACAAGCCATCAAGCAATTCACTCGCTTGGTTCTTCCGAACGCAAGCGCCGATCAGCTTCAGCGACTCAATTTCGTCGTCCGCAAAACGGCGCAACGTCGTGGAATACGCCGCGTTGGCCGCGCTGACCGCGTGGGCGCTCTTGGCGGCGTTTCGCGCACGGCGCCCGTCGCTTGGTTCTTCATTGCGCTGATGCTCACGGCGATGGTCGCGTTTGCGGACGAATTCCATCAATCGTTCGTGCCGAGCCGCACCGGCGCAGTGCGCGATGTAGGCATCGATGTCTGTGGCGGTCTGTTGGCGCTGACCGCGATCGCCGCCTGGCGCTGGCGCCGAGCCTGTCGATCAAAGCGCACCGCGGAGTTGATGCAAGACGCCGTCAAAGAGATTGCCGGGCCGCAATGGAAAGCCCGCGATTGAATCCATCGATCGAAACTCGAATGCTGAATTCTGGCGAATCCAGCTACCGCGCCGGGCCAATCCGTAGCTGAATTCGCCAGAATTCAGAGCGGCTCAGCAGATTACGTCGAACCGCTCGGCGCAGGTCCAGCGAAGCGATGGCCTCGCGCACGATCTCGGCGCTGCGACGGAGTGCGGCCTGCTCGCAATCATCCAATAGCAGGGGAATCGTCAACAGGGCGCCTCGCCCGCCAACGACGTGGGGCAGCGCCAACGTCACGCCATCGCAATCCGGTGCCTCTGCGATGCACGAGCAGATCGTCAAGATCGCCCGCTGGTCGTGCAACACGACATCGACGATCCGTGCGACGGCGCTGCCGATCCCGAAATAGGTGGCGCCCTTCCCGGCAATGATGGAATAGGCCGCGCGGCGAACTTGCTCGTCGATCCGCCGGCGATCCGGCTCCGTCAGCGGCGCGCCGTGGAAGCGGGCAAAGTCGTCGAGCTTTAGTCCGGCAATCGTAGCATGCGACCAGGCGAGTACTTCGGAATCTCCATGCTCGCCGACGACGTAGGCATGAACGTGCTGCGAATCGATGTCGAAGTGCCGCGAGAGCAGCGTGCGAAAGCGGGCCGTATCGAGCGTCGTTCCGGAACCGATCACCTGCGACGACGGCACGCCAAATTCCACCGCGAAATGCGCGGCCATGTACGTCATGATATCGACGGGATTGCTGACCACCAGCAGCACGGCCTCGGGCGCGTGCCGAAGCACGGCGGGGATGATCTGCCGGAACACGTGAGCATTGCGGTGCAGAAGTTCAAGCCGTGTCTCGCCCGGCTTCTGCGCCACGCCGCCGGCGATTACCACGACACGAGCCCCGGCCAAATCCGGATAGTCGCCCGCTCGCACGGTAAGAGGATGCGAAAACGGGACCGCATGGAAAATATCGTTCGCTTCCGCTTCGGCGCAGAGCGCGATTCAAATCAATGAGCACGATCTCCCGGCCGACGCCGCTCATGACGTGCACCCGTATGCCGACGTCGAGCCGACCATTCCGCACCCAACAATGCCGATTTTCATATCAATATATCACTTAAGTCGGTCTGAAGTGGTCGCTCGGAATGTAGCTGAATTCGCCAGAATTCAGTGCCGGCACCTGTTTGGAATTATCTGAATTCTGGCGAATTCAGCTACGGCGTCAGACGGCTAAACTGATGCAAAGCAGCGAATTAACTGGGGATCCGTGGCAAGCAGCGACTCAACCTCCGGCAAAACGTCGCGGCTGGAAAGCACCGTATAAAATCCCGGCTTCATCGACGGGGCGATTTTCACCGCCTCCAACCACTCGCGCGAAAACGGATCCGCGGCGACGGCGTCCCAAAATCCCGTTGTGTCGAATAGTGAACCCATCAGCGTCGAGTTCGCTTCTTGCAGAATGCTAATCAAGTCAGGTCGCTACCCCGACTTGCAACCCGTGCAGCCTCGGCCGCGCGGAAATCGCGTCGAGCGCGTGGGAAATGAGGTGTTCGCTCCCGCTCGCCGGACGCGACGAGCCGCTCATCTCCATCGCGACGCCGTTCATCAGCAGCGCCGTGGCCAACAATCGAATTCCCTTCAGGTCAAAGTGTGGGTGACTCAAGAAAGCGTGGACCGATCCATCAGACAATAGCGCCGCAAAGTCGTCAACCTTTTCAGAAGTGGCGTGGAACGACAGCTTCCAATCCGAAATCGCCGTGAATTTGGCTACAAGATCGCCGACTCCGGAAAGAGTCAAGATTCGTGGCGCATTGCGACAGACGGCAGTATCGATGACGACCCCGTAGGGAATCGCCGCCGGCAGCGATCGACGCTTTCCGCGCACCGTCAAGCTCGATTGAGAGCTGCCGAAACCGTCGTTGGATAAGGAGGTCGGGACGGCGTAGAGGGCAATGCCATCGAAGCCCGCGTACTTCGCGACATCCAGGCGCTCTGCCACCGCCGACGCCGACGACCGCGGTCGTTTCCTGGCAATGGGCGATCGCCTGGCCGCCGATTCAAGATCGTTTTCCAGAACGTCAACCCAGGCGATGGGCTCGATCGAGCGATCGTTCAGGCTTTGGCGAACCCTCTGCGGCAGCGGCGGGTGTAAACCGTGGCTGACGAGCACGGCCACCTTCTGATGACCGCTGCGACTGAGGTAAACGCCAAGGCGATCCAACGCGCCGTCTTTCACGCGGACCAGCGTTGGAATTGCAATCTGCGTCGGCCTTAACATGTTAGCGTTTCCAGGCCGCGAGGGTCCGCGATATTTCGCCAGCAGTCGAAGCGGCGAAAGGGGATGCCCTCTCGATCGAACAGTTCCGCCAAATCTCCCCGCGAAATCGCAACTCCTCGGGCACTAGCCGAGCCGGTTCCGCATCCGGAAATCCATCTCCGGCGAAGGCCACGACGCTCCCCGCTGCCAGATGGTGCTTCACAATCCCGGTCTTATCGACTCCGAGCGACGGCGAAAAAAACGGCGAGCCGTGCGGCATTTTCATCAAAAGACCTTGTCCGCGAACGAACGTTCCCGGATTGGAATAGACCTCAGCGACACTCCCGCTTTGTCGAGCAATCGACGAATATCCAATCGCATCCCGCGGAAGCGACGACGACATCCCAGCCGCCGTGGCGCAGCGACTGCAACGCTGCGGGCAGATCGATGTCCAACTCCATTTTCTGGACGATAGCCAACACATCGTCCTCGTTGCCTGAATCGCGGCAAAATAGCAACGCCGGGCTTTTCGAAGTGCGTGATGGTCCCAGCGCGATATTCGACACAATAGTCGGGCACATACGGCGGCAGCAACGACTCGATCGCCAACTTGTAGAAGTAGTGCCGAGTCATCGTGCCATGAAATCACTTACCAGAATTTTCGGCGAAGCCGTTCGCTGCTCAGAGATCGTTGCCGCGCCTCCGACGATCACTGGGGTGAGGCGGTCACCCATTTGACCAGTGCCTGGCGAGAAACGATTGCGATCCACCCGGCGCCACGGCACATCCTACCGCCGAGACATGGACCAGATCCAAGAGAAGGGAACGAAGGCCATGCGTGATTGTAGCAGTCTGGCCTCGCCGGACATCGCGAATGCACAGCCGAAGCCCCGACGATGCGTGCTCCGCGCCCCCACTAGTGCGAAAGAGCAGGTCCATTCGGGCTCGAGGCCTTCTCACGTTCGTTGTCCCGGCCAGGGAAGTGGGACTTCGCACCTGTTTGGCGCCCATGATTCCAGGGCGAACGCGGCGCAGCGGCTTCTTCGACGGAGCTGCTTCGGACGACGGTCGGCTTCGTGAGGGAGATCCTTGTCGTTAATCGGACAGCTCGGCAAGGTCATCGCGGGCATGAACCAGTGAGATGTCGCCTGTTCGATTACGTCCGACGAACCCACCTGTTTGGCGAGCGAGGTACTTGTCCTTGTTCTTTGCCGCTGGCGCCATGCTGACTGATGCCTCCGACACAAACGTCGATCACCTGGGATCCACGCGTTTGCATCAATGCGAGCATCTGTTTTTTGCAATTGAACGTCCCAGGTCGAGCTTAGAGCTAGATCGATCGGGGGATCAGCGCGATTCGCCATCATCTTGGTGGGCGAGCCGAGAACGACCAGGGCGGGCCGCCACCGTCAGCAGCCGCACATCCTTTACTCCCAGTTATGCAGAATCGCACGGGCGCACGCGGCATCGGTCCCTTCTTTTCCGTTGTCACACACGACGACCTTCGTGTTTGGATCGATGCCCAGGCCGCCGATCTTTTTTTCCAGATCGACGACGATTGCATTGCCGTGAACGCGTTGGCCCACTCTTCGACATCCACCCAAATGGCGCACCTGCAATATGCCGGCTTGCATAGAAATTCCGGGCACGAACGTCCAGCACCAGCAAGTGGTCGGAGACGCGGATCGGGATACGTCGGCCGCCTCGATGAGCAGTTTGGTGGGGTAGGGGGACTGCGCTCACCGCGTTACTGGGTCCCGCGCTGGCAACGGTCAGCGGCGAATAACCAGGCAACGGGGGAGTGGTGTAATTCTTTCCGAGTGACCGCGATTCCAAGTCGGTCGGGTCTTTCTGTTTTGCAACTTGGGTTTGCAATTCTTCGTGCGGGCTGTCCTGACGTCCGGCGACCGGTCGGCCCCAGAAAAAGGCCCGCACATACCGCCACGACAATCGCTCCGATGGACCGAGCAGGATGCCGCGGGTTCTGCTTGTTTTTTGAGTTCATCGTCCCACCTCGATCCATTCCTGCAAAAATGCTTGGAAACAATTGCGATCCTTACTTTTCGCAGCCTACAGGCTGTCGGGATTCTCCATCGAACGCAGCCCGCGAAGACGCACCCAAACTGCCTGCGTGTCGTCGAGCGGCACCGCTCCGGCATAGCGCCAGACGATCGTGCCTGCCCTTATCGATAATGAACAGTCCATGCTGCGGCATGTCGTCGCAGTAGCAGCCGAACTCGCGAAATCCGCGCCTTATCGTCCACCGAACGGCGGAAATCCAGACCCGCGGGAACGTTCAATGCACTTCGGACTTTCGCTGGGTCGTCGATGAGGTATCGGGCTGACGGCCACGATCATGGTGTCGGTGCCGGCCGATGACCGGCCTCTCCTCGACCCATTTGCCGCCAACTGGCGAATCAGATGGGAGACGCCACATGCCACGAAAAAACACAGACGACATTGTGGCTTCTGCCGTTTTTAAATCCCATATTGGTCCCTGGGCCGTAGGCGGAGCCAGAGGCGGAGCGGAGATATGGCAATCGCTCAGTTGCGTAATCGATTCGTCGGCGCTGAAGCCGGTCGCAAAGGATCGACGATCCGGATCGCACGCATCTCATCCCTGATCTCCGTGATCCAACGTGTGGCAATGGAACACTGTCTTGCCGGCGAAGTCGCGAGAAACGCATACGAACCGTCACTTTTGTGCCCGGTTCACCGCGATGGTATCGCGCCGCTCGTTCACCTTCACCACGCGGTGGCGGCGAAGGTCTTCGATCGAAACCACCTCGAAGGGGTTGGTGTGGATGTGGAATGGATGCGGTTCGTTGGACGAGCCTTCCGGAGCATCGTTTGGCCGATTGTGTCCATCCTCGGCTGAACCCAGCATCGCCTCGTCCAGGCG
>CAVPKK010000005.1:0-295362 GCA_963705705.1 uncultured bacterium | reverse complement strand
GCCAAGCATTCGAAGAAGCAATCCATACCGATACGTTCATATATTGTTATGATTCGCTCGGATTAGATCCAGATGAGATTTATAACATGTATGAAACTATTCCTTCGATTAAAGCTAAAGACAGTTTGTAGTGCAATTAACTACATCTCTCTTCGATCCAAATTTTGTAACTGATTCACCACAAAATATTCAACGCTTCATGCATGATCTTATTGGCTTATCTGTGATCATGGAAGGTATTTTCTTATACTGGTTTTGCCATGATGCTTGCTCTTAAACGTCAGAAGAAAATGATTGGTATCGGTGAGCAGTTTGAATATATTATGCGCGATGAAAGCCTGCATTTAGCATTCGGCTGCGATTTGATTAATACCATCAAAGCAGAAAACCCTGATGTATGGACGCAGCAGTTCCAAGATGAATTGATAGCATTGATTGAAAAGGCAGTAGTCTTGGAAAGAACTATGCCTATGATGCCTGCCCACAAGGATTACTTGGCATCAATGCAAAACAGTTCTCTGACTATGTAGAATACATTGCCGACCGCCGCCTTGAACGCATCGGATTGCCAAAGATATACAACAAGGAAAACCCTTTCCCTTGGATGTCACAAACAACCGACTTGCCAAAGGAAAAGAACTTCTTCGAAACCCGCGTGACTGAATACCAGTCCGCCGGCTCTCTTGAGTGGGAGTAAACTACAATAAGCCGAACGGTTTCAATTAAGACAATTATACCCAGTTATTTCGCTTAGCCGCGCTCATCCTGAGTTTATCGAAGGATATAGCGCAAATATGAGCAGATGATCAACGAATAAAGCAAACGCCCTTGGCATAAGAACCAAGGGCTTTTGCTTTGTGAACTACCTTCAAGCATACCGGCAGCCAATCGAGCAATTCAGCCCATCCCCACCCTTATGACAACCAAATAATTGGTAGGTATACTATTAGCTACCTTATAAAGGCATCAATTAGTCATTCAAATGGAGTTATACTATGAAAAAATATTTAATATTAATGAGCTTTGCTGCGATTCTATCAGGTAGCTTATTGCATGCTATGGACGACACTGAGGACCAATCCCCTCTGCACGTACGGCTGGCTCATGAGGCAAATTTGCTGGAAGAGCGTCAAGCATACAGCGCCAGGGAACAAATACGATCAGCTTTTAGGCCAAGAACTCTTAATCACGTAATTACACTCTTACGATGGCATCATTCGGTCGACAAGTTTGAAAGCCTAGGCTCCCTTTTCCCTACCGCTTTTACCAAGATTAATAGCTTACAATCCACATTTGCAAATATAAATGCAGACTTACCCGAAATGAATAAGCAGTTCCAACTTATGGCCGCTCACGATCCTAAAAAGGAAGAGCTGGCCGAAATTATTCGGCTCGGTGTAAAAACATGCGAATTGTTTGAGATAGCTTACGCAAATGAAAAAGCTAGGTTGAAAACTAATGTAATTGATCCCTGGATCCCTGTCTTTAATATTGCTTTTAAACCAATAGATGATATTCAAGCAATGATTGATTCCCGACCTATGGATGGAATGAGTCAGTTAAAAACAGTACGAAACTCAAAAATAATGGAATTCATAGTAGCTTAATAAACTATTCTGAGAAACGAAAAGCCCTCGGTTGTATGTGCTTACGCAACGTACCGAGGGCTTCTCTTTTACTCGCCGTCCATTCTGTTAATCCGCCCTAACTTCCATTACTATCGCTAGCACAATGAAAGTGTAAGCCGGACGATGCTTAACGCTGAATAGTTGCTTATCGTTTCACCAAGAATGACATGTGTCCCCAAAGGGCACTCACGTTACGAACTCGGAGTTCGAAATAGCAAATCACTATTCAACAAGCATCACAGAATGAGCGTCGATTCTTTTAAATTTCTTCAGGCAAATCGCTGATATCAACTCTCTTTAATTCATCAGCGGCAGCTTTCAACTGTGAACACTCACCCAATTTAGCAGCACCATCTTTCAGAATGCGCGTAAATTTATCCATACCAGGAATTTGATCGAGCACTTCTACAAGAAGTGGCGTTACTTCTGAAACAACAAAAGTAAATGCTTCAATCTTGCCTTGCTTAATCGCATTTTTCAACGTTATGGCAAGAGATCGTATTTGTGTAGCAAATTTAATTCTTAGCTCAGCTACCCAATCAGGAGTTGCAGCCGTCTCAGCTTGGGCTGTTTTGCCTTTGCCTTTGCTCGCTTTGCCTTTAGTTGCTTTTGCAGGTTGCAATACGTCCGCAAGCTCATATAACACAGTAACCGTATCTTGCATCATTACTTCGCAACGGGTTGCGGTATTTGGATACATTGCATGTTGATTAATCGCAGGTTTTGCATTTTCATTGAATACCGTGCCTTTAAAATGTCGCAGAAGGTCACTTAAATCCTTAACAGCTTCTAAAGGTGTACGCGATTTTTTAAAGGCTATTGGTTTAGGTGCGACAAGTACTTGTCGTATCGCATTGTTTTGGGCAACGTCGGCATAAGAAAGACCGGTGCTTTGAACAACTGGAGCGATTGGTGTTGCCGTACTAGTTGCCGACACTTCTGTAGTTGGTGTTATATCTGCTGCTTCAACAGAAGACACAAAGCCCGCTGCGAAAAGTGTGGTTAATACAAGTGATTTTATCTTCATTACTACTTCCTTTTTTTATTCTTTAGTTATTAGTTATTAATATTAATTGTTTTGTTGGTGGCTGCGCCACCTATTTATCGCTGCGCTCGCTGGGGAATAAATTCCCCGACTCGCTTCGCTTAAATTATCGAGTGCATCCACGGAAACATGGTCGCGGAGCACAGGTTCTAACCCGTACAACTCGTACCGGACGGGGGCAACATCCTTGACGTCTGTAACCACACCGTGGTCTGCAGCATCGCTGTCTTGGTTGGCATGGTTGTCTTCTAACCACAACCGCACATGGCCGTGGCCTTCTGCAGCAAGTTGCTTCAGCTGAGGTAAAGATCGTTGAGATTCCCAAGATCGTTACCAAAAATAATGACTTGAAATTAAGCTTCATTTGTTATTCCTTTTTGTTTAATGCTTAACTACAGTTGTTCTTCAGTTGGAATCATTTCACTGCGATCAAAGCGCTTAGTTTTTATTTTGCGCTCAACTTCACCGGCAGGACCTTCATGTTTAATTTTGACTTCTTGTTTAATCTCGCCTGGCTCCTGAACTATTTTGACCTTGCGCGCCACAAAACCATCATCGCGAACGGTATATTTACGCCTGATCACTCTATGCGGTCTGGGATGCTGAACTTCAGGATATGTCACATAACCTGGCGCTGGCATTGGGTGTATGCCTGGGTGACCAGCCACAACTACTTGTTGAAAAGGACCTTCTTCCTGTTCAATTATCTGCTCGCTTGCAATCAAAGCTCCCGCTCCGCATGCAGCTGTTAAAAATAATGCTTTTAAAGATAGCTTCATTATGTTCTCCAATGTTGTTATATAAACAATATTTTTTATGATCGTTTCTGATAGTAACTAATGTTTTATTTAAAAAGCAAGAGTTTTTAAGGCCACATAACATAAAATATTAATTATGAGTCAGTTTTTTGATGACCCAAGGATAGAAACTCTTGCATTTTAAAAATGGCATGTGTTATTTTCAGGATAGTATTTGGGCAATTAGTATGTGCCCGAACCGTATAACACCTATAATTAGGAGAATCCTATGAACAATAAACTATTTTCATTCGCTCTATTGGTAGGCCTATTGGCTACTTCCCATGCGAATGCTTGGAAAAGAGAAGAAGCAACCGCTAAAGGTCAGCAAGAAACTGTAACCACTCTAAAAGGTGAACAGCTAACTGGCCAATGGCTTAAGGGTGGCAAATACTTCCAATACAAAACTCCAGCAGGAGAAATACGAGAAATCCACGTTAAGGGGATAAAGAAGGAAGGATCTGAGGCTGCACCTAAGACTATGGTCAAGTCAAAACGATCAATGAAAGCAGCTCAACCTGAAGCAACCGAAGCCGCTGAATAATTATTGAATTTGTAGGGGGGACGTAACAGTCCCCTCATTTTTTTGTATCAAGTAAAATCATGCAGCAATAATCTTACAAACATAGTGATCCCATGAAGAAAAATTTTTTACTGGTTGCCTCCATCGTTGGCCTTTTCTCAATAGATTTGAATGCAAAAATTGTTCCGCGTGGGAACCCAAAACAGCCAGCTCACAAACCAGTTCACCATGAGAAAGAAACTGCACATAAAAATTTGTAATAAAAATTGATAAAAGGAGAGATCATGAAAAAATGTTTATTGTCATTAGCTATTTTGAGTAGCACCTGTATAGCCAAGACTTGGTGGGCTGAGACTAAAGAAAAAGCCTCAGAGGTTGGCCATGAAGCAGAACAAATGGGCGAAGCCGGCTTAGAAAAAGTTAAGGAATTCGGAAAAGCTGGTTGGGAAAAAACTAAAGAAATCAGCGAAGCCGGTTGGAAAAAGGCCAAAGAATTAGGCCATGCCGGTGCTGAAAAGAGTAAAACAGTTGGAAAAACTGGCTTAGAAAAAACAAAAGAAGCAGGCAAGGCTGGCCTACAAAAAGCTCAAGAATTTGGACGAGCTGGCGCAGAAAAAGCCAAAGAGCTCGGACACAAGGCTGAAGAATTAGGCAAAGAAGGCTGGCAAAAGACTAAAGAGCTTGCTGGAAGAGCCAAAACGGCTGTTACCGATGATAACAACGAATAAATTTTTCTGAATATTTAAAGGGAGGCATCTGCCTCCCTTTTTTTATGATTACTAAATTATGAAGCCAGCGCCGCAACTTGATTTTTAAGCTTGTCTTTATTTGCACCGACTAATGAGCCTTTGACTTCACTATTTTTGTAAAAAATAAAGGTTGGGAAACTAGACACTTCGAAAACAGATCTATCGAGATAATCAACGATGCTTTCTGCATCCTGATATTTAACTTGGACAAAGTTAACCTGCGGATATTTTTGGGCCAATTCAGTTACTGTTGGCGCTATCTTTGAGCATGCAGGGCATGTAGCGGAAAATACTTCTACCACAATCAGTGATTTATTATTTTTGGTAAATGCTTTGAAATCATTAACATTTGTAATGCTGATAATATTGCTGAATGTGGATTTTTCGGCCCCTCTATGAATCTTAGTAGCAAAAACATTCATGCCTGCAAATAAAACAGCTGCGGATAATGCAAATCGTTTCATGATTAGTTGATCCCTTCCTTAAAAAACGATACAAATGACATTGCTATGCTACCGCGTGGCCAAATTTCGGTCAATCGCCACCTAAATATTGAATAACACCCATTCGTATCCTTCGATACATTTTGCTGCCGCAAAATACTCAGGACGAACGGGATTAACTAAAGGATAGTAGTGGAATCAATTAAATTTCAATTTGAGGATAGTCTGGTATCTGCTCAAGAAATGGAGCATGTAGGAAAAGAATTAATATCCGAAATACAGCGCATCGGGCAAGCACGATCACACAAATATGATACACCTTATGCTTCGATAAACGCGCCCTTCGATCAGCAAAACATATCAAAAATTCAATTATTAGTTCAAGAAAAAAAGGCTCTCAAGCCTTCGTTATTGGTATTAATTGGCATTGGTGGTTCAAATTTAGGAACCGTAGCAATTTATCAAGCATTAGGTGCGCGCGCTCAAGATGATCAGACAACTGATTTAATCTGTGCCGATACCATAGATAGTGACACCCTTGCTCGTCATCTACAGCGGGTGGAAGAAGAGCTCAAAGATGGTAATAACATCATTATTAATGCCATCACTAAATCTGGTACTACAACCGAAACCATTATCAATTTCGAACTATTTCTCAACGTACTCAAAAAATATCACCCTGAGGATTATCAACAATATGTGGTCGTAATCTCCGATGACGGCTCTGCCTTCTCACAGTTTGCCGAAAACGCAGGCTTTGCAACATTAGCAATCCCACCCAAGATTGGCGGACGCTATTCTGTATTTAGTTCAGTAGGTTTATTCCCTCTCAGTTTGCTTGGCATTAATATTGAGCGGATTCTGGCTGGCGCAAAGGAAATTGTACCTACTTGCATCTCACCTAATATCTTGGAAAATCCTGCGGCAATGAGCGCCATAATCAAATTTATACAGTACCAACAATGTGTGAATATCAATGATTTTTTTGTTTTTGCTATTGATGCGCAAGGTATTGGGCTCTGGTATCGCCAACTATTAGGTGAAAGTATTGGTAAGGAACTTAATACTCGCAACCAACGAGTAGAAGTTGGCATTACCCCCACCGTATCTGTGGGCACCATCGATTTGCATTCAGTAGGGCAACTATATCTCGGTGGCCCTCGTGATAAGTTCACTACGTTTGTCGAATTGGAACATCCCTCCCATGAACTTTTGATCCCACACATGCCCGAGTTTGAGCAGTTCGTTGCCAAAATCCAGGGACGAAATGTCTCAGATGTAATGGAAGCAATTTTAGAGGGCGTGCGCGCTGCTTATCGCAGCAATAAACGCCCTTTTTACTCTATCGTGTTACCGCGTATGAGCCCCGAGAATATCGGCCAGCTTCTCCAATTTTATATGATTGAAATGATGTATCTCGGATTCTTGTTTGAAGTTAACCCATTTGATCAGCCAAATGTTGAGCTCTATAAAACTGAAACGCGAAAGATTTTGGCTGAGCAATAGTCATAATTCAGTCAATTTTTTTCATTATTATGTTTTTTGCCTGAGTATCAAATCGTAACCCTTGCATATCAGCTTCAGCAAAATCTATACTTAATGAAAGAACGAGAATCTCAACAAAAAGGAGTTTAGTATGAAGAATCTACACATTTTAAGCATCATCACGCTTTTTACACTTGGATCTGCAAACGTAGCTGCACAAGTTAATAAAACCGATACGCAAAAAACATTACACGAGGCTCGTGAAAAAGCCGAACGATCTCTACGCAAAATGCAAACTTCGCTCGAAGCAGCCAATGCAACTCTGAAGCTTGGAAAAGATCTTGGACACGAAGTATTGATAAACAAAGCCCAAAAAAATGTTAATGACATTGAAAAAGCAATTGCCAGTCAAAAAAGGGTCGTACTAGATCTAGACCATCAATTACAGAATTTAGACGTAAAGGCTGATTTAGCTATAGCAGCTAAGCAGCATGTAACCACTAAATAAAACTGCAATGAATATACATCGTGTGATATTGCTCATGAGCTTTACTATCGGCACACTTTTGCATGGGTATACATGCAATTATCAAGAACTTAATAAGCCTGCAACGCGCAAAACAAACCAAGGGATTAATACCTGGGAAGATTGTGTTGCCTTAGGCAAGAAAAGCGGACCGCAATCTAACCTAGTTGTTTGGCTAGATGATGATAACGGCGATTTTATACGTGGTCAGTTTGCACATGGCCCAATAAATACTGCTGAATGGCACCAAATGAATAATGGCGAGCAAGATAAATTCTTGCAAGCTAAACAAACTGGTAGCAAAACACCACCAGCTGGCAAAATCGCCACAACGGCACCCCAACAACCTAAACCAAAAGCAAAAAAGATTGTACAAGCCGCTACTCCCATGCCTACTGCGCCATCAGAACAACCTTCTGCCAAACCTACACAACGCGGAAAAAAGGCACAAACCGCTGAAGCCTACAATGGACACGCAAGCGTCTAAACAATTCGTATGCTGGTGTTACGTACATTTGCTATCTGTTCAATACACGCAACATATAAATCACGTTTTTTTACTTGCGGTGGGGGAGCCGGGCATTGTATATACTCAACCTGCAGCAAGGCACTCAATTGGCCCAGTGCCTTATAACTTCTATAATTGCCAACCTTTTCACTAAATGTATGTATATGTGGTGTGCCACAATGCTTGATAAGCTCCCCTGCAAGTTGATAGCGAATCCAATTTTTCGCATCGCCCATTCGAGAAAGCGCACCCTCTTGATCAGTTACCATTATTTGACCATGCCCCATACTCACTTCAACGGTACTTCGACCACAGCCAATACTAAACGATTCAAGGTCTATGGGCCGCGAATAATAAGAACACAGCCAAGCAATTACTAACGATGCGGTTAACCCGGCAATACGATGAGATTGATACCATGCACGCGCGTGCAAAATTAAAAATCCTACACCCGCAATAAATACAAAGATCAATACCAGCTGTTGATGACTATAAATAAGCCAATTCGAGGAGCCGACGCGCAACAATTTCATCCATAATGCATGCCACCAGTTGGTAGCTGAGCAAATCCACCCGCAGGGTATGTGCAAGATAGTTGCTGTACAAATAAGAGTCGAAAGAAATAAAAAAATGGTAAGAAATGGTGCGAATAATAGATTGCCAACTATTGTCATGCTAGAAGTTGGCATACCCCACCACGTAAGTATAGGCAGGCTGCAAAGCGTAATGAATAGCTGCAGCTCAAGCGCTGGTGCCAACCAACTTATTAACTGTTGCCACAATCGATGCCGCGTCAATTCCTTCATAGGCATACAGATCTTCTGGTTTACCGGAACGAGGTAATTTATGAACAGCTAGGCAGGTAATGGCAATATTTTCATTGCGGAGTTCATATGTCACCGCCTCCCCAATGCCGCCTTGTAAGTAATGATCTTCGACCGTAATCACGTAATTGTTAGAACGACGCGCCGTTTCAAATAAAGTTTTTTTATCAATTGGTTTGATTGAATACAAATCGATTACATTGACCACTATATTTTTCTCGCGAAGCAGGTCATGCGCCTTAAGCGCCTCAAAAATTGTATAGCCGGCAGCCACAATACACGCATGAGCTTTATCATATGAGCGTAGCACATGACTCCCGCCAATGGAGAATTTTTGGTCTATAGCATAGATAACCGGCGTTTTTGGGCGTGTAGTCCGCAGGTATCCAATACCATCATAGCTAGCCAATTCCGCTACCAATTTCCATGCACTTACTGCATCACAGGGATATAAAATTACCGAATTTGGAATTGCACGCATGTAGGCAATATCTTCAAGCCCCATTTGCGATGGACCATCTTGCCCAATTGAAACACCAGCATGGGATCCGACCAACTTTACTTTTGACCTGCCGATTGCAGCCATACGAATTTGATCAACTGTGCGGGATAAGAATGAGGCAAATGTAGAACAAAAAGGAAGCTTTCCTCGCGATGCCATGCCAACACCCATGCTCACCATATTTTGCTCGGCAACAAAACATTGAAAGAATCGTTTTGGATGCTGCTGCTCAAACAGCTCTGCAAAGGTGGAATTTTTTACTTCAGCATCAAGACTCACAATTTGTTTATTTGTATCACCCAATGCTGCTAATGCTGCACCATAGGCACGACGTGTCGCAATTTGTACATCAGTTTTTGATGCAACAGATGTTTGCCCACTAATAAAATTTTTAAGTTTGGACGTATATTGATCATTAATTTCAATTTTGTTGGCTATAGCTGTATCGGCAATGGGTAGATTAGGCTTCCAATGATAATTGCCATGATACTGTGCAACATCTTTAAAATGATCGGCAAGTTCTCGCAGTACTTCCGGCTCCTGTTGGGATGAGAATACTTTCCCATGGTAACCATTTTTATCCTCAACCATCTCAACGCCGTAGCCCTTAATCGTTTTGGCTAAAATAATGATTGGCTTGCCCGTAATCAGTTTGGCTTCATCATACGCGGCACAAATTTCCTTAAGATCGTGGCCATTGATTGCAATTGTATGCCAACCAAATGCGGCAAATTTGTTGACGTATCGCTCAATATCCCAGCCATCCATTGTTGGCCCCGTTTGACCAAGTCGATTAATATCTAGGATGGCGATTAAATGATCAGTATGATAATAATGAGCTAACTCGGCCGCTTCCCAAACTGATCCTTCTGAACTTTCCGAATCACCCATTAAAACCCAGGTACGATAATTTCGCTCATCGAGTCGTCCTACCAACGCCATTCCAAGGCCCATACTTAAACCCTGGCCAAGTGACCCGGTTGCAACATCTATACGATCAAAGCGCGGTGTTGGGTGGCCTTCAAGAATAGAGTTGAAATCCCGATAGGTCATTAACTCTTCTTCGGTCAATACGCCAAGCTCCTTGTATACGGTATACAAAACGGCTGACGCATGCCCCTTGGATAAAACAAAGCGGTCATTATTTGGATTATTATGATTATTGGGATCAAAGCGCATGGCATAGAAAAAAAGCGCTGCTACCAAATCTGCGCATGAAAGTACTGATGTTGGATGATCGGATTTTGCTCGCGTCGTCATGCGAATGGTGTTGACGCGCATATTGTATGCTTTAGACGCAATGAATTGTAATAAATCTTGATTCATTAAAACGTCGCCCCGATTTTGCCCCAGACACCCCATTGCTGAAGTGCTGCATCGTTCTGAATACCTTCATAGAACCCGCCAAAGGCAATAAACCCAGCAAAGCTTTCGCCGCTGTAGCCATAACCAATTGCACCATGGATCTTATGCGTGATAGCTGCACCCGCAGCTGCGCTATCAACATCAATAACAGAAAGATTAAGTGGCACAAACGAAGCATCATTCGGCGCCCTGAAGGCAATATTACTTTCGCTTGCAGATGTTCCAGCTTCCGTGCCGGCAATACCATATGCTTCGAATGAAATCTCCTCATTGCATTCTGAGCATCGGGTATGTCTAAGCTCAATGCGCTCATTACCGTGTGCCCATAAGTTATAGCCAAGCTCAACCTCTAAAGCATTATTCCATCGTGAGCGGAAGCCAGTTACAAAATCAACAAATGAATCAGGTCGTGCATGCACCTGGCGCGTAAGTATATTTACGCCGGGTATATTTGTTTGCAGACCATCGGCACTATTGAACAATAAGAATCTACTCCATGGCTTGCCTTTAAGGTCGAAGGTACGCAGTTGGTCGTTACCAAACATATAAAGATGCTCAGCCTCTGCGAAAAAGAAAAACTGTTTTTCATCCCATTCCGCAGAAAAAGGAACTTGGAATGCTACGCCGGTTCCGTAGGTAAAATGACTATTATTTCCAAGAAATGGATCAAAGAAATTAACTGCGCATTGTTTACCACCAGTTGGAATTGAAACAAGCGTATACATTATTACTTCAGCATCTCTGCGCGTGGCGAAGGTAACACCTAATTTTGCTTTAAATTCCGCAAGACCAGATCTGCGGCGCTCAGCAGGTGAAATGTGTGAAAATCGCCATGGCCCCTGATTGAATGCTTCAATAATATCAGTTGGACCGCCATTAAAGTTGGGATTCAAAACATTAGATTGACGAAGTGCGGCATCATTTTTTACCACCACAAACGGCAGCATGACGCTGAACCAGAATGGTTCGAAGAACTTTAAATCGGTAAATGCGGCCAAATCCTGCTGATACTCAAATATAGCGCCATATTGTTTCTGTTGCGGCGCGAGTGAAAGGGTGCCTGAAAAATTTGGATTGTTGATGCCAAGCCATTCGGCCCGAACATCACGCAAGGTTAACACAGGCGGCACAGCATCGCCAGTAACAAGAAGTTTCGTTTTGCAATTGGGTAAAAAATACCGTGCAGCTTCATCGTCTGTTTCACAAAACACTGATGTTGTGGATTGGTAAAAAGGGATAACTTGCGCACAGGCCTTAACCGGACCATTTTTCATGCGCTGATAATAATGCCAGATCGCCCATTCTTCAGCTAAATTATGCGCTGCTGGCCGTGTAAACATGAATGAACGGCTAGAATATTTTTCAAGCGCATGTATTGGTAGAAAAATGAGGAATATAAGTAATAGTAAAATTTTCTTCACGACAAAGTCCCTCTCAACATCAAACACCCATAGAGAACTTTATATCATGATTTTTTCTTTTCAACTAACTTAAGTGCATCTTCCACCGAAGCATTATCCAGGGTAATGGCTGCAATTGCTTCCGTCATAGCGACAGCTTGTACTAACGGATAAGAAAAAATATTTCTGCCAGTTGCATTGCCATCGGTATTTCCAATATGAATTTGCTCATGCAATTCTTGCAAAAATTGTTGGGGCGGAATGCAACTACCGCCAGAACACAGCAATTTTGTTTTCCCGGCAGCTTGTGATGCTACCGCCAACCATTCCGCTGATGTTTTAGTCGCGTCACTGACTGGTGGATTTACTTTCGCAAAATCTGCGCCCAGTGCGCACGCAACACCCGCTGCACCAGCGATAAGCATTCCATCACGGTCATTCGTTACTGCTTTACCTCGGGGATACATCCATATAATTGAAAGCAAATCATGCTGGCGTGCCTCATAAATGGCCTGCGCGGCTTGTTCCAACATCAGATCTTCAAACTCAGAACCAAGATAGACGGTTAAGCCAACACCAATAATTGAAAGCTTTGCACTCTTTTTTGTTGCAACCACTTGATCAACGGTCCATAATTGGCGAGAGAATGGTTCTTTTTGCTCGGTTGGTACTAAATTAGTTTTGCTATTTAATTTAGCGATGTAATTAACCTTCGGAAATTGGGGACCATATTGTGTGATCATACCAAGCTGCGTGCCCATTGCGCTGATGCGGCCGCGTGATGCAATATTGAACAAATGAACAGGATCATTAATTTCTTGCGGGATGTTCGGGCCGCAAAAATTTCGATTGAGATGCTCAATCTTCTGATCGCATGCATATAACATGAATCTCTTGGGGAGTATTAATTCCATAATATCCTAATTAGGGCATTATTATTTCGTGGCCAGTTTTCTTAAAGTCTGAATCCAAAGTCATAATGGGACATTTATATTGCTGCGCCAGTGCCAGCACAAAGCAATCACCGAAATTAAGTGGATATTGTTCATGAAGTGCAGAGGCAAAAATACTCATCTCAAGCGTGACAGGAACAAATTCAATACCATGAGTAGTTAATAAGCGAGTAGCGAACTCGCGCAACAAATGAGGTTGGCGCTTGCGTACTACAATAAGTGCTTCAAAAAGTGTAACTACACTCATCTTTAAGTTATTAGCATTCGCTGCAAGGTTTATCTCTGCCCACTCCGCATGCTTTTCATTAAAAACAACGGCAAGAAGCACGGATGTATCTAAAACTATACATGCTGAAGTATCATCATGCCTTGCCATGTCGTTTCTCTTGGTCTACTTCCAGAAGGCCAAGTAAACTTCTAATATCATGTTTGGCGGGTTTGCGCTTGAGCTTTTTAAAACCAACCTGTGCCGCCAATTTCAAAGCCTCTGCCGTACTTTTTAGATGTCGCTTCTTCTTAAACGTGCTGAGTTCTTTTGCTTCATCAGCGGACAAATTTATAACGACCTTCATGGGAATTCCCTCATTAACGATATATCCATGACAAACCTACAACAATTCCCAAAGAGTTCAAACATGATCAAGCAATCACCTTGTCATGAATTAAAACTTTCTCAGCGATTTTGCTAAATAACGGTGCAGCTGTATTACTTGCATACATTCCTTTTTTACCAATATCCTTCAGGAACGTAACAATAATCCGTTTGTAATCACCCTTTTCTACAATACCTAGGAATGAATAAATATTATTGTTTAAGGAATATTTACCATTCACGACCAGATTTGCAGTGCCAGTTTTCCCTTTAATGGTATACCCATTAATAGCAGCGTGTTTGCCGGTTCCATGATCAACACTGAGTGATAAGATCTCACCCATTTGGTCTATTGTATCCTTGCTATACAGCGGCTCGGCAGATTTTGATATTTTTTCATCCTTAATAATTTTTGGCTTCACCAAATAACCTTCATTGGCGATAACGCTAAATGCTGTGGCTAATTGCAAAAGCGATGCGGTAGCCTCGTAGCCGAATGACAATACTAAAATCGATGAACGCGACCAACGCTGCGGTGGATTTATAAATCCAGGTTGTTCGCCAGGCCAGTTCAATCCAGTCTTTGTTCCAAAACCCACATTGCGATAATGATCATATAGTTTTGGTCCAAGCCTGAGAGCCACCTTGGCAACCCCAATATTATTTGAATCGGCGATTACTTCTGAGAATGGAATTACTCCATTGGCATGCACCGTACCGAATTTGAAGCCATTGATGCAACCAAACTTACTGTTTTCGCAATCGATCAACTCCGCAGGTGTCACTACCCCTTCTTCCAATGCCGCCAATGCCAAAAAAACCTTCATGATTGATCCAGGTTCGTGCACATCAGCAACTATACGATTCTTGGCCATATGCTGATCAACCTTCAGCGTTTGCTCGGTATCAACGGTTGGGCACTGCGCCATAACAATAATTTCACCATTAGATGGATCCATTACCAAAACGGCACCTTCGCGCGCGCCAAACTTATCAACGGTTTGTTTGAGCTCCTCATATGCTAGGAATTGGAGATCGCTATCTATAGTAAGATGAATTGGCACCGCGTCGGAACCTACTATTTTTGCCTCCTTAGCAAAATAGCAATGACCAGAACGCGCGTCTTTTTCTATGCGATAGGTTGAAGAGGTACCGGAAAGCTGCTTATTATGCATGAGCTCAATACCAAACAGGCCACGATTATCAATATCAGTAAGCCCAATAATTGAAGCAGCACTTGGTAATGGATAAAACCGGCTTGGTTCAGCCAATAGCTGCACATCCTCAAGACCACTTTCTTTTATTAACTTCACTTGCTCAGGAGTCAGTTTTCGTTTTACAAATAAGAAGTGGGTGCCATTATTTTTCTGCTCTTCAATTTTAACCAAGCGCTGGTATGCCTGTGGGAAATTCTTTTTCAAAAACTTTTTTGTCTGTTGCGGATTTTTTAACGTTTTAGGCAAAATGAAAGCGGATAGTTGGTCCTTATTAATGGCCAGATTTTTGCCATGCCGATCATAAATTTCTGCTCGCGGTGGCATCGAGGTGATGTTTACATGGTATTGCCGTGAACCAAGCTCTTTAAAAAAATGTCGCTGGCGAATTTGGATTGAGTATAAATTGAACAGAATGAGGCCATAGAGTGCGCAGAAGAGTAGAAATACAAAACCGGTACGCAGCCTACATTCTTGCATCATTGTTGGTTCCAATTTTGCGAATCTGTGAAATTTTTATGGGCTCTAAATTAAGTTGCTGCTGCGCAACTTTTTTTATCTGCTCATGTGAATGGAGAACATAACGCTCTTGGGTCAGCTGCTTTTTCTGCTCACGCAGTGCAAGAATCGCCTTTTCTTTCCGCTGCTTATCATAGGAAAGCTGAATAAAAGCATTTTGCTTATGGATCGTAAGCAATACAAATGCAATGTGTGCCGACACAAATATGGCAATAAACAGCGACCGGGTCATGACTTTTCTACCTAATTTTTAAACCTTAATTAACCCAAGTGTAAGTGAATTAGGCGCCCATGCAACTTCGGCTTGCTCGATATCTAATTTGCCATAGAATGAGATCAATTAAAAAAGATATTGGATTATCATGGATCAGGGCTTTGTGCTCAAAAATTTCTATCCCAGCAAACAAAAATTGCTTCTTCTTGATCACCAACATGGCTGCATTGAAGCTGTGGTCATGAATCAAGCTAGTACAATACATCGCTTATGCACGGGCTCATTGATCGCTTATCATTTGGAAGAACGTCAATCATTGCCATGGGCGAATGCCATCAACATTTTAGATATGCCATTTGCCTGGGCACGCGAAGATATCCTCTTCTTGCATCATGTGCTGGAAATCGTGCAGCAATTCTCCGCGCCGGGCCAAACACAGCCCCATATTTTTGCGCTACTCACTTCTCTGTATAGCAATCCGGTCCGCAGCTCACGTCTATTTAAAAAACAGCTCCTTGCCCAACTATTTCTGATATTTGGGCTCCCATCAACTGAAAGACCGCAGCCGCACACCCTCAACTCAGCAGAATTGGATATCTGGCTCATGCAGTGCCTGAGCGAACACCCTTATTATGAGTTGTTTAAAACAACGCATTTTTTGATTGAAAGCTAGGCGCTCAAAAACAAACACAAATAACGGCCAAATTGGAGGCCTTTTCAGCAACGAGGCCGTATAGTTATAAGGGCAAACGACCAATTCGAAATTTGATGGGTTGCCGTTGAAATCGTCAAAAAAAGGTCCGAAATCCAGGCAAAATATGCATGAGAAAGCCCAAATATTGCACAGCCTGTAACATTTCATGCTACCTCTTGCCTATCCAATTGCACACATAGAATAAAAAGGCCCTATTTTCTGCAAAAAAGCTGAGCCCGCAAAAAACCTGTAATATGAGCTCTGAGGCGGTATATATCGCCCACCAAAAAGGCCATTTTAGATCCCCCGACCTTTTGACTGTAAATTATGTCCCACTAAACTGGTCATATTATTTCAAATGGAGAGATCGATGCATGTATTTAAAGCCGTAGCCCTTACCATATTACTTATCCCTATTTCCCTCTTACCTACAAGTAAGCCCGCGCTCACATTACAAGAGCTGCGTCGGCAAGGTGTTAGACCGCCGGCACGAACGGCTATTCAACCAAGCCTAGCAACGGTCCGGCCAAATATAAATGCACAACCAATTGTACAACTGCAAGCTCAGGCCATTGCAGTAACACCCGTACCTCTAGCCAATCGGCCTCCTCAGCCCGCACAACCCGAAACTTTATCTTTTTTAATGGATTACTCGGATGATGAAGAAGATAGTCCCAATAACGAAAAGCTCGAACAGGGAACTAAACTTCAGGAAACTGAGACTGAGTATGTATCAGCTGAAGATGCAAAAATATTATATGAGCTGGTCAGAAGCGTAAGCCGGACACACCAATCCCTTGAGTGTAAACAGCTGGTCCAAAATCGTTTATTGAGCAAATTTTTTGATGCAATCGATGCCAACGACCTAAAAACAATCTCCGAGCTAGCAAGTAAAAATATAGTTTTTGTATTCTTTGCACTGGATATGCGCAAACGCTATCTTCCTCTACTAAGAACTGATGCAGCACAAAAGCTTTTGCGCTTTTGGCACAAAACACTTTCCGTAGCAGAAAAAAAATCTGTACCTATGAAGCTCTGGAACGAAATGCGTCGAGCTGCTGATAATCTTGAAAGAGCCGCTTGTACAATTAATCCAAAGATACTGATTCCTGCCAAGATCTTAATCTTGGGCTTAACTCAAGATTCTTGTGTTCGTCCAAATGTCAGCAACGATCCTAATGAGATTCCATTAGCTGAAGCCTTAGGAACTTTTTCACATCATTTGGATCGTATTGCACGTCATCCAACCGCATTATCTCTGGCATCGATGGCTGGCCGTGTTGAAATTGTTGAGTGTTTGCTTAATGCAGTACGCAATAGAGTAAATGCTATTTTCAATCATGCAGACGAAGAAGGCGACAAACTATTTTCTATGCTCAATCAAGGCGAAATGCCTTTGTGGGCCTTATTGGACTGCTCTACTATTTTTGCATCTTCAGAAGAATGCCAAAAAGCGGCTACAGTATTGTTCAAACACCTTGGATTACCGGATACCATACATCACGAAAATTATCCTATAATCGCAAAAAAACTCATTCGTGCCCATTTACACATTGCGACAATGGCAGAACGATATTGGATTCAAAATACAGGTAATGAAGCCTTATCACTTCCCGCCCGAAACCCTATGACCACAAGTATACAGTACCTGTTAAAACAGGCTCACGGATCGGCTGAAATCATGCAAATAATTGCTGAAGAAACGGCCGATATCCAAAGAGATGGATATTGGTTCGCGAATTGGCAAATACCAGTAAATACCAATGGACCTACATCATTTGAAGCGGCAGCCTTATCATCAATCAATGGCAAAAAACTTGGTATTCTTCTTTCTGTTAATGCTCACCCAAGATCGATACCATATCAGCTTGCGATGGGTATGCTGTCACATGTTGAAAAGAACCCAAGACTTCTTAGCAATTTACAAGAATATGTCCGCCGATGTCGGGCAGCGCATGCGCACATTCAAAACGAAGTTAACTCTTACCTTCTGCCAGTGCTGGCACCATATGTAGCAGAATACGCTTTGCCGCGCATGCCGATTGAAACTGAAGATTATATTTTGAATTTGCGACCGACAACCCAAGATGAGAATGAACAGAAAGATTAATTAACCAACAAGATATTCGATAGATTCAAATGGAGACACCGATGATTAAGCAACTAGCGCGTATTTTATTACTACTTTCCCCAATCGCACTTCTGGCTACGAGTAAGCCGGCGATCACATTACAGGAAATTCGCCGCGACCATGGCATTCCATTACGCCCCGGCTCCGAAGAATTCTTCGCCGCGGTAGAACTGGCGATAGAGGCAACGGCACCATTTACGGCTACTCCGGTACCGTTATCGATTCAAGCCCCACAAAATACCCTAACCGTAAGCTCATCCCTGACAGCACAGCAAGAAGGCAATGTTGAGCATGAAGAGCAGAAAGAAAAAGCCGATGAAGGCAAAGAGCCCAAGCTATATACATCAGATGAAGATGCAAAAATATTGTTTGAAGTGATGAACCGGTTACAGGACTATAGGGTAGATACTTATAAAAAAGCAGTTCAAGCTGGCATCGTAAGTAGATTTTTCGAAGCTATTGATGCCCATGATACACAACTAATTTCCGCAATGGCGAAAGAAGATATAAATCTTATCTTCCAAATTGATCACCGGAGAAAATATCGTGATCATTTAAGATCCAATCCAGCGCAACGGATTTTACAGATATATCACCAAAACTTGTCATCAGAAAAACCAGCGCCTAAATGGTGCTGGCAAGAAATAGGTCTTACTGGAGACAGGCTCCAACAAATGCCTTGGCATGAGGATAATCTAATCGATGCAAAATCATTGGCATTTGTTTTAACTAAAGACGTATCGAATAAAAACCGAAAAATATACGCGGTCTCAGATGAGATCACATGGGATGAACTACGCGTAAATGAGCATCTTAATCTTATTGATCTGCGATCCCTGCTGGCTGCGAGTGATGCTTTATCACAAGCCATAATCAGTGGTCATGTTGAAGTAGTTGATGCGCTACTCAATACATTAATAACTGAACTAGATGCCTTGATTTTAGACACAGAACCAATCGGTTTTTCTTCCAGGCCTCGAGCGACGCAAGTAAATGAAATATACCTACCGCGGCTACGCGAATTACTTGACGTCTTACTTGTTTATTCCACCATCGCTCATTCTTCAGAAAAATGCCAAAAAGCCGCTGCGGAAATCTACAACCATATTGGCTTAAAAACTATCCCACAGTATGAGAATTACCCAACAATAGCACGGAAGCTCGTTCGCGCCTTTATACATGTCGCGCAAATTGCCGAACAATATTGGTGGCCAGAAAAATGCGAGCAGTGGGCAATACACGCGAAAGAGCCATGGCGCTGCAACGTAGACTTTTTACGCAACCGGAGTCCCTTGGCTGAAAACTTAGAAGCTCTATTGCGCTATGCTATGAAGCACGGATCAATCGAGATATTTCAAATAATCGCTGAAGAAATGGCGGATATTAAAAGCGATCCAAGAAATGGCGTTCACCAACCCACCGACCCGCGGCACTATGACCAATTTGAGCTCATGGCCCGTGATGCGGTCAACGGCGAAAAGCTTGGCATATTGTTATCACTTAATGCCCACGCGGAATCTGCTCCGCATATGCTTGCCATGGGTATGCTCTCGCGTGTTGAAAAGAATCCAAGGCTGCTTTCCCGCTTAAAGAAATACATCCGAAGATATCAAAAGACTGATGCACTTATTAATACTCAAGCCAGCGGACACCTACTTCCCGTATTGGCACCCTGCGTTGCACACTATGTGCATTATATGCCAGCTGATATCCAAAACTATATTTTAAACCTAAGACCGGCAATCCAAGCAGCGCAACCTGCAGGGCAACAGGAAAATGATAATGAAGGAATTTTAGGCGAACATATGGCCGCACTTATGCTCCAGCAATCAAGAAATGATGGAGAATAGCATGATTAAGCGATTAGCCCTTTCAATATTACTAACTCCTGTCGTCCTTATGGCTACAAGTAAGCCGGCAATCACGTTGCAAGAAATTCGTCGCAATCTCGGCGTTCCGTCACGCCCCGGCCCTGAAATAGTCTCCCCCGAAGCAAAGCTGGCGATGCAGGCTGCTGCACCATTTACTGCTACTCCGGTACCACTATCAATACAGGCCCCGCAAATTGCTTCGGCAATAAGCTCATCCCTTACTTCAATGCAAGAAACCACCGGGGAGAATAAAGAGAAAGAAGCAAAAGATGATGACGAAAAGCTAGAACATAAGGCACCCAAAGAAGCTCAATATACATCTGACGAAGATGCAACGATATTATTTGAGATCGTTAATGGATTAGACAGCTTGCCTCTTGCTTGCAAAAAGGTGGTCCAAGACCGTAAACAGACAAAGTTTTTTGAGGCAATTGATGCTCATGATATACAAACAATTTTAGCGCTAGCAAGTGAAAATATAAATCTCTTATTTAAATCTGATCTACGCGGTCAATATCGACATTATTTACAAACCGATACTGCACAGAATCTTTTACGCTTCTATCACGAACAGTTATTAACCGCAGCAGAATGGCACGAAATGCGCCATCTTGGAAGAAAGCTCGCTGAGCCGTTGTTTGAAAAAGTATTTATCGATGCGACATCATTGGCATTCCGCTTAACTAAAGATCTAGCGTGCAATCGGTATCTATCTAAGGCAGAAACTCCAGACAACTTGCCACTGGATAAACTGCAGGAAAGCATTAGAAAAGATCCATTTCTTAAGATTCTGCTCAATCTCTTTCCTAATACAGACACATTATCACGAGAAATAATGAGCGGCCATGATGAAATAGCAGATACATTGCTCAATGCGTTAATAATTAGATTAGATCGCATGATCTTAGAGACACAACCAAAACACCGACTCATTACACAATCACCTGCAATGCAAGTAAATTCAAGGTTTCTCCAGTGGACTCTCAGCACACTTGATGCGCTTCTTGATTGCTCGATGATCGCAAATTCATCGGGAAAATGCCAAAAAGCTGCCGCTGTGCTATTCAGACACATCGGCTTAAAAAATAAACCGCATTATGAGAATTACCCAAAAATTGCGAGAAAGCTCATTCGTGCTCTTATACATATTGCAACAATCGCTGAACAATACTGGTGGCAACAGGTTTGTAAGCAAATGGCAACGGTCCAAGCCGGTCAGCCGCCTCTTTATATCGGAAACAAAAGCCCTTTGGTTGTTACCTCAGAAAAGATACTAGATTCTGCAATTCGGCGAGGAACGTCCGAGATGCTACAAATAATCGGCGAAGAAATGGCGGCCATTAAAAGAGATCCAAGAAATGGAATACACCAAGCAGCGGATTCAGGGTTAGCGGAAAAATTTAAGAAAATGGCTATAGAAACAGTCAATGGTGAAAAGCTTGGCATATTGCTATCGATTGATTCGCATCCTGAATCTATGCCATACATACTCGCCATGGGCATGCTCTCACATGTTGAAAAAAATCCAAGATTACTTGCCCGCTTAAAGAAATACGTGCGAAGATATCAAATGACTGATGCGCTTATTAATGCTCAAGTTAATGAATATTTACTCCCCGTCTTGGCACCTTGCGTTTCAGACTATGTGCATTACATGCCAGCTGAAACCCAAGAATATATTTTGAATCTAAGGCCGGTAATCCCCGCAGCCCAACCTACGGACGAACAGGAAAATTATAATGAAGGAATTTTAGGCGAGCATATAACTGCACTTATGCAGCAGCAGCCAAGAGATGATGGAGAACAGCATGATTAAGTACCTGGCCCTTACCTTACTGCTCACCCCTATCGCCCTATTACCTTCCAGCCAGCCCGCATTCAATTTAGCGCAGGAACGAAAGATGAACGGCATGCCTCATCAGCCTTCACAACCAATAGCCGATTCATCTGTGCGGAACACAGCCAGTTCATCGCTAACTGCTATGAGAGAAAATATAGAATATAAAGAATCTGAACCTCTATATACATCAGATGAAGACGCAAAGATTTTATTTGAGCTCGTTAACTGTCTGCTGAATTTTGTGCCATTCGGCTGTGAACGAGCAGTCAAAGCTCGCGCACTAAACAGATTTTTTGAAGCTATCGACGCCCATGACGTGCGAACAATTTCAGCAATGGCAGCCAAAGATATACAACTTATATTCGCGATTGATTTGCGCAGGAAATATCGCGCTCTTCTAAAAACCAATGATGCGCAGACGCTTTTAAATACATACTACAATGTTTTACCTACAACAGATCGCCTAGACTTCACGTTCTATAATGAATTAAGCGATCTTGCAAATAAGATATCAAAGGCACCATGGTTTGCTCATGGGGATGAGTTAATGAATGCAAAATCATTAACCTTTCGCTTAACTAAAAATGAATTGATTCGCTGGAATCGTGCCGAAACTGAACTCCCAGATGCAATACCATTATCTGTAGCCCATGGAAAGGAGCTTTATGGCTTGCATACGCTCTTTGCCAGTCGGGATGCATTATCACAAGCATCTGTCGGCGGTCATACTGAAATAGTTCAGGCAATGCTCGATGCATTAGTAAATGACGTAAATGCCCTAATCCTAAAAACGGAACCTAGCCTTTTTGGCGATCCTCCTGCGGAAAAAGTGTTTGATCTACTTCCCAAAATATGTGGCTCACTTCATGTGCTATTGCACTGTTCTTCCATCGCCAAATCATCAGAAAAATGCCAAAAGGCTGCCGCGGTACTCTACAAGCATTTGGGCTTACCAACCACCCCCCATTATGAGAATTATCCAGCGATCACTAGAAAACTTTTACGAGCCCTTTTACACACTGCGATAGCCGCAGAAAAATACTGGTTTCAAAAAAGAACTGAACTTTCAGCGATGAGAGAAGCGGGTCGCCAGATACCCCTTCACTTTGATGTTATTGCTAGCCGAGACCAAAGCCCTTTGGCATTGGTTTTTGAAAACATACTGTGTTCTGCCATGCGGCGAGGAACACCCGAGATGCTACAAATAATTGGCGAAGAAATTGCAGCCATTAAAAGAGATCCAAGGAATGGAATGCACCAAGCAATTGATTCAAGGTTAGCGGAACAATTTAAGCAAATGGCTATGGAAACGGTCAACGGCGAAAAGCTTGGCATATTGCTATCGATTGATTCGCATCCTGAATCTATGCCATACATACTCGCCATGGGCATGCTCTCACATGTTGAAAAAAATCCAAGATTACTTGCCCGCTTAAAGAAATACATCCGCAAATGGCAAACGACCAATGAGCTTATTGCTGAGCATCTTCTGCCGGCATTGGCACCTTGTGTTGCGCAATATGATTCGCATTGTATGCCAGCTGAAACTCAAGACTATATTTTGAATCTAAGGCCGGTAATCCCAGCATTACAACTTGCAGAACAACCAGCAAATGATAATGAAGGTTTCTTAGGCGATCATATGGCCTCCATCATGCTGGAACAGCAAAGGAATAGAGGCAATAATGATTAAGCAATTAGCTCTCACTCTAATACTATTTATCCCTGTCGTCCTTTTATCTACAGATAAGCCGGCGACCACATTGCAAGAGATTCGCCAAGAATTCGGCGTTCCATCACGGCCGGTTCCTCAATCGCTTCAAGAACGAGAAAGTAAAGAGCATGAAGAAAAAAGCCCTGAACCGATTCAAGATGAAGCCGAGCAAGAAGCATCACTTTGGGTACATGATGTTTTACTCAAAGTAAAGAAAGCAGCTGCCTCAGATAATAAAGAATATCAAAACATCATTATTAAGGGTTATATCGTCGGCAACATTAAGGGTTTTCTCATGTGCCGTTCATCTGATAATCCATTAAGTTGCGAGCGTAGTTCATTATTGTATGTTCGCAAACTTTTGCAGATCTATATCTCCATGACCAATTTTGGTGTAACTGAAATTCATGAAATGGATGTGCGAGAAATTTTAAGCAAGGCAATGAAATGTAGGCGACCTATGCTGCAGGCTGTTGCAGAAGAGCTCGCTCATTTTCCTGATACTCATTATTTGAGAACCGTGGAACCAAATGGAACAACGTTTGATAGCCTCATGCAACAATTAGTATCCGGAGGCGCTAATCTTGATGTGTTACTCGCAATCCGTGCAGACCCTAGATCTTTGGTTCATCAAATGGGCATGGGCATACTTTATCGCGTTGCGCAGGATCAGGCAGTTCTTTTACGCATGAAAAGATTCATAGGCAGTCTCCGACTTCTTGATAAACAACTCAACAAGCATTTACCACCGGTAGTACTTTCGCATATCGTCAAAGATTATGCGCAATACAATTTACCAGTAGAGCTGCTGCAGCGCATACTTGCCTTAAGATCGGGAACAGCAGCGGCACAACATTCAACCGATGAAAATCTATTAGGTGAACATATGACTTCAATTATGAGGCTGCAGCCAAAAGGTTAGCCTTTATGATTCAAATGGAGACAACAATGATTAAGCAATTAGCTCTCGCCCTAGTACTATTTACCCCTATCGCCCTTCTGGCTACGGATAAGCCGGCCATTACATCACTAGAAATTCGCCAAGGGTTCGACGGTCCATTACGCCCAGTGGCGCAACATGCTGCACCGCTTGCAGCTAACCCGGTACCATTATCGACCCAAGCCCCGCAAATTACCCCAACAGTAAGTTCATTCCTAACTGCACGGCAAGAAGGCAATATTGAGTGTAAAGAGCAGAAGGAAAAGGCCGATGAAGGCAAAGAGTCCAAACTATATACATCGGATGAAGATGCAAAAATATTGTTTGAACTCATGGATCAGCCATGGAGTCACACACCTTGTAAAGAAGTAATCCAGGCCCATACATTAAATAAATTTTTCGACGCGCTAGATACATATGATATACAAACAATTTCCGCAATGGCTGAGGAAAATATAGGTCTTATCTCTCAAAAAGATCACCGAAGCAAATATCGTGATTGTTTAAGAACGGAGTCAGCGCAAAAGCTTTTACGCTTCTATCACGAACAGTTATTACCTGCAGCAGATTCCGTGCCCGCCGAGCTCTGGCAAAAATTGCGTCGTGCTAGGAATGTACTTCTAGAACTACCTTGGTTTGATGATCAATTCTTCGATGCCAAATCATTGGCATACAGCTTAACTAAAGACTTTTCGACCAGATCCCGAAAAATATGTGAAGTCCCAGATGAGATTACATTTGATCAATTACATAATGAGCATCTTGCTGCCTTGCTGGCACTGCAGCGCCTCCTGGCTGGAAATGATGCTTTATCACGGCCCACAATTTGTGGCCGTATTGAAATAGTAGATACCTTGCTCAATATATTAATACCTAGATTAGATGCCATGATTTTAGAGATGACACCAGAAAAACAGTTTGCCAGATCCCCGGCGATAAACATAAAGCGAGTAGATCTCCAGAATATTCGATGGTCTCTAGAGGTGTTACTTGCCTTTTCTACCATCGCTAACTCTTCGGCAAAATGCCAAAAAGCGAATGAGAAAATCTTCCACCATATTGGCTTAAAAATAACTGAGAATTACCCAGCAATAGCGCGGAAGCTTGTTCGCGCCTTTATACATGTCGTACAAACTGCAGAGCAATATTGGTGGTCAAAAAAATGCGAGCAATCGGCAATGATTGAGGCGGGGCAGCCAAGGTCCAATTGTATGAATTTTTTGGGCAATCGGAGTCCTTTGGATGAAAATTTAGGTTCTCTACTGCATCATGCCATGATGCACGGATCACCTGAGATGTTTCAAATAATCTCTGCAGAAATGGCAGATATCAAAAGAGACCCAAGAAATGGAGTTCACCAAGACGCCGACCCGCGGCATTATGACCAATTTGAGCTCATGGCCCGCGATGCAGTCAATGGCGAAAAGCTTGGCATATTGTTATCACTTAATGCCCACGCGGAATCTGCTCCGCATATGCTTGCCATGGGTATGCTCTCGCGTGTTGAAAAGAATCCAAGGCTGCTTTCCCGCTTAAAGAAATACATCCGAAGATATCAAAAGACTGATGCACTTATTAATACTCAAGCCAGCGGACACCTACTTCCCGTATTGGCACCCTGCGTTGCACACTATGTGCATTATATGCCAGCTGATATCCAAAACTATATTTTAAACCTAAGACCGGCAATCCAAGCAGCGCAACCTGCAGGGCAACAGGAAAATGATAATGAAGGAATTTTAGGCGAACACATGACTGCACTTATGCAGCAGCAATCAAGAAATGGAAATAACGATGACTAAGCGATTAGCTCTTTCCCTATTACTTACCCCTATCGTCCTTATTGCTACTGATAAGCCGGCGGTTACCTTACAAGACATTCGCCAAGAGCTTGGCGTTCCATCACGCCCGGCAACGGCAGCATCGGCACAGTCTATTACACCGCTAGCCGTTAACCCAGTACCGTTATCAATACGAGCTCCGCACTTTACCCCAGCAATAAGTTCATCTCTTACTTCAATGCAACAAACCGCCGGCGAAAATAAAGAGAAAGAAGCAAAAGAGGATGATGAAAAGCTAGAACACAAGGCAACTGAAGAGGCTCAATATATCTCTGACGAAGATGCGAACATATTATTTGAGTTCATTAATGGATTAGACAGCTTGCCTCTTGCTTGCAAAAAGGCGGTCCAAGACCGTAAACAGACAAAGTTTTTTGAGGCAATTGATACTCATGATGTACAAACAATTTCAGCACTAGCAAGTGAAAATATAAATCTTCTATTTAAAACTGATCTACGCAGTCAATATCGACATTATTTACAAACCGATGCTGCACAGAAGCTCTTACACTTCTATCACGAACAGTTATTAACCGCAGCAGAAACATCGCCCAACGAACTATGGCAAGAAATGCGCTCTATTAGAAATAAGTTCGCAGTGCCATGGTTTGAGAAACTATTTTTCGATGCGACATCATTGGCATTCCACTTATCAAAAGACCTGTCCTGCAATCGGTATTTATGCCAGGCAGAAACTCCAAATAAGTTAGCATTGGATAAACTGCAGGAAAGAATGAAGAAAGATCCGTTTCTTAAGGTTCTGCTCAATCTCTTTCCTAATACAGATACATTATCACGAGAAATAATGAGCGGCCATGATGAAATAGTGGATACATTGCTCAATGCGTTAATAATTAGATTAGACGCCATGATCTTAGAGGCACAACCAAAACACCGGCTCACCAAATCACCAGCAATGGATGTAAATTCAAGATACCTTCCGTGGATCATCAGGTCACTCGATGCGCTACTTGATTGCTCGATGATCGCAAAGTCATCGGAAAAATGCCAACAAGCTGCCGCCGTGTTATTCAAACACATTGGCTTAAAAAACAACCCACATTATGAGAATTACCCAACAATAGCGAGAAAGCTCATTCGTGCCCTTATACATATCGCAACAATCGCTGAACAATATTGGTGGAAAAAAGTTTGTAAACAAATGGCAATGTTTCAAGCCGGTCAGCCGCCTCTTTATATCGGAAACAAAAGCCCTTTGGCTGTTACCTTAGAAGACATACTGTGTTCTGCCATGCGGCGAGGAACGCCTGAGATGCTGCAAGTAATCGGCGAAGAAATGGCGGCCATTAAAAGAGATCCAAGAAATGGAATGCACCAAGCAGCTGATTCAGGGTTAGCGGAAAAATTTAAGAAAATGGCTATAGAAACAGTCAATGGTGAAAAGCTTGGCATATTGCTATCGATTGATGCGCATCCTGAATCTATGCCATACATACTCGCCATGGGCATGCTCTCACATATTGAAAAAAATCCAAGATTACTTGCCCGCTTAAAGAAATACGTGCGAAGATATCAAATGACTGGTGCGCTTATTAATGCTCAAGTTAATGAATATTTACTTCCCGTCTTGGCACCTTGCGTTTCAGACTATGTGCAGTGTATGCCAGCTGAAACTCAAGACTATATTTTGAATCTAAGGCCGGTAATCCCCGCAGCCCAACCTACGGACGAACAGGAAAATTATAATGAAGGAATTTTAGGCGAATATATTGCCACACTTATGCTCCAGCAACCAAGAGACAATGGAGAACAGCATGATTAAGTTCCTTGCCTTTACCTTATTACTTACCCCTATCGTCCTATTGCCCTCAAATAAGTCAGCATTCAATTTAGCTGAAGAACGAAAGATGAACGGCGCACCATGCCCGCCTGCCCAATTAGTAGCTAATTCGATTCTACCTGCTGCAACTCCAGTTCCTTTATCTGTGCAGATGCCGCAGACTATGCAAGCAAATTCGTCTCCGGTTAATATGCAAAAAAGCAATTCAGAAGCCGAAGAAGAGTCAAGCGAGGAGATTAGGCAGGCAATAAGCACTGATGATGATGAAAAGCATGGAGACACCGAATCTGCAGCTCTGTATACATCCGATGAAGATGCAAAGATTTTATTTGAACTCGTGAAGCGACTGTGGGGACACCTACCAGTTTCATGTAATGAAGCAGTCCAAGAGCGTAGACTAAATAGATTTTTTGAAGCTATTGATGCGCATGACTTACAAACAATTTCTGCGCTGGCTAGCAAAGATATAGATCTTATATTTGAATATGATCAGCGACCGCGTTATCGTTTTCTTGTAAAAACTAAAGCAGCTCAGAATCTTTTAAATTTTTATCACAATATGTTATCAGTCGAAGCAGAATCGGTACCTAATGAGCTTTGGCAAAGGAAACGCCATGTTGGGGATGGTCTACACCTAATCCCGTGGCGCGTTGATGAGGATGTATTAATTGATGCAAAATCGTTGGCAATAAGCCTGACTAAAGATTTACCGGTTCCAGAATGCTCCAATATAGACCTGCCAAATTCGGTATCATTAGCTGAAGCATGTAAAGATGAGCGTCTATGCATTTTGCGAACACTCCTTGAGGCAGATGACGCGTTATCAAGAGCATCAATGGGCGGCTGTGATGGTATCGTTGAGGCATTGCTCAATGCCTTGGCAATTCGAGTAAACGACTTAATTTTACACTTAGCACCACTCAATCCATTTCAGAAGCCTCCTGCTGATAAAACATTTAATATATTTCCCAAGATTGTGACGGCCCTTCATACAGTATTGGACTGTTCTATCATTGCGCAAGCATCTGAACATTTACAAAAAGATGGTAAGACAATATTCCAAAAATTGGGACTATCTGCCACGCCACAGTATGAGAAGTATCCAGCGATCACCAGGAAACTCATGCAAGCTCTTATTCATGCTGCGACATCCGCTGAACAGTATTGGATACACCAAAAACGGGCGTGTGAAACAATACGAGAAGCGGGTTACTGGCCATCAGCTCATTTGGCATTTATCGCCGCCCACCGCACCAGCCCTTTGACTGATGTATTACAGGCTATTTTGTGTTATGCCATGAAGCGCGGAACGCCAGAAATGCTGCAAATAATTGCTGAGGAAATGGCTGATATTAAAAGGTATGCAGGTTGGCTGCATTGGGATGGACGTTTCACATACAATTGTAAATCAATACTTGAACGTAGCGCTTTAGAGACAGTCAATGGCGAAAAACTTGGTATATTACTTTCAATTAACTCCCATCCCGAATCTATGACCTATCAACTTGCCATGGGCATGCTCTCACATGTTGAAAAGAATCCAGAAATGCTTGCACGCTTAAAGGCATATGTTCGCAAATGCCAAATGACCTCTGCACTTCTCAGCCAAGACCTTCCACCTGTCTTGGAAAACTTAGTTGCCCAATATGGTTCACTTTGTATGCCAGCTGATACGCAAGACTATATTTTGAACCTGCATCAGGCGGCGCCAAAAGCCGATGAAAATGAAAAGAAAGACTAACTAGGATCAAATGGAGACCAACATGATTATTAACAAAATTACTTTTACTCTATTATCATTCGCTCCTATCGCACTTTTATCTACCGATAAGCCGGCGGTCACCTTACAGGAAATTCGCCGTGACCTCGGCGTTCCATCACGCCCCAGCGCCGCAGCAGCCTTCACCGAGGCACAGTCTGTTGCGCCGCTTGCAGCTAATCCAGTACCGCTATCGATACAAGTCCCGCAAAATACCCGGGCAATAAGTTCGTCACCGACTACCCAGCGAGAAGGCAATGTTGAGCGTAAAGAGCAGGAAGAAAAAGCTGCTGAAAGCAAAGAATCTAAAAAAGCTCTTTATACATCCGATGAAGATGCAAAAATATTGTTTGAGCTCATGGATCAGCCATGGAGCCACACCCCTTGTAAAGAAGTAGTCCAGGCCCGTACATTAAATAGATTTTTCGAAGCTATTGATGACCATGATATACAAACAATTTCCGAAATGATTGAAAAAGATATAGGTCTTATCTCCAAAGTTGATCACCGGCTAAAATATCGCGATCGTTTAAAAACAGAGCCAGCGCAAACGCTTTTACACTTCTATCATGAACAGTTATTACCCGTAGCGGAATCGGTGCCCAATGAAATTCGGCAAAAATTGCTTCTTGCCAGGGATGTATTGATGGAACCTTGGTACAACGATAAATCAATTGATGCAAAATCATTGGCATATAGCCTAACTAAAGACTGGTCAAGCAAACCTCGAGAATTAAGCGAGATTCCAGATGAGATCACATTGGAAGAATGGCACAACCAACATCTTATTGCCCTAAAGACCCTCTTGACCATGAATGATGCATTATCACAGGCCATAATCAGTGGTCATATTGAAATAGTTGATGCGTTACTCAATGCGTTAATAAGACTAGACAACATGATTTTAGTAACAGAGCAAACCAACTTTTATTTCAACCAAGCGAATGCAATCCTGCCATACATTCGCGCATTACTTGACGTGCTGCTTGATTGTTCCGCTTTCGCTAACTCTTCGGCAAAATGCCAAAAAGCAGCTACGGTATTTTTTAAACATATTGGCTTAAAAAATACCCCGCAGTATGAGAATTACCCAATAATAGCACGAAAGCTTGTTCGATCGTTTATACATGTCGCGCAAATGGCGGAACAGTATTGGTGGCCACAAAAATGCAAGCAATGGGAACTACACGCGAACGGATCCCCCTGCGATGTGAATTTTTTATACAGCCGAAATCCCTTGACTGAAAATTTAGATTCTCTACTGCATCGTGCTATGAGATACGGATCGCCGGAGATATTTCAAATAATTGCTGATGAAATGGCAGATATCAAAAGAGATCCAAGAAATGGAGTTCATCAAGCCCCCGCCGACCAACAGCAGTATTATCAATTGGAACTCTGGGCCCGCCAATCGGTCAACGGCGAAAAGCTTGGCACATTGCTATCAATTGATGCTCACGCCGAATCTGCGCCCTACATGCTTGCCATGGGCATGCTCTCACACGTTGAAGCGAATCCAAGATTACTTTCCCGCTTAAAGAAGTACGTGCGAAAATATCAAAAGGTTGATGCGCTTATTAATGCTCAAGTTGATAAACACTTGCTACCCGTATTGGCCTCCTGCGTTGCACACTATGTGCATCATATGCCAGTTGAAGCTCAAGAATATATTTTGAATCTAAGGCCGATAATTCCGGCAGCCCACCCTGCGGACAAACAGGGAAATGATAATAAAGGAATTTTAGGCGAACATATGGCCTCAATCATGCTGCGACAACAAAATGGAAACAACAATGATTAAGCAACTAGCATTTATCCTATTACTTCTTACACCTTTGGCACTTTTGCCTACAAGCAAACCAGCCTTCAACTTGGCCGAAGAGCGCAAGACGAATGGCGCGCCGCGTCCGCCTGCGCAACCCGGCTTCACCACAGATTCCATCGCGATACGACCAGTTCCAAGCGCACTGCCGCCAGCTCCTCCCGCGCCAACATCAAGTGAACTCGAGTTTAAGGAGCACCAAGAAAACAATGAGGAGTTCAAGGAGAAAGAAACAAATGAAATGATTGATGCTCGCGCAATAGCACTTAGATTAACCAAGGATTGTTCCAGCCGTCCAAGATGTGCAAAGCAAAATAGCCCCCTCATACCATTGGCAATATTAATGGAAAAAGCATACAAAAAAGATGATGCTGATGACTATTGTCTCAATCAATTATTTTCTGATATGGATAGATTGAAATTGAAAGAAACATCACTGAATGAATTAATCCGAGCCACAATAGCTGGTAACATTGAAATGGTTCAACTATTACTTCACCAAATAGCTGGGATAAATAGACAAGATGAGCCCTTTGGTTTGTCTGCTGCTTTAAATCTCCACCACATAAGAGTAATGGCTCTGACTGATATTATCCATGTTCTGCGCATCTTACTTGATTGGTCTTTGATCCCAAAATCTTCCGCAAAGTGTCAAGGTGTAGCTGCTGCATTACTCAGAAATTTTGGTTTGCCCGTAAAACCCCAATACGAAAATTATCCTCTCATTGCAAAGGAACTTATTCGCAAAGCTCTAGATCTTATCGCGAATGAAGAACCACAAACACTTGCTATTCAATATTCAGGGGCTATGAAATTAAAAAAATTATTAAGCCGAGCCATGAGCCGTGGATCGAATGAACTGGTTCAGATATTTGCTGAAGAGCTTGGTAAAAACCCAATTCATAAAGATTGGCCCCACCACTTAAGTTTTCAGCTGCCTAAGATAACAAATGGCGCGAAATCGGTTTTCGAACAAGCGGTTTTTGATACCATCAATGGCGAAAAGCTTGGCATACTACTTTCGGTTGATGCTCATCCCGAATTAGCCACCTTTCAGCTTGCCATGGGCATGCTCTCGCATGTTGAAAAGAATCCTAGACTTCTGTCACGCTTAAAGAAATACATCCTCAGATATCAAAAAGCAGTTGAGCACATTAGCACCCACCTTCTGCCCGACTTGGCACCCTGTGTTGCGGAGTATGCTTGGCACTGCATGCCAGCTGAAACAGCGAAATATATTTTGAATCTGCGTCCAACTGAAGCACACTCAGTAGAAGAAGATAATAGCTTATTAGGCCAATATTTGACCTCAATGATGGGTGATGATGAAGAAAGTCTATTGGGGCAACATATGACCGCACTTATGACGCGCCGTCGGCAAATAAGAGATTAAATTTGTATTTTTTCAATGGAGACCAACATGATTAAGCAATTAGCAATTATCCTAATATTATTTTCCCCTTTGGGCCTTTTATCTACAAGTAAACCGGCAAATAAACCGGGAATCACATTACAAGATATCCGGCAAGGAGAAGGTTTATTCCCGCCGCGTCCTGTAAACCAGCCTGCAGCTCAACCAACGGTTACGCAACCAAATATTTCGCCGGCATCATCTGGCCCGTCAACTCCAATTTCAGTTGCACCAGCCAACCCGGCGAATGCTGCATTAGTAAATGCTGAGCCAGGAAGACTGCAACCAGTGCCAGTACCTTTATCTATAAGACCTAGCACGGAACAAATAGATTTGGCCGACAAAGAATTCCTTCAACAAAGCCCATCTTTTGACGATGATAAGAAGACTCTCACAAAGAGTCTAAACTCGATACATATAAATCGTGGTTCTAATCTAAAAGAACGTGCAAGGAAAGAGCACGAAACCAAAGATACAAATCCTAATGCTGAGCCAGGAGGACTGCAACCAGTGCCAGTACCTTTATCTATAAGACCTAGCACGGAACAAATAGATTTGGCCGATGAAGAATTCCTCCAACAAGGCCCATCTTTTGATGAAGATGAAAAAACTCTCCCAGAGAGCCTAAGCTCAATGCATATAAATCATGGCTCTAGTCTGAAAGAACACACAGAGAAAGAGCGCAAGGAACAAGACCCCGATGATGTTTATGCTTCCTCGCAAGAGTGGCATGAGATGAAGAAAAGTATTCGAGAACTAATGGCTCTTATCTACCAACAAGATCCTACAGCGAGGCAAGCTTATACAATAAAATTCAATACACATGCAGAAAACCTGTTGGGAAAATGGGCTTCCAATAAAATTACATCTCGAATCTTTCAGGCAATGGATGACCAAGCCCCTAATGAAGAGATCATCAAACTCTTTAAACAGCTTCCAAAAAAAATCGACCCTCGGGATTACCGACAGCTATTCTCTATTTTTCAAACCCAGCAGGAAGTAGTAAGCGGAATAAAGCAAGATGTGCAATTTATTATAAAATCGATAGATCCAAAAAAAATCCATTCTGTGGCTGAACAGATTAACTGGATGGCACAAGAAAGGGAAAGAATCATAACCATAGGCTCGAGACAATATCAACTACAAGAATTGATGATCCGATTCCTACATGGATATAAAGGTTTTTCACCGTTAATGAAGGCATCGGCCCAAGGCAATGAGGAATTGGTAGAATTCTTGATCGACCGTCACTCTAATATCATGGCAACAACTGATATAGTTGCTTGGATGTCACAGGATAATGCATTTATATTTCATGAGGATGAAGGTCGATTCCCTGATTGTTTTATCGAAGCACGTGCTGAGCTCAAAAATTTATGTGACCGATATCTGAGAGATATCGTTGGCGGCTATCGCCCACAAGATGAACCTGAACATGGGGCATCGGAGCTTTTTAAAAACATATTGCATACATTCTATAGTGATTACGACGCACTTTCATTAGCAGCCCTTGCAGGGCATTCAAATATTATAGATCGGTTATTAAAACAACTTATCGATAATCATGAAGATAAAAAAGGTGCTAAAAGCATTAGATATGCTCTAATAAAACTCGCTGCGTTCTCAGATCCTGCAACGGCTGATTGTGCACGAGGGCTACTTGCCTCATTAGGCATTACCGAGCCAAAGCGTAATAATTATTTAGCAATCGCTCAAAAATTGATGCGGGCATACATAATTGCTAGTCCAAAAGAAGTGCGGGTTTGCAAAGATATTCGAATACAATTAAATGAAAATTTAAATGTATCTAATGAAAGCAAATCGCAAAAAGCACTCTTCCAACTACTCCTAGATATCATGAGGCATGGGTCGCCAGAGATATTTGAAGTAATTGCTCAGGAAATCACTCATTGTAAATTTCCCTTTAGATTGGCCATGCGCCATAAATTTTTCGACGAGATTCTCTGCGGCGAAAAACTTGGCATCTTATTTTCAATAAATGCAGAAGGTCATACGATGAGTAATCTGCGATTGGCTATGCTTCGATGTGCTTCAAACAATGCAGCATTACTTGCACGTCTGCAGCAATTTATCTGCAAACATCAAATACTGCCGCAGGCCATGGAGGAAGTTAATAAATACCTTCTACCAGAATTGGCATCTATCGTAAGGGACTATATCTCATTCCATCGAGCACCTGAACCAGAAGTCTGTGATGGTATCTGGGATTCCGTTGTTGCGCATCAACAACTTAAACGCGCCAAAAACGATGAGAAAAAAGAAGATTAATCCAAAACCAAAGAGAAGAAATCAACATGATTAAGCAACTAGCAATTATCCTAATATTATTTTCCCCACTGGGCCTTTTGCCTACGAGTAGACCAGCATTCAGTTTGGCGGAGGAACGAAAAATGCATGGCGCACCGCGCCCGCCAGTATTGGATGATGATGAAAAGTTCGAATGTAAGGAATCTCCTCATTGCACATTTGATGAAGATACAAAAATATTGTTTGAGCTGGTAACAAGGCTTTCTTCGTGGAATGTAAGTAATACAGATCTAATCAAAGAAGCCGTTCAGGCTGCTGGCGATTTCAAAATAAATAGATTCTTTGAAGCGATTGATGCACGAGACTTGCAAACAATCTCGGCAATTATTTATGAAGATCCAGAAATAATGTTCAATATTGATGATCGCGCGCGATATCGAGATCTTTCAAAACACAAAGTAGCACAAACACTTTTAAGCTTATATCGCCAAACGCTTTCATCCTCAGCAACATCCCTCCCTAATTCCCTATGGACAGCGATGCTGGGGTTTTCGCAAACACTAGCCGGCATAGCAGCTGATAGACAAGTTGATTCTGTACTCCTCGATGAACAAACATTGGCATGGGGCTTAACTAAAGATTGGCCTCGTCATCAAAATCCCTTGGACGAAAGAGTTAAAGAAAACAATGAATACAGAACTATCAACACGCTCATGTCTCATCTGAATGCACTAAAAAAGATAGCAATAAGCGGCGATGCTGAAATAGTTGAAGTGCTGCTTAATGCTTTGTTAGCTAAAATAGACGTTACCGATAGCATGAATAAAATTGTTAATTCTCACTTCTATATTATGCAAGCACTTAACGGTGTACTGGACTGCTCAGCAATTGCTGAATCCCCCAAAAATTGCCAACTGGCTGCCTCGGCGTTATTCAAAAGCTATCACCTCCCCGTTGACCCATGCTATAAGAACTATTCGGCAATCACAAAGATGCTTCTTCGCGCAGCCATGCACTTAGCGGCCCTCATAGAGCCGATTCGTAATCTTGAATATGATGATGGCATTCCGCGATACCCACTGACCATAAAGTTAAAACTATTAATGTCTCACGCCATGAGGCACGGATCTACAGAGATTTTGAAAATAATCGCTCAAGAAATCGCCGAAATCCCGCTAGATTCATACCATGGAGTCGTAAACTTTGAGGCTGCAGTTTGGGGCACCGTCAATGGTCAAAAGCTTGGCACATTATTATCAATTAACGCTCACCCATATTCTCTGACGAACCAATTTGCGATGGGCATGCTCTCCCATGTCGAGAAGAATCCAAGATTACTTGCCCGCCTCAAGAAATACGTCCGCAAATGTCGAAAAGACCAAGCAAATATTTGTGCTCACGTGAGTGGGCACCTTCTTCCTGTATTAGCCCCAATAATTGCAGAATATGCTTCGCCATGCATGCCAACTGAAACTGAACAATATATTTTGGCCCTAAGCCCAGCAACTGATAGAAATCCTGGGCATCATGAACCAAGGAACCAAGAGGAAGAAGATCCGGGTGACAACGATGAACAAAACTTATTAGGCCAATATATGGCATCGATTATGCTGCGGCAACCAAATGGAGATCAACATGATTAAGCAAATAACGCTCACTGTATTATTATTTTCCCCTTTAGGCCTTTTGCCTACGAGTGGGCTACCATTCAGCTTAGCAGACGAGCGCAAAATGCATGGCGCACCGCGTCCACCTGTATCGGCTGATGATGAAAAGCTCGAATGTAAAGAACATTGTGCCTCAACTGAAGATGCAAAACTATTATTTGAACTTACCGGCAGGCTTTCATGGTATTTAGATAGTCCAGACCAGATAAAGGATGCTATTGCTGCCGTTGCTACACTCAAAATAAATAGATTCTTTGAAGCGATTGATGCGCGAGACTTAGAAACTATCTCGGCAATGGCTCATGAAAATCCAGGAATAATGTTCAATATAGATGATCGCATGCGATGTCGAAATCTTCTAAGATCTGAAGTAGCACAAAGACTTTTGAGCTTATATCGAGACACGCTCTTATTCCCAAATAAAATTTTACCGAACCGTCACTGGGCTAAGATCGCGGGTACCGCCAAATCTTTGTCACTCAATGATCGCTTAAAAGACCGTTTGTTTAGCCAGCCAGATATACAAATCGATGCGAGATCATTGGCATTTGGTTTAACTAAAGATTGGTCCAATCGACCAATCTGCGTTCATTGGAAGGAGGGTAACACCCCGTTATACGAGGCAGTCAATAATGAAGAACTTTATGCTATCGACACAATCACCTCTACTTTGAATGCATTAAAACGGGTATCAATGGCTGGCGAAGCTGAAATAGTTGAGATATTGCTTAATGCGATGGTAACCAAAATAGACAATATGATGGACACCCAAGAGGTCATACATGAAGTTTTCCCTTACCATTTCTACATTATGGGAGCACTGAGCGGTGTATTGGACTGCTCTACCATCGCACGCTCATCTAAAAAATGCCAACAAGCTGCGGCAGTATTATTTAAATATCATGATTTAACCACTCATCCACGCGATGAAAATTATCCGGTAATCGCCAAGATGCTTGTTCACGCGGCTTTACATCTTGCCGCAGCTATAGAACCACTACTTGATCATGGCAACAATCTCGCTCTGCTTTTTCCATTATCTGCACGGTTGCAAGATAGAATGTCCTTTGCCATGGGCAATGGTTCATCTGAGATAGTGCAAATAATCGCTGAAGAAACTGCTCGTAGCCCAATAGGAATAGATGCAAAAAGGGGTATCATAAACTTCGAACATGTAGTTTCTAATACCGTCAATGGCAAAAAACTTGGCATATTACTATCAATTGATGCACATCCCTTATCTCTGACTAACCAATTTGCGATGGGCATGCTCTCGCATATCGAAAAAAATCCAAGACTACTTGCCCGCTTACAGAAATACATACGCAGATATCAAAAGGCGTATGCGCATATTGGGGCTCATCTTCTCCCTGTTTTAACACCGATAGTTGCAGAATATGCTTCGCATTACATACCGGCCGAAACTGCGGAATATATTTTGGCCTTGCGACCAACAATCAATAGAGATCCTGGTCACATCAATCCCCCACGAAACCAACCGGCAGAAAATCAGGATGCCAATAATGATCAAAGCCTTTTAGGCCAACACATGGCATCGATTATGATACAGCGACCAGATGAAGATCAACATGATTAAGCAACTAACACTCGCCATATTATTATTCGCTCCTTTTGCCCTTTTGCCTACAAATAGACTGGGAGATGTTTCGACAACCCAACCAGTGGATCGACTAGCTACCTCAATGCAGCCTCTTCCTCAGACAATAAGTTCATCGCTGACTGAGAGAAAAGAAGAATGCAAAGAAAGCGTGGAACCAACTCTTGATCCGCAGCCGTTCGATTACTTTTCTTTTACTGAAGCGAGACTCTCAAAGGGATTACAAAAATTAATTACACAAGAAAACATCAGTAAAGAAAGCGCTGTACAGGGCGGCATAGATGCGCTTATCCAAAATATATATTCGATTGCGGAAGAAAATTTTTTCATGCAAGGAACCGCGCGTTTATTTAATGCGATAGATAACCTTAGTTGTGATGAAGTTTCCAACTTACTGATGACTGAAAAGATTCCTTTGACGCATATTAACGAGCCTGATGGGCGCCCTGTATTGGCACGCGCGGCTGAACTATTTACTAAAGAAGATATGCAGGAGCTAAAAACTAAATTGTCTCAGCTATTTGATGAACTTGATAAAGCTCCCGGTTGGTCGTGGAAACTTTGGGTACCGATGAACCGAGAGCAAACAAAAATATTGGAAAATGCGATAGAGGAAATTTTTCATGATTATGAACACCTCGACGCCGTCGGCGAACTATTGTCGCTTTTGCGGACAGCTAAGCATGGTTATACGCCATTAATGAGAGCTGCGGCTTATGGCAAAACAGAACTGACTCAACTACTTACAAAAATAGGAGCTGTCGGCTTCGAAAAATCCGGTCTTATGAATTGGATGGTTGATCCTACTGCCCAAATTAATGCCCGTGCACTAGCGCTGCACATGACCAAAGATGAGATTGAAAAGCCCGCCTGCATTAAGGATGATTATGACATAGTGCCACTATCATCGTACCTCGATGAATTCAATACGCATAACTTTGGCCGTTATGGCCTTGAGCTTCTTTGTTTGGCACGTTGCCTTGATGCGCTTTGCTTATCGGCAATTGGCGGCCATATTGAAACGGTTAATGCTTTAATATCTTATTTCGAATTTAATAAAATACGCATAGATGCCTATTCCGTCATTAAAGATACGCTCCATAAACTAAATGCGGCAAGTTCTGCCGTACAATCAAAACATGCCAATATCCTATTTCAAAATATGGGCATCCAAAATAAACCGAATTCAAATAATTATGAGCCTATCGCGCGCAATCTCATAGCCTGCTTTAAACGACTTATTCCAAGCAAGCCAAAACCTGCCAACGATTCAGTCGCCCGGTTTACTCTTGGCAACGATATACAATTTCTATTAGTTAGGACTTTACTTGGCGGTTCATGCAGCATGTTACAGGTAATGGCAGAAGAATTTGGCATGATCCCAGCAGAATCTCAATGGTTCGAAAAGCGCCGTAATAAAGAGATAGATCTTGTTGAAAGGCATGTTGAATCACTCGCCAACGGTGAAAAGCTTGGCATATTGCTTTCAGTGCAAGCCCACCCGAACTCAGTTGTATACCAGCTTGCAATGGGCATGCTTTCCCATGCGGAAAAGAATCCACAGATGCTTGCGCGACTAAAAGAATACGTGCGAAAAAGCCGAATGGTCTCCGCGCATATCAGATCTCATCTTTTACCGGTCTTGGCCCCCAAAGTTGCAGAATATGCATCTCATTGTATGCCAACGGAAATTGCAGACTATATTTTGAACCTACAACCTGAACAAGAAGAAGACGACGACAATGAGGGAAATTTATTAGGCCAACATATGACCTCTATCATGACGCGCCGGCGACAACTAAATGGAGCACAACGTGATTAAGCAAATAACCCTCACCCTATTACTATCCCCGATGGCGCTTTTGCCTACAAGTAAGCCAGCGTCGGCGCCACAAGAGCAAAATATTCAGCCCATTCCAGTACCTTTGTCGGTACGGGCAGATCACCGCAGTTCAGCCGATGAAAAAGAAAACGAAGGCAAGGGATCTGATTTAAGTTCAGAAAATGATGTAAAAATATTATTTGAGCTAGCCCATGTATGGTCCGGCGACGATACGCTAGTTCATCGAAATCGCTTTGAAAATGTCGCCAATTTTAAACGAAGCAAATTTTTCGAAGCAATTGATACCCATGACTTACGAACAATTTCATTGCTAGCCACTGAAGAAACTGATTTTATATATGCTAAAGATAATCGCCGGATATATTCTGCTCTTTTGAAAACAAATGTGGCTCAAAAACTCTTGAGCCTATATCATGAATCACTTGCTGCCCCAAACAGGTCATTCGCACACTGGGGAGAGATGCAAACTCTCACAACCTATATAGCAGGGTCATTCTCATATGGACCACCAGCTCGCGCCGAGGATGATCATCCCCAAATTAACGCAAACCCAGTGGTGTTACGCCTCACTCAAGATTGGGCATATCCCCCATTATGTGGTTCGGTCACTGAGGACACTATTCCTTGGTATAAACTAAACCAAAGGTCAAATAATTACGGCCTGCACTCAATCCTAAATTCCCACGAAACATTAACACGGGCCGCTATTGCTGGTCATGCCGATATCGTTGAGACGTTACTCAAAGCACTCATAACCAGAATGGATAATATAGTCACCCCAGAAGAAGCCCAACTGTTTTATAATAGGTATGATACGAACCTATCGGCACTTAAGGCGCTCGTGGATTGCTCAAGCATTGAGAATTCGTCAGACGAATGTCAAAATGCAGCGGCAGAAATCTTCAGAAATTTGGGCTTACCAGCGGTTCAACGGTATGAGAATTACCCTGCAATCGCTCAGCTACTCATTCGCACACAACTACAGATTAAGGAATTCGCCGCTCGGCATAAGCTTACCCAGCAAGATGAGCAGCCCTCTGCTACTTCAGGTTTACAAGATGTCCTACACGGCGCCACACGGCATGGGTCGGCAAAATTATTTCAGCTAATTGCTGAGGAAAGTGCCCATACCCCATCGGAAGAATTGCAACCAGATTTCCTTGAAGATGCTGTTTTTGAAACACCATATGAACGCTTTACACTTGATACGGTCAACGGCGAAAAACTTGGTACATTACTATCTATTGATGCACATCCCGATTCTATGACATTTCAGCTTGGCATGAGCATGCTCTCACATGTTGGGCAGAACCCTGCATTGCTTGAACGATTGAAGGCCTATATTCGCCAATGCCGGGCGATCGATACTGAAATCCACGATACCGCAAGCGCGTTTCTTCTTCCTGTTCTGGCCCCTTTTGTGGTTCAATATGCACATCGTCGCATGCCACGAGAAATTGAAGAATACATTATAAATCTACAGGCCGACCATCCGAAGATGCATGAGGATGAATACCCAGCGACCAATGATGACCAAGATGATAGTGATGCTCAAAACCTGGTCGAATGAGCTGAGAGGCTTCTCCGCCTCCATAGCCTGTTGAGACATAGCATACAAGGTGATAGTGTGTAAGAAAAAATGGTTAATAAGACATTCAAATGGAGCACAACATGATTAAGCAACTAACATTCACCTTATTACTAACCCCAATGGCGCTTCTGCCTACAAGTAGGTCAGCATCAAATTTAGCTGAAAATTGTCAGAACCATGGTGCATCACGCAGCTTGCCTCAGATAACTCAACAGGCAATAAGTTCTTCTTTGACCGCACAGCAAGAAAAAAACGAAGATCGCAAAGAAAATAATGCCGATGATCAAATGACTGTCCCGGAATCCCTGCGGGGATATTCTGCGGAAATAGCATATACATCTAAGGAAGATGCAAAAATATTGTTCGAGATGGCAAATGTTTTAGCACAATGGGGAGATGGACCAGCTGCGACTAAAAAGATGGTTCAGGATCGTAAACAAAATAGATTCTTTGAAGCTATTGATGCTGGTGACTTAGAAACAATCTCCGCACTCGTGCGAGAAAATATATACCGTATAACCATGCAGGATCTTCGTAAGGAATATCAGGCTCATTTAAGTTCACTTGCAGCACAAAATCTCTTAAGCTTTTGGCACAAAATGCTTTCTACTGGCCCGATAGAGAAAGTGCCTTTCGAGCATTGGCGAAAAATGAAAGGTCTTTCAGATAACCTTTCGGCATCACATATACATTTAGAAGCCGATTATGATGGTTTCGCTGTAACTCCATTGGCCAACAGCCTGACTCAAGATGATCCTGTACCAACACAGCCATTCAATAATGATAATATTGAAATATCTCTAGCTGAAGCAAATGATTTGAATTATGGGTTGCACAATCTTTTCAATAATCAACAGCCATTATCTGTGGCATCAATGGCTGGCAGAATTGAAATAGTTGAAACAATGCTTAGTGCGATGTTGGCCGCAATAGATACCGCGCCAGCATTAGATACAGATAAAATACTGCGTGGCGGTATTGATATATTAAATCATACGGAGGGTTCTCTTAGGGCACTCCTTGACTGCTCAGTTATCGTGCAATCATCGGCAAAATGTAAAAATGCCGCTCAAGTGCTTTTCAAACGCTTTGGTATAACTAATATCCCGCAATATAGAAATTATCCCTTAATAGCGCGGAAACTCATGCGCGCCTTTATTTTTCTAGCAGCACGCGAAGAACAAGAGTGGATTCAAAAAGAAAAAGATAAGTTGATTGAGCAAAGCATTGCTCCACGCTTCGCTTTGCTATTTGTTAAACAAAGCCCATTGTTTTATGCCTTAAAATCTATCCTGACTCATGCCATGAGGCGAGGAACAACTGAAATGCTGCAAATAATCGCTGAAGAAGCTGCTAACATTCCAAGAGATGGGAATTGGTTTGACCTACATAGAAAAAATAGATTTGAGCAGGCGGTTAGCGGCACAGTCAATGGCGAAAAGCTTGGCATATTGCTTTCAATTAACGCTCATCCAGGATCTATACCATATCAACTTGGCATGGGAATGCTCTCACATGTGGAGAAGAACCCAAGACTGCTTGAAAGATTAAAGGACTACGTCCGCAGATGCCGAACGGCTGACACAACTATTCAAGCGAACCTTCGTGAACATATTCCAGCAGTTTTGGCGCCCTGTATTGCAAACTATGCATTACCCATGATGCCTCACGATACCGCAGAATATATTATGAATCTTAGACCGGATGTTGCTCGCAACAGAGAACGCTTGGGATAGTCCAAACAAAATTGGAGAACATTATGATTAATAAACAGCTAACTCTCACTCTAATATTCAGTCCCTTGCTTGCCTGGTCATCCTCCGAAATACCTAGCAGCAGTACTAATAAGCCCTCAGTATCTCAGGCTACTGTAAACACGCCGATCCGGATTCAGCAAAATGTTGAGAGGAAAGAACGCGAGTCCAAAGAACGAGAGTTTGAAGATATAGCAGCAACCCCAGAGCAATGGGAAGATCTCAAAAATTTTATACACCTAATAGCAAAAACTACTCCAATGCCCCAAAGAACTAAAGAAGAAAGAATTTCAGAAGCTAAAGATTTTGTAACAAGATGGACTCATAATAAAGTTACACGTCGATTATTTGAAGCAATTGATACACAAGCCGCAATTGAAGAGATCACCAAGCTGGTTGAGCAGTTTCCTTACTGCCTTAATGCACGCGATCATCGCAAAATATTTTCCATTTTTAAAAATGAGCAAGAAATAATGGGTGCGCTCATCTTTGTAAATGCTTATAGGACACGATTTTTTAATGATCCGGTGATGGAGAGTTATTTTAGGGAGGTTATAGCGCCAGCCTTCAAAGCATTAGTCTCACGTGGGAAAATGCACAATCGTATTATATGGTCTGTGCATGGTATTACATTGTGTATGAGAGCATCTGAAGAAGGCAATCCATTTGCAAAAATGCATGATGGTATTATACGGTCTCTGCATGGCTCTACACCATTGTTTAGACCATTTGGAAAAATGTACGATGGTATTATCGGGTCGATGCAGGGTATCACCCCATTGATGAGAGCATCTGCACAAGGCAATGAGACATTATTAGAATTTCTATTAAGCAAGCAAGCAGACATTTTTGACATTACCGGTATAAACGGTTGGATGGTCGATGATAATGCTCATATCAACCTCAGAAGTTTCTTGAGAAATATGACTCGAGATTTTTCGCCAACCGTAGTTCTTGTAACTCCTGTAAATGAACTACCGGAAGAGATACCCTTGGCTAAGGCCTTGATGCTCAAGCCGCTTTTTGAATTCTTTGTTAATTTCGATGCACTTTCAATTGCAACTCTTGCTGGCAATCCTGATGTCGTTGAGCGATTGAAAAATCACCTTGTTAATAAATCTGGATCAAACCCTGAAGAAGTTGGCAAAATAATTAGGAAAGCTTTACAAAAAATAATAAAACTTTCAGATTCGGCCACAGCAGAATGCGCCCGAGAGTTATTTGCATCATTAGGCATAGTTGACCCAAAACGCGAAAACTACTTGGTTATAGCTCAAAAATTAATAAGAGCTTATATAGATATTACCTCACAGTATGATCAATTAATTCCATCCCATATTGTAGAGTTATTCTTAGATGCCATGAGTTTTGGATCGCCGGAAATGTTTGAAGTTATCGCACAAGAGCTCGCGCATTTTCCACCTTATAAGCCTATTCTAATACCTGCTCCAGATCGAGCACGAAATTTTGTAGATCATCATATTTGCGGCGAAAAACTCGGTATCCTGGAATCCATTAATGCTAAGGAAGGGTCAGTGGTACATGCTATGGCACATCTCATGCTTAAACGAGCTAATGATCTTGCATACGAGCCTGGAAACAATGAGTTCGTTGCCCGGTTGCAACAATTTGTTCGTGAACATCAGATAATGCCGCAGGTAACAGAAGAACTTAATAAATACCTGCCGCCGGTCTTAGTTCCTATCGTTAGCGAATACCTTACATTGAGCCGCGCGCCAAGGCCCGAACGATGTAACCACATCTTGGCCTGGAGAACTGAGATGGAACGGCCAGCCTGCTGCCCTATGCGGTTGCCGGTTCGAGTTGTGCAGAATCCCGATTCAAACGCTGAGGCCATTTCACGGCGCAGCAAAGATGAGAAGAAACAACAATAAACTAAACATTCAAATGGAGCACAACATGATTAAGCAACTGACAATTATCCTATCCATCAGCCCCTTTCTTGCCTTTGCAACGTCACAAGTACCAGGGGAAAATACGCATTCCAGCAGCCCGGTTCCACAAAGTGTTGAACCGAAAGAGCATGAATCCAAAGAAACTGAGCCTGATGATGTCCAAGCTTCTCCTCAAGAATTGGAAGAACTGAAGAACATTGCACGCGAAGTGGCGGCTCTATTCGCCCCTGACGATCTCGCCTCACAAGCTGAGATTGAAGCAACAATAGCTGAATTGTTAGAAGGATTAGTAAACCGATGGCCTAACAACAAAATTACACGTCATATTTTTCAAGCAATTGATGCTCAAGCACCTAACGCAGAGATCATCAAACTCTTTAAAAGACTTCCAAAAGGAATTGATGCGCGCGATCACCGCGCATTATATTCAATTTTTCAAACGCAACAGGAAGTGGTAAGCGCACTAAAGCAAGATCTAGAATTGACCAAGGCACAATTCAATCAAAATCCCGAATTTAATCCCCTAAACCATGATGCAATTAATTTAGCGTCGCAAAAGACTGTCACCTTAGGCACGCGCAAATACACACGAAAAGAAGTCGGGTCACGTTTAAACTATGCATTGCATGGTGTTACAGCTTTAATGAAAGTATCGGCGCAAGGGAATGAAGAATTACTAGAATTTTTGCTTGGCAATGAAACCAACTTCTGGACGACAACTAATTTGGTTCCTTGGATGGCCAAAGATGAAGCATTCAAATTTAATGGCGCTCCCTCTGAAGTTCGTATTAAGCTCAAAGATCTATTTGCTCGTTATTTGAGGGATACTGTTAATGGATATCGCATTGAAGAGGAGCATGAAGGAGGAGTTTCGAATACTGTTGCGAACATTTCAGCTCTCTTCTTTGAGCGTCATGATGCGCTTACATTGGCAGCGCTCGCTGGCCATTCGAATATTGTTGATCGCTTGTTAAAACAGCTTATCGCTGATCACGAAGGTAAAAAAGTTGTTGAGATCATTAAAAATGCGCTTCTAAAACTTACGGCTTTCTCCGATCCTGCGACCGCAGATTGTGCCCGTGGTTTATTGGCTTCATTAGAGATAGTTGAGCCGAAACGTGAAAATTACTTGCCGATTGCTCGAAAATTAACAAGAGCCTTCATAGAGGCTATGCCAAAATGCAGGAATGACATTGTGTTGCAAAACTTATATGAAATTAAAGCGCACAAAGAGATATTAAATTTATTCGTTAAGGTCATGACCCATGGTTCACCTGAGATGTTTGAAGTAATTGCCCAAGAACTTGCGCATTGTGATCTTCACCCGGACGTCATGGCAGATGAAGCTGAAACACCAGGCAAGTTTGTTGATGGACATCTCTGCGGAGAAAAACTTGGTATCTTATTCACAATAGATGCCGAAAAGCAGTCTCTGCTGTCCATAATAAGAAGGAGCCTGCTTGCAGCTGCGCCCAAAAATAGCGCCTTTCTTGCACGCCTACAACAGTTTGTTCGTGAACATCAGATAATGCCGATAGTTCTGGATGAGATTAATACATATTTTCCTCGGGACCTGTCATCTATCGTCAGAGATTATATTACTCTCCATCATGCACCTCATCCATCAATATGTGACCACATCTTGAGCTGGCAAGAAAGTCCTGAAGCTGTTGCGCAGCTTGAACTTCACCGCGAGAAAAACGACAAGAAGCAATAAGATTAACCAAGCAACCGGAGATCAACATGATTAAGCAATTAGCGATTACCTTATTACTTTCCCCTTTGCTTGCCTTGGCATCGTCTGAAGTGCCTAGCAATGTCAATAATACCGCATCATCTCAGGCAACTGAAAGCGTACCGGCTCAGCAGAATATGGAACGGAAAGAGCGCGAGTTCAAAGAACCAGAGTCTGAAGATATAGCAGCTTCGCCAGAGCAATGGGAAGATCTCAAGAAAATTATAAGCAAGATAGTAACCCGAAACGCAGGAATATTCATCGTCCATACCGTATCAGAAGAATCGACAGATGCGCAGGACATAGTGATTGGATGGACTCATAATAAAATAGTGCGCCGGTTATTCGATACAATTGATGCGCAAGCTCCTATTGAAGAAATTGCAAAGTTTTTTGAAAAATATCCTCAATGCATCAATGCGCGGGATAAACGAAGACTATTTTCTATCTTTCAGAGCCAGCAGGATGTACTAAATACAGTAATCCAGGTTTTTGAAAATATTAATGAGCTTAATGAATCACGGCATCGTACATGGTCGGACCTCAATGATGCTACAGAGCAAATGACTGTTACATCTGGTTCGGGAAAGAAATATTCGCATGAGGAAATGCAGAGCCGCGTGGACTATCAGATTCATGGGCTTACGCCATTGATGAGAGCGTCTGCTCAACGCAACGAGAATTTAGTTGAGCTATTACTCGGCAAACAAGCTGATATAACGGCGACTTCAGATATAGCACCTTGGATGGTTGATGATACCCATCAAATCAACCTCATCAACTTCTCTGCGCGTCTTCTCAGAGAGACGTTTGACTCAGGATCAAAATTTATGCCTGAAGGTGATCTATCGTTGATCAAAATATTTAAATGGAATGATCCACTAGTTACAAAATTCTTCAGAAAGTTCGATGCTCTTTCATGTGCAATACTGGCCGGCAATTCCAATATCGTTGAACAGCTAGTAAAATCCCTTGTTGCTAAACATGAACCTGAATTAGTTGCCCAGATCATTAGAACAGCTTTATTCAAACTCACACTGTGCTCAGATCTTAAGACTGCAGATCATGCCTATCCATTATTTGTAGCTTTAGGCATAGATGAACCAAAACGCGAGAACTATTTGGCTATCGCTCAAAAATTAACACAAGCTTACATAGCCATAATCCCAAAAAATGGGCAGTTTCATTCCGAGCAAAGTAAAATCCATTTGTTTTCAATAACAAAATTACTGTTCGAGGTTATGCGTTATGGATCGGCTGATTTATTTGCCGCTATCGCCAGAGAGTTCGCGCACTATTCGCTTCATTGGGAACCTCAAACGGATATCCATGAGCAGGCACAGAAGTTCGTTGAATGGCATACCTGTGGCGAAAAGCTGGGCATCTTATATTCAATTGATGCTCGAGATACGTCTATAGTACATCATATGAGAAGATCCATGCTTGAACGGGTAGAAGATTTTGCTGAATTACCAGGGGAAAACCCACTTGAGAATTTTATTATTCGACTCAGACAATTTGTTCACGAACACCAAATTATGCCCGGCGTTGAAGCTGAGCTTAATATGCATTTACCACCGGTCTTGGCACCTATTGTTAGAGCTTATATAACACTCCAGCACGCGCCACCACCTGCATTGTGTGAGCGAATTTTGGCCTTGCCAGATAATCCAGAGGCCACTTCACAGCTCCGCCTGAGACATAACAGTCAAGAAGAGAAGACCGGACCAGGTTAATCCCATCTTTCTCATAGTATTTCGTCAGTCGGCGTTCGTATTTTCGGCCGAAATGGTGTATTTTGTAGCGCTACAAGAACCCTCATAATGGTGGTGGACATGATGCTCATACGAAAATTGCTACTCGTCATCCCATTTCTATCTGTATCCCTACAGGCCGGCGGCGTATTGGATCCACTTGGTTGGTTTAAATCACAGGTCGACCAAGGCCGCAGCCTTTATGTAAGCTTTGGCGAAGATCAGGAAAATTATCTTGAACGTTTAAAAGCTGAAAAAAGTGAGCTCGACCAAGCGCGAGCAAAAATTGATGATCTACTTAAAGCACAGCTTGAAAAAACACATCAACAAATCGCATTAATTAAAGATCGGTTACGTGAGCATACGGATGAGTTTTTACAACGTAAATTAGCCTTACTCAATGAGTTGCAACAAACGCTCATTGATATGCAACTTGCCCGCAAGCAGGTTGCGCTTACTCTTGAGCAGCAAATTAAGTTGCTCGAAGAGTATCTCAAGGATCCTACCTTTACTTCCCTCTCCATTGACGCAAGATCCTTTTACTCATTCGATAATCTTCAACAAATAAGCCAGAAACTTGCCGATGAGCAAGAGTCGATCGTCCACGTTGAAGAACAACGAAACAATATCCTAGCCGATTTGGAAAACCAGCAACACCAGCAAGAGCAGTTAGAACGTGACCTTAAAGTCCGTGATCGCGAATTCAAGGAATTTTTGTCCAATAGAGAAGGGGGAACCCTCTTTGGACCAATGGCTGGTATGACCTCAAGCCAACAAGCTGAATCGCTTGAACTTCATGTGCGATTGCTCACCCAAAAAGTTGAACTTATAAAACAGCAAATTCTTGAAAACAAACGCAAAATTGGTCTGCTTGATACTAAACTGCTTGTCCAACGCGCCAAACGCAAGGTGCTCGAAGACCAACGCGTCAGTATCAAAGAAGGCCTTCGCGTGGCCGCGGCTGATGTGGAAGTCCAGCGTGCTGATTTGGAAAAGAAGCGGCGCGCGCATCTCGAGCAAAAAGATCAACTGTATAGTGAGCGGAAAACATTAGAGGCAGAAAAAGAACAGCGCAAAGCCCAATTTGAAAAATACGCCCACGAGCTTGGTGTAACTATCAGCGATATACGCGATTTGGACGAGATGCCTCTTGAACCCGTGACACGCGAGGGATTACTTGCCCTGTCTGCATTGGTCAATCTCAAGGAACAAATCGTTCGGCTTGATAAGATGATTGAACACGTCAATGCCCAAATCCAACTTGCTGATGCAAAATTTGATCGTGAGCAAACTGCTGTTGATATGGTTGAATCATGGCACAAGTTGACCATGCATCGTTTTAGATCAGAGGCTGAGGTTGAAGAGGAGATATATAAATACCAAGAACCTCTGCGCGCAGCGGAACGCGAAATTGCGACGCTTAAAGAAAAAAGCAGTTTAGTCAGCAGCTATGTAAATTTACAAAAAAGATCGCTCGATAGTATTAAGCGCCGTTTGGATAAAATTAGTGAGCATCGCAACTTATTCAAAGGGCACGAGCACGATTATCTCGAGGCGTTAAACAGATTACGCATTGCCGAGCGATATATTGAGGCGCAAACATCACTCAATAGAACTATCATTGATACCTATTCCACCATTATCCAGTTGCGCAATAATCAAAAACATCATGTCCAAATAATTCTCAATGAGCTCAACGGAACAGGTTTTCGAGCACCGCACGCAATCTCATGGCAAGGCGTAACGCACGTTTTTTCTGATCTGAATAATCTCAAAAATGAGGTGTGGGAATTAGGAGTTGCCTACATTAAACAGCTTCCTTCTTCTATTGCACATAAAGCTTCGTCGCTAGGTTTTATTGGTTTTTTCTGGCTGTTCCTTAAATTGCTCGCCCTTTTTGCGCTCTATGTATTTCTGAGAGGATTGATTCCATTACTCGATCGTGGCCTTGAATCGGTTACGCGCAGCGTGGGAACTGGGCTCTTCTTATCGGGCCGCGCCTTGGCATGTATTTTCTTTTTTATACGCCTGCATTTTAATTTGATTTTCGCTTGGGCGTTCTTCTATGGGCTACTTCGTTTCGATGTAATACCAGATTCATTCCCGCGTATTTTGTTTTACTTTGTTTCCGTTGGCATTTCATTGTGGTTGAGCTCTCGCTTTATGAGCCATTTTATTGCTTATAATGCAACACATGATGAGCTCTTTGTAAGCAGCCAAACGGTCGAACGCCTTTTTTGGGTTGTACGCGTTTTATTATATGCAACCTGCATCATCTTCTTCCTGCGCGAAGCAATTATGCTGGCTTACACTAAGTCGGAACTATCAATTATTTTGCTCGCACTGTATTCAATCATTGCGCGGTTGGTGCTTATTTCGCTCATTCGCAAAGAAGATATTCTTGAACTTATTCCGCAGAAGGGGCCGATTACTACATGGCTTTCAACGCAGGTTAAAGAACATTTTAATACTGTCTTTGCATTCCTCGTTGCTATTATCATATTGAGCGAACCACATATTGGATTTGGCAAATATGTTTCCTACTTCCTTTGGGGCACGATTGGCACGATCCTACTGGTACGCGGCATATTTTTACTGAATGAGTTTTCTCGTCGTTTAGCTTCCTATGTTTTCTTTACTTCATATGAAGGTGAAGCGCCACAGGAGCGATTCCCGTACGCGCAATCTCTGTATGGTGTATTTGCCATTGTAAGTTTTGTTTTCGTGCTATTTCTCGCGATTTTGATTGGCGCAAAAATTTGGCAGTACCCACTTACATTGAATGATCTGTATGATCTACTTAATACCAAACTCGGCTCCTATTATTCAACAACCACCGAGCAGCATGATGTAACACCACTTTCTATTCTACAGTTGCTTGCCTTCATCGTAGGAAGCTTCGTAGTTGCATCTGCCGCGAATCAATTTGTTTTGCGCTACATGTTTGATTTGCTCATTGTCGATCCTGGCGTGCAACATGCAGTTTCTACTTTCACCTATTATCTTATTGTGATATCAGTAATTATGACCGGCTTTGTGCGCTTTGGGCTCGGTTACGCGGTATTGGTCTTGCTTGGTTCGCTTGCTTTCGGTTTGTTTATCTCAGCACGCGAATACCTGAATGACTTTATCTCATATTTCATTTTGCTCGTGCAACGACCATTTAAGATTGGCGACTATGTGAGCTTGGATGATAAGCTGAATGGCACCGTTCGTAAAATAACACCACGCTCAACCATTGTACGCGTAAAAAATTCAGTGACGGTGATTGTACCCAACTCTAAGATCGTGGCGGGTAATATTACGAATTGGAGCTATAGCCGGAGCTTTATTGCTACGCCGGATATTTATGTAGGGGTATCTTATACGGCAGATCCTGCAGAAGTACGTACGATTATTCAACGCGTTTTGGACGCGCATATTAATGTACTTAAAAACCCACGCCCAGTCGTTCGATTAGAAGACTTCGGTGAAGAAGGATACAATTTCTTAATCCGCCCATACCTGAGCGTCGACAATGTGCCGCACCAGCATGATATCGCCTCTGATATTCGTTTTGCATTGGCCAAAGCACTCAAAGATCGCGGCATTGAGATTGTATCTCCGGCCGTGATTATCAAAATGGGCGGCTCGTAAGCTTCATTAAAATAATATTTCGAATACCTTACTGGTTTGATCGCGCATTATATGTGTGTTGTAAACTGACAGTGAGAAAAAAGATCGCGCTCATCCTGAATAAGCGCGCAATTTAGTTGAGCTGTATGAAACAATATTTTTATATCCTGTTTTTTATTTCCATCATTAACCAATCAAATCTCACAGCTACATCGGCGCCAGCAAAAGCAGCTGCATCCTCCCCAGCACATGTATTAGATGATATACCAAGCGAGCATCGTCAAAAAATTAGGGATGCTATGGCTCAGCTTCAGGGTGAATATTTTTGCAACCGGCTCGTTGCCTATCGCACTCAATATCCAGAACGATTTGCATTAATCGACAATCTACGCAGGCGAATAACCGAAATCAAAAATAAATATAAAGATTACAAACCATCTGAGTGGGGTCTTGAAACGCTAGAAAGGCAACTTGCGGGCAAACCACCAGAACTTCGTGGCTCTGTACTTGCTAATCATTTTGAACCGGATTTTGCGCTATTACAAAATCAGCTTCTAATTGAGCAACGATTGCTCTTCAAAGCCATCGCCGTGGATCGGGAATTGAAAAAATCGACGCCAGCGGTTAATAAACCAGTACGCACTAAATCCAAACACAAAGAAAAAAAGCAGAATAAAGAACAGGTGCAGGAATGGCCTCCAGAACCTTCACCAATTTCAGCGCCCGTGATCCATCTCAACGCAGAAGAAAAATACAACGATGTGGCTAATTCGCGGCTTGCTGATGCTGCTCTTAGCGATCCCACCGATACAGTTCCTGGTAATCCTGCTAAAGCTTCAAATTCTTCTAATCGTGCTAGTACAGATTCATCTGAATTCGGCGCGCATAAAAAAAGCTGGTGGCCAAAGAATAAATCCTGGGCCATTCCAGCAATAGTTGTGGGTGTAGGAATTAGCGGCTATTACCTATATAACTTCTACTCCGAACCCGAACGTTCATTTGATGAATAATTATTTAAAAGGCTTACTTTTTGCTTCGAATAGTATGGATATGATTTTTAATCCACTGCAAGTAGCCTGCTTGAACAAAACCAATCCAGATCAAACACATCGCTGCTAGAATAATTATAATATTAAGCCCAATCACCAAATGAAATGCATTCAGCAGTAAAAGTGCACCGATTAATAATATTATATTGCCTTGTGCCAATGGGCTCAGGTTATGGAACCATCTTGTAAGCATATCTCTCCCCTTTTTATTATTCTCATACCCTATTTTGGCATACTCGCAAACCGAAATGCAAGGATTTGTGTTCAGAGCTATATTATTTTGATCAAAATTGATTTAAATAACCATAATAATGGGTGTCAGAGGGAGTGACTCCCTCTGAGGAAAAGGGAGGGGTTATAGGGAAATTCCGGGGCCCCCAAGTTCGGGTTCCCTAGTAGGGTGAACGTGGGGTAAAGCGAACGGACCCTGAGTCTTGGATGCTTTACTTAAAACCTATTAAAGGCCAAGCTCGGCCAAACTCTAGATGATAATCCTCGATCGGCTGATGGTGCACCAATAAGCGCACCTGCTGAACCTTAATGCCATTATCTCGGATAGTTTTTAGTAGGCTTTCTACCCAATGCCATTTTTCATAAGCTGACTGTTCATTAGTAAAAGGGAGGCGGTCAAATGAGAGTAATAATTCCTGACCAGAAGGAGATAAGAGGGCTGTCTGCAAGGAAACTTTTTGACCATGTCCTACTCGATCATCTTTAGCCGTAATTGGTTTATGTTCATGATCTTCCTCGTCAAGCCACGTAAGCCAGGCATTAACTAAATATTCGGCGGATTTTGCTTTATCTTCAGACCACAAAATTTCTATTGCCTCGTGCTTCCATTTTTCCTGAGCCCAGAAATAAAGTTTGACAGTGCGTTTTTCTATTGGGCTTGTTTGCTGTTCGCTTGGCCGAGCTGGCAAATTGATAATGAGCCATTCCTGTTGATGCGCCAGGAATAAGAAGCCCGCAAATAGGCCGAAAAGGCAGATAGTTATTATTTTATGATTCATGTTGTTGATTTGTGATTTTCGAAATAGTCATATTAAGTTAAAAAGCAGTCAAATCACGATCACTATAACACAGCATTGGTTGTTGCAAAATAGCCTGCGATTAACGCGCCTGCAAAGAAAAACCCTGGCTCAGAGTTTTAGTCCAAGCCAGGATTTTATTTTAAATAGTCAGAAAATCATGCCTATATTACAACACATTCCAGTTATCACCCTCTGATGCTTCATTACCGGCAACCATTGTCTCGCTTGCGATCGCCTGTGAATAATTCACTAGATAGTTTCCAATACCGCCAGAAGTACCCGACCCTGGCACGAAGCTAGTGATCGATGTGCCTTCTGTTACTCCCGCACCGATTAATACAAGCCCTGGCGCAAGAGCTCCAGAAGCTACAGCAGTTACATTCAACGTTGGTGATGCCTGCATTGCCTCCAAAGGCACTACTTGTGTGTTATTAACCATATAGGAACCAATAAGTCCGGAACCAGTACCAAATGCAGTAATATTTGTATTGGCAGTTACCCCCGCACCTGTGATGGTTTCTCCAATAGCCAGTAAACCTGAAACCACGTGGGTTACATACAAAGTATTTCCATCAATGGAACCTGTGAAAATAATATCAGCACTGCTAAATACTGGTGAGCCGGCGATTGAACCGGTGAAATCAGCAACATCAGTTACTGTATTGGGCTGTTTGCCGGTACTATAATTCCACGTTCTGATTGGAGTGCCTGCAGCCATACCATGTACGGTGCCGACGCCGCTACCCATATAGTTGGCCGCACCTGGATTGTATGCATAATTATCGGAGAAGACATTCGTTCCAAGAGTTCCAACGACTGTATCATCCACAAATCCGGCGACGGTATTATTTATTGCAACGTTATTTCGGATAGTGCTGAAACTTGCCGGAAGGTTATCAGGAGACTCTTTATCTAGTACATAACCGTATGCATTCGCTTGGCTAATGCAATTAGTTATTTCTACTCCCTTGGTTGCATCAGCATAAAATCCTACGCCAAAGAGCGGATTAACCGGAGAAAGATTTGGGGCAGTTATATTTTGCGCAACGCAATCCTGAAACACAATGTTTTTATTAAGTAGACTTGGCGATCCAGTACCAGAATCTGTTACTACAAACCCGGCAGTCTGAAATCCTGCACTAGCAGAATGTGCGGTAGATTGTATATCCATAGCCTGACAATTTTTAATCAATATCTGATTACAAATCTCCGGATTAAAGCCAAATGATCCGAACAAGGAAGTAAAATGTTCAGCTACACAATTTTCAAATACCATGTCATTGCCAGTAGCTCCATAGCCCTCGACAAACCCGAGCGGGGCACTCACATTCTGTGCAATGCAATTCTTTACTGTGACATTACTGGCGTCAAGCTCGAATATGAATACTCCAGCAGCCCCAGTCGCACTGTAATTTTGTACGACACATCCGTCTACCACAAAATCTTGACCGCCATTAATACCTAATGCCGTTGTTATATTGAAACCACCGATTGATGAAACGGTGTCAAGAATTTGACTGTTTAATACAGAAATTTCATGACATCCATTGATAAGCACCGGCTTGGCAAAAACATTACTAGACAATGCTGTGGTGCCATTAAAGTTGCAATTATCAATTAATCCGCCTGTAACTGCGTTGAAAACTAAGGCAGCAACCTGACCGGAAGGAGCTCTGCCGGCGGTATTGTTACAATTACAATTTTGTATCAGAACTTGCTTAGCATTCTGTATAATGCAACCAGATAACTGCTGTGTGGTTGTTTGAGTTGATACAGTATCATTGAAATTACAGTTTCTAATAATAACATCGACGATAGGTGAAGTTGGAAGCGCATCAAGCTGCATGCCGCCGGCAAAGCCAAAATTATTATATCCGCATGAATATGTATTGATTGAATCAATCACTAACTCATGAATAGCAGCCTGAAAACTGTCAATTCCCCAGTTAGATATATTTTCAATAGTCCCGTTTACTAATTTTATATTGATATAGTTCCCACCAGAAACTCCAATCTGAACACCAGTGCAGGCTGCCACTGTCGGATCTGCTTGGCGCAACACATAATTATCAAAATCAAGAGTGACGTCACTTGAGTTGATGACGATTGCGCTCTGAAATGCGAATTGAGGGAACCAGTTAAGATCTGAACACAGCCTATATACTCCAGGCGTTGTAATATTGTAGGTTCCTCCCGCGAGGTCTAGGTCTTCTTGTGTAATTTTTACCGTTCTGCATTCAGTTAACTCATCGAGTTTGATCTCGATTGATTCAAGCACTGAGAACGTGCCGTTAAAATCAGCTTCAATTTCTGCACAACAATTCATTTTAGGACGCAGACAACTTCGTGTAGCTATTTCCGTGCTCATATCCATTGCGGTCACATATTGTGATGCGAACAACGCACCAACGCACAGAGTGGCTAGTAGTGTTTGTTTAAACGACGTCATTAGAAAACTCCTTTTTAGAGGTTAATGATAGATAAGACGGCTGACCATGGCCAGCTTGTTCGTTTTAGTTTTTTTAGATTGATTGAAACAATTTTGATTTAGTAATAGCAATTCCTAGGAATGAATCGCAAGATAATGATTCAAATATTGAGAATTGATTAACGTGACAAGCTTTTTGTGCAAGAGAGCTAATAGGATTCATTTTATGCATACAAAAAAACCCTGGCTCAGAGTTTTAAATCTAAGCCAGGGATTCTATTAAATAGTTAATGATGTGTTTTAGACTTACACAACGTTAATATTGTCTAGATCAGATACTGAATTGCCAGCATCGGTCGTTGCATCTGGTTGTTGACCAGCGATAAACGACCAGGTTCTAATTGGCGTGCCGCGATGCAGCCCAAATTCACCAGCATCATTACCATTGTAGTTTCTTAAAGAGCCCGGATTATATGCATAGTTGCCATATAAGACGTTATTTCCACCGGTAGCCTGATCATTAACTCCCCAAATGGTATTATTTATTGCGAAACTATTTTTTACAATACCTTTATTAGCTCCGGTATCAAGCTGAATTCCGATGCCGTTTCCTTGGCTAATGCAATTAGATATTTCAAAAGCTGCGTCAGCTTGTACTTCAAAACCAAAAGCCAAAAATTGAGAGAATGTATAAGATACATCCTGTGCAACACAACCATCAAAAATCACATTAGCTTCTGTAAGCCCCCCAAAAGTAGCAGCGAATCCGCCAGCTTTGGTATTCGACGCGAAAGTATTATTAATAATACCCTGCGCCAAACAATTTTTAAATATTATTTGATGATTTGATATAGGTCTAAAACCATATACCTGACCACCAGAACCAGTGATATTTTGAGCAACACAGTCTTCAAGTGTGCAATTGCTTAATGATTGCATCTGGAAACCTCGGGGGGATGATGTGCCACCGTCTGCAACGGACGCATTCTGAGCTATGCATCCCCTCAGAACAACATTGCTGTCAGGGCTTTGGGGGCTATCACCTAAGATAAAGAATAGATCCATCCCGCTGCTTGCTCCAGACGCTATAAAATTCTGGGCCAGGCAATTTTCGAAAAGCACATCTTTAGAACCATGATCAACTCCGTAGCCAACAAAACCATTATTGGAAGGACCATGGAACGCAATATCATTAGCAATACAATTTCTAACTTCTATATCTGAAACAACATTAAAATATACATTGATAAGGCCAACACCGTTAAATACACTATTTTGATTAATATTGCAGTTTTCAACTCGTATGCCCTGGCATGCCTCTACATCTACTGTTGCCATAAAGCCACTAGCAGATCCACTATTCAATTGCGCATTATTATTGAAATTACAGTTTTGAATCAAAAGCTGGTTGACTCCAAAAAAGGCAGCTGGCTTAAGACCGAAATAGTTACTCGCTGAGTTATTTGAATAATGATCATTAAAGTTGCAATTCCTGATGACTACATCAAAAATTGGATTTAATGGAAATGGGTTACCTAAAATCTTTGTAGAGAATGAACCAAAATCTAGAAGCTCCATACCACCCGATCCTGATGTTCCGTTAACGCTGTCGCTGCCATTATAGCCACACGAATAGGTATTAATGTGATCAAAAAGTAGTTCTCTATCGCCGCCTAGACCCTTGATGCCCCATAATGAGAAGTTTTCAAGCGTGCCGTTGAGCAATTGAACATTAATTAGATTTGGATTGATAAGCACACCGATACAATTTGCTTGTGTTGAATCAGTTTGTTTATAGGTCCGACCATTGAATTCAATAACTACATCACTAATGGCAACGGTAATCCCAGCTTGGCCTGCCATTGATGGCGCCCAATTTAAATCTTGTGCCACTGAATATTTGCCCGGGCAAGTAATCACTAACGGCAAATCACATTGGGTAATAATGCGACCGCAACCAAGACCGGCTGCAGCACGAACAATTTCTTCTGTTATACAAAAGCGAGCTGGGCAAAGCTCGATATCGACCGTTGCACAAGCTGTTGGCGGGCAACATGTCACTGCCGCTGATAGTGATGCTGCAGCGAAAATGCCTAAACTAACGATTTTTATTTTAGTCAGAAGTGACCACGTGAATGAGTGATATGTGTTGTTCATAATGCTCTCCTTTAAGATGAATTTTAAACGATAACAATCTGAGTAATAGCAATTCCCAAAACAAAATGCAATGAAACTTTTGGTCCTGGAATTGATTGTGATTGGATGGCGTTTCTCAAAAAGACAGGCCTGGTTGTTTAGACCAAGCCTGCTCTGCTAAAAAATAACCTAAATTATTTTATACGACGTTGATGTTGTCTAGATCAGATACTGGATTGCCGGCATCAGTTGTTGGATCTGGTTGTTGACCAGTAGTAAATGACCAGGTTCTAATTGGTGTGCCAAGATGCAGACCAAATTCACCGGCATCATTACCATGGTAGTTGCTTGTAGAGCCCGGGTTATATGCAAAATTGCCAGACAATACATTATTTCCAGCGGTAGATAAATCATTGAAGCCGAAAACAGTATTATTTATTGCGAGGTTATTTGTGATCGCACTGTTCGAAACCCTGCCACCAAAACTATTGTCTAGTCTGATTCCCGTACCACATGCCTGGGCGACGCAATTAGATATCTCAAGACCAATAGTAGGAGCAAAAAGGCCCAACTCAAAACCAAAGGCCAAGTTTCCAAAGGATGCTGGAAAGCTGACGTTTTGTGCAATACAGCCATCAAAAATCAAATTCGTACTAAAATCGTAAACTAAGAATCCAGCGGCAAGACTGTCCCCTAAGCCTGGGGAGTTAACACTAGCGTCAACTATGCCCTGAGCAATGCAATTTTTAAATACTGCTTGGTGGGCTGCGATGATATTAAAGCCAGCCACATAATCTTCACCGCCCGAGCCAGTAATACCTTGGGCGACACAATCTTCAAAGCTACTATTGTTAACGCCCTCGACTGCGAAGCCAATAGAATTGAAAACCGATGTAGTGGCACCACTAAATATATTCTGAGCTATGCATCTCTTTACAACAATATTGGGACTACCTAAGGCAACGAAAGAAATCAGACTACCAACTGGCCCTGACCCGAATGCTGAAAGATTAGCAATAATACAATCCTCAAACACAAGATCCTGGCCGCCTGATATAAACAACCCACGTATGCTTGAGCCACTACCGCTGGCTAATAAGACGGTATCAAGAATTTGACTGTTTAATACTGTAATATCATTACATCCATTGAAAGCCACTGGATTATTGAGATGGACATGGGTGGACAATCCTGTAGTTCCGTTGAAATTGCAGTTTTCAATTCTGCCACCGTTAACTCCATTGAACGTTAAGGCTGACAGCGTAGCGGGATTGCCAGACGTATTATTAAAATTGCTATTTTGAATCAGAACTTGGTCGGCTTGCTGAATAAGAAGACCATCTAATAACTGTGCGGTTGTTTGAGTTGAGAAACTGTCATTGAAATTACAGTTTCTAATAACAATATCGACCATCCGTGGAGTTGCCCCAACCGCAGCCAATTGAACACCGCCTCCAAAGCCAGTAGTATTATTATATCCGCATGAAAAGGTATTCATTGAATCGATCAGTATTTCGTGAAGAGCCGCTTCAAAACTTATAATTCCCCAGTCAGATATATTTGAAATGGTGCCGTTCATTACCTTAATATTACTATAAACCCCACCTTGCACTCCGATCATTACACCACTGCAATCTGGCACTGTCGGATCTGCTTGGATTAATGTATGACCATTGAAATCAAGTGTAACATCACTTGAGTTTATGGTGATTGCGCTTTGAAACGGGAATTGAGGGAAAAAATTAAGATCTTGTGCCACTGAATATTTACCTGGACAGGTAATCTCTAACGGCAGATCACATTGCGTAATGATTTTACCACAACCGAGGCCGGCCGCGGCTCGAACAATCTCTTCTTTTATAGCGAACTGAACAGGGCACAACTCAATTTCTACTTTTGGGCAACGTACTGATGTATCAGGGCAACAGGGAGTTGATGCTGACAATGAAGCGGCAGCGAAAATGCCTAAACTAACGGCCTTTATTTTAGTCAGAAGTGACTGAGTGACTGAATGACGTGCGTTGTTCATAACGCTCTCCTTTAAGATGAGTTTTGAAGCTTTCAACAATCTGAGTAATAACAATTCCCAAAACAAAATGCAATAAACCTTTTGGCGATGGGAATTGTTTGCGATTGAAGCGCGATTTCCTGAGGAATAATTTATTTTGATGATGATTACTAAATCTTTGTCGCGCTCTGATTCTTCGATCAACTCAGAATGAGCGCGGTCTTGTCAAAATTGATAAGATGGTGAGCACAATCTAATAATGATCATAGTGATCTTTAGTTCTCGCAGTATCTAGAATAGTTACGAATTCAGCGATGGGACCAATTGAATGAGTCCTTGGGCAATCACCTGGGCGTAGCGTTCCCATTCATCTTTATTTCGCAGACCAATTTCGATAGCGAATGCCGGCACCTTAATGCCAACCAATGGTTTAAAAGGAAAGCCAAAGACGCCGCGTACGTCGGCTATTTTTGAAGCGACCAAAAAACCCTTTAATTTTTCAGCACTCTGTTTACTTGAATGCACTTGGTATAAGTGGGCTTGGTCATATGGATATAACGCAAGTTGTTTTGGGGTAGACCATAGATCGGTTACGGGATTGGTAAGGTAATGGTAAATGGTCAAGGGGCTTTGCGATGAAGGTAGATGAAAGCAGTGAATGCTCACATACAAATCAGCCTCAAGTCGGTTTGCAAACATGGCATTATGCAATGGGGCAATAGCCTCTCCCGGGGCCCGCGTCAGAACGGTTCGTACAGGAACTGTCAGATAATCACGTTCGGCCTGTTCATATTCAATTTCTCTTTTTATTGCTTCTGCGATTTGCAGGGTGATACCGCGTTCCACATGTTGGTTAATTGTACGGCCAGGAGTTCTCGCATCACCTGCCGGATCAAGCATGATAGTAAATGGTCGAGCGGGGATACATACAAGAATTAATAATGATGCATAAATAATGTTGTTGGTCATAGTGAGTAAACTTTAATCTGTATCAGAAAAAGAGAAAGTGGCTGGTTTCAGCTTGGCTCTTGCATCATTGCACAATTGAGCGATACAGTAAGAAAAACATCCCTCGATACCTGTGACCGACAGGTTGAAATAGGGAAATGAAAAGGTTGGGGAATACAGTGACGGCAATTTCTTTTTCAAATTGGTACAAAACGGTTGCTATGTTGGCTGGCGTTTCGCTACTATGGAACGCCATTAGCCTTTATCGCGTGCCGCCACAGCCAGTAATAAAAATTGGTATTCTCCATTCACAAACGGGTTCAACCGCGATTACGGAAATACCGGTCGCCAATGCCACCCTTTTAGCGATTCAAGAAATAAATTATGCCGGCGGGTTACTTGGTCGGCCATTGGATCCTATCGTAGTTGATGGCAAATCCGATGTGCTTGTTTTCGCACGCGAAGCAAAACGGCTCGTTGAAGACAATAAGGTAGATGTAGTATTCGGGTGTTGGACGTCGGCAAGTAGAAAAACGGTTGCACCAATTCTTGAAAAGCATAAGCGTCTTCTTTTTTATTCAGTGCAATATGAAGGACTCGAAAAATCGCCAAATGTTGTCTCGACCGGATCTGTACCAAACCAACAGGCGCTGCCTGCAACATTCTGGTGCATGAAGAAATTTGGCAAAAGAATTTTCTTGGCTGGTTCAGATTATATATTTCCTCGCGCTGCGAATGCGATTATAAAAGAGTTTGCATCATATTTGGATGCAGAGATTGTGGGTGAAGAATATCTACCTTTAGGAATGGAGAATGCGGCATCTCTAGTGCAAAAAATAATCGCCGCAAAACCAGATTTCATTCTCAATACACTTAACGGATCGACCAATATCCATTTTTTCCAAGAATTAAATGCATCGACGCAATACCAAAATGCAGGGAAGAGGATTCCCGTAATGTCATTGAGTGTAGATGATTCATTAGCTCGTGCGATTGGCATTAATAATGTTGCCGGCAGTTATACCTGCTGGAACTATTACGAATCGTTGCCGGGTATTGTTAACAAAAAGTTTGTGCAAAAGATCAAAAACGCCTATGGCAAAAATCAGGTGATCACCGATCCAATGGATTCTGCATATCTTGGCATGCATGTGTGGGCAGAAGCCGTTAAGCGTGCTGGAACTACCGAAATGGATGCGGTATTAGAATCGTTAAAAGAAACGACGTTTAGAGCACCTGATGGCTTTGTGAGTGTGGATTCTGCAAATCATAACACTATTAATACCGTGCGCATTGCGCAATTCTCAAAGGATCCTGCGACCGGCTCAGCACGATCGGATGTAATATGGGCGGCTCACCAGCCAACAGTTCCGGTGGCATATCCAAGCAATCTGTACATTGTGCACGAATTATTAGGCAAAGTTCGATCCGTAAGTGATTGGGATAAATTCTTATACTATCTCTATTTGGGCTGGGGAAAGCAATGGGAAGCACCATGAGATTACAATCAATGCTTGCATGGCTCGCCAAACAGCGAATATATTTTGGCATGTTTGCGCCTATCGCCGTAATCTGCGCCCTCGCCTTTTTTGGTACGAGCATTTTTCTACACAAGAAGCAGTTGGTTGCTGCACAGCACCGCATGTATTCATATGAGAAAAGAATATCAGATACGATCGGCCAAATATTGGATACCCGCCTTGAAAGTGCTAAGCGATTATTAGAAATTCCCAATGTGCGCTTATTATGCGGGCAACTTGCCAATGTATTACCAGCGGCTGGCGATCCTGAAGAGGTGCCACTTCGGCTCTACGACTATGTGGCGAACAATTACTTGCTTGCGCAGGCATATGATCTGTTATTTGTATCAAAAGACGGATCGGTCGAATTCTCATTCAAAGATACACCAACTACTAAATTGGATCTTAAAGCTCATGCGAGCTATGCACCCATATTAAATTTGCTCGATGATGTTTCGGTATTATTGGCACCGTCACATTCAAGTTATGGCTATTTTCCCCAGCTTGATCATGCCCTCATGGTTATCGGTGTACCGGTCTTAAGCCCAATATCAACCGACACTACTGCCGGTTCTCAATCAACATTCTGTGGCATGTTAGCAATACTTGTAGATCTACAACCAGTGCAACGTGTAATTTCTGAGTGCTTGGCTGAGCTTGGCAGTAGTGGCGATATTTTCGTCGCGCTGCGCAAGAACGAGAAAGGGTTACTTTTATTTAATACAAATCTAGATACGAGCGCAGCATTAAAAGAAGAATTTCCGTTAGAGGCGAATGCGAGTATCGCACGGGCACTGTCGGGCAATTTGGGCTCAAGTATTGAGGTAGTCGATCGCATACCACAATTGGAAATACGCTCGTATAGCATGAAGGCAGGATGGACCATCTCGGTTGAGCAATTGTTGCCCTATATACTTTTTGTGCCCAATCTTTTATGGGCACTAGCGATACTTTTCCTAGCCATTGCTTTTATATCCATCCTTATTTTTGTACTGTTCTCCATTGTCCAATTACAAACCTTTGTGCAATCACACTATCAGCAGATCCTATTTATTGTTGTTGCCGTTTTGCTTCTTGTTTGTATTTGGTGGCTATTTGCAGTAGCCAAAGAATATCGGTCCACGGCGCAGCTTGTGACGGTTCAGCAGGAAGCGCAGTTCAAAACTGGTACTCAGCATACCGCTTCTTTAGTATTGCAGCAGTTGATGCAGTTCAAATCTATAACTCATGAGATTGCTTCAACGGATCTCCAAAAATCACCAGTCGTAAATGAAAATGCGATTACAAAAAGCTTTGATCAATTCTTAACCAAGTATCCCAGCTTACTGGCGCTATCATTTGTAAGCACCACAACGCCACCAAAAACAATAGCAGCTGTTCGTTCCGGATCTGAGATCAGCTATCCCAAAGATTTACTAATTGAGCAGATGCACAAAAATAAATCTTTTTGGATTGGTCCCACCATACGGAAACAGATAAGCCCAGATCTTATTTTGATCTATGCCGAACCGATGCATAACGATAATGATACGAAAAAAGAACGGCCTATTGGTTTCATATATGCCGCATTTCCTTACAGTAGCATTAAGGACAAGGTAGGTTCACTCGGCCCTAAGCAGACACCAAACGCAATGATTTTTAAAAATGATGGAGCGTTGGTTTATTACCCAGATAAATTATTTGTAGAGCAAGGGGTTCTTTTTAATGAAATCTTCCGCGAATTAAACCCAACATTGAAAACCGTTCAAAAGGAAAGTGAAAAGGGTTATTCCGGATCCATTAGATTTAGAAACAAGAAAGATAATTTAGATTATCTGGGCATATATCAATCCATTCCTGAATCTGGATGGACGTTGTTTGTGTATGCAAAAAATAGCGACTTCTCGGTGTTTACTTCCCAATTGCATGCCTTGGGAAAACGAATGGTTATTATTTTGGTGCTGTTGTTAGTTTTATGGCTCTTCCTGCATGCGCAATTGTATCTATGCCTGTTTAATAACCTACAAAAATTCGGCCGGATCTACCCACTGATTTTGGCTGGTGGATTTCTTTCACTTTTAGGCCTTTATTATAAAGAAAAGTCGGCCGAGCCTACTGGCTATATTGAATCTGAAGTGGCAATTGATCGGGCAAAACAAGAAATGGAGCTGCAACTTGGAACGGCCGCAATCCCACTTTCTACCGGCATTCAACTGCAATATTTGGATATTCAAAGCCCGAATAAAATTACTTTTGAACTTAAGGTATGGCAAAAGATATATAGCCATCACAAGGATATTAAACCGGGCATTGAGATTGCTAATAGCTCGGCTAAGGTCGACATCTATGAACAACATACGATAAAGGAAGACGGTTTCGATACTGTATATTGGCGGATGAGAGGCACCATTTACCAACTTCATCCGCAGTATAAGCAAATGCCATTCGATTCTCAGCGTATTGAATTTTTATTAAAGCCGGCTGAAAAATTAAAACCGGTGATCTTGGTACCGGATTTAGATTCATATCGTTCACTTGATCCCTTGCAAAAGCCGGGTGTTGAACCCTTTTACTTGCCAAACTTTAGTATTGAACAAAGCTTTTATACGTATGAAGGCCAGGGCTCCAACATGACCCTTGATTTCAATTTAAACGTGAAGCGAAATTTAGCATCGGTAGTTTTACAATATCTGCTACCGCTTTTTGTTATCTTGCTATCACTCTTTATGATGGCGCTTATCCCTGTTGAGAAATTGAGTAGTAGATTATCATTCGTTACTGCTGATTCAGCGTTGTTTTTTGGTCTCATCTTGCTGCATCAAAATGTACGGGCAATTACTGTGACTACTCAGGTATCTTTCCTAGAGATGTTCATTCTATTTTTATACGTAGTTATCGTATTTTCATACATTAGCATATTGGCGTTTTATAGTAGAAACGATATTCCATACAAGAGGGTCGCCTTTTGGCCGCTGGTACTTACCTACCTTTTTGTGGTTGCCACCTATGCCTTTTAATTTGGAGAGACAATGAAGAAAATTAGCCTTATAGCAGTGCTGCTATGTAGCATCATGCATATTAACGCCGTGGAAACGAAACTTTCCAAGGCTGCTCTTTCGGTGCAAGATTTAAGCCAATTTAGAAGTGATGACAAGGCATTGCGAGCAACCATTGAACAACTGGTTAATGATGCCGTTGCCTTATTTAAATCAAAACCCAATGTTGCATTATTTGATTCCTTTGCGCGCGACCGCAAATATCGCATCGGTTCAGGAAGATTGTTTGTGCTTGATACAACCGGGCTGATCTATGTGCCAGAAGAACCACTTGAACAACCAATCTTGAGCAATCTCAAAGACGTGCGTCATAATCCAGGAGTAGCTACATTAGCTCTCTATAACAAAATGCTTAAGCGTGGTAGTGCATGGATCACGTATCCCTGGCGAGAATATTTTAAAACTTCATTCATTGTGCCGGTGGAACATGAAAACGTTACTTATATTTTTGGGTGTAGTTTTTATCCGACTGCTTTGCGTGAAGAGATGGTTGCTTGGGTTGATAAAGCAGTCAAATATTTTTACACGGAAGGCCCAATCAAAGCATGGCATACCTTTACAGCAAGTTCAGGGCCATTCCGCAAAGGAAGCTTGTATATCTATGCTTACAAACCCAATGGGTTTTGCGTAGCTCATGGCGACAATGCCGCCTTGGTAGGCAAAGATCTGAAAAAGATTGTTGGTACCAGAGGAGTTACTCCCGAATTGATCAAGGCAAATGATGAGCTGATAAAGGCGGCGGAAGATGGCACACACTGGGTTCCATTTACCTGGAATAATGCCCCAAAAATTGGCTATGGAACATTGGTTACTGCTACCGGTGGGGAAAAATATGTTATTGGATCAGGTTATTTTCCTGAGAGCACTACCGATAAGGTTATAGAGCTTGTCGATGCTGCTGTAGCGTCATTCAATACCAAAGGACGAGAAACTACGATCGAAGCAATTAATCACAAAGGGGGGCCATTCATGTTTGGTGATTTATTCACCTTTATGTATGACATGAAAGGCAATGTTTTAGCCGATGGATCAAATCCGGATCTTGTTGGCCAAAATCTTCTCGATCTCCAATCGCAGACAGGTGAATATATAGTACAAAAGATGATATCGGTAGCCAAATCAGGCGGCGGGTGGACGCAATATGATTGGAAAAATGACTTAATGCTTTCCTATATTGAATCGGTAAGCGATGCCAGCGGGGCAGCAATCATTGGCTGCGGCACCTTTCCCGATACAAAGCGCGAACGTACCATTGATTTAGTAAATAATGCAGCGGATTATTTTCAACATCATGAGATCATCCCATCGCTAATAAATTTCGGCCATCTCGGCGGACCGTACATCAACGGAGATCTCAGCGTTTTTGTATTTGATGCTAATGGCACCTGCCGCATTTGGGGAGATAACTACAACCTTATCTGGCGTAATATGAGCAAGTATGGCGACGATGAAGGTAAATTTCTTGATCAAATGTTGGAAGTTTCCAATCAAGCTCAAGGCGGCGGCTGGGTATCATATGAGATAAATAAAACGACCAAGATGGTATTTGTTCGTAAAGTTAATAAGAATAATACGTGGTTTCTTATCGGTAGCGGCTTTTATAAGTATGTGGCGCCAAAAAAGGTGGGAAGCAATAAGAAATCCGATAAGAAAAAGTCAGTTAAACAAAAATAGAATAACTTAATCTTGTTAGGAATCACATGGTTTGGAGGGCTCTGACAAATGAGAATATAGAATGAATAATTTTTATTTCATTAATATTGTCCATTAATATTTTTTATTGCTCTATTTCGGTACGTCATAGAGTTTGTTGAAATTTAAACCCCTAAAAGTCAGGAGAGCGAATATGAACGCATATTCAAAAACGATTCGATCAAGCAAATCTAAAGGCATGTTCCTGCTAATATTGGCAGGATTCTTTGCTACCACGAATATTACTGCACGATGTAATACGTGTGTCAAAGAAGTAATATGCGATATTGATGAAAAGCTTGATGAGGTACTATGTAGTGTTGGTAGTGTGACTATACGCCAAGAAGATCTTCCGTATGTGATCACCGAGCCTGGGAAATACACTCTTTGTTCCAACGTGTCTAATCTCACAAACTTTTCCGGATCTGCAATTTCTATTCAAGCTAATAACGTAACGTTAAACTTAAATTCTTATACGATTGATTGGACAGGTGGTTCAATTGGTGTTGAAGTGACATCTGGCGTTCAGTTTATTACCGTTGGGAATGGCATCATTCAAAATGCTACAACCTTTGGTATATCAGTCGATGCTAATGCAACCGATGTTAATTTAATCAACCTCGTTGCATCTAACCAAGGCACAGCTGGTGTGTTTGTAGACCAAGGGGTGCTACGCTTAAATATGCAAGGTGTTGAAGGCATCAATACCCAAGGCGCTGGCTCTATTAATATGATCATTGGTCAGCAGCCAAGCACCATCGGTGGCCCTATTTTCCAAAATATGCAGCCAGCTTCTGGTGGTTTGATTATGCGTGGCACATCGGCAAATCCGATCTCTGATGTCAGCATAAAAAGTTGTAGTTTCTCAAATAATACCGCAAGCAACGGTGTGATTAATGCTGTTGGTATTTTTAGTAACTATGCCAACAATATTGTGATTGATGATTCTCAAATCAATAACAACAGCACGTTAAACTTCTTATTTACTGGCCCGGCTGACGGCAGTGGAAATACCGCGCAAGATATTGGTCTTGGATATATTTTCTTTGGTACCAACAATCTAACTATGATGAATACTAATGTAAACGGGCAATTCATAACAATTGCACCGGGTTCAGTATCACCACCGCTTGGTTTGGTTGCCTGTAGTAATGGCATCTTGTACAGTTCGGGCATCTTCATATCTAATTGCTCATTTAGCCATTCAACCATCATAAATAATGCGACGACGCTCGGCATTGTTGATTTGACTCTGTGTGATCTACAGCGCGTTAACGGAGCAATTGTAGAGAATTGCATCGTTACCAATAATAGTGGTCCATGTGTTGGTGGCATTCATCCTGCTGGAGCAATAGGTAATGTTACTGATCCTGAAGACATTAACTTATCGAGCGGAATTTTAATTAATAATTGTGTGGTATCGCATCTCACTGGTAACGCAGCGGCAGCTTTTGCCGGCGGTGAGATCTTTGGAGTCGACTGCCATGGTGCCCGTGGTTTTGAAATAGAAAATTGCCTTATTTCAGACTTAAATGCACCTGTGGGCCCAGTTACTGGTATACGTATGCCAGCTGTTATTGACCGTACCTGTGGTCAAGCAAGCGTAAGAAATTGTGTGATGGAACGTATTTTCTGCAACAACCTTGTTACTCCAGTTCACCCGTTTGGTGGTGATATAGGAGCTACTGGAATCTGGGTGGTCGCAACAACTTTTTCCGGTGTACCGCCTATCTTCCCGCCATTGCCAATGGAAAATAACATTTATGGCGATATTCAAAATTGTACGGTTACTACCGTAACGCACGGTATCGCTGCTGCTTGTCTTAGCATGATTGGTTCAACCACGAATACCGTGGATGTACTGCCAACTATTACTGGCATTATAAACGGCTATAGAGTCATCGGTTGTGATTTCAGAAACTCATCACAATATGGTATTAACTTAGATGGTAATGTATACAACAGTGAATTTATCGATAATACCATTGCACTCAATGGCACATTGGGTGTTCGTCGAATCAATAAATTTGTAGTAGATAACAACACCTGGATTAGGAACATTTTGGATAAGAATGGTCCTACCCAAACGACTAACTCCAATGATCCTGATTTAAATCCAAACGCACCAGGCACTCCAGTGCGTACATGGACACAACCAGGAGCTCCAGCACCAACTGATAATAATGGCATCTTAGATCCATTAGATAACATTAACATTGTAGCTGGCACGATTGCTGGTTAATGGAGATTGTATTAATAATACAGAAAAGGGCTCGGTTTTCACCGAGCCCTTTTTATTTACCTTACAAAATTAATGCTTCTTTTGCGCAGCATATTCTTTTTGATGAGCTTCGAATTCAGCCCAGGCATGCGGGCAGCTTTGGATAAGCTTAGTTAGAAAGTCCTTAAGGTCGCCCATAAACTGGACCAGCTGGCGTGCTGAAGTAACATGCGTATGAAAGTAATCAAACTCATCATCCTTTAGATTGCCCCAAATTCGTAAAAAACTATCAGGTTTTTTGCTTGTTTCGCACCATTCATCTATAAGATCAACAACCAATGTTTTTAATAGCTGAATTTGAACAAGGAAAACATGTGTTTTTACTTCAAAATCCCGGCGGGCAATGTGAAGGGTTTCGCCAAAAGCTTGGCGCTGTGCCGGCGTGAAATCTGACTCAATTTTCACCAGCTCGCCTAAGGTATAACTCTTACCCTCAAACTGATATTTTCTGACCATTTGGCTATTACGCTCGGCGGTGCCTTGCACCATTATTTTCATCTCTTTTATGAGCCACAGCATATCATGGATGGTTGGGCCATCGATACCGATTGTGGTACCGCCAAATCGCGGGGCATCTAGTGTATGAATTAACGGATTTTTAAAGAAAGCTTCTTTTTCTTTTGGTTGGGCTGGCGCACCATTAAGTGTAATGTTACCCGCCAATGCCATAAGCGCTATTAGGTACAGTATCATATTGTATTCCGTAGCCTGCGATTTCTGCCTTGCCACTCGTATCCTTCGACAGGCTCAGGACGAGCGGGTTACTCTCATTCTTTTGATAACTCAGAATTTTTGAGCTACCAGCTTATACCTAATGATAGAGCAATCGTCCAATCTTTGCCAATATTTCTATTATAGACGGTACCGTCACCTTTCATGCCAACATACCAATCAGCAGAAGCAGTTCTAAAGGTATATCCCAGACCGCCCAAGAGCTTTATTTCCTCAGCTGCGCCACGCGTAGCTTCCTGAACCATAAATAACTTATCATCGGGCAATGTAGGGATTGCAAGGTGCTCAGATCCTTTGTGGTACCAATCAACACCGATGGAAGCATCCCAATGGTCAAAATTAAACATGAACTCATTTAAGAGCATCCAAACTGCTCCTGGTCGAACATGGACCAGAAGTTGCTGAGGGAATAACATTTCTTCGATGCGCTTGCTTATAAACATAAGGTTCTCGGCAGCCTGCTCAAGATTCGTACTGAAAAAGTCGTGGGCATTGAATGCATTAATATCGGCAGCTTTAGCAAAATAGCGCTTTCGAGAATTTGAAAAGTAATATTGAGCAAAAAGCCGTGCATGCCAATGTACATTATCATTAAAATCTACTATCGGTTCAATGAAACTACCCAAGCCCCAATGCTTTCCACTGCCAAGCTCCTCTTCCATAAATATCGCCGAGAATCTATCGATAAAGGCAATACCGAGAGCTTGAGTTTTAGCCTTTATTTCTTGGACATGATTCAATAGTTCACACAAATCCAAATCTGGCTCTGGCACACAGGCAAATGACGATCCGACAATCCCTCGCTGAAATGCGGCAGCTGTGGGTGCCGTAAAGAATCCCGCAAGATTTAGCTTGGCCTTTTGCTTATCAATAAGCTGGTATGCAAGGGTGAAACGAAGATCACCAATACCAAATTTATCAGCTACCAAATGTTGCCGCGCAAACGTTTCAGCGTCGGCCTCGCTCAGCGCATCCGATTTCGGGAAAATGGCTTCAATCTTTTTTCTATCAGCATCATCAATAAAAATATTGCGCTCAAACCAATAGAGCGGAATTCGAATATCGCCAATCCAGCGGTCACGGTTTTCGGTGATTGAAAACAATGCGCCTGCCCGTCTTTGTTCGATAGTGGCCGGTGCAAAAGCGGCGGCTACCTCATGGATATTGTGATTTTTCAAAAAATTCACGATTGAACCGCCCAAATATTGGACGATCAGCTCGTAGAAGGTAGGGTTATTGATAATATTATTAGCTGCATTTTGAATAGAATCTAATAAGGCTTGGTTGCAGAAACCAATGCCGCCACAGATATCTGGCAGGCACGGAGCAAATACACTGCGGTTGGTTTTATTATAGAAAGGATCTACAGAAAAATTCCAACGATTAATGGATGGAAGCGGCGTTTGCCAAATAGGAAAATCAAGTACATCGCGAACCGCGAACGGAGCCGTTCCCACATAGATATTTTGCTTAAATATTTCGATAGCCCCACTTTCAGCCAAAACAGGTACTACGATGGAAGCAAATGGGCAGGAGCCCTCACGAACTGGGTCTTTGCCGAGTCCAGACATTGGCAAATCATCATCATCAGTAAAAAGTACTGAAACATCATCTTCAGCATGCATAGTTACTGCTACAAATATAAGGCCAATGAAGGTAAAAAGTTTGCGATAGTGCATATATTTCATAGGTTAAGGATTATTTTAAGGGCTAGTACTATAGCAAAAGTCTTCATTTTGACCACTGTTTGATCCAAATTCTGTGAGACTGGCTTGGTTTTACACCAAAATTCGCTGCATCTCCTTTATCATGAAGAGGCCATAGCAACTTGCAAATTGCCGCCGTCAGCAATAACATACCTAGACCCTAAGTTTTAAACTTTAAAGTTTAAGGTCACCCATCATGCAACTATCAAATCCACGTACCAGCCTCATGATTGAAGGCAATATCGGTGCCGGAAAATCAACATTTCTTCGTATTATCGCCGACCATCTCGCTGTACAGCCTGTATTTGAGCCGGATAAAAAATGGCAAGCCGTGGGCGATGGCGAAGAGAATCTTCTTGAAAAATTTTATACCGATACTAGTCGCTGGGCATACACGTTTCAAACCTATGCCTTTGTGAGCCGCGTAGTTGCACAAGAAGCCATATCAAAGAATGATAATAATCTTCCCCTCATTATTGAACGCTCAGTATTTGCGGATCGCTACTGTTTTGCTCGCAACTGCTATGAAATGGGATTAATGTCTCAATTAGAGTGGAATTTATATAAGGAATGGTTTGGCTGGCTTGTTGAATCATATACTCAAAAGCCAGCTGGCTTTATTTATTTGCGCGTTGATCCCGAAGTTTGTCATGCACGGATTACAAAACGTAGCAGAACCGGCGAGCAAGTAATTTCTTTAGACTATTTAAAACGATTGCACCACAAGCATGAGGATTGGTTGGTGCATGCTAAAGATGTTGCACCATACATTAATGATGTACCGGTATTAACGTTAGATGTTACTCATGATTTTGAACATGATGTGATTGAGCAGCAAAAGCATCTCAATAGCATCATTTCATTCTTTGGAAATATTGGATTAACCCGCCGGGTTGACCATACTATAAAAAACGATGTTGCCCAAACTTTGTAGGAGAAATATATGGATAGTCCGTTACTAGTGCAGGCAGCCGCAATGCTCGGTGCCGCTTTTACGATGGGAATCGCCACCATCGGACCCGCATTGGGTCAGGGTATGATTGGTACCAAGGGAGTAGAGAATATTGGAAAATTCCCCGAAAGCGCCGGCCGCCTACAAACAGCAATGTTTTTGGCAATGGCATTGGTAGAATCATCAGCAGTGTTTGCATTTCTAATTTCGATTCTGCTGATTTTTAGAAATAGCTAATGACATGTCAATTAACCTCACCCTCTTGGTACAAATAATCCATTTTCTTTTGGCCTATTGGTTATTGCGCCGATTTTTATTTGTTCCAATTGTACAGGCGCTGCAACAAGAAGAAGCCGAGCAGCGGCAGCTAAAGGACCGTTTGCATAAACACGAGCAAAATGTTGAAAAGGCAGAAGAGGTTAAACATGCCGAATGGCGTGAGTGTCATGAATCATTAAAATCGAAAAAGCCTCTACTTGCTTCGCCAGCCCAATTTGTGCCACCAATTCCATCTTTAGAACAAATCGAGCTGCCGCAAGAAAAGCGGCATGAGATCATAAGCCAACTCAGCGAACAGATTGCTCATTCCTTCGATACATTTAGCAAAGCAAAACACTCAGGATGAGCGGATCAGGAATATTCATGAGTGAAAATATAGTCTCCATATTTTTCAATATACTCAATGTAGTGATACTTGCTGGTGTCGCATGGTACGTATATCAAACACGAACGAAAAAGCAGTTGGAAGATGCAATGGCTCAATCTGACGCTGCGCATGATGCGTTGAAAAAAGCCATCACAAAATCTGAATTACTATTCGATGAATTAAATGAAGCTGCACAAAATCAAAAAAAATATTGCCAATCACTTGCTCAACGTGTACAGCAATGGCAAGAACACGAAGCCTCATTGGTAGCCACCTGGCGGCGCGAGCAAGAGGAATTAGTAAAAAAAATTCATGTACGGCATGAGCGACAGCAACAAGGATTATTACTGCATTATGCGCAGGCACATCTGATGCCAACGGCCATCGCAGGTGCAACACAAGCAGTCGCACAACAATTTGCTAATCCTAAAAAAGGCGAGGCTTATATCCATAACGCCATAGAACATCTCACACAACTTTCAGCCAAAGGGCATCATCATGGCGTTTGAGTATGCCGCATTGGCTCGTAAGTATGCTACTGCATTTTTTATCGTTGCGGGCGATTCATTTGACGAACATGATTATGAATATGCAGGTGAATTAAGAACTTTTTTTATTAAACATCGCAGTGCATTAGGTCTTCTTAATGTTCCAATTTTAGAACCCGCTAAGATGCACATGTTGGTAGATTCATTGGCAAACGGTTTTCATGCAGCGGAATTTTTCAAACGCCTGCTACTACTTTTAATACGCCATCGACGTGTACTAGCATTACCAAGCATCTTACATCATATTCGTGAATTATATTGCCACCGTGAACATATGGTAGAATTTACTATTGCTTCATCACATGAACTTGATAAATCAGAGCGTAACGTATTAATTAAATTATTGGCTCAGGCGACTGGCAAGCGCATTCGATCAACATATCGGATTGATCCTCAATTAATAGCCGGCGTGCGCATGCAAAGTGATAATCTTGGCTGGGAGCATTCTGTTAGGAAACAATTGCGCGATGTTAAATATTCAACTTTTTAGAGAACGGAACCTTAGCAAGAAACTTACAGACACTAACAACTTGCTAAGTAATTAAGGTTAATATGGAACTCAAAAGTACAGATCTCATATCATTATTCGAGCAAACCATTACCGGTTTGCCACAAGAGAAACTTGAAGAGATTGGTATTGTTGTCCAAATAGGAGACAACATTTGCCGCATCCATGGGCTGACCAACGCAGTATTCGGCGAATTAGTTAAATTTGAAGGCGGCAACAAAGGTATCATCATGAATCTTGATGAAGACTATGTTTCCGTATTCTTGCTATACAACAACATCCCAGTCAGCGAATTCGAAATTGCACAACGCACCGGTGGTGTATTTAAAACACAAGTCGGCGCGCAGCTACTCGGTCGTGTTATTAATGCATTAGGCAAACCTATAGATGGACTTGGCGAATTAAAGGCACGTGATCTTCGTCCCGTAGAGCACGAGATACCCGGCATTATCGAACGAAGCCCAGTCAACGAGTCACTCGAAACCGGTATAATTGCTATAGATGCACTAGTTCCAATAGGCAAAGGGCAACGTGAATTAATCATTGGCAATCGTAATACCGGCAAAACTACCGTCGCTCTTTCAACCATACTTCATCAAAAAGATAAAAATGTAATATGCGTGTATGTATCTATTGGTCAACGCCAAGCAAATTTAGCACGTTTGGTACGCACGCTAGAGCAACATGGCGCCATGGATTACACCGTTGTTATTGCTGCAGAAGCAAGCGAAACGGTCATTAATCAATATTTATCGCCATATGTAGGCTGCACCATCGCCGAATATTTCCGCGAACAGAAAAAAGATGTGCTTATTGTATATGACGACTTGAGCAATCACGCCGTTGCTTATCGTGAAATGTCACTATTGATGCGAAGACCACCAGGCCGCGAAGCGTATCCTGGCGATGTGTTTTACCTGCACTCACGATTGCTTGAGCGGGCTGGTAAGCTGGCAAGTGGTGGATCGCTGACCGCATTGCCAATCGCTGAAATTCAAGGGGACGATATCAGTGCATACATTCCAACAAATTTAATTTCGATCACTGATGGCCAAATATTTTTGGAAACTAAATTATTCAATCAAGGCATGCGGCCGGCGGTAAGTGCTGAGCTCTCTGTTTCCCGCGTTGGCGGAGCTGCACAAACTAAGGCGATCAAGAAGGTAATCAAGGCATTGCGGCTCGAACTTACACAATATCGAGAACTGTTGGACTTTGCACAATTTGGTACCGAACTCGACCCTATATCGCAAAAAAGTCTTGCGCGCGGCGCCATTATCATGGAAATTCTCAAGCAACCGGAATTGATCACGTATTCGTTTGCTGATCAAACGTTGATGCTATTCTTATTACAAGAAAATTTCCTTGATCCATTGCCACTCAATCAAGTGCGGATGTTTGCCACACAATTTGTAAGTTATGCACGTGCGGTATACCCAGATCAATATCAACGAATTCTAAAATCAGGTGATTTGAGCGACGAAGATCGCGTTACATTGCGGGCTGCGGCCAAGGAATTTACAGCGATTTTTGGTTAATGACCCGATTGTTGAAGAGAGACCAATTGCAACGTGGTAGTGCCTGTGCTAGCTTTAACTTAACCAAAAAGGGAAATGAATGGCTCCGACATTATTGAGATACAAAAATTATCGCATTAATTTTTTTGCAAAAGAAGAAGACCGCATGCATGTGCATGTTCAATGTCCAGATGGGATAGCCAAGTTTTGGCTGGAGCCAACGATTGCATTAGCTAACTATCATGGATTATCAGATAAACAAATTAGAGAACTTCAAAAATTGGTGGAAAAACATGCTGAAGAATTCAAAAAAGCTTGGAAAAAGTTCTTCAAAAAAGGTTGAAGTTTCGGACATAACCGAACGAGGGATTTGGCTATTAGTGGCAGGCAAAGAATATTTTTTGCCCTATTCTGAATATCCGTGGTTTTTGAATGCAAAAATTAAAGAGATTTTTAATATTGAATTCTCTCATGAGCATTATCTATATTGGCCTGACCTTGACATTGATTTAAGTACAGATATTTTTGAAAACCCTGAAAAGTACCCTCTGACCGCGCGAATGAGCTAATTCTTTTGCCTAGTTCCGCCGCCGAGACCTTTCCGAAGTATGTGCCCGTAGCTCAGCTGGATAGAGCATCAGATTTCTAATCTGAATGTCGCAGGTTCAAGTCCTGCCGGGCACACCATTCTCCTCTCGAGGACCATTCGTGTTCAGTTTTTTATTATTTTTCTTAGCACTTCCACTATCGTTAATAGCAAATACCAATTTTGAGCATTCCAATAAGTATGAAAATCTAAAGGCCAATGGCATTGAGTATGGTGTTACCATCCGCAATGAACATCCAAATCAGGTGGCACTTTACTATTTGATCGTTGATCCCAAAAAAGCTCAGATTGTATTGGCCGCAAGCGAGAGTTGCGGCGATGCCTTACCGACGTCCCAGCTTGCAGAAAACAACAATGTGCTGGCAGCAATCAATGGCGGCTTTTGGGATTTTCAAGCGTATAATCACGTTATAGATCGTATGCTACGATGCTTACGAATCCTGGGATTAAACACATACGATGCCTATCCAGTTTTTGCTTCCAAAATAGGAGATCAATGGCACGCTATTTCCAAAGAGCGGACTGAAGTTGGACCCGCGCTTAATGGCTTACCTGTAGCACGCCTTGGCATCCTTGGCTGGAATGATGAGGGTGATGCAGTGATCGGCCATTGCGCCACGTCATTCATGGTATATTTTGATGGCAACCCATTTCCGGTAAACGACGTAAATAAACCACGCGCATCAGGGGCGATCTTATATACGCCGGCTTTTAAAAAGAAAAGGCCGCAAAAGAGAAAATTTATTGATGTCATTGTACGCAACGGTCGTGTTGTTGATAAAAGACGTGGCGGTGAATCGTTAGTGCCAGCCGATGGATTTGTATATTCTGCACCTAAAAAAAAAGTAGATCATATCGCCATAGGAGATGAAGCCGAACTAAGCTTGTCTTTTCTGTCTCCGGATATAGAGCCTGCCACACTAAAAAATATGACATACCTTCGTGGCACAATACCAGTGTTATTATTGAATGGAGAAATTCTCCCAGCGATACTAGACTCAAAATCTGAATTTAGCAGCATGAGACATCCACGAACCGCGGTTGGTTTATTTCCTGACGGACGCTGGTTGCTAGTAGTTGTTGATGGCCGACAAGATCATAGTATTGGCATGTCGTTGCTAGAATTAGCTCAATATTTTAAAGATGTGGGTTGTATTTCAGCAATTAATCTCGATGGCGGCGGCTCATCGACCATGATTGTAGGTGGCAAGCTGGTCAATTCTCCATCGGGAGACACCGTAAGCATTCGGCGCGGCCCCAGTATGGAGCGGCCGGTTTCGGATGCTATTTTGATTTTGGCTCGTGAGTAGCTCTATTTTTAATTCTCTTCCTATTTAATGAGGTCAATGTTTATGAAAAATTTTTCTCACTTGGCGGTACTGTTACTTGCTAACCTGACTATGTCAGTACTCTATTCAACCTCTGACACAGCTGAAACAGCTCGTCCAACTATAGAGCAAGCAATCGCGCGGCTGCTTGAACAAGTTAGCGAATGCAACAGGTTAATTAACCAACATGATTCGAGAATCGCGCAATATGAGGCGCAAAAGCTTCAGGCAGCGAAAATAGCAAACCCAATAAACCAGAGAATGTATTTGCAATTTAGCAGTGAACAAGCCGCGACAGAAGCAGAAAAAAACGCTCGCCAAGCTGAATTGATAAAGTTAAAAAGTGATCTGCAGGCTTTGTATGAAGAAAAGATACAGGCAACCCAAGGGCATATTGCTATGATTGAACAGCTAAAAAAGCAATTGCCCTCAGAAGAATAACTCCGATAATCCATCAAATGCGGGCTAATCAGTACCGAATGTAAACGCATACAACGAAATGCCCTGCGGGATCTGCAAAGTGAGAACATGGCGTCCTGCTTTTTGCAAATCAACGATCGAATACATACGTGACTCTTGCACACGAATCTGACCGGTCTCATCCATATCTTTGGTTCTTGCTTCCGTCGGAATAGGCTTATCGTCTAAAAGGACGGAAACTAATGATGGTTGTTTGGCTGACATTACCACATACACATGCTGAGCTCTGAAATTTAATTTAAGTTCTGCATGATCATCTTCCGATGTTATTGATTCATCCGAGATCAGCCATTTGCCAGCTAATACAACTTCATCTTCACCTACTCGGCCGGGGTAACTATAAGTGGCAGTAACATCATGCTGTATTTGTAGCGAATAAGGATAATGCGCTGCTCGTTTGTATCCCAGATAGGTTTCAGGCGATTGAGAAACAAATAATTTTCCAGGCTTTTCATGCTCGGTTATTGAAGGTAGGCCAAGCAATGAGCGAATCATATTTTCTGTACTATCGTATCCGCCCTCACCGAAATGTATTTCACGAATGATGCCTTGCTGATCTATCAGATAATGAGCTGGCCAATAGCGATTATCATAATTTTTCCAGGTGCCATAGTCATTATCTAATGCTATGGGATACGCCACGCCTAATCGTTGAGCGGCCGCTTCTACATTTTTGGCATCATGCTCAAAAGCAAATTCTGGCGTATGCACACCGACGATAACAAATCCTTTATCCTTATACTCTTGATACCATTTTTTAAGATATGGGAGTGTTCGAATACAATTGATGCAGCTATAGGTCCAGAAATCAACGAGAACCACCTTGCCTTTTAGATCATCCATGGTCAATTCAGGCGAATTTAACCAGGCGGTAATGCCCACAAAATCTGGCGCTTGATTGCCAATCTTTGGCGCTTTATTACTCATGCCAACCTTTCTTTGTAATTGTTTCAACTCTTTTAATACCGCAGGATTATCTTCTACGCCCAATGATGGCACATAGCGAGGCGTGATTTGCTGCAGCCACATATCTGCATGAAGCGCAATCGCAAGCGCACCGCAAATCATCAAACCACCAAATATTTTGCGTATCGATTCACTATATGGCGAGATAAAACTGACGATGGAACTGCCACCATACATGATAAAGAACATGGGCAACGCAGTGCCTACGCTATAGGCCAGGGTTAATAGAATTGCTTGAGCAGTTACCGCTCCTGTTGCTGCTAATGTAGTTATCGCAGCCAAAATTGGTCCGGCGCAAGGGGCCCATACTAAGCCCAATGCAGCCCCAAATATAAGGCCAGAAAAAATTCCCGTGTCGGATGCTGTCGTCTGCTCTGCCCGAGACCCAAGATTTACCAGCGGAGATACTAATTTAGTGAATGCTAATTCCAACGACGGAAAAAGCATGATGAGACCAAAGAGAATGAATAAAGCGATGGCAATATAACGCAGAATATTTGGTGAGAGACCAGTAAGATGAATGATAGAAGTCAGGAATAGAGTAAAAAATGAAAAGCTAGCAATAAGCCCTATGATGATGGCATAGGGCCTATACTTTCCTTGACCGGCGCCTGCTGCAAGCAGCAAAGGCAACACGGGTAATATGCATGGCGATAAGGTGGTAACGATACCGGCAATGATTGCAAAAAGTAGTAACAGCAGCATATGTTTTATTGCTAATTATTTTGCCTACATCATTTGCACGATCTGGAACACATTGTTATCTGGGTCAACAAAGGTTGCCATTTTTACATGGCCCGGTATTTCTATGATGTCGCCGAAAAATTTGACGCCTAGCTTTTCGAATTCCGCCTTTGTTTTCACAACGTCATCAACGGTAAATGTCATGACTGCGTTTGATCCTGCCTTAAGATTTCCATGAGAAGCGGCTGTTTCTGGATTATCAGTTCCAACGCCCAATGCTGTGCCGCCTTGTGGCCCTACAAATTCTGCCCAGCCATATGTTGGCTCATGGGAAGTAAGTTTGAGGCCTAATTGTTGGAAAAAGGCTACTGCTTTTTCGTGGTCTTTAACAAGAATCCATCCAAGATTGATGCTTTGAATTGCCATAGTTTGTTCCTTATAAAAGGTTGTTATCTAGAGTTTTGTTGCCGAATGTTAAGCTTTTTTTGAAATGTACTGATTCATCTATGGTGGAAGTTTACATCCTATCGTATATATCGGATAGATATCGATAAGAGCTGTTTCGTATGGATGAGCTTGTTTTATGGCCTCAATAACTTTTTCAAGATGCTCTTTTGAGCATACGCTCTCGATTTTCTCCTCAGCAACCGCCTCAAGCTTTCCTGCAGAACCCAGATAGGGTTGCGCATCATGATGTGGCATAAAACGAGCTACGCCCTTGGTAGAAAAACTGCAAAAGGAATAGTTGCCAAATTTTCCTGCTCCCGCGTTTCCCATTGCTTTTCTTATTTCATCAGCATGTGTTTCAGGTACAGTAACTGCGATGGTGAAATAGTCTGATAGATGTAGGGGGCTCGTCATAAAATATTCCTACGCCCGCCATTTGAATTTATGCCAGCCAATAAGACTCATCCTCGTCAACAAAACACCTCCGCTAAAACGGCTGATTTGGCTGGTGCCATAGGTCCTGGCTTTGTAATGCACTGGCATATCTATAATTTTAAGATTTTGTTTCGCGGCGCCGAATAAGAGATCAAAGTCGCCATAGGGATCAAAGTCACCAAAAAAGTGGCGGGCGGTTACGATGCGCTCATAATCCCTTTTATATAATACCTTCGTACCGCATAAGGTATCTTTTACTCGCTGATTGAGTAACCAGGTAAAGATTAAGCTGAAGCCGTGGTTAGCTAACAGGTTTAAAAAGCGCATAGCTTCCTCTTCCATGCCATAAACCAATCGTGAACCATTAATAAATTCACCCTTGCCGGAAACCAGCGCGTCATAAAATTTAGGGAGCTCTTCTGGTGGCATGGTCAGATCTGCATCCAAAATCATAAGCACATCACCCTTGGCGCGTGCAAATGCTTCGCGAACGGCGCCGCCCTTACCCTTACCTGATTGTACAAAATAGGAAATATCATGATCTGGATATGCTGCGGCAACACGTTTGATTTCATCAAGTGTGCCATCCTTGGAATGACCTTCAACAAAAATGAATTCCATATGCGAACCCATTTTTGGCGTGCGGGTGATTGCGGCTTCAATATTGCCACGTTCGTTGCGGCACGGGACGACGACGGTCACAGATGCTGATGCATTGGTGGCGACCGGCCCTGGACGAGCGATAATCCACGAGCTTAAGCAGAGTTTATTGATGAAAGGTGCTGGACCGATGATGTTGTTGAAAAACCATGAAACGCCGGGAATATAAATAGGAACGAGCATGTCACGGTTGGCTGTTACTACCTCAAAACCAGCAATGTTAAGTAGATTTACCAAATCATATTGAGAAAGCCAATGGCGTGACGATTTAAACGAAGCTAGTTTTAATTTTTGGGCAATTTTCAATACCGGTTCCCAAAGATAGTTGTAGGTATCAATAACAATGCGTGTGCTTGGTGTGCAAAATGGTTTCAGATTTTGCAATGTAGATTGCACATCTTCCACTTCCATAGTGGTATTTGAAAGAATAATGTAATCAAATGGCTCAGGGATGAGTTCCAATACATTATTCGTTTGAACACCGTAAACCGGTTGCACTGCATTCAGCAGGTAACTATGTCGGTCACCAACTTGCAACACGCGCATGTTTGGCGGGATTACAAATCGGTAAAAATTTTCGAGTAAAGTGTGATAGTAGCGACGATGTTTTGTTCTTAGTGTCGCGCTGTTCTTCATTTCGCCGTTCGCATCCTTCGATACATTTTGCTGCGCAAAACACTCAGGACGAACGGTCCCAAATCCCTCTTGATCACAGTTGAAAGGCTGTTCTGATTGCTGAACATTTTGCTTTTCTTTTTCCATGCTCATTATACCTCCTGGATTGAAAGTCTTTTTGACACTGATGGATCAATGTTCAATGCATTATTCATTAAAAACCAATCATATGTTTGTCGCAAACCTTGTTCAAGGCTAACTTTTGGCCGCCAGCCGAGTGCCTGAATTTTTGCAGAGCATAGCAATTTGCGTGGCGCACCATCTGGCTTGGTAGAGTCAAAAACAATGCGGCCTGCAAAGCCAGTAACTGTTTTGATTAGTTCGGCCAATTCAGCAATGGAAACTTCCTGACCTGAACCAACATTAATCCATTGATTTTCATCATATTGATCCATAAGCAATAATAATGCTTGTGCTAAATCATCTACGAATAAAAATTCACGTAGGGCATTACCCGTGCCCCAGAGAATCACTTGGTCTCGTCCTTCGATTTTTGCTTGATGAAATTTAGTTATGAGCGCAGGAATCACGTGTGACGATTCAGTATTGAATTGGTCGTTAGGCCCATACAAATTGGTCGGCATGGCAGAAATAAACCGCGCGCCAAATTGATGGCTTGCGTCATCTATATTGTGCTGCGCTCGCTTGAAGCCTTTGGCTTCAGACTCGCTTCGCTGATATTGATGGCTTGCGCCTTCTATATTGTGCTGCGCTCGCTTGAAGCCTTTGGCTTCAGACTCGCTTCGCTGATATTGACGATTGTATGATTGACAGAGCTTGAGGCCGGCAATCTTTGCTATTGCATATGGTTCATTGGTTGGTTCCAAAGGGCCAGAAAGTAGATATTCTTCTTTCATTGGTTGCTGGCATAGGCGAGGATAGATACAGGATGAGCCGAGAAATAGTAGTTTTTCTACGCCGTATTTGTGTGCTGCATGAATAACGTTACTAGCAATCATAAGATTGTCATACAAAAAGGATGCCGGCTGCTCACTATTTGCCTTGATACCGCCAACTTTTGCCGCCGCTACATACACATGAGTTGGCTGTTCTTGTGCAAAGAATGATTCAACTGCTTGTTGACTGCGCAAATCAAGTTGAGAAAAAGTGCGCGTAACAATCTGCTCAGATTTGGCAGCTCTTAGAGCACGTGTGAGCGCCGAACCCACTAGTCCCTCGTGCCCCGCTAGATAGATTTTCATCGCTTTGTACCTTATTTTCTTCTTCAGCCTCACGCAGATCACTGTCTACCATGAGCTTAACTAATTCATCGAATGACATTTTTGGCGACCAGCCAAGCTCTTTGCGCGCTTTTGAGGCATCGCCTAACAGTAATTCGACTTCAGTTGGCCGGAAATATCGCGGATCAATATAAATCAACGGCTTCTGAGTTGCCGCATCGAGGCCTTGTTCATTTACACCCGAGCCTACCCAGGAAATAGTAATGCCAACTTCAGTAAATGCTCGTTCAACAAATTCACGTACAGTATGTGCTTGGCCAGTGGCGATAACGAAATCTGATGCTTTATCGTGTTGCAACATTAGCCACATTGCTTCAATGTAATCCTTGGCATACCCCCAATCACGTTTAGCATCTAAATTACCCAAATAGAGAGCTCGCTGCATGCCGAGTTTAATGCGGGCAACGGCGCGAGTGATTTTACGTGTTACAAATGTTTCACCACGATGCGGTGATTCATGATTAAATAAAATGCCGTTGCAGGCAAACATTCCGTATGCTTCACGGTAGTTTATGGTGATCCAATAGGCATATAATTTTGCTACGGCATATGGTGAACGAGGGGCAAATGGTGTTTCTTCATTCTGCGGTACCTGCTTCAGATTACCGTAGAGTTCGCTCGTTGATGCCTGATAAAAACGTACTTGTTTCATGCCTAGGATGCGAATAGCTTCGAGTAAGCGCAGCGTGCCTAATGCATCGGCATTGGCTGTATATTCTGGCGTTTCGAATGAAACTTTCACATGGCTCTGGGCTGCTAGGTTATAAATTTCATCTGGTTGCACTTCTTGGACGATGCGAATCAAGTTTGTAGCATCGGTTAGATCACCGTAATGCAAACGAAATTGTGGTTCGCGCTGGCCGGTTGGGATTCCCCATTTATGATATAACGCATCGATACGGGATGTATTGAATGACGAAGAACGGCGTTTGATACCATGGACTTCATATCCTTTATCAAGTAGAAATTCGGCCAGGTAGGCTCCGTCTTGGCCGGTGATTCCGGTGATTAATGCTTTTTTGCGAACCATCTTTAGCTCATTTACTTTTGCGCGCTACGATCCTTCGATTAACTCAGGATGAGCGCGATCCTTTGTATTGTTCAATCAAACTTCAATAAGGAGATTGGGTTCTCCTCGGGTCCAGGGCTCGCCCTGGTTAGAGATATTCAGATGCATTATTTTGCTTCAGTGTCTCGAGCACCGTTTTTATTTTTTCAGTCTCATCTTTTTTGGCGATCAAGAGAATACCGTCTCGTTCTACGATGCATAAATCTTCAACGCCTACCAACGCAACGAGTTTATGTTCAACATCAACCACATTATTTTGTGCATCAACGGCAATTACTGATGTTTCTTGGTTTCCATATTGCTCGCGCAAGGATAGAAAGGTATCAAGCGAGCCGACGTCGCTCCATATAAAATCAACGGGGAAAACTGCTAATTTAGAACTTTTCTCTAATACGGCATGATCAAATGAAATTGATGGCGCCTTCTCATATGATCCTTCTCCTTGTGCGTAGGCATCAACAGCTGCGGCAAGTTCAGGAGCATGCAGTTCAAACTCAGAAAGCAATACTGAAATACGCGCGCAAACCATACCGGCATTCCATAAAAAATGCTCGCTCGCCACATACTGCTGTGCGACTTCCTGGCTCGGCTTTTCATGAAACTTTGTTACGGCGTAGGGAAATGATGCTTGCTCAGCATATTCAATATAACCATAGGTCGTGGCCGGAAATGAAGGGCGAACGCCAAGAAGCACAATTTTATTTTCATTGGCAGCTACATCAATTACATGCGACGCAAAGGCGGCAAATGTTTGTGCATTGGGAATGTAATGATCACTCGGCGCGATAAAAACAACTGGATCAACGAGCGGATATAATGATTCGAGCATGCGACAGGCCAAATACACAGCCGGCGCTGTATTTCGTGCCGTTGGCTCGATAACTACATTAGCTATTTGTTGGTCAGCCAGGGGCGAAATGTGTTCTGCATGGTTTTGTGCGCATATAATCCACGTACGTTCAGGCTCAATAAACTGTTGCATGCGTTCGACTGTTGCTTCAAGCAAACTACACTGCTGATCAATAGAAAGAAATTGTTTTGGACGGTGCTTGCGAGAGAGCGGCCAGAGACGTTCACCCGAACCACCTGCAAGGATAATAGAACAAACCAGAGGTGCATTTAGTTGCTCTGAGGCTCCAATATTTTCATGTGCTACCATTTTTTCTCCTTTGAATACTTTTTTACAACGCTACAATTTTCTCTTCTCGATTGATGTCCATAAATTTTTGATGTTCTTTTGCCACGCCACTACGTGCCATCTCATCAATTTTGAGTGTAAGCTCCGAAACAGCAAGTAACCGCGCAAAAGAAATTGGCATCTTATCGCCCGTACGCACCGCCGTCACAAATTTTTCAATCAATGCTTCATGGCCTTTATCCATGCCGCGCACGGTGCTATTAAATCCACTTGGCAAACCATGCCCAGTCAGTGATAGAAAATCATCCATCACGATCGTTTTGCCATCAAAGTTAAGCTCCATTCTCTCTTTGCCTAATGCTTTATTGCCACATGCAGTCATCAGCACCACGCACAATGATCCATCGTCAAACGTAATCGTTGCTGAAAAATTATCAGTGGTAAGCTGATTTGCACTGCGCGGGCTTATGGTATCAACTGATACACCTACCGGCTGTGCGCCGGTCAGATCATACATTAAATCAAAAAGATGGCATACCTGACCAATAATCTGCCCGCCACCAAGTTCGGTTTGCACCCAATGATCTTTTGGCAAATAGGCTTCATTCATGCGATATGAAATAATGAGTGGTGAATTTCTCTGCGCGATTGCCTGCTTTATTTTTTGCATGAACGGTGAAAATGGCCGATTAAAATCTACGGTAAGCTGTGCATGCGGATGGGTATATAAATATTCACGAATACGAGCCAACTGCTCATAATCGGTACACAACGGTTTTTCTAAAAACACCGCTTTGCCATGCTCTAAAGCCCGCAATGCTTGGTCTGCATGAAACTTATGCGGTGAGGCGATTACCACCATGTCGGCAATATCCTGCTGATACAACTCTGCATCATCAGCAAATGCATGTTGTGCTCCATATTGGCGGCTACAGTTAATGGCCGATGCAATATTTGGATCAGTAATTGCCGTAATTTCTAATTCATTTTTCATGCTTGCAAACGTGGGCATTAATTTGCCCCGCGCAAACCCACCAGCACCAATGAACCCGATACGTAGCTTGTCAGCTTTAGCACGCGGAGCGTGCATTTCACCTGGGTGCAGGGACGCGTCCCTGCCGGGTGAAGGGCGGAGCCCTTCCTGGTATCGGACTATGACACCTAAAGCTTTGCGCTGTTTAATCTGCTCATACCCCTGTACTGCGCCTTCGACTGAAACTTCTGTGGTGAATGGTTGTATATTGAGTTGCCCGTTTGCCAGTAAGGAAACAATTGCTTCCATGTTGCGTCGTTCGGTCCAGCGAACATAGGCATACGGGTAATCGGTACCGAATTGTTCATACGAGGCATCATAACGCCCGGGCCCATATGAACAGGAAATGAGAAAATCAATCTCTTTTTGGTAGAACGGCGCACGCTCAAGCTTGAGCCCAACATCGCCTACAATGACAACTTTTCCTTTTTTGCGGGTGACATGCATGGCCTGCTGCACGAGTGCATCTGAGGAACTTGCCGCAGTAATTAATGTGGCGTCTACACCATAATGATCGGTTAGATACAAGATTTCTTTAACTACATCCTGCTTGGCACCATTGAGTACAACCGAAGCGCCGAGTTCTTTAGCCAATGCTAATCTATCATCGAGTATATCGATACCGATCACACGGCAGCCAGCTACCTTGAGTAACTGAACAGTTAATTGTCCAAGCAAACCAAGGCCAAGCACGCAAACAGTCTCGCCCAGTTTTGATTCAGCTCGACGCACACCTTGTAATGCAATTGCACCAAGGGTCGTGATGCTGGCTGATTTTAATAGTTCTTGATTTGGTAATCGCACAACTAATTGTTCGGGAACCAATACTATCTCCGCATGGCTTGCAGTACTTCCTGCGCAGGCAACAAAGTCACCGACGCGGATAGTGGTCACTTTTGATCCAACCGCTATTACCTGGCCGGCGCATGAGTAGCCGATAGGAGAAATTTCACCTGCCAATTTACTTTCTACGATAGCGCGCGTTCCTTTAATGCCCTGCGCTTTGATCATAGCAAGGACCTTGGAAACCTTCCCTGGAATGTCTGAAAAAAGAGATGAGTATAATGAGCCTGAAGCAGCTATCGTCGCCGATTCGGTACCTGCACTTATATAGGAATAATGTACAGCCACCAGTACGGCATATTCACTTAATGCTGGCTCACAAACTTCTTTGATGGCTATGGCACCTTTTTCAAGAAATATCTGTTTCATCCAATTCCTTTAACTCTTACTTTCTCTAATACGTCCGACATAGACCCGGCTCATCTTGATGTTTAAACTCGAACACTTTCTTTCGTGTCAGAACTTGCTCATTTTTCCATGCCGCTCGCATCCTTCGACAGGCTCAGGACGAGCGGATTTTTCTTACTCATTTTGATTTGGCGTTAAATAAGATGATTATTCAAATTTTTGGACTGGGCCGTAATCCCAATATTCAACTCATTCCATTCAACTGAATTATTTGCCGGCCAATACAGCCGTTCCTGCTGCGCAGTATCCTGGCGCGGCGCATGCAATAATCCGCAATAATCGATTATCTTTTTTGTATTTTTATAGTGCCCAAGATTTTTAAATGCGCTATGTGAAACCAACGAAATCACTACATCGGCTCGTTTTATACCATCTTCAAATGTCACAACTTGCTCAGCCGCAAATCCTTTTTTTATCAACTGCGCAGCAGAAACATTTGGCTCACATACCATGACATTTTTATATTGTGCATTCAACGTTTGGGCAATATGTAGCGCTGGCGATTCGCGGAGATCGTCAACATCTGGCTTATAGGTGGCGCCCAAAACTAAAATAGTTAAATCCTTGTCAGTCATATGCTGTTGCACTGTTTTAACTACCTCATCAGGCTTGGCATCATTAACTAACCGGGCGGCATGCAACAAATGGGTTTGCCCAGGAAATCCTTCAATTAAAAACCATGGATCGACCGCAATACAATGGCCACCAACGCCGCAGCCGGGCCGCAAAATATTCACACGCGGATGTTTATTGGCAAGTTCAATTACTTCATACCCATTAAGGCCAATTGCTTGGGCCATTGATGCTACCTGGTTGGCAAAGGCAATCGCAACATCGCGAGAACTATTTTCAACTAGTTTGACCATTTCGGCTGTTTTGGCATCAGTCAAATACAATCCGCCAGTAACAAATGCCTTATAAAATTCTTTTGCCCGTTCGACAGATACTGGGTTGATACCACCAATAATGCGTGCATTATGCACCAGCTCATGGAAAATTTTTCCTGGTAGAACCCGTTCTGGGCAATGAGCAACAAAAAAATCGATGCCGGCTTTGCCGGCGCTGGTTTGTTTTTCGAGCAGCACCCCTAATTTTTCGGTGGTACCAACAGGAACGGTAGACTCCAGAATTATGGTGTCACCTGCACGCAAAACTTTTGCGACGGTTTCTGCGGCAGCCCATACGTAAGATAAATCTGCTTTTTTTAAAGGATGCACTTGATAAGCACTATTATCAGCTAAGTCATTTTCGCGCTTTATCCTTCGATCCTTCGATAAACTCAGGAGTAAACTTCGACTTTCGTCGAACTCAGGATGAGCGCGGCTGGAGTCATGGCCTAGCGAAGATTTAATTGATACTTCAACATCGTTCTCATGAAATGGTGTTGGTACTGCAATGATATGGTAATCAGCGGGTTCAATTTCGGTAGTAGCTCGCAATTTTTTGTTCTGAACTACGCCGTGTAATTTTTCCAGCGCGCCGGGTTCTTGAATTACCGGGTCGCCAGCGTTTACACGATGCACACGTTCGGCATCAATATCTACGCCAATCACCTGATAGCCGGCTTCGGCTGCCACGATGGCAGTTGGCAGGCCAATATAACCTAGCCCAATTATGCTGACACGTTTTTGCATACCGCCACTCCTTTATTAATGTGGTTATTAAGTGCCTCAGAAATTATAGATGCGATGCGTTCGGCTGCTTTACCATCACCATAAATAGCGCATGGTTGTATAGCTGACACCGACTCCACTTCGTTGCGCAAAAATTTCTCGGTCATTGTAATAATTTTTTCTTTATTAGTTCCTACCAACTCCGCCAAACCAGCCCAAATTCCTTCGGGCCGCTCTGTTTTCTCGCGCAAAATTAATACAGGCTTGCCAAGGCTGATTGCTTCTTCTTGTATGCCACCCGAATCGGTAAGCACAACATCAGCATGTAATAATACATACACTAAATCTATATGGGGAAGAGGCGAAAATGTATGGATGTTTTTGCACTCATCTAAGCCTGCATCGGCGATTGCGGTTTGGACTGCCGGATTTGGATGTGTTGGATAAATAAATACAACTTCAGGGTGCTTAAGCGCAAGCTCCTTGACGGCACTCATTATTGCACGCAAACCGGCGCCGAAAGATTCTCGACGATGCGCGGTTAGTAAAACAATTTTTTTATGGCTGTCTTTGGCTGCAGAAACTACAGTACACAGATCTTTCGATGGTGAGAGATGCCCCTCTGCTAATTTAGCTCGTATATAATGCAACGCATCGACTACGGTATTGCCTGTTTGATAAAGCTTATGCGGCGGAATCTTTTCATCGCCTAAATTATTTATTGCATGCAACGTTGGCGCAAAATGATAGTCGGCAAATAAACTTACTACGCGGCGGTTAAGCTCTTCAGGAAATGGCGCATGCATATCGCCGGTTCGCAATCCTGCTTCAACGTGCCCTACAGGAATCTTTAGATAAAATGCAGCAAGCGCAGCTGCCATGATAGTGGTAGTATCGCCTTGAACCAGCACAAAAGAAGGAGTAAGTTTTTTATATAAATCCGTACATGCCGTTAATACCGCATGTGTGAGATATGCCGGATCTTGATTAGGTTTTCCCAGCGCCAAATCGACATCTGGTGTTACATTGAAAATGGCAAATACTTCATTGAGCAAATCAGTGTGCTGCCCGGTCGAAATAAGCAATGTTGGTATACCCGCGCGCTTAAGAGCGAAATAAACCGGCATCATTTTGATGCCTTCTGGGCGGGTGCCGACGATGATGAGAACGTTAGATGCTTCCATGATTTCCAAATCCAGTTCAGTTCCACATCCTTTTTAGTGCAGGCAACATTAGCACAGTGTGCAATAAGATTAAAGTTGCTATTATGTGCCTTTAAAATTTAAGGGTCTTTAAAAAAACGGAGCCTCTATGATTTCTAATGCCACATCAGCCTGGTATTACCATCGACCAAAACGCACCTCATTATTATTATTATTTCTTGCCGCCTTTTTAATTCGCGCCTGCACATTCAATTTTTTCATCAAGCCTGGCGAATATTACGATCAACCTGATGCACACGATTATAATTTTGCCACACTCATCTTGCGATATACTGGCACATGGACCCCACCCAAAAGCACTCCCATCCTTTGGCGCACACCGGGATATTCAGCTTTTATGCTGCCGTTCTACGTATGGAAAGCAAATCCTAATACCAATTTTCCTGCCAATGCTGCCGCGCAACATGCCGTCATTTGGGCACAAATCATTTTATGCTCATTCATCCCTATGGTTTTGCTCTGCCTTGCTTTTTTGCTTTCGGGCAGCTGGTTATTGGCATGGATTATTGGCGGTATTAGTGTGGTACATGTTGGTTTTGTAACCACTTCAACTTTTTTGCTAACCGATGCACTGGGTGGATTACTATTTTATCTATTTTTATTATGGCTCTATCGCATTTGGTTTAGGCGTAGCGATTACATTGCTCCGGAGATAATGGGTCAACAATCATTACCTTGGAGCCAAACTGTAGATTTTTCTTTATTCATCGCCGCTATTTTTCTTGCCGTCTATACCTGGATGCGGCCAATGGGTGTTTTTGTTGGTCAATGCACTATTCTCTTATTGCTCTTAGCGCCCGCAGTTAGTTTAATTGATCGGCTAAAGAGAGCAGCGATCTTTTTTGTCAGTTTTTTTACCCCACTATTGCCTTGGTATATTCGCAACTACCGGCTTACTGGCAGTTGGTTTTTTTGCCCCATCCAAGGTGAATATTTACGCGTTTTTGCTGCTCCTAAGATAGTTCGGCGAGTTACTGGCGTGAATTATTTGGAGGCTATGCGTATGCTGGGGCAAGATCTCGGGCGAAGGTTACAAATATATGCCGCGGCACATCCGGGAGCACCGATTTTTGTCCATTTATTTTCCGGCAGTGTAGCGATGCCATGGATCAAGGCACATCCATTCGATTTTGCCGTTGATTGGATACAACAGGTAATAAAAACAACCTTTGATCCGTTTTCATATCGATTGGCAAAAATGGGCTATAACACCTCAATGTCTGACCCATTAGAAGAATTTTTGACTGAGAACTGGTTTGAAACTTTATACAAGGCACCGATTTCAATTTGGCTGCGCACTATTGGATGGCTTGAATTATTATCGATGATTATTTTATGGACGGGTCTTTTAGCTGGTTTGTACCAATTTGTATTGAAGCCTTTGTATGAATATTTTAAGAATCGAATTCCATTAACCAACACTAGTATTGTTTGGCTACTTGTTTTGCCAATGATTGCTTTTGTGATCGTACCGAGCGGCGGCTTTGGTTGCGCTCGCTTACGGTTACCGGTTGAACCATTGCTAATGATTTTGAGTGGAATCTGGTATTTGCAGTTTGTGGAAGAGCACAAAAAGCACTAAAGATGAAACAATTATACGCCCCATGGCGCTCAAATTATGCCCGCATAAATGATGGCCAAACAGCCGAAGATGGCTGCGTATTTTGCTTACAATTTGATCAAAATCAGGATGAGAAAAATTTAATAATCCGGCGGTTTGAGCATCACGCTATTATCTTAAATCGCTTTCCATACAATGCCGGTCATCTCATGGTAATTCCCTATGCGCATGTCCGCGATCTTCATGACTTAACTCCTGATGCGCGCATTGAGCTTATTCATATCACATCGTCCATTATTCCGGCAATGCGAGAAATTTTGCATTGCGAAGGTATTAACGTTGGTTTAAATATGGGTAAACCAGCAGGCGGTAGCATTCCCGGCCATTTACATCTCCACATTCTTCCCCGATGGATGGGCGACACAAATTTTCTGGCCACGTTAGCGGATACAAAGCCAATCTCTTTTGATTTGCATGAAATTTTTAGAAAGCTTAAACCAAGTATTGACGCCTTAAAGATCTAATTTTTTGTCCCATCATTGCGTTTCAACGCACAGTTTTGCTACGGTAGTTTTATAGTGATAGGCCCGTAACAAAAATAAGGATCTTATGAGCCAAATTATGATGCTTGCGATAACCATTGGAGCAAGCTTTGCATTTTTCCATCTCATTTTTTCATTGATGATGGCTTGGAGGCCAGAACAATTTATTAATTTCGTAGCCAGGATCCATCATCTCTCGGAAGGACCGACATTTAAGACAAAGGTTACGCTAAATCATGTTATCACCGGACTAATCGTTCATTTTGCCTTTGGTTTTATTTTTGTAATGGTGACCGGTTATATCTACGAGATATTATTTGGCATGTACGGCATGCGTTAACCAGTTAAAAGGGTGTTATGAGCATTGTTGTTACTTTTGGTTTAGTTGGCGGCATTGCTTTGAGCACCCTTTATACTATTGCTTCGGCCTTTCTTAATTGGTGGCCTGAGGCGGCAGTTTTTAAAACCTTTGCACAACAGCACCAACAATTTTTACCGAAATTACCCCCGCATGTCTCGCTTAAAATATATATGCGTGGACTGCCATTTCATTTTGGTCTCGGTTTTTTTATAGGGGCATTGGCGGGTGCGCTTTATGTGTTGGTAAAAAAAGCACTATTGCGCGCATAGGAGGCAGGTATGTATAAAAGATATTTACTCATCATCGCCGTCGCCTGCGCACCATTGCAACCAAGCGATCCTGCTCATATTAAGACGTGGCAAAAGCAATATTTCCTTGATAAAAACCTGGGCCAACAATATCTCAATGCCCTTGCCGCCTTCATCGCCTATTTAATGCAGGCGAGGCCTGATGATGCGCAGAAGCATTTACAAGATAGTGTCTCGGCTACCATTAAAAGCGTTTCTACTATTAATGGTGTTGAAAATAAGGTTCCTAACAATTTTCGCCTGGCTCTTATAAAGGTATTCAAAAATGCCTATATGCAAGCACATAGTGATACGCTAAAAATGGAACAGCAAAAAAAGCTTCAGTTGGCTGCAACCTTGGCACGCAGAAAGAAAAACCTAGCTAGCAAGAAATCAGATGGCCCTGAAACTGAAGCAGCCTCAAATGCCGTAATCATAAAAGAAGAACCAAATGGCCAAGAGGAAGACCTGTCAGATATAGAACAGTCAAAAAAACCTGCGCCTATAGATCGATGCGCTTGGAAACAAGCCCTTAATAATTACTATGCGACAATTTACCCCCTCTTGGATAAGCATCATCAGACCTTTATCTATGGCCAACGCCGTGGTAAGACGCTGCCTTTGGCAAAGCCGATAAAAATGACATTGCCCCCTTCGTGTTGATTATCCCGTCTGAAAGTTCAAATAGAATCACAAATTTTTATTTTAGCCTTTTCCGGTTGCATTCCAGTGTGGCTTCAAGCAGACTAATGGGCCTTACTTTAAACCCAATTTTGCATTATGGAGAATGATATGCATTCGGTTAAGCGTACAATAAGTTTATTACTCTTTAGTTTGGTGCTGGCCAATCCAGTTATGGCAGTTACAGCAGATGGTATAAAGCAACCCGCTGCTGCGCAATCAGCAGCCTCACTTTACACAACCATTAAATCTATTTACCTACCTGCTATCGGTATGCTTGCTGATGAAGCTATGCCAAATGCAAATCAAAATGCAGAACCGGCATCATCATCATGGTTCTCTTGGGGAAAAAAAGAACAAAAGTTAGACCTCACCATCCAACCGATGACTGAGGCTGAAAAGAAAACCATGGCCTTTGATCTATTGGCCTCACGCGATCATACCCAGCCATCTGGTTTCCTTTCTGAACACAGCTGGGAAGATCTTGAGTTGTTCAAGCAAGCAAACCTTTTACGGACCATTAACCGTACACACACTTCATTCGGTGAAGCGGTTTTAGGTAAAATGCTCGTAACCGGTGGCGATGCTAACGTTGCCTTGGCACGACAAGCAGCTATTAAGGAATTGGTTGCTAACGAAGCTGAACTCAAACAAATTGACACTATGTTAATGGTTGCTGGCAAATCTGAAGAAATTTATTTATCAAATTTTAAAGAAGAAGATCCAGCATACGAAGAATATTTTGCAAAGCTCTATTTTGGTAAATGGACAAGCAAAATTCTTTCAAATGAAAATCCAATGCTTCTAGAAGCCAAAACGCGCTGGGATAATCTTGCAAATACAATGGCCTTGGCAGGTTCATCATTGACTATGGTTATCTTACCAGTGATTGCTGCTATAACAGCTCTAAAAAAAGGCCTCCTCCGTAATACGCCTCACGGTGACAAATTAGCGCGGGGTACAGTTTTCTTTCAGTTGTTGACGAGATTGATGAACCTTAAGGATCTATCTAATCCCGACGATTCAGAGGCACGAGCAATTAATGCTGGCATCGCTAGATTGCCTTTTGCTCCAGCAGAAGAGATGCATAATCAAGCAGCCAATGGAAGCTCATATCAAGCTCTTAGATTTTGCTTTGTTCCATATGATTTATATCTCCTAAATTGGGCACGGGACGCGGGTATTAAGGGAATAGATAGTGCCGGGCCTACAGATGATCCTCATTTGTTAAAGGAGAGAATGACCTTAAAACGAGGAATACAATACGGCATGTTCTTTTATATGGGGATTGCTGGATTGATATGGGCAAGTCTGGCGTCAAGCGGATACGGCGCATTCAAATATCAATTTGATGCACTCAAATATCTGCAAGGAAAACTCATCCCACTTGGCGCAGCAGTACGAGCAATGGATCACTTACGCGAAACTATTACGCACAGTGCGGCATTACGGTCAGCTATGCCAAACGAGCTTAAGAAACTGCATAAATTAATCGGCGGCGGATCGGGCAACCAGAAGCTTGATGAGCTAATTCGATTATTAAACACAGATACCTTTACCAATTCTGCAACGTTACTTTCATTGCATGGTCGTGTGTTGGCGGCGCATAAATTAATGCAAGAAGTTCGATATGAACTTCGCGATGCATTAGAAGCGCTTGGTACCATCGATGCTATTGCTTCGATGGCTAAGTTGGTTAAAGAATACGAAACCCAAGACAATAAATACTGCTTTGTGAATTTAACTACTGAAGCGCAGCCACACCTTAAGGCAGTCAACTTCTGGAACCCATTGGTTACCATGAAGAAGCCGGTAGCCAACACGGTAGAGCTTGGTGCCCAGGGCGCGAACCGCAATATGATCTTAACGGGTCAAAACACAGCCGGTAAATCAACGACCTTACGTTCATTACTACAAGGTGTGTTACTTGCCCATGTGTTTGGTGTTGCACCTGCTGAATCTATGGATCTCACGCCATTTAAGTTGATTCGTACCCACATCAACATTTCCGATGATGTTGAGCATGGTATTTCACACTTTAAGGCGGAAGTTATTAACATTGATGAGATACAAAAGGCTATCTTGTCCTTGCAGCCGGGTGAGCGTTGCTTTGTGGTCATCGATGAAATATTCCATACCACTGGCCCACAGACTGCAGTGCCATTAGCACGCAAGTATTTCCTTGGTCTCGCCAATTACAATGATGTAATGGTTATTTCTTCTACACACTTCCCTGAGCTTATTAAGCTTGAGGATGAAACAAATGGTGTGTACAAGAACTATAAGATGGAAATTCTCAAGGTCGACGGCAAGCTTGTTCGACCACACAAGATCGAAGCTGGTTGGACAACCGCAAACGTTGCCGAAGAAATCTTGGCAGAACAGGGTATTACCTTGTTTAATAGCTAAGAAATCATTGTCATCTAAATATCAAGAGGGACCTTGGCACAAACCAGGGTCCCTCTTTTTAAACAACAAAGGATTAATTATGCACCGCCAGATCCGCAGAATGCTCGTGATTATTGTTACCATTGGCCTGATGGTGCAACCAGTTTTTGTTGAGGCCGCGCCTGCAATAAAAGCTGTAAAGCCGAATCCTTTGTATGCTCAAATTAAGGAACTCTATTTGCCTGCTATTGGCATCGTTGCCGAGGATGAAACTGCCAAGCAACCAGTGGAAACCAAAAGCAAGACGGAGGAGAAGCCTGATCTTACCATTAAACCGCTTACCATAGAGCAAAAGAAAAACATCGCTTTTGATGTTCTTGCATACAACGATAAAAACGTTGTCAGTCCACTGCTTAGCCGGCATAGCTGGCTTGATATGGAATTGTTTGAAAACGCTAATTTGGCGCAAGCAATTAATCGCACCAATAGCGCTATTGGCGAAGCCGTTTTGGCAAAAATGCTCGTAGCTGATCGCAAGAGTGATCCCACTATTGCACAGGCTGCTATTAAAGAACTGATTAACAATAGTGAGTTGTTTGAGAAACTTGATAGGTCATTGAAAATATTTGCGCGTACTGAAGATGTTTTTCTTAAAAATTACCAAACAGAAGATCCGATTTTCGAAAAACATTTCGACTCTCTCTATTATCTTGAAAATACCAACCTCTGGAATTTTACGCCTGTTCTCCAGCGTGAGAAAAGCTGGAAAAATGAAAGCCCAGTGTTCTTAGAAGTAGGCAACAGGATTCACAATCTTCTTAATGCCGGCTATGTCAGTGGGCTTGAGCCAATTTCTGCAATTATATACTCCCTTGCCGGGAAATTTGTCGAATTCGCCGGTGCTCCAGGCGAACCAGCTGCATTTGCACGAAACCTTTGCTTCCCTTTGGTTTCTGTTTACTCATGCCTTTCTACTCTTCTACGAAATAATTCTGACAATTTTGCACTTTTTGATCCTGTTCCAAAAAAAGCGACCGCCATAGTAGTTTTGGCTATTTCATTAGCCTTGTGGACCGTGATGGGAAGACAAGGATATAAAGAATTAGCCAAATATCATGATTGCACCCAGTATCTACAATCAAAACTTCTATTTACAAGCGCGGCAATGCGTAGCTTACAAGATTGCTATGCCCGCTGTGCAAAAGTTCCTGCCCTGCGTAAAGCAGTGCCCGAACTTGAAGCAATTAAGCATTTTTTGGCCGGCTCATCAAAGAAAGCGCAAGAACTTCAAAGCTTGCTGGACACCGATACCTTTAAAGGGCAACCATCATTTTGGTCATACCACGGTCGTGTACTAGTAGCACATCAATTAATGCAAGAGATTAAATATGAATGGCGCAACGCTCTTGAGGCGCTCGGCACACTTGATGCTTATGTTTCTGTAGCAAAGTTATATAAAGAGTTTGAGGGCACCAAAACGCCATACTGCTTTGTAGAATTTTCTCAGCAAGATACGCCATATATTAATGCAACTAATTTCTGGAATCCCCAGGTTGATCCGAAGCATGCCATACCAAATACTATTGAATTAGGCCGCACCGGAAGCAATCGAAACATGGTGCTTACTGGCCAAAATACTGCTGGTAAATCAACGGCACTTCGGGCACTTTTGCATTGCACCTTGTTGGGGCAAGCTTTTGGTATTGCTCCGGCCCAGGCAATGGTGATGACGCCATTTAAATCCATATTTACCCATATCATTGTGCGCGATGATACCGCCAAAGGCGTTTCATTATACAAGGCAGAAGTTAATCAAATGCGAGACATGCAAAAGCTTGTTCGACAACTTAACTATGACGAATTTTGCTTGGTTGTAATGGATGAAGTGTTTCGCTCAACCAGTGAACAACAGGCTGCAATCCTTGCACGAGATTGTTCAATGTGGCTAGCGGAGTATCCAAACGTGATGGTTATTCAGTCAACGCATAAGCCGGAACTGGTAAAATTAGAAGATGAAACAAAAGGACTATACAAAAACTATAAGATGGAAATCATCAAGCAAGATCATGGTGTGTTGTATCGACCGTATAAAATTGAACAAGGTTTTACCACTACCAATGTTGCTGCTGAAATTTTAGCGGAAGAAGGCGTAGATTTCGGCAATTGGCGCAGGTAAAATTTAAAGGAAGTACATTATTCAAGAGCTAGGCGACACAAATCTTCTTTCCGCTTTGATCCTTCGATCAACTCAGGATGAGCGGATTCCTAGTCAATTTACGATGTAACACGTCAACTGGATCTTGATAAGGGTCCCTTTTCTTTTTAAATTCAATTAAGCTTGGATCCTTGATTTTAAAAGGACAACCCAATGCATCAAAATTTATTTATCACTTCAACACTTACGCGCAAAAAAGAGCTATTTACACCCAAAGATCCTAACCGTACCACCATGTATGTATGTGGCATTACCCCGTATGATGCGCCTCATATGGGCCACGGTCGTGTGTACGTGCTTTTCGATGTTGTATATCGCCTGCTTGAATTTCTTGGCTATAAGGTTCTATATGCCCGCAATTTTACCGATATCGATGACAAGCTTCTGAAAAAAGCGCAGGAAGAGTTTGGCGACCAGATGCGCTACTTAGAAATCGCCAATCGCTACATTGCAATGTTTGAACAAAATATGCAGTCACTTAACTGCCTTAAACCAACCGATGAGCCACGGGTGACGCAAACTATGCCCGAGATAATTTGGTTTATTGAGGGGCTTATTAAAGAAAAAAGTGCGTATGTAACTGCCGATGGTGATGTATATTTTGATATTAATGCCGATCCTTCATATGGCATATTATCGCATCGCAAGCTATCAGATCTGATAGCCGGGGCACGCGTAGAAATTAATCCCCACAAGAAGAATCCTCTGGATTTTGCTCTGTGGAAGCATAGCGAACCGGGAACCTTTTGGTCTGTTCGCTGGCCTGGCTATGAAGAAAGTTGGGGGCGGCCGGGTTGGCATATTGAATGTTCGGCCATGATTGAGAAATATTTGAAATCGCCAATCGATATCCATGGTGGCGGCATGGATTTAATTTTTCCGCATCATGAAAATGAAATCGCGCAAACACAAGGTTTACTTCATCATGCACTTGCACGATATTGGATGCACGTGGCGTTTGTGACGGTAAATAAAGAGAAAATGTCTAAATCCCTGGGTAATTTCTTTACCTTGAACCAGCTTTTTGAAAAAGTTGATCCGATGGTTGTACGATTCTATTACCTGCAACATCAAATGCATGGGCCATTGGAATTTTCTTTAGAGGATATTGGTCAAATTCAAAAGGCATATGAGCGGTTGTTGCGTGTATTTAGTTCATGCTCCCAGGCTTCGATGGTTGAGGCTGCCGAAGTTAATAAATCAAGAACTGTTCAACTTATGCTTAGTTTCTTATGCGATGATCTTAATTTCCCCGGCATGTGGGGCGCAATGTATGACAATATTAATGAGCTTCAGCAAAACGAGCTTGAACGATGCAGGGTATATACCTTTTTGCGTAATGTATTGGGCTTTACACTTGCGGCTATGCCTGAAAAAGAGGTAGTAATTACGCCGGAGATGCAACGACTTATTGATGAGCGAGAAGAGGCTCGAAAAGGGCGGGACTGGAAACGCGCGGATGAGTTGCGGGCTCAGTTGCGAGAACTCGGTTTTGAGATTCAGGATAAGAAGAGCTGATATCAGGAGGCTACCGCCTCCTGCCTCCGTTCTTTTGCTTGTGCAAGATAGCGTACAATGAAATTACTAGGGCGAAGCCCGACGAAGCTCATCTTCTTGAGATTTAAACTGTATCAAATAAAAATTCATTCATACTCGAAGCAAACCTAGCCAGAACAGCGTAGGCGGGCCATTGCTGCGAATGGGGTGTTTTCTGGCAAATGCCAGAACATCCGCAGCAATGGTTACTATCAACGTAGCCAATACAGGTTTTGGGTTGCAAGACTTTAATAATTTTCGGCATAAAGCCGCGCTCCAATAAAAAAAGGGCCGGAAAATTTCCGGCCCTAAACTAGGGTGATAGGCATCGTATAGTGCTATTAAAATTCCGTACCTACCATTATTCCCTAAAATTGAATTGAACTGTCGATACAGTTACTCTGCAGCTACTGGAGCAACAGGTGCTTGTTCAGCAACTTGAGTTGTTGAATAGCGAGAATAACGACGATTCATTGGACGATTCATCATTGGACGTTCTTCAACGCCTTCACGATTCATCATTGGGCGTTCTTCAAAGGCCGCGCCTCTTTCAACCATCCCGCCTCTGTGGCAAGGGTTGCATTTAACTGGGCATGGTACTTGTCTGACGGTACATACCTTTTCTTCGCAAACTTTTTCACGAGGAACTCGGCAGCACTTCATCACTGGTTGGCAAACCTTTTCGCGAGGTACTTTGCAGCACTTCATTCTAGGTTGGCAAACTTTTTCACAAGGAACTTTGCAGCACTTCATTTTAGGCTGGCAAACTTGTTCACGAACGGTGTGGCAACGGCAATGGACTCTTGGCTCGTGGCAACGACCGCACATACCACGACGATATCCGCCGCGACGTACGTTTTCGGTTCCTACCACTTCGCCGTTTCCTTCAACAACTTCGCGGTATGCTTGCACTGTGCAAGATGCGCTTAGCAATAGAGCAAGCGCTAGTAATTGTTTGTTCATCACAAACTCCTTTTTATTGAGTGTTATTGTTGTACATATGGCTTGTGGCAGAACCATTCCGCCACCAGGTTTTTTTCACTCATGGGCTATCCTATCAAGTAAAGCTTTAAGTTTGCAAGGGTTTGGGGCCACTTTTATGGTTAGACACAATTATGGGCAGGTTGCCATCGTAGCAAAAAGACCTGCCCATCGTTGCTAAGGAAATGTTTACATTAAGCGCCAAAGGCTTCTTGGATTCTGGCCAAAATATCCTGTTTACTCATATAACCGGTAGCTTTTCCCTTGATTTGGCCATTTTTTATGAAAACAAAGGTAGGGATAGAGGTGACCCCGAATTGGATAGAAAGATCTCGAGATTCGTCAACATTAATTTTTACAAATTTATATTGTTGACCATATTCCTTCTCAAGCTCTTCAATAATTGGATGCATTTGTTGGCATGGGCCACACCAGGTTGCATAGATATCTATGACAACTGGCAGTGGTGATGATAGTACTTCTTGTTCATAATTATCTCGGGTGATTACAATTGGCATGGGAGGCTCCTGAAGGGCTATATATTCTTTGTTAGCTTATACACATGAACTGTGTTACCCGCAGACCAGCTCATTGGCAGGTTATATTTTTTAACCAATTCAAATCCGGCCGATGGGTAGCGATCAGGTAGTTCTTTCAGCGTAATAACAACTAATCCATTCTTAAGCTTAGCAAATTTATTAAGCAGCTTGTTCATTAATTCATCAGAAAAACAAGTAGAACACAGATAAATTACTGTGGCATCAGACAAATCGGTTTCAAGCATGTCATCTTGCCTAAACTCCAGCATTCTATTCTTCAGCTTGTCAGCTACAGCCTCGGCCTGCTTATGACGCGTTGGTGCAAGTTCTATGCCGACCGTTTTTTTAAACGGAAAGTTGAGATGAGCTTGAATAACTGTTTTGCCCACGCCTGAGCCTAAATCATAAAAAACGTCATCTTCTTTGATATTAAGATCATTGAGCAACGTTTGGAGTGATGGATATTTAATTTCACCATACGTCGGAGCGCCGCCGCGTGTTGAAATACTATCTTTTTCTTGCTGTGGAATTAAAAAACCATTTGCCCCAACGTAAATGGTATCCATCAACGGATAAGTTTGTGCCGATTCAAGTTGTTTTTGCAACTCTTTTATTTGGCTTTGCGCCTGGGCAAGTTCGCGTTTGGTTTGTGCAAGTTCTTGCTCTATGGAATGTTGTTCATTTTCTTGATCTAAAAGGTCGGCCTTTGCAATAAATGGTGACTTTGCAAAAAGAGTTAAATTCAAAACTGCCAATATGAACAAAGAGCGTTTGGTAATCACGATGTTTTTCCTCTATTTACCAGAATTGGTTACCGGGATTTTGATAGTTTTAAGCTCAGATTCTTTTGTTGTTTTCGGTAGCTTTGGATTTGCTACCACTGGCTCTGGTTTTTGTCCGCTAATAATCATTGTGCAGCGGGCACCAGGGATCTCTTTATCGGTCTCACCCTCATTGGTCTCATAAGATCCTTTAATTTCAAGAGAATCCAGAGCGCCGATGTTAATTTTATGCTTTACCAAAAAGCCATCAACAATTTCATCGTACACAATACGGCGCGTATCTTCAACTAAAAAGCTTTTTGTAGTCACCATATCATTAAATTTTACTTCAATTTCCACATATTTGCGGCCCTTAAAGGTATATGGTTTATTACAACCTGTATCATTTCGGTCTCGTTCCTTTTGTACAATTACCGGTGCTGCCACCTGCTTGATCATGGCGATGTCTTTAAAATTAAGCTCGGCTGAACTTTTATGTGGGTCAACACATGGATCAGTAGGATCAGCCGGTTTTTCATATACCTGAATTCGTTTATACGATGGCATACCAACATTCTCAATTTTAATTGCCTCTGTTGGGTTGCCGGTAGAACGCAAAAGGCCGCAAAAATTGACCTTTTGCTTTTCACCTTGGCTTGCAGAATCTTGCCATGAACCTGCAAAGATTGAGCCGGCGCTTAATAAAATTAAGAGTGACGAACGTTGCATGAATATCTCCTAAACTGATCGTTTCCGACCATGTTTTCTAAGCTAGAAGCTGTTACGCATCTAAGCTTGGGTAAAAACAAACGACCATTTATAACAATTTATCTCCTATTTATCTTTACCGCATAGGTTGCATAAAGCGCAAGAGATGGCGTTGGCACTTTTCAATTTCTCTTGCGTAGAGCAAAAATCTATGTTAGAAGTGGTGACTGTCGTCACCCATCTCGCGCTGCGCTCGCTGGAAAAAATTTCTGACTCGCTTCGCAAAATTTTGGTGACTTTGCAAAGATTTTAACTCGCGGAGAAATACAATGGCATATCACGATACTTCAGTGCATTTTGCACGAACAAACTTACTCCCTCGTGTCTACGGTCTCATGTGCGGGGCATTATTACTCAGCGCAGTCACCGCATTTGCCGTGGCAACATCGCCAAGCATAATGACTTATTTGGTGAGCCACACGTGGGTTTTTTACGTTCTCTTGTTTGCACAACTTGGACTCGTGATTGGGCTCAGCGCAATGGTAAATAGAATGCGAGCGAGCACTGCTCTTGCCATGTTTATCATGTATTCACTGCTGACAGGAATAACATTCTCCTCATTATTCGTCGTTTTCCAACTTGGTTCTCTTGCCCTTACCTTCGCTATAACGGCGGGCATGTTTGGCACAATGGCATTGTATGGTTATTTCACCAAATCCGACCTGAGCGGTATGGGCAATCTATTACTCATGGCGTTAGTTGGCTTAATCATTGCTGGAATAGTAAATATTTTCTTACGAAATCCGATGTTTAATCTGGTAATGTCTGGCATTGGTGTAGTGATTTTTTGTTTATTGACCGCCTATGATGTACAAAAGATTAAAGCTTTAAGTTACGCAATTGTAGATGAAGAGACCTCGAAAAAAATCGCCGTTATCGGCGCCCTTACACTCTATCTTGATTTCATCAACTTGTTCCTCTATTTACTGAGCTTTACTGGCCAACGCCGCCAAGAATAAAGATTTTTATTCCAAGGAGATTTGTTATGAAGCTACAACGATATATATTCCTATTCGCACTACCTATTTGCCTATTTACCTTAGTGGCACAACCGCCATCTTCAGATCTTAGAAGTGAAAATCTTGAACCTGTGCCTGAGGTTACTGCTGAACAAGTAACGCAAGCAACTGTCCCGGTTAGCACGCCGCAACAATTACGCCAACAAAAAGCGCTTGCCGCTAGAGAAAAAGCTGAGAAGTCTTTGCGCGAAGAGGCACCGCCAATAGTACCAGCGCCGACAGCTGCCGACATTTCTTCCCATGAATTTTTAGCAGATTTCAAAGAGTTGCATGTTGATTACGACGCAAAACGTACCGCCATCATAAAGTTGGTAAAATCTGCCATAAACTATCTGCTCACTCATCGCGAAGAAGAAGCATTCAAAGCCATCCTTTACGATCGTCAATTTGTGCTTGGTGAAACTGAATTGCTGGTAATTGATACCAATGGTTTAGTGTATGCCCATTCCAATCCGGCTGAAACCTGGTCGAGTGTTTGGAATCAAGAAAATGATGAAGGAGTTAAGGTTACCCAACTCATTATTGATACTGCAAAACAGGGCGGAGGCTGGATTAACTATGCCTGGAAAGGACATTACAAATCCACCTACGCAGAGTTAATCGAAAAAAATGGCAAACAATATGTAATCGCCGGCGGTTTCTACCCAAGCACGAAGAAAACGGAAGTTGAAGCCCTTATCGCCTCAGCCGTTGCCGAATTTCAGAAGCATGGTCGCGAGGATGCCTTTAGCGAGTTCGATAATAAGGTTGGTAAGTTTGTAAAAGGGAATCTATACATTGTTGCCTACGATATGAAAGGTTATTGCGTAGCTCACGGCGATAATACCGATTTTGTTGGTCGCAATTTTCTTGATATGAAGGATGATGAAGGCAAATTTATTGTCAGAGAAATGCTCAAGGCAGCAGCTGACGGTAAACATTGGGTTTCATATCAAATGCAGGGTTCTAAGAAAGAAACCTATGTGCAACAGGTTGCTGATAAAGATGGTAACAAATTCGTCATTAGTTGTAGTTATTATCCTAACGATAATACAGAATTAGTAGTTTCTATCGTGAAACGAGCAGTAAAAGATTTTAATGCGCGCGGCCGACGCACTGTTATAGATCGTTTTAATTACAATCCAGACTTTCATATTGGTGACCTTACCGTATTCATGTATTCATTTAATGGCAAGGTTTTAGCAGACGGCGAAGATCCAAATCGGGTTGGCGAAAATCAATTTCAGGATCGCTCAATAACTGGTGAGTATGTTATGCGGGAAATCATCGCTAAGGCCAAAGCAGGCGGCGGATGGATTGAGCACGATTCCAAAGGTGGATGGAAGGTTTCCTACGTTGAGAAAGTAACGGATAAACAAGGAAGCTACGTTATTGGCTGTGGCTATTATCCATACGGCGCACGCGAACGCACACTTCGCTTGGTCAAACGAGCAGCTGAATATTTACGATCGCATCCAAACCATGAAGCGTTCCGTGAATTTGGCAGCGAAAAAAGTTCCTTTATTAAGGGAGATTTAGAAGTTTTTGTATTCAATCCACTCGGTGATTGTTTGGCTTATGGATGGGATTACGATCTTATTTTTAGAAATTTCAAAAATTACAAAGATTCTGCTGGCAAACCAGTTTTTGATACCTTTATGACCACCATCAGAGAAGATGGAAAAGGTTGGATACAATACAAATCGCGCAATACCACGAAAATGGTCTATATAGAAAAGGTTGAAAAAGGGAAAGAGTGGTTTATGGTCGGGTCCGGATATTATAAATAATGCACTTTGAGTGCCTTGGCAAAAAACGATGCGCATTTTCAGGAATATTTTCATTTGCGTAGCTTCATGCTCACTGCTAAATGCTGAATATATTCCCGGCCCCATAGCCGAAATCCCGTGGGCGCCTGGTAAGTTTTTTAATTTCACGGGCAATGTAAAGCATGCGGCTTTTTGGGATTCGCGCCAAGTGGTTGCAATCCGGGATGGCGATGATCTTGCATTTCCAAAGAATCGCGACCCTGATAAACATGACCACGACATCAACGCAGTGGGCGATTTTAATTTCCTTGCTATTGAATCATTTCTCTCATTACAAACGCGACCGGTCCAATTAGGCCATGGATGCGGGCCCTGGGTATCTGGCGAATTTGATGCGAACTTTTCAGGCGCGGATAATAGAGTTATTAATAGCCCTCGGATATATGGCGCTTTCATGGATGTCATATGGAAAGATGAGGATTCTAAGCCAACCGTGGCCTTCAAGATTGGACAAGCAATTGGCCCTTCATTCGTGCTTGATGCTTTTCCCAGAACAGTAGCTTTTAGCGCCGGATCACCATTCGAACCATTCTTATTAGTGCCTCAATTGCGGGCGGAATTTTTTTTACATTCGACCTCCTTAATGTTGTGCGCAATGTCAGAAGCTAATGAATTTTCCAGCGTTGGCTGTTCGCCCATCGGACCTCCCAAAATAAGCAACATATACTTGCGCAACGCAAAAATCCCACTTATTTATGCGCAACTGCGTCAAAAAATGAAAGATCACTTTATGATTGGTGCAGTACAAGTGCGTACCGTAAAACCACGGTTGGAAAGTGAACTGTGTTTTAAAGTTCATGAATTAGTGACTGGGGTAATGGCATTCTGGTTGCTCCAAATCAATCAAAAACCTGTCACCGCAACCATGAAGCTTATTTATGGGCAAAATGTCTCTGCCGAAGGTTTGCTTGGCGCATATGCCATTAAGCATATTAATCCCTGCACCGACGAACGGTCGTATACCCCAGTTCAATCCATCAATTGTTGGCTTGATATCCACCGTACAGATCCAACGCCGGCAGAAGTCTATCCAATCGAAAAAACATCATCTGACCCCGCGGTTTTGGATACAACTAATTTCGGCAAAGGTGTATGGTGGGATCCAGGATTGTTTTTAGGTTTTGGCAAAAACCTTGGCTCTCTCCATTCGCTTGTCCACCCTGCAGAATTTCGGCAATTTGATTTCCATTCATACAAAGATGTTGTCTTTGGCGGCTATGAATGCAAGGCCGATATTTTTATTGATTGGCTAGTGCGTCTTGCCCCGCGCGTTGTTGTTCGCTTTAAGAATTTTTGGCTTGGCATAGAAGCGGAATATATGCGCGCTATGTATGGTCATGTAGGACCAAAAGCAAAAGTATTCGATGCCCACCCGGTTGATAATTTTAGATTTCTGGCGGCTTGGTATTATTTTTTCTAACCCAAAAGGGAGATTTCGATGAATGCATCACCATTGATTATTGCTGTTTTATTGGCTTCTTCTCTTACGCTTGGCGTGTTGTATTACAAGCGGGTTGAACTTAAAACTTGCTGGCAAGAAGTGCCATGCACAGAAGATCTTATGCGCGAACATGGCATTCTGAATCGCGTGCTTAGAATTTATGAAAAAGTTGAAGATCAGATTTCGAAAAAAGAGAAAGTCGATTATCAATTAGTTATTGATGCAGCAATCATTGTCCGCGATTTCATCCATGAGTATCATGAGAAACTTGAAGAAAAACATTTGTTTACCATTTTCGAAAAGAAAGGTTTGCCCCTAGCTCAACTAACTCAGGTGCTCCGGGAACAACATGCTGCTGGTGGCAAAGTCACCTACATGATCATTCATCGAGCAGGGATAGCCCGCACTGATAATAATTCTGAAAATATACAAAAATTAGCAGCTGACCTTAAAGGGTTTGTTGGTATGTATAGACCGCATGAAAACCGCGAAGATACAGAACTTTTCCCGGCGGTGCGAGCGCAAGTAACGGCAGAGGAATATAATCGCTTAACTGATATTTTCGAAGACACTGAGAATGAGAAATTTGGCAAGCATGCATATGAAAAGATGGTCAATAGAGTAGCGGAAATGGAACGAAAGCTGGGAATTTACGAAATTGCCCAATACACGCCGCATGCGGAATAAAAAATGAAAAACGAACATTCGCATGGTGACGAGTATTCTTTTAAAAGCTTTTTGCCGCTGATACTAATTGTTTCGATTGTTGTGCTGTTTTCCAGTATTAGGCCAATTGGTTTACATGCTTGGAATACACATGAATTTATGCGTGATTTCATGGGCTTCTTTTTTATAATCTTTGGCAGCTTTAAAATCTGGCATCTAAGCGCATTTGCTGAAGCATATTCCATGTATGATCAGATTGCGCAAAGAAGCAAACTTTATGCGCATGCATATCCATTTGTTGAATTAGGGCTGGGGGTTTTATACCTGGCTCGCTGGCATCTCATGTTTGTGAATGTCCTGACCTGTATCATTATGCTTATCAGTGCAGCGGGCGTTGCATATGCATTATCGAAGAAAGAATCAATTCAATGCGCCTGCCTTGGAACCGTTTTTAAAATCCCTATGACCTATGTGACGCTTATTGAAGATCTACTCATGGCAGGAATGGCCGGGATTATGCTAGTCCAATAGCATCATTAACATGTGTTTAACTGCTAATTATTTATGAAAGCAGTGCTAACGCATACGCACCAACGGCCATAGCAAGATCGCGAATGGCAATATCATAGAAACGCATCGAGATTAAATCGAATGCAATTAGAACCAGCCAAAGAGAAACAACAATGCCACCTATTTTTGGTTTCCATAGAACCAATAATCCTGCCAAGATTTCGATGATTCCTACAACATGGTTTACCATCAGTGGTGTGGTATGGAAATGTGAAGGAATCGCAGGGTTCAGGTATTTTTCCCAATGTACAATGTAATTGAAAAATTTATCCAGGCCGGCAACTATTGGCAAAAGCCCGTATGTATAATGCAATAATTGTTGTGCTGTGCGGCTATTCATCATGACCCTTTTGTAATAAATCTATGCGACAAACTCTCATCTCTTAAATAGTTTAAAATATTACTAATTTCTTCTACCATAATTTGTATTGAAATATCAAAAAAAGCTTATTCACACGATGTTTTGTTTTTCTTTTTACAGGTGTGACCTCTTTTAAGAAAAGGCAAAATTGCGTCCTCATTTAGGGATATGGCGCTGATTCCTAAACAAATCAGGTAATTGGCCAATTCAGGATAATCTGACGGAGCTTGACCACAGATGCTAATATATTTTTTATTTTTTCGTGCTGCGCAAACGGCAAGCTTGAGCATTTCTTGCACCGGCTGAGCTCGCTCGTCAAACAACGGGGCCAAGCTTGGCGAATCGCGATCTACTGCCAATGTGAGTTGGGTAAGGTCATTTGAACCAATGGAAAAACCATCGAACAATTTACTTGCCTGATCAAGCCAAAAAACATCAGCAGGCACCTCAACCATCATAAAAACTTTTAATCCTTGCACTTTGCGCTTCAATCCATGCTCGGTCATTAAAGCAAGCACTTTGTGTGCTTCATCGATGGTACGAACGAAAGGAATCAAGACATTAATATTTTTTAAGCCCATTTCAAGACGTGCTTTATTTATCGCAGCGCATTCCAGGCCAAAAGCTTCAGCAAATTTTTCATTATAATAACGTGAGGCGCCACGAAGGCCGAGCATAGGATTTTCTTCTTTCTGCTCAAAATAGTTGCCCCCTAACAGATTATGATATTCATCAGTTTTAAAATCTGAGAAACGAACAAGCACTGGCCTTGGATAAAAGGCAGCTGCTATGGTGCCGATTCCTTGTGCTAGTTTATCGATATAAAAATCGCGCAGTGATGAATATCCATGAGCGCGTTCTTCCATCTCGTGTATTATTTTTTTGTTCTTGATTTTATTCGGTTGCAAAATAGCCATTGGGTGAATGCCAATAGTATCGGCAATTGTGAATTCTATGCGCGCAAGCCCCACCCCATCGACCGGCAAACTGGATAGCATGAATGCCTCATCGGGTATGGCTATATTGAGCAACAATTCGACCGGGGATTTTTTTAATTTTTTTATATCAATTCTCGTTTTTTTAATATCCAAAAGCCCTGGATAGACATATCCGGTTTGCCCCTTACTACAATCAATGGTGATTTGGTCACCCGTTTTTATAGTTTTCATGGCATCTACAGCACCAACAATAGCAGGAATACCGAGCTCCCGAGAAACAATTGCAGCGTGGCAGGTTCGCCCGCCATTCGTCGTTACAATGCCGGCAGCAATCTTCATAACGGGAACCCAATCGGGGTTGGTCATATGGGTAATAAGAATATCACCGGGTTTTATTTGATTCATGTCCTGTGGTGATGAAATGATTCGCGCAGTACCACTGGCAATTTTTTGGCCAATACTCTCGCCGGTAGTTATTACTTTCACCCCCGCCGGCGCAACAAGCCGTTCTTGTGCTAAAAATGAAGAAGCTTTGCGGGAACCGAAAACTGTTTCTGGGCGTGCCTGAATAATGTAGATAGTTCCAGTATTACCATCTTTGGCCCACTCAACATCCATTGGTTGCCAGCGGCCTTCAAGATTTGAATAGTGCTTCTCGATTTGTGCTACATGACGCGCAAGTAATAAAATTTCATCATCGATTAGGCAAAATTGATGCTGCAATTTCCTCAGGAACCTTTACTGTCTTAGCTCCTTCTTTTGCATATATTCGTCTGATATCTTTACTACCCAATGTTTTTCGAATAATAGGGCGATAACCTTGGGCAAGCATTGGCTTATGGATGTAAAACTGATCTGGGATGACCTCGCCTTGGACAATTGTTTCACCTAAGCCATAAGATGCTTCGATAACAATTACATCCTTAAAACCTGTTTCGGTATCAATTGAAAATGAAACGCCCGATACACCAAGATCGGAACGAACCATTATTTGTACACCAACTGAAACAGCAACTTTGAAATGGTCAAATCCTTTATCAATACGATAAATAATTGCACGTTCGGTAAATAAGGAAGCCATACATTTGATCACGGCCTGTAATAATTCTGCGCTTCCCACCACATTCAAATAAGTCTCTTGCTGGCCGGCGAAAGAAGCACCTGGTAAATCCTCGGCAGTAGCAGATGAACGAACGGCGACACTTTGTTCTCGTCCAGCTGATAATTTTTTATAGGCAGTAATAATTTGAGTTGCTAGATCATCAGGCAATGTTGCTCGTTCAATGAGTAATCTAGCGTGCGCGCTGACTTCTTTGACAATAGCTAAGTCAGCATGCAAAACATGTTTTATTTTTTGTAATTTGCCAAGCAATTTTTTTAGCTTAGGCAGCAAATTATTCTCCTTAATCACATACCAGTAGGCATCCGCGGTAATGGCAAACCCATCAGGTATCGTTATTCCTTTACCACTCAATTGCTGAATCATCTCGCCAAGTGAGGCATTTTTGCCGCCTACTTCGCCGATGTCGGACATGTTGATATCTTTAAACCGGCGTACGTATTGCATGCCATTAGCCTCCGATAATCATCTTAAGGCCCATCAATACCAGAGCAATGGCAACGATTCGTTTAAATTGTTTCTCATTCAATCGTGATACAAGCTGTTTACCAATATAGGTTCCTAAAAAAGCTATGGGTACTGACAAGGCTATCGCAATGAGCAATGCATGGTTGAGTGGAAGCTTAAGGGTGTATACAGTCAATCGAGCAAAATCTGTTACACCCGCGATAAGTCCATCCGCCAAAAGATAAGCTTCTTTGCTGCCAAAAAAGACCACCATAAATGCCGAACGAATAATCCCGCTGAGGCCGAAAAGCCCACCCGTAAATCCTGAAGTTGCACCGCCCACAACAGCGTTGGTCGTTGTTGGTTGTATATGCCAGTTTGGCCTCACGAAAACGAATAATGCATAGGCAATAATGCAAAAGCCAAGAATATGGCTGTAATATTCAGGCGCTATGCTCACAGCTCCATAGGCACCAAGGATTGTTGCTAAAATGCTTGGAAAACCAAATGAGAATATGAGATACCAACTGACTGCTGCATGTCGAAATAAAAATGCCTGATAAGCATCATTGGCAAAATGAATGACTGCCGAAAAATATAAGGCTTCCTGCGCAGGAATAACCATTGCTAACGCCGGCAATAAAATTGTAGCTAATCCAAAGCCGGTAATAGTAGCTATGATATTTGCGATGAACACCAATCCGGCAAAAAGAAGGTAGATATATAGTTCCATGCGTCAGCCTTTTTTTATACTTATCCATGAGCATGGCTTTTTTGAATCTGGGAACACAATAGTTTGGACTCTTTTAATTAAAAAAGTTATTACTTGCACGCTCTTGCATTGGCAATCTGGAATTGCAACAATGCCTGATATCTGATTAACAATTTTATGGATGAGACAATGCAGATGACCGTCCGCGAAGTTCGTTACCATACCTTTAGCCCGAATAGCCGTTGCTATTTAATAGGCGATATTGGCGGAACAAATGCAAATTTTGGCATTTTTCGTGATGATGCCTACCCACCGGTTTTATTATTATCACTGCATGTTGCAAGCAAAGATATTACGGATTTTGCCGAAACAGTCGCGCAACTTGTAGATCAGCTTCGAGTAGCCTATCGAATTACAATAGTTCGCGCTTGTTTTGGTGCAGCAGGTGTATTAGATACTCATCATATCCGGGCCAAGCCAACCAATCTCGATTTTATTATTGATCTTGCAGATATTAAAAAGAAAACTGGCATAGAATCAATGGTAATGATCAATGATTTTCAGGCGGTAGGCTTTGGAATTCAATATATGCCACCCAAAAGCCTGGTTACTATTTTGCCTGGTCAACCACGAAACAATGCAAGCAAAGCAGCCATTGGCGCGGGTACCGGCCTTGGGAAATGCATCATGGCATACCACACAGAACATAGCAGTCGTCTGATACTTTCGTCTGAAGGAGGGCATGGCGATTTCGCGGTGCAAAATGAATTCGATCTGGCATATGCAGATTTCATTCGAACGTTATTAAAAATGCCTGATGCAGCCATTTCATGGGAAGACGTGCTCTCGGGGGCTGGCATTATTTATTTGTACAAATTTCTCGCCACAAGAAAGACGTATCCCAATAGTGCTGACACGGATAAAATTGAACAAGCAAATAACCCGGATGTCATTTTTGAATATTGGCAAAAAGATCAACGTTGTATAGATACTTTTCATCAATATTCAGTTTATTACGCACGCGCATCAAAGAACTTTGCCCTGGATGCATTGGCGCTCGGTGGTCTGTTTATCGCCGGCGGCATAGCAGCAAAAAATATTCCATTATTTCAACTGCCAGAATTTAAAAAAGAATTTCTCAATTGCAGAAAACAACATTCTCTTCTCGAAAGTATACCTGTAACGGTGGTGGCTGATTATAATGTTTCATTATATGGCGGAGCACATTTTCTATTATTATTCACCGGCGGCTTGCCAAACCATAGACAAAAGAGTTTGAGATGAGGATTGCAATACAATTATTATTAATGCTTCTCTTATATGCATTAGGCTTTACCTTGCTTGGCTGGTCAATCTTCATTTTCTTTTACCAATACATTGCAATCTTAGGACATAGTCATGAAGTATTACGTTCCTTTGTAAATCCCGAAATTTTAGCAGCCGCTTGGCTGAGCATATCATCCTCATGTATTACGGTATTAATTTCCATTATTTTTGGTGTGCCGCTGGCATATATTTTTGCTATGAAAAATTTTAAGGGAAAAGAATTTCTTGAAACATTAATTGTTGATGTTCCACAAACTTTTCCTCCCGTTGCTGAGGGCATCATCTTACTTCTTATGCTCGGACCCAACTCACCGTTTAATATAAATATTGCCTATACCTATACAGCACTTATCTTTGCAAAGTTATTTGTATCGGCTCCTTTTATTATTGCCTTTTCAGTGCGCAAATTTAGAGAGATTCAGGAATCGGGTTTAGATCTTATTGCACGTACACTTGGCGCAAATGAAATACAACTACTATTAACGCTGTTTTTGCCGCTAGCCGCAAAAGATATTGCTTCGGCCACTTCACTATGTTGGGCACGAGCTATGGGCGAACTTGGTGGTGGATTAATATTTGCCGGCATCATTCCCTATAAAACGGAAGATATTTCGACTTATATTGCCACCCATTCAAAAGAAACTGCTCCAGCACTGGCCGCAACAATTTTAGTGACAACTGCTTCACTGATTGCCCTCTTAATCTTTAAACGATTTACACATGGAAGGAAGCCATGGAAGGGCTTTTACTTAGGAATATAACTGCTGGTTACGACAAAGTAGCAGTGCTCAAACATTTCGATTTAAAGGTAATGCCAAAAGAACTTCTCGTATTGATGGGGGTATCTGGCGCTGGGAAATCAACCTTACTCAAAACAATATTGGGTATTGTTCACCCAACTCATGGTTCAATCTTTTTGCATGACCATGAGATAACTAAGCTTCCTATCGAACAACGCAAAATAGGTTACGTGGCTCAAAACTATGGTTTATTTCCGCATCTTAACGTTGCGGAGAATATTGCATATGGATTACAGCTAACAAATGTCGAGACAAAAACACAGAAAAAAATTGTTGGCGAATTGCTTGAAATGATTGAATTGAAAGGATATGGTCACAAATCGGTATTAGAATTGTCTGGCGGGCAGCAGCAGCTGGTAGCACTTGCGCGGGCCTTGGCAGTCAAACCAGATCTTTTTTTGCTTGATGAACCATTGTCTAATATTGATCAGGTTACCAAATTCGATGTGGCTCGCGATATGAAAAAACTGTTCGATACTTTGGATATACCAATCATTTTGGTTACACATCAATATGAGGATGCAGAATTTTTTGGCGCATCAGTTGCAGTTATGATTGATGGTGAAATTAAGCAACGCGGCACGTATAAAGAACTGGTTGCCCATCCAAAAACGCACTTTATAAAACGATTGCTCACGCCGTTTTCGAACCTTGCATGAATTTTTTACCGTATCGTGATCAAAAAAAGGCCCGGAAATTCCGGGCCTTTTTTATTAAACAAAGAAATGATCTTTTGTTTAGTATGTGGTAAATGGCAAGCTAGCGCCTGAAGCAATCAATGGTCCCATAATTTTTGCAATCATAAAGGCTACGCTGCCCGTATTGCTATCTGGGATTACAGGGGCAATCGACACATCAAGTACACGCAGACGGTTTACACCCCAAACGCGACCTTGATAATCAACTACACTGTTAGAAGGTGCCGTACCCATTTGGCAGGTTCTGGCATAGTGAAAGGCATGGAATACCGATGCTTTAATATAAGCAGTTAATGCATCTGTGGATTGGAAAGTCGTTAGCGGTGTTAGAATATTCCAACCTAGATTCTTCAGCGCAAGCAGTATGTTATACATAGGGCCATTTGCTGCACTAATTGCGTTTGGCGAACCAATACCTTGCATAAAGTTGTATAGGATATTGAAATCCTGGCTAGTGCTAGGATCACCTGTGCCTTGAGTGTCACCAAATAAATTTGGATCTTCAATTGATGTAGTATTAAGGTTTTGGCTTCTAATAACTACTGATCCTTCGCTGACAGGAGTGAGTAGAATAGGAAGTATCAACGCTCTATTCGCATTTGCTGGAACAGCAGGTAAACCGCCGCCTATTGAAAAGTCTATGACAATATTTCTGTTGGTACCGCCTGGGACTGCTGGGAAATTTGCCGCCACGACATACAGTGCATCAAGATCATCTAACGGCAAGAGAGGCGCACCATTTGGGAATTCTGCAGATGTTGGTGTAGTTACAACAGCAGCAGTCACTAACGGGTGATTCTGCAAATGTTGGCCAACATTTGGGTTATCAAACACTTGCGGGATATTTGACGCGCTTAATAATGCCCACGGTGCTTGTGCTGGATTGGTAAATAATTCTGGACGGGAATAATTACCAATACCAGATCGCATTAGCACTTCACAACTAAATGCGCCTGCAGAAACAATAATCTCTTGTTTTGCAAATGCTTCTTGACCATTACCTTTGTTATCAGTGAAAGAAACTCCGGAAGCAGTTTGCCCATCAAATAAAATTTTATTAACAGTTGCATTTGTTAGCACCTGTAATTTACGACCATTTAAGCCTTTGCCAGATGATGCGTTTATTATTGGATCGAGAAAAACGATCGAAGCTGATTGACGCTCATGCAATGTATCTGTAGGGGCAGTATCAGTCCAGTTTTCCCACAATTGCCATTGCGGGCAAACACCAATTGGTTCCGCAGGATCATTAAAATCATTTGGGTAATCCATAAGTTGCTGGCCTGCAGTAGCTAGAGAATTAGCGCCCGCTGAACCGTCAATAATAGCAACAACATCATTTACTGGTGGTTGCACATCTGCAGGTGCCTGACGCACTTGTGGATGGAATGGACCCATATTTCTGCCGCGGACATTGCCATCAGGATTAGTGGTGCCATTATAGTTTTCAAGTTCCACCATCGCCGACCCAGTCCCATTAATTGTATTATCAGGTCCCCATAAGCCGGTACTGCCAGCAGCTGCATCCCATTCATTCATTACTGCGGTTGTTGGCCAGGTATATTGCAGACCATTGTGTGAGCTGCTACCACCAAGCATGCGACCATTAATATACGGGTAGGTATTGTTGTTTGCGAATTGTTGATAAATTGAAACCTGCTGGTAATCATAAATAGTTTCATATTTTCCTGATAATTGATTCGCATATGGAGCTGGTTTTTCAACCCTAATGTCACCATCATAATTTGGACCGGCTTCAATCATTAAAACAGATGTTTTAAAATCGTCCGTCAAAATTTTGGCAAGTTGGCTAGCAGATGTTCCACCGCCGACGATAATGTAATCCCATTTTGTTTTTCTAGAACAAGGCCGTTCGCAATCTCTTGCTAAAATAGGCTGTTGTAAGCCAAAAAGCATTGCCTGAGCAATTACTATTCCACGTAATAGTTCTCTTTTCATGTGAACCCTTTTTATATAGGTTAGGACGAATATTCGATCTACCTTCGTCGGATATTATCCGATGGTATTCTTGGTCTGCACTAATTTATTGTGTTTTTCGCTCCGTTTCCTCCTGTTTTGAGAGTGTTATTCAAAACTGTCGTCTAGAATATATTATTGCGCATTTGACGCTGCACAAGCAAGATGTAAGCAACGCTCAGAATGTCGCGAAACTATATTACAAAATTGTTTTGAAAGGGAACTGCAAATCGGAATTGTGTGCGTATGTATGTGTGCTTTTCGGCGATATGTACGTTTTTAAAATTCACTACTACTTCCTTTGCAATTCATTTACTTTTATTGACTGAGACTACTATACCAACACAGCTTAAGTCAAGAGCAATGATGCAACACTAAAAATTTTGTATTACTAGCGCATTTTGTTAATTCTACTATTTCCAATGCATGACATTGTTATTCAACTTTTTTTATCGAATGGCCGCCGAATTCATGGCGTAGCATTGCAACTAATTTGGTAGCAAAATTCCCGCCTGTTTTGTGCGAAAGATCGCGAATGTTGACCGCATCTTCAATAAGTTTGACAGGAATCTGTTCTTTTTTTGCTTCATCAACTGTCCATTGCCCCATGCCGGTTTCGCCGACTTCGCCGCTAATTTTTGTAAGTCTCTGGTCGTTCGCAAATATGTAATGCGCAAGATTTAACAATTCAGATTTGATGACCGCTGCTTGCCAAATTCTGCTTATTTCTTGCAAATCTAAGTTTTTAAATTTTCCTTCACGCAATAATTGAAAGCCTTCACCATATACTTCCATCAAGGCATATTCGATGCCATTGTGTACCATTTTCGTGTAATGACCGGCACCTGATGGTCCGATATAGGCATAAGCCAATAATGGACAACCATGCTCATCTTTTTTCAACGGCGCTGCCAACGTTTCAAAAAAATGTTTTGTAGCATCATATGCAGCGCGGTCTCCGCCAATCATCAAGGAAAAACCATCTGCGGCAACTATACCGCCAGAAACACCGCAATCCAGGAATGTGATACCATACTTTTTTAACTGATTCGCGCGGCGCATGGAGTCATTAAAATTACTATTGCCACCATCAATAATAATAGTGCCAGGTTGCGCATGGGGTGTGATCTCTTCTAATACCTGATCAACTATTTCATGGGGTACCATAAGCCAAATTACAGGAGCTGCATCAGCCAGTTGATGAATGGTAGGCATAACAGCACAGTTAAGCACTTTAAGATGGGTTTTCGCTTCTTCATTTGGGTCATACGCTAGAACCGTATAATCCTTTTTTCGCCAGTACTGTGCGAGCTGCATGCCCATTTTACCAGCGCCTATAAGCCCTATAGTTGTGACCATGCAATTCCTTTTTTTTGTGCAAAAGTTTCTGCCTCTTGAGGCCCGGTTGATCCTTGGGTATAGGTATATTGTGGCAAATCCATTGCTAGTATTTGGTCGGTGATTCGCCATTGCTCTTCAATCTCATCGAAGCGAACGCCGACAGATATTTGATGCGATAAAATTTCCTCAAAGATAACAAGATATTCAGGCGCTGGTTTCTTTTCAACGAACTGTAGATAATGCATATCAACTTGTTTGATATGCGCTGGTGGCTCAGGTCGGATGAACGTTGACGTGCGCGGCTCCTTTACATTCAAAGCCAATGAATAACCACCTTCAGGATAAATACTAATAGTGAGCACATTGGGAAGACAATCGCGGACTCGTTCCAAGCTACAGGTTACTGTTCTAAATGTTATGCGGATATATGTTGCTTTATGATCTAACGCTTTTCCGGTTGATAAGAAGAAGCGAGCACCACGCCAACGTTCATTATTTACTGCAAGCTCCAACAACGCAAACGTTGGCGTTGTAGAATCTTTATGGACATGATCCTCATTGCGATAACCTTCGTATTGGCCAAGCAACCCATCTTTAACTGTGACACTTTTTAACAAATTTACTTTTGCATCACGTACCGCATCGCCAGATAATGAAACTGGTTCTTCCATAGCGACAAGCGCCAATAATTGCAGCATGTGATTTTGCACCACATCTTTAAGCACGCCATATGTATCGTAATAGGCGCCGCGGCCTTCAAGGCCAACATCTTCATGCAACACAATATGCACGGAATCTATGTAGATGCCATTCCAAATTGGTTCAAAAATTGTATTGGTAAAACGCACGAGTGTAATATTTTCGACCATCTCCTTAGTAAGATAATGATCAATGCGGAAGACCTGATCTTCCGTGAACCAATCAGCAACGCATTCATTCAATGTTTTAGCCGATTTGAGATCTTGGCCGAATGGTTTTTCATATACGATTACTTGATGAGGTTTTCCCTTTTGCACCAAACCAGATTTGCCAACCAGTTCGGTGATCGTACAAAAAAGCTCGGGCGGCATTGCGCAGTATACGATCCGATGTTCGGCTGGAAATTTGTTGGCAAAGTCGAGAAGTTCGTCATAGCTTTGTTTCTGTGCCGCATTAAATTGCTGATAGTAGAGATGTTGCGCAAATGAATGCCATTGATCATCCGTAATGTTTGAAGGGCGCACATAGTGTTGAAATTGCTCACGGCTCATCTCATCTTCGGCTGCGCCAATGATGGTTAGCTGTGTGAGTCGTGCAAGTTCAATAAGTGCCGGAATTAATTTTCGTCGAGCCAGATCGCCGGTAGCACCTAATAAGATAATAGTAGCTCGCTCCACAACCGTCTTCCTTCTAATTATTTTGGTTCTCTTCCAAAGAGTTTGCGCAGTTCATTTTTTGCTTTTTCGAGCCGCAGTTTGTCTTTGGGTTTTAAGTTTTTACCTGCCCGATTAATGTAGAAATTGAGCATCGACATGGCTGATTGCAATGGCGTACCTTTGCGCCGTGTGCTGGCTTCGGCAGATTCTTTAAGTCCTTTTGCAATATCCTTTGCCGACCATTGAAAAACACCTTCAGGCAATGAAAGAGCATTTGAGGTTTCCATTACATGCCTCACCCATAGTTTTTTCTTTTTTTTAATTGGCATACAACACCTCAAATGAGTCTTTTAGCAATATTTGTTTTCACCATACCAAGCTGACGTTACATATGGAATATTTAGCCGTTGCCGAGCTTATTTTTGCCTGTAGTATGAACAATATCGAATATTTTTTGAGGAAATAAAAATGAAATCATTAAAAACAACATGTCGTACTATTAGTTTCCTAATCTTGAGTTTTCCGTTGATATCAGCACAGGATTTTCCAAAGGGCTTAGCTGCACTCCCGTCGCGTGATAATGTCGATAAAAAAGCCAACATTCATGCTATGGATAATATTTATAAACTGAATGAATGTCAGACGGTTCATCTTGTAAAAGGTGATATTCTAGAGCAGCCAGTTGATGCCATAGTAAACCCAGCCAACCCTAGTTTGAGACATCTGGGCGGCTTATGTGGTGTTATTCATAAAGCAGCCGGGCCACGACTCGAAGAAGAATGCTTAAGCTATAAACCGTTGGCTGGTACTGATGTTCGTTGCGATCATGGAGATGCAGTCATTACCAAAGGTTATAACATTAAATCGCCATATGTTATTCATACCGTTGGACCAATTTGGAAACCTAATGATGCACAGCAAGCTCAAATTCTGGCGAATGCTTATAAGAAATCATTGCAGCTTGCTCAGCAATCTCAACTGACATCGATTGCATTTCCGGCGATTAGCTGTGGCATTTTTGGGTATCCGCTTATTGAAGCAGCAACAATAGCAGTTGATACCGTATGCAATTTGGCGATTATTGGTTCTCTTACCAAGATATATATAGTTGTATTCAGCCAAGAACACTTTGATTCGTATAAGCAAATTTTAGATGCAAAGTTTTCCAATTAACTGCATTGGTGGATTGCTCTTCGAACGCTCGGCATAGTTTCGCTTTTCTTTACCGGTGAATATCGGTTTCTGATGTCTATTATTGATATGACTAATGCAACTCATCTATATTAAAGAAGAGTACACATTCATTCTTTCAGAAAATTCATATCCAGTTGCAGATATACCAATGCACCGTAGGCTGGGGCGTATAACTATTTAAGGAACCTAAATGAAGCAAGCACCTATATTATTTTTCAATATTCTAATTTTAACTTTTGCATCAGTTCAGGCTCAGCCATTTCAATGGGGCCTGGCTGCACGACAAGGTGATCGTCCAACCATGGAAGATGAGCATACTCATCAGGTGAGAACTCATGATGCTTTTTTCGCTCTTTATGATGGTCATGGCGGTGATCAAGCGGCAAAATACGCGGCCAATAATCTGTATAAGCATTTTTTTAATAAACAGTTAAAAAATGTAACCAAGATAGAACAAAATCTTGTGGATGCATTTGAACAAACAGATCAAGAAATATTAAGGAAAAGCCCAGAACCATCGGGAGCTGTGGCTGTGGCAGTATATCTTACTGGCCAAGAATCGAATACTGATACACGCAACCAAGCCTATATAGCTTGGGTAGGCGATTCACGTGCGCTTATTGTTCGCAATGGCAAGGTAATTTTTCACACGATCGATCACAAACCGGATGCGCCAGAAGAGCTGTTACGACTTCAAAAAATAGGGCTACGTCCAATAAAATCTGGCAACGCTTTTCGCATTGGTGGATTAGCCGTTTCGCGAGCCCTGGGTGATAGTGCGATAAAAAGAATAGTGGGTAAAGGTGGTGTAATCGCAACGCCGGAAACCCATACGGTAGCCATTCAGCCTGGTGATTTGATAATACTTGCCTGCGATGGCGTTTGGGATGTGCTCAGCAATGAGCAAGCAGCAAAGCTAGTATCAGACATTGTGACCAAGAAAATCACTCTGCCAAACGTAAACAAAGAATATCCTAAAGAACCTGGAAAGCGCAAACCTACTGAGGAGGCCAAACCACTGGAACAAGGTGACAATGCGATTCTAGAAACTGCCGCGCGTGCACTTCGAGACGACGCTTACAATAAGGGAAGTACCGATAACATTTCGGCAATGGTTATTTTGTATTCAGCAGAAGCCAGAAAACCCCAAGAAAGTGGCATTCATCCTAAACCTGAAGAAGAGAAAAAAGAGAAAGAAGAAATTCGCCACACAAAACCTCAACCTGGAAAAATCGGAGCTCCTGGCGGCATTGAGATAAAGGAAGAAAAAGTCCCTGTCAGCAGTGTACCCGCGCCTGTACCAATGGTAGAAAGACAGGTGGTTATTGATCGGCTAATAGAACTTCATAAGGTAATGACACAGAACAAACTTCAAAACACTGCGTCTGCGGTTGAAAACGTTTTGGACCTAATAAAATCGCAACCATATACCATTGATGTATTAAGGCTTTCTCAAGAATTGTTGAACGATGTTAATGGTGACGCCTCAATTAAATATCGCAATAATATAACAACCATAAAGACACTGCTCGATCCGATTAAAGATAATATTAGTCGAGATATTAAGCGCCTTGAATCTGCAGCAAAACCCAATATGCAAGAATCAAAAAAATAAGATTTTCTTTTCTATAAAACGAACTGCCATCAATTACGAAAAAATAAAATGCACTGGTGCCGAAGGCCGGACTTGAACCGGCACGACCATTACAGCCACAGGTTTTTGAGACCTGCGTGTCTACCATTCCACCACTTCGGCATATAAAAGAAGAATTTACCTGCGCGCTACGATCCTTCGATCCTTCGATAAACTCAGGAGTGAACCCTTCGACTCGAAGTGACTTATCGAAGGCCTTTAGGTCTGAGTCTCGTCGAAGACTCAGGATGAGCGCAATCAACCTGCATCTTATTTTTTGAATGTGAGCTAGCATGCAGATGAAGAAACATTATACCGCATTTAGATCCCTTGCGGTATCCCCTGTGCAAGTTCTAATATCGGCAGATAGACGGCTCCAACCAGCCCTGCAATGCCCAGGCCGAGAATAATTATAAGCGCGGGTTGGATAATTTGCGTAATAAGGGTCAAAAATTCAGTGCATTGCTTTTCATATCCACGAGCAGCCCGAGAGACCAGCTGAGCCAGTCGACCTGTTTGTTCGCCCAACGCCATAACAATTGCTAGATCATCTAAGCCCAGATATTCCGTGATTGCCTGACTAAAAGGAGTGCCCATATCTATGGCATGGCTAATGTGTTCAAATTTGGTTCGCAAAATGGAATTGGTTAAACCCTGACCCGCCAAAGGAAGAGCTCGCGAAAGTGGAATACCGCCGTCGAGCATGATACCCAGAGAAGTCAAAACGTTTGCCATGTTACGATTAATAACCCAGGTGCGGATTAGAGGAATATGCAGGACCATACGGTCAAGATACGGCTTCCCGGTATTTTTCAGCCAAAAAACCAGGCCACCTAATGCAGAAGAAAACGTTACAAGGCCAACCATTGCAATTGGGGACTCGAAGAGGTGATTGATCGAGTTGAGCACGGTCAACGCATAGGGCAATTTGGTTCCACTTGGGAATAGGCCAATAATTTTGGGTACCAGGCCGAAAATAATCACTAACATCATGAAAACGAAGAAAACAAGTGTAATAATCGGCATATAAATCGCCGCCTTAATGCGCGAACGAAATTCTTGCTGCTGGTGTAGATGACGCGCAATCAGTTGGGTAGTTTGCGGGAGGCTCGCGGTTTCTTCGCCGGCACGAATTAGAGATAAAATAAGTGACGATATCCCAAATGGCTCGAGCGTAGAGCTCAGTGGATGCCCTTTATCTAATTGATTTTTTATGCTCTTTAGGCCTTCGCTATTTTTCTTTTGTTGATTGGCTATTAATGTTACGGCATCAGAAATAAAAAGACCTGCGTCGAGCAGTTCAGCCAAATTTGGAAAAAAAAGCAGCTCATTTATAGTATGGCCCCTTTTGGCGGGAAAAATTTTTCCTATCCGCGATTGGATCAAAAAGCTTTCTTTAGCCTGTAGTATTGCGATGCCACGTGATCTCAGAACGTTTTCCAGATCAGTCTGACTTATCGCTTCATCTTTGCCCGAACAGGATAACCCCGTTACATCAACGCCTTTCCATTTATACAATGGCATTATATTACCCTCCCATCTGAGCTTAGGGCCTGTGTTTGCTGTTCGGTAATACCAAGTGAATGCAGCAATTGGGCATAGGTGATATTGATACCGATTGCGACTCTTTTCTTTCGAGCCGTAAGGCCGGTCATAATATGAACCTGATGTTGCTGCGCACCAACCGCGCGGGCTATAAATTTAATCAATTCTTCATTGGCTTTATTGTTTTCGGCTGGACTTTTAAGCGCGCATTTGAGCATACTAGACCTATCTAAAGTGCAACCGATCCGACCGGAACTGGGAATAACTTTGATCTCAAATATGAGCATTAGAATTCCATGCGTGTGCCACTGAGAAAATGAAAATGGATATGAAAGACGTGCTGCCCTGCACTGGCTCCGTTATTGGAAATAAGCCGAAAGGCATGAGGAGGCGGCAATTTCTTGGCAAGTTCTTGTGCCATGAACAGCATATTGCAGGCCAACCGCTTATCTTCCTCCCCAAGCGACTGGAGGTCGGGAATATGTTTTTTCGGGATAATAAGCCAGTGAACCGGTGCCTTTGGGTTTATATCATTAATAACAATGATATCATCATTTTCCTCGATTATAGCAGCAGGAAGCTCTTTCCTAATAATACGGCAGAATATGCAATTTTTTGCGACTTCGGTCATAGGAGCTCCAGATCTTGTTCAATAATTGACAATACCTTAGCACACCGTTAGTTATGGGACAACAGAACGAGGGGATGTCTTGCATAAAATCGGGAAGATCGTATCCTTTTTGTCCTCTTTGAACAGTCGGAGGAGTGGCGGAATGGTTAACGCACTTGCCTGCTAAGCAAGGGCCGGGATAAAACCTGGCATCCGAGTTCGAGCCTCGGCTCCTCCGCCAATACAACAAGCGTCATCTATTAATAAATACGTTTGTTAAGATCATTGAAAATTACATCAATAATTAGGCGCCCATAGCTCAATTGGATAGAGCATCAGACTACGGATCTGAAGGTTTCAGGTTCAACTCCTGATGGGCGCACCATCTTGAATTGATTATTGATTAATGCGAAAATAGCGGTCGCAATTATTTTTGAAAAACTACTTTTTTTATCGATGCTTGGAAAAGGGCATTGGCAGCTACATTCTGTGAAATTTTCTTTGGAGGGTTGGCAGAGCGGTCGATTGCGGCGGTCTTGAAAACCGTTAGGCCCCGAAACGGGTCTCGTGGGTTCGATTCCCACACCCTCCTCCATTTTTTTAACGACCCAATCGTCATTCTCAGAAGAAGGAGTTTCAGAATGCGCATTTTGACGCTAATTACGACATCCTTCCTCCTTGCAACCAACTCACTTTTCTCGCTTAACCTTTCCTTAATCCCTCCTTCCACCTCCTCCTCTTGCCTCCAAACCAACATATTCGCCGGCCAAAGTCACGAAGAATCATCTGACTTTATTATTATTGATGAGCAAAGAATTTTGGAATCACTAAATACGTTTAGTATTCACGCGCCCTCGCGCCGTGATCGGGCTGTGAGCGTATTGAAGGAACAAAACTTCCTGCCATTAAAACTAAATGATTGTCGCCTTCAGCAGCTGATAAAAATTTTCGGTTTTCTATTATCCGAAGGCCGCCTGTCCAATACGAAAGATAATCGGCCATATATCGATGTGTATGCACGGAAAGAAATTATTGATCTTGTGCAGGCCGATCTTCTCAAGCTGAACATCCCATCCAGTATTACACTGAAAATTGAGCCGTTCAGAAAAACAAAGAATTTCTATTCTCTTGTTGAAACCAGCACAACATACCGCTTGCAGATTGCCTCTACACCACCTGTTATTCTGTTGCATGCGCTTGGATTTCCTGCGGGCAACCGGGGTGAACAGAAGCTTGAAATACCTTCTTGGCTTTTACATGAAGCAAATCGATGGCAACAACAATTATTTTTGTCTGCCTATCTCGGCTGCAGAATGGCAGCGCCAACGGCGAAAACGAAGTACCATTTTAATGGCATTTTTATCCAACAATCACAACGGACGCCCTATGCTGATTATGGTGTCGCATTTCAAGAACAGTTGCGGGCATTACTTACCTCATTTGGCATAGAATCGAGCTCTGTCTCATATTTTGATGATTATACAACGCCAAATACAACGCGCATTCGATTTAAAATCCGCGAAAATGACGAAAATTTAATCCGATTATTTAGTACATTGAGTTTTGAATATCACCCTGCGAAACAGATGCTCGCAAATCTTGCCAACCATTACTTGCAGCATAAAAAATTATTTATTGCCCAAAACCCATTAATACATCTCACAGATTTCCCATCCTGGGAAGAATTTCTGCACCAAAGCCAATCACAAAATCCTATCGTATAAACTTCGCACGAACTGAACTACATCCTGAGTTGTTGCAAATGGCTGATGATGCTAGATTGGTGCACCTCTAATGCGAGAAATCGGTAAACCGCGTCCATTCTGAACGAAGGATAGTGGCGCGACCTTGGGAGTGTCTATGTTGTTAACTATTCTATTGACCGCTGTCTTTGCCACCTTTTCGACTACCGTATTAGCTTATACCTCAATATCTACCGGCATCGGCCCATGGATAAACACTACCCTCGTATTAATGGCTTCACTCATTTTTGCTGCGATGCGAATCTTTATAAGCTCAATCACAAATGTTGATCGCCGCATCATGTTAGCCGTGGCAGGCGGCTCTGTTGGCGGCATTTTAGCAACCGCATTCGGTTTCTCTTTCCCTACCCTATTTTTTTTAGATCCCGCAACATTCAATCATTGGATTGAAAAACCTACTCTATTTATTTTTGCGGTTAGCGGTCTTGCATTGATTGCCGGATGGCTTGGAATCATGTTGGCCGATTGGTGCGAACATCGCATGCTCATCGAACAGCAACTACCATTCGCCGTAGGTGAGCTTGCTTACAAAATGGTAACGGCGCATCATCAGCTAAGCAAAGCTTACGAACTTACCATTGGCTTTTTGGGCACTACATTATTCTGTATTTTGCAAACCGGCATTACGATCTGTCAGGCATGGATACCCCGATGTTTAACTGGCTCGCTTATTCCTGAAAAAATTATTCTTTCCCCGGCAATATCATTTGGACCCTTAACAATTCCATCGATGCCGTTCGAAATGATGCCAATTTATTGGTCAATTGGCTTTGTAACAGGCTTGGAAATAATGACACCGTTGATCGCCGGTGCAATTTTGAAGTTTGTTGGTGCCGATACGATTAACCATCTTTGGTTTCCGCACATATCAAGCCAAAATTTTATTTTAGCATTTGCGAGCGGCATGATTGTGGCTGGAACGTTATCATCATTCATCAGCACACCAAAAACATTGGTCAAAGGGATAAAATCTTTTTTTAATAAAAAAACGGGCTCATCTGGATTTGCATTGTCCAATATTTTTAAAAACATTGAGACTTGGATACTAGTATTTATTATCGCTACTTATTTATCCTATTTCGAATTTCCGCTATTTGAACAGATATACTTGGTGGTCTTTACGCTCATATGCGCCTATCTGATGCTCGAAATCGCTGGAAAACTTGGGCTTGCACAACTTGGACGCTGGGCCACTTTCGTTATGGTTCCTGCACTCTTTATATTTAAACCAAATCCCGTTCAAATCACGATCATTGCTACTTTTGTAGAAATTTGTGGTGGTGTTGCAAGTGATATTCTCTTCAATCGTAAAATGGGGCATTTGGGCGGCATATCCAGCGGCACCATGAAACGATACCAACTCTTTGGACTCGCCATCAGCTCATTGATTGTAAGTTTCGTATTACTTTTACTTATCAAGAAATTTGGATTAGGAAGCCCCGAATTATTTGCCCAACGTGCACAAACAAGAGCATTGCTCGTAAAATCGGGTTCTGTAGATCTTTGGGTATTGGCGATTGGTGCCGTAGTAGGAGCGCTACTAAAATACATTCATTTAAACCCAATGTGGGTACTCGGCGGCTTGCTCATGCCAATTAATATTACTCTTGGTCTTTCCTTCGGCGCAGTGCTTACCAAATTAACCAAACGGCCAGATGAGTGGACACCTTTCTGGTCCGGTGTATTTGCAGCCAATTCTCTTTGGATGGCACTCAAGGCGCTCATCTAATAAACTAATTCGTGGTTATTCCAATTGATGTCCATGGCGAAACCAAAACCCCATTCATGCCACCATTAAGTAGAGCTGACAGATTGTTTGTTTGCACACTATTGGTATTAACATTCGCAAATAGGCTCGATGCGCTTGTGCCAGTCCGATAGGCAATGTTTTGAATCGTAAATAAATCAGTCGGTGCTGTACCAGCATTTGTCGTACGAATTGCATAACCGCCAGCAGCAGTAGAATCAACGCAAAAGCCAATGATATTATTAACTAAACCTATACCACCAACAGTTGTTCCAAATCCTTGAATATCAATACCAACAGCAATTCCGCTGGTTGAGCTATAGTCCTCAATCGTGCAACGACTAACCTTGCTGTTTTTTGCTTGATTTAATTCAAATGCTATCGCGCTGCCCGAGCCTGCTGCGGCACGTTTTGCTATGCACTCACTATAGCTTGTACGATTACCGCTTGTATAAAATCCATATAGAGTTCCATCGCCTACCATATTAGCGACAGCACATTGTCTATACGAAACTTCATCATTACCTGCTTGTACTCTGAAGCCAATAGTTGTCGCTGAAGTTCCATTAGATGTGACCGACAAACAATAACATTGCTGAAACATCACATTCGTGCACGATCCCAGCAAATCAATACCAATAACCGTGCCATTATTCCCAATCAAGCTATTTTTTATTTTACAATCTACAAACATAGCATCGGTAACTCCAGATGCATCAATGCAGCGGAGTGTACTACTTGCCTGTTGACGGCTTATATTTATCCCACTGAACCGACTACTTGCTACATTGAATAAATGTAGGCCACTCAATGCTGAAAGTGAGGGCAAGCCATTGCATGTTGCATTGCAATCAATAATTTGTGTGTGTACGCACTCAGAAAGGCTTACCACATAATCGGCAAGAGCTCCTTGGCAACAACCTGTTAATGTACAATTTCGGATGGTTAAATTATTGATTAGATTAGTATGGGCACCGATACATGAAATCGCCCGCGTATCACACGACATGGTCACAATATTTTCAATATTAATGACCGAACACCCTGCACCAATGCAAATGCCTGCGCCAGTTATATTTTTTATATAGCCATTGCGAACAATGATATTTGATAGGTTGGGATCAATTACAACGCCACTCAAGCCTGCTACAAAATTGCTTTGCTTAAGAGTGTGTCCACCCAAGTCAAGAATAACCCCGCTAGAGCTAATCTTAATAATAGAATCATTGGCTGAAGATGGTGCATAGTTAAGACCGGCGTTGCCTCCGCCGAGAAGATATGTGCCAGGAGCAGTTATCTGGAACGCACGGCGCATATAATATAGTCGCTAAAAAGCAACAACCAGCAACCGCATAAGCGCGCACGTAGTCCATAACAGACTCCCTTCAAGAATGACAAAGAATTAGATTAGAGCACCAAATGCTCCAGCATTTCCTGCGTCCATTCAATACTTTCCAACAACAATAGTTGCGTTGTTGGCAATAAAATAAGTACGAGCAAAATTAAAAATGAAAAACGCATAAAGCTATAATAGCCAGGCAACCAACTCGTCGGCATGAGCGCGCGAATAATATGAGATCCATCTAATGGTGGTAATGGAATAAAGTTAAAGACTGCAAGCATCACATTCACCCATGCGCTCAGCTTAAAGAATAATGTAGCCAACACTGCACCATCAGATCCTAATAAGTTTGGTATATACGCTTCGCCATACAATGAAATAAGTGCAACAATCAAATTCGCAATCGGGCCGGCCAAGCCGCTGAGCACCGAATATAATCTAGGATGAGAAAAATTCCGTTCATCCATAGGAACCGGTTTTGCCCAGCCTATCCGAAACAAAAGTAAAAAAAGTAGACCGAAAAAATCAACATGAGCAAATGGATTGAGTGTCATGCGTCCTGCACGCTTGGCAGTATCATCACCTAACCAATAAGCTGTAATGGCATGCGCAAATTCGTGAACAGAAACAGCAAACAGAAAGACAATAACAATCATAAACAATTGGATATATGTTGCTGTAACAGGTGCTAGCATGTGGTGTCCTTTGGCTGCCAAAAATAAATCTTCACGCCGGAATCAAGAGTTATAGTATGCACCTGCTCTTGCACAAGAGGAAGCCGCGTCATTTGGATAATGCCATTCTCATTTATTAGAAAATAATCACCAATAATTGGCTGGTGCATTTTGCTTTCCGCCGGAACTAGTGGCGCATCGAGTGCCGCTAAGGTAGCAACCAGTTCCTCTTCAAATTTCGACACTGCATCAAAAATTTGATCTGCATGCATTTGTTGCTGCAAAAATACGCAGATGAATATTGCTGTTAAATAAGTCCTATATTTGTCCATGGCGCACTTATATTTCCGGGCCCTGATGTTTCAACATCAACAACTGTATTTGAGAAAGAATTAAATCCAAAAAATTGATTTGCACTGTTTGCGCTTGAACCATTGCGTGATGCAACATTCTGCACGAATGCGCATCGTGAATTAACGTCAATATAATAGAAACCGTATGTTTGAGAATCATTTGCACCATTAACATTTGCCGCAACACATTTTTTCAGCAAACAGTCAGTACAAGAATCTATGCTGAAACCCATTGCTGTTCCGCTAGAAACATGGTCAATGGAAAGACATTCAAGCACCTGAATATCTTTCGCAGAAGTTAGAGCGAACCCTATAGCCGTGCCCGTTGCTAGGGATGACATGGTGTTATGCGTCAAACAATCCCTCAATCCGCTAAGTGTAGCCCCAATGAGCCAGAATCCTGTTGCAGTAGCACCCGATTGACCGGTAGTGCGACATTGACGCAGTCAATTACTATCGTTGCCTTGTTGGACCCTAAACCCAATGGCCGCCCCATTTGGCCCCAAAGCAGCTTGTGACAGCGCAATACATTCATCAAACGCCGCATGTGTACAAGAACTTTGTAAATCAAATCCAATAGAAGTACCATTGGGCAATACAGATCCGCCGCGACAAGCAAGCCCGGAAAGGCGTGTATCGGTAACGGCAGTAAAATCAAAACCTCTGTTAATAGAGGCTGCAAAATTTGAATCGATGACTATACTGCTAAAAACCGATCCATTGACGCTATTAAGCCTAAGCCCACTATAGTTGTGTGTTGGATAACCACAGTTAGCAATGCGAATATTATCGGCGCTTACATGCAAACATTGATAGAAGCTCATCGCATAATCAGCTGCGATGCCCTCGCCACATCCCCCAGCATTAAAATGCCTGATATTAACACCATTAATCTGCGCGCCTTGGGCACCATCACAAGAAAGTGCACGCAAATCGCATGAAAGGGTTAGGATATTCTCAATGGTTATATTTGAACAACCATATGCAATACCTATGCCAGTCCCCGTGATTGCTTGGATAGTCCCATTGCGAATCGTAACATTGAGCAGACCTGGGTCAACTACAATACCATTGCATGGTGAAACAAGATTAGCTTGTGTAAGTACATTGCCACCCAAATCCAAGAGAACATCACTCGCTGTTATTTCAATAATGGCATCGTTAGCAAAACTCGGAGCCCAGTTGAGGTTGCCGCCAATAAAATAAGTCCCCGCCTCTGCAATAATAATACATGGCGCATAGAGGTTAATAATCCAGCAGCAAGCCATAAAAAGAATATATGTATTTTTTAACATTTTTCTGTTCATCATGATCCCGTATTTACGGTGGCCATAAATAAATTCATCATCCTAACTCCTTTCCTAGTGTGGCGTGCTATTACCCCAATTAATCCCTACGTTGATCCAGGGATTATTGTTACCATTCCAGCTGCCAAAGGTGTTTTGTACTTGATAAGTATTACTTGGAAAATTTGAATAACAAAATTGAGTACTTAAATTTGTAAGAGCCTGATTGCGGTAAATCATTACGGCTGGCAATCCTGTATTACCACCAGCGCCATTTGTATACGTAGGATCAAGTCTAAAACATGCATCGCTTGGGCCAGTTAATCCAGAAGCAACACAATCTCTAATAATATTTCCCGCTCCTCCTGGTATTGAATAGTTCCAAAAGCCAATTGCCGTGGCGCTTGCCGAAAGGTCATAACATTGACAATTGTTTATGGTGCATTTCGTACAATTATTAAGCCAGTATCCAACGCACCCAGTAGAAAGTATAGTATTTGGAGCATTATTGTTTTGTACTATGCAATCAATAATCTGCGTAGCTGTATTAGTGATATTAAAACCGGTTACGATTGCTGCAGCAGTGGCGCCATATGATGTGTTATAGGACGACTGACACCTTTCAAAATGATTGTTGTTGCAGCCGGTTGCACTTATGAATCCATCGACTGCTCCTTGCCCGCTTATATTTAAAGCGGCACAGTCGTAGAAATAATTGCCAGTTGCTGACGTCATAAATTCAAGCGAAAAGCCGCGTGCGTTAGCAGTGCCACCCGTAACAATGCAATTTTTAGTTTTGCAACTGTTAAATCGGCAATAACTTATCCCATCTAATCTAAATCCTTTGTACCCCGCGCCAGCTACATTTTCATTAGCTGTAACGTTATTAAATTCGCCATTAAATACTTTTGAAAGGGCCACAGCACGTAAGGCATTTGCGCCGCCATTTTGATTAAGCGTGCAATTGTTGACGTATGGATCAATACAATAGGTAAGCGTCAGCACATTATCAGAACTGTTGCCTTGGCAGCATTGGAGCAAGGCACAATTATTCATCATCAACTCAGAAACTGGCGATATACCGTTTCCTACACTAATACCACGAGTACCGCATGAGAACGTGGTTAAATTTGCCAAGTTCACAGCAACGCAGCCGCCACCAATTGAGATGCCAGTGCCAGTAAAATTTTAATGGTGCCGCTGTTAATACTTACATTCGTCAGAGTAGATGAGACGTCAACACCATCTACGTTTGGACTAGTATTACCTTGACGCAATAGCCCGCACATATTCAACGTTACATTGCTAGCATTTATCAAGATCGCAGGTCCAGTTACACCAAGGTAGGTCAACTCGGTCGCTGTAATAAGATAATCACCTGGTTGTGTAATAGTATAGGTGCTGAGTAAGACTGGCATTGACAACTGGGTGGTTGGACACAAAGCAGAATTTCCGCTGAGGTTAGTTATAGAAGACTCAATAAAATTAAGCATTGTAAATGTGCCATTGAATTCAGACGTAAATGAATTTATTGAGGTAAACGTGCCATTGAACTCAGTTGTAATGAAATTAAATGATGTGAATGTACCATTGAAGTCATTAACAATCGTGGATTTGATGTCAGCCAGCACCGTGAAGGTACCCTGAAGTTCTGCAAAATTATTACTGCAGCATGCAGCGATTGCATTGAGCTCGGTAAATGTACCATTAAAATCACTCACTATTGTCGACTTGATATCCGTCAGCGCACTGAAGGTGCCGTTGAACTCAGTCGTAATGAAACTTAGCGATGTAAAGGTGCCATTGAAGTCATTAACTATCGTGGACTTAATATCAGCCAACACCGTGAAGGTCCCTTGAAGTTCTGCAAAATTGTTACTGCAGCATGCAGCAATTGCATTGAGCTCGGTAAATGTACCATTAAAATCACTCACAATTGTCGACTTAATATCCGTTAGAGCAGTGAATGTGCCGTTGAACTCAGTCGTAATGAAGCTTAGCGATGTAAATGTACCATTGAAGTCATTAACAATCGTTGACTTAATATCCGCCAATACAGTGAATGTGCCCTGCAATCCTGAGCCATTATTACTACAGCATGCGGCAATTGCATTGAGCTCGGTAAATGTACCGTTGAAGTCATTAACAATCGTGGACTTGATGTCAGCCAATACCGTGAAGGTACCCTGAAGTTCTGCAAAATTATTACTACAGCATGCAGCAATTGAATTGAGCTCAGTAAATGTACCATTAAAATCACTCACAATTGTTGATTTGATGTCAGCCAACGCCGTGAATGTGCCCTGCAATCCAGAGCCATTATTACTACAGCATGCGGCAAGCGCATTAAGCTCAGTGAATGTACCATTAAAGTCGTTAACAATGGTCGTCTTAATATCAACAAGACTTGTGAATGTGCCATTGAACTCGGATATAAATGAGTTTAATGATGTAAACGTGCCATTAAAATCATTAACGATAGTAGACTTAATGTCTGCCAATACCGTGAATGTGCCCTGCAATCCAGAGCCATTATTACTACAACATGCGGCAAGCGCATTGAGCTCGGTGAATGTACCGTTAAAGTCTTGAACTAACTCAGTTTTGATATCTATAAGCTCTGTAAATGTGCCAGCAAAGTTTCCATTAAGCGTTGTATATACACCGGATAGATCTACCTCAATACCATTTGCAAGCGCATTCAACATTGTGAAGGTGCCATTAAAGTCCGCAACCAGTTCAGACTTTATATCGATTAACTCACTGAACGTGCCATTAAATTCATTAACCACGAATGATTGTAATGCCGCCAACACCGTGAATGTGCCTTGCAATCCAGAGCCATTATTACTGCAGCATGCTGCAAGTGCATTAAGCTCAGTGAATGTACCATTAAAGTCATTAACAATCGTAGACTTAATGTCCACCAGCGCGGTGAAGGTACCAGCAAATCCTTTATCAACGTCGTGGTCAATATCAATGAGCATTGTGAATGTGCCATTAAAACCTTGGACGAGCTCGCTCTTGATATCGATCAACTCGCTGAAGGTTCCATTAAAATCTTGAACTAACTCGGTCTTAATATCTATAAGTTCACTGAATGTTCCATTGAACTCATCAATGATTAGCGCTTCGAGATCTGCTAGGGTTGTGAACGTACCATTAAAGCCAGATTCAATATCATCCTCAATAGCATTCAACATTGTAAATGTGCCGTTGAAGTTCTGTACCAACTCAGTCTTAATATCGATCAATTCACTGAATGTGCCATTGAAATCAAATCCAAGAATTGAAGTCAGTGTTGCTTGAATGTCAGCTAGCACAGTGAACGTGCCATTGAAGTCCTGAACCAACTCGGTCTTTATATCTATAAGTTCACTGAAAGTACCATTAAAGTCGTCAATGATTAGCGCTTCGAGATCTGCTAGGACTGTGAATGTGCCATTAAAGCCTTGTACTAGTTCAGCCTTGATATCGATCAACTCACTGAATGTACCGTTAAAATCAAATCCAATAATTGAAGTTAATGTTGCTTGAATGTCTGCTAGCACAGTGAAGGTGCCGTTGAAATTCTGCACCAACTCCGTCTTAATATCGATTAAATCACTAAAGGTGCCATTGAAGTCAGCGACAAGCTCCGTCTTGATATCAATTAGCTCACTGAAGGTTCCATTGAACTCATCAATGATTAGCGCTTCGAGATCTGCTAGGGTTGTGAACGTACCATTGAAGCCTGAAACAATCTCATCATCAATAGCATTCAACATGGTGAAGGTACTATTGAAGTAAGCGACCAACTCAGTCTTGATATCGATCAACTCACTGAAGGTGCCATTAAACTCATCTACAATAAGCTCTTCGATAAATTCAAGGCTTGAGAATGTGCCATTAAAGCCTTGGACTAACTCTGTCTTTATATCGATCAACTCGCTGAACGTACCATTGAAATCAAATCCAAGAATTGAAGTCAGTGTTGCTTGAATGTCCGCTAGCACGGTGAAGGTGCCATTAAAATCTTGAACCAACTCGGTCTTTATATCTATAAGCTCACTGAATGTGCCGTTGAAGTCGTCAATGATTAGCGCCTCGAGATCTGCTAGCACTGTGAATGTACCATTGAAGTCTGAAACAATGTCATCTTCAATAGCATTCAACATTGTAAATGTGCCGTTGAAGTTCTGTACCAACTCAGTCTTAATATCGATCAATTCACTGAATGTGCCATTGAAATCAAATCCAAGAATTGAAGTCAGTGTTGCTTGAATATCTGCTAGCACAGTGAAGGTGCCATTGAAGTCTTGAACTAACTCGGTCTTTATATCTATAAGCTCACTGAACGTGCCATTGAAGTCATCAATGATTAGAACTTCGAGATTTGCTAGGGTTGTGAACGTACCATTGAAGTCTGAAACAATATCATCCTCAATAGCATTCAACATTGTGAAGGTACCATTGAAGTAAGCGACCAACTCAGTCTTGATATCGATCAACTCACTGAAGGTTCCATTGAAGTCTTGAACTAACTCGGTCTTAATATCTATAAGCTCACTGAATGTTCCATTGAACTCATCAATGATTAGCGCTTCGAGATCTGCTAGGGTTGTGAACGTACCATTAAAGCCAGATTCAATATCATCCTCAATAGCATTCAGCATGGTGAATGTGCCATTGAAGTCGGCAACCAATTCAGACTTAATATCAATCAATTCACTGAACGTACCATTAAAGTCGGCAATGAGTGTTACCAAGATATCTTCAAGCACGGTGAATGTGCCATTAAAGCCTTGTACTAGTTCGGCCTTTATATCAATTAACTCACTGAATGTACCATTGAAATCAAATCCTATAATTGAAGTCAATGTTGCTTGAATATCCGCTAACACGGTGAACGTGCCATTAAAGTTTTGAACCAGCTCGGTTTTTATATCTATAAGCTCACTGAAGGTACCATTAAACTCATCTACAATAAGCTCTTCGATAAATTCAAGGGTTGAGAATGTGCCATTAAAGTCAGCAACCAATTCCGTCTTGATATCGATTAATTCGCTGAAGGTACCATTGAATTCGTCAATGATTAGCGCTTCAAGATCTGCTAGTACTGTGAAGGTGCCATTAAAGCCTTGAACCAACTCAGTCTTGATATCGATTAATTCACTGAACGTGCCATTGAAATCAAATCCAAAAATTGAAGTTAATGTTGCTTGAATGTCTGCTAGCACAGTGAATGTGCCATTGAAGTCCTGCACCAACTCAATCTTTATATCTATAAGTTCACTGAAAGTACCATTGAAGTTAGATACAAGCTCAGATTTTATATCAATCAACTCACTGAAGGTGCCATTGAACTCATCAATGATTAGTGCTTCAAGATTTGCTAGGGTTGTGAACGTACCATTGAAGTCTGAAACAATATCATCCTCAATAGCATTCAACATTGTGAATGTGCCATTGAAGTCGGCGACTAACTCAGTCTTGATATCGATTAATTCACTGAATGTACCGTTAAAATTTTGAACTAACTCGGTTTTTATATCTATTAGCTCAGTAAAAGTACCATTGAAGTCGTTAGTAATCTCAACCTCAATAGCATTCAACATGGTGAATGTGCCATTGAAGCCTTGGACTAGCTCAGTCTTTATATCGATTAGCTCGCTGAACGTGCCATTGAAATCAAATCCAAAAATTGAAGTTAATGTTGCTTGAATGTCTGCTAGCACAGTGAAGGTGCCGTTGAAGTTCTGCACCAACTCAGTCTTGATATCGATTAATTCACTAAAAGTTCCATTGAAGTCTTGAACTAACTCGGTCTTAATATCTATAAGTTCACTGAATGTTCCATTGAACTCATCAATGATTAGCGCTTCAATACCTGCTAGGACGGTGAATGTGCCATTAAAGTCAGATTCAATGTCGTCATTAAGACTTTCCAGAATATTATTCAACATTGTGAATGTGCCGTTGAAGTCGGCGATTAACTCAGTCTTGATATCGATTAATTCACTGAATGTACCGTTAAAATTTTGAACCAACTCAGTTTTGATATCTATTAGCTCACTAAAAGTACCATTGAAGTCATTAGTAATCTCATCTTCAATAGATACCAGCATTGTGAATGTGCCATTAAAGCCTTGTACTAGTTCAGTCTTTATATCGATCAATTCACTGAATGTGCCGTTAAAATCAAATCCAATAAATGAAGTCAATGTAGCTTGTATGTCCGCTAGCACAGTGAACGTGCCATTAAAATCTTGAACCAACTCGGTCTTTATATCTATAAGCTCACTGAAAGTACCATTGAAGTTAGATACAAGCTCAGATTTAATATCAATCAACTCACTAAAAGTTCCATTGAACTCATCAATGATTAGTGCTTCGAGATCGGCTAGGGTTGTGAATGTACCATTAAAGCCTTGGACCAGCTCAGCCTTTATATCGATCAACTCGCTGAACGTGCCGTTAAAATCAAATCCAAGAAATGAAGTCAGTGTTGCTTGAATATCTGCAAGTACAGTGAAGGTGCCATTGAAATCTTGAACCAGCTCGGTTTTGATATCTATAAGTTCACTGAAAGTACCATTGAAGTTAGATACAAGTTCAGATTTGATATCAATCAGCTCACTGAATGTTCCATTGAACTCATCAATGATTAGCGCTTCAATACCTGCTAGGACGGTGAATGTGCCATTAAAGTCAGATTCAATGTCGTCATTAAGACTTTCCAGAATATTATTCAACATTGTGAATGTGCCGTTGAATTCGGCGACCAACTCAGTCTTGATATCGATCAATTCACTGAAGGTTCCATTAAAGTCTTGAATTAGCTCAGTTTTGATATCTATTAGCTCACTAAAAGTACCATTGAAGTCGTTAATAATTTCATCCTCAATAGATACCAGCATTGTGAATGTGCCATTAAAACCTTGGACGAGCTCGGTCTTGATATCGATTAACTCACTGAATGTACCATTGAAATCAAATCCAATAATTGAAGTCAATGTTGCTTGAATGTCCGCTAGCACGGTGAACGTGCCATTAAAGTTTTGAACTAGCTCAGTCTTTATATCTATAAGTTCACTGAACGTGCCGTTGAAGTCATCAACGATAAGTGATTCGAGGTCCGCTAGGATTGTGAACGTCCCATTAAAGTCCGCAACAAGCTCCGTCTTTATATCGATCAACTCACTGAATGTACCATTAAAGTCGTCGACCAACTCCGTCTTAATATCAGTTAAGAATGTGAATACTCCCGAAAGATCGCAAGATGAAGCAGCACAAGCGCATTCTTCAATTGCTTTAAGCATTGAGAATGTACCATTAAAGTCTTGAATCAGCTCAGTCTTTATATCGATCAACTCGCTGAATGTGCCATTAAAATCAAATCCAAGAAATGAAGTCAGTGTTGCTTGAATGTCTGCTAGCACAGTGAATGTGCCATTGAAGTCCTGAACCAACTCGGTCTTTATATCAATTAGCTCACTGAATGTGCCGTTAAAATTTTGAACCAACTCAGTTTTGATATCTATAAGTTCACTAAACGTACCGTTGAAATCGTTGGTAATCTCATCTTCAATAGATACTAACATTGTGAACGTGCCGTTGAAGTCTGCAACCAATTCAGTCTTAATATCGATCAACTCACTAAATGTACCATTAAAATCGTCAACCAACTCGGTCTTAATGTCAGCTAGGAATGTGAATACTCCCGAAAGATCACAAGATGAAGCTGCACATGCGCATTCTTCAATTGCTTTAAGCATTGAGAATGTACCATTAAAGTCTTGAACCAGCTCAATCTTTATATCGATCAACTCGCTGAATGTGCCATTAAAATCAAATCCAAGAATTGATGTTAGTGTTGCTTGAATGTCTGCTAGCACAGTGAATGTGCCATTGAAGTCCTGAACCAACTCGGTCTTTATATCTATAAGCTCACTGAATGTGCCGTTGAAGTCATCAATGATTAGCGCTTCGAGATCTGCTAGGACTGTGAATGTGCCATTGAAGTCTGAAACGATGTCATCTTCAATAGCATTCAGCATGGTGAACGTGCCGTTGAAGTCGGCGACCAACTCAGTTTTAATATCGATTAATTCACTGAACGTACCATTAAAGTCGGCAATGAGTGTTACCAAAATATCTTCAAGCACGGTGAATGTGCCATTAAAGCCTTGTACTAGTTCGGCCTTTATATCGATTAACTCACTGAATGTACCATTGAAATCAAATCCAATAATTGACGTCAATGTTGCTTGAATATCCGCTAGTACGCTGAACGTGCCATTAAAATTTTGAACCAACTCAGTTTTGATATCTATAAGCTCACTAAACGTACCATTGAAATCGTTGGTGATCTCATCTTCAATAGATACTAACATTGTGAAGGTACCATTGAAGTCTGCAACCAATTCAGTCTTGATATCAATCAACTCGCTGAACGTACCATTGAAATCAAATCCAAGAATTGAAGTCAGTGTTGCTTGAATATCCGCTAGCACACTAAAGGTTCCATTGAAGTCTTGAACTAACTCGGTCTTAATATCTATAAGCTCACTGAATGTTCCATTGAACTCATCAATGATTAGCACTTCGAGATCTGCTAGGGTTGTGAACGTACCATTGAAATCGGCGACCAGCTCAGATTTGATATCAATTAATTCACTGAAGGTACCATTGAAATCCTCAACCAGCTCAGTCTTAATATCATTTAGAATAGTGTATACCCCTGAAAGATCACAAGATGAAGCCGCACATGCACATTCTTCAATTGCTTTAAGCATTGAGAATGTACCATTAAAGTCTTGAACCAGTTCGATTTTGATGTCGATCAACTCGCTGAACGTACCATTAAAATCAAATCCAAGAATTGAAGTCAATGTCGCTTGAATATCCGCTAACACAGTGAAGGTGCCATTAAAATCTTGTACCAGCTCAGTTTTGATATCTATTAGCTCACTGAACGTACCATTAAAGTCGTCGACTAATTCAGTCTTAATGTCCACTAAGAATGTGAATACGCCCGAAAGATCACAAGATAAAGCAGCACATGCACATGCTTCGATTGCTTTAAGCATCGAGAAGGTACCATTGAAATCAGCCACAAGCTCAGACTTGATATCAATTAGTTCACTGAACGTACCGTTAAAATCCTCAACCAACTCAGTTTTAATATCCACTAAGAATGTAAAGACACTAGAAAGATCAACCTGTACACCTTGCGTTAGGATTTCATTAAGAACGGTGAATGTACCATTAAAGTCTTCAACCAGCTCAGCCTTGATATCGGCCAGCGCAGTGAAAGTGCCTGCGCAACAATCCTCAACCTTAGGTCGCAGACAGCTGCTTCCTCGGGTTGCCAGGCGCAATACACCTTCATTAAAAAATTCATTATTGTCACTACCATCGGCATATACTTCTTTGAGTTGGCTTAAAGTAATAAGTGCTGGCTCAGCTGATCCGAGAAATACGCTGGCCTCGTCCAAAATACTCAGAACCGATTCTTGATAGGTTGTTTTGTCCCGATTTTTTAGTACCGCAAGTATATCTAGCGCTGGATTAGCATGGCTGCCATTGAGCTCTACTTCATCAGCAACCCACTTGATGACGTCATACAATGCAAGCACAAGGTCATCACGACGCACTTTAGCCGAATCGGAACTTATCAATGCACGGCATTCAAGAAACAAAGAAGGGAGCCGATCGACAAGATTTAATCTTTCAGCGCTGTTGTGTATCCGTATGACAAATTTACGAAGTTCCGATTCATTAAAGTTTGTACCAAATGCTTGCTCATCCAATTGGCGTATAAGATTTTCAATATCTTCAAATTCATCCGCCGGGTGAACTATATTCACAGAAGGAGGTATTGCGAGAGCTAATATCGGTGGTTGAAATGCGAAGATACAGGTGAGAAATAAAGATATTTTTTTGCACAATTGTGATTGGAGTTTTAACTTCATAGAATGGCTCTCATGCTTTTAAAAACAGCAATAATGCCGCACATATTTTCAGGATCTGCCAGAAAGTCAATGCAGCAAAGAAGGAGCCAGATGTTCAAATACGGAGAAAAGCGCGGCTGCAAAACAAAAACTCGTCATGCAAAGGATTAATTGTTTTTATGCTGCTCTGCAAAAAAATACAGCGATTCTCTATTTCGCGTGGGCCGACCACAAAAGATAAGCTTCAATGAAAGGCGTAAGTGCTCCATCCAACACGAGATCTGGTTGTGGTGATTCAACATCGGTTCGATGATCTTTGACCATTTTGTATGGATGCAAAACGTATGAGCGGATTTGCGATCCCCATTCAATCTTCTTTTTTTCAACTGCAGCCGATTTTGCCAACTTTTCTTCATGCTGCTTTTGTGCAAGTTTCGCCATGAGCATCTTCATGGCAGTTTCTTTATTTTGATGTTGCGAGCGTTCGCTCTGGCATTGCACTACACTGTTAGTCGGAATATGAGTAATACGCACTGCAGATTCAGTTTTATTTACGTGCTGACCACCCGCGCCGCCGGCCCGGTAGGTATCAATGCGCAAATCCTTGGTATCAATAGTGATCTCTTCTTGCGGCACCTCAGGCATAACCGATACGCCAGCAAAAGACGTGTGACGGCGTTTTGCAGCATCGAATGGCGAAATACGCACAAGCCTATGAATACCATGCTCACTTTTGAGCAAACCATATGCATTATCACCCTTAACAAAAAGAGACGCTGATTTAATACCCGCTTGTTCACCTGGTTGGTAATCAATGAGCTGCGCATTAAATTTTTCCTCTTCGCAAAAGCGGAGATACATACGTAAAAGCATGGCTGCCCAATCTTGAGACTCAGTTCCACCCGCGCCTGCATTGATACTCAAAAAAGCAGCTGCATGATCCTGTGGCTCACTCAAAAGAAGAGAGATTTTAAATGATGCAAGATGTTGCTTGAGCCGGGCAATATCAGATTCCAGTTTTTTCAATTCTGATTCATCTGCCCCAAAGAGCTCGATAAGCTCCTTGAGCTCCTGATAACCTTTAGTAATGGTCAGATAGGTTTCACGTTGCAGTTTAACCCGTTGTAATTTTTGCTTGATCTCAGTTTGCTTAGGATTTTGCCAAAAATCCTCCTGTTCAACTGCCGCATTGAACTGCAAATACTCTTTTTCCAAGCCAGCACGCTCCCAAAATGAGATTACTGCCTGGAGATCGGGTTCTAGTTGTTTTAGTTGCTCGCGCAAATCATCGATTAACATGGGTTACACTGTCCAAAAGAATTGAATTCTATACGATCGCACGGCCCAGCCGCGCTCATCCTGAGTTAATCGAAGGATATAGCGCGAGAATGACGTGAAAATTCAGTATTAATATATAGGAATTAGTCAGATTAAGCAGCAGATTCCAGAACCACTACTGCCTGAGCCATTGTTTTATTGTGACTTAAGCTTAAATGGACCTGCGTCGGAGGCAATCCCAATTTTAACCAGTTAATCTGTAGAAGGGGAAGTTGTTTCACCTTAGTAATTTCGGCAGCATTACAAAGGGTAAAGAATTGAACCTGTGCCCCAGCCGTTGATAGAGCCTTATACAATGCCTCTTTGGCCGCAAAGCGAACTGCGAACCGTTGTGCCGCCAACTCGGGGGTAGCCAAGCAATAAGCAATCTCATCGGCAGAGAAAATTTTGGCCAATCTTTTCTCGAAATAGGTATGCCATCGGGCAAAGCGTTCAATCTCAATAATATCAGTCCCAAGGCCTACAATCATTACTAAATCCATATCTTTTCTAGATACTGATCCAGAGATCGGTATGCCAAAGCTTCTTGAATACAGGGAACATCAATATTCTCATGACCATCAATATCGGCAATTGTGCGAGCAATTTTCAATATTTTGTGATATCCCCGCATGCTCAAGCTTAATCGCTCAAATGCCTGCTTGATGAGTTGTTGCGCATCCGCACTCATAATACAAAATTGATCAACTTGCGTGCTGGTCATCATGGCATTAAAAGTGGTTGGTGAGCCAAATCTCTTTTGCTGACGAAGCACGGCTTTCGTTACGCCTTCTTGCAGGGTAGCTGAATTAACAGGATCGGCAGTCCGTTCTACTACGGTATCATAGCTAACACCTTGGACGGCGACCTGCAAATCGATGCGATCGAGCAACGGCCCGGATATTTTTTCTAAATAGCGCTGGATCTTTTTAGGTTGGCAATGACACGTTTTTTTTCGATCGCCATAAAAACCACAGGGACATGGATTCATCGCCGCAACCAGTAAAACGTGCGCAGGATAACTAATAGACTGCTGCGCTCGCGCAATAGTGATCACACGATTTTCAAGCGGTTCTCGTAATGCTTCCAGTGTTGTCCGTCGGAATTCAGTCAATTCATCTAAAAATAAAACGCCATGATGCGCCAAGCTAATTTCACCTGGCTGCGGGAAACTGCCACCGCCGACCAATCCGGCTTGTGAAATAGTATGATGCGGCGATCGAAAAGGTCGTGCGGTTAAAAAAGTGCGCGTAGGCATTTTGCCACTGACCGAATAAATTTTGCCTGTTTCAACCATCTCTTCGAGTGGCATAGCCGGCAAAATAGTTCCCAATCTTTTGGCCAACATGCTCTTACCCGCACCTGGCGGCCCGATAAACATGATATGATGCCTACCAGCAGCTGCTATTTGTAATGCGCGTTTCGCCTGGCGTTGTCCTTTGACCTGACCAAAATCAATATCACAATCTTGAACCGTTGTTATCGGCATCATCTGTTCAATGGGTAATATGAAATGCTCTTGCCGCAAAAAGGCAACCAGCTCCACAAGATGCGAAACCCCATAACGCTCAATGCCGGCGATGATAGCAACTTCATGTGCATTTGCCTGCGGCACAATAATCCGCTTTTTATTTAAACGAAGAAGATCACAAGCGATAGGCAATGTGCCTTTTATAGGCCGAATGGAACCATCAAGCGAAAGCTCACCGATGATAATAGTTTCTTGCAGGAACTTGGGTGTGAGATTAACCATCCCGGCTGCTTGTAATAGACCGATTGCGATAGGCAGATCAAAGAGTGTTCCCTCTTTTTTTAAGTCGGCCGGTGCGAGGTTAACGGTGATTTTTTTCTCGGGAAGTCTCAGGCCAGTATTTTTCAGCGCCGTTAAGATCCGCCGCTTACTTTCCTTAATAGTGGTATCTGGTAGCCCAACGATATGAAATTCCAGCATACCGCCCGAAAGATCAACCTCAACTTCTACCAAATGAGCATCTACTCCTATAGTGGTCGCGGAAAAAACTTTACTGTGCATGCATAACCCTCAACAATGTTGCAATAACAACAAGCTTAAGGGGTTTGATCGGCAAAAACCAATCGGCTCTACGTAATAAGTTTTATTGTTAAAACAATAGGCACAGCACTGCTACACATCATGGCAGATTTTTCCACAAACTCTTGCTTTTGTCTCTATTCCAATATTACAATTAGCATTGGAAATAAATATTTTAATTAACGCAATTAACTAAAGAAAGAGACTAAATGAAGAAAAATGCACTATTTTTATTATCAATAGGCCTGATCATGAGCGGCAACATCTGCGCTAACTCTTCTGCCCCAATGAGCGAATCAACTCAAAAGTCCTCAGCGAAGGAACCCATTAAGGAATCGCTACTGGCTAGAAGAGCAGAGCGAATACAAAGATCGAAAAATTTCAAAAAGGTAATGTCTGTGGCCGAAGAAGCTTTTAAACCCACAAGCCCCAACAATGCAGAAGAACTGAAAACACAGCAACAGGCTGGCCTCTTCATGGAGCTTATCGAAAGCCTATGGGAAGAGCTTTTGGCCATAGATACAGAGCTCGGTACCATTCGGCATGATATAGCTGAAATAAAACAATAAGTACTGATTACAGCAAAACTGAAGGCCCGTTATCAACTGGGCCTTTTTTGCTGGAAAAACTACCGATTTTGGATTCTCATTCCTTCAGAAATGCGACAGCGCGCTCGAAGGCTTCGCTATCATTATCATAGGTTATCTTGGCGCGTGCTTCGGCATAGGGTAACCATACAAACTCATCATGCTCGCGAGATAAGGTAATTTGCTTGCTGGTGGCTTGCCCGATAAAGAAGTAGACCATTTTCTTGATAAGCATGGCTTTTTTATCTCTAAAAAAATAAGAAATCGTATGCTCAAATGGTGGGATAAGTTTTACATCCAGGCCGGTTTCTTCCTTGGTTTCACGAATGGCTGCATCATACTTGCTTTCGCCTTTTTCGATTTTGCCCTTAGGAAAGCCCCAATAGTTGGTCATTTTTGCGTAAATCAGTAAAAACTCAAGACCATTTTTTCCCTGATAAAAGACAATAACTCCGGCTGAAAATTCATGCTTCACGACTAACTACTCCAATTCCGGAAATAAACTTGAATGCCTAATCTTTTACAAAATGTAAGCGGATATTAAAAATATCCCGCGTCCTGTAAAGAACATAACCGGCAACTGCCATCAAAGGCAAGACCCAACCCCAGAAAAGAAGCGACGTTGTAAGCAGCAAGGCAATTTGTTGAGGCAATCGATCTATGAGCAGTAGTAAAGCCTGGTATATGGCCAGAAAACCAGCACCAACCAAAAGAAGTTGCAAGACATACTGCATCACAAACATACCAAATACACCCGCATAAATTTTGAAATTAAATTTCCATTTAAGCATCGCAATGAAAAAGATGGCCTGGAATGCCGCAGAAACAGAAGTAGCAATTGCCAATCCCTTGGCATGGAAAGTCATCACCCACCATTTGCAAAGCATGATATTAACCGCCAAAGCTACGGATGTTATCACTGCCGGAATCCATACCTGATGCGCGGCATAATAGACACTCAAAAGCACCTTATTGAGTGAATGGAAAAATAGGCCGAATAAAAATGCATTGAGCACTAAGGCAGCTTCGGTCACTTGGATCATAGAAAATTTATCTGAATGGTACAGCGTTAAAAAGATTTTTTCCGAAAACAGCATCATGCTCAAGATGATTGGTAGCGTGAGCCACAGAATAAACTTAGCCGATTCAAGCAAATAAAAGCTTAAACGCTTTGGTGCATACAAAACCACGCGTGAAAAATGAGATAAGAGAATGGTCGAAAGGGCCACACCGATCATGCCTAATGGGATTCGCATAAAGCCGGAAGCGAGATCCAAAATCGTGATTGACCCAGCCAAGAGATATGAAGCATAATAGGTATCGACTAACGAGCTCAGCTGCATCATGCCGCCGCTCATCATAGCCGGTATAAACTTTCCCATCACTGGACGGAATTGCACCCAGGTCAACGGCGTAATGTAACCGAATCGAAACCCAAGTTTTAAATACATGCCTAAATGCAACACAAATTGCACAAAGCCACCCAAGAGAACGAACAAACAAAAATATTCGATCGGTAGCTGAAAAAACATGCATATTGCCAATCCGCCGATAAAGCAAACATTATTGATGGCCGGTGTGAGCGCAGGAATAAGAAAGTGATGCACCGCCTGCAGCGCACCTGCAAACAATGAATTACATGAAATGAAGAAAATGTATGAAACTAAAATACGTAAGAGACGAGCGGCCAATAATGCTTGATCACCGCCCCAACCCGGCGCCGTCAAACCAATCACCGTTGGTGACCATATAAATGCTGCGATACAAAGAACTGATACAGTGCCTTCGAATATAAGCAACGATAATGTCATGAGCCCGTTCACTTGCTCACGCTCGCCAGTCCGCTCCAGCTTAACAATACTTGGGACCACAACAGGACTCAACGCACCCTCAGCAAAGATCTGCCGTAAGGTATTTGGCAATTTAAATGCCACCCGAAAAGCATCCTGCACAAGCCCCGTGCCCATGTACTGGATAAGTAATTTATCTCGCACCAGCGCAAGGCCACGACTCAGTACGGTAGAGCTACCAACCTGGAATGCCTTGGCCAGAATCGAACGCGTGTGCATCCGCTCTGCCTGCTTTGGCTGCTCAGGTGGAAATATTGGTTTTTGAGTTCTTTGCGGTTGTATTTGCATGTTGTACCTCAAATTTTCCTATTCAATTTCCCGTGATGCATGACCCAAACCTCTTCCATTTTTTGCGCAACATATGGATCATGTGAACTAATTATTAATCCCATATGCCACTTTTTACTCAACGTCACTAAAAGATCTATGATTTTCTTTCCCGTGTCTTCATCCAATGATCCGGTTGGTTCATCAGCCAATAAAAAGTGTGGGTGATCAAATAGCGCACGCGCAATTGCTGCGCGCTGCTGCTGACCACCGGATAGCATACGCGGGTATGCATCTCGTTTATCGGCAATACCTACTGCCTCCAACAACTCAGCGGCCTCAGCCTCACATTCACTTTTGGCTCTGCCAGCGATGAGGCCTTTGAGCATCACATTTTCCAATACAGTAAGTTCACGAATCAGATATGGCTGTTGAAAAACCAAACCAAGGCCTTCAGCATTGGTTTGTCCGACAAAGCCCTTTTTCCGCTCTGATCCTTTTACCCCAAACTCACCCTGAGAGGGAACCCGAGTTTCGGGGGCCCCAGAATTGATCAACTCAGGATGAGCGGATCTTAACTCAATCTCATGAGTAAATTGGGCGTCGGCGGACGCGATCGTCAAACTGATTTCGCCCGATGTAGGCTTATCCAGCCCACCTATTAGATGCAAAAAAGTAGATTTGCCAGAGCCAGAAATGCCAGTAATAGCATAAGTTTTCCCCTGCTCAAAGGTAATTGAGATCCCCTGAAGCACTTCAACAGGCTGGGAACCTTGCATAAAACTCTTATATAGATCAATTACGGTTAACTTATCTGCCATCATGGAATGCCATAACTCGTTTGTTAACATGATCGGTTGCATGCATATAGAGTAGCTTTTTCCAGGTAAAAGCCTAACACCACATTTCCAAGTCTTGTTTTTCGAGTAACCCTTTTTCTAGACTTAGTCATGTAAAGGGGTCAGCAAACCAGACGATGAGCTGGAGACCCACAAAAAATAAAAAAGGGGAGCTTATGAAGAGCGGAACACCAAAAACTGTAAACGATCTTATCCCAAAGTCACTACCGGTCATCCCAACGATGGATGTCGTAGTCTTTCCTCATATGATCGTTCCACTGCTTGTATTGGATGAGAGAATCATCAAGGGCATTAATAAAGCACTTGATGGCTCAAAGCTTGTGCTGCTTCTCGCAGCTAAAAAACAAGTTGCCGATTATCAAGGCGCCATAGGAACACAGGACCTGTATAGTATGGGTACTGTGGCATCCATTATGCGCTTGATCAAAATACCAGAAGGTGGGGTAAAGATTTTAGTGCAAGGTATTTCCAAGGCTCGCGTGCAAGATTTGCAAGCGAATGACGAAATGCTCAGCGCTACGGTAAAAGAAGTACCGTTTGCAGCAAACACCGATGATCCGGAATTGTCTGCACAAATTAAGAATATTAAAGAGTTGGCAGAAAAAATGGCTGCCTCTGGTCAATCATTCAGCCCGGATTTCCATGTGATCTTATCCAAGATCCAAGATCCGGAAAAAATTGCCGACTTTGTGCTTTCTCATTTAAACCTTTCAGTCGAACGAGCTCAAGAGCTATTGGAAACCGGCAGTCAAAAAGAATTTTTGGCTGAGATTTTCAACCAATTGAGCCAAGAAATTGAAGTTGCCGAAGTACAAGAACGCATCAAGACCAACGCTCGCGATTCTATGAATAAGTCGCAAAAGGAATACTACCTGCGCGAACAACTGCGAGCCATCAAGAAAGAACTTGGTGATGATGAGGCAGAAGAAATTGAAGCAATGCGCGACAAACTAGCAAAACTTCAAATTCCAGATGAAGTGCGCACCGAGGCTGGTCGTCAAATAAATCGTCTTGAGCGTATGTCTTCCGATTCTATGGAAGCAACCGTTACACGCAATTACCTTGATTGGATTTTTGCGATGCCATGGAATAAAGAGACTCAGGACAATCTTGACATCCTAAATGCTAAACAAGTACTTGATGCTGATCATTATGGATTAAAAGAGATCAAAGATCGTATTCTGGACTTCATATCCATTCGTAATCTTAAACAAGATGGTTATGCTCCAATATTATGTTTTTCTGGTCCGCCAGGTGTGGGTAAAACCTCTCTTGGTAAATCAATTGCCCGAGCCCTTGGCCGAGAATTCATCCGCATATCATTGGGTGGTGTAAAAGATGAAGCGGAAATACGCGGTCACCGTCGAACCTATGTCGGTGCTATGCCAGGCCGTTTTATTCAAGGTATTCGCAAAGCAGGTTCATTAAATCCTGTAATGATCATAGATGAAATAGATAAAATCGGTTCAGACTTCCGCGGCGATCCGTCAGCAGCAATGTTGGAAGTATTGGATCCGCAACAAAATAAGGCCTTCTACGATAATTACCTTGGCGTACCATTCGACTTGTCTAAGGTAATCTTTATCGCAACGGCTAATAATATTGAAAACATCTCCGATCCACTGCGTGACCGTATGGAAGTGATCACACTTTCTGGTTACACCGAAGATGAAAAGGTTCATATTGCTAATGATTATCTTGTGCAACGCGCCATTGCTGATTGCGGCCTTGATAAGCATCCAGTTAAAGTTGAAATGGATGTTGTCCGCGCAATCGTAAGCAATTATACCCGCGAGTCTGGGGTGCGGCAGCTTGATAGAACTATTCGCAAATTGTTCCAAAAAGCAGCGCGAACATTAGTTGAAGAACATAGACTTGTGGATTTCAACATTGAAACTGTTGAACGATTACTTGGCCCACAAAAATTTGTCGCCGATGATGCTAACCACAAGGATCAAGTTGGAATTGCCAATGGTCTTGCATGGACGGCATATGGCGGAGAAATGCTTAAGATTGAAGCGGTGCTTATGCCAGGTAAGGGTCGTTTGATTCTCACCGGCCAGCTCGGTAACGTAATGAAAGAGTCGGCACAGGCTGCCTTGAGTTATGCTCGTGCACACGCTAAAGAGTTCAATATCCTAGACAAGATCTTTAGCTCAACCGACTTGCACATTCACGTGCCAGCGGGTGCAGTTCCTAAAGATGGGCCTTCGGCTGGTATTACCATGCTTTCTTCGATATTATCTGCGCTCACCGGTCGGGCATTAAATTCACAATATGCAATGACAGGCGAATTGAATCTGCGCGGCGATGTAATGCCAATCGGCGGACTTAAAGAAAAGCTTCTTGCTGCAAAACGTAACGGCGTGCTGAATGTTATCTTCCCAACCAAGAATAAGAATGATTTAATTGGCTTGGAAGAAGTTGCGCAAAACATGAACGTGATTTGGGTTGACCATGCTGATGAAGTCATTAAGCACGTGCTTAAACCAGTCGAATCACCTAAACCTACGGGTTCTTCATGGTCACGCAAAGCAGCCGTTTACGAAGCAAAAAAACAAGGGTCTTAGACCCTTGACCCGGTGTACAATCGTTATCATTGTAGGCAGTAAACTGTGATATCTTTTTGTGTGACTAAAACACAGAATGATCATCACAACGGGGTGCTGAGGATTCAATATTGTACTTCGATAGCAAGCCTGACCGCGCTCATCCTGAGTCTTCGACAAGCTCAGACCTAAAGGCCTTCGATACTCAAATTACTGTCGAAGGGTTCACTCCTGAGGCCCCTCGAAGGATCGAAGGATAAAGCGCGACAACCGCATAATGATCAGAATGCAAAATAAAATTTTAATTCCCTTGAAAGGCGCATAGGTGGCAAAAAAAGTTTTAACCATCGGCGGCGCAACACAAGACATTTATATCCGCTACGCAAACGCGGAAACAATGCGCTTGCAAACTGCCAAAGGAACGCAATCTTATCTCCTGCTTCAAGAGGGAGCCAAAATAGAAGTACAAGATGTCTTATACTCATCGGGTGGCGGTGCTGTAAACACCGCCATTTCGTTTAATCGTATGGACTTCGATACTTCCACCTTCATCAAAATTGGCGACGATGCCGCAGGCCAATTTGTGCTGAATCAATTAAAAAAAGAAGGTGTTTCTATAAAACACCTAGATTGTACCAAGGGCGGACAAACCGGAATTTCTTTCATCATCCCCTCACTTGAACGTGATCGCGTCATAATGGCCATGCGAGGCATTAATACACAAATGTCTTTAAAGGAAGTGCCCTTTGATCAAATTGATAAATCAGATTTGTTATATATCACTTCATTAAGTGGCGACTCTTCACAACTCCTTTTACCCATTGTCCAACATGCGCATAAGCACAACGTTCCTATTGCTACAAATCCGGGCGGCAGCCAATTAGTTGCCGGTGCGCCAATATTGCGTGAATCGCTGAAATATGTTGACGTGTTAATTATGAATAGCGCCGAAGCCAAAATGTTTATGCTTTCTTTAGCGCAAGCAAAAACTTTGGAAGCAAACACTAAAAAAGCTAAGGGTAAAGCCGCTCATCCTGAGTTTATCGAAGGATCTAAGCGGCGATTAAAAACTAGTAACCCGTTACCATCATTGCTTAGCGACTCCATTAATGTCGAAGATTTATGGTTCCAACTTGATCATTTTTTCCAAGCAGTTCTTCGTCTTGGCCCCAAAGTGGTAGTTGTTACTAATGGCGCAGAAGGGGTTTACGCAGCCACACAAGATACGATCTATTTCCATCCAAGTGCAAACGTAAAAGTTATTAATACTGTGGGAGCTGGCGATGCCTTTGGCTCTGCCTTCGTTGGATGTTATTTCATGAATTCCGCTCATCCTGAGCCCGGTCGAAGGGTAGAACAAGCCATTCGCTACGGCATCGCGAATGCAACATCGGTCATTTCTCATATGGATACTAAAGAAGGTTTGTTGAGCTTGAAGGAAATGGAACAGCGCGCCAAGAAGTTTAATGCAAATCTGCTGCAAAAATTGCCACTATAAAAGAAAGGCCTGGTTGTTTAAACCAGGCCTACTCTGCTAAAAAATAACCTAAATTATTTTAAACAACGTTGATGTTATCTAGGCTAGATACTGGATTGCCAGCATCGGTCGTTGGATCTGGTTGTTGACCAGCAATAAACGACCATGTTCTAATTGGTGTGCCTAAATGCAGACCAAATTCACCGGCATCATTGCCACTATAGTTTCCACCAGTAGAGCCTGGGTTATAGGCATAGTTACCATACAAGACGTTATTCCCATTAGTAGAATTATCTAGAAACCCTACGCCAGTATTATTAAGGGCGAAGCAATCCTTGATAGTCACATGGCTTGCAGCAATTGGATTTGGGCCTAGGCCAACAGTATTATCAAGAGCAAATCCGATAACATTGCCCATACTTATACAATCAGTAACCAAGGCTCCATTGGTGCCCCTAATATCAAATCCGCGCGCAAGGCTTGGAGAGCCCGTGAATGACACATCTTGTGCAATGCAGTTATCGAAAACGATATTTGAGTTGATCGCCGCTGCATTATCAAAAAGTTCTGCTGAAAAGCCTGCTGAAATACTGAATTCGGGATCAAAGACCGTTGAACCATTTGCAATATTCTGCGCCAGGCAATTCCTAAGTGTTACGCGTGAAGATCCTTGTACACCCCTAGCATCTTGAATATCCCAGCCTTGGACACCTGCAGTATCACCAGAGCCCACAAGATCCTGAACCTGGCAATCTTCAAAATAAAAGTCATTGGCATTCTTAATAAGGAATCCTACGGCTCCTTCTAGCGTAGTTGTGCCATTATAGTTTTGAATTGTACAATTTTTTATTACAAATTCGTTAGAAAACTGGCTGAACAATCCGACGGCTCCTCCAGGGAAAGCTGAAGGCGCTGTTACCCAGTTTTGGAAAAGGCAGTTTTCAATGAGTGCATTTGTTACTGTCGTGGCGAACAATGTCGCTACACCATCACCTCCAAAAGCATTTCCATCTAAAAATTGGCACCCACTAATTTTAAGGCTGTTGCCACTACTCAGATTGATCGCTTCCAGACCTGCATTGCCAAATCCAAGATTTTGATTGAAATTACAATTTTCAATTGTTAGTCCCTGAAAATGAGTGGCATCCAAAACATAGACACCAGCACCACGTGGTCTGCAATTTGAGCTATTAGAATTGAAGTTGCTATTTTGGATTAGAACCTGTTGTCCGCCATAAATTGCGCATGGTCTAAGCCCTGTATAGGTTGAGACAGTTAAGGGGGAATAATTATTATTTATATTGCAGTTTCTGATGACCACATCAATAACAGGATTTGTTGTTTGACCAGCAATATTTTGATTAAAAATGCCAAGACCGCCAGAAGACCCAGGTGCAAACTGATCAATTCCATTATAGCCGCATGACAAGGTGTTGATACTATCAAAAAGTAGTTCTTGACAACCACCTAGCGCTACTACACCCCACATAGATATATTTTCAATCGTACCGTTCAACAATTGAACATTAAAAAGATTTGGATTGATAAGCACACCAATACAATTTGCTTGTGTTGAATCTGTTTGTTTATAAGTCCGGCCATTGAATTCAATGACTACATCATTAGCGGCGACTGTAATTCCAGCTTGGCCAGCACCTGATGGTGCCCAATTTAAATCTTGTGCTACTGAATATTTACCAGGGCAAGTAATCACTAATGGCAAATCACATTGGGTAATAATGCGTCCGCAGCCGAGGCCGGCCGCAGCACGAACAATTTCTTCTTTTACGCAAAATGAAGCAGGACATAGTTCGATGTCGACTCTTGGACAAGCTATTGGGGGGCAACATGGAGTTGCTGCTGATAGTGATACGGCAGCAAAAATTCCTAGGCTGGCCGCCTTAATTTTGGTTATAAATGATTGAGTTGGATGCACATTCATTACGATCTCCTTAATTAGATGGGTGAAATGATATCCTATTGAGATATAGCAATTCTTAAAAAGAAGTACAAGACATCATTTTCTAATGGTGAAAATCGGCTACTGCAACAAATTTTTTGTGCTGCCATTTTTTTTGGATACTTGGGCATTCTTTAATAGGATTCATTTTATTCGCGCTTTGACCCTTCGATGAACTCAGGATGAGCGCGATTTAGCCAGAGTGATTAAAAAGAAAATTCAATAAAGCAGGCCTAGTTTGTTTAAACCAGGCCTGCTCTTCTAAAAATAACAGAAATTATTTTAAACGACGTTGATGTTATCTAGATTAGACACTGGATTGCCAGCATCGGTCGTTGCATCCGGTTGTTGACCGGCAATAAACGACCATGTTCTAATTGGTGTGCCTAAATGTAGACCAAATTCACCGGCATCATTACCATTATAGTTTCCACCGGTAGAGCCCGGGTTATATGCATAGTTGCCATATAAGACATTATTTCCGATGGTAGACTGATCATTAAATCCATAAACAGTATTATTTAGTGCTTTATTATTTGCGACACTACTGACTGTTACAGGAGTGCCTGTAACGCCAACATCAAGAGAATACCCCACGCCATTGCCAATGCTTGTGCAATTGACTATTTCTAAATTAGTTGTGGTATTCGCTTCAAAACCAATCCCCAGCTCAGGAAATGCTGGAAATATAACATTTTGGGCAATACAAGAATCAAAAATTATATTGCTATTCACAGGAGCACTGCGTGAAAACAATCTCGTTTGAAAACCTGCTGCGTAGCTCACAAAATTGGTAGTAAAGGTTGAAAGATTAGAAATGCTCTGAGCCTGACAATTACTAAATATAATTTGTTTTGCTGGAATGCCGAATGCACTTTCAGCTTCAAAACCAGCGACAACGCTGTTTACTCCTGAGTGCGTAAGATTTTGTGCTATACAATCTTTAAACAAAATATTGCTACCGAATACATCAAATCCATATGTATCGTTTCCATTATTGATATTGGAAATATTTTGAACTACGCAACCTTCAACTACAGCATTATTGCAATTAAATAGCTCTATTCCAACGGCTTCACCTCCCGGAGCATTAATGCTGGCATTTTGAACTAGGCAATTTTTTAAAACAATATCATTTGCAAAAATTGCGATACCTGACATCAAAGAATTTCGGGCCGAAAGTATATTATCAAGAACCTGACAATCAATAATCTGCACCTCAGAACATGCAAATATGAAAATAGGTGTATTGCTTGCATTTCCAAAACCAATATTCCCATTAAAAGAAGATCGCTCAATGAGCAACCCCTGAACAGCTATGGTAATTAAACCATGCACATCTGGCGAAATACTTAGATCGCCCGTAGTAATGTTGCTATTGAAATTGCTATCTTGTATGACTAGCTGTTGGACCCCAAAAGCCTGAAATCCTGAGGCTCCTTCGTATCCACCGGTTGTAAGATTAGAAAAGCTGTCGTTGAAATTACAATTTCTTACTTCCACATCATATAGAACGTTGGGTGTCAGTGTTGTTGGTATACCAAAGGCGATAAAAAAGCTTGCAGGATCAAGTAATGTCATTCCACCTGAACTTTGCACGCTCGGATCATTACCATTATAGCCGCATGAAAATGTATTCATGCTATCGAATAATAATTCATGATCGCCGCTCAAAGCCTCAATTCCCCACATGGAAACATTCTCGATAGTACCGTTTAGCAAACGAATATTGGTAAGATTTGGGTTTATCAGAACACCGATACACTGGCCCTGCGTTGGGTCAGTTTGCTGTAGTTTGCGATTATTGAACTCGATAATTACATCATTGGCATCCACTGTAATCGCTGCCTGACCCGGGCCAGTTGGTTTCCAATATAAATCTTGTGCTACTGAATATTTACCCGGACAAGTAATCACTAACGGCAAATCGCATTGAGTAATGATGCGACCGCAACCGAGGCCGGCCGCTGCACGAACAACTTCTTCTTTTATGCAAAATGAAGCAGGGCATAGTTCGATGTCGACCCTTGGACAAGCTGTTGGGGGGCAACATGGAGTTACTGCTGATAGTGATACGGCAGCAAAAATTCCTAAACTAATGGCTTTTATTTTAGGTAAAAGTGACTGTTGGACGTGTACATTCATTACGATCTCCTTAATTAGATGGGTGAAATGGTATCCTATTGAGATATAGCAATTCCTAAAACTAATTACAATCTTATGAATACGTTACAACGTTTTAGCTTTTTGCTGCGCTTCTTCGATCGTTCCAACCATATAAAAAGCCTGTTCCGGCAGCTGGTCAAAATCACCCTGCACAATGCGGCCAACGTCTTCGACTGTTTTCTCGCGAGGAATATATCGGCCGGTCATGCCCGTGAAAGCCTCGGCAGTAAATAATGGTTGCGTGAGGAATTTTTGAATTTTCTTTGCCCGTTTGACCGTAGTTTTATCTTCTTCAGATAGTTCATCCATACCAAGAATGGCAATAATATCCTGCAGTTCTTTATATTTTTGTAGCATACCTTGCACAGCTCGAGCCACCCGGTAATGCTGCTCGCCAACCACGGATACACTCAACCCTTTTGAATTGGATTCGAGAGGATCAATTGCTGGATATAAGCCAAGCTCTACCATTTTTCGAGAAAGTACCGTGCTTGCATCTAAATGCATGAAGGTAGTAGCAGGCGCGGGATCAGTAATATCATCTGCGGGAACATATACGGCTTGTATGGAAGTGATGGCCCCATTTAACGTATTGGCGATGCGTTCTTGAAATGCACCCATTTCTGATGCGAGCGTTGGTTGATAACCTACAGCTGAAGGCATGCGGCCTAAAAGAGCCGACACTTCGGCACCGGCTTGAACCAGGCGAAAAATATTATCAACGAATAATAAGACATCTTTTTTTTCATGATCACGGAAATATTCAGCCATGGTCAAACCAGTCAAACCAACTCGTAACCGTGCACCGGGCATCTCACCCATTTGGCCAAAAACCAAGACGGCCTTTTCAAGCACGCCTGTTTGTTTCATTTCCAACCAAAGTTCATTACCCTCGCGCGTCCGTTCGCCGATACCAGTGAAGACCGAAACCCCGCCATGCTCGATGGCAATATTGCGAATAAGCTCGGTAACTAAAACAGTTTTGCCCACTCCAGCACCACCAAAAAGACCAATCTTTGATCCTTTAATGTAGGGGCACATAAGATCAATTGCTTTAATACCTGTTTCTTGTACTTCCGCTTCGATCTTTTGTTCAATAAAGGCCGGCGGTTCGCGATGAATTGACCAGCGCTCATTAGTTTTTACTTCTCCTTTACCATCAATGGTAGAACCAACCACATCGAACATGCGCCCAAGTGTTTGCGGGCCAACGGGAACTTTGATGGGCGAACCAGTATCAATTACGGTAAGGCCCCTTCTAATACCAAACACATTGTCCAGGGCAATGCAGCGAACTATGCCATCGCCAAGCTGTTGCTCCACCTCGAGGGTGGCAGTTATTGTTGCACTATTATGTGGTATTTCGATAGTGAGTTCATTCCAAATCTCTGGCGCCGATTCGCGATGGAATTGAACGTCGATGATGGTACCACTTACGCGGAGAATGGTGCCCGTATTCGGTTTTTGACCCTGCCGTTGCATAAATATTCCTGACCCATGTATAAATGCCATATACTTAGTAAGACTAGGTCCGTTGGTATCGCTCGGACTAAGATTTTTCAGTCGTTTATTATCCTAATTAGCACGAACGCACATCCTGAGTTTATAAGGATCAGAGCGCGAAGGCGAATAAGCCAACAGAACGACCGGGTCAAGAATGTTAATTAAAATTTGGAGAAAGTTCTATGGAGCATAAAAATATATTACGTGGCATATTCGTAATCCTCTTCATTACCGCGGCAATTGGCGTTTTGGCCTTCGCCGGTTATTTCATCAATCGAGCCTTAACTGTGCAAGCTCCAAATTGTGACCAATTAAGTCCGATTATTGTACTAAACAAAACCGACCAAGAGGTCGAGGTTACTGTTCGGGGCAAAGGCGAACGAACTCAAACGACCTATATACCCATGAGCGCCCGCGGCTGCTTTGAACTGCTTAAACCTGATATTCGACTTGATTACCTAGTGGTTAGCTACAATAAGCGGAAATATAAATTTTCTGACCGGCAACAGCTCAATAGCTTTCCTGCCCCGCACTATTTTGCCTTACTCGTTTTAGAAAAAACCAATGACCCGAATCGGGCTATCGTGCAACAAAAAATAACCACTACGCTGAAAGACCGATTCCGGTATCTTGTACTCAGCGCCTATGCAAAACTGGGGGCGCCATTGGGTGAGGATGCGAAGGTACAGATTCAGCGGCTGCGATAATTACTCCTCGACTGTCGTCGTCGGCACGAAGAACCGGTCCTTATACAATTGCAGCTCTTTTATTGAGTCATAAATATCCGGCAATGCCCGGTGGAGTTCTTGTTTGCCAGTTGTAGTTTGAGCACTCAATGAAAAGCCATACCAGCGCAAAACTAATTCCTTAATCGCAGCTATATCCAAGCAGCGATAATGTAAATAATCAGTCACTCGCGGCATATGCTTCATAATAAAAATACGATCATTCCAAACCGAACTGCCGCACATAGGCGATGTTCTGGGTGGCACATAGTGTTCAATAAACTCTAAAACCTGTTGCTCCGCCTGTGCCATAGTGACCGTCGACTGCTGAACGTCTTCATACAAATGGGATTTGCGGTGCTGCTTTTGGCACCAGTCACCCATCTTTTCAAGCACGGCATCCGGTTGGTGAATTACCAATGATGGCCCCTCGGCAATAACATTGAGATGACCATCGGTAATAACAACCGCGATTTCGAGTATGGTATCGGTATCGAAATTGAGTCCTGTCATCTCACAATCGATCCAAACTAAATTATGTGTGCTCTTGACCATCGATATCCTTTAAAATGACCTGTTCGCATCCTTCGATACTATTTTCGCATCAACCTGACCCGCTCACCCCGAGTGTTTTGCGTAGCAAAATGTATCGAGGGGCAAAGAACAAATTTCGAAAATCACTCAGGACGAAGGAATTGATTTAAAATTTTGACGCGTAATAAAAACGTCTATACTTCTCGTATCATTAAAAAATTGTATCACGTTAATAGCGGCACGCATATGCATAAAACTACAACACACCTCCGAGTCGGCGTTCTGATGGGCGGCAAGTCAATCGAACGAGAAGTCTCGTTCAACTCAGGCCGGACGATATGTGATCATCTTGATAGTTCAAAATACGAAATTATTCCTATATTCCAGCAAAGTAATGGCAAACTATATATTCTCCCCTGGCGCTTCTTATCCCGGGGCAAGATTAGTGATTTTGAGCAACGGCTTGTAACTGACGCAAAGGCAGTTCTGTGGGACGAACTACCGAACTTAATTGATTTTGTATATATCGCTATGCATGGTCGGTATGCCGAAGATGGTACGTTACAAGGAATGTTGGAACTGCTTAATCTACCCTACTTAGGTGCCAAATTGTTGGGTAGCGCCATTGGTATGGATAAAACGGTTCAGAAACAGATTCTGAGTGCAAATGGCATTGATGTGCCTCGGGGAGTTGTGTTGACGCCACATGAGATACAAGCACTGACGAAAAATCCAATGCAAGTCCACAACTTGTTTGTGCAGTTTGCGCCACTCGTATCCTTCGACAGGCTCAGGACGAGCGGATCTCTCTACGAAAACACCAAAATTACAGAAGACACACGCCGCGCTCATCCTGAGTTTATCGAATTTGGGGTCCCCGAAACTCGGGTTCCCTTCCAGGGTGAGTTTGGGGCAAAAGGATCAAAGCGCGAAAATGACTCGAATGAAAAACCGCCAATATTCCCCCTAATAATCAAGCCACATAAGGAAGGTTCAAGCCTAGGCATGAGTGTGGTGAAAAAGGAAGAAGATCTATTACCGGCTTTGATCACAGCGTGCAATATAAATGCTGGTATGCAACAAAGTGTGCTTATCGAAGAAAAAGTTGAAGGCATGGAATTCACCTGCATTATTTTGACCAACCAGGATGGCACACCGTTATTATTACCGCCAACCGAAGTGGTTTGCGAAGCGGGATCGGAATTCTATACCTACGAGCAAAAATATATGCCCGGCCGAGCCATGAAATATACGCCGGCTCGATGTAGCGTAGAAGATACTAAGCTCATTCAAGATGTTTGTTTGCGTGTCATGAAATTACTTGAGTTTAGCAATATGGCCCGCATCGATGGCTTTTTAACACCAGATAAACGAGTGGTTATCATTGATCCAAATACCCTCACCGGTATGGGCCCGGCAAGTTTTATTTTCAGACAAGCAGCAGAAGCTGGCATGTCTCATGCAAAAGTAATTAACCATTTAATTGATACGGAGTTGGCGAATGCAGCATATAATTAATATTGCAGTACTTCTGGGTGGCGACTCTAACGAACGAGAAATCTCTCTCGAATCTGGGCGCAACATCGTTTATAAATTGTCGCCCTCAAAATACAATGTGATACCAGTATTCGTGTCTGGCGAACGGAAATTCTACCGAATCAATGAGCGAATTTTGGTTCATAATTCCACCAAAGAAATCACAGATCATCTCACTGATGCCATGCGCATTAATCTCTCAGATCTACCCTCGATCGCTGACTTTGTATTCATTGCCCTACACGGCGGCATTGGCGAAAATGGCTCAATACAAGGCGCACTCGAAATGCTGGGCTTGCCATACAATGGCTCATCGGTATTCGCCAGTGCATTATGCATGGATAAATATAAGGCAAATTGCTTCTTGCGCTCACAAGGGTTCGATGTTCCAAAACATGTGCTTGTCTCACGCGATGAGTGGCTAGTGGGTAAAGAGCACGTTGTTCAAAATACCCATACCTTTTTTAACACAGTGGACAATGACGCGCTCATCCTGAGTTTATCGAAGGATCGTAGCGCGAAAATGGCCTCTTCATACCCCCTGGTCATTAAACCACACGATGATGGTTGCAGCGTCATGGTCTCCAAAGCAACGAATGATGAACAACTCATCAAAGCAATAGATGCAATATTTGCCGCCGGCAAAGCACATGCCTTTGTCGAAGAATTTGTAACCGGCATGGAATTAACTGTTGGCGTTATTGGCAATGATCAGCCTATTGCGCTTCCACCAAGTCAGGCAGTCGCTGCAGCGGGCATTCTATCAATTGAAGAAAAATTTTTACCGGGTGCTGGCGAAAATCAAACGCCGGCTCCGTTGCCAGCTGATGCCTTGGCCTTGGTACAAACGATTATTGCAGATGCTTACCGCACTGTGGGCTGCCATGGTTATGCGCGTATCGATTGTTTTTATCAGTCGGCTGAACAAAGCCCTACCGGTTCTGAACGGGTTGTTATTTTGGAATTTAATACCCTGCCAGGTATGACGCCTGCAACCGTGTTATTTCACCAAGCTGCAGAGGTCGGTATTAGACCGATGGATTTTGTTGATATGCTTGTTGAACTTGGATTTGCAGCGCATGCTCATCATAGTGTAGGCAATAAAGAACGATTGTCTGAGCAAGAAATATTGAAGCCGCTAACCGTACAAACTCACGCAGCAATCTGATTATTTTCCGACGCAGAACGATCTAAACACTTGATCCATCGCCTGCTCACTAACCGATTTGCCGGTCAATTCGCTGAGCATAGAAAGTGCTTCCTTGAGTTCGTAAGATAGTAATTCGTATGCAATATCGCCGACAATCATAGAACGAATATGCTGCAAACGTTTTTCTACCTCAGACAGCAAATGATATTGGCGCTTATTTAACATGAATGGTGAATCGGCGGCTGCCAAGATTTGAGCAATTTTCTGTTCGATTGCATGTTGTAGTTGGTCTATGCCTGCGCGCGTGACTGATGAAACGGAACAAATATTATTATTAAAATTTTTAGCAAAATCCGTATTTCCGCTTTGATCCTTCGATAAACTCAGGATGAGCGGGGTTAGGTCCATCTCAGTAGGAATTGAATCAAGATCTGCTTTATTTGCGACAGCAATAATTTTGTTGCGATAGTTCTCAAGCAGCTCTTGGTAAACGTTGGTTTCCTCAATACTCATTGTTTGCGAACTATCAAACGTCAGCAAAATAACATCAGCGCTATGCGCTTCATCATGTGCTCGTTTAATACCTTCTTGTTCAATAATATCGTGCGTGCGACGCAAACCAGCAGTATCGACAAGCGTCCAATAATTGCCGCCAACATACATGCCAGCCTCAAGAACATCGCGGGTTGTACCAGGAATAGGCGTAACAATAGCGCGGCTGCGATTCAGCAAAGCATTAAAGAGCGATGATTTGCCGGCATTTACCGAACCAATAATGGCAACGCGAAATCCTTGACGAATCTGCTGTTGCTGATTGTACGATTTTTTAGCTTCAGCAACTTCATTGATAATATGATCAAGTTGTTCACGGATCTGATCTGCAAACGTAATCTCATCATCCAAAAATTCGAAACTGGCTTCTGAAAATGCCAACACCTTCAATAACTTTTCTTCTAAATCTATTACAAAATGTGAAAAGCTGCCCTGCAGTTGGGCTAGTGATTTTTTCAGTGCCAACTGATTATTCGCACAAATTAATTCGTTAATTGCTTCGGCTTGGACAAGATCTATTTTTTTGTTCAAAAATGCGCGACGAGTAAATTCACCCTCTTGCGCATGACGCGCGCCATAGGCAATAGCCAATTCGATAATGCGTTCAATAATAAATTGATTATTGTGACAAGTGATCTCAACCGTATGCTGGCCAGTAAAGGTACGTGGCGCATGCATAACCAAAAACATAACGTGATCAACAATCTCATGTTTTTGGTCGATCACATAGCCGCTGTGAATAGTGTGTGACGGCAGATCTACAAGGTTGCCAGCCTTTACTCTAGCTATCGGGGAAACAATGCTCAAAGCATCGAGCCCTGTTATCCGAATGAGTGCAATTGCGCCATGCCCGCTTGGGGTGCATTGCGCAATAATAGTTGATTCGTCCTGATGAGTGAAAATAAGTAAACCTCCCGATTAATCTTATTCGTTTTCATCATGGTCGTGATCATGCCCATCGTGATGATCATGATCCTCGTGTGGTTGATGAGGATGTTGTTTCTCGCCAGGTTTTCGCTGAGTTTCAGGATGTGTTGGTCCTGTATTAGCATTCGGGATTTGGCGAACGTTATGCTGGCCACCGCCACCCATCTGAGGACGCCGGCGATGTGGGATGTGTTTACGTTGTCGCTGATCGCCACCACGCTGTTGCTGTGGGCGGTCTTCAATGAAAATACCAATTTTTGCTTTTTTAACCGTTACAAAGCCAAAGAATTTTGTTTGCGGCTCTTCAAAAACCTTAACGGCGAAATCTTTTGGTTTCCCGGCTTTAATCCAGCCAAGCTCAACTGCTTGAGCAATCGTTGCCGCTTCTTGAATTACAGATCTCATTGGTTACTAATACCTCATAGGGCGCATGCTAAATCACGTAAATAAATAGGTAAAACAAGAATATCAGTGATCTGCCCTGTGACCACGGACTAAAAATGGAGCGGGAAACGGGACTTGAACCCGCGACCTTTGCCTTGGCAAGGCAACGCTCTACCAATTGAGCTATTCCCGCATCGTTTCATAGATGTGAATCAAATTAACGACTATTCGTCGTCCATACATAGCTAAGTCTGGACCTTTTACACCCAAAACTCAAGCCATAATGCATTTCATTTCTGTGAACCGAATAGTAACAAAATGGGATTCGCTGTCAAATGCGCATCAGCGCCCTTGGGTCATATAGCCTAAGGCATAACGTAAAAGCTCATCGACTCCGACCGGCTTGCCAGCAAACTGGGCAGTGAGATGCTGCATCGCCTGAGCAATTTCAGTTCGTGAATAATTAAGCTTGGTCAGCACGGCTGAAACCTCATGCCAATTAGTAAGGCTACTACCCCCGAATTCCAGGCCATCCTCAAGCAATCCAGTGACTTTATCACGAAGAAATAAGAGCAATTGTTCCGCCTTCTTAGGCCCAACGCCCGATACACTGCTCAGCTGCTTAAGATTATTCTGTGATGCCGCCTCCACAATGGCTTGCGCGCCCAACTTGCCCAATAATGCCATGGCAACCTTCGGGCCAATGCCTTGGCAATCAATCAATGTCAAAAATAACTTTTTTTCAGCAGCAGATTTAAAGCCATACAAGCTTGGGCCTTGCTCGGCTGACCAATGCATATATATATGTAAATCTGCATCAGTTCCCGGTGCAAACATGGTGACTTGGGGAACGACAACGGCGAAGCCAAAACCGCTAACCACAAGTGTTAGTGATTGGTCTTGAAGTTCGATAACTTTGCCAGTTAGCTTTGTAATCATAAATATTTCACATTAAAAAAGGGACCCTGAATGATCAGAGTCCCTTGATTTTTTATGCCCTACCTTAGGATAGAGGGAAAACTTCTACGCGTCGGTTTGGCCATTGCTCTTCACGTGAGCCGCCGAGTACAACCGGCATTTCGGTACCACGACCGACCACCTTCATATTCTCAGCTGGCACCCCTTCTTCTTCGAGTCGTTTTGCAACCATTTGCGCACGGTGCTCTGAAAGAATTAGGTTATACGCTTTTGATCCAGCCGAATGGCAAGCGTGTCCTTCAATGACAACTTCTTTTTGCTGATTTTTTGCGACCTTAAGTGCTTCTTGGGCATCTGCCTCAACTTGCGACTGTTGGTCGTTACGGATGGCGTATTTATCGAAATCGAAGTAGACAGGCTTAAACTGCTTGGTATCGGCCTGGGCTACCCATGAAGCTTGCTGATTTTGATCTTGGGCTTGTGCATCATCCTCTAATACAAATGCTCCTACCTCATCATCGAAGAAGCTACGGCGTTCCCCATTTGATGCTAGTGGAATATTCATAGACTTATCATTCGATGAACGAACAACCTTCTTTTTGCCACATGCTGGGGCTAAAGCAAGCACAAATAGCATTATGCCTAGTACTTTTTTCATTTTTTTTAATCCTCGCTGTTAAGGAAATATGACGTGGGTCCAAAAACTATCACAATTTTTTGCAATACGCTATATTTTGCACTGTTTAATTTTTACCAATCCGCCAAGCCGTTACCAGAAATGACCTTTCTGCTAGCAATAAGCTTAGTCGGATAAAAAGGAGGGAATGTTATCCAGAGCGCTTTCCCATTGTGTACAAGAAGCTCGAAAGCAAATCTGGGTGACCAAGAAAGATTTCGAAATATACATGAAAAAAATTCTGATTAATGACGCTCCATGGCAAACGCGCGTGGCGATTGTTCTGGAGAATAATGAGCTCCAAAATATTTACTTTGCACCGCGGGTGCATGAACATTTAGAGCGCATGTTTTTTAAAGGCATCATCGCCTCAGTATTACCGGGTATTCAAACTGCCTTCGTTGATTTTGGGCAAGAAAAAGCAGGCTTTCTGCATATCTCCGAAATTGATCGCGAAATGGCAGCTGAAAAAATGGGGCTTGGCCATGATAGCGATATCGAAGGCGAACCGGCACCAAGCAGACCTCCGCAACGTCGCGAGCGGCCCGAAATAAGCAAAATTCTACGCGAAGGCGAGCCAATTCTGGTTCAAGTTTCCAAAGAACCAATCTATGAAAAAGGTGCAAAGCTAACCACCTGCTTCACTTTGCCTGGCCGTTTCATAGTTCTCATGCCAAACATTCCTCGCATTGGCATTTCCAAAAAAATCGAATCTCGAGAAGAGCGCAACCGCTTGCGCGACATCCTTACACGCAGACTGCCAAAAGGTATGGGCGCAATTATTCGAACTTCATGCGAAAATGCTCCTGAAGCAGCGCTTGGCCAAGATATTGCATTTCTGGTACATACCTGGCGCTCAATTGTAAAGAAATTTGCGAAGGCAAAGCCAAAAGAAAAGATTTATGAAGATCTAGATTTATCTCTTGCTGCAGTGCGCGACAATCTAGATGATGATATTGAAGCAATAATTACTGATTCAAAACAGTTACAACAGCGCATCTATAGATTTGTAAAAAGCATTGCCCCAGAATATACCCATAAGGTTCGCTTATACGAAGGCAATCCTTCACTATTTGATCGTTACGATATTGAAAAACAAATTGAACGGGCACTGCAAAAGAAAGTACATTTACGCTCTGGCGGTTCTTTGGTTATAGAAGCTACCGAAGCGATGACCGTAGTCGATGTAAATACAGGACGGTTCACTGGTCGTTCTAACATGGAAGAGACGATCCTAAAAACCAACCTTGAAGCCGCAGAAGAGGTTGCACGGCAACTTCGCCTACGTAACATTGGTGGTCTAATCGTCATCGACTTTATCGATATGGCTACTGGCGCCAACCGACAGAAGCTGTATCGCCATTTTGAGAAGATTTTAAAAGAGCGTGATAAATTCCAATCTGTAGTACTTAAAGTTTCTGAGTTTGGCCTGGTTCAAATGACCCGCAAACGCTCAGGAAAAACTTTAGTGCAGCAATTAACTGATGATTGCTCATGCTGCCAAGGCTCTGGATTTATTAAATCGATCCAATCCGAATCATTTGCGTTATTACAAAAACTGGATGATGCCCTGAGAAATAGTCGGCAACGGCACGCAGAACTAATGTTCTCGGTGCATCCTGCAATATTTGATCATATAACGGGCACCGAATACGACGCGATTTTGACCCTGGAAAAAGAATTTAATCGAAAAATTACCTTGGGAAGTGATGAGACTCTTGAGATCGATCAATTTAAGATTGAAAGTCGGTAGTCCCAGGTAAATATATTTGAGAATTTTATGGCTTCAGTTTTAGACAATTACCCAGAGTACGAACTTACCATCGGTATCGAAGTACACGTGCAGCTCACAACGAAAACAAAAATTTTCTGTAGCTGCCATAACGAAATAACAAAAGAGCCGAATAGCAACATCTGTGAAGTATGCACCGGTCAGCCAGGTGTGCTTCCCGTGTTTAATAAGCAAGTGCGCGACTATGCAATCCTTGCCGGCTTAGCAACCAACTGCAAAATAAATAAACACAACGAATTTGATCGCAAACACTACTTCTATCCTGATCTGCCAAAGGGATACCAAATCACTCAACAATACCATCCGATATGTTTAGAAGGGCATATCCCTATTACACGAGAAGATGGTTCAACTAAAAATATTCGCCTGCTACGCATTCATATGGAAGAAGATGCTGGTAAAAATATTCATGCCAGCGATTACGAAAGCTTTGTCGACCTCAATCGCGCCGGCACACCACTATTAGAAATGGTGACCTATCCAGATATGTCTAGCACATATGAAGCCCGTACCTATTTAAAAACGTTGCACAATATTGTGACGTATTTAGATATCAGTTCTGGCAATATGGAAGAAGGTGCATTCCGTGCAGATACAAATATATCGGTGCGCAAAAAAGGGGCTGAAAAGCTTGGCACCAAGGTTGAATTAAAAAATATCAACTCATTTAAATTTATAAGCGACGCCATCGAACACGAAATTGAACGGCAAATAGAGACACTTGAAACAGGTGGTGTGATTAAACAAGAAACACGCCTATGGGATAGTAAAGAGAAAAAAACCTATGTGATGCGTACCAAAGAAGAGGCAGCCGATTACCGCTACTTCACCGATCCTGATCTTCCGCCGATTGATATCGATGATGAAACCATCAAGCGTATCAAGGCAGCGATGCCTGAATTGCCAGATGCAAAACGCGCGCGGTATATAAGCGACGGAGTAACGGCATACGAAGCAGACATCTTAGTTAACGATCGTCTACTTGCATCGTACTATGAAAAAGCACATGCATTAAACAGTAGCAAGCAAGTTGTAAATTGGATTCTGCGTGACGTACTCAGTTATCTTAACGAGAAAAGCATAACTCCGGCCGATTTTAAGGTAACACCAGAAAAATTGGTTACTATCATCAACATGCTCGAACAGGGAACCATCAACAATCATGCAGCAAAAACTGTATTTGAAGAAGTTGCTCAAACCGGTGAAGATCCAGCAGCAGTGGTCAAATCTAAAGGCCTAGAGCAAATCGGTTCGTCCGACGAACTCGAAAAAATTGTTAAGGATCTCATCGATAAGCATCCTAATGAAGTTGCTGAATTAAAGTCAGGCAAAGAGCGCATGATGGGCTTCTTTGTCGGCCAAGCAATGAAAGCAACTCAGGGCAAAGGAAATCCAAAACTACTCACCGAATTAGTAAAAAAATTGACTAGCTAGGGTTTAATGGATACTTCAATGTTCCAAGCTCAATAAAAAAACTAACGATCCGTTCGTCCTGAGTGTTTTGCGTAGCAAAATGTATCGAAGGATACGAACGGGAAAATTGACAAACTAACCCGTAAGAAAATTTTAAAGACGTTCTACTAGGAGCAAAAAACATGTTCTCATTCGACCAACTTCTCATTATGGGCTCAGCCGCATTAGGCCTTGTACTCATGTTTTATTTATTGATACGAATAAGCAGAATCACTGTTGATCATGCCAGAGCAGGCGCCATCGCAAGTGCCATACGCCTAGGCGCGATGACGTTTATCCGCGAAGAATATTCGGTTATTTGTGCGGTTACCTTAGTGGTAGCCATGATCTTATATTTAGTATTGGGCCTATTATATGCCGGTCTGTTTTTATTCGGTGCCTTTATATCGTTGTCTGCAGGATACATAGGAATGGATGCAGCAACGCGCGCGAACGTTCGCACTACATTGGCTGCGCAAAAAGAAGGTGAGAGATCAGCTTTTCTCATAGCTCTAGCCGGCGGTGGCGTTATGGGCTTTGCCGTGGCGAGCTTTGGGCTAATTGGTCTTGGTTCAGTTTTTTATTTACTGTACGGAAAACTTGATAAAAATGATTTTGAAAATGCACTTATTTGCTTCAGCATCGGCGCGTCACTCATTGCTTTTTTTGCACGCGTCGGCGGCGGTATTTATACCAAGGCGGCAGACGTAGGGGCAGACTTAGCTGGCAAGATCGATCTTGGATTGCCTGAAGATGACCCACGCAACCCTGCTGTTATCGCAGATAACGTTGGCGATTGTGTAGGCGATACGGCAGGAATGGGCGCAGATATCTATGAATCGTATATTGGTGCTATGGTTGCCGCAATTTTAATTGCCGTCATGGATCCATACTACAACACCCCTTCATACGCAGTTTTTCCGATCGTACTTTCTGCTATCGGATTATTGAGCTCAGCTATTACCCTTGGCGCTGCGTTTGTAATTAACGTTTCACCGGCGGCACAGTTACGCCTGGCAAATATCATGTCTATTAGTTTGCTGGCAGTAGGCACTTGGGTGTATTTAAATGTTTTTAATTTAGATATTCATTTGTTTTATGCCGTGCTTATGGGTTGCATTAGCGGGATTATCGTTGGCACGATTACGGAATATTTCACATCGGGAACTCCCGTTCGCAAGATTGCGGAGATGTCTGAGTCTGGCGCCGCAACCAACATTATTTATGGCTTATCAGTTGGTATGGAATCAGTTGCTGGGCCGGTAGTGCTTTTAGCAATCGCTGTACTTCTAGCCTATAACCATGGTGGCGGGCTATTTGGTGTAGCAATTTCTGCAGTGGCAATGTTGGCAACGGTCGGCACCACTATGACTATCGATGGCTATGGCCCAATTGCGGATAATGCCGGCGGTATAGCCGAAATGGCCGAACTTGATCCTTCAGTACGTAAAACAACAGATAAATTGGATGCGCTTGGCAATACTACGGCAGCAATTGGCAAAGGTTTTGCTATTGGCTCCGCCCTATTAACTGCGCTCGCTATGTTCTCGGCTTATGCCCAAAAGGCAAATATTGCGACCCTGGATCTTAAAACACCAGTTGTAGTGGTCGGCCTCTTTATTGGTGGCGTATTACCGTTCATCATTTCTGCTTTGACTATGCGAGCTGTGGGCACCGCCGCATTAAAAATGGTAATGGAAGTGCTTCGCCAGTTCCGCGAAATTCCTGGCCTTATGCAAGGAACAGGACAACCTGATTATGAACGTTGCATCGCTATTAGCACACGCGCAGCATTGAAAGAAATGATTGTCCCTGGTCTACTTACCGTTTTCCTGCCAGTAGCAGTTCGCTATGGCTTTGGCGATCAAGGTAAACTTGCACTCGGCGGCATGCTTGTCGGCGCAACCCTTGTTTCCGTATTGCTTGCTCTCATGTTATCTACCGGCGGCGGGGCTTGGGATAATGCAAAGAAATATATCGAAGCGGGCCACTTGGGCGGCAAAGGCTCACCAGCTCATAAGGCCGCAATCATCGGTGATACTGTTGGCGATCCTTGTAAAGATACCTCAGGTCCATCATTGAACATATTAATTAAATTGATGTCGGTTGTTGCCCTATTATTAGCTGGGCTGTAAGCAGAAAAAGGCTTATTATTAGTGCAAGAATATGGGCTCACAAGCGACCGCGCTCATCCTGAGTCTTCGACAAGCTCAGACCTAAAGGCCTTCGATACACAAATGACTGTCGAAGGGTTCACTCCTGAGGCCCCTCGAAGGATCGAAGGATAAAAGCGCGCAACGCATTAAATTATTTCCATAATTCAAAAAGGCCCGGTCGAAAAGCCGGGCCTTTTTGCTGCCTAGCAACAAAACTCTTGCTTTCCCTGATCTCCTTTTTGCATACTGAGGATGTAATTTGAAGTACACCCAAGAACCAACAACAACAAAAAAGGAGTTCCCTATGAACGATTCAATGAAATTTGCCCTTGCAGCTGTATTAGCTGTTGGCGCAGCCAATGTATTTGCAGATACCTGTCCTACATCAGTAGATGCACTAGCCCGTACGGCCAAAGAAAAAGGCTGGACGTCAGAAGGCGATCTATTCGGCTTTTGCGATCCTATTTGCTCAGCAGGAAAGAGTGCATTGCCATTAATTGGCAAAGAAAGAAAAGAAAATGCATCGCGCTGTGCATGTTATTGCAAATTAAAGGCTGAAGAGTCTTCATTTAAAAGGATGAATCCGGAGAAAGCTGAAAAATATAAAGAAGCTGCAAAAGTATTATCGGATTACGCTGTAAAGAATAATGTTGCTGGTACTGTTCCTGAGAAGAAATAACTCAGTCTGATATTGCAAACAAAAAAAGCCTGGCTAACTGCCGGGCTTTTTTAATGGGCTCAGAAATGAAAATTAAATTTCTCGGCACCCGCGGTGGAATTATTGCGCGCAGCAAACTCCATCATCGGCATAGTTCGACCCTTATATCTTCTGAACGAACTCGCATTTTAATTGATTGCGGTTCAGATTGGCTGGGCCATCTTGATGAAATTAAACCGAAGCCGCAGGCCATTTTCATTACTCATGCACATCCAGATCACGTTGGTGGGTTAGCAAACGGCTGCCCTTGGCCAGTATTTGCCAGCAAAGAAACCTGGGAACTCATTAAGCATTATCCTATTCCTGAAGAACAACGCTTTATCTGCAACCATCGTAAGAAAATCCGCTTTGGGAATATGATTATCGAACCATTTAAGGTCGAACATTCATTACGCGCCCCTGCCATGGGCTACCGCATAACTGCCGAGCAAAAAAATATTTTTTATGTATCAGACTTGGTAAAGATAATTAATGAGAAACAAGCACTGAGCAACGTCGACCTGTATATTGGTGATGGCGCCATTGTAACGAGGAGAATGTTGGTGCGGCATAAGGGTCATACACTCGTAGGCCATAGCCCTATCGAAGCTCAACTCGCCTGGTGCCAGAAATACCATATTCCACGGGCTATTTTTACCCATTGCGGATCAGAAATTACCAAGCATCAAACGGCAGATACGAATGATCCCGGGACGAAAAAATTGCTGGATAAGATTAAACTCTTGGGTAAAGAAAACGGCATTCGTGTTCAGATTGCCATGGATGGGAAAACAATTGTACTACGATAACTCAATAGCGCTGTTGATATTTGCAGCAACATGTTCTTTCAAAAAGGCTGCGACGGCGCTACGGTAATCTTTCGCTTTTCCAATCTTTCCATGACGTAAGTCTGCCTCTTCGGATACAAACTGTTCCACGTTTGCTTGGCAAGCTTTGTTCAGATGACTATTCATGGCAAACATATCTCCAAGCTCGCTTATAGTGTCTTTTGGTAAACTCGCAATGAGCACAGGTATTTTGGGAAACTGTGCTGTCTGCATGATAGTTTTTGCTTGCGGATTATAGTTTGGAAATATCATACGCATTAAAGCTAATGTAACTGGTGCGCCAGGTGTATATTGCAATGCCTTTGGTACTGAAATTGGCGGTGATTCAGAAATAACTGCTTTAATATTCTGTATGCATGATTCGGGCTGAATGGCCTCTGCTTGGTCAGCCAAGAATCTTAAATTGTTTGCCGCTCCTTTACAGGCACCATAAAGAATAATCGATGACTGAGGTGAAAACTCTACGATCCTATTGCATATAGTTTTTACACAATGCTGATCTTGTTGTTGGCAAAAATTAAATCCGCGTCGGGTATCGGTAGCGAAATCGAAAGTTAGACATATGCCTGGCATAAGCCCACCCTTTATAGCGATATAACCATTGTACGCATAAGGCCTTCGATCATTTGAATAACCGCCAGAATAGACAAAAATGGGTAATTGTTGATTGCCAATATCTTCTGGAATACTACCTTGCACCTGATAAACTCGGTTATTAATAACTATCATTGAATCAAAGCCTGTTTGCTTGAGCAACCATAATACTTCCTTTTTTGGTGTATTTTCATCATCCGATGACCCGCGAGGGATAAAGGTCACTGGATTAAGTTCGTTTAGGGTAGGAAAAGTGGTATCTGCATGCCGCCATTTGTATATGTTATAGAGGGTTGTGGCAATTGATCTTGTAGTAGCTCTTGAGTAGACAAATGCAGACTTCCAACAATCGGTACATGCCCATACACTCTGGCTCAAGCCAGTAGTCATCCAAAATGTAATCAGAACAAATAATATTTTTTTTCTTTGTACCATCTTATATCCTACATTGATCGAATAACATGCAATACCGTGCCCCAGATTTCGAATTCCATATCTGCCGTGATTTCAATTGGCTTAAAATTTGGATTTTCTGGGATCAAGAATATTTTCTCACCAACTTTCCGAATCCGTTTGATTGTAAAATCGCCGTTTATTACTGCGAGCACCACTGAATTATTTGCCGCCTTGGTCGCCCGGTCCACGATAAGCATATCGCCAGAATTGATGCCGGCACCCGTCATCGATTCGCCATCAGCTCGCACAAAAAAAGTAGCTGATGGGTGTTTGATAAGATACTGATTAAGATCAAGTTTTTGTTCTACATAGTCTTCAGCGGGCGAAGGGAACCCTGCTGGAATTCGTGCAAGTATGAGCGGAATATCATACTTGATATTTGTTTGTAGCTTGAAAACAGTTTTGGGCATTTTTTGATAATTTTCGTTATCTAAATTGTGCTGCGCTCGCTTGAAGCTTTTGGCTTCACGCTCACTTCGCTTATTTTGATAACTTTCATTATCTAAATTATGCTGCGCTCGCTTGAAGCTTTTAGCTTCACGCTCACTTCGCTTATTTTGTTGTTGCATAGCTGTTTTTACGATCTCTAGTAAAATTATGTATGTATAGTTTTACTCAATTTTTAAAGCATGCAAATGGTTAGTGGCTTTTCATTAATTGATAAAAATTAGGGCTTAATCATTCTCGCGCTATGATCCTTTTACCCCAAACTCACCCTGTAAGGGAACCCGAGTTTTGGGACCCCAATCCCCCCCTGAGTGTTTTGTGCAGCAAAATGTATCGAAGGGTCGATCAACTCAGGATGAGCGCGCCTAAGTCAAGTTGAACAGATTGATGAGAAACCGACAATTTGCATCTAGTAATTTTTATGACACACCCAAGTAGCTGCATTGCACTTGTTGATTGCAACAACTTCTTCGTCTCCTGCGAGCGTGTATTCAACCCTAAGCTGTGGGGTATCCCCGTTGTTGTTCTTTCAAGCAATGATGGTTGCATTATTGCGCGCTCAGAAGAAGCAAAAAAGCTTGGCATTCCTATGGGCGCAGCCGCCTTCAAGTATCAAAAGGTCTTGAAGGATCATAATGTAAAAGTTTATTCATCAAACTTTGAGCTGTATTCCGACATGTCGGCTCGCATCATGAACACTTTGACTGAATATTCGCCATCAATAGAGATTTATTCCATCGACGAGGCCTTTATTGATCTAACAACAATCCCAGCAGAGCAACGTTTTTTATATGCGCAAGCACTTCGCGATCGCGTCACGCAATGGACTGGCGTCCCCGTTTCATTCGGGCTAGCCCCAACCAAGACGCTTGCAAAAGTTGCGAACGATATGGCGAAAAAAGCCTCTAGAGGAAGGCCAAGCTTAGGTATCGGCCGCCAGTCTCCCGGCGTTTGTTATTTAGACACCCAAGCAGCCATTGATGCCGCACTACAAAATTTACCCGTCGGCGATGTATGGGGTATCGGCTATCGTTACAGCAATAAACTCAATAGCTATAACATCCGGACAACGGCGAAGTTGCTCACCATGCCCGATGAATGGATCCGTAAAAAAATGACCATTAATGGATTGCGAACTATATGGGAGCTGCGCGGTATTCCTTGTATTTCGCTTGAAGAGATCAAAGCCCCGAATCAAACCATCATAAAATCTCGTTCCTTTGGCGTGCCGGTACGAACATTATCTTCATTAAAAGAAGCCGTTGCTACCTATGTAACTATTGCTGCCGAAACATTGCGCGAGCAAAAGCAATTATGCGGTGGCATATGCGTTTGGCTACAAACAAGTTGGTTTGTAGCGCAAGAGCATCGCTATCACAATAGCAATATTCATATGCTTGAGCTTCCGACGGCATATACTCCAACTATGATTGCCGCTGCCACAAAAATGGTTGAACAGATGTATCGGCCTGATTTTGCCTACAAAAAAGCCGGCATCATGCTCGTTGATTTATCGCCTGGGCACACAGCACAATTGCCGTTATTTATCCCAACCGAGGAAATACCAAAACAAACTCATGCAATGCAAGCTGTTGATGAGGTAAATAACAAGTGGGGTTCACGTACTGTCTTTTTCGCCGCTTCAGGCGTTGACCAACATTGGAAGTCAAACCGCCAGCTACGTTCTCAACGATATACTACGCAGTGGGATGAGTTGTTGCATGTTTAAATGGTAAATTCTTGCATTCCAGCGGTAAAGTGCGATATGTTGCTTGAAATAAAGGAGAAGTATCATGGCACGTAAACCAAACTATCCAATCGAAAATATTTTTATTAAGCGGTGGTCGCCGCGCGCAATGTCTGGTGAGCCAATCAGTGAAAAAGAGTTGATGACTCTTTTCGAGGCTGCACGTTGGGCGCCATCTTCATACAATAATCAGCCCTGGCGCTTTATTTACGCCAAGCGCGACACAGAGCATTGGCCTCAATTCTTAGCCTTATTAGCCGAAAGCAACCGTATATGGGCTAAAGATGCAGCTGCTTTAGTGATTGTTGCATCCCATAATAATTTTGAAAAGACCGGTAAACCTTCGCGCACCCATAGCTTTGATACCGGAGCTGCCTGGGAGAATTTGGCGCTACAAGCAGAGGCTAGTAATTTGGTGGCTCATGGAATGGAAGGCTTTAATTACGATGCCGCGGCCAAACTCGCTAACTTGCCCGCCGATTATACCGTTGAGGCCATGATTGCAATTGGCAGACATGGAAAAACTGAAAGCTTGCCAGAAAAATTACAAGCAGTTGAACAACCGAATGATCGCAAACCACTCAATGAAATAGTATTTGAAGGTACATTTAAATAAGGAAATAGTATGTTGCGCCTATCAAAACTAGCTTTATTTGTAATCATTTTTTTGCCTTTATATAGTGATATCACCCGTAAGTCCGCCTATCCGATTGACCAACTATTTCTGAATAGATGGTCGGCACGTGCAATGTCTGGTGAAGCTATAACAGATAGTGAACTCATGCCTCTTTTTGAAGCAGCCCGTTGGGCACCATCAGGTGGCAATCGGCAACCCTGGCGTTTTATCTATGCAAAGCGCGACACTCATTATTGGCCAACATTTTTAGACCTTCTCTCACCGGGTAATCGTATATGGGCGCAAAATGCCTCTGCACTCGTTCTCATCGTATCGCAACACACGCATGAGTTATCCGGCAAACCTATATATTCCCATGCCCTTGATGCCGGAGCTGCCTGGGAAAATTTAGCGTTGCAAGGAACCCTCAACAATTTAGTTGTTCATGGCATTGGTGGATTTGATCGTGATGCAGCAGTGCCATTGATTAATTTGCCAAGCAATTTCACTATCGAATTAATGGTAGCTATCGGCAAACCAGGCGACCCTGAAACATTGCCTGACTATCTGCGCGCAAGGGAGCATCCAAGTGATCGCAAGCCGCTCAATGAAATTGTGTTTGAAGGGCAATTTAGTTAATCAAGCAACTCAGAAATTTTTTAACTTATTGATCCGCATTGTCGGCGTAAATGCTCATACATAGCGCGAGTTTCTCTATCATTATCAAGATCAGCAATTGTGCACGCATCCTGATATGCTTTACAAGCATTTATCAATAATTCATTGCGGATAGTAGATGTTTCCTTCAGCTCTTGCAGTTGTGTCAAATACATACGGCCTCGTTGAACGTATGCCTTGCCATAATGCGGTCGGAGCTTCAGAGCATTGTTCACGCATTTTTCTGCCCGAGGGTAGTCCCTTTTATAGATAAATAGGCCGGCAAGATTTTCGTATATTTCTGGCACATACTTATTTAATTCAAGACTTTTTTTGAGCATATCGATCGCCTCATCCACCTTACCAAGTGCCGAGTAGCAAAGCCCAGCATTATTAATAGGGTCGGGGTAAAGCGCATCGAGCTCTATTGCCCGCTGAAAAGATGTAAGGGCAAGCGCGAACTTCCGTTGTTCATACAAGGCGACGCCATAATTATTATGTGCTCGGGCACGATTCGGTGCATGCTGTAGAACATCGTACCAAAATGATTCTTCTGATTGCCAGACCAAGTTGCGTTGGTAGGTAGCATAAGCCAAGGGGATAACCAGAATCGTTACGATAATAAAGGTCTTTTTATGGTTCATTATGCTCTCTGCCATTTGAGAAAATCCGTTAGATCGGCGATACTTATACCATCAAATCACAGCAATTAGGAGTTCCGCAAAAATGTATCTAGTCGAAGGCAATATCGGTGCTGGAAAATCCACTTTTTTAACTCTGCTTGCGCAGCATATTCCTTATGCCACTATAGCCTATGAGCCACGTGAACATTGGCAGTCAGAGGATGGCGGCTCCATATTGACCAAATTCTACGAAGATACAAAGCGGTGGGCCTATACCATGGAAACATGGACCATGATCCAACGGGCGCGCTATCATATGGCTATGCAGCAAAATCCATCACCATTCTTGGTAATGGAACGATCGATATATTCGGGCATGTATGTTTTTACAAAGAATAATGTCGAATATGGCTTTATGACGCCATTGGAATGGAACTTATATTTGCAATGGTTCAATTTCCTCGTGCCTGGCAAATGCAAACCACCAAAAGGTATCATTTACTTGCGCACCACACCTGAAATTGCTTTTGAACGAAAGCAGAAACGTAATCGCAGTTCGGAAGATGGTATCACGTTGGAATATATGAAACAGATTGATGATCGCCACACTGAATACCTGCTCGACAAATCTGGCGTTATCGCTGAGCTTAAGAATGTTCCCGTATTAATACTCGATTGCGACGAAGAATTCGAAAATAATCCTGAACTATGCGCGGCTCATATGAAAAAGGTTGAGGAATTTATGCATGCAACAGCCGTTAGACCTGCTAGCTCAGCACATAAATCCGATGTTTCCCAACTCGAATCGTTTGCCCCGCATGCCATTTAATTGAGGCCTTAATATCCTCAATTTTTTCACTATCGATATGCACGGCACCGCCTTCAATCAGGCGTTTTGCTTCAGTGTTGCTTGGTGCAGCATTTAAAAGCTTTAATAGTTCGATGATGCCAATGGGATTCGGCGTTCCCTCAAGCAACGAAACTGGAGCTGCTTGCGAGTAATCTTTCTTCTGGAACAATGCCTCAAATTGCGTCTGCGCTTCATCGGCCTGCACTGCAGACCAAAATTTCGCCACGATGCTATGTGCCATTTCTTTTTTTAATTTCATGGGATGTGCAATACCTGAAGCCACATCCTTTTTCATCTGCTCAATTTCTTGGGCTGATTTTCCAACCAATAGTTCATAGTATTGCCACATCAAGGTGTCTGAAATAGACATTAATTTGCCATACGCTTGATCTGCCGGCTCTGCAATGCCAATACTATTGCCCAATGATTTAGACATTTTATTGACACCATCTAAGCCGACTAATAATGGTGTGGTAATAACAGCTTGCGGCGATTGGCCAAACTGCTCCTGCAAGAATCGACCCATCAATAAGTTGAATGTTTGATCGGTTCCGCCAAGCTCAACGTCTGATTCTAACGCTACCGAATCATAGCCTTGGAATAAAGGATATAGCAGTTCATGAAAACTAATGGGCGTATGTTCTTTGAAGCGCTGTGCAAAATCTTCACGCTCTAAAAGACGCGCGACGGTGACCTTGGCACACAACTGCACAAAATCTTTCATGGTGAGTAGATCGAGCCAGGAAGAGTTGAATGATACCAATCCACGCGTAACACCTTTTTCAACTCGCAGCGTTCCTAAATCTAATATTTTGCCCACTTGCGCCAAATATGTTTGCGTATTGTGAGCGATATCAGCATCAGAGAGTGGTGGCCGTGTTTTTGATCGGCCCGTTGGATCGCCGATGCGCGCCGTAAAATCCCCAATAACTAATGTTATTTCATGGCCAAGATCTTGAAACTCACGCAGCTTGCGCAAAACAACCGCATGGCCAAGATGAAGATCAGGAGCCGTAGGATCGACGCCCAACTTAATTTTTAATTTTTTACCTGATGCCAATTTTTGTTTGAGTTCGTCGGCAGGAATTATTTGGACTGTGCCGCGCTGTATTTTTTCAAATGACATTATGTGCCTTAACTTTTATACATACTTATGAATCCGAGAAGCGTTGCAAGCCATGACCACCAATGCCAAATGAAGGCTTCGATGCTGTACATGATAACTACCACAGCAATGTTTATGGTTTCCCCAAAGAAATAAATAAAGAGAATGGTTAATGCTACAGCAACCAATTCTGCTTCATGCCATTCACCAAGGCGAAATTTTGAAAAACCAAACAAGGTCAACGAGCGCAACATAGCCATCATAAATGAGAAAAATGCAAACGCCAGACTAAAATAAGCCATGCGCAAAATTACAACTGCCAATGCTTTCTTTAAACCCACATGCGCTACAAAAAATGCTGGCATTGGAAGATTTTGCATGAAGCCGCCAAGGCAGGTAGCACCAATAAACAATGTAGTTATGGCCAATATGAAATTGGCGACCGCTCTACTGCTAAAAACAAAAAGAGCTTCAAGCTGTTTATGCTTGCCAGTAAAATTGAGCGGATTAATAGGAACTATTTTGCCCCATCCAAAATTGAACACCAAAAATGCTATAAATCCGATCGGGTCGAAATAGACCGCCGGGTTCAGTGTTAGAAATCCAGCTTCTTCCGCTGTGCGATCACCCAACTTCTTAGCTACGCGCGCCTGTAAGTAGCCGCTAAAGATAGTGACTAGAAAATATGCTAAGGCAGATGCAATGAATGTGCTGAGTATTCCAGCCAGCTTGTGTACTGTTATCATTTTTTTCCACTCATATAAAGATACATACAAGATCAAGTATATCATATCCATATTGATCTTGTTTTTTTGCTGCAATACACTGTGCCGTCGTTAAGTGAAACTAAAAAATGCCCAAACACCCTTCAACAGGGCTACGGGCGCGATTACATCAGCAATTTTTGTTGGGAGAGCATATGGAACTTACACACACACAATCAGAATCACTACTATCAAAACTGCTTAAGTTTGTTATAGCCCCGCTGGCATTAGCTGCCACCACCTTCTGGGTCTATTATCAATCAGTAGATTATGCATTTCAATTTGATGACATCGCCAACATTCTTAAATTTTTTAATATTCGTACCGAGACATTTAAATCTCTATTTTTCCATCATGCGCGTTGGATTGGCACCTGGCTCAATGCAATGAATTATCGCATGGGAACTGGAAATCCATTAGACCCACATTATTATCGATTATTCAATATCTGTTTTCATATTTTCACCTCATTAATTGTTTTCTTCTTCGTATACTATGCATTGTCATTACTGCGCAAACCAAAAAATTCCAAGGATCAAGAGTCGCGTTTTAGCAATTCATTCTTCCATTCCAACGCATACCCAATCGCGCTCTTTACCGCGACGCTATTCATGCTTCATCCCGTGCAATCACAAACCGTGTCGTATGTGATTCAAGGTCGGTTGGAAGGACTTGCTGGACTATTTATTCTGTTAATGATCTGCTGCTTTTTACTACTTAATAGCGTGCAAAACACTGTAGGCAAGGCACTGCTTGGCCTGCTTCTTTTTGTGTTAGCTGCGCTTTCGACTGGCACCAAAGAGTGCGCGATTATATCTCCTGTACTGCTCGTATTAGTTGATTGGTTCTTTGTTGCCCAAGGTGATTGGAAAAGTCTAAAATCACGCTGGTGGCAGCACGCAATGGTTGCCAGCATCGTATGGCTGCTTTACCTCTATTTCCTGAAGCCAAGCTTCTTTATTGAAATACTTACCATGAAAAAAGCATTACCAAATAATATTGGTAATGAGCTCACTGAGAATCGTACTGATCTGATTAGACCATGGCCATTCTTCATCTCACAATTCAAAGTTATTTTGCATTATCTTGGCATCTTCCTCTGGCCATTCAACATCAGCGTTGACTATGATTGGAAGATGGTTAAAGGCGTGTTTGCTCCTGATTGCATTTTGCCATTGGCAGCACTACTCGCTATTGGTGCCTACATATACATGCTTCTCAAACGCAACACAACCAGTTTGGTTAGTTTTGGCCTTTTATGGTTCTTTATTACGATAGCACCACGTGCATCATTTATTCCTGCAACAGAACTAGTTGCAGATTATAAAACCTATCTCGCCTCTGTTGGCTGGCTCTTTGTGCTCGCCGCGGTATTGGTATATGCCATTGAATATGTAGCTCTGCGCCTAAGCGGTGAATCAGATCCTAATACTGAAAAAAAAACCAGGTGGGCAGCCCTCCAATATCTACCGATAGTGACATGCGCATCACTTCTAGCAGTAGGGACGTATGATCGCAATAAAGTATGGAGTTCAGGCGAAGCTTTTTGGGAGAATGTTTTAAAAAATGCACCAGGCCGTGCTCGTGCATATAACAACTATGGCGTAGCTTTATCAGAAAATGGTAAATACAAAGAAGCGATTCCACACTTTAAAAAAGCAATTCAGATGGATCGTATCTATCCCGATCCGATAAATAACTTGGCAGTTGCATTTTCTTCATTGGGCAAAATAGACGAAGCGATTGATGTGCTTAAACAAGGTCTTCGCATCCATCCATACTACCCAGAAGCGCACAACAATTTAGCTTCCTTCTACATCCAGAAGAAGGAATTTGATATCGCTGAAAAGTTCTTAGATATTGCGATCACGCTTCGCCCATATTACGGCAAAGCACATTACAATCGAGCGCGTATTTCATTGGCTAAGGCCGATCTAGCAAAAGAAGAAAAAGAAAAAGTAGCTTGCCTAGAACGCGCATGGCAGTCATTTAAGAATGCCGCAGTACATGGCGACTTTGATAACAATGTGGCTGGCGTTCATGAATATGCACGATTGAGTATGCAACTCAAAAAATATGATGATGCGATTTATGGCTATCAAAAGCTCCTGACTCTAAATCCTGGATTGCATGAAGCGGTCTTTTTAATCGCTAATGCACTCTACTTTAAGGGTGATATACCGCATGCTGTTGCCGCTTATGAAGAATTCTTAAAGCGCATGCCAGGCGATTTGCGTGGCATGAACAATTTGGCTGAAGTTTATTATAAGAACGGCAGATTCGATAAAGCCACCCAATATTTTGCACAGGTGGTAAAACAAAAACCGGAACTTGTTAATGTTCAATTGCGCCTTGCAGATTGTTTAGATCGCCTGGGCAAATCAGATTTGGCCAAGCAACGTCTTACATCGTTATTGAATAACAAATTGCCTGCTGAAATATCGAGCAATATTAAGACTGCAATTGCTGATATCGATAAACGTGGCAATAAATCAGTATCGAAGGTTGTAAAACCAGCGCAGAATGTAAGAACTGCGTAATAAATCAGTCACCAACAATTTGATGTATAAATTCAGTAGCATTAAATGGCTGTAGATCTTCGATCTTCTCGCCGCAAGAAATGTACGTTATAGGAATATTAAGCTCAGATGAGATGGCAAATACAATGCCGCCTTTGCCGGTGCCATCCATTTTGGTAAGCACCATACCGCTGAGCGGAGTTGATTCATTAAATAAGCGAGCCTGCTCTAAACTATTTTGCCCAAGCATGCTATCGAGTACGACCAATGTTGTAATCGGTTCATCAGGCAGCTGTTTAGTAATGGTTCGCTTAATTTTTTCCAACTCTTTCATAAGCGGCACCTTAGTTTGTAATCGGCCCGCCGTATCAATAATCAGAGCATCATATGTACCATCGCTAAATTGTGCGCATCCATTATATATAACCGATGCAGGATCTTGCTCTTGAGCACCCATAACAATATCAACGCCAGCACGAACTGCCCATGATTGTAGTTGTTCGGGAGCAGCTGCCCGGAAGGTATCACCGGCGACCATAAGCACTTTTCTATTTTCTTGCTTTAATCGATAGGCCAATTTGCCCGCTAAGCTTGTTTTGCCGCTGCCATTGATGCCGATCAATAAATAGATACGAGATTCAGAATTTGGATAGGGGATAAGCGCCTTATTGAATTCATCAATAACAATTTCGCGAACCGTTTTATCGGCAGAATTATTTTTTCGAACAGCTTCTATGATTGAACGTGCCGTTTTTACCCCGACATCGGCCTTAATTAATGTTACCTCAAGCTCTTTGAGCTCATGTTCATCAAGTTTATTGCGCGAGAACAAGCTCCGGACGGCGTCAAATACACTGAAAACCTTCTTTAATTTTTCTTTGAAGAAGGAAATCATGACCGTATGCCCTCGATTCGCTGTAGGAATAGCTTGAGCCGACGATAATCATTGCCCGTGTGCAATGAAAAAGTTTCAATAAAATTGCTCATTTTTATATCGCTTAATAAGCCTTCTTCTTTGACGCCGCGCAACATAGCTAATAACAGCTCATCCAAATTAAATACCGAGCCGGCCATGCCAAACAGCACATGCAGATATAAATCGGAGCTATAAAACTGCTGGATTAATTCTTTGTCTGCATGCTCGACGAATGCATGAATTTTAGAAGGCTGCGGTGCCAAGGCATAATGAAACACACCTTTTTCCTTGTAGCCAATAGTCAGACAAGAGAATGTCGTTCGCAAAAATTCGAAAATTTGTGGCTGCTCTCGTTGCAGCTCTTCTTCCGTTTTTTGATAGGGGAATGGATACCGTGTTGGATCCATCGAACCGGTCTGTGTCTGATGCACAACGCCAATAATGGTTCGCGAGCCACTTTTGACGGTGACTAATGACCCAAAAGCGGGAAAAAAATCCCATTGCCAACATTGGGCTACAAACTGTTGAAGGTTGCTTTCGACGACCTCCGCAAAAGAATTCGATTGTGAAATTTTAGACTTGGCTAGCTGTTGATCCATTAGCTACCTCAGTATTTAGTATTGGTACCAGCTCTAATGACGCAGAATCTTCCTGAATTGCCGCTACCTCAATCAAATTCAACTGTTCAGGCCTATCCAAAAAGCTCAAAAAGCTGTTGCGATGAATGATAGTTTTACCTGAGGCCCGCAATGCGGTGCAATGGACGTCAGTTGCATACCCTTTGTGACTAGCAAACCCATACCCAGGAATGACCTGTTCCATGCGAGTCATAAGCGCATCGCGCCGTACTTTAGCAATAATTGAAGCAGCCGCAATAGAACTCGATTTCCGCTCACCCTGAGGAAAATAATGGACGGTAATGTCTTTATAATTTTCCCCGTTTAATTTGAGAGGCATAGCATCAATGAGAACCATATTTGGACGCTTAGGACAAGCCGCCATTACCTGCATAACTGCCCGTTTCATCGCTATCAAAGTTGCCTGGTATATATTATAGGTATCAATTTGGGTTGGGGTAACAATACCAATGCCATACCAACTGTTCTTTATAATCCAATTGTAGGCCGCCTGGCGCTCATCTTCAGTCAATAATTTGGAGTCTTTGACCTTACGAGAGCTCTTGCCGGGGTACAAAATGCAGGCCCCAACCACTACTGGCCCGGCCAGGCATCCACGGCCCACCTCGTCTACCCCGCATACGAGTTGCCCAGCCTCCCAAGCCGCCCGTTCAAACTGATCTTTAAGAATTTTGCTATCTACCGATGTGCGGCTCATGCTGTCTTTTCATCTATTTTGGTTACTGAATGTTACAGGGTGTCAATCTATCGCTAAGATAATGGCACAAAAGCCTGACGATATGAATCGCCCCCTAGCAGCAAGCCCGCCCCTGATCGGAAGGGCTTATATATAGCTCCGACCCATTTGACGAGCCCAGTTTCCCTCTATACCATGTGTATAAAAATATGAAACTTTAATTAACCCAAACTTCAGCTGGATGAATTAGGAGACTTAAATGTCTATCACCACCAAACCAACCGAGCTACGAGTCAAAGAACTCCTACGTGAAAAGGGTTGGACGACTAAGATTTTAGCAGAAAAAACTGGCTTGTCAGAAAGCTATCTAACCCACATCAAAAATGGCACCCGCCGCTGGAACGAAGACTCTCTTCGAAAACTGGCCCAGGCGTTTGAGCTCAGCCCGCTTGAGATCTTTGCCATCCGCCGAAAGCGGACTGATGACGTGGAAAGCAACGTAAGCCTGCCAGAAAAGAGTGATATTCAACTTAAAGTCCAAATTGTGCCTGTCATTGGCGAAATCCCTTCAAACCCATCTCCATATAACAACCAACTTCTGCAAACAACCACTGGATTCAAAGACCAATTCATTCCTATGCTCAATACTAATGATGGTAATATGTTTGCCCTATGCTTAGATACCAATACCCATGCGCCGATATTCCATAAAGGTGACCTCTTGGTTATTTCACCAGAAGTTCCTGCACGCTCCGGTGATATAGCAGCCGTAGAATATGGCAATGAAACCCCGGTCAAAGGCATTGTACGAATGACCACCAGCGAGGAATTTGTAGTCCTTGAGTCGATCAACCAAAAAGGTGCGCCGACTGCTCTGGTAAAAGGGAAAGACCATTTCCGCATCATCGGCCGCGTAATCCAACGCATCCAAAAATTCCAGTAGCCAGGGCGAGCCCTGGACCCACTATCCCCTAGCTTAATTTAATCGCCTAGTCTCAATGAGATCGGGCGATTTTTTGTCTCCAGCCAAGGCGAGGCTTTTGACAATAAGAGCCCTTACCGGGATACTAGATGCAAACTTAAATGGAGGAAACACCCATGACGAAGCATCTCAAAAATCGAAACTCATTTTTACTCCTATCCCTTGCAATAGTCGCGAGCACCAATCTTTTTGGCACCTCAGCAACGCCTACAATCGAACCTATAGTAGATCAGCAAGAAGCGGAAAAGCGTAAAATCTTCCAACAATTTCATCATTTCAAGCTTAAGGTGGATGCAACAACTAACCCTGATAACCCAGAGCGCCGCGCTAAACTTCTTCAGTGGGCGCCCGTATTAATGCGCGATATCGTGACCAGAACATTCACGCAAAATGGCGATCAAATTTTCAGAACATTAGAAGATTATCGGAAAGTAGTTAGTTGTGCGGCAATCAGTTGGCCATATTATATTACTGTCGAAAACAACCATGAGATCCTTAAGTGGATGAATTGGGCTGCTCAATTTGCCGACAAAATGATAAAAACGGCTCATCGTGATGATCTGAAGGGGGATGATTTCAGACATGCCGCTGGCCTATACCATAGTTTAGGGGTACGTCAGTATTCTAAGGAATATCTGGCGAATGCAGAAAAATACTTCAATCTATTACTCAACCGATTTGCTAACATTCTCGTATCTGATTATGCCAATGCGGCCAATACCCAAATGTCACTTGCCCATTTTGCACCAGAACAGCGCAAGTTTCATTATACAAATGCCCTGAATCTTCTAAATAGAGCAATGGAATTAATTAATGCATCACCGCTTGAACTGCTTCATATGCATCTCCCTTTTGCAAAAGATTTGCGTGCAATTGCAAAGCAGGCTGCCACTAAATATATATCGGCCAAACCATTAGCAACGAAATTTGATGCATATGTGGCAAACATCGAGCGTAGAATCAATGAGTTAGAGCCACAACAATTTCATTCAATTACAACACCATCACCATCCTCGTCGTTAACGCATACGCCGGCACCATCTCCATCTCCAACAGCACAAACTGAAGGTCCAACTCCCGATGCTGATTCAATATCTGGCATTGAAATGAAGATGGCTGAGTTGAAGAAAATGGATAATGATGATGAAGATTTATAGTAGACTGAACCAACATCATGAATAAACAAAAAACAAAAATAATCATTTTCAGCATGCTCCTTATGGGAACATGCTTTATTAATGCTTCGAGTGAAACTAGCTCGAGCGTCAGCCATAGTTCAAAGCGCGCATCGGTTGCTTCAATGGCTGCAGCGCAGCAAACAGCCCAAGAGCCAAAAAGATTTGTGCCTTCTGCTGCTTTGAGCGCGAATGCTCCGCATTTTTGGAACCAAAAATACATGATCCAAGAGGCCTTAGAAGGTTTGGATTTTATTGAATTAAGCAGAATATCATCCATTTCCAAGTGGTTTCACCACTATGCACAGCAAGCCAAAATGCCAACAGGACAATCTTGGGTGTCAAATGTCAGAAATTTGTTTGGGAATAAAAATCGTGAAACGATAAGCTCTATTATTAATAAAGTGACAACCATGTGTTGCCGCAGCGAAAACCCAGCCGCTGCGTTAGAAGTAATAGCACTAAATTATTTCAACGCTGTTCCAATGGAAAAGCGTTTTTGGGATTGGGAACCGAAGACTAATAAATTAACAATGCTTAAACGACAAGAAATTGAGGCTTTAGCTAAACTACGTGCTAAAAAAACTGAACTTGAACAAAAAATAAAGAAGCAGCAGGCTCCAGGAATATCCGCCGATACTCTTGCTCTTGCCACCATTAATATACAGTATGCTGATGCTCTAAAGCCATTGGTTGAATGCATGCGAGAATTGCAGCCATATGCGCTAGCAGCAAAAATGCATCTGGGTATTTGCGGAAATATGCTCGGTATGATCAATCTAGGAGCTGCGGGAATAGATCAAAGAACTGCCCGCCATTGGTTGCTCACTGATTCTTTGCCTGATGAACTGTTTATCCTCAATAAAGCTTTTAATTTACCTATTCTCGATCCGCAAGATTTCGAAAATGGCACTGCCAACTGGTTACTCGGTCTGCATAGATCAAATAACAATAATGCGGAACTCGACAACGCTATTATCTCGCGTATGCCTACAATTCATTGTTGTTTAAGCCGACAGCTTTCCCAATCCAGCACCGGAAAAGATGCAATCTTGGCACAAGCTCTTAAAAAAGCTGCAAAGAAAAGAATTGAAACATTATTTCCAACGAAGTTAGCTCAGGCCTTATACCCTGTCGATCCAGAAGTAGATACCGCAGCATTCAAGCTGCGCATACTCACGTATGAATTAACAAAGACAAGTAGCCCACAGCTCAAAGATCTAATTCTTTCTTGCGGTGTAAAATTAATTAAACAAATAATAGACGCCGAAGATGAAGACAAAGATATGCTTACAGCATATCGCGATGTGGCACACTCTGCACGAGAGTGGCATTGTTATATTCCACATGAACAAAGCGCACAAAAAAATATACTTAAGCATATGGAAACTGCGATAGGTTTTGCCGAAACATCGGTCACGCTTGCTGAAGCTGGTGATGAATTAGATCCTGAGGATTTAATAAGCGCAGCTGTTATTAATTACTATTCCTATGCATATACACGTCATATCGAAAAGATTAAAAAGGCAGGATTTTACTTTCAGCGATTAATGAATGAATTTGGACACTATGTAACCATATATCATGCTAACATTGCAGCTGATGCTTTCAAAGATATGACATGGGAGTATTTCTTAGCGGGAAATCGGCATGAGGCCGATCAAACTCTGCAATGTGGCTGCAAAGCTCTAGATATAGCAATAGAATTAATCGCTACCACACCAATGGAAGATTTAGAAAACATTGCTTCGCGTATACAAGCGATGATCATCGATATTGCAGAACTGACTGATGAAGTACCAGCAAGTCATACAGTGATGGCTGGATTTGTACAAAAATTAAACGAATACCTAGTAGCTATTGAACGCGAAATTGACGAACCATCATTGCGTCTTGTGCCCAATTCTTTAAAAATTGGCAATGAAATGGAAGAAAAAAAGAATGGTCTTTCGAACTAATGCAATTGCCCTTATCTTTCTTCTTCAAATAACTTCTTTGGATCTTAATGGTTCATCGAGTAGTCCTTCTTCCTCCTCTATGCATAATCGTCCTGCTGCTGTTCGAGCAAGCCGCAAGCGGCAGATAGCAGCAAACGCTCGACTTGCATTCGCAATGGAAACGGAAGAAATAGAGCAGGAGCAGCATAAGACATTAAGACTTTCGATGGCTCCGCAGCCGCCGACTTGCAGCCCTTCACGGCACGATAAATGGTCATCATCTTCATCACCACCTATTAAGAGAATCATATCTGGTCGCAAGCAATTTCGTGATAACAAAGACATGATCTTAAAATTGCTCGAAAACGGCGATTATCAATTCTTGTGCAAAGTATTGCGCGTATCAAAAGGATGGTATGGACTCGTGTCGCAACTATTGCTGCCTACCGCACCAAAATTATTACCCGGTGATTCTCTAACATTAGGCAAAACACAATCAGTTGGCCAACAATGGGCTATTCTCGTGCACAAAATATTTAGTAAAGCTAAAACATTTGAACAAGGCGTGAACGAAATAGCTGCATTAGTTACCAGATGTCAAAATCCGTTTGAAGTATTGAGAACAGTTCTACGGGACTATTTTACTGATATCCCTTCTACAAAACGTTTTTGGGATAGAGCTTCACGCTCTCCAATACGGGTCAATAAAGAGCTGGAAAAAGAACGCGAAGAACTCGCGATACTGTATGCGCAAAAGATTAAACTTGAGAAGGAAAAGGCGGAGTTTGTAATACGACCGCATGCTTCTGAATATTCCAGAATCAGTACAGAACTTGAGCAACTAAATAATAGATATACAGAGCTAGTAACTCATCTTATGGACTGCGTCACAATGATGCAGCCGTATGCGCTTGCTGAAAAAATTCTTTGCCTGGTAGGCTCCGATCAAGATCTATTTAAATTAGTTGATACTGCATCACCCGATCTCATCATTCAATGGCTAATGCACAATGATAAAAGCACGGAGTTGCAAGCGCAAGACTTTGTTTTGCGCCTTACTCTAGATGAAGCATTTGAAAACCGAATGCCAACCATGTATTCATCGTTATCTGCCCTGTTAAATTCGCCGTACTCAACGATTACTAAAAATGATAAAAGAGCTTTGGAAAAAGATCTGGCTCAAATTCAAAATTGGCCTCACACGGATTGGATCCATGATATGAGAGCTGATACAACATCCTCTCCATTTATGGGCTTGGGGGCACCAATTACAGCGCAAACAATTGAACATGAAAAGCTGCTTATAAAGCGCTATAGTAGACGGATACGCGATCTTTTCCGCTCCTTACTTGTACGTGGTTGCAATCAAGAACTTTCAGCAGTGCATCGCAAAGCACAGAATGCCTTTTCAACTTTTTTGGCCGATCGTTACAAAATTTATAATACCTGCGATAAGGAAAGCTTGGATCCAGCAATTAGACCTTTGGTTGCTGCACGGCCAGAAGAGATAGTAACGGAAGGTCTTAATGGTGGCTGCAGAGCGCTAGACCTTTATCAATCCATTGCAGAAATACCAGTTCAAGATATCAGCAACAATCCTCAGAAAGTTACCCTCCTCCGTCGCGCTATTCTCTATGGAGAAAAGGCTTTAGCAGAATTAAAAAAACGACACGAACCATTTCTTGATCTACTACAGCGCCTTTCGCAGTATTATAAACTTTTGGCTGTATCGCATGATCAATTGACTAACCTTACCAAGGCCGAACAATATCTGACGCAATTTGCCGAAACCAGAGAGTTTCAACAGATCCATAGTTATGAACTCTTAGCTGACATACGGCTTACTTTAGCTCGGATGCATTTTGAAGCTGCAGCTGAGATCGAAGAATCAGATATCGAAGCCCACAAAATAAATTCCGCTGAAGCAATAAAATATTGCAAAGATACGATCGATGCTCTCGGTGATGCCAGATTATTATTTGATGACAAATATGTGATGCTCAATGAAAGCGCTGCTAAAGAAATGCGTAATGCGGCGAAAGCAATAGCTGCTGAATATCCAGCCGCTAAACCGGTGGCAGACTATACGGCAGAATATCTCAAAGTAGTAAGAAGAAGGATCGCCGAAATCGAATTTGCAGCTACTCAGCAAGCATCGCAGAGTAGTAGCAGCAGCGCGACCAACCCAAGCTCTCTGATTAGAAGTTGGAATTACTACAGTGCTATTAGAAAGTCTAATCATAAGAAAATGTAAATGAATGGAGATATCTATGATTAAGTTCGCAAAATTAGTTGTGATTGCTGTTCTTGCCTGTATTCCATTGGCCAGTACTGCAACATCATCACCCTCATCAAGCAGTTCAAGCCCAGACCCAATTCGTCCTGAGACACGAAAATTTGTGAAATTGTTTCATGCAAATTTAATGACACATCAACTCATGCTAGCTGCTCAAGCCCATTGGGATGCAATCGCATATTGCAGTGGACAAGCCATTCTCCGACAGACCAAAGATCGATATGTCCAAGCAATTGTAGACGCCAACAGGAAAACGGATAAACGAAACGTACATATCTCAGGAATGGAGCTTATCCCGCGGGAACCTATCCCATGGTTACCTCCAGTCCAACAGCAATTAGCGCTGCCAAAACCTGCGTTAAAAAATCTGACTTCAAACGAGTCTTTCAGTGCTCTGATCCCGGATTTGCCCTCGCCGATAGCACAATCTGCTTCAGTTGAAGTGCCTCCATCTAGCGATCAAGTTTTAGCGGGACTCAAAAGTCCGCCGCCGAGCAATAATAAGACAGGCTTCGAATTTCCATCGTACCCCCTATCCTCACCAAAAGATGGCGAAGAAAGTGATGAACATGATGAAGATAGTGATGAGAAAATGACAGCAGCCAAATAAATTTATTAGGCATTATCTTAGAATTTGCATAACCAGAAAAATACCATGCAACAGATAAAAATAGCATCTATTCTTACAGCCTTAATCACAACGACATCAATTCTATGCACGCCCGCAACACCTTCATCACAAAGTCAGTTGCGCAAAGAACAGCAAACCGCAATTCGGCAAACAGCCTATACCATTGCCCAAGCAATTGTTGATTTTGATGAACAAGAAAAAAGAGAACATACAAAGCGACAACGTTTGGTTTCTCTGTACCTCTTGAGCATCTAGCCAATCATTCAATAGTACCACGGGCACAAAGTACGCCGCCAAAACTTCAATTCACAAAAGAGAATGAACTAGATTTTGAGCTTCTTATGCGGCGGAAAATTAGACAGCGCTTGCCATTTGATAGATATGAATCTCTCAGCGCCATAAATCGGCTGATGCTGTATAAAGAAGTAATGCCTGCTTATATCAGTATCATTATGACTCATTTTCCATTAGTTCTTGAACAAGCGTTCGACCAAACAAATTTTTCATCGCCAGAAGATATCGAAAGACTTGCAAGCACGATAATTGGCTGGAGTCCGATTATCGCCCGTATAGAGCCAGATCAAATGAAGGATATTATCCAAAAGGCATCCCTCCTCGCCCAAAGTGGATTTTCACCAGATGCGGTATCAAGAATGTATGCCCTTTTAGGCACACAAAATATAGACATCTGTCGTAAAGCTGAGAGCTAATACATAAACATTGTCTCAATCAGATTGCGCAAGCTAATAGCCATTTTAAAAAACAATCGGCAATAGATAAGCTTTCAGCAGTATCAGAGCGGCTCAGAAAAGATAATAATCCCCCTTATCATTTCATCCTTTGTATCCCGAAGCTCATACACCAAGCATTGGAATTACCGAATAATGGCTGGAAACGCTCTTCGCCTAAAATCCTGGTAAACGAAGATCTAGAACCCTGCCGAAAAGTGGCTGCTGCCATAGCGATCTGGAAGGAATTTATACCTGACAGAGTTGATGTAGGAGTAAAAACCTACATCAAATGGGCAACTCGATGTGCGGCCATTGTTATTGATAAAGAAAAAGGGAATCTCTCAATAGACGATTTGCATAATGCCGCATTACTATCCGGCGATTTAATGCACACAGAGCGTATCAAAAAGAAACGGGCAACTAAATACTTTGAACAACTAAGAACAATTCCTGGTGCTATGGGCATAGCTGATTTTTATGCTGCAGCTCTTGCAGAAATGCAGCTCGCATTTGATTATGATAATAAAAAAAATAAGAATCAAAATCTTACTTCAGCTCTCGATTACATATGGCGTGCATCGGCATTCATCAGAGAAACTCATGCCGAAAAACTCAAAAGAATCTTGCCTTTGGCCATATTATTGCGCAACAAATATGCGCCTGCGAAGAATGCAACAACACGCGCTTTAGTAGCGCTGCTGAAAACAATGACCGCAGATTGTGTTGTGGCCATGGAACAGAAAATAGCCTTTGATGAGACACTTTTAAAGACAGAAACAGATGAGGGGAAATCTTCCCTAGATGCTCACCAAGAAGAGTTGGAACATGACGAGATAAAGTCATCTAGCAGCAGCCTACCTAGCCTTCCGGCAATCTCATCTTCGCCGTTACGGGTCCCATGGCCTCCTAGAGATCTGAATGCCATACTTCCTGTTATAGATGATCGAATGTCTCTTAACCATGAACATGTTGAAACGTTCAGCTCTAATAGCCTCCCGCACCCAAATCATGGATCTCCTACGTTCAAGGGCCAATCAATGCCTTCGGCAGCTACAATTTCTGAAGATGAGTTGGATTAGGGCTTTTGACAGCGAAAAGGCAATTCCGGATACTAAATGATGTTCAAATGGAGGAAAATAATGATTACTAATCTAAAAAAGCTAACGATTTTTATTGCTTATCTCGCCATTGCTTTGCCAATTCTGGGAATGGATCCCAACACCAACAATAGCAACCCGATTCCTGTTATTTTAAGTTTATCCGATCCGCGTGCGATGTGTGGTGTAGAAGATATGCAGGATGAAAGCAATAGTCTTGCCCAAAGACTTTCAGTCCCCAACAGCCAACAAGGTTCCAGCCTAGAACGTAATAAACGCAGAAAGCTTACTGCGGCCGACAGGATTTTAGCCGCAAGGATTGCTCAAGCGGACAAAAATGCAGCTGAAGAAAAGGGTCATAACACCCTTAGCCTAGGAATGCAGCCAAACTCTAGTAATTCAGCAATGCCCGCAATAAAAGGAACATCAAATCCGACTTTATGGAAGGCTCAAGATCAATATTTTCACTGTAAAGAATGGGTTTTTGATCTACTCCAAAATCTGAATTATCTCGATCTCTGTAGAATTACACGCGTAAATAAGATTTTTAATGTGCAAGCAAAAAAGCTTCCTTTATCAATACGTCCAATAACCAAACAGGAAAATGGCAAGACAGTCAAAGTTTCTGTAGGTCAAATCTGGACAGAAAAGGTGAAAGCCATTCTGAGCAAAGGCGAGCCGTTCAATGTCGCAATTGGCAGAATAGTTGCCTTGTGCCAACGATATTCAAATCCCATTAATGCGCTTCGCGCGATTTTTTCTACTTATTTTCATGATGTTTCTGAAAATGATCGATTCTTCATAGAGAACTGGGATCTAGGCACGCTCCGCTATATCGAGAACGCAAAACTAAAAAGCCGCAGAGCTAACTTAGCAAAATTACATGCGCAAAAGGTTACCCTTGAAGCAAGACAGACTGAGCTCGTAAGGCAAAATGCGTTTGAATTTTCTACTGAAAAAGCAGATCTTGATAAAATAAATAAAGAATATGCCGAATTGCTCGAAAGCCTATTACCATTAGTTCACAATTTTCAACCATATGCAGCCGCTATTAGTATTCTGCGGGTTATAGGCTTCACAGATAACAACCTTTTTAGATTTCCAGTACCGATGTTGGATCTCCGTAGAGAAAATGATAACGCCATTGCCTGGCTTACTGATTCCGGAAACGATAAACGTCGATTTGTTCAAGATAGTCAACTCAAGGAGGCCGTAGTGTCTCGCTTAGCAGATATATATACAATTACTGAGCAGCAATATATCAATCAAAGGCCTTATTTATCCTATTCAGATATAGAAACAATTGCAATCACATTCGCACAGCAGCTTCAAATTAACCTTAACTCACCACTTTTTGCGGCAGATGCACGGCTTACGACTGAAACATTTGAGCATGACAAACTTTGTATAGAATTGTTTAAAAATATAATAAACAGATTCAAGTTGGCTGCACAAGGGAAATTAATAACCGGCATATCCAAGAGTAATGCATATGAAAAGATCGATGCAACAAGAAAAATATTCCGAGAATTCATGAACCGGCGCATTAAGGCCTATATCCAATTAATAAATCCGGCAAGCAAAGATGCAATATGCGTGCACTTAATCTATTTAGCCGAAGAATTTTCAAAAATTAGCGAATGGCATTTCATGAAAGCGTATTCCCAAATTGCTTCCCAATTTATGGAGGCTGCGCAGACGCAATTTTTTGATGCTCGCACCGTTCTATGGCTGCAACAAGCATTAGAATATATTGTTCCACAGATTAAGCATATCCGAGAAATAACAATGAGCGAACCAATGGCAGAGAAGAGATCAGATCTATACAAAAAGCTTTATTCTGCCGCTAAATGTCACAAAAATCTCGCAAGAGCAAATCCAATAAATCGCATAAATCATTTAAAAAATGCTGACGCAACATTTACAGAAATGCTTGAGCTATATGAAGATTACTTTGATGGGGCTTTTGATGTTGAGGATTTAAATGATTTTATAACAACTGCTATTGAAGTAAATATCGAGCTTGCTCAAGAATTTGCCTCTCTTAATCAACAGGCTGAAGCCCAAAAGCATTTTATGATGGCAAAAAAATATTTTAAACACATAAGTGCTTGGCGTTCCGATGGGCTTGAAGCGGCCGTTCAAAAAATAAGAAACGCCGCTCAAGGTTTAGTGATTATATATCCTGCAGCGAAGGAATTAGTAATAAAAGCTGATATATACGCCAAGTATCTGGCAGAGTGGGGTAAACCAATAGATTCAGGTCAACAATATAAAGAGCAAGAGACTGCCCATAAAGCGATGCTTGAATCAATTGCACGCAATGACTCCTCTGCTGATGAACCTGATGGAACAGATGCTGATGTTCGATCAGAAATCCATAATAATGGCGAGGAAAGCACCAAGATCAAGGAAGAAGCTCGTCCTTCTATCGACCCCAAGGAAGATTAAATTTTGGGCTCTAGCTAACGGGTGAGGCCAAAAGGCGTAATCCCCTTTGGATAAACCCTTTTTCCTGCTATAATCCCCTATCCCTACTAATCCGCCCGCCCTAAATAATTTTTGCCGAGCAAAAAAGATCAAAGGCCAGGCCAAGTAGACTAAGGTCAGCAGCAATGGGTTGTTGACCAGTGTATATATAACACTTCCATGTAGTCTAGGAGTCATATGTCGCGTTACGAAACGCTTATTCTTTCCGCACCTGATGTAACAAACGATGAATTTGGGCAGATTGAAAAGGCAATATCCAAAACCATTCAAGAGGCCAAAGGCTCACTTGTTTCATTCGAACGCTGGGGTAAGTTTCGACTTGCCTATCCAGTTCGCAAAAACGATTACGGTATCTACTGCCTCATCCGTTTTGAGATTGACGAAGCCCAGAAAGCTGAGTTGCTTAAAGTGCTCAACACCCTGTTTACGATCAAGTTTGGTGATGCAATCATGCGTACTATCACAACTATCCTGGGCCCTAAAAAGTCCCTCGCCTACCATCGTCCAGACTCCCTGGAAGATACACCGGTTCGCGATGTTGATACCTTCCTTAAAGAAAACAAAATGGACTCTCTTCGTGGCGGCAGACCAAACCTCCGGGTTGAGGATGACGACGAAGAGCATTCAGAAACTTCAGACATCAGTACAGCCACCGAACGATTTGGACGCGAAAGCGCCGGCGTAGCAGCGGCTGCAACCCCACCAGCGGAGGCGTAACCCATGGCAAAAAAAGTAAAACTGAAAATCAGTGCCCGGTTACTTAAAAAGCGTAGCCGCCGCAACGGATCAACCAAAAGGCACTGCCGCTTCTGCAATTCTACTGAGCAAGCGGGCATGCTGGACTATAAGAATGCTGGGTTCCTCCGGTCATTCTTAACAGCCCGAAGCAAGATTGTGCCTTCTCGTATATCTGGCACCTGCACCAAGCACCAGCGGTTCTTGGCTGACAATATCAAAATGTCACGTATGATGGCCCTCCTGCCATATACCGCAGCCCAGTATTAAGCTGACCACAAACAGAAAGGGCTTGTTCCTACCGGAGCAGGCCCTTTTTTGCCTCAAAAAGGCACCCAGACCTTTTGCAAAATCAAGCTTAATTGTTACCATTAGAAAACTTTAAAAGACATAAAATTCTTTGAAAAAGGGAGTTTCAACGAAATGACATCTATGAATCAAGAAAATATAACCCAAAATGCCACTAACCTGGCCACCGGCCCAGCTCGGGACGAAGTCCGTAATATCGCTATTATTGCCCACGTTGACCATGGAAAAACGACCCTGGTTGACCAGCTTTTCCGCGCGGGCGGATCTGCCGAGGCAGATCAAGTTGACCGCGCCATGGACTCCAATGACCTTGAGCGGGAACGCGGGATCACGATTTTGGCCAAAAATACCGGTGTTTCATACCAGGGCCATCGCATTAACATCGTTGACACCCCTGGCCACAGTGATTTTGGTGGTGAGGTAGAGCGTACTCTCCAGATGGTTGAAGGGTTCTTATTGCTCGTAGATGCGGCAGAAGGTGTACTTCCTGGTACCCGTTTTGTACTCCGCAAGGCGCTCGATCTTAAGCTCAAGCCGATCGTCCTTATTAATAAAATTGACCGAAAAGATGCGGATATTGACCGCACCGAATCCCAAATTCATGACCTTTTCCTTGATCTAGCTGCCAGCGAAGATCAGCTAGACTTCCCTGTGCTCTATGGCTCATCTCGTAATGGCTATATGACCACTTCACGCGACGAAGCCAAAAAACTCGTTGAAGGTACAACAACAGGCTCTATGGAACCTTTGTTTAAGGTGATTCTTAAAACAATCCCTGCTCCACGCCCTAAATCTGATGAAGGTCTCCAGATTCTGGTTACCTCGCTTGATCGTTCCGACTATCTTGGCCTTCTGGCTATCGGTCGCGTAAACAGTGGCTCGATTAACGTGGGCGATCAGTTCATCTGCTGCAAAGATGATGTCGTCAGTCAGCCAATGAAAGTTACCAAAATTTACATGTTTGAAGGCCTTAAAAAGGTTGAAGTGGCAAAAGCACAATATGGTGACATTATCGCCATAGCTGGCTTTGATCATGACATCAAGATTAATACGACGTTGTGTGCGGTCGGCAAACCATTGCCATGCCCATATGTTGCCATCGATGAGCCAACAGTGTCGATGTATTTCTGCATCAATGACTCACCGTTCAATGGTAGAGATGGTAAGTATGTAACTGCACGCCATCTTAAAGATCGTTTAGATAAAGAACTGCGCACCAACGTGGCTTTGCGTGTTGAACCAACCGATTCGCCTGATCGCTTTAAAGTGATGGGCCGCGGCCAGCTTCACCTTGGCATTTTGGTTGAAAACATGCGACGTGAAGGGTTTGAACTACAAATCTCAGCGCCAGAAGTTATCTATAAAAATATCAACGGCGAACGCAATGAACCGATTGAGTATGTAATCATTGACGTACCAAGTGAATTCCAAGGCATCATTATAGAGCGCTTAGGCAAGAAGAAGGGTGAATTGAAACAAATCCACCACTTCTCTGATGGTCGTATCCGTTTAGAATTTGAAGTACCGTCTCGCGGTCTCTTTGGCTTCCGCGGCCAGTTCCTTACCGATACACGTGGTACCGGTGTTATGGCCATGAGCTTCTCAGGCTACCAACCATTTAAGGGCGAAATCCCAAGCCGTACCAAAGGTGCTCTAGTTTCTATGGAAGCGGGCAAAACAACAGCTTATGCCCTAGATAACCTACAAGAACGCGGCACGCTCTTTATCGGCGCCGGCGAACAGGTATACCAAGGTCAGATCATTGGCGAAAATAGCCGTGATAATGATATGGATGTAAATCCGTGCAAAGAAAAGAAACTGACCAACATGCGAGCTTCTGGCTCTGATGACTTGGTTATGCTTGCACCGCCACTGGTTATGGATCTTGAGACGACTATGGAATGGATCAACCCAGACGAATTAGTCGAAGTTACACCAAACCATATCCGCTTGCGCAAAAAGGTTCTTAAAGCCAACATGCGCTAACCAGGGTAAACCCTGGACCCGCTATGCAATCAATGGCTTCGTAGGCAGCTTATATTTCGGTTTTTGCCGCACTTCAGACCGAGCGGTTTTCGCATAGTAGACCCTCATCGTCAGAAATCGCACGCCGCGCTCATCCTGAGTTGATCAAAGGATATAGCGCGATAGGACCAGATAACCAACGGCTAAATTAATGAAAGCCGTAAAAAGAGTACTGTATGGTCAATGAAGCAATATTAAAAGCACCAACTACAAAACGCGTAATTCTATGGGATATCGGCGGCACTTTATTAACCGTCGATTCCCAGAAAGCGCTGAAAGAGTTTGGCTACTTTAATATGTTTGCTTATTTGATGTCTTATCTTTTAAATAAGCTGTACCGTCTTTTTAATAAACAAAATGATACTGTCGCCTGCGCGCAAAACAGCGTTGGTTTTAAACAGCATTTAGAAGATCTATTCACCTGCATTCTTGCAAAAATACCATCGCCTCTTGCCACACCTGAATACAAGCATTTACAGTTTAATCACACAGAAACTCCGCCAATTCAGCGCGATTACCTTTTAGGCAAACTTACTGGCCATGAAGCATTGGAATTGATCGACGAGTGGATTAGCAAGCATTCTGATGCATTTACCGATAGATTCCAAAAATCTGTATTCCGTACGGCATGCCGTCTGTATTTTAATAATTATGATGAAATGCTTACGTACACGCCCTTGATTAAATTGTTTCGAAGAGCATATCAAGCAACAAATGCGCAAGGGGAGCGGCTTAATACCAATATCATCGTCTCTAATTGGCCGCGAGATATTCATATATTAAAAGAACAATTTTCTGACATTTTTAAATACAGTGATGCGCAAATAATTTCAGGGGTTGAAGATTTAGCGAAACCTCATCCGGCGATATTTAAAAGAGCGCGAGAAATGTATCCTGAAAAGCAACATCTTCCTTGGTTTCTGATTGATGATCAGCTGGAAAACCGCCAAGCCGCAGAGCAAGAAAACATTATTCCAATTGATCCCAAAAAGGCTTTTGCAGCTTTCCGCAAATATGGTTTATTGAATTGAAGTAATAATATATTTAATTTAATGGAGTAAATATGAAACACGTAGCACTCGCACTTATTCTTCTATTCACTTGCTCAATGGTACAACCAACTTCTGCGCCAGCAACATCGGGACCAATTCCAGTTCGTTGGGATTTGGGTGATACCTTATTAAAAGTTGATGGCACAAAATGCCTAAAATATTTTGGCTACGTTAATATGCCCGCTTATATGGCAGCATATGAGCTATCCAAGGGTTGGAACACTGTAAGTTCTTTCTGGTCTGAACAAGAGCAAAAACCAAGCTTTAAGGAACACATGAAACAGCTGTTCCTTACCAATCTTTCTAAAATCCCATCAAAATTTGAAGCTCCTGATTATGAGATCTTAGGTGTTAATAACGAACCCGTGCCTCCCTTGCAACGGGACTATTTGCTCGGCAAATTATCAGGCCCCCAGGTTATGGAATCGATCGACATTTGGATTGCGGCTAATGCAAGTAAGTTTACGAGTGGCTTACAAGCTTCTATTTTCCGCGCACAATGTGATATGTATTTCAATCATTACGAAGAAGTTAACAAATACAATCCTGAGCTCATTATATTATTTAAGTTGTGTCATCAAGCAACAAATTCGCAAGGGACTCGTATTTATACCAACATCATTTGCAGCAATTGGCCAAAGCATGCTGCGATATTGAAGGCTCAATTCCCAGACATATTTGAATACAGCGATATGCAACTCTTTTCTGGTGAGATGGGTTTAGCAAAACCACATGTGGCTTTTTATACAACGATCCCGCAACGTGTAAATGCAGAAAGTTCATCTCTTATTGCTACCGGTGAAATCAACAGTTCAAATGGCTTCATTGTTGATGATCAACAAAATAACCTAACTGCAGCTTCGAAATACAATGTTATTGGGTTAGACGCTAATGATCCAAAAGCAGTCGCCGCAGAATTGGGCATCGACATCACTTAGATTCTCTTTGCTAAAACTTCTCTAAGCATTCCCTAGCTTTTTTTGTGAATTTTCATTGGAATTGTGATGAAAACATCAATTTCCGTCCAAGCTGAATTTCGCTTTTGATTTCTCTGCATTTCAGCATGACAAAGAGAGCAACTTTTATTGATTTTATAATGACTTTTTCCTGATTTCTTACTCAAAAAACCTATGTTTGGCCGCCATAGGATCTAGCGTCGAATTGGTCAGTTTGCCATATAAGCATATGGGACAACCTGAGAAAGTTCCGCCATTTGAGCCTATGAAAGGCTTTTTTTCGTGGACCCATATAAAGCTTAATCAATAGACCAAAAACCAAATCCATTATGCCGCCAAAGCTTCTGAATCGGCCGAGGCGACATCCCATCTTTCCAACTCTTGCTTTTTGGCCCCAAGCTTCTTTATATTGAGGTGGTAATAGTTAATACAACAAAGGAATTTTCATGAAGTTAACAAAATTTTTGGGCACTTTTGCCCTCTTTATCGCTTGCGTCTGCAATGCCTATGCGCAAAACCCACAACAAAATATTTCTCAAACAACTCGCAGAGGAAATGCCGTCAAACCAGCTGTAACTACCACACGTGCTGCAAGCGCGGCGAATGCAGGCGATACCTCCGGCATGACCTGGCAACAATTAGCCGATAAATGCATGGCTGGGCAATGCACTCCTGAAGAACAAAATGTTTATAATACTAACAAAGCGGTATTAGAAAATTTTTATAATTGATTCATTAATTTCGAGTAAATCATTTCCAAATATTTAATACCCAGATCAAGATGAAAAGGAATTTTTATGAAGTTAACAAAATTTTTTGGCATGCTTGCCATTTTAATCTCGTGCACAATCCAAGCTGTACCGAATGAAAAACCACAACCAAAAAATGCGACAGTACAGCCCGTTATGAAGGGTTACCATTTAAAATCCACTTCAAAAACCCTAGAAAGATCTGGCACCGTTGCAGCAAAAAAACCGGCGGTGGCCCCAGCAACTAATGCACCAAAAACAACAGTGCTAAAAACAAATGAAAAAGGCAAAGCTCACCGTGGAGCAAAAAATGCGCGGTCTGCAAGAGCAATGAGCGAAGGGGATACTTCGGGTATGTCTTGGGGCCAACTCGCAAATAGATGCAGAGCTGGACAATGCTCTCCGAAGCAACAAGAAGTTTATGAGGCTGGCCTGAGTATTCTTCCTTAATTGATTTTAACAATCCTGCTCGTTGGGCGTGCATTTGCGAGATTAAATTATTTTGATCTGTGCATTTGAGACTTCTTCTTACTTTGCACAAATATTGGTCTCTGCATTAACCCACACACGTAAGCTGTCGAAGATGGGCGCAAGATATTGATGCGTTTTTGGGTCTTCCCACCAAATGGTATCGGTAAGACTATCTTTGTATGTCATCAGCCCATGTTCAAGGATCTCATAGATATCTTGTTTTTTCTCTTTGGGATAGATGCTTAAAAAGCCTTTTACAAAATTGGTAATGCTTAACTCAAACCAATCCTTGAACGGAAAATTAGGTGTAGTTTTAACCCATTTGACCATATCAACGGATTGAATTAATAAGTAACCCAAATCACGGGAAATATCTGTAATCCTGCCGATGCTGTTTGCTAGGCGTTCGTTATCAATAATAATTACTTGTCGCGTCACAAAATCGTAAAATACATTCCCAACATGAAGATCATCAATAATTATGCTTTTAAGGCCTTCGCTATAATTTGAGTTAGGAGCTTTGAATGCCTCATAAAAAGATGCCATGGCCACGCCGACATCAAAATAACTTTGACTTACAAGGCGCCGAACATTGGCATTATCGGGCTTATCTGTTAACCGCTTCATAACAGATGTTAAAGATTGCCCGGGGGCCTTATGCATAAGACCCATTTCGTGCCGCTCATCCTGATGACGGTAAGATAAATATGAAAAGGGGAAAATAAGTTGCGGCATGTTGGCAACTTTATTGGGATATATAATCGGTTGAAATGGTTCAAAGTTACTCGCCTTTATTAACCTGTGTGATTCCGCTCCGACCCATGGTCGATTTTGCAAACTCTTAAACACGAAGGAATCATCATCGGGATTTTCGGAAGTTATAACGAAAACCTGGAGGACGCGGCCAACTTTTTGAATCGTGGATTTGTCAAAGGATAAACTTGAAAAATCAGGAAGTTCCGATTCACTTATTTTTTTGTCTCGTGATGCAGAAACCAATAAAAATTCAGCTCCTTCTTCCGTCAAAAGACCTTGCTCGTCAATGAGTGTTTCAGGTACAACAACTTCCTTAATAACTACATTTTTATTGTATATCGAACGAATAAGCTGTTCGCAAATTGTCTCTTCATTGGCATGTCCAGCTAATGCCCGGAGAAGGTCTGCATTGCCATACTTCTGCGCCTCATGTACAAGCTTGATGGCCGATTCTTTGCCCGCAAATACTAATGGCGCATTTTTTATGATATGCCGTAAAAAGGCTGCATTGGGATCAGTTGAGCATATGGTTGTACTAAGAAATAAACAGGTGCCTAAAAAGGATAATTTTCTTAAACCTAACATCATTTTTCTCCCTCAGAAAAGCAGCAAATCTTCACAAAACGGAAACAGACTATCCTGTCTCTCGCAAATTCCTAGTCTAAAATTCTTGATTTTTACAGGAAGATTATTTTACTATGTATGTTGTTAGTATTTTTAATCGCATCCCAAAAGAAAGTTTTAATGAACACATTAATAGGCTCATGGCAGAAATCGTTAGCGCTTCTACGACCACATAATTTAAAGATGCTCGTTATCGAAGGATATAACTCAGTTCGAACATCAATTTGGCCTTTATTGCGCGTTTTTTTATGGACCTTTTTATTCAGTATGATACTACTCATCGTATTTCTTGGCGCTCTATCCATAAAGAATGGTAGCTTCTTCATGGCCAATCTTGAAGCAGATCAGGGCCCCATGAAATATTTTGTTGCGATTATTAGTATTCTTGCTATTTGGGGATATGTAGCAGCAATACGACCTTCTCAAGAGAAATATCGAAAAGGTTATTTTTTTCATATTTTGCGCGAATATAAATTGGCCATAGTCTTATCGATGTTATCGATTGCTCTCATGCTACCTTTAGCAATAAATTATTTTATTCAAACATGGCTAATCATTCCGCTATTTGGACTTGGGCTACTATTCATGCTGGGCATTTTGGATAGAGCTCCGACTCCGGAAGGGCTTTTAACCGGTTTGCGTACAACCTGTACAATAATTCTACATGCAGCACCCGTTTGGCTCATATGGTTTGCATTACTTTTCGTTGTTCAAATGGTGCGCAGTACCGTTATGTTTACGCCTGAGCCTAATATGGACTCACAGGCTGCCTTATTGCTCATCATGAAAGGTGTAGGCTTCGCTTCTGTACTATGGCTTGCGCGGACCTTTGTATATGTCATCGGCGTACAACTGTATTACCAAATTCGAAAATAGCCCAAAAAAGGTGTCGTTCAATATTTCCAGGCCCTTACCTGTTCTCATCACACAGCTCCTTTTGCTTTATCCATGGGCTTAATTAGGCTATCACCCATGGCAATAAAAACTGAACCGATCATCAAAACATACAAAATGGCTATCGCGTACGATGGGACTGAATTTTATGGCTGGCAGGAGCAGGCGCCCGCCGGAAGCCGATCCTTCGATTCCTCGCGAGGATTGCAGACGCAGCCTGATCGAAGCTTTAAGTCGAGACCAGAAGTCCCAACTATCGCCGGTGCCATGCAGGATATTTTTGAGCTAGTATTTTCCCATCCCATTCGCATTACTGGTTCATCACGTACAGATGCCGGTGTGCATGCCCTTGGACAAGTCGCATCATTTTTTTCGCATATAAATATTGAACCTGAAGCGCTGAAAAGAGTTTGGAATTATCGCCTACCGCCGAGCATACACATTCGCTCCATTGAAATTGCGCCTGATGATTTCAACCCCCAAAAGAATGTGCGTCAAAAAACGTATCATTACTATTTCAGTACCAGCCGGCCGCTACCAATGGTTGCCCGATATGTTTGGTTTTATCGTTATCCATTCAATCCCGCAAAATTAGATGCCGCATTGCAGCAATTTGTTGGCACTCATGATTTTAAAAATTTCTGCTCCATGAGCGAAGGCGATTTAAGAAGCACTGTCCGATCGATTGACCGCATCGAATTACATTTCTTAAAACGATACAACATCTGGCGAATTACTGTTTGCGGACAATCTTTTTTGCATTATATGATCCGGCGAATCGTAGGAGCTGCTTTGCATATAAGCCGAGATGATCAATACCCAGTCTCGACAATTCCCGATGCGTTAAAAGATAAACAAGGTCATCTTGCTGGTATATTGCCAAAAGCCCCGGCACATGGTTTGCTATTGCGGAAGATCAACTATAAGGCTTCGGGACATTCAGGATGACTATATTCAACCGCTTACGCCCCTATCTATTGAGTGCCGGAATAATTATTGCGGCCCTAGTCGGCTATTGGTTTTATAGTGCAGGCCCCCGGCCAAACATTGTTTCCTACGATCCTTATCGCGATAGGCCATTCATAGAAAGCTTGTTTCATCGAGATTGGTATTGGCTCACTGCACAACCATATGATCCGGCTTTATTTGAGCAATGGCTTGGGCATAAATCACCGACCGCTGATGCAACTAGCTTTGGTATTTTGGACATCAGAGTTGCCCAAATAAATAATTCGGATGTGGGATTTGTTGCCTATTACATGAAATCGGCTCAAGAGGGAATCATACTGTTTATTGATGTGCAACCTACACACCGCAGTAAACGCATTGGAAATGCATTGTTAGAATTTGCAGTTGCTGATCTTCAACGGCGAGGGGCAACGGTGGTACGATTAATTACCCGTCCGCATAATGTAAGCGCGCGTAGATTGTATGAACGTAGTGGCTTTGGTAAATACGCCGAGACTCCCGACTATGTCTTCTACCAAAGGAAGTTGTTCTAAATTAATGCTCCATTTCCAGCGGCGCCTTCCCATTACTATTTGTAAGCATTTGGTGAATCCTGGCTGTTGCGGCCGGTCTTCGGGTCCATATACTTAGTTCCCATCTCCGAATCTAACACTATGAAAGCAGCATCATGAAAAAATTACTTTCGATTCTCTCCCTCTTAGGAATGCTATCATTGTTTCCTGCCTGCAGTAAAACCACAAAACTTTCATCCGGCAGCAAGGCACCTTCATTTAGACTGCAAGACGAAACAGGCAAATGGCGCACCCTTGAAGAATTTCGAGGCAAAAGAGTCGTTCTGTATTTCTATCCTCATGACAATACACCGGCTTGCACAGCCCAAGCATGCAGCTTTAGAGACAGAGCATATTTATATGCGCGGCATAACATTGTTATTTTGGGTATCAATTTCGATTCGCCAAAGTCTCACGCTAAATTTAAAGCGGAACATCATCTCACATTTACTATTTTGACCGATGATGGCAGCGCGGCCCGTGCATATGGTGCTCGCAGCGGCATTCCACTTATCAATAATTTTTTCCCAACCCGCATGACGTTTTTGATCGATGCTGAAGGGAATATCGTTAAATCACTCAAGGATATTGATGCCTCTGCTCACGCAGATGATGTGTTAAAAGAATTTGGCATTAATAGTACCAAATAGTTTCTCAGTTATCGTTCCATTTCCTTTGGCACTTGCAGATCCATGTTGTGCAGAATGAATGGGGCGATATCTGATAGCTCTTTGAGCGGCAGCATCTGTTCGCCATCCTTTAAGCCCTTTTTAATCATGATGAATGGGACGGGGTTGGTGGTATGCGAAGTTTTGGGTTGATCATTCTTTTCATCGAACATCAGCTCCGCATTGCCATGGTCGGCCGTTATATACATAGTGCCGCCCATCGGAATGACCACATCATAGAGCCGCTTGAGCTCTACATCCAACCATTCTACCGCCTTAATAGTGGCATCATAATTACCGGAATGCCCAACCATATCTGCATTAGCATAGTTAATGAGATAAAAGTCAGCTGGTTTTGTGTGCAAGGATTTAAGGGCTTCATCAGTTATTTGAGGCGCCGACATTTCAGGATGATGAATATAGTCTTTTGTTTTTATTGATGGGATCAGATGCCATGTTTCGCCTGGAAACTCTTTTTCGCGGCCACCGCTAAAAAAATAGGTAACGTGAGCATATTTTTCTGTCTCGGCAATTGAAAAGATAGTCTTGCCGGCATCACTTAAAACCTCTTTGAGCGTATGCTTGACCGGCTTTTTCTCAATGAGATGAACATTCGGGCAGTCGTGATCATAATCAGTCATACCAATAAAGAACTTTAATTGAGGCGGTTGTGGCGAGAATGGTACCTTGCCTGGGCATACAAAACACATTGTTAGTTGGCGTGCTCGATCCGCTCTAAAATTATAAAAGATCACTCCATCGCCATCGCGGATAATACCATTAGGATCTACAAGAAAAGGTGGAATAAACTCATCATAAATATGTAGCTCATAAAAATGCTTAACCTCAGCCTCATAATCAAGCACCGTGCGTTGGTGCGTGGCGGTCAAAACACGATAGCTTTCTTCCGTTCGTTGCCAATTTTTATCACGGTCCATAGCAAAGAAACGGCCATGAATGGAAGCTACGGATACGCAAACGTTTTGTGCACAAACTCTATTTAATTGATTGATATAGGTCAGTGCTGAGCGGGGCGGCACATCCCGTCCATCTAAAAATGCATGAACATATATATGCTCAATGCCATGATCAATGCCAGCCTTAATGAGTGCCTTTAAATGATTTATGTGGCTATGCACGCCGGCATCGGAAAGTAAGCCCATAAGATGAAGCCTGCCGCCCGAGTTTTTTAATGCATCTAAATTTTGCACGAGTGTGGGGTTGGTAAAAAAGGCACCACTTTCAATTTCTTGCTGGATTCGCTGAACGGATTCAGGAATTACCCTGCCAGCGCCAATGGTTAGGTGGCCAACTTCACTAGTGCCGATGGTGCCGGGCAGCAATCCAACCGCCGCGCCTGAGGCTGCAAGAAGCGCATGTGGATATTCCCTGAACCAAGCATGCAGATGTGGGGCATTGGCATTAGCTATAGCGTTATAATGCGTGTCTTTACTATAGCCGTAGCCATCAAGAATAATGAGGAGGGTTGGATGTTTTTGTGATCCTGGCATATGGTACCTTTTGCGCGGTTTAGCAAGAGTGGCTAAACTTACTTTCCCTTTTAAAAAAATAACATTGGGAAATATAGCATATGTTTGTACGAAATTTCTCTTTTATCAGTCTGCTTTTGATTTCAAGCTACTGCCCTAAACTTTCTGGTAACGATCAAATACAAGTATCAGATCCCGACAAAATAGCTCTGCAAGATCGAAGCAATGCCGTCGACGATCCTTGGGGAAATGATGATGCTTTTGCAGATATAACTATCGATACCAATCACAAACCACAAACATTACCTCTCTGGAAGCGCACCGGCGCCTGGCTATTTATGAAATTATATTGGCCAATGAAACGCGTAACACTCTGGTGGCAGGGTGGCAAATCGATTAAAAAGACAACTTAATTCTTATCATGCAAGACGGTAAACACGAATTTGCAATTTATCATGCGGAGCTGCAGTCGCTCATTCAAAACCGCATTGGCGATGTGGTAGAAATTAAAGAAGAGAATGTTGTCGGCCGCATCAGAAATATTTTGCGCTTAGAGCCTGATGAATCAATTATATTGTTCGATGATACCCATCATATTTCAGCAGTGATTGTGGCGGTCAAAAAAAATTCCGTAACTATAAAAATTCAATCAATCGCCATCTCATCTCTCCTGCAACCACCTATTCAGATGCTACTGCCAATATTAAAGCGAGAAGCCATGGAAGAATGCCTGGCTGCTATGTGCGAACTTGGGGTTACTACCATTCAGCCAATAGTAACAGCTAAAAGTCAGCGGAGCTTCGATATCGAGCGGGCGCAGAAAATAATGCGTGCCGCGGCGGAGCAAAGTAAGCAGTTTGCGATTCCCAAAATTTTGCCGACTGTTTTATTGGAAGAAGCTCTTAAAGCAATACAGACATCAGCATATCGCATATTCTTTGATGTTGCAGGCGAATCATTAAAAAAATATTTGATGAGTATCGATCAAGAAACAAACAAATCTTTTGTATGCCTCATCGGACCTGAAGGTGATTTGACGATTGATGAGAAAAAGCAGATGAACGAGGTTGGATTTACTGCTGTCAAATTAACGCCAACAATTCTCCGCTCATGGCAGGCCGCATTTCTTGGGATTGGTATTATACGTTCTTATATTTCACACACATCCCGCTCATCCTGAGGCTTCGACGAGGCTCAGCCTGCAGTCCTTCGACCAGGAGTCTTCGAGTCGAAGAGTTTACTCCTGAGTTTATCGAAAGATCGAAGGATCAAAGCGGGGCCGAAGATTACACAAAGTGAACAGTCTTATTAGTAACAGTCGGCGTTTTTAGATACAACGGCAAGAGTTGGTCGCTGATTTGTTTGTGTTCGAACAGTCTCAGCGCAACGCCATTCAATGTGTCTAATGACGGATGCATCGGCAGTGGATCTGGAATCGCTTGAGCTCCGAATAATTCGACAATCAGATCTTTATATAACAGAACTCCGCTACCTACAAAAATAACTTTACTGGCCGTTCGCCCTGAGTGTTTTGCGTCAGCAAAATGTATCGAAGGGTCATAATGCGCCTTTATTTCTTCAAACAGTTGGCGATGAGGTTTCCAGCCTTTTGTTCGTTTGTCATTTGCATCAATTCCGAAATATAAATCGCCAGCAAATGCATTGAATAATGCCATATATACAAGACCCGATCGTCCTGCAAAGTCTCGACATAGCTCATTTTCGCGCTTTGATCCTTCGATAAACTCAGGATGAGCGCGTTGAAGGTCACTTAGCGGACTAGTGCGTCGGCGGAAGTGTTTTGCGTTAGCACCCTTCGACAGGCTCAGGACTATCGAAGGATTTACCTCATCCAACATGGCATCAAGACCATCAATACCGATTAATGGAATGCTTACTGCATATCCCAGCCCGTTTACGGTGGCCAATATAGTTCGGAGAGTAGTAAATGGTCCTGGGCCGGCATTGGCGGCGATAAAATCAAGATCAGATAGTTGTAAATTGTTTGTTGTGAGTAATTCTTGAATTTTTGGGATAAGAAGGGCGCTTGCGGCTGATTTCTCAACGGCAACGGATCCGCGGCACTGAGCGTTATCAAAAAGGGCAATTTCTACTGTCTGCTCGGTATGCTGGATAATGAGATGCATAAATTATTTATTTGGTTCGTTTTTGCACTTTTGCTGCTGATAAAACATTGAGAACGCATCAGATTCGATAGTACGTTCTTTGCGGGTAATAACTTTACCGCAGTTTAAACATTTCCAACCATTAAAGTTTACAAAATGATCAAAAAACGTTTGCAAAACCATAAGACCGGAACACTTCTTGCATTTCATGGCCCACTCCCTCTTTTTTAACGACTCAGTCGTTCAAACTTCACTACGCGTGCCAAGGCTCACACCACTACCCAGACTCGCTACGCTCATTTTACTTCACCGCCACCCTAGGACTTGACTCTCCGCTCGTCCCGAGCCCTGCCAAAGGACATAGAGTGCTCGTAATGCAAATCTATGTTAATAGTTTCCGTTGTCAAGCTTTGGTATTGAAATTGTCCGAAATAAGTGTAATGAAACCAACAGGGGAAAAGCAAGGGTTTGTTAGTGGTAAAACTAAAAGCGCTCTGCCTGTGCTCGTTTATACTCCAAATATCCTTGCAAAATAAAGGCCGCGGCGACCGCATGTTCAAAGTTTTTATCGGTTTGCTTGCGCCCCCTATGCAATTGTTGGGCTTGTTTGCTGGAAAAACGCTCATCCCATAACTGCCAATCAACCATCGGGAAGCGAATAGCTAATTGCTCTTTATGGTCAAGAACCTTTTTGGTTTGCTCACTTAATGTTCCGCGCAACGTTTTTGGTTCGCCTACGACGAAGGTGGTTATGCGTTCAGTACGCAATAGCTGTTCAATTTCCGCATCAAGGTCCGCTGTTCTTATTGATTTTAATGGGCGTGCAAGCAAGCCTGATGCATCCGAGATTGCTATTCCCGTCCATTGATCCCCGATATCTAATCCAACTACTTTGCTCATGGTTGTTGCTCCGTTATATTTTCTCGATAAGCTTTGCGACGGTATTATTACAAAAAAATTGGCACGCGTATCACTGTTTCATTCCGACTTCAAGACAGCCCTTCCATTCAACAGCTTGAGCAATCTGCGCTCATCCTGAGTTGATCGAAGGATCAGAGCGCAAAGACAGCTCAAAGTCGGCATGTAAAATAAAGATCGTGCCTTTAGAGAGAAGAACATGTTACTAGATTCAATTATCGATGGTCTAAATGGTTGGTTGTGGGGTTGGCCGCTCGTAATATACACGGGAGCCGCCGCCATAATTATCACAGTTGCGCTTAGATTCGTACAATTCCGCTATTTCGCAACAGCCTGGAAACAACTCTTGCATCCGCCAAAAACCGGAGCCGGATCCGAGATGTCTTCTCTTTCAGCATTTCTAAACGCACTCAGTGCCTCGGTTGGCAACGGCAGTATCGCTGGTATGGCGACCGCAGTAGTAGCGGGTGGGCCAGGAGCTGCCTTTTGGGTTTTTGTACTTGGACTACTGAGCATGGCATTCCGTTTCGGCGAGGTGTTTCTTGCCACCTACTTTACAGCTCCTGCTGGTAGTGCAGTACTCGGCGGGCCTATGATTTATTTGAGTCGCGTTCCTGGCGGCAAATGGCTTACTGTTGGCTACGCATTCTTCTGCATGATGCTTGGTTTTGCAATCGGTTGCAGCATGCAATCAAACTCAATTGGCGTTGCACTCCAACATTCTATGCATATAAATCCGTTGTATGTTGCTCTCGCTTTACTCGTGTTCATTTCGTATGTTGTTTTTGGCGGTGCTGAACGGATCATTAAGATCTCCGATGCGATCGTTCCGGTAAAAGTTGGCCTCTTCTTCGTATCAATGATCATTGCACTCGCATATCACTGGGCAGCATTATTGCCGGCACTTAAACTTATTGTGATGAGCGCATTCGATGGCAAAGCAGTCTCGGGAGCAGCAGTTGGTTATAGCATGCAAATGGCAATGCGCTACGGCTTTTCTCGAATTTCAAATGCGAGCGAGGCGGGATTAGGAACAGCAGCGATCTTCTTTGGTGCAACGCGCGGTACAATACCGGTACGTGAAGGCACCATGGCTATGCTCACGACATTCATCAGCGCAAACCTTGTATGCTTCTCAACCATGTTACTTATTGTGGCAAGTGGCGTATGGAATTCTGGGCTCGATAGCACAGCGCTCACCAGCAAAGCATACAGTACTGTGTTTGGTGTATGGGGAGACTATATCGTTTCATTCTTGTCCATTACGTTCGGACTGGGTGTGACAGTTGCATATGCGTTCATCACTCGTCAATGCTGGCTCTATTTATCTGGCGGCAAATATTTAATGGTGTTTAATGTGCTCTATGTTTTAGTAGCAGCGCTCGGTCCGCTGGCCTCAGTAAAAATTATTTGGAATGCTGCCGATATTATTAATGCTGGACTGCTAGGCATTAACTTATTTGGTATGTTGTGGCTGTTGCCAACAATGCGCAAAGAGTTGATTGCATATGAGCACAAACACTAACAGACTTCCTCAAATATATCCGGTTACCAGCCATACCGACCACGTGGGGCCAGGCAGCATATTTGTCGTTATTAAAGGCGCAAAGGAAGATGGCGCAAAATACATTCCAATGGCATTGGCGCGCGGCGCTCAGACTATCATTGCCGAAAAGTCCGTTTTAATTAATGATGCAATTTTAGAGATTATTCGCACAAGCAATGCAACTATCTCATATGTTCCAAATGCGCGTGCGGCGCTTGCCAAGCTATCAGCCGAAGCTTGGAATCATCCAGCAAAAAAATTAAAAATTATTGGTATAACCGGAACAAAAGGAAAAACTACATCCGCTTTTTTACTTCATCATTTGTTCCGCAGCGCAGGATACAATGTTGCCTTGCTCAGCACGGTCCGCAATCAAATTAATGAAACTATTTTCCCAACGTCGCTGACAACAACGCAGCCAGATTACTTGCATATGTTCTTGGCTCAGTTTTTAGAGCACAACAATGAAGGCGATAAAAATATCGTAATCATGGAATTGTCCGCTCAAGCCGCCACGCTACATCGCGTAGATGGTATTGAATTCGATGGCATTATTTTTACCAACTTCTCACAAGAACATGGTGAGTTTTATCAAAATCTCGATGATTATTTTGCTGCCAAATGCCAATTGCTTACAGGCATCAAAGATCATGCTAACGTATTTGTTAACGCCGATGATGCCTGGGGTCAAAAATTACTTCAACAACATCCATACACCCCGTTCGGCCTCGGACTTGATGCAAGCTGGATTAAATTTCAGTCAATGCGTGCGATCATTGGAAAGGTAATTGCTGATACTGCACAAGGCATCAAACTCAGTATGTCTATCGATGGCAAAAAAACTGATTTTTTTTCACCTGCACTCATAGGCACGTACAACATCTACAATTTGCTTGGCGTATTGAGCATGGCACATCAATGTGGTCTCAACACAGAACAATTGGCGCAGGGATTAGCAACATTCAGTTCAGTTCCTGGACGCATGGAACGTTATCAATTACCCAACGGCATCTTAGGCGTTATCGATTATGCGCATAATCCTTCCTCATTCCAGGCATTATTGCCAACGCTAAAATCAATCGCATCTCAAGTTATTGTGGTATTTGGCTGTGGCGGCGATCGAGATGCAACTAAGCGCCCGGTCATGGGCTATATTGCGGCAGAAGCTGCCGACTTGGCAATTATAACTACCGATAACCCGCGCTCGGAAGATCCAGCACATATTTGCGAACAAATAATTTCGGGTATACCAAAAGAATTACAACATAAAGTCATTCTGGAATTAGACCGCGAGCAAGCTATAAAACTTGCTTTTGCAAACGCGAAGCCGAATGCGATCATTGCTTTGCTTGGCAAAGGTCCTGATGAATATCAGATTGTTAAAGGCGAAAAAATTTATTTCAGCGAACGGGATATTTTAAGGAGTATCACCCATGGATAATTGTTCGTACAATAAAATAAAATTGATGCATGACATTGCCTGCGCGGACTGGTTCATTGATCAGTTTGCCAAAAAAGACACTGCTAAAGTTAAGGGGCATAAGGAATGCACAAGACTCTATACTACAGTTCAAAAGCAGTTAGAAAGAGCTTTGGAATTGTTACAAAAAGCTCAATGCGAATGTAGTGTAGAAAAGAATACTGATTAAGTGCACATTCATTTTAGCGAATTGAGAACTGCTTTTCTTTTTTCTCAATAAATCCTTCTGCGCACAAATCTTCTAAATTTTTTCGTATGCGAGCTGAACTAGTTTTTGCATCGCGATTTTTATCCAATATGGATAATTGGTACCTACGAGATGAGACTGGCCGCTCTCGCAAATGCTCATCAATAACTAACGTCAACCGTCGCAGATCCATCGCCTGCGCAGTTAATGATTTTAGAATCAGACCGCGGATTTGCCGTTCTGAGCCCTCAAACTTAGTTTGTTGTGCATGATGCGCGCTGCGCCTGCTTGGGTTTGGCAGATTTTTTTTAAGCATCACGCCATAATCCATCAGCGCATAATACCATTCGCGGGGATTTTCTTGATCGACCGTTTGCTCAACTAACGGTCGGATTTCATTGTCTTTTATCTCGGCTTTGCCAGTAAAGAAAAAATGAATGAAAACAGCGCGGATATTAGTTTCTATAAAAATCGTTGGCTTATTAAATGCAAATGCGCAAACGGAAGCTGCCGTATTTGGACCAATGCCAGGAAATGTTTCTAGAATTTCTGGATTTATGGGTAGCTCTCCATTAAATTCAGTCATTATTCGTTGAGCCGCCTGATGTAACCACAATGCACGGCGATTATAGCCAAGGCCTTGCCATAGACTCAGTACTTCGCGCAATGGGGCATCAGCCAAGGATTGAAAAGTTGGAAGCGCTGCAATCCAGTTATTAAATTTGGGCTCGACACGAAATGTCTGCGTTTGTTGTAGCATCACCTCGGAGATGAAAATATGATATGGGTCAGTAGTGCGACGCCACGGAAAGTCGCGACGGTTGGCGCGGTAATAATCCCAAATGTGCTGCTGGAAATCAGTCAGTTTTTTTGACAATGGGCATCTCGCTCGTATCGGTTTGTGATATCGTCTCTTTGGTCCCCATAGGCGAACCTGGTAACCGCCCAACTTTAAATACTGACAATTTATTTGCCAACAATACGCGATTGGCTGCTTGTTTCACTTGATCTAGGGTAATGTGATAAAAATCTTGAATGCGGCGATCGAAATAATCTGGTGGCAATTTAAAGCGATCCAACACCAGAAATGCGAGAGCCATTGAACGGTTAGTTTCAAATGCATCAACGAGTGAATTTAAAATTGCGTCGCGAGCCCCTGCAAATTCTTCTTCGGTTATCGTTTCACCGATACCTTCGATGGTAGCTCCTATCAACTTTTCTGCCTCATCGACATGATCACGTGAAACCATCGTCTTAATATATACAAGGCCTGGTTGTACATCAGCATGAATCAATAACGAACCACCGATGGTGTAGAACATGCCGGTTTGCTCTCGCAATTGGAAAAGGCGTGAGCTCATCGAGCCTAATAGGCTGCCTGTAAGAATTTGGTCGACAATAAGTAATTTATCGTAATCTGGATCAGCACGAGTTACAGAAAGACCAGCAAAGCCAAGTACAATCTGATCCCGGTTGATTTGATAGTCGTGTTCTTTCTGCTCGCCCCCGACATGCAATAACGGGAATGCAATATCAGGAACTGGCGGTCCTTCCCAGCGAACAATTGTCTCTAAAAAAATCTGGGGAATGTCGTATTGCTCAAGATTACCAACAATGCACAGTCGTGCTCCCTGTGGGCTCATAAAATGCTTGTACCACGTAAGCAGATCGTCACGAGTTATATTTTTTATAGTATCAACTGTGCCCACTCTGCTTTTACTATAGGGGTGACTGCCATAAATTTGTTGCTTTACCAAATCATCTACGAAATCAAATGGATTATCCCAATGCGCACGAATCTCGGCCAAAATTTGATCGCGCACTTTCTCGATGGCAACAGGATCAAAGGTGGCATTGGTCACCATTTCTTCTAAAAACTCGAGCCCTTTGCGCAAATCACTTGCAAGCATGGTTATAGAAATATAACCCGCTGCGGTATTTATCTCCATACCATATGATTCAAATGCGATGCCCAATGCCTGTTCGGGATAATTTTTAGTACCTTCAAGCAACAAAGCATTCATGAAGTTACTAATGCCTTGTTTATCTACGGGGTCGTAAACATATTGACCTTTGAGCTCGAGAAGCAGCTCAATTTTTGGCAATTCTTGATTGTTGTAAACCAAAACGCGCAATCCAGTATCTAAGCCCATAGTTAAATGCTTTGGAAAATTGAATGCGCGGGGGGCTTGCGGCTTTATTTGCGGTGCTACCAATGGCGGTTCAAGCGGTGTGGTTCGTGGCCGTTTTTCAAGCATTTCCTGATCATGTGCATCATCAGCTTCTTGCCGCGCGAACCAAGCATCTCGCTCACCATCGGTAAATGGTAAAAGAACCCCGGTACTCGCAAATTCCGGTTTCATATTGGTGGTTACTAGCTCCATTACTTTTTTGCGCACATTCTCCGGATCTTGTTTCAAATAATGGAAAATGTATTGCTCATCACCCGTACAAAGAAAATATTTGCCGAGCATGAATGCAATTTTTTGATTGCCTTCAATAGAAGAAAGGTATGAATTTTCTGCTTTTTTTTGTGCCCGCTGTAGTTCAAGTTCAGTAAACCCTTGCCCAATATTATTCATCTCTTCTTTGATGATATTAATAATCGTATCAATATTTTTAATATCTTTTGGCACAAACTCCAAGAAAAAGGCGCTTTTTTCAAACAAATCATAGGTGGTAGCATCAACATCGGTTGCTAATTGCTCCCGATCTACAAGGCGTTGATATAGGCGTGAACCTACACCAGTACCAGTAAGCCATGCTAAAACATCAAGGCTGTAATCATCCTTAGATCGTGCACCAGGCATTGTATAGCTTACCAAACCAACTGGCTGTTGAACTTCGCGATGAAGTCTTGCCGATACAGGTTGCTGGAAATTTAACTTTTCAAGATCGAATGGCTTACGTTTGTAGGTCCAATTTGGCGGAATAATTTCGAAATATTGATAGGCAAGAGCAACCACTTCTGCCGGATCAATATCGCCAACTACCACAAGAACCGCATTATTTGGAATATAGTGGGTATGATAAAATTCTTTTAAATCTTCGCTCGTCATTTCCCACAATTGTTCTTTATGGCCAATGATCGGATGCTCGTAAGGAAAGCCTTTGAATGTTTTTGCGAGCAATTCCTCAACAAGCATACTGCCATAGTCATCGCGATAGAGCTTTAATTCTTGAATGACCGCACGTAATTCGGCATTTAATAAATCTTGCTTAAAGGTGCAATTTTGCATGCAATCAGCAAGCAAGGGAAAGGCGATGGGCCAATGCTGGGTAGGAAACTCGAATAAAAAACCTGTATAGTCATATGAGGTAAAAGCATTGGTGGAACCTGATAATTTGGCACAAATTTCATTGATATCAGTTTCAGACATCGATGTTGTGCCCTTAAAAACCATATGTTCAATAAGATGGGCAATTCCCTTTTTACCTTCTGGTTCATCCTTGGAACCAACATCGTACCACAGTTGAATTGCAACCTTAGGTATCAAATGATTGGGATGAATGAGGACAGTCAGTCCGTTAGCGAGGACTTCCTTAAAAACATAGGCCATACTGTTTGTTCCAAATTAATTTTTTGATCCGCTTCCTTTGATACATTTTTGCTAACGCAAAAACACGCAGGATGAGAGGTCTTGACCCAAAGCATATTCGAATTCGTGCAGGACGCAATATGTCTTTATTCATACCGGTACATATACATCCATTGCTTGGAGCAACATTTGCTCTAATCGCTGGCATTATTATTGCAGCAGGAGTGTCGTGGATGTTGGCGACTGCTTTTTTTATTCTAGCTACCGCTGTACTGTTTGTTTGTCCAACTAAATCTGCAATTCTCGGCGTCATTGGTTCATTGATTTTAGGAGTCACTACCGGCTATATACATTTTCATCCGGCATCGAATGATTCCCGAACGGCTCCCTTCAACATTATTGGCACTGTTGAACAAATAATAGAGCGTTATACATTCGCGCCGCAACAAGAGATTATAATTTTACAAAATGGTAAGCGCATAAAATTAGCCTTTGACTCACCGGCCCCTGTGCTAATCGGTGACACGATTATGGTTGATAATGTTCGGCCATCAAACAAACCGCTCATCCCTCAGGCTGTTTCACCTATCAGACGAACATTTCCTCTACCTAAATTTAGAGCTCAGCGTATACACATAACACTCATCAACAGACCAGCCTGGCATTTCGCTCGCGATATTTTTGAGATTCACAAAAATATGCTCACCGCCATACAAAAACAACTTAATCCTGATGCTTTTAGACTTTTTTGTTTGATGTTTTTGGGCAAATTTGAAGACACCGGTTCATTTGTGCAAGAAGATGAAAGGACGTTTATTGAAAAACTAAACTCTCCCGCATTTCAAAGCAGACAATGGTTTAATAATTGGGGCATCAGCCACTACCTTGCACGCTCAGGGTTACATTTGGTTATTGTTGTTATCCTGCTGCAATTTTTGCTTAGTTTGGTGCCCATTGGTTTTCGCGCCAAAAAACTAGCTTTAGGTTGTTATCTTGGATTATATAGCATCATCAGTTGGCCAGCTGTCTCCTTTACACGGGCTTTGCTCATGGTTGCGCTCGCAATGGGAGCGGATATTATTCATCGCCCAACGCAGATTCTCCATCTTATTATAGTTGCTTCCTATGCAGTATTATTATGGCAGCCAGCCAATCTTTTTTATGCCGATTTCCAATTAAGCTTTGGTCTTACTTTTGTTCTTGCATGGGCAAATCATGTTCACCGGCAGCGCAAACGCCTTCATGAATGGCAAACAATTGCATCAGCATAAGATATTTTTTTAGAGTGAAGGAGTAGAAATAGTTTCAAGGAGATTGTAATGAGCAAAAATATAAATTACGTATTTAGTTTCGTATTTCTTATCACACCAATTTTACATGCAAGCAATCCATTCAAGGATTACGTACTGCAAGAATCACGCAGTCAGCATGAGCATCACACTTCGGTCCGCGATCAGACGCCACAGCCAAAAAAAGCATGGACTTTTGGCGTATATATGGCCGCACGCAATGACCTTCATCCTTTTTCAAAAATTAATATGCGCCAAATGTTAGAGGTGGGCTCGTCAGACTCCCTAAACATTGTGGTGAATTGGGATGAGCCTGGGAAAAAAGGAATCCAACGTTTTTACGTTGATAAAAATTCTCCGGAGCTGGTATATCAAGATCCTAAAGCACAAGGAAATAGCGGCGATCCGCAAAATTTGGTTGATTTCTGCACCTGGATGATTAATACGTATCCGGCCGATAATTATGCACTCATTTTATGGGATCATGGTTTGGGCGGTTCTATTGACCCATTCATGCCACGATATATTGATACAGCAGAGCTATTTGGTTATGGATCAATGCCAAGCATGTATGATGTAAGCAAAGCCGTTGAATCATATGCAGATATTGATCTTGATAATATCCCACACAAAGCCATTTGCTTTGATGATGCTTACAAAAGCTACATCAACAATCAGGGCTTGGCATATGCTTTTGAAACAATTGACCAACAAGTGTTGCATGGCAAAAAATGGGGTGTAATAGGCTTTGATGCATGCTTATGTGCCGACCTTGGCATGATTGATATTGTAATGAAGCACTCTGAATTTATGGTGGCATCCGAGGATGTTGAACCGGGCACTGGGCATAACTATCGCTTAATGCTTACTCCACTAAACAAAGGGCCCATGGATGCGCGCTCATTTGCTGCACATATGAGCCAAAGTTACGAGCAAGCTTATTATTATCTTACTTCCGACTATACCCAGTCTGCACTCGATATGCAGGCAGCTCAATTGGTGGAACGAAACTTACATGAGGTTTCATTATTGCTTATCGAGTGCCTGAACGAACAAAAAGGGCGGTCGGTGCGCGATGCAATTGCGGTAAGTTGCAAAACATGTACGGCTTTCGACGATCCAAACTACAAGGATTTGGGCCACTTATATTATAACTTGCTACAGAATCTCCGCCTATTCCAATTTGATAGTGACACTGATGGCCAAGCGTTAAAAACAGCTTTATCCGAAAAACTGAGCCTAGGGCTAACCCTGATCGATCAAGCTGTTGTCAGCAACAATGTTGGCAAAAAATATAATCAAGCACGGGGGATCTCAATCTATTGCCCCGTAGCGCGCATTCATAGTTCATTCCCAAAGACAACATTTGCTATGGGTGATGATCAACGACCGGGTAATGCTTGGCTGCCATTCATTCGCACCTACCTGCAACCAACTGTTTAATTTTTGTTGGGGCTAAAAAAGAGGACTGCTATACTCTGAGCCATGAAATCAAAAGCATCCAAGCAAAAATTATTAAACGAACTCTACGCGCCCTTTCAAAATTGTACTCAGTGCCCACTTGGCACTTTGGGCCGAACAAATATTGTGTGGGGTGAGGGCGATCCTGACGCTCGCCTCATGTTTATTGGTGAAGGTCCCGGGGCTGACGAAGATGCGCAAGGTAGGCCGTTCATTGGCCGATCAGGCAAGCTACTCACAAAAACCATTGAGAGCTTGGGCATCAAACGAGAAGACGTTTTCATCACCAACATTGTAAAATGCCGCCCACCAAAAAACCGCGCTCCGCTTTTGATGGAGAGCTCAATTTGCATGACACTTTTTCTTTTCAATCAAATCAAAATCATACAACCAAAAATCATCTGCACCTTAGGTAATTCGCCCTTACAGGCCATGCTCGGTACTGAAATGAAAATCACCAAAGTTCGCGGCACCGTGTTGAAATGGCAAGGTTTCAAATTAATACCGACCTATCATCCGGCTTACATTCTACGAAACCCGCCCGCGCTTAAGACATTTACGGCGGATTTGGCATTTGTGATTGATGTGGATAAGTGCTCCTAAAAATACCAAACTTTCGATTCTCTAACTTAAAAGTTATACGAACTCAATAGTTTGTATTTGGTTAGTCATAGATTGAGCAAAGTCAGAAACAAGAAATTTCCGCAGCCACAAAGGAAAATTTGTTCCTTCGACTATGCTGAATAGATGCAATAACCAAAAGACATTATGTAAGTCGACAACGCTGTAGACAGCTCGCGGATTGTTTCGTCAACTCGGAAGATCGATCCAATCAATTCCACAAAGAAAAGCAAATTGTCCTATTAAAGGTTAACATTAACTTTTTTTGAAAAAACTTAATCAAAAACTCCGACAACTTTTTCGTGATTTTGAGTTATCCACAAAGAGGGGGGTCGCCTACTATTATTATATATATACTTAGTTTATTAAGAGTAAGATATTAGCGATGTGGACAAACCCATCCCAAGGCATCCGTTTCTTGAAAAAATCCAAGTTCTCCCTTTAAGCTAAAAATTAAAACACCTTTTACGTAAGCTGACTGACCGTTCCTTGGTTGAGGTAGGCTTTTTTTTAGGTCGCATGGATCATACAACTGTACTTCATGCCCTAGAGAGGTTAACGCAATGGCAGAGAAGGACCCAAAATTTGCAGCCGAATTGGCATTTATTGAGTATCGTATTACGGGCTAGTCCCTATCGACCTGCGTTTGTTTTTCCCTTAGTTCTTGCTATATTCCTCCTATGGGTGGTCGAAAGGCCGCCCATTTAATTTCAGATCAAAAAGCACATCTAAGGGATACCTGTGAGACTAGGCGACGTTTTAGAAGAACTTGTAGAAGAGCGAGGGCTCGACAAATCAGTCCTCAGTACGATTATTTGCGAAGGCATACAAACTGCCTATCAGAAACGCTATCCTGAATTACCTATTTCTGTCACCTACGACAAAAAATCGGACGAAATCCAAGTGCTTGTAGAAAAGGAAATCGTCCAAAACGTCGAGGACGAAGACCGTCAAATAAGTCTCCGTAAAGCTCGCGGAATCAATAAAAAATTAGACCTTGGCGACAAAGTCGGCGTTCCGTTTGAGGGTTCTATCGGGCGTATCGAAATTATTCGTGCAAAACAGGTTATTGCATCCCGTATTCGTGAAATTGAAGCCGCTGCCGTTTACAACGACTTCAAAGATCGCCTTGGCGATATCGTTATCGGTACCGTGAATAAATGCGAACGAAACGGTGTAGATGTAAAAATCCAAGACCAGTCAGCCTTCTTGCCAAGCTCACTCATGATTCCTGGTGATAAGTGTATTGTAGGGATGCCAATCCGTTGCATGCTTAAGGAAGTTCTTATTGAGCCGCGCAATGAAAACCAACTGATTCTCGATCGCGTATCCTCTGATTTTGTAAGCAAGCTTTTTGAGCTCGAAATCCCTGAGGTATACGAAAAGCTGGTTGAAATTAAAAAGATCGTGCGTATTCCTGGATATAAATCCAAGGTTGTTGTTATTTCTAATGGGCAAAATATTGATCCGGTTGGCACCTGTGTTGGTGTTGGCGGTGTCCGAATTAAGCCGATTCTTAAAGAACTTAACAACGAAAAGATAGATATCATCTCCGGCAGTGATTCTGCTGAGGAGTTGGTGCGTGATGCGCTCAAGCCTGCCGAAATTGCGCGTATAGAAATTATTGACCATACAGCTAACGTTTGGTTGGCCGAAGATCAGCGTTCCCTTGCCATTGGCAGAATGGGCCAGAATATACAATTGGCTTCACAGTTAACGGGTATGGACATTCGTTTACAGCAGCTTGAAGTTAGGGAAGAACATCCTGAATTTGAAGATGAACATCATGAAGAGAGCGAGCTCTCTCATCATCAGGATAAGCGGGAAGATTCGTCCGAGCAGCATACCGATGAACAATCGAATGAACATGGAGAATAGGTATGCGCATATACGAATACGCAAAGCAAGTTAAATTACCAGCAAAAACAATAATGGATCTATTGGCCAAGGGTGGCTTTAAGGCAGCTACACATTTTGTTGCCCTTACCGATGAGATGCGTGCGTATCTCGAAAAAGAACTTTCCAAACAAGCACCTCCGGCCGCTAAGCCTGTCAAAGCTTTTTCCGCTCATCCTGAGCCAGTCGAAGGACGAGAGAAAAAAACAACAATGCCAGTCAAAGAAACCGCCGTTAAGCCTGAAGCACCACACAAGGCGCCCGAACCTGCCACGGCAGTAAAGCAAGCGCATGCCGCTCCAGCAAAGCCTTCGATGGCAGCTCAAGCGCCGCAGCAACATCGTCCGGTTAGTGCGCACCACCCCGCTCCTTCTCAGATGCGACACATTCCAGCGCATAAACCTACTTTTAAGCCGCAATCACAACACAAAGGTTATCCGCCCGCACGGCCGCAACCTGCCATACCAACGCCTCCTGTCGTTGCTATGCCAACCTCAATCGAATTACGCCCAATGACTCCTGACCAATTAGCTGCATATCTGCACAAGTCGGTCGGTGAGATTATTTTAGCGCTATTAAAAAAAGGGATCGCGGCGGCAAAAAATCAAATTGTACCCATACAAGCAGTGGCTGACTTAGCCCGCTCTTTGGGCATTGAAGTAGTAACGACTGCGCAGACCGTTCAACCTGTTGCGGAGCAAGAAAAAAGAGAACGCACGGCCATCACACACAAAGCTATCGAACGGATGCCAATTGTGGTCGTGATGGGTCACGTTGACCATGGCAAAACAACGCTCCTAGATTTTATTCGCAAAACACGTGTCGCTGCTCGTGAAAAAGGTGGCATTACCCAACACTTGGGAGCATACGAAGTACCAACGGCGCATGGCGGACTGGTATTTTTAGATACACCAGGCCATGAAGCGTTCTCAAAAATCCGTATGCGCGGTTCCCGCGTTGCCGATATTGCGATTCTTGTAGTCGCAGCTGATGATAGCGTTAAGCCGCAAACACTTGAGGCATTAAAAATTGCCAAGGCCAACAATATTCCGATCATTGTTGCGGTAAATAAAATTGATAAGGTTGGCCCTGAGCGCATAGACGTCGTAAAACGAGATCTATCACAATACGACTTATTGGCAGAGTCATGGGGTGGTACTACTATCTTCGTTCCAATCTCGGCCAAAGTTGGAACAGGCGTCGACGAGTTACTCGAAATTCTTTCCCTACAAGCCCAGATGATGGACCTTAAGGCTGATCCTACATTGCCAGGAAATGGTTTTGTGCTGGAATCGAAGCTTGAAAAAGGTCGCGGAGCTGTAGCAACGGTCATCTGCCATGAAGGCACGTTAAAAATTGGTGACTATTTCACCTGCGGTGATACCCAGGGTAAAGTTACTGCAATGCTAAATTCCGAAGGCGAACGCGTATTGAGCGCTCCGCCATCGGTACCTGTTCAAATTACTGGCTTTGATGATTTACCTGCCGTTGGCGACAACTTTAAGGCAGTGACCGAGCCAATATTTAGGCAAGCGCGTTCGAAAACCGGTGTGCTTGGCGCAGAAAGAAAAGCCGCTACGGCCAAAGCTGTACAGCCAGAAAATTCTATTAATATCATTGTTAAAGCCGACAATCACTCTTCCCTGGAAGCAATCTTGGGCGCATTACCAGGCCTTTCTGGTAAAGGCGATGTGCAATTACATGTAGTCAGTTCGGGCGTCGGCCCGGTAACTGAAGGCGATGTTATGCTTGCAGCTAATACCGACTCGCGCATTGTAACCTTGCACGTTAGAGCAGAGCCAAGTGCTATCGAAGCGGCGCAACGCGAAAAGATTGATATTGAACCACATGATATTATTTATAAGCTGTTCGATGGGCTTAAAGATCTTATAAAAGGTGCTAAAGAGCCGGTTATTATCAAACAAAAAATCGGCCAAGTAGAAGTCCGCAAAATTTTCCCGATCAAAGGTGTTGGCGTTATCGCTGGATGCTATGTACAAGAAGGGAAAATTACGAGCCAAAGCACCGTGGTTGTGTGGCGCGGAACAAAGAAAGTTGGCGAAGGTAAAATTACCTCTCTACAACGCGATCGAAAATCGGTAAAAGAAGTATTAAAAGGTTTTGAGTGCGCTTTCATGATCGATAAGTTTAATGATTGGGAAGAAGGCGATCGAGTTGAAGCGTATATCGAGACCAAAGGCGAGTAAAAAGTGATTCCGTTCATACTCAAGTTAGCCATTGCTGGAGTAATTTCATTTCTTGTCAGCTTTGCCCTCGTGCCATTGCTGTGCAAACTCGCAGTAAGGCTGGGGGTGGTCGACGTACCTGATGGTAAGATCAAAAAACATGAAACCATTACTCCCTATCTTGGGGGTGTTGCCGTATATGGCGGTTTCTTAGCAGGTCTTGCACTCGTCTTCCCTATCGAAAATAGCTTTTTCTTCTTGCTCGTTGGCAGTTCGTTATTATTGCTAGTAGGCGTTTTTGATGATTTGGTAGCGCTCGCTCCCTGGCAAAAATTTTTGGGGCAATTTATTGCCTCTATCTGTTTTTTAAAAGGCGGCTTGTATCTTAAAGAATCATTTCTTTATACGCATTGGCTTATTGCAATACCCATCTCATTGCTCTGGATTTTGACGATTGTTAACGGATTTAATCTTATCGACGTCATGGACGGCCTTGCTACCATGACGTCGCTCGGCGCTTCTGTTTCTTTCTTGGCAATCGCGTTCTTCTTGGGTCAACATGATGTTGCTTTACTAATGGCTTCATTGATTGGCGCATTGATCGCATTCTTGTGGTACAACAAGCCAAAGGCGCAAATTTACCTGGGTGATGCAGGTGCGTTATTCATTGGCGGTTTGCTTTCAGTAGTCCCATTTATTTTTTCCTGGAGCCAACATAATGCAATGGGCTTTCTGACACCAATTGTTGTCTTGGCGATTCCCCTGGTTGAAGTAGTTACGCTGATTATCATTCGAACTGCGAAAGGCATTCCCTTTTACAAGCCGAGCCCGCACCATTTTTGCTTGTTATTGCGCGGTAAAGGTTGGACAGTTCCGCAAATTTTGCTTTTTGTAGCAGCCTGCTCACTCGTGCTTCTTTGTGTGGCATATGCCTTTGTACTTAATTACTTAGCATTTCGTGGCTTGATCTTTGTTATGGCCATTCTGCTCTGCGCCTGGTATTACATTGTGCTTGACCACAATAAAAATGTACTTAGTCGATCAGCTTCTTAATTACATCCATGTTGCGAACATAATCCTTCATAACATCATCACCTGTTTTAGGGGTTTCTAAAATTTTTGGCACATCAACCAACCGGTGGTCAGTAAATAAATGTTTAAAGAATTCTGTGCCCAGCTCCCCTTTGCCAATGTCTGCATGGCGGTCAACGCGAGAACCCAATCCTTTTTTGCTGTCATTGATATGAATTGCGTGCAATTTATCCAAGCCGATAAGATCATCGAATTGTTTCATCACTTCTTTGTAATGATTTTTAATATCATAGCCTGCTGCGAATAAGTGACAGCTGTCTATGCAAACACCAACTCTTTTTTTGTGATGAGACTTCTTGATAACAGCCGCGATTTGTTCTAATGTGGAACACATACTGCTCCCTTGACCCGCCATGGTCTCGATAAGAATTTTTGCAGAGCCAGGCACTTTTTCAAATGCTTCATCGATCGCCTCAGCGATAAGGCTGACTGATGTATCTTCATCGGTTTCCACGCGAGAACCAGGATGCAAGACCAGCGATGGGATATCGAGCTGTTCGCAGCGAGCTAATTCTTGGTTTAAGCCATGAAGTGATTTTTTTCGCATGGCAGCGTCTTTGGTGGCAATGTTAATAAGATATGCTGCATGCACCACGATATCTTTTTTAGAAATAAGCTTTGATTGCTTAACTGCCTCTTTAAACAGCTTAATTTCTTCTTCTTTTAATGGTGCCGCATGCCACTGCCGATTGCTCTTCGTAAAGATCTGAATTGCGGTGCAGCCAATAGATTCGCCTCGAGCTATGGCATTGTGAACACCACCGGCAATAGACATGTGTGCACCGAGTAATAATTTGTGTTTCGTCATGATTCAGTCTTTCTTAAAAATCCTATTTCTCTTATTTGCATTGATTTTCTCAGCAAGAATCGGTAATGTTGCACGCCACCGCTACTTTTTGATTAAGCGGTACGAGACTTTATCTTAATTTACCGGAACTGACAGTTATGACCATGCTCCAGCGCGCATATTTCCTTTCGATATTGCTATTGCCAACTCTTTCATTGTACGCAGAAAATAAGCCAATACCTGTTGCTCAATCAACTGCACCACAAGTGCATGAAGTTGACGCCCCAGATGATCAAGATTTCTTATTTTTAGCAGAGGATGATCTAACGCCAGTCGCCATTCCAGATACTGAGGATGAAGAAGTAATTCAGGTTCCCAAAGAAAAAAGCTAAAGCCACTAAACAAACAATTGCCTCCACCGCCATCGGAGCCCGTATATGAAATAGTATCCGATGAAGAATGTGTATATGAGCCCCCGGTTGAATCTGCATTTGGTACTGAACGTGTTGTTGAAGCGGCAGAAGAGGGTGAATGCACACCAAATATCGTAGATGCTCCAGGCGCTTTGCAACGCGCACTTCCTAATGAAATTGTTACGCCGTTCATCGAGCATGAAAAAGCCGAAGATTATGCAGGCCCTGTGTTGCCACCAATTTTTCTGATTAAAAAGAAAACCGGCGAATTTAGTATTACTGGTAAGTATCGGCCAGAAGTTTTTTACCAAAAAGATAACTCATTCTTGAACGAATGCTTTCCAAACGATCGCCTATTAATTTTCCGCCACACTTTTGATCTCAACTTTAATGCGGCATACAACACAGAATGCATTCCTCGCGCCGTAGAATTCAAAACTACCTTGCGCAATAAAGGTAACTGGGGAAGCCGTAAAATTGTTACGACTACCGAAACTACTCTAAATCTAGGCGGTGCAAACTTTGGCACCCATACCCATGATCTTGGCCGCCACCTCGTTTGGATCCGTGAAGGCTGGCTAAAAACATTAATTAACGGCGTATTTGGCTGGGATGATAAACTCAAACAATATCTTATTGCCGGTTATTACCCATTTAAAATTGGGCAAGGTATTGCGCTTGGTGAAGCGTATGGGCTGAATGGGCAACTTGTTGGTTTTTTTAGTGATAACGCCATCGATCAGTATGCACCGGGTGTTTTATTTACTGGGCAGCTCATAAAAGAACGCTTGTCATACGATTTATATTTTGCTCTCATCCGCAACCTTGCTACCGATTTTGGCACTATCATGGAACCAATTTATGCGGGACGCTTTGATCATCGAGACAACCCAACACGCGGCTTTGGCCACCTTAACTGGTTGCTTGCCTTCCGTTCGCAAATGATACCACTTCGCAGTGACTGCTATGGAACGCTCCAGCTCGAGCCCTATATTTTGTATAACGACGATCCGGAACAAAAAATAGAATTTCCCGGCGATGCTAATAGCAAGTTTGGGACTGGCGGTTTTGCTATAGATTATGATCGTGGCGGGTTTGAATTTAGTTTTGAATTTGCAAAAAACTTTGGCCACCAAAAAGTGTATGGCTGGGATCGCAATATGTTGCAAATAGTTCCCGATGCAAATGCCAACCTGCAGGTAGTAAATAGCAACGTAACGCAAAATGGCGCTCCAGCGCCGGCGACCAAAGGCAACCAGGCAGTTATTAATACCTCACCACAGGGAATGCAATATAATTTCCAACCAATCGATGATACTAACCTCATCAATACCAATCGCTTTGACGATCCGTATTGCACGGAATTCGATGGTTGGATGTTGGTAACCAACATGGCATATTGGTGGCAAGATAAGCAGTATGCAATTGCCGTTGAGGCAGGGGTTGCTTCTGGTGATGAGGCACCAAATATATTGAACACAACAGATCCTAAGGCTCCGCTGCCTGATGGGAAATATCAAGGCTTTATTGGATTACAGGAAATCTTTAGTGGTGATTTGGTTGAAAGTGCTTACTTTCTTGGCCAACGGCGTCTTGTGCGACCAGTTTCATTGGTTGATGATACACTTGAAAATTCAATTGTGCCGGCGCGTGTAAGTGAATTTACCAATCTCATCTACACCGGTATTGCTGGACACATTAGGCCAAAAATAAAATGTAAGCCGTATATCCGTCCAAACATTTTATGGTTCTGGCAATTTACCCCAACGCGTGCTTTCGATTGCGCAACGAAAAAAATACTTAACACTAATGCCGATAATTTCTATGGAACAGAACTTAACTTATTTGTTGACCTATTTCCGTACGAAAGTCTAAAATTCTTTACCGTTGCAGCACTCTTTGTGCCCGGCGGACATTATAAAGATCTGCAAGGCCTGCCAGTTACTAAAGAGGCGATTAAAATATTGCTGAGAAACCCTGATGAAGTGGTCGCAAAAGCCCCAACGCTTGGCAAGTCAATTGCCTATTTCATCAACATCGGTTTGGAATATAAATTCTAATGAGCAAAAATATAGCGGAAACGCAAACTTCATTTCAACGTACAACTGGCTGCGGCCAAGTAACCGGCACGCATCTTAACAACGTTATTTATTTGGCAGGTTGGGTACACCGCCGGCGAGACCATGGCGGTCTGATTTTTATCGATATCAGAGATCGCAGCGGAATGATGCAGCTCGTTTTTAACCCAACTATCAATGCCGAACTTCATGAACAAGCTCAACATTTGCGCAACGAATTTGTTATTTCAGTTTCTGGAGAAGTAGTAGCCCGTCCACCAGCCACCGTTAATGATCAGCTGCCAACCGGTCATTGGGAATTGATTGTCCAAACGCTTACCATCCTAAACAGAGCAAAAGCTTTACCATTTTCACTTGATGAAGGTGACACCGTAGACGAAGAGCTGCGCTTAAAATATCGCTATCTCGATTTGCGCCGTCCAGAAATGACGGAAAAAATAAAGCTACGCAATGCCATCACCTTTGCTATGCGCGAGTATTTCCAGGGTGAAGGCTTTTATGAAATTGAAACGCCAATTTTGACCAAAAATACTGCCGAAGGCGCGCGTGAATTTATTGTTCCATCGCGTTTACACCAAGGCTGGGTATATTCGTCACAATCGCCGCAGCTATATAAACAAATTCTTATGGCCGCTGGTATGGAAAAATATTTCCAAATCGCCCGCTGTTTCCGTGATGAAGATCTACGTGCCGACCGTCAGCCAGAATTTACGCAGCTGGATATCGAAATGTCTTTCATCGAAGAAAAGGACATTCAAAACACCATCGAAAAATTATTGGCTTACCTTTGGAAGAAAATCTTTAACAAAGAACTTGATATTCCATTTCCAAGAATGGCATACGATGAAGCAATGCGCCTGTATGGTTCAGACAAACCTGACCAACGCTTTACCATGCACATCCATGACATCTCCAGTGTTTTTGCCGACACGCAACTGAAATTTCTTCGCCAAACATTGGATACCAAAGGCCAAATTGGGGCACTTGTAGTTCAAAATAAGCAGTTCACTCGTTCGGAACTCGCCGCTTGGGTTGCCAAAGCTCAACTCCTCGGGGCGCAGGGATTATTGTGGTTTAGATTTGATGAAGCTGGCAGTGTCGAATCACCCGTTGCCAAATTTCTCCCCGCCGATTATTTCGAGAAAGTACGCGCGGTTGTTCCCTACCTGGGTAAAAACGACACTATCTTTGCCATTGCTGGTGAATATGAAACAGCCTGGACATTACTGGGTCGCTTACGCTTAGAATTTGGCAAAGCATTGAACTTAATCCCTAAAGATGTACTTCACTTTTGCTGGATAGTTGATTTTCCACTTCTTGAATACAATGCCGATGATAAGCGCTATGTCAGCAAACATCACCCGTTCACTTCGCCAAAAGGCGATTGGCAAAATCAACAACCAAAAGATATCAAAGCCCGTGCCTACGATATTGTGTTGAATGGCATCGAGCTTGGCGGTGGCTCAATTCGTATTCATGACCATAAGGTCCAAATGGAAGCCTTCAAACTGCTCGGCCTCCAGGCGGAAGAAATGGAAGCTCATTTTGGCTTCTTATTAGAGGCGCAGGAGTTAGGTTTTCCGCCTCATGGTGGCATAGCTCTTGGCTTGGATCGCTTCGTCATGTTATTAACTAATAGTGAGTCGATTCGTGATGTTATTGCATTCCCTAAAACCTCAAGAGGTTTTGATTTGATGATGAATGCACCAACACCGGTCGATCCGAAAAAACTGCGCGAATACGGCCTTCAAATTAAGCCAAAGGCGTAGATAAGCGAAAAAGGGAGAGCGATGCCAAAGATAACGCGTTTGATTGCGCGAGAGATATTTGATTCCCGCGGCGTACCCACAATCCAAGCTGAACTCGCTCTTGAAGGTGGCATCTCGGTCACCTCTTGCGTTCCCTCCGGCGCATCTGTCGGTAAACATGAAGCTGTAGAATTGCGAGATGGCGGCAAACGCCTTTTCGGCAAAGGGGTCACCAAAGCAATCGACAATATCGAACGCGTAATTGCCCCGCAGCTTGTTGGCAAGGAACTTTCTGCGTTAGACCAAGATCAACTTATCATTGCACTCGACGGTACGCCTAACAAAAAGAAACTCGGCGCCAATGCCACATTGGCCGTCAGTCAGGCATTGTATCGCGCACAGTCGGCAATCGAAGGCGTTGAACTTTATGAATTTATAGCCTGGGTAGTAGGGCAAGACCAAGTTGCCATGCCGATACCCATGTTCAATGTAATCAACGGTGGAGTACATTCGGATAATGGCCTGCGCATTCAAGAGTTTATGGTTGCACCACTTGGCGCTGCCAGCTACAAAGAAGCATGCGAAGCCGGGATGATATTTTCCCATCAACTTAAAAAAATCCTTCGTGAAAAAAATAAAATGGTCGCCGTTGGCGATGAGGGTGGGTATGCCTGTGCCTTTGAAGATGATATTGAAGCATTAGATTGTCTCATGGAAACCATGATTTCATTAGGCAAAAATGGCGAACAAGTTTTTGGTATCGCACTCGATGTTGCCGCAAGTGAATTCTACGACAAAGATAAACAACGCTATGACTGGTATGGCGAACAAGTAACCTCGGGCGATCTGATTAGCCTTTATGCTGAACTAGCAAAAACTTACCCTATCTATTCAATCGAAGATGGCCTTGCGGAAGATGATTGGACCGGCTGGCAAAAATTGACTGAGGTATGCACCGTGCCAGAAGGTGAGCCTGCCATGCGAACAAGCTCCCCACCCGTATACGGCACGCCATGCCAAATCGTGGGTGACGATCTGTTTGTAACTAACGTAAAACGTATTACAAAAGGGCTCGAACTTCATGCCGCTAATGCCGCCATTATTAAGCCAAATCAAATTGGTACCATTACCGAAGCTCTACAAGCAATTCAACTATGCCAGGAAAATGGCCTTAATACTGTTGTCTCTCACCGCTCAGGTGAAACCTGCGATACCTTTATTGCCGACATGGCAGTCGGTACATCAGCCGGTCAAATCAAAGCCGGCGGCTGCAATCGTAGCGAACGCTTATCTAAATATAACCGTCTGTTAACTATTGAAGATCATTTGATGAGATCTTTGATGGATAAAAGAGCCCGGACGTAAGACCGCACTTTATCTCATTTAAGTAGATCGAACTGATTATTGAAGTAATATTTTAGTTTTAGCTTGCTCCTTAAATTAATCGAAGAAGCGCTCATTCTGCATGTCCGCCATAGCTCGTGTAGATTGTAGAAAATTCTTACGGTCGGAAGAGGACCGCGCTCATACTGAGTTAATCGAGGTATCAAGCGCGCGAAGGTAAAAGCGTCGGTGGAAGTTTATCGAAGGATCGGAGCGCTAGAAAGTTTGGATTCATATAGTTAAAAACAGATAATTCCGCATTTATTTTTGCGCCGGCAAGGTTCCATTTACGCTCTGGTTTATGCAGCGACTGGTTTTTCATTCTTTACGCCTGCCTTATAGCATTCTGCAGCCTGTTTTTGAGCATCCTTTATTTTTTTCTCATAAGCCTTTCTTTGGGCTGACGACTCATGGTTTTTGGTAATAACTCTCATATTTTCAGCAAGATATCTCGAAAATAGTTCAGCATGCAAGAAAGGGTCTCTTTCTATTGAGAGGAAACACTCCTCCTGCGGCTTCACCTTAGGTTTAGCTTCTTTAATGCGCGGATGAAAAAATTCGCCATGAGCAAACAGTTCGACTATTGGTGCAAATGTATTTATATGAAATAAATCAAGTGATTGGCTTGGGCCGGCGTAAAGATTTTTTATGTGATATTTCTTATCTAAACTTACTGCATAACCACCTCGTTCGGTTAAGTATGCATAAGCGCATGCGCCAAGATCAAATACAAGCCCACCAAATAATGAATTGCCAAATGAGATACTATAGGGGGTAAGCTCGTTTTTTATATTTTTGTTAATATCTTGTAGGGAGAGTGCTCTTTCTTTGATTGTGCCATCTAGTCGCCATAATATACATTCTTTAATAGTACTACCCAGTATTGGGAGAGGGACACAATTTTTTTTGATTAATAATTTTATAGGATCTGATCCGCGCCAGAGTAGAGCTTTGTTGATTGATCGAGCTTCATATTCTAAGGCTATTCCTTGGAAGAGAACGCCTTCCGTGTCAATCAGTTTTGGATTCTGAGCATCTGATTTTTCGCATTTGCACAGACTGTCCTTCATTGCAGAAAAAAAGAATTGAGCAAGCTCCTGGGCCCTTGCCTCGATTTTATCTGAAAATACTGTTGCATTGGTACAGTGTTTGAGCGTTGAATCAAAAGCAAGAAGCACATTCGCGAGTGAATCATTAACAAGAAAAAATATTTCCGGATAAAAAACGTTATTAGATAGTATTTTTTCTGTATCGAAATTTAACCTAAGCATTTGAGATGAATTTTCGGGCTGCTTTTTGGAAAGTTGTTTTGCTTCGTGGGTTAATAATATTTTCGCAGACTTATCCTTAATAGCGGTAAGCAAATAATTATTTTGAAAAGTTGTCGCAGTGTATAGTTGATAAAGAGCTGTTGGAAAAAATACAATATCGTATCTTACATCTATCTCCTTCACCTTTTTTCGAATGAATGTTTCTTCAGCATTCGGTACATCTGCCGTTAAAAGTTCATCCATTTCTTGCTCGGTCAAGTTAGAATTACCTATAACCATTGGCCACTGGTAGGCCAAAAGAATATCTGCGATTTTAATCTTATTAGGCTCATCTTGGGCTTCTAAGGCGGCAAAGCCATTTTTGGTATGTTTGATTACAAGTAGCTCGGCCTGCAGTAAGGTAGAGGCAGTAAGTAAGATAAATAATAAGCCTATTATTCTATTGGGCTTCATGCTGGTACTCCGGTTGTTTACAATAGAGTTGCCAGCATGCAATGCAGTGGCTGCGTCGTCAAAAGGCTGGGGTAAATCAGCCTAAATAGGCCACAGACATGTCATATTGAAATAGTTAAATAGGATGAGCATCAATTATATGGAAGTTAAAAATATGCTCCGTGAATATAGTTAACTGGGTTTTAAATGGCCTCAAAAAGTGCACCCAAATTTGACTCTTGTATAGCCGTACTGCAAAAACCGCGCCAGGGAAAGATACGTTTGGGCGTTAAAGACAAATGCTTGAAACTTGTACGGTGAAATGTTAGCTTCATTTTAAAGCTGGAAAGTACACCTGAAAAAAAGGAACGTTGTGATTTTTAAAAAAATTGCATATCCACACATACAATTCCATTTTTATTCCTTTTCAAACAAATTTTGTACATATAGTTTTGCGTCATCTCGAGAAATGATTGATACTCGAAGTGGCGTTTTTTGTTTATATCAATCTAATTAAGGAGTCCCAATGAGGACAAACAAACAAATGCATGTTGCTTTATGCGCCATGCTCTTTCTATCTGTGCCAGTCAGTGCATTTGAAAGAAATGATTGTCGCACCGGTTGTATAAAAAATACGTTATGCGAGATCGAACGGGATCTTGATAAATTACTTGCCTGTGGTTCCTCAATATCCATTTCCAGAGAGGATATCGGGACGACCGGATATGTGATTGATCGCCCGGGAAATTATTGTTTGAAAGAAGACGTCAACTTTAATCCGACGGTACCCGGAACTAATGCCATTGAAATCACGGCAAGCAATGTGAATCTTACCTTGGCGGGGCATGTACTTAACCAAGGCAATACAACGGCTGATACGAATGGTATCTATGTAAGCCCAGATCAAAGCAATGTAAATGTATTTAATGGCACAATTTCCAACTTCTATACCTATGGTGTGAATTACGATCAATCCAACTCGCTTATCACTCTTGATGGATTAACGATCACTAATTGTGGTACAGCAACAATAACTGACGTATCGGGTCTTACTGTTGTTGTGGGTGCAGGCATATGGCTTGGGCCTCAAACACAAGTAAGCGATCCTACCCAAGCCGGATTGTATGTATCGCAGGTCCGGATCACCAATTGCAATGTTATCGGTTGCGGGGTTGGATGTAATATTTTCGGCCGCCAAGATATTTATACTGCAAATAACCATTTCGACGAATCGACCACATGCGTTGGTTTAGCGGTAAGTGGAGTTGCGCTAAATAGTCTTATCGAAACTGATCCAGCCGCCTTATCTGGTTACCTAAATAATTTTGTGATGGAAAACTCGACGTGTAACAACGGCGTGGGAACAGCATTATTCCGCTACGGAGGAGCTCTCTTCCCAATTATTACCGTAAGTTCAGGTCTGTTCTACGTTAACATCAGCAACTTCAGAGTTGTTGGAAATCAATTCAATAACAACACTTTTGTAGCTAACGCGAATTTGCAAGGTGGTGCAATAGGTGGTGGTATACAAGGCGGCCTTTTCGAAAATAACCAATTCAATTACAACACCGGTTCAACGCTCAATGGGCCTCCTTTGATATTTAATGGATTGCATGTATCTGCAAATCAAGAACTTTTGGGTCTGGCACCAAACGGAACATTTGCAGTGATTAATAATGAAATGTGCGGAAATCAATCTGGCGGCAGCGTACAGGGCATGACCATAGACTTCAAACAAGGTGTTGTTATAAAAAATAATAGAGTTAACAATAACCGTTCTTTAGCTCAATTGGGATCGCCAATAGGAGTTATTCCGCAATGTTCTGGTATCGATTTAGTAGCATCAACCGATGTTATTGGATTCGGAAATACCGATGCAAGAGGAATTGAGATAAATGTTGTTGTAGAAGGTAATGAATGCTGCGGAAATATTGCTGAACAAGGAAGTGGATCTGGAATTACCTTACTTGCTCCAAATTTTGTCTATCCATTTGTATTGCCTAATTTTACCTTTAGGGACAACAAATGTTTGGGTAACGCTGGATTAGCAGATTCGCCTGCGATTAATTTTTTAGGTATGGGTGTTATACCAGGTGTAGCAGGAATTGGGACAGGTATAGTTATTGATCGAGGATATATATTAGACATTGATAACATTGCTTTGGCTTATCCAACTGCCCCAGGTCTTCAACCAATACAAGCAGGGCAATTTACAAACCTTGTTATTGAGAATAACACAATGACCGGGAATGTGATTGGTGCCGCAGGCGCAGTGCCTTGGATTCCTACAGCTGGTTATGCTGTTGGTGCAGTCGTGGCGTTTAACCCAGCTAATCCGAACGAACCTTTTAATGGTAATGTTTACTATAGCCTCCAAGATAATAATGTTGGCAATCAGCCAGATATATCTGCAGCTTGGGTCGCACTAATTGCCCCAACTGGAAATTCTTACTCTGGCGGAGTCGTTACCATCGGTGTTGCAACTGCTTACCCTTGGTCCAGTGCAGTAACCTATGGTATAAATGCAGTCGCATCTTTTGGTGGAACAACGTATATCAGTTTGCAAGATAACAATACAAACAATGAGCCGGATGTGTCATCAACATTCTGGGCCGTTGTAAGTGCTTCTTCTGGTCCTTATTCTGCATCTGTATCAACGTCGATCAAAAATAATACGCTTGATTCAAATGCATTTGCGGGTGTAAACCTCACCGGAGGAATCCCTGCATGGGCAAATCCTAATGGCGTTCCTCCTGCTGGCGTACCGCCATATTTTGCCATCGGAAATAGTAGTTCAACATTGTCACAGAATAATACTGCCGTGAATAATGGAGAATACGGATTCTTTGATGCGAATAATGAATCAGCGGGTCCGACGGGTAATGCCTTCGTTGCAAACACGGGTTACAACAATCCAACCAATTTTGAAACAAATCCTGCATTAAGTGTAAATAACGTAGATCTTGCTTAATTTGTTTATGCACTGATTGATAGGCAATTAAAGAAAAAGGCGTCTCCCTTAGGAGGCGCCTTTTTTTACAGAGTAGGTCAATTTTCAAAGGTAAATCTAATCAAATTTCTTGCTTCGCATCTTTTTGATAAAGCTATGCTTTGCCTTTGATTCTAACCGAGCTTCTTTAGCAGATTTGGATACACGCGTTTTTAGCCGCTTTTTTGGCACGTACAACGCTTTGCGAATTTTTTTCGTTAGATGTTCAATAGCAAGCTCTTTATTTTGATGTTGACTGCGAGAGCCGCCATAATGAGCAATAATATCCCCATCACTCGTGACCTGAGATCGCAACTTTTCTAAAACCCTCGCCTTTTCCTCTTCAGTCAATGCCATAGAGTTGCGAATATTCCAACGAACTGTAACGCGTGTACTGCTCGTATTGACGTGCTGTCCGCCCGGGCCACCTGCTCGGCTTGCAGTAATCTCGAGCTCATGTTCAGGAATGGTAAAAGTTTCCGATTTGTGATTCATGATTAGTTTGCCCTACTCGCTTTTTTTGTTAATGTTTTTTGGATTAATGGGAAGGGCCTCCCTATGTTAATTCAGGAGGCCCTTCCTTCCAATGTTTGCTTACATTTAGTCAGTTTTATTTAGGCCTTTGTCTTATTAGCTGCTTCTTTTTCCAATCGTATCATTTCTGTATTAATGGTTTCCATAATTGGATCTAAAAATACTGAGATCGTCGTTGGTTGGCCAAAATATTTGACCTCCGTTTGCCCGTTAATTGCTATTGCTAAAATTGCAGCGCTCTTGATCAGATTCAATCCATATGGCTTAGTTTGAAATGATCTGAGGGTATCTTGCACTACCGGTAGATGCTGTTTTAAGTTATTTTCCTGAAGCACTTTTTCCAGGGACTGTAGATTATCAATAATGTTCTTTTTCTTCAGCGCGCTATTTTGGGGATGCAATGCTTTTTCTTCTTTTTCTAATCTGATAAGCAAATCGCTGCCCATCAAGATTGCGTCAAAAGATGCCTGGGCATTTGTGGCAGCAGCAGTCAGATATTCGCGTGCTTTAACTAAATCTTTCTGAACGCCATTTCCATCCAGGTATAGTCTGCCAAGGTATAACTGAGCTTCAGCCCGGGCTTTTGGGGATGCAGTTTGATTTGCAGCCATTTGAAAATAGGCATGGGCAAGAGCCAAATTTTGAGGAACCACATAGCCAGAAAGAAATTGTAGACCAAGCTTTACCTGATCTTTTGCAAGCGCAGCTGGGTCTGTAGAAAGATCTTTTTTGCAACTATCAGTATTAGTTAAAGGAGTCACTGCTTGAGCTTCGTCAGCCTCTTTCTTATCGGCTGACCGAAAAGGCCTACAAAGCGCATCTTTAACATGAGCGATTTTCGCATTAATACCGGTCGCTTGTCCAAGCTTGTAAACGCCATAGGTAAGAGCAATTGCAGCTGAAGTTACGACAGCAGTTGTCCGATATCGGTGAGATTGAATAGAAGAATCAAAACCTTCTGCTGCTTTACCATCTACCATTAAACCGCCGCAGGCGGCTGCCTCTGCTATACCTAAATTAAGCTTTTCACCTGCCCACTGCGCTATGTTAACGTTGGCATCAACATATGCAGTGCATGCACGAGAGAAGATGCCTTCTTCTTCATCAGCTTCGTTGGTTGCTTGAATAAAAGAAGATGCTAGCAGTACAGCTAGACCTAACAGTGTAAATTTCTTCATAGAAGAATCCTCCAATACATAATGGTTTACTAATCATGGCGACCAGCATGCTGAGTAACAATTTGGGCGTCAATGGGCCACTATGGGCTCTCTGTCTATTTGTACTGAGTGATAAGAATGATTTGATTGAATGCGTAATTTCGAAATTGGATCGAAGACTTTAGTTTGCTATTAGTCGGATTATTTTGATGATAGATATTAATTCATTCTAATGTACCAAGATTTAGAAATCGGCTTTGCTCGTCCAGAAATATAGTTCTTTTGGCGAACAATATTTTATTTGATTGAAGAAGTTTCACCTTTAGAAGAAGCTGCCTTTTTCTTTTCTTCTTCCAATTGTTTGCGCACCTTTGCGCTGAACTTTTTTGTAAACGGCTGAAGTTTTCTTATTGCTTTGTAATATTGACCAGCCTGCAGTTGCGCTTCTGCCAGCTTTTCTTCGTATTCCTTGTGTTCTTCTTGTGTTAAAGTTGGTTCATCGCCTTTGGTTATAGGATGCATATTCTTCGCCAAGTATTTGCTAAAGATCTCAGCGTGAACTAATGGATCGCGTTCGGTAGTTAAAAGGCCATTGCGATCAATGAAGGACAAGTAAGCAACGCCGATCATAGATCTTTCTGGAGGCCTCTGCCCCTTTTTGAGGATTATTGGCGGCACAGCTGCTTTTACACGTGAATGGAAGAATTCGCCGCCAGCAAAGAGCCCGGCCAAGTTTGATAATGGCGCAATAAAAAATAAATCGAGTGATTTCTGGAACCCAGCATACAAGTTCTTAATGTAGTATTTCTTGTCTATAAAAAGCGCATACCCACCTGTATCAATAATTTTGTCATAGGCACATGCGCCAATATCATGAATGATTCCTGCAAAAAGCGAGTTGCCAAATGATATTGAAAAAGGTTCCAGGGTTCGCTGGGCAAGTTCTTTAAGATTACCGCTGCGCGAAGTGGTATGTATATGTTGAAGTTTTCCGCCACCGCTGCCCTTGGTTAATTCAACCGGTCCAGTGCCGCGCCACAATATGGCTTTATTGATTGCTCGCGCTTTATATTCCAATGCTATGGCTTGAGCAAGTATTCCGTTGGGCTTGATATTAGTTCGGTCAGGATCCAATTCATGTTTAATAAGAACTCTGAATCTTGCCGGTAGTTTGTTTATAAGTGAGGCGGCAATAGTGGCAGACGTAGTTCTGATTCTGTTTGCTAGGTTGGTTACATCCTTGCTTGCTTGCAAGGAGCCATCGATAGAAAATAGTTCTTCGACAAGATCAGAATTTACATGAAAGAATGCTTCAGGATAAAAATAGTTATTGAAGCTTCTAAATTGTTTAAAAACTCTTTCATACGTTACCCGGATGGGCTCATTATAATCCGTAAAAGGATTGTGCAAGGCGTAAGGTACTGCTATTTTCTCTGAGTTTTCTTCGGCCTGCATATCTGCAAGAATTGCCGTCAGTGGATTAAGCGGTCCTTTCTTGGAAGATTTTAATTTAGTTAAGGCGAATAGTTCGTACATAGATGTTGGAACAAATACGACATCATAATGCGGATCGATTTCTTTAACCTTCGCTCTAAAGAACTCTTCTTCAGCATTTGGCCTATCCGCAGTCAAAAGTTCATCCATTTCTTGGTTGGTCAACCGGGTATTAGCGATGACCATAGGCCATTCATAGTTCAAAAATATACTGGCGATAGCATTTTTATTGTGAACATCACCGGCATCCAAAGGTGCGAAACCTTCATCGGTCTGCTTGATGACCAATAGCTCAGCCTGCACTGCAGTAATTGCACAGAGACTGACTAAAAATGCTAATCTTCGGCTGTTCATTGGGTTCAACCTTTTTATTCGCTTGCAGCAACAACAGATTCTTTTTGTTGATTTGAAGAAGTTTGTTTTTTTGATTCAGCTGCTTTTTTCTTGTTTTGTTCTAACTGTTTACGAACTTTCTCCCAGACCTTTTTGGCAAACGGCTCTAGTGTCCGAATTGCCTTATAATACCGTGCTAATTCCTTTTGATTTTCTCGCATTTTATTTGTTTCTTCGATTAATATTTCATCGAATGCTTTTTTTTCTTGCGGGATGAAATTTGATTCATTCCCTATTGAAAAGACATGCATATGTTGCGCAAGGTAATTAGAAAATAACTCTGCATGCACCAAAGGATTTCTAATTGTTCTATAGCGAGCCGATGAGGATGTAGCCAATCCAATAATGTTTTTTTCCTTTTCCTTAACCGGCACTGCAGCTACTGCGCGAGAATGAAAATGTTCGCCGTGCTCGAAAAGTGATATTAGTGGCGGGAAAGAAGCAATGTTGAATAAATCCATAATTCGATTTTGCATGTACTCCTTTTTATTAATAAATAATGCATACCCTTCTCTGCCATGCGTCGTAAGAAATGCATAAACGCAAGCTCCCTGATCATTAAAAAAACCACCGAACAATGTATTACCATATGAAATAGAATATGGTTCCATAGCCTTCGTTTTATAAGCTTTTGCAATCTCTTCTAGGTCTCGCTCATGTATCGTACTACCGGCGATTTTTATGCTTGCTTTTCCTCTTTTTTCTGGAGGTAATTCTCGCAATTGAGCCCAGCTAGTTTTATAGACATTGCTAAAGTTTGCGCCTCTCAAAAGCATTCCCATATTTTGTGCTCTTGCTTGATATTCAAGTGTTATAATCTGTGCTATTGCGCCATAGGCTTTAACCGTATTGAGATTATCAGCGGAAATGTCATGCCTTTTTATAAATTTCCGTAAGCCGACATCTCTCATTCTGTGAATTAAAAAAGCAGCGATTAAATTTGCTTGATTCTGAATGTCGTTTTCTAATTCAGCACAGCTTTGGGCTTTGGCCGATAGGAAGCTGCTCAATAAAATTTCCGCGAGCTGCGTATTAATAAACGAAAAGGCAGTAGGATAAAAGACCGACTTATCGCGAGAAGCTTTCGCATATTCTAATGCTGCGCTTTCTAACGGATTTTGCGCGGAATAACTCGGAAATTTTATTTTTTCATTGTCATGAATTTCGCCTATCGCAAAAAGTTCGTATAGTGTTGTGGGTACAAAAATTACATCGTAATTAGGATCGATCTGTTTCACCTTCGCTCGAATAAATTCTTTTTCAGCAAATGGTTTGCCCGGAGTCAAAAGATCATCCATTTCCTTTTTGGTCAGCTTGGTATTAGCAATAACCATCGGCCATTCAAAGTTCAAAAATATGTCGGCAAGCGCAGCCTTATTGTGATCATCGCTTGCATCCAAAGGCGCAAAGCTTTCATTGATATGTTTGATAATTAATAGTTCGGCATGCACGGAACTAATTGTGCAGAGATTTAGGACTAACAATCCTAGTTTTAGATGGTTCTTCACCATTACTTCCTTTGTATGCTTTGATAATGCAATTCCCCCTACGGTGCTATGCCACTAATAGTAACGAACTGAATAATCAGAAAACAAGATATTCATTGAATTATGATATTGTTTTGTGGCGACCGACATAATGAGAGCTTTATAAAATGCTTATTAATAAGCTATTTTATCACTATCTTTGCAATTATGGTCAATCGCATATCGTGCCTCATTGAAATTTTGAGCAAAAATATTGTATCCTCGAATGGTAGTAATTTAAAAGGCCAAAAAGCTTTGAAGAAAAAAGGATACAAATATGCTCCGTCGTTTAGTTATTTCATTTATAGTAGCCGTATCAATAGTTGGTACAGCCGAAAGTACTTCGGCATCAGCTGAGCAGCGTAATAATCGCATGTGGAAAGCTATTGAAAATTCTGATGCCCCTGCTCTTTTACGTCTATTTGGCTTTGAGGAAAAGCTTATTAATGACCGTTTAATACCTGAACGAATAAAAGGATTCAGAGGGAGTAAACCCTACATTAATGCAAAAATGGACGGTACTACACCACTACTTTGGGCAGTCGATAATGATCCATCAATAATTCCAACCCTCATGTTTCTTGGCGCTGATCCCAATCTGCTAAATGATGATCTCAACAAAACCCCATTAACGCGTGCGGTAGAGCTCGAAAATGAGGATGTGGTAGCTTATTTGCTTGCCAATGGAGCAGATTCTAACTTAGCCCCAGTTCTTGCGCCACTTTCCATAGCAGTACAATCTGGTAATGAGAAATTGGTTAGCCTTTTGGCGCCTCTTACCTATACTTATACAATCATCAATGATCTTGAATTTGCAGGAGCTGTTGAGAATTCAGCGATCCAACGCATTTTAATAAAGGCGTTAGAGGCAAGAGAAGCGGCATCGAAGGAAGCGCAAGAACTCCTTCAATAGGCTCGATTGGCCTAAAACCGCAAAATAGCCCATCCTTCTCAGGCCTAGGGCATTTGAAATATGTTTTCATATTGTCATAATTGAAGGTATCTAAAAAACCTTTAAATTTGAACGTTTTTTCATCAAAATGGAGTGGCAATATGGAAATTAAACTCATTTTTTCATTGATTTGTGCCTTTGCCTTGGCTAATCATGCTTTTGGTACAAGCAATTCGGCTGAAACTGGAAATAATTCAAGCCCCAAAGTCAGTCTTAGTCTAGGGTCTATAAGCTCGCAGATGCCTCCCTTTTTGTCGCTCAGTGCTCGTTTGGCGCGTAAATTCTCTTTATTTCTTAGCCAACCCGATAGTCCGGCATCAGGGATTAGCCCAGAGGTATCTGGGATCAGGCTTCGGGAAAAGATGTGGGCAGCCGTAGAAAGCGAAGATTTTGAAAAACTCGCCAACATGTTTGGCTATCGATTAAACCTTGATAGCTCTTTCAATCCTTTATTCCTACCCATTGCTCATTTCAATGAAAACAAGCCAGATATTAATGGTAAAAAGGATGGCGACACTCCACTGTTGTATGCTGTCCAACGATCGCCACTATTATTAGCTCGAACAATCATAGCTATGGGCGCTGATGTTAATATGGAAAATGATAGTCAGACTTGCAACCCATTAACAGTCGCGATTGATAACAACAAGCATGAGATCGTGAGAACGTTGCTTGCGCACAAAGCTGATCCCAATGTTGCGCCAGCCAATGGGCATTTGCCTATATGGCATGCACTTCAAAAAAGTACTTATGCATTAAGCATTATCGCTCCTCATGTGCGAACCTATATATTAGGAGACAATATCGCCGGTCTACGCCGTGCATCTGAAATCCGTGGTTACTACACTCTAACAACGCGCCTTTGCCTTGCTGAATTGCGGAAGACTTTGGTTAAACGATTAGCGGGCGACCAGTTAGACGAATCTGAGGTTTTGCCTGCGTTAGAAGCGCCAGGCACAGCTCAAATAGATATTTCTTTTGCGAACGGCGAGTTGGATTCTGATGAGAAAAGAACTATTACTCAGCTAGTGTCATTACCAAGACAACGCAAGAGCAGTCAGACAAGTGCACCTGCGAGTCCTGAAACAACTCACAAGCCAAAAGAGCGACTACCTACACTTGGTCACGCCAATGGGGTTGCTAAAACCCAACCCGCAAACAGCGCCAATGGTGAAGGAAGTCAACCGATTGCAAGCACGCCAAATCTTCCATCCCAGAAACTGCCAAAAACTGGTCAAGCCGGCCAGGGCAAAAAAGCTAAGGCTGCTGCGAAATCGAAGACTCTTCCAAATGGAAAGCTACCTCCAATAGCCAAGGCTAACGGCAAATCAAATCAGTAGTTAAATATTCTTTTAAGAACGTAATGCGCTGGCTGCCTTTATTATTTTTGATAGCCAGCGCTATTGCTTTTGGTTGGCCGACTAAAATGCATAATTTCTTGGCGCGCGTTATAGCGGTGTAGAGTAAATTGCGTTGCAGCATCATGAAATGTTGCATGAATAGCGGAATGATAACGGCATCGTATTCCGAGCCCTGGCTTTTGTGGACTGAAATGGCGTATGCCAAGGTAAGTTCATCAATCTCATCAAAATCATAGGTGACTGTTTCTCTTTTTGAATCGAATGAGATTTCTAATGTTTGGTTCGCATATGAAATATCACTTATAAAACCCACGTCGCCATTAAACACTTCTTTATCGTAATTGTTTTTGATCTGCATTACGCGGTCGCCGACATAGTAGGTGGTACCGAACCGGTTACGCACAAAGGATTGATTTCGCGATGAACCGGCAAGAGTGGATCTATTTTGAAACAGTTGTTGTAGATGATTATTCATCTCTGCCGTGCCAACAATCCCACGGTGCATAGGAGTAAGCACCATGGCTTGTGTGGGGCTGATGCCATGTTTTTGTAAGGTCGAAGTAAAAATCTCAGTTAACAATTCATTCATTTTTTCGGGCAACTGTTCCTTGATATAAATAAAATCCCGCTTTGCCGTTTCTAAATAGCCAGTTGGGAATTTGCCAGCATTTACATTGTGGGCGTTGACTACAATTAAGCTGTCCTGTGCCTGCCTAAAGATATGGTTCAATTGAATGGTGGGAATCTTTCCGCTTGCAATAAGATCATGCAAAAAATTACCTGCGCCAACGGCTGGCAATTGGTCAACGTCGCCAATTAACACTAAATGAGAAGTGTATGGCAGAGCTTTCAAAATGGCCTGGGCCAAGAAAATATCGAGCATTGAAGCTTCATCGACAATCAAATAATCAGTCTTTAGGGCATTGTGCTCATTGCAGGCAAAGGTTCTGCTTTGCGGATCAAACTCTAAAAGCCGATGGAGTGTTAACGCAAAACGCTTGGTACTTTCATTCATCCGCTTGGCCGCTCGCCCGGTCGGGGCTGCAAGTTTGTATTGAAGGTTTTGCTCATCTAGCACATCTAACAACCGTCTAATCATGGTTGTTTTACCAGTGCCGGGCCCGCCGGTGATAATAGTCACATTATTCTGCAGCGCAGTTAGGATTCCAATTTGCTGCTGCTCATTCAGTGTGACGCGACGAGCATCTGGGAGGCGGAGCTGCTCGTAAATTTTGGCTGTATCGAATTTATTTTCAGAAGCGCGCGAGATTAATGTCTTCACTCGTTCGGCGACGCTTTTCTCCGAATAATAATACAGCGATAGCGTAACGAAATGCTTTTCATTGAGAGTAATTAATTTGAGCTTGCTTTGATGATGCAACTCTTGAAAGGCGAGCTTAAATTGAGCGGCATATTTGGCGAGCTCCAATTCCAATAAAACGGCTGCTTTATTTCTCAGGTTGTCCAACTCTGCATATAAATGCCCTTGCAGTACTTCTGCGCTGATAGCATGGGTAATGCCGGCCTTGATACGTTTAATTGATTCGCGCGCAAAGCCGAGATGCTGCGCAGCTGTATCGGCTAATTTAAACCCGATTCCCCAAACTTCTTCAGCTAGGCGGTATGGGTTTTCCTGAACAACTGGGATCGTATTATTCCCATAATGCTTATATATGCGGGCAGCATAGCCCGGAGTGATACCTTTTTCTTGCAAAAACCGCATGACGGTAACCGCGCCTTTATTCTTCTCCCACGACTCTCGAATCACGGTAATTTTTTTGGGCCCTATACCAGAAACTTCACGCAATCTGGCGGGCTGCTCTTCAAGGATGGTAAAAACATCGTCGCCAAATTTATCTACTAACCGTGTAGCGGTAGAAATGCCTATGCCCTTAATAATACCTGAGCCCAAGAACTCTATGAGCGCAGTAGTCGGGCAGATGGCGCATTCTATTTTATTGTGGGCATAGCATGGCGGTGCTTGTCGGCTTGCGAACGGCTTTGAGAAAGGTGCGTAGTTGTTGCTCATGCCTACAGGCTAAGCGAACTGAAAAGATTGGTCAAAAATGAACGGCTATCTCCAAAGATCGGCTGTCTTTTTGTACTTAGCTTTTTTGTTCTCGGGATGTTTAAGGCCAATGCCATACCATTCATCCCAGAAGCTTTGCTTTCCCGGTCTTTTTTTTGCGGTCTTCGGCGCTTTTTTAGTAGCTACCTTGCGAGTTTTAGTAGTTTTTGTAGCACTTTTTTCCTTTGTCAGTTTCATATTTAGACTAGAAAGAGGAGTATTGACTTCACATAGTCTAGCTAATCTATGAAAAGTTTATGAAGAATGCAGTGGTTTTGCGGATATTTAACTAGAGGGAAAGGTTTTTTGCATTATGCCGCTTGCACTAGCCGGGCTTGTTCGGCTTCTGCCATGTAAATAATGCGTTCAATATCGGGCGGGTGAGATTGATTTTTTTCAGCATCACTAATTGGAATTGCGGTCAGGTTCTTAATGATGCTATTCAGCTGTTGCTGGCCTTTACCCTGGGGTTTTTTGGCAGTAACGCCTTTCCATTTAATAATGTCATTCTTAAGTGAATCATTAATGTCTGATTCTTTTGCAAAAAACGACATTCCGCCCTTGCTTGTGCCCAATGCTTTTACCGCTAACAGGTCAGCTCTCTTTTCAAGACGTCGCGACCATGAACCTCGTAATACGTTCCATACGTATTTGAAAATATAATAAGTTTTTAACGCTTCGTATCCGAAGCTTAAGGCATGTACCTCAGCATTGGTCTTGATGAATTTATTGGTATAAAGCCAATATAAAAATTTATGAAAAATTGGCTGGGCAAGTTTACTCGCGACATAGGGGACAAGTGCTGGAAGATAGTGATCCCATCGTTGAGTCGTATGTGCGGTTTCATGTGCCAATACGAAATCTTGTTCTTCTTTGGTAAGTTTCTCCCAATCTCTTTTGTTTAAAAGGATTGTTGGAAAATAAGGAATATTGAACGTCAAAAATGGCGCAGACATTATCCATTTACAAAAGGGTAGCTGTGGTGGATCAGGGATAAAAAAAATGCGCATATTAGAATTCTTGGTTCCCATTTTTTCCGCAATAGAGCAAGTCTGTTTTTCAAGCTTCTTTATCTTTTCTAGATCGTTGGCGGGCAATTTGGCGCATCTGTATTTTATTGCTATAGCAGCATGCCAGAGTGGGAAAAGGACGAGAACATATATAGGCATACTTACTATGTGATAAAGTTTTGCCACCGCATCTTTGCCTTTTGTTGCTACTCTGGCGATGCCCGTAGAAACGGCGTTGTTTTTTATGGCATGTGAAATGCGGTCCGCAAAACTTTGCTTCTCAGGCATTTGCGATGCTGTTGCGGTCGCGTGTGTAGCCGTGGTAAAAATTATCGCGGTAAAGAATGATAGAACAAATATTTTCTGCATTAGTTATAGCCTCCATTAAGGTATAACTGCAGTTTAGGCTGGGCAGACTGGATCGCAATAGGTTGTAATTCTATTAGCCTGCGATGGGAGTTTGGCCTAGGAAGGGCGTTTTCTTATTGTAATTGTATTTACGACAATACGGGCATGGTTTCATTCGCCAGTAATTCCTTTAGCCGTTTGGCGGCATATTCATCATGTGCCATGACTGGATGAGGCGCCGGTTCTGGTTGTTTAGGCAATACCTTTTGTTCGTTATATTCTTTTTTTGATCGTCTGCTTCGTCTCTCTCTATTAACTGCCGGGGGAATGATGAGTTTTCGTTCGATTGAATCGCGCAGTGGTTCATCACTAAAGAAAGCATCAGCTTTATATTCGGCTGCAAGGCCTTTAGCACTGTGGCGAGGCGATGCAAAATACCAGCGATTGACTGGATCGCGAAGATTATTAAAGAGCTCACCCGAGGCCATTAATTGTTCGCCCACGGCAAACTTGTCGGCAGTAAATGGAGTTACGCCGCCTGAAAGGCGTGGTTTAACAACCGTTGGCGCAATGAAAACCATCAAATTATTTCGGGTTACTTCTTTAGTATTCCCTTTAAACATCCAACCAACTAATGGAAGCGAACTCAGCAAGGGAATTTCCTGCCCATTAGAAGTTTCGTTATTTTGAACGAGGCCACCTAATACCAACACTTCACCGTTACCTACGGTAGCATTTGTAATAACAGTACGCGTATTGATTGTGTTATTGTTATTAGTGCCCGCTAAAAAGTTGTTTATCTTGACGGCAATTTGCATATTTATAGAGTTCGAAAGATTAATGCGAGGCAGCAGTTCAACGGTAAGATCAGCTGTAAGATTAACCTGTGTTGCCACTGTACTTCCATCAGGGTTTTGTTTAACAGGCCCAGCTGCTAGGCGCGTTTCAGCAACTGAAACATTCGCCTGCCGTTGGTTGACCGTAGTAATATGCGGGTGTGAGAGAATACGGGTATTGGCATATGTTTGGAGTATATTCATTACCCACCAGATACCGTTGGTATATTGATCGAAGAAACTGAGGATGAAGGTTCCGGGCGTTTGCGCCGTTGCCAAGTTTGCACCGGGAGTATTGCCAGGATTTGGATTAACCAATAGAAGATCGGTATTCAGATTAACTGGCGGTGTATTTAAAATTTGCCCATTATTACCGCCTACAGTGCCATCGCCATTAAATTGGAAATTTACATTGCGTGCAACTACTTGGTTTGGATTGCGTAGCTGGTTCGTTATTGCATGCACGTCGGCAAGCGCTACATCGACTACCAACACATCTAAAGAAACTTGTGGTTGTGGTTTATCCAAATCATCTATCAAGTGTTTAAGTGCAATCCAATCACTCTTTTTTGCTGCGATAATTAAACGGTTACCCCCTTGCGCAATAGCGCCGGCTTCACCTGCTTTAGTTACCAGCTTTTGCGCTTCAGCATATTTTTCAGCCGCGATGATTACACCTTGGAATTGACGGGCTTCAACGCTTGCGGCTCCTTTTGCTTGTCCAGGAATTTCTGGACTTTTAATGATGTTTATCAAATCATCGGCAAATATACCAGCATCCAAATATTGAAGATCGTATACATGGATGATTGAGTCACCGCTCTCAAGTGGCACATCAATATACTTGTAGATAAAATCTTTTAGGCGATCCAGCGCTTGAGTCCTACCAAGTAAAATTAATGAATTCGACCGGGGATCTGCAACTATTTTTACTGTTTTTGCGAAAAGGGCGTGATCAGCATTGGGCGGGAAAACAGCTGCACCCTGAGGGCCATGCTGCGGCGTTGGTGCAAGCAATTGGTCATTTAAAAATTTGGCCACAAATGGTGCCGAGGTATGTACTAAACGAACTACCTCCACCAATTCCCTAAAACCAGTTTTATCTAATTCGCTAATAACCTGCATCGCCACTTTTATACTATATGAATTGGCAGTCAAAATCATTGCATTGGTTGCGCTATCAAATAATACATCTCCGGTACCGGGGTGATTAGGATCCTTTAGCATATCCTCGAGCATAATTTTTATCTCAGCTGCCTGACCACCACCACCCGTCGGAATTTTAATATTCTCAAAGAAGTAGACATAGCGAATGCGGACGTCACTCGAAGGTAACTCTTGTGCCGCTACGCCTATGTACGTCGGTAATGCATCGCGGTTTTCAGCTTGATCAGTTTTTACCACCATATAGGTGTTTTTGCCATGTGGCAGAATATTATATCCGGCAGTATCAAGTATAGTTTGCAGCCGTACAAAAGCATCGTGTAACGACATTTTCTTTTGATGGCGTAGTGTTGCTTTAGCCGTAATATTATTTGGCGGCATAGGCAGCAGCACATTTATTTTCAATTCACCGGCAAGATAATTAATGATGGTGATGAGATCTTCATTTTCAAAATTAAAGTTCACCATTTTCTTAGCGAGCTTTGGAGGTACCTGCGGTACTATGGGATCAGCTGCATGTAGAAAATTGCAGGAGAAAACAGCTAAAAACATTAGTGGTAGAAGAGACCCATTTTTGCAGTTAGCTCCTGCTAAGGGTCCGTTCGCTTTACCCCATCCTAAAGGACGGGGACCCCAGAATTCCCTAACACCCCTCCCTAACTCCATCAGGAGGCTACCGCCTCCTGCCTCCGTTATCTTTCTTGTTCGAGACGTTTTATTGGATATTAACGTCGCTAAATTTAATCTGTTGACCGCTTTAGGTCCCAGCAAAGTCTTGCTCAAATAGTTAAGAAGAATATTCATGTAACCTCCTCGGCACGTGATTGTACCGTACCAATGGTAAGTGTTACATCTATAGTAGGTTTGGTTGGCGACTTTGTAATAGTAAGTGCGGTCATATGTACGCGTTCATTTTTTTCAATTTGCTGTAACAGCTCAGACAATTGGCGCATGCTAATGTCAGAAAGTGTAACGACTACTTTTATTTCAGTATAAGGCCCGATATTTTCTAACGATTCTTCTGATTGCTGCAACCCAGTTTTATTCCCAGCTAATGCTAATGAAGTAAGAAGATCGTCAATATAGCCAACAATTTTGAAATTTTTATCTTTTTCGAGTAAAGCCTCGACCTCAGTCTTTTGGGTCTTTACGCATGCAAAGGTGCTGAGCAGGTGCTGCACCTCATCGCGTTGCGTATTAAGCTTGCTAATTTGTGTTTTGAGGGTATTAACCTTGCGGTGATGCATGAACAAAATAATGCCCATGATCAATATAATAGCCGCCAAAAAGCCAGCTACATATTTATAAAAAGTATGGGTATCAAGCTCTGATAAAAATTTATTCAGTTCAGTAACCATTAACTGCACTCCTCCAACTCTTTTTTGAGGGTGATAACAATGTTAAAGGTTGGCTCTTGTGGGTTGATGAATGTGCCAAGGTTTGCTTGACGCAATTCTTCTTCAAGAATAATCAATGCAGGAATATTGCGCACACGGCCCTGCAATGTAATACGTTCGTGGTTAATATCTAATTTCTTAAGCTCTAAGCCAATTGCCTGCTTATCTATAGCTACCGATAATTTCTGCAAATAGGTCAAGAATGAAGACCTTGTACGTGAGGCGAATGAACCCCAAACTTTTTTGTGTTCTTCCACGCGCGAGCGAGCAGTATCGACTGCCTCGGTTACACGTCGAACTCCTGAAATCTTGAGTTCTGATTCAGCTTCCAAAGTTCTAATCACCTGTTTTTGCCCTTTGGAAAGCGCATTGGATAATGTCCGCGATTGCCAGTAGCTGTTGCCAATTAACAGCAATAGTATGACGGCAACAAGTGTGCCTGCTACGATGGCTTGCTTGGTAAGTAAGGATGTCTCTTCTTCTCCTGCCGTTGTGAGTAAATTACTATATTCCATAGTTGGTGTTGGCAGGGCTATCGCTGTGCTCATAATGGCCATAGGAGAGATATGCTTTTGTCCATTTATACGGTAGGAAGGCAAGGTAAATAGTTGATCAGCGGAAAATACTTCAACCTTACTATTTAATCGCTGCGCAATATCATGACCAATATCTTTTATCTCAGCACCGCCACCCGAGAGCAACGTGGTGGCTACCGTTTGCAGATTCAGTCGTTGCAAGAAAGTTTGCATGGTAAAAGTTAGGGCAGAGAGTAAATCATCGAGTCCAGTTTTGGCGGCCTTACTATAAGCAGCGTCGTCATTTTTATTAATACCGTATCGGAGTAATAGTTCATGAGCTTCGGCGGTTGGGATGCCTAATTCTGTAATTGGCCGGAGCATTGAACCGATACCCTTTGGCATTGAACGAATATATTTTAATTGGCCATCATGAATGAAGGCAATGCGTGAGTTTGAAAAACCAATGTTAACCAAAGCAACCGCGCCCTGCGTATCACGATATACGGGAATCTCGCGATAGAGGCCATACAATGCAAAGAGATCAATAACCAATCTAGTCAGTGTTACGCCCGCCTGCGTAAATAATGCTCTGTATTCTTCTATTTGATTCCGTTGAACTGCGCCGACCATGATATTGGCTTGAGAGCCATCTATCTTCGTTATAATGAAATCTAAAACAGCTTGTTCGGCCGGAAAGGGTAGTAATGATTCAATTTCAAATGGCAGCACTTTTTCAATTTTATCACGTTGGGTAAAAGGAATAGTAAGCTCTTTAAAAAAGATAATAGATGATGAAATGCCACATACAATAGTGTCATACTTACCAACTTCACCACAAATAGTAGCTATCCCTGCGCTGACGCGTTCTTCATACGTAGCAGCAGTAGTCGTCAAGGTATGATGAATAATCCGTTCAATCGTTCGCACATTTCCCTTAGCATGCACAACCGTTGCGGTAATTTGGGTTTTGCCGATATCAAAGCCTATGATGCGCTGGGGGAAGAAAAAGTACGAACCAATTTTCTCTGGCAAGAAAATGTTTTTTATCATGCGATCCCCTTTCGCTCAGGCATATGGTCTTTCGAGCTGAGGATAACTGGCCCTGCTTGGGGTAATTTTGTTTGTGCGCCTTCATCAAAAAAGTCTAGAACGGAGCGTTTTCCAACGAGCCGATCACCCTGAGTGTTTTGCGCAGCAAAATGTATCGAAGGGCCAGGCTCGGGACGAGCGGCTGTCCCTGCATCTGCTAATTTAAGTGCAGCCGAATCCTTAGCTAGTTCAGCATCGGCGATCAGATGGCTGCGATTTTTTTTCGCGCGCTTTATAAGCTTTTGTTCTTGAAACTCTGCTCGTGCTCCCGCGGCACGTTGATATACTGGTTTTTCAACGGTTGTACGGTTTTCATAGAAGTTACTCATATCCTCAACGGTTGCGAAATGTTTGCGCGATATGAAATCATTGATTTCTTGATCAGGCTTTTCACCCCTAAAGAACCAACGATACACAGGATCACGGCTTTCCTCCGGATATTCCATCTGGCGGGCAGTTCGTCGTGCATATTCACTTTTGCGCAGCGTATAGTTATTGGAGCCGCCACCTATTTTGGGCTGAATAATATGCGGTGAGATAAAGATAAGGAGATTTGATGTAATAGCCGCCTTACTTTTGCTTTTAAACAACCATCCTATTATTGGGATCTGGCCGAGCAGCGGAATAGTATTACCAGCTTCATCAACCTGAGTTTGAATAAGACCGCCAAGTGCGAGCACTTCCTTATCGGCTACAATTGCTTTTGTATCTACAACGCGGCGTGTTGTATTAGCAATTGCAGGTAGCGCTGTAACGGGAGAAGTAAATTGGTCATCATGTACCGATATTTCAAGCGTAATGAGCCCATCACTATTAATTTGAGGAATAATAACAACCTCAAGATTTGCAGACAGATCATCTTGGCCTTGCGTTGTAGCACCGCCAGAGGTTACAGTTGAAGTAAGCACGCGACGCGTTTGGCCCAAAGAAACTGTCGCTTTGTATTTATTGGCCGTTACAAGAAATGGATTAGATACGATGGTTGAGGCAGTATATTTTGAAAGGCATTGGAAGATCGCCCAAATATTAGTATCGGCACCAAGTGAGAGCAAGAAGCTTCCCTGCGCAGCTGATGTAGCAAGACCAATCAAATCAGCCATGATGCTGCCGGTGGTTGGATTAATTACAGGCGCCGTATTGAAAAAGGTGCTTTGGAAATTAACATTATTTGCCAACGTATCCGGCCGTTGATTGCGCATTGCCGTACCAAGTTGTCTATTTTGTGTATTATCAACCGTTACTACGAGTACTTCCAATCCTATTTGTGGCTGCATCACATCTAATTTTTCAATTACTTCTTTTGCTTTGATGTAATCTTCATAATCACCACGAACAATAAGGCGGTTACCACTTTTTTCGGGTGTGAATGTGATTGGTTTAAAATATTTTTCCCCTTCACGTACGCCACCTGCTTGCCCGGCTACTGTGCCAATGCCGTATTGGGTTACCTTATTCATGATGTCGGCCATTGTGAGCGCATCAGTATGTTGCAGTTCATAGATATAGAACGGAGAAGTTTCCTCTACAATTTCGGTATCTACCTTGCGCACAAAATCTTCAATTTTATCTACCGCGTCTTTGACGCCTAATACAATAAGTGCATTTGTGCGTGGTTCTGAAATAACGCGAGTACCTTCAGGGAATATGAAAGATTCTGCCTGGCGACGTGCGCCAAAGATACGCGCAACCATATTGCGCTGATCCTCGCCCTGGGTGAGAGCGTCATACAGTTTTTTTACATCTTCAGCGCCCGTATTTTTGAGTTTAATTACCGACATTACTTCCGGCGGGCTTGCCTTGTCGAGCTCACGTACAATTTTCATGAGCGCCCGAATGTTATATGACTTGTCGGTTATAATAATGGCTTGTAAAGGAATAAAGGCAGTGAATGATGAGGTAGTGCCACGCAATTGTTCAACTATTGGCTTGATACTATCGACTGAAGCATTTTTTAAAAAATAGACATACCGAATACGCATATCATCTTCAGGCAGGGTTTCAGAGTCTACGCCAATAAAGGTTTGCAGGGCCATCTTTTGAGCGGCCGGTGCGCCTGTTAATCTGTATGTTCTCTTTTCAGGTGTGAGGGCTAGTGCCAAGCCTGCAACATCAAGGAAGCTGGTAAATAATGCCCAAACCCCTTTTTTGGTCATCGGACGATTCGTGCGGAATGTAACTTTATTACCAGCTACTCCTTTACCACCCTGGAGCATTGGTGCGATTGAATCATCAGGAATAAATGAGATATCAAATAACTCAGCGATATAATTGAGCAATGTTTGTAAATCTGCATTTTCAAAATTAAATTCAATATTTGCCACGCCTTCAGCCGGCCCTTTTTCAAGTAAAGCAGTTACTTCTTTAGTTATTGCCTCTTCCTCACTTGGCGAAAGCACATTAGTTGGCGTAGCTTCCGGCGCAGGTTTTGCGGCAGGTTTGGCAAATGCCACTGCAGGCATAACTGCCTGAGTGATAGTTAAGAGCCATAAGAGAAAAGAACTTGTTTTGGCAATCATGCTAGATCTCTTGATTTATCGGGCGGTTTTTAACAGCCTCAACCCGATCCTTGCGCTTTACCTTCTCAAGTATAACGCGCTTTTCTTGTTTTCTAATCTCGGAGAGCGACGGCGCAAAGGTATGTCGCTTATGCATTTCTTGCATTTTTTCTGCCAGAATATCTTCTTCTGTCGGCTGCAGCTGGTTAGCCTTAGCTTCAAACGTGGTCTTTTTTCCAAAACTTTCGAGTTTATAGGTCATAGTGAGTGGACGCTTATAGCGCGAAAGGGTAACGGTAACTGATGAACCAACTGGTTGTGAAATAACTTTTTGATATATAGCCAGTCGTTGGCTGAGATCTGCTACCGGTTCATTGTTGATCTTTGTAATAATATCGCCTGCTTGTAAGCCAAGCTGCGGACCGACCGAATCAGCTTCTATGTGCCCGATGCGTACACCAACTGGCTTGCCTTTTCGATATACCGTAAGCATATCAAGCTCACTAATGAGTGATGCGAGTGATGGTATATGTGCAATGAAGGCTGACGGGTCAACTACAAATTCAGTATTCGCCAATTTCTTAATGACGCCATCCCAACGCTCAGTGCGTGGCGCGAATGGTGAATCTTTTGCCTCTCGCTCACGTAAGTATAATGTTTCTTCTTGTCCATTTGAGCGAATAAAGACTACGCGATTTTTAAAAATGCGCAGAAGCTGAGCATCCTCTATGCGATCACCAATTTTATACAAGGTTTCTTGTTTCGTTTTATTTTGTTCAATGAGCGCACGATTTTTTTGATCATCTCCGGCAAGGATCATTCCTTTTACCGTCAGTTGCAGCGGCTCAAGGAAATGAGGCTGAGGGATTTGGGGCATTACGGTTTGAATGGTTGATGGCGGTGCTGGTAACGGCGCAACTATCGGTTTCTCTTGAGGCGTGGCTATGATCGGTTTTTGATACGTCCCGAATAAATCATTCTCATAAATTTTAGCGATTACCGTTTCAGGAACCTGTTTTTTTATGGGCTTTTCATAACCCGATGGCTCAATGGATGCAAGACGCGGTGGTTTCGTTCGGGTAAGCAAGACGATAACCACTGCCAGAAGCAGCAATACCGCAAGCGCGCTATTTACAATCCACACCGGTTGACGCATTAACGATCCTTTTTAAGGGAATAAGCTTAAGCGTGCCCACAATACCTTCAAACCAAGATTGGGTCAATTACGGCGACGGCACTGTAGCTAAGATTTTGCGTACAATTTCATCACTGCTTACGTGAGATGCCTCAGCTTCATAGGAAAGCGAAATGCGATGTCGCAACACAGCTGGAGCTATGGTTTTAACATCATCAGGAGTAACAAAATGACGTCCTTTTAGGAAGGCATGCGCACGAGCGGCGAGATGTAAATTAATGGTAGCCCGGGGCGAAGCACCACATTGAATGAGTGCTTTTTCAGTAGTACGAGTTGCTTGTACCAGGTTTACAATATAATCGACAATCTTCTCATTCACGTAAATATGCTTAACCAATTCTTGCGCTTGATTAATTGCGTCCCTGCTCAACACTTGATTCACATTAACTGGTGCTGATTGGCGTCGCACAATCTCCCGTTCTTCGGAACTGGTAGGGTAGGTAATATTAAGTTTGAACATGAAGCGGTCTACCTGTGCTTCTGGAAGTCGGTACGTACCTTCCTGTTCAATTGGATTTTGCGTGGCAAATACCAGGAATGGGTCATCAAGTTTGTACGTGTTATTACCCAAGGTTACCTGTCGCTCTTGCATTGCTTCTAAAAGAGCTGATTGCACTTTTGCCGGAGCACGGTTTATTTCATCGGCTAAAACCAAATGGGCGAAAATTGGACCTTTGCGCGTTTCAAACTCTTGTGTTTTTTGATTGTAAATGAGCGTACCAATCAAATCGGCGGGCAAGAGATCTGGTGTAAATTGAATTCGCTTGAATGATAATCCCAGGGCAGAGCTTACTGTTTTGATTAACGTCGTTTTGGCAACGCCTGGTACCCCTTCAAGCAGGATATGGCCATTGCATAGGATTGCCATGAGAACAAAAGGTACCGTCTCATGTTGGCCTACGATTACTTTGCTAATTTCAGCATGCAAGAGATGGAATGCTGAGCTGTCATTTTTTAGTTGATTAATATATTGATCTGAAAATGGTTGTGTTTGTGTTTCCATGATGGAGTCCTGGTCTGTTATAAAAACTTATTAACTTTTGTTTTTTTTAAGCTATTTGAGCTAATTGCGCTCATTCCATATGTTCGTTGTATTTATTACAGTCTCATAAAAAAGACCCGCTCGTCCTGAGCCTGTCGAAGGATGCGAGCGGCATAGCAATAGAGGTAAGTTTCGGATCCAAGAGCATTTAACTTTGGGTCCGTTCCCTCCCCAAAACCCCTCCCCCTCATCTTGAGGGAGAAAATCTCCCTCCGGCCCACTTATTCCGATTACAACACTCATCGCTCAGGATTAAGTCGACTATGATCAGTTTGTTAAAATGAACCCCTACGATCCAATTTCATTCCTACGACTTCGGTTGCATTGGGCCTTCTTTGAGGCCACGAATAAATTGGTAAATATATGGATTCTTTGATTCCCAGATTGTTTTGGCTTCACCGAAATACTGGATTTGGCCATGATACAATAAGGCTACATAGTCGATGTATTTAAATACCTCAAGATCATGAGAGATAATCACCGAGGTAAAATTATACTTATCTTGAATGTTCTTGATAAGCTCATGAATCACGCGAGTTGTAATAGGGTCAAGTCCAGTCGTGGGCTCATCATACAACATGTATTGTGGGTGAGTAAGAAGTGTGCGAGCAAGCCCAACACGTTTGCGCATACCCCCTGAAAGTTCAGATGGATATTTATAGAGCGTATCGGAGGGATTCAATTGCACCAATTCCAATTTTTGCTTTACCTGTTCAAGCACTTCTTTTTTCGGTGCGCCATTTTCCAGTAATGTAATTCCTACATTTTCAAAAACATTCAGTGAATCCAAAAGTGCAGCGAATTGGAATACATAGCCAAATCGTTTAAAATTTTCATCAAGTTCTTCGCCAGTCAAGGTGGTAATATCTGTGCCATCTACCCAAATATGGCCTTCATCTGGTCTAATGAGACCAATAATTTGCTTTAATAAAACCGATTTGCCTTCACCGGATAACCCCATAATGCAGGTGGTTTTTTTATCCGGGATTTCCAAATTGACACCCTGGGTTATCCATTTTGTGCCAAATTTCTTACGAACATCTTCTAACTTAATCATTCTACGTCGTCTCAAATAAAGCTGCCGTTAGAAAATAGTTCGCCGCCAAAATTATTGTTGAACTGAGTACCACGGCTGCAGTTGTAGAAATACCTACACCTCGCGCACCACCGCTTGTTCGATATCCTTTGTAGCAGCCCACCCAAGTCAGTATGAGTCCGAAAACTGATGCTTTAATAAGACCACCAGTAATATCTTGTAGTTCAACATATTCTTTGATCATATTAATGAATTGACTTGGATTAAGCCCAAGAGCATATATAGCAATAATGTAGGCGCCTAGGATGCCCAAGAAAGCACAGAATAATGAAAGAAATGGCAAAATAATAATGCCCGCCAGAATGCGGGGAACCATAAGATATTGAAATGGATTGATGCATAATGTTCTTAATGCATCAATTTGCTCTGAAATTTGCATCGCCCCAATTTCTGCGGCAATCGAAGAACATGCGCGGCCGGTAACCATTAAGCCAGTAAGTACTGGGCCAAGTTCACGAAGCATTGCTAGTGCTGTAACCGGGCCAAGAAACTGTTCCCCGCCAAAACGATGGAAGCCGATATAAGTTTGAAATGCAAATACCATTCCGGTGAATACGCCGGTTAGTACGATGATGCTCATAGAGTCGACACCGACCTGTTTCATCTGCTCAACAACTTTTTGTACCTTGAGCTTTGTGGTAAACAAAGTGCGAACTGTTCTAATAAGAAAAAGCAGGAAGCCCCCCATCTCATTAAGTAGGTTAATTACCCATGAGCCGAGGGTGTCAAAAATTGTTAATTCCATAGCCTCTCTTTTTCTTGGTTAAAGGAATTAACCTTGTGGCAGTGGCTGCTCTTGTACAGGCTTTGGTGTTAGCGTAGTCAAATAACGAGCGCCGCGAACCTGTTCAGTTTTTAAAATTGATAATGCGAGTGAACCACCAAGGAATAGAGCGCCGAGTACCCAGGTTATTTTTTGAAAAACATCTTGCCCGCCTGAACCGCCGAATAGCATAACTTGTTTGCCGCCCATTGAGCCCATACCCATACTATTGCCGCCCTTTTGGATGAGCACGATGAGGGTAAGTACAGCGCAAATAACGGTGAATAGGAAAATAATAAGACCAAATAGCATGTTTATCGTCTCCAGCGAAAATGATTTTTAAGTGCGAATATTAGTCTATCAGATTTACGATCTGCGCAAACTCTTGTATGTCTAAACTAGCTTTACCTATCAAAAAACCTTCAAATGGCATCATTGTTTTAAGTTCGGCACAATTCTTAGCGTTGACGCTGCCGCCATATACTACGCGGAATGTATTCGCACCAGTTTCAGTTTCTACAAACTGCCGAATGAATGCTTGAATCTGTTCAATTTCATCTATATTTGGCGTTTGGCCGGTGCCAATGGCCCAGATGGGTTCATAAGCGATGCAAAAAGATTTGAAGTAATTAGGAGATAGAACTGGCATAAGCGGAGTTAGCTGATTGGTCAAATAAGCTTGCGTTTGTTTATTGTGATAAACATCTTCAGGCTCACCAATACATATAATAGGTGTAAGTTCTGCTGCAAATGCCTGACTTGTCTTTTGTGAGATGATTACGTTTGTTTCGCCCAAAGCTCGTCGTTCACTATGCCCGACGATCACATAATCACATCCCAATTCACCTAGTGATTGCGCCGATACCTGGCCGGTGTAAGCCCCTTGCTCATGAGCTGAGCAATCTTGCGCACCGAGGCTTATTTCAGAATCTTTGAATAGCTGATTTAATGTGGCAAGCGCGCTAAAATCGGGGAACAGCGCAAAATCTGCCTTACTAGATAATTGTTGGTATTGGGCAAGATGCTGTTGGCAATATTCAACTTCTTGCAGATACGAACGGTACATTTTCCAATTTGCGGCGTATAACGGCTTTGACATGGTCTTAAATAAAAAGGGTCCAATTAATATTGGACCCAATCTACTACAAAAGTTATTTTCTGCGACTTTATATAATGCGCGCTAACTGGTGAACATACCAACGAGCTAGAGTTGGCAGCAGGAAAATGAGTATTGAGACTTGTCTCATATACTGGTGAAGAGATGGTGGTACTTGGCGATCGGCCGGGCCATGCGCGTGATCATTATTATTTGCTGATTGTTCCTGCGACCTGCGTTGTTGTTCTTCTCGTTGCCATTGGCGCTCTTGTTCTTGTCGCTCTTGCTCAGCTCTTTGGGCGCGCCGTTCTTCTTCTTGCCTATAGCGCTCTTGCTCTTCGGCTCTACGAATACGATCGGCCGCTTGTTGGCTTTGTCGTTCTTGTTGGCGGCGTTGTTCTTCACGTTGTCGCTGTTGTTCGCGCTGCCTTGCAGCCTCTTCGACCTGACGTTGTTGACGTTCTTGTTGCCGCTGTTGCTCTTCGCGTTGGCGTTCTTGTTGTCGTTGTTGCTCACGCTGCCTCGCAGCCTCTTCAGCCTGACGGCGTTGAAGGTCTTGTTGCCGCTGGCGTTCTTGTTCTCTCTGGACATGTTCGCGCGCTTCTCTTTCTCGGCGAACACGATCTTCATTTTGGCGTTGCCCGGCAACCTCATCTTGCTTAAAGGCGCGGTATCGATTGATAACGTTGTTTTGTTCGGCCGCATTATTCACAAAGCTTGCATCTATATCTGCTCGACATTCTGGGCAAATGTTTTCCCGTAATCCGTTATAGCATTGGCGGCAAATCGCGTGTGGTTTTTGAGAAGAGTTTTGCGGTCTATGCAAAACTGCTATTGGGCCCGTGGGATTGTAATTCGCGTCAAAGCACGGTTCAAAGCAGACCGGGCATTCCAGGTCTTCCGTGCCGGCTGCGATTGTAGAAATAGGTGCCGCTATGAGCGACAGGGCAAATAGGGCAGTAAAAAGCTTTTTCATATTCATAATAACCTCTCATGACTATAAGACTGGGTTCGAGGTTATATGGTATATGGGATGCTTCAACCGCCCCTTAAAAAGTGCCTTATCTATACATATTGAAAGGTAATAGCCCCTTTTTCTACCCCCACCTTCACGGTCTTTGTTTCAGGTTGAGAAATAAGGTGTTGGGCGATCGGGACAACAAGCTGTTGGGTAATCACCCGCTTGAGTGGGCGGGCCCCAAATTCTGAGCTATACCCCTTCTCGGCCAAAAGGGTTTGGGTAGCTGGGGTAATCTCCAAGGCAATGTTCTTTTCCTTGAGTTGCTGCACTACTTTGTTTAGTTGAAGTGCCGCAATGTTTTTAACATTGGCCTGGGTAAGTGGGTTGAAATAGATCGTGGCATCAAGTCGATTTAAAAACTCAGGCTTAAAGTGAGAGCGCAGTAATTTTTCGATCTGTTCTTTGACCTCGGGCGTAACACCATCCAGCATAAATGCTGAACCAATATTACTGGTCATGATAATAATGCTATTCTTAAAACTCACCGTGCGACCATGGGCATCAGTTAACTGCCCGTCATCGAGTATTTGCAAGAAGATATTAAAGACATCAGGATGTGCCTTTTCCACTTCATCAAATAATATCACGCTATACGGCGCGCGCCGTATAGCCTCGGTAAGCTGGCCACCTTCTTCATAGCCAACATAGCCTGGCGGTGATCCAATCAGTCGTGCAACGGCATGCTTTTCCATATATTCAGACATATCGATGCGAATCATTTTGCGCGCATCATTAAATAATACGTCTGCCAACACGCGCGCTACTTCCGTTTTACCCACACCGGTTGGGCCTAAGAATAGGAATGAACCGATTGGTTTATTGGGATCCGACAATCCAGCGCGATGCAATTGAATGGCTTGGCTGATGCTGATGACCGCATCATCTTGGCCAATCACGCGTGCCCTCATAGTTTCGGCGAGTTTTAAAAACTTTTGCGCTTCTGATGCTTCCAGCTTTTCAGCGGGTATGCCTGTCCAACGCGCAAGCACTAATGCAATATCTCGCTCATCAACTTCATCTTTGACTAGGCGGCGTGGGCTCAAAGCAAGTTTTTCTTGCTCGGCTTTTAGATCAGCAGTTAATTTTACAAGCGTGCCGTATTTAATTTCCGATGCTTTAGCATAATTGCCTTCACGTTCATATTGTTGGAAAGAGGTATTTGCGCGCTCAATTTGCTCCTTAATACGCATCATGCGTTCCATCGGCTCTTTTTCTGCACGCCATTGAGTTCGCAATTGTTGCAGCTGCTCTTTGAGCTGTTTTAATTCTTGATCAATTGCCGCTAAGCGAGATGCTGCCTGTGATTGTTCTTCTTTGGTTAAAGCGACACGTTCAATTTCCAATTGGCGCACTTTGCGATCAAGTTTATCAATCTCTTCGGGCTGGGAATCAATAGCCATGCGAACCATCGCCGCAGCCTCATCCATCAAGTCGATAGCCTTATCTGGCAAAAATCGATCGGCTATATATTTAGATGAGAGCATTGCCGCATCAACCAAAGCCTGATCCTTGATACGAATACCATGATGCAATTCATAGCGCTCTTTAAGCCCGCGTAAGATCGATACAGTATCTTCAAAGGTGGGTTCTGGCACTAAAACTTTTTGGAATCGCCGTTCGAGCGCTGCATCCTCTTCAATATATTTTTTGTATTCTTCCAAGGTGGTAGCGCCTATGCAATGGAGATCGCCGCGGGCAAGTGCCGGTTTTAATAAGTTGCCTGCATCCATAGCTCCGGCAGTTCGGCCAGCGCCTACGAGCGTATGCAGCTCATCAATAAAGAGAATAATCGAGTCCTGTTGTTGCTCGACATCTTTTAAAATTCCTTTGAGCCGCTCTTCAAATTCACCCTGATATTTTGCGCCAGCAATGAGCAGGCCCATGTCGAGTGAAAATATTTGTTTGCTTTTGAGTCCTTCAGGCACATCTTGGCTTATGATGCGCTGTGCGATCCCTTCCACGATTGCCGTTTTACCAACGCCTGGTTCCCCGATGAGGACCGGATTATTCTTGGTTCGGCGGGAAAGGATTTGTATCACACGTCTGATCTCCTCGTGGCGACCGATGACGGGATCAATTTGATTCTTTTTTGCGCGTTCGGTCACATTGACGCAAAAGCGCTCGAGGAATGATTTTTGTTCTTGTTGTTGCTGATTCATGTTGTTTCTTCCTTTTAATAATCTTGTATGCATGACTTCGAGGCAACCATTCCTCGCTCCCTCCTGGGAGCTCCGACGGTCGCTGTGGCCAGCTCTTCTGCAGCCTTTATCCTGTATTTTAATGGGTACAATAAGTATCTAAAAAAGTGTCTCATTGTCAAAAGGGAGACAGGCCCGGAAGGGCGCTCTGGCAAATGGGGATTGTTTTGTCAGCCGCACTTTTTTTAGTTCGACAAAACTGTTGTACTGTATGTTCCACAAAGAATGGACCCAAATTACCGGAACCTTATATGAACCTTGCTAGATGCACTATTTTAACTGCCCTATTCCTTGGACTAGTGTTTCAGCCCATTGGCGCCGCTGCACTTGGAGCCGCCAAACAACCGGCCGAGCCTACAGGGTATTTTCATAGATTAAAAAGTGCTGGCCGAATTGCATCAGCCATGGGGTTAGGGTTAACGGCCTATATTGCGACCGAATTGCCTATAATCCTGCTGCATGAATGCGGGCACTATTTTGGAAATAGGTTGACCGGTGGGAGGGGTGGCCAAATTGAGTTGCAGTGTAATCTACTTAGGCATCCATTGGCAGTGTTTATGCCGTTTTTTGGGCAATGGGGCAATGCCGATGAAGCAGGAAATAGGCTTGCATGCCTGGTAACAGGTCCGTTTGCCGGACTAACTGCTAATTATGCAATTATGATTGCAGCCAATGCTCTTTATGCTTCAAGAAACGGAGGTTCAGATAAAGAAAGTTTAAAAATTGGCTTAAAGAGCCCATTGCAGGCCTATAAAAATATAAGTGATATAGTTGAGAAGATGATAGCTGAGCAGGGCGCTTATAAAACGCCGCCATTCGCTGAAATATTTATGATGACGTTTAATACACTTCGGGCAACACGGTTAATCGGTGAGTTTGTTTATGGGCTTACGCCTATAAGTATTGCTCATGGTGATGGTCAACAAATATGGCGCGAGCTTGGCTTTGAAAAGGACATGACGGTAACACCTTGGGGTGGATTTTTGATAGCTCTTTCCCCATTAATGGCAGCCACGGCTTTTGGTATTGCAAAGGGTGTCTATAAGCGATTAAAGACCAAAAGATCAGCTAGAAACTGCTAAGCCAACTTCTTTCTGAGATTATTTTTGGTTCTTTGTTTTTTCTTCAGCTGCAATACGGGCCAGTTTTGCGACGTAAGCATCTTTCAAAATATTAAAATTAGCGGCATCACAGGTCCCATTGTCACCGGTGTAGACATTGATCCATCTGCACACTAATCCCCGCTTCCCATTCTCAGCTACGATATTGGTGCCATCTACTAGATTGGCCGAATATATTTCGAATTGTTTTACGGATGTATGTTCGATCTCGGCTATATCTTTAGGGTTAATTCTGGCTATGTGTGATGTCGATGAAGTTGCTTGCATATTGGTGAATGAGAAAATCGCAAAAGCAAAGAACAGTGATTTATTAAACTTCATACAAAAGCTCCTGTTGTTTATTATTGAAAGCGTTACTTGATAGTAACAGAGATCGTTTTCTAAAATCAAGGATTTGGGCACTCCGGCTGAAGACCGATTTCATAACTAATCAAAATTATTCTTACTTCGCCTCACTTTGTGATAAGACACGGCGAAGTGGTGTGCATAGTCCCTTAAGGCTATTAAGAGTCTTCCAGCTTCGGTCTTAACATCAAGCGGTATGCCCTCGGGAACCGTGATCCCATACACAATCTCTTCCCGCTTGGCCAAGCTAATACACTGTGCGCCGGCTGGAAGAACAGCCATAGCTGCACTTAATTGGCCCTTGCCACCATCAATTAATACAAGATCAGGTAAATCCTTGCCATCCCGATATCTACGGAGAACCACTTCCTGCATTGCTGCATAGTCATGCTGTTGGGTCAAGGTCCTAATCCGAAACCGACGAAATTTATCCTTTACCGGCGAACCATCCTGAAACCGGATGCAGGAGCCAACGATAGCCTGGCTTTGAAAGTGGGAAATATCAAAGCAATCTATGGTATGGGGTGCGGTCGGAAGACTCAATAACTTTTGTAGCGCTTCGGCAACTTCTGGTCTTGGAGCTGGTCGATACTTAACCGGTGCCGTGGCAATAGCCGATTCTGACTCATATTTTCGTTCATGATACCGAGTCCGAATCACATTAAAAATCTGTTCGAAATTGTTCAGATACCCCTGTAGCTCGCGTGCTCGCTCAAATAATAGCTTCTTATTACAAGCCGCCCGCTGCTCTTTAAGTGACTTTACGAATGTTTTATGATCACCCTCGAGTGCCTGGCGGGCCAAAGATAATCGGAACCGGTAAGCTTCGACATCAAAATTCCCCCGGCAATTACCTGCGCATAGCTCAAGGTGATAATCCAGACAGCCGGCCGCAATCTTCTTATTGCATATGGTGAGGCGGAAGGTACGTATTAGGTAGGTATGTACTCGTCGGGCCGACCCTTTTGTGATGAATGGACCGAAAAACACCCCCTTTTTCTTCTTATTTCGGACAATCTCCAAGGTCGGCAATCCCTCCTTGGGTTCGGTAAATAATAGGTAGACAAACGGCTGCCCGTCCTTGAGCAATACGTTGAATTGGGGTTGGTGCTCGCTGACCAATTGGGCCTCAAGTAGCAATGCCTCAGCCTCATTCTTGGTCCCGATGGCCGCTACATCAACGACATCCTTAACGATTGCCGTGACCCGATCATCCTGAGGAATACGGAAATAGGAGGCTACCCGCGATCGCAGGGATTTAGCCTTGCCTATGTATACGACCTCCTGGTCCTTATTTTTAAATAGATACACCCCCGGTGTGAGCGGGAGGTTCTTGATCTTCGTTTTGTCCATATCAATAGTGTAAGGATTGGCAGAATCGTTTCAAATGGTAACGATGCCTTCGACATTCGACCCCATCGAGTTTGTTGACTCATTGTTAAGGAGTGAAGTCCCTTAGCCTGAGCATAAGTTTTGAGCTGCTATGTAGGGCATTTGTTTATAACGTAACATTAATACGAGAGACAAAGTTTTGACTTTTAAATTATGCAACATTCTAACGCTTGGCAAAATGCGCTATATTGGCATCCATCTCAAAAATGGAATCACAGCATAGGGGTCACATAATGTTTCGAGCAAAAAATCTTATTCTAGGTCTAGTAGTTGTTATCGGTGGTTGGATGGGGCTACGCGGTTACTACTACTTCTTTGATGGATCACAGCCAACTATACAATTGCAAGGGCTCGAACAAGAAGGTTCGTATGCAGGCGCAATTCAATGTGTGCTGAAAGGCGCGGATAAATCGAAGGTTTCAGATATCTCCATTTTTTTAGACAATACTCCTCTTGTTAATAAGCGCATCAATAAAAATTCTTTCGAACACCCATTTGCCATTGATTCATTGCATGTTGCAAACGGCAAGCACCAACTGCGCGTTGAAGCAACCAAGGGATCATATAAAGGCATAAAAACAATCGAAGAGCGCACGTTCTTCGTTGATAATCAGCCTCTGCAAGCCGCATTCGTGAGGCCTGCAGCAGATCTTAAAGTATTTCAGGGCCGCACACTCCATCTGCAATTTCAAGTAAATAAAGATATTAAACAAGCGCAAGTGAAAGCATTTTCACGCACATACAATTGCGTACGTGAATCCGCACATTCACCAATCTATGAAGCATTTGTGCCAATCGATTGCGAAGAAAATCCAAGCGAATATTTAATGACTGTAGAAATCAATGATAAAGTTGGTAATACACAAATGCTGGAGCATAAATTCCAAGTGCTGCCATATCCTTTCAAAAAGCAAGTACTCACGGTGAATTCTGATCTAGTGCAAAAAGAAGCAGAAGCAGGACGAGCCGAACAAGATCTGCACACCAAGATTGCCGAATGCAGCAAAAGCTCTACCAATGAAAAATTATGGCACGGTTCTTTCTGCGTTCCATTGGATATGACTGCTATGACCTGTGATTTCGGCACTATTCGTACCAATAAAGAACGTGGTCGCTATATGCATAAGGCAGTTGATCTTGGCGCACGTAAAAAGAGTGCTATATGGGCAGCACAAGATGGAGTTGTTGTGGTGAAGGATCGATTTGCGCGCAGTGGAAATACTGTAGTAGTCGATCATGGCTGCGGAGTATTGACGCTTTATGGTCATCTCGATAGCTTTGCAAATATTGATATTGGATCAAAAGTGGAAAAAGGAAACCCATTAGGTATTATGGGTAAGACTGGATTTGCAACGGGCGATCATTTACATTGGGCATTGCTAGTAAACAATGTTGAAGTAGATCCAATGCAATGGACAACGCATACGTTTTAGTGATTTTGAGATAGCGCCCATCCTGAATTAATCGATGGATCGGGGCGCGAACTAACATTACACCATATGCTTTAATCGGGTGTTTTTGAGGCAAGACGGTGAACTATTTCATCCCGCGCAATAATAAATTTTTTGCGTTCTTCATAACTCGCCACCGCCTTTTCTGGTACGTCTGTACTATTGGCGCTGTATCTTTGCTCTGGTTTGGTTGGTGGTTGCTTCTTTATCAACCATTGCAGGTGCGAATTGTGAGCGCGCAGAATAAATGCTCACAACTTTCACAACAGCAAATTGAACTTACGCGACGTGCACGCGAAGTTAACGAACTTGAACAGATAGTAAGTAATTTACGCCACAGCTTCAATCAGTGCACTAGTATGCCTAATGGCTACAAATGTTTGCTTAATTTGCTACTGATCAAAGCCGTCGAAGCAGATCTTAAACTTCTCAGCTGTATGCCACAGCCACCAGTATCCCATAATTGGTATGTCACTCATCCGGTTGAACTTTCATTTGTGGGGCAATTCCCAGAAATGATCGAATACATGCAATTAGTCGGAGCAACCGATCATTTGTTGTATCCGCGCACGGTTTCTATTAAACGGCATGTTCAACAGAAAAGCACGCTGGAAGACCCATTAGAGCTTGCTATCAAATTTGATCTTATAGAAGTAAGTAGAGCCATTGCTACTGAAAACCTACGCGAAAAATAAAAAACAATGGAGAGCTAAATCATGTACAAAAAAATAACCTTACTTATTTGCACGACAACCACATTAGGCGCAGCGCAGAAAGAGCTTATAAAGGAAAAGTTTATACGATTCCCGGAATTCCGAGATCCTTTTTCGTGGCCTGTTTCACATTTTAATGAAACGGCTCATACGCCAAAGGCTATTGCCAAAGCTACCCTGACTAAAGACGTTCTCGTTAAGACCCATGAGACAATCCCAGCAGCCAAAGTTGTCACACAAAACAGACAGGCTGTGCCTATTAAAGAGAAAGTAACTGTTCTCAAACCAGACACTATTTTGCCTCCGCCACCAGCCTGGACCGTTGTTGGAGTGGCACATGCAGCTGCAGGCCCGTTAGCTTTATTATCTAATAGCGAGGGAACAAAGCTGGCCCGATTAAATGATACAGTCGGTGAGGGTTGGTATATTGAGAAAATTACAACAAGTGGCGTTGTGTGTAAGCATGCTACAGGTGCAACGCAGGAATTAATTGTATGATCAAAATTGTAGTTTTATTATGCGCGAGCACCGTTCCGTTTATTGCTCGCGGAGGGTCTGAATCAATCGATTACCCAGAGCCAACCAAACAATTACACGAACAAAAAAAAGAGGAAACTAAACCTGCAGCGCAGCTAGCGTCTGTTCCTGTAATAGAAAAGAATGATCTGGTTGAAAAAAAGAAAGCATCTAAAAAAAAACCAGTTATCGCTAAATCAAAAGTGGTGCAGGATAAGAAACAGCTCGCAGAAAAAAGGAAAGAATCTACTTCCTTTGCAACGGATGCTGATATTGAAAAATATTTAGCGCAAACGTTTGCTGATAGTTCGCTACAAGCAAAAAAGATTACCGTGCGCTCGCGAGCAAAAAACATCCAAGATGTTATCGAACTTATTGGTGTAACAGCCGATATTGATTTCGTGATTGATCCCGAAGTGACTGGGGAAGTTGGCCGTGTTCACTTTGATCATCGCGCGCCCGGTGACATTCTGCAATTACTTTGCGCCAAAAACAATCCACGTCTTGCCTTGATCAAACAGCAACAGCTGTGGCGCGTAATGCCCTATGCAGAGGCGGCAGCTCTATTAAAAAGAAGGCATGTAACACCGCTTGCGCAAAGAACTATAGGGCTTAAACAGACCAGGTGCGACGATCATCTCGTGTCAAAAATTGAAGAGATGTGGCAGCATGTTATAAAGCGCGGAAAGCATGATTCAGCTTATTGCACCGTTGATAAAGAAAGTAAGAAAGTATTTTTGCGTTGCTGGAAAAGCCAAGCAGATGAAATGGCTGAATTTATTAATGCTATTGATTGTCCGATTCCTCAAGTACGCATCGATGCAGTAGTTGCAACGGTTGATAACACCGTGGAGCATCAACTTGGTTTTAATTGGTCGGCACAAGGCGGTGATGGCTCAGGATTTCGATTCCAAGGCCATAACCATAATACTGCGGTGACGGCACCATTATTATTATCTGGCCCACATCTTTCGATGCACTCTCTGATGGTAGAATTACGTGCAGCACAGGCCGCTTCCAAAGCAAAAATATTGCTTAATCCTTCGGTATTAACCAATAATGGCGAGATTGCTGAGATTATTATTGGTTCAAGTGTGCCAATAAAAACGATGACTGAAGAAATGGCGCATGGGAAACTACGTAATGTACAAACGGTTAATTACCAAGAGGTTGGCACAATATTAAATGTGAAGCCATATATTTCACCTGATCGTTCACGCGTGCAGCTCGACATCCTGGTCGAAAACTCTTCTGTTGTTGAGCATGAACTAAAGGATAATGCGCCGACGATTAAGAAGATTCGTACTAAGAATAAGGTTACCTTAAAAAGCGGTCAGACCACTACAATAGGCGGCTTGATGCTCAACAAGGATGAAAAGGGAAGCAATGAAATTCCAATCCTTGCCCGTATTCCAATCTTTGGAGCTTTCTTCCGATCACGTGAAATGAAAAAATCAGAATCGCAGTTATTGATCTTTATCACACCTACTATTGTGTGATTCCTAGTTCTTGCTCGCTTCCTTCTTGTCCAATTAATGCAAAAAAAATGCCTGGCTGTTTTAAAACAAGCCAGGCATTAAAATATCTAACTATTTTCTTAAATTAGATGCATGGGTTTGGCGGTGTACATGCTGCTGGAGGGAAGAATAGGAATGTACAGCGCTCATCAATATTATATATAAATTCAGTAAACTTTTTGGCCAATACTGCGTAGTTCGTTAGCATAGAAAAATGCGGAACGCCACGCAGCTCTTGTTCAAACAAAGCAGAGCTGTTGGTAAAGCATGCACCTAATATATTTAGATTTTGAGGCACATTTATTTCATCATTGGTGCCATAAAAAATCGCGACCGGAATTGTTATATCAGTAAAGACGCCTATAGGATTTGAAGAAGTTGGTCCCGTGAATGGAAGTGTTGGGATGTTAATGGGATTAACGAAACCAGGTACAAAATTTGATGAAGCTTGCTGTGCAACAGTAGTATATGATTGATATGCATAGACTGAAGTTTGAGTTGCGCCTAAGAAAACTTCTTCCTCCAAATCGGCTAAGGTGGCCGGATATGGAACTACAGAACAAGCATCTGGATTATTAGAATTACAGGAAACAGTTACTGCAAAGTCCTGAAACCCTGTAGCAATTGCACAAAGATCACCATGCGATATTGCCATATTAATGGCCTTTAAACCAACTCCGGCCAAGCTTCCTGAAAAGCTGGTCGCTAAAAGAATGAGCGACTTAGGCGAAAGAACCGGATCATTCTTGTACAAGAAATAATAGAGCTCTGCAAAGCGGCCAGAATATGAATGAGCAACGATATGAGGATGCGAGACACCTTCCTGTTCCAATACACCCACGAAGTCCGTTACTGTGACTGCAAGAGAATAATCGAAAAGCATGCTAGCCGTGGTTCACCAGTTTGCGGCTGACCACTTGGACAAGTACCACGTCTATTGGGAGCTACTAGGTAGAAATCTTTACACATCTCTTCCATTACGCCGCGCCAATCATCCGCTGTGCCGCCATTACCATGTATTAATAAAACAGTAGGATTTTTCTTCTTGCCAGCAGTCAGATACGTAATGCTTACAAAATTATTATCCGCATTGCCTGCAAATACATTTGTATTTATTTTGCATCGTCTATGGCAGTGATCTTTATCAGCTGCAAGAGAGCCTGCGATTAAGAATGCTATGCCAAGAAACATTGATTTGAACGATCTGTTCATCATCTTCTCCTTTGATTGGGATTGTAATTAGGTTATCAAAAAGGAACATACCAATCCCCTTTCAAAAAAGCAAAATGCAAAAAATCTAACGCCGCAGAAAATTAAAACAGTTCATCAATCAGCTGGGTAATTTGTTTACTCGAAACTTCCGGCCCCATTGCGCGGTAGAATCGTTCATCATATTCGCGCGTTTGCACTACCACTGGCATGGCTACCGCATGGCCAAGTAATAGTGCCTGTTTTTTGGTATCCAATGAAGCAAGAATAGATCTGAGATTATTGGCACCGCTGATACCAGTGAGCACTGCCTGGATATCTTTCTCATCATTGAGTTGCGCCACCACCTTGGTACCAATTTGCGATAACACTTCCTCATCAATACCAGATGGCCGTTGGTCGACCACTAATAATGAAACATAATATTTACGCATTTCGCGGGCAATGGTGCCGAAAATAGTCTGACGCGCGGCAGAAGGGTTCAAGAATTTATGTGCTTCTTCGATGCAGATCATCAATTTCTTTGGCTCATCACTGAGTTGCTGTGAGCCTAAATATTTTTCAGTTTTTTCAATATAGCGAGCATGGATTCGGCGGGTGATGATGTTGGCTATCAATAGGTATACAAAGGTGCCGGTATAATTGCCAAACTCAACAATAACACTCATGCCTTTATCTATATATTCCAACATTTGATCGATCACTGAATGGTCTCTTACTGCGCCAATAGTTGAAGGTTGTAAGAACGGTAATCGCTCAAGCCGCTTTAATTTACGATATAGCGCGGCAATAGATTCTGGATGGGCGCCGAGTTCTTGCGCAAACTCTTTCAACCGATCGCCCTGGGTGAGTAATACTCCCAACCAATCGCGTTTGTGTTTTGCAGCAATTAAATAGGCTGCTTCCAGAGCTGTTGCATGCAGATTAAGTTCATCCTGCAATGAGATCACATCTTCAACATTAATGGCGCTATAAGGAATGACAATCTCAACATCCGGCATGCCGCCACGGCGACGGGTTGATTGGGGATCGAGTGAAAAAAGCGCCACTTTATCAGGGAATAATGTTTTTAAACCTTTAACGAAGGGTCCGCCTTCTTTACGCGCTTGAATACCATATTCGCTGTGCATGTCGAAAATCAACACGCTCGCCTTTTCTTGTTTTACAATACCGGCCAAAATCAATCTGGTTAAAAATGTTTTACCGGTACCTGATTTTCCAAAGATACCATTGCTTCGTTCGCACAGCCGTTCCAAATCTATGCACACTGGCGTATCCATATCCAATGGGCAACCAATATTGAAATACCGCTTGCTGGCATCATGTTCGTCGCCAAAAATAAGATTTACATCCGCACGATTGGCTTCATATACGCTTGAGAAATGGCCCGGTATGGTTTTGACCGGCATCTTCTCATTCGTCTGGTTAAGCATGAGCATTGGCCGCAGCTGGGCTGTGGCGTAGATATCTTTCTTTTTGAGCGCCTCCATTAATAAGGATTCATTGCTCGTCGGTGGGAACAGCAAAATATCTGGATGGGTAACTTCGAGGGCTAAATCGGTAATCAATGAAAAGAATTTATGTGGGCCGCTTTGAACACTCACAAATTTGCCGGTTTTAATTTCGTGCAATGCGGCATCGGCCACAATGCGCATCAAAAAGCCTTCGGTTAACGAACCGGATAAGATTGAACCAAGTTGTTTTCTAGACATGCTGAATTTCCAAATATTAGATACTAATTGCTGGCTTACTCGCTGATTCGGCCGCAGAGCGCTCATCCTGAGTTGATCGAAGGATCAGAGCGCTAAAAAGACTTAAAAAAACGTAATTGTCATTTTGTGATTCCTCATACCAAATATGTATCGAGCCGGTTATGCCAGCCTTCTAGCCAGCGGCGCGTTGTAGGTTGTCGTTGCGTGCGGTTAGTTAGTAGTTCTTTCGCCGCGTCCACAAATTGATGAATTGCGATCTCGTCATTTTTTGCATGTAATGTATCCAAAACCTGTAACAAGCCCCAGCCTTTTCCCGTAGTTGCATGCGAAATACCTTCGCCTTTAAAATTTACATAGTCGATCATTGCATACAATCCTTTTTCAGTACGCATCAAACGTTCAAACTGTTTTTTAATATGATTTTTGCGATGGTGCGGTGCGGCTGCTAACATTTTTGGCAGTGCATCATCTAATCGTTTAACCATAAAGGCTATTTGAGCATCCATCGTATCAATCAAAAAAGCTTCAAGTTCTTTCATCCGCGTAGTGTTGCGCGCTTGTATAAATTCCCGCCGGGTTCGCCACGGGCATGAATATCCCTTTTTACTATCAAGCCATGCAGGAATTTTAATATCATGCTCTACCATAAATCTAATGAGAGATGGAAAGCTTTGCGCGAACGGGCAGCTTTTTCCAGTCGAACACCAGGTGAAGTGGCCAATTCCCACGGATGCGAAGGATTCATTTTTGTTCCATGATAATAATCCTTCAATGGAACCGCCGCACTCATTGCGCCAAATCTTTTTGCCAACCTCTTGCGCTTGCCTTGTGGTTAATCGTAGCGGTTTGGGTATGAGCGTGAGGGCGAGTATTGCGGTAAGTAAAAAAAGTATTTTTTTCATGTGCCCCTAGTTCATAAGAAGCCTGATGCGTGATCGGCTTATTTCTACAACGCCGCGCGTGACGACAATAACTTCATCATTGCCGGCGGGTAGTGTAGCAATGGCGGTTGAGTTGTCGGTGAGTGTCATTACGGCTGGTGCGTGCCCTGGTTGAATAATCAAGTTGCCAATGCCAGTATTCACCTCAAGCCAGGCGATGATAAAAGTGCGGTATTCGTATGGTGTTAAAATTTCGAGCGTCATGTTACAAACCTACTGGGTTAGGGGTATAGAATATACGCGAACGGATATTTCTTGCATCAACCGTTGCCAATAATGAAGCAATATGGTTAATCGTCGGGGCTTTGAAGTAGATCTTACGAACAAACCAGTTGTTCATCTTATATACCGGCGGTAGGGCTGGGCCAAGAATCTGTATATTATGTTTGTTTGCTGCATATAGCTGTTCAGCAATTTCTTGTACATCTCGCTCGAGCTGGGCTTCATTCATGTTGCGTATTTCCAACTCAGCAAACCGCTTGCATGGGGGGTAGCCAAGAATTTCGCGCTGGGCAATTTCAGCACCATAAAATTCCGGATATTTTGTTTCTTCCAAATAGTTAAAAATCGGATGGTCAATCATAGATTGTATGATCACCTCGCTGCCAACTGATGCGCGCCCCGCGCGGCCGGCGACTTGGATCAATTGCTGCAAGCAGGTCTCAGCGGCATTGAATATAGGCATACTTAAATTTACATCAGCCCATAATACGCCAACTAAAGTCACCTTAGGGAAATGATACCCTTTAGTAACCATCTGGGTGCCAACCAAAATATCCAACTCATAATTCGTCATAGCATCCACGGTCTGCTGCCATTTCTTCCGTTCAGCGGTGCTATCCAAATCCGCGCGCCCAATGCGCGCCACAGGAAACAATTTTTGTAACATGGTTACTACCTGCTGAGTGCCAATACCTTTATTTAATAGGTTGGTACTTTTACACTTGCCACAACAAGCCGGCCCGGGTTGGGCATATTCACAATAATGGCAGCGCAGAACAGGTTGTTCATTCATATGCAGCGTCAAACTCACCGAACAATTCGAGCAGTTAAATATGAAGCTGCATTCCTTACATTGCACGAAGAAGCTGAAGCCGCGACGGTTAATAAAAATGATTGCTTGTTCTTTCTTTGCCAATCGATCGGCGATCGCCCGTTCTAATTCTGGTGTTACCCAGAAATTTTTGCGCTGTTTTTTATCCCTTAATTGAATAACCCGAATAGAAGGGAATGCCCCAGCATAACGTTGCGCAAGTTTATGTAGCGGCCAACTCTTGGTTTTTACTTGGTGCAATGTATGCATTGATGGTGTTGCTGAACCAAGGATAATAGGTATCTGATATTGTTGCGCGCGAAGTAATGCTGCTTCTTTGGCATTGATCTTCGGATGGCGCTTTTCTTGAAAACCAGTTTCGTGTTCCTCATCGATCACAATAAGGCCTAGGTTTGGAATCGGTAATAACATGGGCAAATGTACGCCAATGATTAAGGTTGGCTTATTGTGCAGCATGGCCTGCCACAATCTTTTTTTCTCTTTAACTGAGCTGGCTGAATGAAACCCAATAACTTGCTCGGCCGAAAACCATTGTTTAAATGTGTGCTCGAAAGCGACCGCCATCATTACTTCAGGTAGTAGCAATACAGCATTCTTCCCTTGTGCTAATACCTGTTCAATTAATGCCCGATATACCATGGTTTTGCCTGAACCGGTAACGCCATGAATAACGTGCGGTGTAAATTGGTTTGCCAATAAAGCTGGGGAGATGGCACTGAAGATGTTTTGTTGCTCTGGTGTTAAGTTGAACTCATGGGCAATGGGAACTGCTGAGGTGACGGCGATATCTTTGGCCGTTTGTTTCTGCCCAAGGAACTGTTTCATGCGCCAAATAAAACGGGTGGGATCGACTCGGTAATAGGATGCTAATTTTGCAAGATATGGCTGGAATTCTGGATCGTTCGGTACCGGCTCAAGCCCTTGAATGTCTTTGATTTCATATTCAACCCGAGGTTTTTGCGAAAAAGAAACCACAAGCGCTGCCCGTGAGCTATTGCGCACTGGAACACGCACCAAACAACCAACAGTGATTTGGTCGGTCAGTGAATCTGGTATTCGATAGGTCAGCGGTTGTTGCAAGCCGCCAAAAAGAGTGACATTGATGTACATGGTCAAACTTTACCCGCCCCTTTTTTTAATGCAATTCACTCTTAATTATTTAGATACGAATGACAAGGCCTTTTAATACAAAGGGAATACCCTTGCGCGGGAGCCTTTGCATGGTGGGTTAAATTAGGTAGCCTGATCACACATCGATAGTTAACACCTAGGAAACTCATGATAAAAAAGATATATGCACTGGCATTAATGACGACTGCTCTTATGGCGCAAGCAAATACGATCACTCATTTTTCTTGGGGCAAGGTGGTTGTCAATTTTGAAGGGAAAGAGCATACCTTTAAAGACTGCAAGCTATCACCAAGCGGGCCGCAAGCCTGGGATTGGAATGAGTTTAAAACTCGCCATCATCCCGGCATACAAATTGAAGATCTTCAAACTATTATCAATGATTGCGATATTATTATCTTGTCGCGTGGTGTTGATTTGGTGCTTGAGACTAAGCCAGAAACAGTTGCCTATCTCTCATCATTGAATAAAGAAGTTCATATTCTGCAAAGTGAAAAGGCGGTAAAGCTTTATAACGAGCTTGTGAAGCAAAACAAGAAGGTTGGTTTATTGCTCCATTCAACCTGCTAGTGCCTATCAATTTCCGACTATGAAGAACGTAAAAGAGGACTTTCAAAGCTCGCATAACCTTTTTCTTTTTTTACCCATCTCAATTATGATGTTAGCCCTTCGATACATTTTGCTGCGCAAAACACTCAGGGGTGATCGGTCCCTTTTTGGAGCTCAATGGAATTACAACTACGCCCCCCTTTAAAGCCACATTTTGATCCCGATAAGACCATCTTTCTGATAGATGGTTCTGCCTTCTTGTATCGTGCCTATTATGGTCTTCGGCCAATGCATACGAGCTATGGTCTGCCAGTACAGGCGGTATATAATTTTTGCCGCATCATTCACAAACTCCTTGAGACCTTTAAGCCCAAATATATGGCTATCGTTTGGGATTCCCCAGGGAAAACCGAGCGCCATGAACTCTTGCCAACCTATAAAGCTACGCGCCAGGCACCGCCGAGTGATCTATTTGTCCAAAAAGAGAAGATTATGGAGTTTGCTGATCTTATTCAGCTCAAGCAGGTTATGCGTTCTGGGGTCGAAGCAGATGATTTAATGTATTCCATAGGCGCTGATTCTATTAAAAAGGGCGATACTGTTGTTTTGGTAACTTCAGATAAAGATATGGGGCAAATGGTTGGCCCTCATGCATTAATGTATGACTGGCTTAAAGAGCAGTTCATCGATGTCGCAATGCTTGAAGAAAAATACGGTTTTCCCATCAGCAAGATTCCATTTTATTTTGCACTCATCGGTGATGCTTCGGATAACATTCCCGGAGTAAAAGGTATAGGCAAGGTTGGCGCAGCTGAGCTGGTGACTCAATTTGATTCACTCGATGATCTGTATAAAAACCTCGATAAGGTAAAAAAAGAGCGCACGCGTGAAGCGCTTGCGCAACATAAGGCAGATGCATTCCTATCACAAGATCTTTTTTTACTTCGCTATCATGATTTAGGTTTAAACAAAGAAGATTTCCTTGTTGATGAGGCAAACTGGCCAGAAGCACGGCCGCTCTTTGAAGAACTGGAATTTAAATCATTGCTCAAGGATTTGGAGAAGAAGGGTTATAAACCGAAGCTTGAAAAATTGTCTGAGCTTAAGGGCTATAACTTTTTAGCGGTCACACACCAGGCGATGCTAAAAGATCTTGTCTCACAGATTCATAAGAAAAAATTATTTGCATTTGATACCGAAACCGATGGCCTTGATGGGCTAAACTGTAATTTGGTTGGCATTTCGATTTGCGTAGAGCCTGGCACTGCGTACTACATCCCGGTGGGTCATCAGGGTAAGCAGGAAACGCAGGCGAAAAAGGGCAAAACGCCAGCGGATGATCAAACTGAATCAATGTTTGGTGGCCAGCCGGCACCTGATCAAATCCCGCTGCAAACCGTCATTGATATGCTCAAGCCAGTATTTGAAGACACAGCCATAAAAAAATATTTGCAGCATACAAAGTTTGATCAACTAGTTTTGAGTCAATATGGCATTCATGTGAATTCCATTGTGTTTGATACCTTGATCGCAGCACATTTGGTGACCGAAGATTGGCAACGCATTAGTCTCAAATACCTTTCGCAGTTTTATCTCAAAGAAAAAATGATCTCGTTTGCCGATGCAGTTATGAGCAACGGCTACAAATCATTTGCCGAGGTACCGCTTGATCTTGCTACTGAATATGCTGCAGCAGACGCGCATCAAACCTACAAATTAGTTAGTGTTATGGAAGAAGAGCTGCGCAAGCAGCATATGGAAAAATTATTTTACGATATCGAATTGCCACTCGCCCAAGTGCTCTACAAAATGGAGAAGGAAGGCATTTATCTTGATGCTTCGGTCTTGCATAAACTGAACGAATACGTCGAGCGCGATATGGCAAAGCTTGAAGAAAAAATCATTGTGGCTGCCGGCGAGCAATACAAGCACATCAACCTTAATTCCCCAAAGCAACTTTCACAGTTATTGTTCCACGACCTTAAATTGCCGCCGCAACGCAAAACTAGAACAGGGTATTCAACTGATGAAGAAGTGTTGGAGGTGCTAGCAAAATTGCATCCAGTGCCTGGGCTTATCATAAAATGGCGAGAACTTGCCAAGCTCAAGAGCACGTATCTGGATTCATTGCCAACTTACATCAATCCAAAAGATGGCAGAATTCATACTTCATTTAGCCAAACATCAGTATCAACCGGCCGCTTAGCAAGCTCTGACCCTAATTTGCAAAATATTCCCGTTCACACAAAGCCCTATGATATTCACGTTCGTATGGCATTCAAGCCGGAAAAAGGGCATGTATTCTTATCTGCTGACTATTCGCAGATCGAGTTACGCGTGTTGGCATTCTTATCTGGTGATGAAGCACTCATACATGCCTTCAACAACAATATTGATATTCACACCCAGACGGCAGCAAAATTATTTGATGTACCGCTCGATAAAGTTACCAATGAGCAGCGGCAGCTTGGTAAGCGCATTAACTTTTCAATATTGTATGGGATGACGCCCTATGGGCTATCGCAGGATTTGGGCATCAGTTATAACGATGCCAAAACATATATTGAGAAATATTTTGCCCAATATCCGGGTGTATCTGCTTGGATGGAGAGGGTAATTGAAGAGACGAAAAAGCATGGATACGTAACGACCCATTGGGGCCGCCGGCGATATGTTCCCGGTATTTACGAGAGGAATCGGACGTTATACGATCTCGCCCGCCGCATCGCTATCAATACGGCAGCACAGGGTACCGCGGCAGAAGTAATGAAGATTGGCATGATCAACTTAGATAAAACGTTGAGCGAGAAATTTCCCGGTGCAAAAATTTTATTGCAGATTCATGACGAATTATTGATCAGCGTACCGAAAGAGCATATCGAACAAGCTGAGCCGCTTGCCAAAAAAATTCTCGAAACAGTTGTATCGTGGCCAATCCCGATGGTGGTTGATACAAGAATTGGATCTAATTGGCAGGAAGTTACGAAGTAGCGCCAAAAAATTCGTGAGCCCGTCTAAATAATTTTTCAAATTCAATTGCATCCAACTTTGTAATATCTTCATCCGACATACCATCAGTCGGCGCATAGGTGGTGCCAATCACGCCGGCGCATGGCAGGCCATCTGGGCATTCAGAAGTTACTAATTCATGTTTGGGAATCAGATATAAATTTTCTTCTTCGCCATTCTGCATCACAGTTGTCTGCACAATGTAATCAAGCGGCTTATTCCCAACTTCTTGTTTGAGCATTATCAAATGACCGCGCAATGGCACCATGCCTTTATCATTATTAAGTTCCATGGCGCCGAGGCCTGAACAGTTAAAAATTACAGATTCGCGTAGTTGGCCAAAGGTTTGTAATTCTCTGTATTCAATCGGTATACCTAATTTCTGAACTTCAGCCATCAGCTGTCGCATCACATTGGTTGTCTGAATGTGATAATTGTAATAACGCATGAAATTATCATGTAGGATCTGGCCAAAATCCAATGTTACTTTTTCACCCGCTGGCATATAGCCAGTCTTCGCTAAATATTCCGCACACAAACTGGCATCCGATCCGATTTTGCAATAAGTCGGCAATAAGCGAACTGCCGTTGGATTCAAATAGGGATGCTGCCCTTCTTCAATTGCTTTATAGGTAACGAAAGTTGTGGTAACTAATTCGCTAATTAATTGTGATTCGGCATTAGTTGATGTATTGCCGGAAAATGCAAAATAACCGGATGCGCGCCACGAAGCTCCATCGTATTTTTCTTTTGCAATAATGCCGGTGACTAAATATCCTCGTATTCGAAGCTCAATGGCAGATATCAGCCCCATGCAGCCGGCGCCTACAATACGAATCGGATCTTTTTTATTTGGATGAGTTAATTCAAATAAGCTAATAGCTCGTTGTACGGAACCGAATAACATGGTCCAGCCTGAGCCGCCGTGGCCGTAGCAGTGAACAATAGTTTGATTGGCATGCGGAGTGACTGAAACATTAAATCCATTTCTTCGTTTAGGACGCACACAAGCAATGGGAAGAATTGTTTGATCTGAAATGATTGGTGGATCAAGTTTTATAATCATATAACTAAGGATACTTGTGCGGCCCGCAAAAGGAATATAGGCTCTATCAAATTTTATTAAGGATATTCGATGGAAAACCAAACCTTCCAAACAGACTACATTGCACCAATCAAATCATCTCAAGTTATTGATCCGCTTGGCGACGGTATAAGTTCGGCGGAACTGGTACGCGTATCAGGTTCAGATCTTGAGGTTGTAAATGCAGCCCGCGTATCGTACGGTAAGATGGCAAACGAGATAACCGAACGTGATAAGAAGTTAATAAAATTCTTAATTTCGCATCATCACACCAGCCCATTTGAGCACAATCAGCTTTCATTTCGCATTAAGGCGCCAATCTATGTGCAGCGCCAATGGATTCGCCATCGCATGGCTTCATATAATGAAATTAGTTACCGATATGTAAAGGCGCCGGTTGAATTCTATACACCAGCCTATTGGCGATTTCAAGATAAGGACAATCGTCAGGCATCGACTGGGCGATTCGATGATCAGGCGTTAATGGATGCGTACAAAAAAACATTGGAAGTGAGCTATCAAGCATACGAGCTGCTATTAGCCAATGGAGTGGCACGTGAGCAAGCACGTGGCGTATTGCCGGTTTGCGCATACACCGAATATATCTATACGGTTAACCTGCATTCATTTATGCATTTCATAAAATTAAGAATCAAAGCTGATGCGCAATGGGAAATTCGCCAATATGCGCAAGCATTGTTGGCATTAGCCGAACCACATTTTCCAGTTTCATTGGGTGAGTTTAAGCGACTGTATCTGGGTGAGGGTGCATTAACCTAATAGTCCTCTGAGGAACGTATATATCTCACTCGGAAGATCTAATGAATATCTAGCAGCAGAAAGCCACCAAGCAATTCTCGCGCGTCTTTCAATCGAACGGAATTTGGATCGGAATTGGGAACGAAATTTTTCCAGTTCCTTAGGATCAGAGCAATTCTGCGCAAGACCTTGGTCAATTCGCTGTGCCTGAGGCTCAATATGCCCCAACCAGTTGGGCTCCGCCCAACGAGAATGGAATGAGTTTGGCCGTTGAAGGGCATTATTCATGCTTTCGGCAGCTTTTAGATAATAAATTTCTTTAATGCGCGGGTCTGTATATTTTTCAGCTATTTCTAAGCAACAATCTCTGAAGCTAACATGCCATTGATAATTTTCTTTCACGCAGTCTATGATTTCCTTCAAATAGCGCACATGCTGCATCACGTAATCTGGGTTGGAGCTGGAGTCATCCCATGCATTGGGGTGGTTTAGCATTCTATCGATTCCATATTCGTGCTGAGTAATTTCATCAATAATTTTAAGATAATATTGGTCCATGCAAACCGCTTGGCTAGCGTGCAATAACAATCGCTCGATCGCTTCTTGTTTAAACCTTTTAAGTTCAGCCAATGAACCGGGAGCCTTCATGGCACAGTCATCTGCCGCTTGATTTCTCATTTCTAGATAGCGGAGTCTGGGTAATAGGGCATCTATTCTTTGCGCAAATGAATACTCACCATCCAGAAAGCACGCCCCGCTTGCAATAAAAGCTCTTTTTTCCGCATTGATAATGGGATCTGTATCGCATATTTGCGGTGCAGCAAAAATATTTACCGTATTATGCGGAAATGTCTCTAAAATCGTTTTTAAATCAATGATGTGATCGCACGGATATCGCATGGCTAATCGCAGCAGCAGTCCATAGGGTTGCCAGGTCTTTAGGATTCTCTTGTGTCGCTCTATGCGCTCTTTTGTTGCTTCACACTGCTCGCGCAGTTCGATTAACCTTTTGTCTTCTCCGCGATTGGCGGCCGCAAGTTTTTCTTTGTGCTCTTGTAGGGCCGATTCTTGCTCTTCAAGCATGCGGTGAGTATCGGCAATATCTGTTAGTAGATCTTCTTTTTTCACGAGCCGGAAATTGTTTAAACGAGAAGTTTTGATAATTGAACAAATACGTTCGGTAAAAGGGACATCGGTTCTATATTGCAGAAAAGCATTCAATAGATCTTGGCCTGGATAATAGGATCTTTCACAGAGGCTGATAAGTGATTTCACTGCAGATAGGCGACCCTCGTCGTTGGCATTTTCGAGCAGCTTTTTCGTGTATTCAATGAGTTTTGGAGTTTCTGGCAACAGCAGCGGCCGTGGTTGCAAATACAGGCAACGGTGCATCATGCCACGCAATAGCTTTGACACCTGGGCGATACGGGCATAATCCTTGTACCCCAGATACTCGCAAATGCTTGTACTCATGTCATTGCTTTGAGCAATCTGCATTGCTGCTGGAATTTGGGAAAAGGGCTTTATAGGCTTTGGTTCATTATGGCTCTCGGCCATATCCATTAGTGATGAACTTATTTGTGATGCCGCCATTGGTAGGCAGAAGGCCAGTAGGCCGGTGAGGGTTAATGTTTTAAGTGTCATAGATGCTCCATTTGAATCATTATCCCATCCTAGCAGCGATTTTTTATAGAGAAAGTGGTTGGTTGCAAGACAGGGCAGTTTTGATAAGTTATAGCTTATTATTCGGATGCGATTTAATAAGTTATAGGTTATTAATATGAAGCGAACTTTTCGTAAAACTGCCCGCCAGCAAATCCAAGCAAGTCTTAATGAGTTAAGAAAAGTCTCCACTAAACCAATCCCCCGAAGTGGCTGGATAAAGGTTATGAGACAGGCTTTAGGCATGACATCTTATCAGTTGGCCAACCGCATGGGTGTTTCGCAGCCTGCGGTGATCGCCTTCGAAAAAAGTGAACAGGAAGGGAATATAACCCTTGAAACATTAAGAAAAGCATCAGAGGCGATGAACTGTCGCTTGGTTTATTACTTTATTCCTGAAAAGCCGCTTGAGGTTCAGTTGGAAGAGCAAGCTTTGAAAATTGCGCGAGAAAAACTGCAAGGTGTAAGTCACTCAATGGCCCTAGAACAGCAAGCAGTTACGGCAAAACAGCAAAAACAACATGAGGAAGATCTAGCGCAAGAGCTGTTACAAGGTAAGCCAAGCAAGCTTTGGGAGAAAAAATGAAATTTGTTTATCCCGAAGGTGCGACACCGCTTGAGCCTGATGAACTTCAAGATCTCATACCAACACATATCACTTTGCAAAATGAGCTTGATGATTGGGAGCAACGGAATATTGCTGAGGCTGCCGAATGGGCTTTGAATCATAATAATATTCTTACACTCGATTTTATTAAAAAACTGCATTTGCATATGTTTTATCATACTTGGAAATGGGCTGGCAAATTCCGTCGTTCAGAAAAAAATATTGGTATTGCTTGGCATCATATACCAATGGAGATTCGAAAACTTTGCCATGATGTTACAGCCCAAATGGATCACCATTCATTTTCAGATGACGAGATAGCTGTACGAATGCATCATCGATTAGTTTGGATACATCCATTTCCTAATGGTAATGGCCGACATGCGCGTTTGATGGCCGATCTCCTAATTCAGCAAATCGGACATCCTGCATTTACTTGGGGTATAAACAAAGAAAATAAAGGATTGACCAAGCCTTCGGAAGTACGGATGCAGTATATAAATGGATTGCGATTGGCCGATAAAGGCGATTTCTCTCAATTGATTGTCTTCGCGCGGGCATAAAAAAGCTAGACCAACATCCGTGTTTAACATTAATCTCAGTATGCGATAGAATTTTGATCATAATACGTTAACCGAGGATGATCATGTATTATCTGTTTCTGACATTACTTATTTTGTGTACCACCGCATTGGCAACTACAGAAAGCGCTAAAGAAAAAGTGCTTTCGCGGGCTCGTTCGCATTCGGGGCGCACCCTATCGATTATTTCAGACAACCCTGACTTTGGCATTAATACTGCAGAGTTAAGGAAAATGTTGGTAAAAAGAAAAGAACAACGTGAAAAAGAAGAGGCAGAATTTTTAGATGCAGCGAAGAAGGGCGATGATCTCACAACATTTCTAAAGAATGAGCATTTTAATTTTGATGCTAAGGATTCTAACGGAAAAACGGCGCTCATGTATCTTGCTCAGTTGGGCCGGACTAGCATCGTTAAAACCCTTTTAACACGTAATGCAAAAGCATTTAGCATACGGGATAGCGATGGTATGAATGCGCACGACCATGCCACCGGACGCCCCGAAATTCGCAGATTAATGCAGGAAATGCAGCCGACGGATAATCAGGCGCGCAGAAGCTCACTGGTACCCCAAGCGCCCATAATACATTTAAGCCCCGATGAAAATGATAAAAAACAATGAAAAAAATAATTAAATTTAACCTTGTGCTATTTGCGCTGCTCAGTGTGAGTATTATTAGCGCTACATCAGACGCTGCCACAACTTGCGACCGAAGCAGTTCAGATCAAAAAAATTCAAGGCCTGCGACATCAGTTGCGGCAGATATGGCGCGATCGGAACAGCAAAACAATGCCTTGGCTCAAAAAGAAGCACTATTGGCGATTGAGAAAAATTTTCTTGCAGCAGCTGCGGCAGGCAAGCCATTGTGGGGATTTCTTGCGACAAAGGATCTTAATATTAATGTACAAGATGCAGATGGAAAAACGGCATTGATGCTTGCTGTTATTCGTTATAGCCAAATTTCTCAACAGGATGAAAAAAAATCCTTATTGGGAATTATTACTGATCTTTTAGCCAAAAATGCTTGGCCCTTTGGCATTCGTGATCACTCCAAACCGAATCCCAAGAATGCTTGGGATTATGCTGAGGATGATAAGGATCTGCAATCATTAATGATGAGAATGCAGTCCAAGGATTGGCAAAGGCGTGGTTCCGTTGATCAAGTAATGAGTCTTGTCCATGAAATTTATCCTCCCGCTGAAGGAAAAAAAGAAGAGGAATAAATTATTGTCGCGAGCAACATCCAAATATATTGGGACTGAGCAGCCGGCCAATAGCAGCAAGCCATTTGAGCTTAACTGCTGTGCGATAGCATCGTGCTCTTTCACTCGGATCTGTAATGCTTTGTGATGCGCGATAATAGGTGAGCATGCCATCTCGTATAAGGTTCAAGCGATTGAGCATGCCGTTATCGGTAATGTTTTTCAGGCACTTATCCCAAAAAAATACCGATTTTTTTAAAAACTTTTCTTGAATTACCGGATCATTTGATAACCAAGCTATTCTGTCGCAAAATGCCGCTGGAACATCAAAGCGATAAAAGAGTGTATTCGCAAACATTAATGATTCGAGACATTTAAATAATTCATTCACTGGGGCGGCACGAAGGGTACCTAGTCGCTCTACACTCCATGCAGTAGCTGGATCAAGAACCTCGCGTATTGCAAATTCACCATCTGTTGCTTGATCAAGCTGTAATAGCGTTTGTATTAATTCATGGACTAGCCTATTTTTGGTGTCCGGATTTTCCTCCTTATCGACTTCATTAGCCAAGTGAAAAATCTGAAATGCCAAAAATAATCGAAGATCGCGTTCAAATTGTTCAACGGGCGATCGCGTTAATGGCTCGTATGCTCCGTATACTAGACCATTTCTTTTTCTTAGAAAATTATGACGTTTAATCATATCGGCTATGTGTTGCGTCTGTGTTGTGAGAACTCGTTGATAATTTTTTTCGCTTTGCATAAAACAACTTTTATCGTCGGATGCAATCATTTCAATGTCACTCAGCTCAGGTGCTATAAGCAGGTTAATGGGATTTCCTGTAGGCCATCTTAATTCGGTATCAGTGTAACCCGTTATATCTAATTTATAGAGCTGGGCCAATTTTAATAATACACCGTATGGTTGCCATCTTATGAATAATGGCAAAAGCTCTTGTTTTATACTTTTAAGCTTTTGCTGCAATTCTTGTTTGGACTGTTCCTCAATTGTCGCACCTGTTGCACGCAGATATGCTCGAGCGATAAGATCTGGAATGTCGCGTGAGTCTAATTCATTTCTAGATGGTTCAGTTTCATCTTGAATCGAATTTTCCGGATCAGCATCAAGCGCAGCTGGGTGATCGTCATCTAATTTCTGGTCATCCTTTTTTTCATCATCTCTCGTATCTTGCATTTCTTTGCGCTCTATGCGTCGCATCTGCCGTAAAATATCAGAAAAATCCCGAATAGAGTTTGACAATCTTACTCCACGATCTGGACTGAATATAAGCAGTTTCTCATCATCAGCCACCAATCTATCATACTGGCGAAAAGCATTCATAAGTGTAGCGCCGGGATAATACGAACGATTACACAATTTGATAAGGTTATTGACGACCGCTAACCGGGCCTCAATATCTGCCGAATCGGCAGGTTGTTCCGTATTTAATCCATCTGTCAAACTCAGGCCAGGCCCTGAAGAATTCTCTCCGGGTTTAGGAATGCGATTGAAGCATCGGTGAATATCGCCACAAGCTTGCGATCCGTTGGTAGGATAAGAGGATTCTTTTTATCAGATAAACCCTCTTTCATTATTGAATTCCAGGAGCTTGAGACACCGTTTAGAGTCCCAAACTCTTTGTAAGTAAGATGTTCCAATATAGTACGGCGCATCTCTTTAATGCTAAAGATTTGATTTTTTATCGGGTCCATTGAATAGGCAGCTGGCGCAGGCATGGGGCTTACGCGATTTCCCCGCCGAATCAGTGGCTGTGAAGGGTTATCAATGCTGGCCAACATCGAGCAAGGGATGAGTAAAAAAAATAATAAAGTTAAACTAGATAAGTTTTTAAATTCCATTTTTTTCCTTTAAATGAATCAATGATGATATCAGGGTTAATCCCTGCTTAAAGAAGAATCAATTATCTTTGAGAGCAACACCCGTATATTTTGGGATGAAGCAGCCGGTCAAGAGCAGCAAACCATTTAAGGATAACCGCGGTTCGATAGCATCGTGCACTTTCGCGTGGATCTGTAATATTTTGTGACGCACGATAATAAGTGAGCATGGCATCTCGGATAAGATTCAAACGATTGAGCTTGGCGTTACTGCTAATGTTTTCCAGGCTCTTATCCCAGAAAAATACCGCTTTTTTTAAATATTTTTCTTGGACTTCCGGATCATTTGATAACCATGCTATTTTGTCGCAAAAAGCGGCTGGACCATTAAATTCATAAAACAAATTATCTGAATACACTATTGATTCAAGACATTTAAATAATTCACTCAATGGAGCAGTGCGTCCCCCTATCCGCTCTGCGTTCCATGCAGTAGATGGATCAAGAATCTCACGTATTGCAAATTCACCATTAGTTAATTGATCAAGCTGCAAAAGCATCTGTTCCATTTTATGTATGAAGCTTATTTTTGGCATCAAGATTTGTTTCTCGGTCAATTTGTTTGTCTAAATGACAAATCTCTACCGCCCAATATAGTTGAAGATCGCGTTCAAATGGTTCAATAGGCGTTCGCGTTAATGGCTCATACGCTCCGTATGGCAGACCATCCATTTTCCTTAGAAAAGAATGACGTTTAACCATATTTGCTAGGTGTTGTGCATGTGTTGTGATAGAGCCCTGATAACATTTTTCGCTTTGCATAAAGCAACTTTTATCATCAGATGCGATCAGTTCAATGTCACACAACTCAGGTGCTATAAGTAGATTAATAGGATTTTTTAGGAACCAATGTTTCTCAGTGTCAGCATGTCCTATTATTCCTGTTTTGAAGAGCAGGGCCAATTTTGATAGAACGCCATATGGTTGCCATCTTATAAATAATGGCAATAACTGCTGTTTTATACTTTTTAGTTTTTGCTGCAATTCTTGTTTGAGCTGACCATTAATCGGCACACTCATCGAGCCTTGATCATTATTAATCGCAGTTGGCTGTTCGTCATTTAACTTCTTATCATCCTTTTTTTCATCATCTTTGGCATCCTTTAGATCTTGTTGCCCTAAATACCTCAATTGCCATAAAATATCATCAAAATCCCGAATAGAGCGCGACAATCGTACGTTGTGCTGACCGCCGAATATAAAACAGGTCCTTGACGGCGAGCCTGATCCCCGGCCCGGCTCGAGCTCGGTGATGAAGATCCCCTCCACCCGGCAGCTTCGCCGAAACCGCCCCCGCACGAGGTCGTCCGCGGCGAGCCGCACGGGTGGGTGAACCGCGCCTCGCCGCTCAGGTCAGCCAGAGATAGGCGAGGCCGATCCCGAAGGTGCCGCCGAACAGCACCAGGAAGATCACGCACAGGATCACCGAGAGGCGCATGTTGCGCGCGCGAGCTCGGGGCTCGGGCCACCGCGTTCTGCATCAGGTCGGGCGGGGAGGAGCCCTCCGGGGGCGAGTGCGCCGGGGCGATCGGCTCGCTCATCAGACCGCGACGTCGAGCGCCATCGCGACGAAGAGCAGCGCCAGGTACAGCATCGAGTAGTGGAACAGCTTGACGGCGTGCGCGCGGCTCGTGTCGCGCCACAGCTGGAACGCCATCCAGGCGAACAGCAGCCCCGAGCGCGAGCGCCGCGGCGCCGTAGACGAGGCCGAAGACGCCGAAGGCGACCGGCACGAGCGTCGCGGCGACGAGCGCGACCGAGTACAGCGCGATCTGGCGGGCCGTCTCGCGCTCGCCGCGGACGACCGGCAGCATCGGCACGCGCCGCGTTCGCGTAGTGCTCGCGGATCATCAGCGCGAGCGCCCAGAAGTGGGGCGGCGTCCAGAGGAAGACGATCCCGAACATCACGAGCGCCGCCCAGCCGAGGTGGCCGGTCGCGCTCGCGTAGCCGACGAGCGGCGGCACGGCTCCGGCGGCGCCGCCGATGACGATGTTCTGCGGCGTCGAGCGCTTGAGCCAGCGCGTGTAGACGAACACGTAGAAGAGGTTGCCGCCCAGCGCGAGCAGCGCGGTCGGCAGGTTGACGAGCGAGTCGAGGAGCACGAACGACAGCGCCGAGAGGGCGACCCCGTACTCGAGCGCCCGCTCCGGGGCGATCCGGCCCGAGGCGACCGGCCGCGCCGGCGTCCGCTTGCCCATCAGCTTGTCGATGTCGCGGTCGAGGTAGTGGTTGAGCGTCCCGGCGCCGCCGCAGGCGAGCGCCAGGCCGGCCATCGTGGCGGCGAACATCCCCCAGGCCGGGCACGCCCGCCGGCGCCGACGAACACCGCTGCGCCGCCGGTGAGGAGGAGCAGCTCATCACGCGCGGCTTGGTCAGGTGACGTAGTCGCGCGCGCCGCCGGTCAGCCACGGCTGCGCCGCGGAAGGCCTGGCCCGACGAGCACCGTGGTCGCCGCGAACGCGAGCGCGTCGCGAGCCGAGGTGAACGGTCGGCTCGGTCAGGAGCGCCGCGAGCCCGAACAGCACGATCGCCGCGATCGCCGCGGGCAGCAGCCGCCGGGCCGGCGAGCCAGGCGACGAGGAGCAGCCCGACGAGCGGCGGCAGCGCGAGCGCCGCGAGCAGCCGGTGCGCGGTGTGCCAGCCGGCCGCGCCCGAGACGACCGCGAGCCCCGTGCCGGCGACGGCCGCGGCGGCGAGGAAGCGGGCCCAGGGACCGGCGGTGAGCTCGTCCGGAGTCAGAGCCGTCCCTCCTGGGTGAGCCGGCGGCGCAGGTCGCGCAGCGGCCGGGCGCTGATGATGTACGGGATCCGCTCGAAGTTCCACGGCGGCGGCGGCGAGGTCGCATACCACTCGAGCGTGTCGGCGAGCCAGGGGTCGTTGACCGCGCGGCGACCGACGCGCGTGGTCCGTACCACGTTGAGCGCGAACACGAGCATCCCTACTGCCATTGTGAACGCGCCGATCGTCGAGATCATGTTGTAGACCTCCCAGAGCCCGCCCGTAGAGTACGTGTAGACCCTGCGCGGCATCCCGAGCAACCCGAGCATGTGCTGGGGCATGAAGGTCAGGTTGAAGCCCACGAACACGAGCCAGAAGTGGAGCTTCCCGAGCCGCTCGTCGAGCAGCCGGCCGAACATCTTCGGCCACCAGTAGTAGAGGCCGGCGAAGATCCCGAACATCGAGCCGCCGAAGAGGACGTAGTGGATGTGCGCGACGACGTAGTAGGTCTGGGTCAGCTGCCAGTCGACCGGGAAGGCGGCCAGGAAGATCCCCGAGAGGCCGCCGATCGTGAACAGGCCGATGAACCCGAGCGCCCACAGCATCGGCGTGTCGAACGAGATGTTGCCGCGGTAGAGGGTCGCGAGCCAGTTGAAGATCTTCACCCCGGTCGGGACCGCGATCACCATCGAGGTGACCATGAAGAACGAGTCGAGCCGGGTCGGCAGCCCGACCGCGAACATGTGGTGGCCCCAGACGAGGAAGGCGAGCAGGGCGATCCCCACGGTCGAGAGGGCGACCGCCTTGTAGCCGAAGATCGGCTTGCGCGCGAACACGGGGATCACCTCCGAGATGATCCCCATCGCGGGCAGCACCATGATGTAGACCTCGGGGTGGCCGAAGAACCAGAAGACGTTCTGGTAGAGGATCGGGCTGCCGCCGTGGGCGGGATCGAAGAAGTGCGTCCCGGCGTGCCGGTCGAGCAGCATCATCGTCAGCCCGGCCGAGAGGGTCGGCAGCGCGAGCATCAGCAGCCACGCGTAGGTGAGCATCGCCCAGACAAAGAGCGGGATCCGCATCCAGGTCATCCCGCGCGCCCGCATGTTGTGGATCGTGACGATGAAGTTGA
>CAVPKK010000004.1:0-160667 GCA_963705705.1 uncultured bacterium | reverse complement strand
GTAATCGTAGGATTCGCCAGCCTCATCAAAGAAATAATAGGCTGTAGCTGCAAATAATGGAAATGCGATTGCATTAATCAATTTGTTTTTAAGAAAAGGAATTTGCGCAGCATCAGCATTGGCGGCAACATGCGTGCTAATGCCTAATGACAATGCGACAACGAGTATCTTGTTTTTCATATACAACTCCACGTTAAATATCGAGTAAAACATAACGTGAAAGTTGTGCATGATGCAAGGTTATGGAATGAGAACGCGAGAAATGTGCGGTGAAATACGGGTTACCACTTCGTAATTAATGGTACCCACATGACGTGCAATGGTATCTGCATGCACTGCGGGATGATTGCCCAATAAGGTAACTTCATCATTGACTTGAGCATGTGCAACATCCGTGATATCTACAACTGTTACATTCATTGAGACCCGACCAATAATTGGGGCGACCGTCCCATGAATAAGTACATGACCACAATTGGAAAGTTTACGATCAAGGCCGTCGGCATAGCCTACTGGTAAAACGGCGGCGATAATCGGCCGCGCGGTCACGTATGTGCGATCGTAACCAACTGTGCTCCCAGCTGGAATTTTTTTTATTTGGATGATACGGGTTTTCCAACTCATGACTGGCAAGATCGTAGCCCCAAAAGCACTGAGTGCCAGTTTGTTTTCTTCAGATGGCCAGAGCCCATATAATCCAATGCCAAATCGTGCGATTGAATGATTTTCCATGGGTATCGTGCCTAAGGCCGCAGTGCATGACAAATGTTTTATAGCATTAAATGGTAAGGCGATCTTATCAAAGAGCTCTTGTTGATATTGTACAAAGGTATTATCGGCAGCTTCAGCATCAGCAAAATGTGAAAAGAGTGCGCGCACGATTATGCCTGGCAATTGGGCTATGTGTTTGATTAAGGCAATGGTTTGTTCAATGGCATTTGGTTCAACCCGAATCCCTAAACGTGAAAGCCCGGTATCAAGTTTAATATGCACATGTGCTTGCTTACTGATCTGTTGTGCTGCCTGGGATATTGCATGAGCTGTTTCCAAATCATATACCACTATATCAATATCGCTTGCGATTGCTTGAGTGAGTGATGCATCGTGATAGCTCAAAACAGTGATTGGCTTTTTTATAGCATGCGCTCGCAGGCAAAGGGCTTCCGATAAGCTTGCGGTGTATAAAAAATCTACTGAGAGATGGGAATCTAAAAATTGTGCGATTGGTATCATGCCGTGACCATAGGCGTTGCCTTTCACAATGGCGGCAAGTTGTACATGGGCGGGGATCAGGGATCGGTAGGTGGCAATATTATTGTTTAATGCTGCCGCGCTCAGTTCAACCTTTGAATTGGCTGTAGCTTGATCGGTATATGGTTTCGGTATGGGCTGAATTTGTGTTTTTTTTACATCTAATTCTGTCATATGTCTTCCACAAAGTTTTTGCTAAGGGTCCGGTTCCCTCCCCTTAATCCCCTCCCCTATTTTTCTTGAGAGGGATATCCCTCTCACACCCTTTTTATTTTGATTACAATATTTATCGCTCAACTTCAGCAAGCATCGAATCTGGATGAATGATAAGCTTGCTTCATCCTAAATTAATCACCAAGATAGCTTAAGAGCTGGAAAACGCTAGAATTAGGGTATGCAAAAGAAACAATTTGATACCGAACTTATTTACGGAATTCATCCCATCATTGAGCTGCTCAAAGCGAAGCGGCGTAAATTATTAACCGTCTATACTACCAAGCCTGAGCCGAAGGCATGGGCAGATATTGCCAAGCGATTGCAGTCATATACCAAAGTGCAGTATGTCACACGCGAGGCTTTAGCAAATGTTGCCCAAACGACTGACCATCAAGGAGTTGTTGGTTTTGCTGCACCGTTTACATTCCGTAAGAAACAGTTTGATCCGGCACGAGAAAAGTTTTTACTCCTCTTGGACGGCATTCAAGATCCGCGCAACCTTGGCGCCATTTTACGTACGGCATATTGTACCAATGTTGATGGTGTTATGATCACGCAGCGCAATTCAGCACCATTGAATGCCGTTGCGTTAAAGTCATCAGCTGGGCTTGCCGAGCATTTAGAAATTGTGATGGTTCCCTCTGCAATTTCTGGCGGACAGGCTCTGATCCAACAAGGGTATAAATTGTATCTCACCGCATTGCATCAAAAAAGCCAAAATGCTTTATCAGTTACTTATCAAGAACCATTATGCATCGCTATCGGTAGCGAAGGTGCCGGTATTTCTCGTGAGTTAATCTCATTAGGTACCCCGATCATACTGCCGCAAAAAGCGAGTGACATTTCATATAACGCCTCTGTCGCCGCTGGCATCATTCTTTTTCACGTTGCAACGCAATGTAAGCGCCTGCAATAGCTAAAAACCCTTTTTCACTTCCTATTTATTGACGCCCAGAGCTAAAAAAAGTTATTAAAGGTATAAGGCTTACGCGTACCTAAAGAGATTTTTTAATCCAATCGGGTCGTGGGCAGGAATAAAAAAGGAAAATAATGAAGTTTGGCAGCTTTTTCATTGTTGCATCCCTTGCAGTTGGCGGATATGCATGGTGCATGCATAAACGTTCTATCGACCCTCGCGTGCTTCATTTTGATTCCTATTTTTCTGCTGCGGAGCAAGACGCTATATGTAGAGATATTGCAGTCAGGCCAATGTATCCCGCGCATACGCTGAGTGATTCTATTTGCCAAATTCATCCAGCAATTAAGCAGATCCGGGCAAATATACATCCCAATCAGCAAGAAATAGTGGTATCTAGCTGGCGGCCAGTCGCCCGCATTAATGAAGATAGTTTGCTCATTGAAAATGGTACTATTGTAACCGCACACGCTTACCATGAATCATGTGTGCAAACATTGCCGAGCTTAGAGGTTCCAAACGTTACCGATGTTTGCGCCCCCATTTTATTATCATGCGTGCAACAAGCTGATGCGGCAACGTGGTCTGCCGGTGTTGTTACATGGCTCAAACAATCGCGGGTTGAAATGCAGTTAACAGAACCAGCAATTTCGATGGTTTGCACGAGTGAACAACTAAAGGAAACATCAAAACTTATTAATTGTGTTCGTCAGGTATGCAAAACGCACCCAAGTGAACACTTTGATGTACGATTTGAGAAACAAATTATTGCGCTAAGTACGCTACAAAAAAAAGAGGATGAGTGCCATGGCTAATATCGCGAGTGAAAAAATATGGGTTTCAATTGATGTGGGAACCACAAAAATTGTGGTAATCATTGCGCATCATTTAACAGGTGAGAGTTTGGAAATCCTTGGTGTGGGTAAGGCGCCATCTGAAGGATTGAGTAAAGGGGTGGTGGTTGATATCGCCAAAACCGTGCATTCAATTAAGGAAGCGGTAAAAGAAGCCGAGCTTATGGCAGGTTTTCCTATTGAAACTGCTCACATTGGAATTTCGGGTGCCCATATCCGCTCAATGAATTCTCATGGCGTGGTGCCAATCAGAAAGGGCGAGGTTCGCGCTGATGATGTAGCGGCAGTAATTGCAGCTGCGCAGGCAATCCCAATACCTGAAGGCCAACAATTATTGCACGTGTTGCCGCAATATTTTGTCATTGATGGTCAAACACGCGTTAAAGATCCTATAGGTATGTATGGCATTCGCCTTGAGGCACAGGTACATATTGTGACCGGTGCGATTGCTTCGGTACAAAATTTAGTGAAATGTGTACAAATGGCTGGTGTGCAAGTAGCCGATATTATTCTGGAACAGTTGGCATCTGCAGATGCGGTGCTCAACCATGACGAACAAGAGTTGGGTGTGGGGGTTTTAGATATCGGTGGGGGCACATCTGATTTTGCTTTGTATCAACAGGGAAACATTCGGCACACGATGGTACTGCCTATGGCCGGCACTCATTTTACTACTGACGTTGCCGTTGGCTTACGCACAACGCTTAAAGAGGCAGAACGTATTAAACGTGAATATGGTTTGGCTTGTATAGACATGATGTCTGAAGATGATGTGATAGAAGTTGAAATGGTCCAAGGCGCTGAACGAAGAATTGTATTACTTCAAGACTTAGTTTCAGTTCTCGCGCCTCGAGCGGAAGAATTAATATCCTTGGTGGCTGAAGAAGTTGAAAAATACCATTTACAATCATATATGCGTGCTGGCCTGGTACTTACCGGTGGCGGTTCTCTGTTGCGCGGCATGAAGGAAGTTGCCCAGAAAATCTTTAATGTTTCGGTGCGTGTGGGTGTTCCTCGTAGTTATTATTCACTTCCTGAGACGCTTAACTCGCCGATCTATGCAACAGCATATGGATTACTTTTACATGCTATTAAGAAGCAAACCGGCTTTAAGATTAATCATGAAGAGCCAATGATGTCTCGTGTGTTTGATCGTATGAAATCTTGGGTCGCTGATTTCTTTTAGAAGTTAAATGTGAGGTATAAGTATGAAGATTAAACTTTTACTTTTTGTTTTTATTCTGTACGGGGCAATAGATATTGTTGCAGATGTAGATTTCGGCGGACAGCAATCCCGGGAACAGCAAGAAGTACAACAAAATTATTATACTGTTCTTAACGAACAAACACAGAATAAGTTGCGGGCGCGGTTGGAAAAAAAACCATATGCTCCGCTAAGCGAAAACGAAATGGTAGCGGAGGCTGCCTCGCGCTTCATGCAAAAAAATAATGAAAATGTGCCGCCAAATACTAGGATTAACATCGGCCAAAATATGAGGCCAGTAAATGTCCAACAATTTCAAAGCCAACCATATCTCAATAAAAGATTGCAAGAAAGTCCTTCGCAAGAAGCGGCAAGAAAGACTACTGCTGCAAAATATTGGGCTCAGTTAAAAGCAGCAACCAAAAAGGTTGGCAGTAAACAACCAGTAGTTTCTCAACCAAAACCTGTAAGTGCACCTGCGCCAAAACCTGTACAAAGCAAACCTGTTGTTCAGCAAACAAAAGTGAATGTATCAGTTCCAAGCCAACACCCTGTTCAGCCAAGCAAGCCAACCGTTTCAGCACAAAAGAAACCAGTTGCCACAGCCAAGAGCTCTCATCCGCAACCACCAAGAGCGACACAACCACAACCACCCAAGGCGACACACCCACAATCGACGAAAAAGATACAACATTAATAACACTTATTTTTTTGTATTAATTTTTGTATGCAAAAATAACTGAGTAAACAACACATTCCCTTATATTTCTCTTCGGCTGTTGACTCCAAAAAATGACTCTTCCTACACTAAGCACATAACAATGAGATGTGTTTTGTAAGGGAGAGACCATGATTGAATTTGAAAAAGAGAATACGCCATTAGGGGCAACCATAAAAGTAATTGGTGTCGGTGGTGCTGGTGGCAATACTATTAATAGTATGATTGAAAGTGCCTTTTACGAAGGCATTGAATTCATTGTAGCCAATACTGATGCGCAAGCCATTCGTATGTCTAAAGCCCCAGTCAAAATTCAACTTGGTGTTAAATCAACCAAAGGTCTTGGTTCTGGTGCAAATCCAGAGCTTGGCCGTCGCGCTGCTGAAGAAGATTTGGATAAAGTATTGGAAACTGTTGGCGAGGCCGACATTGTGTTCGTTGCTGCCGGCATGGGTGGTGGTACCGGTTCAGGCGCAGCACCCGTTATTGCGCGCGCACTCAAAGCAAAGGGTATTCTTACCGTAGCAGTTGTTACAAAGCCATTCATGTTTGAAGGTAAGCGACGGCTTCGCGTAGCAGACCAAGCAATTGAAGTGCTGAAAAAAGAAGTTGATACCCTGATCGTGTTGCCCAATCAAAAACTGTTGGATGTCGTTGATAAAGAAGTTTCAATGATCGATGCGTTTGCCCGCATTAATGAAGTCCTTAACCAGGCAGTCAAGGGAATTTCTGACATCATCATGAAGCCAGGTCACATCAATGTAGACTTTGCCGACATGCGCGAAATTATGCGCGGTATGGGTATGGCTGTGTTGGGTACGGGTAAATCAAAAGGTGATAGGCGGGCTTTCCATGCTGCACAGCAGGCTATTAGTTCCCCATTGCTTGAAAATATGAGCATCGCTGGCGCTAAAGGTGTATTGCTGAATATTTCTGGCGGCCGCAATCTTGGTCTTCATGAAATCAGTGAAGCGGCTTCAGTTATTTACGATCTTGTTGATCAAGATGCAAATATTATTCTTGGCTCAGTCATTGATGATCAAATGGGCGATGAAGTTAGTGTTACGGTTATTGCTACTGGTTTTATTAAACCAGAAGATCTTGCAAAGGCAGCTGCTGCTGTTAATACCGTGGTGCCAGCGGTTGCACAAGAAGGTGGGGCGGCTGAACAGCGTCAGCCAGTCCAGGCAGCAAAACATGCAGATGAAACAGTACCGACCGTTGAACGAGTTGATGCTAATGATCTTGATGTGCCTACGTTTTTAAGAAAGCAGCAAATTGAAAACCAGATGAGATAGCATTTTGCTTTTTCGCTTTAAAATACCAAACTACTCTTGCCTAGCCCTTGAATGGCTGTTGGTGAGAGTAGTTTGCATTTTTACCATGATAATCGATTAGAGTTTCATGCACAGTAACCAAATCTTTTTCGGTACAGCACAGCATAGCTATGAACCTGCCCGGTTTCGAGGCCAGACATTGGTTGAGCATGAGCCGTTTGCCGGTGTGGGCAAGCAACTTGGTTTGCAGCAGTTATTGTTCTTGCATCAAACTCACGGGACTGATGGCGTTGTAATAAAACAATCTGACGGCAATTTTTTTTCGCCCTTTGTGGTTGACGGTGATTATTTATTGACGAATATGCCAGGAATCGGCTTGGGTGTTTCTACGGCCGATTGCTTACCAGTCGTAATGATTGATCGAGTTCGTTCTCGCGCTTTATCCTTCGATAATACTCAGGATGAGCGCGGCGAAGTCGTCGGAGTAATTCATGCCGGCTGGCGAGGGGCTCGATCGGGCATTGTAGAAAAAGTGATTGAACGAGCACAGCAGGAATTTGGTTGCCAGGTTGAAGATTTGGAATTCCATTTCGGGCCAAGCGCCCATGGTTGTTGCTATGAAGTGCAACCGCCATTTAAAAAAGAATTTTCAGCTTACCACTTTGCTCAAGAGGCTTTTAAGGAAAAGGGCGGTCGTCTCTTTTTCGATTTACCCAAGTTTGCGGCTTTACACCTGGAATCGCTGGGTGTTCAAAAAATATTTCTCTCTGAGGCTTGTACTATCTGCATGACTGGCTATTGCAGTGTCCGCAAAAATGCCAATTCACCCGTACGCCAAATGACAGTGGTCACACCGACTAAAATCTGATACTTTTCAATATCTAGCACCTTATTACGTTTGTCAGGAAATTTAGATCATGATAACCAGATTAATAGCAGCTGTTTTCGGTACCGCCAATGCGCGTAAACTCAAGACGATAGAGCCAATGGTTAAACTCATAAATTCACTTGAGCCATCAATCAGCCAACTTACTGACGAACAATTGACGGCAAAGACTGCTCAATTTCGTGAGCAACTTGCCGGCGGCCGTCAACTTGATGATCTTCTGCCGGAAGCCTTTGCGGTAGTGCGTGAAACGGCCAAGAGAAAGCTTGGTCAGCGACACTTTGATGTACAGCTCATCGGTGGCATTGTATTGCACCAGGGTAAAATTGCTGAAATGAAAACGGGTGAGGGTAAAACGCTTACTGCCACATTACCGCTGTATCTTAATGCATTGGCGGGCAAGGGTGCACATCTGGTTACCGTTAACGATTATCTTGCGCGACGTGACGCAGAATGGATGAGCCCGATATTTAATCACCTTGGTTTATCGGTAGGCATTCTACAAAATAATATGAGTGATCATGAGCGCAAAAAAGCGTATGAGGCTGATATTCTTTATGGAACCAACAGTGAATTAGGTTTTGACTATCTGCGCGATAATATGAAATTCCGACTGGAAGACTATGTGCAGCGCGAGCTAAGCTTTGCCATTGTTGACGAAGTTGACTCTATTCTTATCGATGAAGCGCGTACACCACTTATCATTTCCGGTTCTACCGATGAGGGTAGTCGTCTTTATCAAGAGGCTGATAAGGTGATTGGCAGACTTAAAGCTACAGACGATTATGAAGTGGATGAGAAGCAACGAACAGTTCAGCTTACTGAAGCTGGCATTGATAAAATTGAGCAGGCGCTCAATGTCCAAAATATTTACGACATTGCCAACATCAATTTACTCCATCATGTAACGCAGGCATTGCGTGCACATGTTATTTTCAAACGAGATGTTGATTACATCGTTCGCGATGGCGAAGTATTAATCGTCGATGAATTTACGGGACGAATTTTAGCTGGCCGCCGTTATAGCGATGGCCTTCATCAGGCGTTGGAAGCAAAAGAAAGCGTTGAAATCGAACGCGAAACTCAAACGCTTGCTGCTATCACATTGCAAAACTATTTCCGTATGTACAAAAAGCTTGCGGGTATGACTGGTACGGCTGCAACGGAAGCGGAAGAATTTTGGAATATTTATAAATTGGATGTAGTTACCATACCGACCAATGTATCCATGATTCGTATGGATAAGGAAGATCTTATCTTCTTAACCAATCGTGCTAAATACAAGGCGATCGTTGAGGATATTAAAGGCCGTCATGAGAAAGGGCAGCCGGTATTGATTGGTACTATTTCCGTAGAAAATTCTGAACTTTTGAGTAATGTATTGAGCTCATATGGCATTGCACATGATGTATTGAATGCCAAGAACCATGCACGTGAAGCAGAGATTGTGGCATATGCCGGTGAACCGGCTCGTGTAACAATCGCCACAAACATGGCAGGCCGTGGTACCGATATTAAATTAACAGCCGGGTCTCGTCAGGCTGGTGGCTTGTACATTCTCGGCACAGAGCGCCATGAAAGCAGACGTATTGATAATCAGTTGCGTGGCCGTTCTGGCCGGCAGGGCGATCCTGGTGAATCACGCTTTTATATTTCCCTAGAAGATGATCTCATTCGGCGATTTGCCGGAGATACGATCAAAAATCGTATGGCCCGATTTGGCATGCAAGAAGATGAAGTCATCGAATCGAAGATGGTATCCAATATCATTGAATCTGCGCAAGAGAAGGTTGAAAAGCATAACTTTGATATTCGTAAGCACACGCTCGAATATGATGACGTGCTTAATCAGCAGCGGTTGGTGGTATATAAATATCGCCGAGAAATTCTTGATGGCGCGACCAAGATGCAAGCTGGCCAGTCCACCGTAGAGTTGGTGACGGGGGAGCCTGCGGTTAATCCTTTCCCTTCCAAAAAAATTCCTCTTACTCAAATACTTGTAAATGATCTTATCACTGGTGCAATTCAGGATATTTGTGGACGCTTATTAACCAAGCGATCATTGGATGCCGAAGAAGCTGGCAGGGTGATGCTGATGGTTGCTCATTTAGTTGGGCGTACACCAGATCAAATGAGCTTCAAACTCAGCGGCGGCGATAGTGAGCAGTTCCAAAAAGAGCTCATTGAATCCGTTCTTAAACAATATTCGGCATATCGAGAGCAGCAAAAACCGGAAATTATTGAACAAGCAGAACGTTGGATGTTGCTTGAAACCATCGATCAGGCATGGAAGCAGCACATGCTCAATCTAGATAATTTGCGTGAAGGTATTGGCTTGCGTAGTTGGGGCCAAAAAAATCCTCTCATTGAATACAAACGTGAAGCATTTGATATGTTCCAGGAAATGATGGCACAAGTACGCATCGAGGCTGTGCATCATGTATTCCATCTAAATCTTGAACGTTTTGATCAGACGACATTGGAACAACGACGTGAGCGCGAGCTTGAACAGCTCAACATGATCGGTGCCGATTCGCAAGGCAGTGAAGAAGGTAATATTCGCTCGGAGGCGAGAGCGGAAGACAAAGTTGGACGGAACGATCCGTGCCCATGCGGCAGTGGTAAGAAATATAAAAAATGTCACGGGCAATGATCGGTAGCGGCTCGGGACGGTAAAAACCGGCGGCTCGGCGAGCAAAAAAGCTCTAAGTCGCCGGCGGCTTTCACCGTCTTCTCGCGCCATATTCTATTTCATTGCTTGTCACATATTTTCCAGTTGCGAACAGAATAATTGACGTGACAAATTTTTTTGTCGGTTAGGCTGCGCATGGAACGGATAGATAAAAAAAGGCGTGAATATGGATATGGATGTTACAGGTATTATGCCTGATCGGGCCATACTGATAACCGGCGGGGCTGGATATATCGGTTCCGTCATCTCTTTGCTTCTTTCGCAGCTGGGTTACACAGTCATCGTAGTTGATGATTTATTGTATAACCAGTCCATTCAGCATCTCAAGTGTGCGACATTTATCAAAGGTGATTTTGCAGATGAAAAAATCATCAAAGATATTTGCAGCTATCAAAACATTCATGCAATCATTCATTGTGCCGCATTAAATGAAGATGGTGCATCGCATTCATCGCCCTATAAATTTTACAACAATAATGTCGCAAAAACCGTAAAGCTGCTCGGGCTCATGCATCAGAATGGAATAAAAAAATTTATTTTTTCGTCCAGCGGTGATGTTTATGGAAAACCAAAAGATTCACCGTTGCCTGAATTGCATCCAAAAGCTCCTCTCAGTCCGTATGGGCATTCCAAATTAATGATCGAACAAATATTAGCTGATGCCGCACAAGCATATGATTTGCAGTATGTCGCGTTGCGTTTCTTTAACGTTGCCGGCGCTTTGCCAGAGCAAGGATTAGGTGAGCAGTATAGTCCAGAAAATCATCTCATTCCGCATATCATCCGTGCTGCGCAGCAACAGAAGCCGTTCGAAATTTTTGGTGGTGACTATCCAACTAAGGATGGAACGTATGTGCGGGATTATTTACATGTGCTTGATGTAGCGCAAGCGCATGTATCTGCGCTGATGCATTTGGAACAAAACAAACCATCAGATGTATTTAATATTGGCTCTGGGCGAGGCTATTCGGTGAAAGAAGTTATTGAAACAGTAGAACAAGTTTCACAATTGCCTATCAAAATAATCATGAAGCCGCGCATGCAAAATGAACAGGCTGAACTAATAGTCGATCCATCGCATGCTCACAGCATTTTAGGGTGGCAATCCAAATTTTCAGATTTACCTTACATCATCCGATCTGCATATGCATTTGCTTGTTCATCTTCGTTATAAATCTTGTAAATCAATATGTCATTGATGAATAATTTATTCTTTAGGTTGAGGATTTAATACAAATTCTCCCAGATCTTGCATTTTCTTGTTGAACGATTCAATAGGATAGTAACCTGCCTCGGTCAAAAATGTCCGTAATTTATCATTGTGGCGTATTACTGGACTATCTGAGATAAGCTCTCTTTCAATTTGCTCCAAGTGATTTAAAGCTTGCCTATACTTTGAACTGTTTCTGCTTTCGATAATTGTTTGTAGATCATTAATTGCAGCTCTATATTGTTCTATGCATGCATCTACCTCATGATCATCAAACTGCAAAATTTCCCTCGATTCTTCTTTTTCCTCTTCTTTTTTTTCTTCCGCTGCTATGCCTTCTTGTCGAACAGGTAGTGCCGATGATGGGAATTGCAATTGTTGTGCCAAGGGAGCCAATTCAGCAAGATCAGGACGCTTTGCTATTTGCATAGTCAAGGTTCCACCAACCAATGCTTCTAACTCGCCAAGTAATTTTTCATGTTTATTTACTTTTGATTGAAGCTTCCTAGCCGTTTCTTGCATGTCTTCGATTTCTTCCGGAACTTCGACACCAAGGCTGTCCAACGATGCTTTTAACTTCGCGACTTCCTGAACGAGAACATCATTTTTACGTTTGAGCTTTATATGCTTTACCCGTGTAATATTGCCTTGTTTTTCTAATAAGTTCGTTATCGTTTGTTCAAATGAAGTTTGCTCGCGTAAAAGTCGTTCAATTTTTCCCGCTTGCGACTCAGGATCATCAGGCATCTTTTTATTCGGCCTAGGAGTGAAGAGTGAATCCAATTCTTCATTATCAAATCCTTGAGGACCTCTATTAGGTCTTGAAGCTCTTTTGTTTTCTTCTGAAACATCTATTGGCAGAGGTTTTGGCGATAGGTTTTCGTCTACCGCTGATTCACTACTTGCAGAACTTGAAGCTACTGCAATTACAGCCAGACCTAGCGCTGGAGGCACCGATTGCTGCCCATTGAAAGGTGGTGGTGGAGGAGGAAGTGGTCTTCGATTTGCAGCAAAGTTTCTGATGTCTTCATGTAATCTTTGAATATCGTGGGCGGGAAGTGCTGCTGGGTATTCACCAAGCGGCGGCGCTGGCGGCACTATTGGCGCATTATCTTTTTTAGTTTTTTCATCTGTACCAAATAATTTGTGAGCCGTTGCTGCGATGAGGATTGCGGCGCCTGCAGCATACGGGAACATGCGACTCATAAATCCAGGCCTTGATTTTTTCTGTTTTGGATGAGGAATTTCAATAATAGGTTGGATTAAAATATCATTGACCAGCTGATTTTGATCTGGTTGCTGGATTGGCTCATATACTGCTTGTTGCGCTGGAACAGTTGGAGATGCAATTGGTTCTTCGTTAACGGGCAATACAGGGATTGCAACAATACTGTCGGGGGAAGTTATTTCTTGTGGTGGCACAATATTTTCAGATACGGTAATTGGTTCAGTATATTCGGGCTTTGTATCTATGATGGGTTGCACAATGATTGGCTGCTCGGTACTAGCTTCTGGCTGCACTGGCACGGTAACCGTATCAACTGGCTTAGATCCCGTTGCCAATCTGTTATTAACTTTTTGATAAATAACATTTCGGTGACCACCGACTAATGAATCTGCAGCTTTCTTAATATTTTTTGCATGCGCTGAAACTGTGTCATCTGTTTTCCAGGCCTCAAGTACGGTATGCAAAAGTTGGTGACGATCATTGACCTGCTGCTGCGGCAATGCGCGAATGGCATTCATGGCGGTGTCGTAATCACCTTGCGAAATTAATTGCTTGATTTCATCTAATGAAAATAATCGTTCCAATGCATAAATTGGCTGATTTACAGCCATTATGCCGAGAATGATGAAAGCTAAATTTTTCATGGGCATCCTCCTAAACTGATAAAGATGCTTTTGCCCACACCGACCAACGGTGCATCGTGGCATTATTTGAACCAAACTGGTAGCCAGCGCCTACGGCGGTAAACCATGGATATTTTTCATCCAAATCTTGATAGCAGAACGATCCATAGACCATATTGCTTATAACTGCTGGGTGTAGAGCAGATTGTAGATTAAGATCGTGCTCTTTGATTTTTTTAAAGATCAATGTGTTTTCGCCGGTATTTACATGTAAGGAAGACAACTTTGCATCAGGGCTTATCAATCCATAATTCCAGGTATGCATATCTGCATTGCTCATACTATCTGCTATTGGTTTGCCATTTGCAGGATCAGCGCCTGCCGCTCCTGCGATACCCGGGCCTTCTTCCCAGCGGCAATATAAACGACCTTGTTCTGCATCGCGTGCATATAGATACCAGCCAGCTTCAAATGCGAAGTGATCGCAGCAATCAAAGGTAAGTGCGCTGTTGAGTTGATACGTGCTTCCAGGAGAAATCATCATATCTTGCGTAAGCACATTGATTCCGGGAATTGTTTTGGTTGCAGAAGAATCTTTAAAGAGTGGCATATATCTGCTCCAGGGCTTATTGAGCAGATCAAATGAACGAGTTTCGCGCCCATGAAATAAATAGTTATTGTTCATATCAATATTAAAATAGATATGAGAATCGCCTTCAATATTTTCCCAAACTCTAAAGCTTCCGCTGCCGCCCCAAATCATACCCCAATGGCGATTGCGGCCAATGATTGGTTCAAATACAAATTCGCCGTGCGGGCGATTGCCAGTAGCAAAAATTGCACCATAGAATGCCCCGAAGCTACAGGGCGCAGTGCGTAGGAAGTCGTAACCAACGCGCATTTCAATATCTGCGATACCGCTTTTTTCACGCCCACAGGGAGAAATCTTTCCATAGTGCCATGCAGGATTCATGAATGCTTCAGCGACGGAGTGTGCTTTTCCTGGCAGGGATGTGCTGGCGTGAGTTACCGTTTCTTCCAAATGTACCGAATTTTTTACGCTAACGATTGGCATGGTGAGGTCAAACCAAAACCCCCTATCCGTTCTTTTCGATAAATTTTGGGTGTAGTTGAGCGCGAAGCCAACAAATGATTGTTTCGGCTGCAGAGCAATATTACTTTGGAAGTTGTGTTCGACTGTTTCGATATTGAAGCTGCGGGCGAGCAAATCATAAGCATCATTCTTGAAAGCCGGTGATCCGCCAACAAAGGAATCTGGTGGTGTTGAATGAGGATCTGGAACTGTGTTGGGACCTTCGGCTACGATCAGATAATTTTCGCGTTCATCGTCGCAAGGTCTATATTTGCGAATTGGTCCCATGAAATATTTTCTTTTAATTGGCTGATGCGGCAAAAAGTAGGTACCTAATCCATCTTTATTGGTTGATTCCCCGCCGAATAGAACTGCCTGGAAGGACGCTTCATAGCTATCAAGCCTAGCCAGCATCCGATTGCGGTAAAAGCTCAGATGTTCTGGTCGGCCAGTGGAGTACACAGGGGAATTAGAAAAAAATGTTTTGGAAGTGATGCTTGAGTCAGCATCTAAATGTGCTTGTGAGAGCAATAGAAAAAATATTGCCGCATAGCGTATGCGCAGGTTATTGAACATGTCAGTTTCCTTCATAAGCAGCAGTTGCTATGTTAATTATGCAAATTCTGACATAGCAGTATATAGGATTGCTTATTTGACGGTAGTGGTTTGTGTTTGCTTGTAATTTATTTTGGAAAATGTTAGTACTCAATTAGTTGTTCAACCCCTATCTATAAATAAGGAGAGCGTGTTATGAACGTACACGTCCAACGGTCACTCGGTCACTCGGTCACTCGGTCACTTCTAACTAAAGTCAAAGCAATTAGTTTAATACTTTTTGCCGCCGCGTCATTGGAAGCGCGTGAATCTTGCAATACAATGTGCACTAAGGAAATCTTGTGCAATATCCAGTCAGAGCTTATCACTGATTTTAATGGAACTTTCTCAACGCTTGAAGCCATTGAAGCTTCTCTCGTTAATTGCGGTGCGCCAATATCAATTACACAAGCCGATGTAGGGACTACCGGTTACGTAATTGATACACCAGGTGTTTATTGCTTGGCGGAAGACATTGTATTTGCGCCAACTGACCCAGCTACTTTTGTGCCAGTGACATTTGTAGGTGGGAGTTCTGATCCGGCCAGAGGGTTCGCAGCAGTTTCTGGCGGTGTAGTGCGCGGCGTATTTATGACCCATCATGGTTCAGGGTATTTTGCCACCCCAACAGTAGTTTTTGGTGGTACTGGCGTTGGAGCCGCCGGGTTTGCTATAGATGATTTTACCACTGACAACATAGCAGGTGTACAAATGACCAATGGCGGTTCAGGTTACCAAGATACCGTTCAGGCTGCCATTACCATCACAACATCTCATGTGCTGCTTAATTTTAATGGTTATGAGTTGAGCCAGTTCGTACCAGAAAATCCATCAGAACAAACGCCATTTGTAGTTGGTGTTTTAGTGCCAGATCCATTACCTAATGCAACAGAACCTACGCAGCCGAATGTAGTAGTAACCAATCCACTTACTACAAAGCTTGTTGGCCAATCATCTAATTATATTGTAGGTGGCGATGGTGTTATTTCTAATTTTAGTATGTATGGCATTGATGTATTTGCACACGTAGCAGATATCGAAGTACGTGATCTCACTATTAAAAATTGTGGTGCATTGGCATCACGAGCATTTGGTCGTCCTACTACCGATGGACTATTCTATTTGCCGCATGATACAACAGCTAAATCTTCAGATAATACTTTCCCAATCCCGGCATTTGGTTTATTTGGTCCGTCGTTTGGTGTGGCAGGGATCAACATCGGAGAAGGCACAGGATTCGGACGCGGGCCGCAATTCTTTACTGATGTTCCAACTAATCAGTTAAATGTGGTGAACCGCACAAAGAATGTGAGACTTTCAAATCTACGATCGCTCCATAATTTTATGTTTGGTGCATTTGAAACTTGCATAACTAACCTGACGATCGATAATTCACATTTTAATGATTCATGGTCTGATGATCCGGGAAGCAACAATTATCCTCAATACGGTGCAGTAATTACGTTTGGAACAATGTTCGTAGATCTGCAGGTGACCGGGTTCGGCGACAACGGGAATACCGACCCAGACAATGAAAATGTCGTGATTTCCAATAGTACATTCAACAACAGTTCTCTACTGGGCGATTACACCACCATTCTTCGGGGAACAACCCTTCCTTTTGTGGCTGGCGGCATAGCCGATACGAGAAGCAGGAATGTAACCTGTTTAAATTGTCAATTTAATAGTGCGAGTAATACATTTGTGGGTGGTACTGTAGTAGGATGGGTTGCTGGCGGTATGGAAGCTACCACATTGGAAAGCTGCAGCTTTGATGGGCTTTTTAATCTTGGCGACATAAATGCCTTCCATATAAGCGGCGCCAGCGAGAACGAACCGTACAAACCGGCAAAAAGTATTACCCTCATTAATTGTACGGCAAATGATCTTCAATCTCGTCCTGATTTAGTACTTCCTGCGCCATCGCTTAATCAAGGTGGCTTGACGGGATATTTTTTGGGTGGTCCATTCGGCTTGTCAATCCAAAATTGCCAATCTACCAATTTGTATTATGGAGGACCAGCAGCCGGAGGACTGGGTGTTATTACTGAAGGATTTCTCAGCGGCATTCAAGGGACTGATGCCGTGCTTGAAAATTGCTTAGTTTCAAAAATGCAGAATAATAATGGTGGAAGCATCATAGGATATTATATTGATGCTTTTGTTGACTCACTGATCGCTGAAAGTTGCAAATCGACCTTCAATAAAACGTCATTGGCAAGCGTGTATCCTGCATGGAATAGTGCCACAACCTACAATGTTGGTGCATTTGCATCACTTACAGTCAGTGGTGTGGTTAACAATTTCGTAAGTTTACAGAATGGTAATCTGAATCATTCTCCTGTACCAGGAACGGCAACTGCTTTCTGGAGTCCCATTAATACAATTAATCCTACCCCTCCAGGTACATGGAATGTTGCAACTACATACGGAATTGGATCGCTTGTATCATTTACCGATTCAACTGGTCACACGAATGAGTATGTCAGTACGATCAATGGTAACGTGGGAATTTATCCAAATGCATCAAATGGCAAGTGGGTTCAAACCAATGTCTATCCAACATGGAATAACAGTGCAAGCTATAGCACTGGTATGATTGTCGGTTATCAGGGCGTCAGTTACATTAGTCTTATCACACCAAATATGGGGAATCAACCAGATATAAGTCCTTCAGATTGGAGCAGTAATACCGGAGTAGGACAAGGGTTTGCTATCGGTTTTGGAAGTGCCAACGGAGGAAGTGTCTCAGTGTATACCAATTGCGTCGCGGCTTCGAATACAGGATCACCCGATTTTAGCAGCGGCTTTTTCACAGTTTTTAACAACTTCGGTAATGTTTATGATTCTTGTATAGCCGAACAAAACTACCGCGGCTTTTTTCTTGACGGAGGTTCTAGGTGTGTTGTGAGAAACTGTCGGGCTGACAACAACAGCTTTGAAGGGTTTACCGATTCTACTGTTCCTACCCAATCATTCTTTGAAAGCAACCACGCATATAATAATGGGCTTGCTTCGGCTTTCACCGGACCGAATCAGAATTATAATGTTAAAGTTAATGGAGGTAATCCGCTCGCGACATTAAATATTCAAGTTTCAACCGGTACCTATACGTATGCAAATCCACCGGTAATAACCTTCGCGCATAACGTATCGGCGATTCCATAAGCGGTAATTGATTTCGTATATGCCATCGCTTAATAGGTTGTGGCTATATGCTAAAAAATGCGGGTCTGAGTATAAAAACTTGGGCCCGCTTTTTTGTGCGAATGATTTTACTCTTCACGTTTCTTTAATTGATCTAAGGCTGTTTCATTTTTCTTCAATGATGCTTGAAGCCCTTTTAGCTTAGCGATGAGTTCCGTGCCGCCAGGAATCATTGTTAGTCCTGTGTCAGAAAACGGTGATAATTCTGTTGGAACCCAAGGTTTAAACTTATCAATAGCATTTTGCAATCTGGTAACGGCCTTACGCACTTTTGCATCCATTGCTGTGTATTCAAAAATTTCATTTTGTGTGATCGGTTCGGTGCTAGCAACTATTTTATCGAGCGCTCTTCTAAGGACGTCTTGTTCTTTTCTAATCGCATCAGCCTGGGAATTCGCCATTTCGACTATTCGAGTTACTAGTTGTTTCGTTTTTGTTTGAAGTACATTCAGGGGATAGAAACCTTCTTGGGTGAGAAGTTTTTTAACATCTGGTTGTTTATCTAGTTCCGCAATAATCTCAGGATAACTCATTGTGCGTTGTATATACATGAGGTGCTTACTGGCCTCAACCAAATTTTCCATTGACTGTGGCTGTTTTGCGATGGCTGCCTTATATCTTTCTATTAGATGCGGGTACCCTTTTACAATTCGATCTTTGCGTTCCGCTACAAAATGTGCAAAGGCACTTGGCCCAAGTGGAAGTATCATTTCTTCATTTTTCTTTTCTTTCTTGGCCAAGGCGCGCTGGAGCCCAGGAGGTAATGCCTCAGCTCCCTCTTTTTCTTCCCGTTCTTTTATCTCTTTTTGAGGCGGTCGAACAGTTTTCCCATTTCCAGCCTCTGAGGTTCGCTTGCCTAAACGGTTCAACAAACCATTATTTTTCTTTAATTGGGCGCGCAACTCCGAAAGCTTGGTTTTAAGTTCATCCAAAAGCTTACTATTTGCTGGTGATGTGGGAGATAAATACTTCTCTATATCATCCAAGAAGCCGGATATGATTGCGATTCCTTCTTGCGCCTCTTTATAATCATCTTGATAGAGTTTCTGCATTTGCGAAGTAATCGGTTGTTCACTTGCGATGACTGTATTAATATCTTTCTCAAAATCATCCTGAGAGCGGGATGTTTTTTTGATGAGCTCATTAAGCTTTGCAAGCGTACGCGCGGCAAGATCTTCTTTCCGTTCATATAAATTTTTGGCTGGATAAAAACCTTGGTTTACCAAGAACGTACGCAGTGTAGGATTATTCTCAATGATTTGTATCATCGAAGGCACATCCTGTGTGTTATGTTCGATAACATGTAACTCTGATATAGCTTCTCTCAGGTCATTTAACGTACCCGCGGCTACTGCTTTATTGAAGCGATTAAATTGAAGGCTGAACCACGTGACCCATTGGCTAGGATAATGGAACAATGGCGTTGGTGCAGGTTCTAGTTCCGTGGGCCTCGAAGATTTTGGTGATGGTGCAGGAACTGGCATAGGTTTTAGGGCAGGTATCGTTATAGATTCCGCCCGTAACTTTGTAAGTTCCTTTTCCATATCGCCCATTTTGCCGCGCATACCAACTATGTCTCTACGGAATTTATCAGCCTCAGCGATAGCCTCAAGGCGACCTTTGTGCTCCTTTTCATATTGATCTATTTGCATTTGCAACTTTTCTTCGCAATTTTTTCGGGCGAGTTGTGCCGCCGTTAATTCATCTTGGCAGCGCTTCATATCTGTAGCAGTAGGCAATTGCGGACCACCGGGAATTGCCTGAAACTCTCTTAATTGTTGTTGGCAGACAGCATGTGCGGCCCTTTCATTTGCTAGGTCATCTAATGCCTGTTTTAAGGCTGCGGCATCTGCCTGAGGTTTAAGAGGCGGTACTGGGAGGGGGCCAGATGATATACCTCCTGGTGGAGCTGCTGCACCGACTCGCCAATTTTGAAACCAATTCCAAAGCCAGCGCAGACCAAGAACGCCAACGCCAGCAAGAAGCCCGCGAACTACCGGAGAGTTTGTCCATTGATTTTCATTTGCAAAACTATTGAGAGCATTCTCTAATTGAACGCGCTGATCTGCCGGCATTTGATTAATTTGCTTGCGCACATCTTGCGGTATGTTTGGATCTTCCAATATTTCATTAATGATAGGGCTTGGAGGCGGCGCGACAGGTTGCGATGGGGTTTGCGGCTGCCGTTGCTCAACTGCGGCCTGCCCTTGGGCTTTAACTGCTTTGGCTACGCGTTGATATACTTCTTGCGCATGACCGGCGGTTAGGTTGGCACGCGCGACGTTGTTTATCGTTTTTGCAAGTTCTGGTTGTTGAGCAGGATTCCAGTGGTTAATAGTGTTGAAGAGTAACTGTTTTTTTTGCGACCATTGGGTGCGCGGCAGCCGACCTATTTCATCTAAGGCGCCGGGAAGATTGCCAGCATTAATGAGATTGGTTGCAGTAGCAACTGATGCATGCACCGAAGAAGATGCTAACATGAGCCCAATAATAATTAAAAACTTACGCATCTCATTATTCCCATTTTTACAATGTAAAATGCTTATTTATAAGCAAGCCATTTTTATCTATTTGTATCTTTAAATCACGGATAGCGCTGCTCAGGATTTCTATGCGCTCTTCATCAAGTTTTGTTCGTGTTCCAGCTGGTAGCAATGTATTTATTTGTGCGAGTAGAGATTGCAACGCTGCAAGAGAATTTTGCAAATCAGCATTTTGTTTGCGGTAGTTTTCTGCGATACGCGCATCAAAGGCTGCGTCATTTAAATGCTTTACAAACAATTGCTGCTTCTTATCCAATGCAGCTTTCATGCCAATGGCTTGCTCAATTAACTGGTCAGCTTGCTTTGCTGCGCGTGTTGGCGCAGATCTTTCTGGCATTGGTATTACTATGTGTGCTGGCGCTTCGACCGCCGTTGCTGGAACTGTGGTAATTATCCCAGGATGAGGCGCCTGGACTAGAGTTCCGTGATGTAATTGCGGAAGCGCCTGTTCTACAACCTGTGGCATTGGAAGAATAGTAGTCACTCTTGTGCCAGATGGTCCAAGTTCTGTTGGCGGAATTGCAGTAACAACTGGTTTTGATGCTGCCAATTTTTCCTCTTTCTCCTTTTTCTCTTCAGGTGAAAGGCTAACTACAGTCGGTCCCGTTTGCGTGAGTTGTGATTTGGTTGGAGGCACTGCAATTACTGCTGGTCCTGTTGGCCTAAGTTGGGGCTTTGTGGGAGGAATTGTAATAACTTCTGGTTTTGATGCTGCCAGTTTTTCTTCTTTTTCTTTTTTCTCTTCTGGCGTAATGGTAACTACAGTCGGTTCCGTTTGCGTGAGTTGTGGTTTGGTTGGAGGCAGTGTAATTACTGCCGGTCCTGTTGCTGTGAGTTGTGGTTTTTTGGCAAGCAGGTCTTTTAGGCGCTGCACTTCATTTTCAAGCGCTTTTATTTCTTGTTCTGCTTCAATGCGAGCCGTTCTTTCCTTATCTAATTGGCCCTGCAGGATAGTGATTCTATTTTCGGCTTTGATCTGTGCAGATTTTTCAGCTGCTAATTGATCACGCACAGTATTCAACTCGGCTTGCAGTGCTTTTTTGGCTTTTTCTGCTTCGGCATGCGCAACTTTTTCATCGTCTAGCTGTTTCTGCAGCATTTTTATTTGTTGTTGCAGCTGAGTGATTTGCTCTTGCAATGCCTGTGCGTTGCGCCGCGCAATTTCTTCGGCCAATTCTTTTTCGGTTGGCATTCGACCACCAGCAGCTACGACGGGGGCCAGACCTTCTGGTGGGACTGGCGGTGCTGCAGGAATTGATGGGACCTTGTTATGTAGTTGTTGATAGACTTCTTGCGAATGACCGGCTGTTAAATTTTGTCGTGCGGAATTGAGCAGGAGATTTGTTAATTCGGGTTGCGAAGCCGGGTCCCAATGCTTAATTATATTTAGCAGCAACTGTTTTTTGTCCTGCCATTGTTCTTTTGGGATGCGATTTATTTCCTGTATTGCCGCAGCAAGATTGCCAGCATTAACCAGATTTGTGGCCGTTGCGACCGATGCCAGAGTTGTTTGTGCTGTTGCGAATAGGAATGCGAACATTAAAATTTTCTTCATGGCTCCCTTTTTTTACCTCTTTAACTTTACTGTAATGGATTTTGTGGGGGAAAAACAAGAAAAGGGCCCTCTGTTGCATAAAGGTCCTTTTTGATTAGACGATAAAATTGACTATGTAATCAGTTTGTTGATGTGCTTGCAGTGAACTCATTGATCTGCTTTTTGAGCTTGGGGAAGCCAGCCTGGCCAGCATAATACGAGGCTGTTTTGCCAAATCGATCGGTCAGCTTAGGATCTGCGCCATGCTTGAGGAGATTGGTCGTAATCTCTGTTTCACCTTGCTTGGCTGCCCACATTAATGGAGTCATGTGATCAGTGTCTCTCTGATTAATTTCAATGTCTTTTAGGCTTAATAGATAGTTCACGATATTCTTTTTTCCACGATCGGCGGCAAGGTTGAGTAAGGAGGCTCCATTATGCAATGGCTTGTTTAGCAGAGCGGGAAATTGATTCAGTATGGTAGAAACAGCAGTAACGTCATCTTTGGGCAAGGCGTCCTTTAGAATCGTACGTGCTTCGGTTTCTGTTTTTGCCTCTTTAGTTGTGAGAGCATCCTTTTGCTTTTTAGTTTCAGCTGCAGGAATTTCCGACTGCGGAACCGGATTTGTTAGCTCTTGTGATTCTTCGGGTATGGACGGTAAGGTTGGCGTGAAGCGGCCGGATTTTTTTTGTCCGGCGGCACTGAGTTGTATGCCGTGAATTGTTATTAACATGAAAAATAGGACAAGTTGCTTCATAATACTCCCCATTAAATGATGTAATTTATTATACAACTGCGAACGCTTGATCCATTCGCGCTCTGATCCTTCGATCAACTCAGGATGAGCGCGTCTAAAGTCCCTTGACCTAGAGACGCGCTTTATTTTTGCAATTGTCTTTCTAACTAATAATGCTATATCGATACCGATAATTTGCCCCAGAGTGACCAGCGATGCATCAATGCATTATCATCAGCCCATTGATAGCCGCCGCCGATGGCTGCAAGCCACGGATAATTTGATTCAAGATTTTGGTATCCTGTTGTGCCATATAATGACCAGCCGCCGCAGAATGGGTGCAACGCTGATTGTAGATTAAGATCACATTCGCGAATTGGTCTAAATACTGGAATATTGGCAGCAACATCAACATGCAAATTGCCGCTATGCATGTCAGCATCATCACCAATCAATTCATAATCCCACATATGCATGGTGGCATTACTCATGCTCGTTGCAGGAGTAGCAGTGGCAGGTTTGGTGCCCGCAATCCCCGGTCCTACGATCCATGGGCCGCATAGGCGACCTTCTTCAGCTTGGCGAAAGAATAAATGTGCGCCAGCTTCAAACTGAAGGTGTTCGCCCCAATCAAATACAAAGGCAGAATTTACTTGATAGATACCATGAGGCTTAATTTTCATTTTTTGTGTGAGCACATTAATACCTGGAATGGTGGTGGTTGCTCTTGAATCAGCAAAAAGATTAATGTATCTGCTCCATGATTTATCCCGTAAATCAAATGATCTGCGCTCAGTGGCTTCAAACAGATAATTATTATTAAGATCAATGCTCATACGAAGGCGTGATTCTGCATCTTCGCTTTCCCAAAGTTCAAATGTGGATTCACTACCCCAAATAATACCCCAATGGTGATTACGGCCGACCATAGGCTCAAAGAGATAGCGAGCCGAAGGGTGATTGCCTGTTGGTGCAATAAAGCCAATAAATCCGCCATAATTGCAAACGCATTTGTGGACCATATCCAAACCAATGCGTACTTCTATATCGGCAACGCCTGTTTTTCCGCGCCCACAAGGAGCTATTTTGCCATACCTCCAGGCAGGATTCATAAATGCTGCGCGCATATTGGCCGAACTACCTGCGAGTGGCGTGCTGCTGCTCGTGACACGCTCATCTAAATTTACTTTGTTTTTCACATGTACTACAGGAAGAGTAATATCGAACCAAAGGCCTTGATCGTGCCAACGAGAAATATATTGAGAATAGTTTAATGCAGCGCCACCGTATGTTTGCTCTGGCCGAATACTGATCTTGCTTTCAAAGTTGTGATCGGTGGTTTCGATATTGAAATTGCGTGCCAGCAAATCATAGGTGTTATTTTGAAATGATGGTGATCCACCAATAAATACGCCTTCCATAGGATTTGGATCTGGGCTTTCAGCTATTACCAAGCAACTTTTTTGGTACGGGAAAAAATATCGTGCCAATCCGTGTTTGTTGGTTGATTGACCACCAAAGCCAACAACTTGAAACGAGGCTCGGCAGCCATCTTCTTTTTCGCGCATGCGATCAAATCGGTACAAGCTCAAATGCTCTGGGCTACCGGTTGAATACTGGTTATTTACTGAAAAGAATGTTTTGGATGAGCTATCATCCGAATGACTTTCGGCTACCAATGCGACTGGCATTATGGCCAGGGCGATAAGTAATTGTTTATTTAACTTCATACTAACTCTCCTTCTTACTGTTTAACGATTAATCTATTTACGGAACCAACTTGCAATCCAACCAAGCACACCTGGTTTTGTTTGCAATTTCTTTATTCGATTTTCAAGTTTGGTTTGTTGCGCTCTTAATGCAGATCGTGGATATAATTTCTTTTCCACTAATGCATTATGTAGATCAGTATCATTTTCAATCATATCAGCATCATCTTTGAATGTGGTAGCGAGCTGTTTTAAAATGCCTACAGCCTTCTTAAGACTTTTGATGCTGCCTTCAGCTACAAAAATATCATAGTCATCAATAAGGCCTTGATACATGCCAAATAACTGCGTTGATGGCATGGTCGCAGGAGCACTTTGATCAACAGCTTCTTGGTTTTCTTCTGGCGTTATCTCAACTGATTCGGAAACTATCTCTTCGCTTGGTGAGTTCTCCGATTCTATTAATGAAATAAGTTCGCTATTCGATTCAATGAATTCAACTGATATGATTTCATCGGCCGAATCAATTGATCCGGTATCCGTTTGGTTAGCCTGCGTGTTATCTGATTGGCTATCAACTGGTTCCCCGGTTTGCTCAGAAGATTCTTGCGATGCATTTGGAGCTGCCGAATCTGTTGATGATGATTCAGTGTTATTTGTTTGATCTGACGTTTGTGTTGAAGGCTGAGCATTTGATTGATCAGTCGAAGCGTCTTTTGTTGGTTTTGATTGCTTCTTTTGTTTTGGTCGAGCTGGTTTCGCAGCTGGATTTGCCTTCGGACGATTCAGCCATTCATATACGACCATATCTTGGCCAGCTTCAAGCATCTCTTCCATCTGTTCTTCTGTGTATGCATATATTGCGCACGCCATAAAGAGCAAACTAGCGGTAATAATTCTTTTCATCATGATCCTTTCAAAAATGGGCCCCTTCAAATGAAGAGGCCCAAAAATTACGTTATGTAATTTGATTATAGTCAAAAAAGTTTAAATGGATAGTACGAATTTGCCCCATAGAGACCAACGCTGCAACACGGTATTATCCGTACCAAATTGATAACTACCACCGAGTGCTGCAACCCACGGATAGCATGCATCCATATCTTGCCAGCCTAATGTTCCATAGATCGTGTGACCAACACATGTTGGGTGGAAAGCAGAACGTAAGTCTAGATCAGCAAACTTAATCGGCTTGAAGATAAATGCATCATGTAATGCATTCGATTGGTTGGTATAGAATGGCTGTGCTTGATCAAAGTCATCAGATATCATGCCGTAGTCCCATGTATGCATGGTGGCATTGCTTTGGGTTCTGGTAGCCGGAACAGCTGGAGGCAGATTAAAATTAAGCACAGTATTTCCATAAGCTGCAGAAGTACCTGCAATACCAGGGCCTTCCTGCCATGGGCAAGCAAGTCGCCCACCTTCAGTTTGACGCACATATAACTGTGAACCAACTTCAACCATGAAATGGCAACCCCAATCAAATTCAAAGCCTGAATTGATTTGATATGTACCATGCGGACGAATCTTCATTTTTTGCGTTAATACGTTGATACCAGGAATTGTGGTGGTAGCGCGTGAATCAGCATACAGATTAATGTAGCGGCTCCATTGCTTATCGCGCAAATCAAATGAGCGATGTTCATCACCTTCAAATAGATAGTTGTTGTTTATATCGAGGTTAAGTTTAATGTGTGAAGTGGCTGATTCGTTTTCCCACAAATCAAAGGTTGATTGGCTGCCCCAAATAATACCCCAGTGATGGTTACGACCAACAATTGGTTCCCAAAGGAATCGAGCATGAGGACGATTGCCAGTAGGAACAATTACACCAAAGAAACCGCCATAACGAACAGCAGCTTCGCGTAATGAATCACGGCCAACGCGAATTTCAAGATCTGCAACGCCGGTTTTGCCTCGGCCACACGGTGCAATTTTGCCATACTTCCATGCTGGATTCATGAAAGCAGCTCTCATGTTCTTCGATGTTCCCGGTAATGGATCTGAGCTTGAGGTTACCTTTTCTTCCAAATTCACACTATTTTTTACATGCAGAATCGGCAAGGTGAAATCAAACCAAAAACCTTTATCTTCGCGATGCGGCTCTAAACTTTGGCGATAGTTCAATGCGCCGCCAACAAATGTTTGTTTTGGACGAATGGTGATACGGCTTTGGAAATTATGATCCGCGGTTTCGATGTTAAAATTTTGCGCTAGTAATGTATAACTATCGCTTTTAAATGCAGGTGATCCGCCTGTGAAAAGATCATTAATCCCAAGCTCTGGTGGTGGCGGAGCAATAGGTGTAGGTATTGGATTTGGACCCTCAGCAATTACCAAAGAAGTTTTTTGGAATGGGAAAAAATATCTAGCCAATCCATCAGGATCGGTCGATTGACCACCAAAAACAACCGCTTGGAAAGATCCTTTAATACCATCCGTGCGGGCCATCATGCGATCAGTGTGATAAAAGCTTACATGCTCTGGTCGGCCAGTTGAGTATTGTGGGTTAACCGAGAAAAAAGTTTTTCCGGTTGTATTATCTGAGTGATGATCGTCATCTGCAACTGCAGCAAACGGAAGTAGAAGCAATCCGATGCTTAGAAAACGTTTCATTGTCATGGGGAATCCTTTCTTTTCGGTGCTCATACACCCTTTTTGTGTTGTTCTGACGTGCTGCCCACTACTTCAAGGCTATGGAGAAGCGGGAACGACGTCAAACTCGTTTGACTCATAATCTAATTTTTAACAATTCAGTAGTAATTATTGCAACATTATGTTTGCGTATTGCCACTTTTATGTAGCAGATACAGTAAATTGACAAACAGAGGCATGCTGCTTTAGGAACAGCATGCCTAACCGTTGTTATTCAGACTTTTTTATTGATTCAAGAACTTTATTTGCCCATTCGAGATCAGCACCTGTAAGTAACATGCCTGCACGTGCACGCATGCTGCCGTAATCTACTCTGGTATACATTATTCTTTCGATGGTAATAGGTGCAGGCAGTTTTGTGCCGTTAGCTGGTTTCGTTTTATCTCGCCACATATCGAGTATTTGTAGAAATACCGGCAAACGATATTCCTTCTTTATGCTGGCTAACAATATGAATGCTTGGCCATATTCACCGCTGCCAATGAACGAGAAGGCTGTTGCAGCGTTTGGATCTTCCTCCACTGCCGCCATGCTTCGCTCGATTTGGATTTTATCAAGCGAAGAAAGGTTTGTTGCCGCTTCGTTGATATCTTTTGAAGTTAGCGTGTTCTTTGCCGTGCTCCAATTATCAATGATCTGCAAGAGCAATAGTTTGCGGTTGCCAATTCTAGCTGCGCTAATCGCTTTTAATGCGCCAGTAAAGTTGCCTTCGCCGATAAGTTTCGCAGCGTCAAGTGCAAATTGATCAACAACTTGTTTAGGAGCTAGTGGTTCTGTTGGTCTGGTGATTGGGGCTGCTGCCGCTTTCTTTATGCAACCAGCTAGTGAAGAGCCCGGCTGTTTTTTCATCTCGCGAATACATTCAGCCGTTGTGTAGAGGGTTGTAATTGGATACAGACCTCTATCGCGCAACTGCTTAAGTAAACCAACCAGTTGTAACTGATTTGCTTCAAATATATTGGCATCCTTAATTTCTTGGATAATTACATCACCTAATAACATTGCGGCACCGTCAGCGTTATTATCTTTGATGAATTGATCAAAGGCGGGTATTGCAACTTCTAAGTAGTATTGTTGCATTGCCGTAAGTACTCGTGCTTGGCCATTGCCATATGATGCCTTTAGATTTGCAAGCGGATACAATCCACGCAATCTGAGTTCGGTAGTGAGTTCGCCGTATTCTGTTTCACCAAGACTTTTTTCATCATTTCCAATTTCGGTAATGAGCCGGCCCAGGATCAATTTTGCATCTGAGATGTTTCCATTTCGTATCGAACCATCATAGCGGCCAATTGCGAGTTGGTAGTAATCAGCAATTGGTGTTTCGCCGCGCGCGGGCAAAATAGATTTAAGTATTCCGCCGGGTCCTACTGGTTTTGGTCGAGCCGGCGCTACATTCGGCGCCCCTGCCGGAGCTGCTGGCACTAACGGCGGAGCAGGCGGTACCAATGGTGGAGCTGGAGGAACTGCTGGCTGTACAATAGGTTGAACTGGTGCCAAAGGTTGTGCAGGTTGCACTGGTTGTGCTACCGGTTGAACGACTGGCTGCACTGCACCGGGTTGGCCAGGTTGGCCAGGCATACCGCGGCGAATGGCGCCAACAGCTTTTACTTTTTCGTTAACCGCCGCGAAAATTTTTTGTGCTTCGGCAGATGTTAGCCAATTAGTTGCTGCATCTTTTATATCGCGCGCTAATTGTGGCATCGCTGTTGGTGACCAATGATCAATTACATTGTTTAAAATAGTTGAACGTTGCATGCCCGTTACATCTCCGACATGCGCAATGGCCCTATTAAGATCTCCTGCATCTACATAACCATTAATTTGTTGCAAGGTATCTGCATATAAACTAAGTGATGTGGTAAGTAATAGAAGGAAAATTTTCTTCACTGTAAAACTCCTGTTAAGTTAGCTTGGCTCGCGCTTTATTCTTTGATTAACTCAGGATGAGCGCGGTTAAGTGTCTTCTGATTATTGTATTCTTTATACAGATATTCCAATTTTGCCCCAAACTGACCAACGACGCAGCAATGCATTATCAGCGCCGAATTGGTAACTCGCGCCTACCGCGGTAAACCACGGGTATTCGCAAGTGCTTTGATAGCCAAATGTACCGTAGACCGTATGCCCACCGCAGAATGGATGAAGCGCAGATTGCAGATTGAGATCACATACAGTAATTGGTCTAAACACTGGGGTATCTTCCGCTGGAATGGTATGTAGGTCACCCATGTCGGCATCATTTTCTATTAAGCCGTAATTCCACATCTTCATGGATGCATTACTCATACTGCGTTGCGGTGGCGCCATGCTATTACCAGCAATTGCAGGCCCTAATTGCCATGGCCCGCATAGGCGACCTTCTTCAGCTTGGCGGAAGAACACATGATCACCAACTTCGAATTGGAAATGTTCATTCATGGTAAATACGAGGCTTGCATTAAATTGATACAGGCCATGAGGTTTGATTTTCATCTTTTGGGTGAGCACATTAATACCGGGCATGGTGCTGGTGGCATTAATATCGGTGAATACATTGATATATCTACTCCATTGTTTATCCCACAAATCAAATGAGCGGCGTTCGCGCCCTTCAAACATATAATTATTGTTGGCATCAACTGTTAAGAAGATATTTGATTGGCCATTACAATTTTCCCACAAGCGGAATGCACCGGCACCACCCCAAATAATACCCCAATGATGGTTGCGTCCAACAATTGGTTCAAACATGTATCTGCCTTCAGGACGGTTTCCTGTAGGAATAATGAACCCAACAAAGGTATCAAGCCAGCAGGCATCGCCATGTGAGAAATCACGGCCAAGGCGAATTTCTACATCGGCCACCGCCGTTTTACCTCTGCCACATGGTGCAATTTTTCCATATTTCCAAGCTGGATTCATAAATGCCGCTCGCATATCAACGGCAGTTCCTGGTAATGGGGTGCCACTACTAGTTACTCGTTCTTCAAGATGAACTTTGTTTTTTACATGAACAACCGGAAGGGTGATATCGAACCATAATCCGCCATTCGTGCAGCCACAAAGTCCGCCTTGGCGATAATTGAGTGCACCGCCGACATAGCTTTGTTCTGGTCGTATTTTTATGGTGCTTTGGAAATTGCGATCAGTCGTTGCAATATTGAAATTGCTGGCAAGAAGATCATAAGCATCTGCTTTGAAACCGGACGATCCGCCAATAAATACGCCCGCAGTCGGTTGTGGATTTGGACCTTCAGCTACAACAAGAGCTTCTTTTTGGAAAGGTAAAAAATATTTGGCCAGACCACTTTTATTTATTGATTGACCGCCGAAAACAACTGCTTGCATTGAGGCTTGAATACCATCTTCACGGGCCCTCATGCGTTCGCGGCGATACAAGCTAAAATGCTCAGGCCGACCGGTTGAATATTGTGGGTTTACGCTAAAAAATGTTTTGCCGGTTGCGTAATCGGTATCTTTATCTTTTGCAAAGGCAATGAGTGGAATCACAAGAAGGCTGAGTGCCAGACGTAGGTTCAATTTCATTACGATCCTTTTTTAATTTGTTAGGTTGCATGCTATTGTCACACTATTGTTTTAACATGACGGTGCGTGAAATCGCAATATTAAGCGGCGGTAATTGGCTTTTGTGCTGTTCTGGTATGAAGAAATGCGTTTATTATCAACTTGTTCTTGAAAATGACTTAAATAGCGCTCATCCTGAGGCTTCGACGAGGCTCAGCCTGTAGTCCTTCGATACAAAATCCCCAAGTCGAAGAGTTTACTCCTGAGTTTATCGAAGGATCGAAGGATCAAAGCGCTAGACCAGCTATATGATCAAATAGAAAAAACTTTTAATAAACCAAAATTGCAGCTAATCTAATTCCATCATGAAGACATTAACTGATTTATATCTCCGCTCACTAACAGGCCTTTTCTTTGGCATGGTGGTTTTGGGCATCTTTTTTTTTCTTCCGCCACTGTTTTTTTCATTGCTGATAGCAATAGCCGGTATCATCATGGTGCACGAATGGTACAAACTTTCTGCTGGCAATAAGTTTCTCGTATTGCTTACGCCGGCATATCCCATCGTACCAATCTTGTTTCTTATCTTGCTCAATCAGAATCTGGCCTGCCGCCATCTACTTATTTACCTTTTCTCAATTATCTGGACCTTTGATACAGGTAGTTATTTACTGGGCTCTCTGATCGGCCGGGTAAAAATTGCGCCAGCTATTAGCCCCGGCAAAAGCTGGGAGGGCGTGGCTGGCGGATGTATCGTGGCATTAGTTTTCTTTTATGCCGTATATTGGATTCGTTGCTATGTGCTTGATGTGGCACCAGCAATTGATGTTGTATTGAGCGTCGTAATTGTTGCGCTGACCTGCGCATTGGGATTGGCGGGAGATTTATTTGAATCAGCAATTAAAAGATTGGCGCATGTGAAAGACTCGGGGTCATTACTGCCTGGCCATGGTGGTTTGCTGGACCGCTTTGATGCAATATTGTTTGCGGTAGTTCTGTTTTATCTAGCGCGGAATATCTTGGTTGGTGTGCTCGTCTAACTTCATATTTTTCAATCCGAATCTATCTAAAACAGCTGCGTGAACGCTTTTGTAAAGCCTTCAGGAACGTTGCCCGTATCAAGACCGTGCGCGACCAAAATTTCTTTTACTTCTTCAGGAGTAGTTTTGGCATCGATGCGTTGACCTTCTATAGCTCGTTTTGCTAATTCTACATCGATGGCTGCGAGCGCTAGCTTCTTTTCTTCGCACAGGGAACTATTGCCTTGTAATTGAGCAAGTTGGATTTCTAGAGAAAGAACGGTTGGATTAAAACGTGATTCGGCAAAGGCCGTTTTTATTTGTTCCAGGCGGGCTTCCGCGGCACCAAGTTTGTGGCGTTCTAGATAATAATTAAATGTGCCAATTTCATTTTCAAATAAACGGTTGCGGCATAGCTTGAAGATGGCGCCAACATCCGACTGATAATTTATATAATCATTATGCGCTAAAAATTGTTGCGCTTGTTGAATTGTTTGCTTTGTTTTGGACTGATCACGATCAGCATCTAATGTTTGATAGTAGGTGCACAAGATCAGTTTGTATTTTGCATATTCAACTAGTTCGCTACCCGGGTAGAAACTAATGAAGTCATCATATTGGGCTGCTGCTTCTTCAAGATCACCATTATCAAATGAGTAGTCGGCTAATTCAATACGCACATCTCTTAACTCTTCAATATCCGTAGCGGTTGCCATCATACGCTTGAGGATGGCAAGTACCCGGTCATTATTACCGTTGGCAATAGCATGGATCTTGGTTGTCTTGAGCTCGTCAAAATTCATTTCTTTAATTGAGCGGAGGAATGGTTCTTCTTTTTTTGCGTGAGCAAAGCGCTGTTTCTGCCGTTCCTTTGCCGTTTTGCCGGTAGCTATTTTTTGATTTTCTTTTTCGGCGCGTTCAACCTTCTGCCCCGGGCGGTTTTTGGCCTTCACGGGATGGCTGTGCTGACAGCCGGTAAAGGTAGCTAGAATGGCTAATAAACTTATATAAAGTACGTACATAGTGTCCCTTGTGCTCGAAAATGTAGGAACAGAGTAGCAAACGTAGTCATTTTTGCACCAACCCTTCCGCCATTCTTTTGCTTCTTACTATTATGCTCAATGTCCATGTCTAAAAAAGGAGATCCCATGTGCACACGATGTATCCTATATTCATTACTACTTTTCCCAATATATACCTTTGCGGCTGGAGTACTTCCAATCATTGGTGCGGCCGGCGTTGGCGCCGCAGTAGGAGGCTTGGGTGTGGCGGCCTCAATGAATCGTGGTAGCAATAGCGCCGTAGAACAACCCAAGTATGATTCAACAAACGCACCCGAGGCACATGCCAATCCGCAAAATACTACGTCCGCCTCCTTTCAACCCAACTATCACAACCAAACCAGCCCGACCATTAATATTAATGTGAAACCCATTATGCCCCTTAATTTTGGCGATCACTCATCTACAAACTTCGGCACAGAAACACTGGATGGGGAACAAAATGGCAGTGACCTTAATTCGCGTACTGATAGTTCTTCAAGCAATAACGCCAACCCAACTCAAAACTCAAGGACGCCTAGGCAGCCATGGCGGCGCGATAGAAGTTGGGATGGGCAGCTTGGCGGTCAGAGCATGTTTGGTAAAAAAGCAGTTGGTATTGCCGGACTAGCAACTGTTGGCCTTGGCGTCGTTTACTATGCGCTCAAAACAAACAATGATGAGCTGCTCAATAGCCCCCATGCCTGGCATAACTGGAAACGGGGGGAACTATCTACGGTTGAGCTTGGCGCTTTGGCGCCTGAGCAGGTTGGCGAAATGATGGCCTATGATGCAGCATTTGCTATGAAGAGATCAATATCCAAAGAGAGTTCTATTCCAGGAATTATAGAAGCGATTGATCAGGAATTACAACAGTTGAAGAGTTCGCTCACCAAGACCACCTGGGCACAACGGCTATATCTTTCTTGGTTATGCGGCATGAATGAAGAACATATCGTGGCGACCAAAAAAGCTATTGAACGCGATGAGATATTAGTTACTCAGCTCAGCAAATGGTATGCCAATGATCTAAGCTTGAACGCTTGTGGTAACCGAGCTGAATTTAGAAGCTAGATATTTTATATCATCATCGGCAAAGCGTAAGCCAAATCCAGCAAAGGCATTAGCATTGTGCCTACTGATAAAGTCATCAGCACCAAAGGCCATATAGAAGTTATTATAGACGAAGACACGGTTCAACCATTTCAGGTGAGGACGTTGGTCGTTGATACGATCATCGCCAAAGAAGTCAAACATTTCAAAGCTGGTGATCCAACGGAATCGATCAGAGCGGAAAGGAATATCGTAATCGAAGCCCATACCAGCACTGTTTTCAAATAAGCCGAAACGGAATGCAACATCTTTGAAGATTTTCGCCATCTGTAAGTTAAATTTCAACAATCCTCCACGGCGGATGGTTGTCACTTCACGAGCGGCTGGGTCATATAATTGTACTTTTGTTGTCGTATTTTGTAGATCAATAGTTGGTGGTACGCCAATACAGGCATCCATATCTGGATAAGAACCGACTTCCGTTGAGAATCGTGTTAATTGCATGACACGGTCAACATGCCCTTTACGTGTAGCAACTGCCTGTAATATATAGAAGTGGTCTTCGGTCGGGTGAATACGGAAGCCGAAATATCCTTTGGCATCACGCTTCTTTATGTGGCGGTCAAGGTGGTCGCGGAAACTTTCTGCTGGGCCCCACATCATTTCTGAATAAGCATCAAATACTACGCCTAGCCGTTCAACTTTTGCAAAATAGTTTTTGAGCCCAGAGACGGCAGTTCGGATATCGTTATATGTCTCGTCTTCTGTTACCAATTTACCGATCAATCCCCGGCCTTCATTTATTTTATCAGCTACATCGCCAAAGCTGCGAATTGAATCGCGAGCTTGGGTGGCGGCATCTTCAATAGCTTCTGCTGTGGTAACCATTTTGGTAGCGAACTGGTTTACTGACGCTGTAGCATCTTCAACGCGATTCTGGATATTTGGCCAGCCGGTACGTAATTCGGAGGTGAACTCTTTAAAGTTACTTACAATGCCAGATAGATTATCTTCATTTTTGGTGACCAGGCGATCAATGGATTCGGAAGCGTCTGCTAATCGTGAAGCTGCCATTTCGAAGTTGTTCATCATCATGCGCAGTTGATCACGTTCTTCAGAACCAATAACGTCCTTTAGCGAACTCGTAATATCTTCAACGTTGCTAGCGATTACATTGAACTTTTGGAATAGCTCATCGATATTTACCGGAGGTTTGCCAGGTCGCGAAAGACTATCGCCTGATTGAAGGCCTGGAAGCATTGGATCACCAGGAACAACTTCTAAATATTTGCTTCCCAACAGACCTTCTTGTCGAACAACGGCATAGGCATCGCTGTGTAACTCATATTTTTTATGCACCATGATATCTGCTTTGGCGCGCTCTTCATTAGGCACCAATTCGACATTTTCAACCCAACCGACTTTGACACCAGCAATCTTAACTTCTGCTTTTTTTTGTAATCCGGAAACATCTTTGAAATAAATGACATATGGAACATAGTCACGCCAATCAAGTCGGAATACGCCGACTTGGAACGTCATGTAGAAAAATACGGCGAGTGCCGCGGCTACGAAAATACCGACGGTAGTTTCAGCTCTTATCTGCAACGTACGTCCTTTTATTAGGAATCTAACTCATCCTTAATTATACCTGATAGGTACAAATAGATATTTAATTTATCAGATTAAGATAGCAAGAGTCTTCCAGAATCTGCAACTTTTTCAAACTTAGTGGCTATAACCAATACATTTTTTTGATTACAAATGGCTCTTCAGGCTTGCCAGTTAATTGAAATACCGCATATAGACGCTGGGTTATAGAACCAACAGTGGCATAACTGAGAACCGAAAAAAGTGTTGGTGCCACGTTTGTAGAAAACAGCATGTCTATATTCTTTGGCAAGGAAGCAAAATCTTTATGGTATATTGGCTTAAGTAATTTATCCCAGTCTTGTGGCCAATTAGTCTTATCTTTAAAATCTTTGAGCCAACCCGTAACCTGATCCTTGCGTTCCTTAATATCGCCTGCCTTTGGGCGTTGTAGTCCAAAAATAATGCACCAGGCATCTGAGAAGAGCCATGGGTTTACTTGTTCGCGCATTTTCAAGTTTGGTCCAAGCCAGTCTTCGGTAGTAAAGAGATCAAGTAGATAGACAGTTCCTTTTCCTTTTTGCTCGCTTGTAGGCGGCTCATAAAACAATTTGTTTTTAAACACAGCAAATTCTTTTAGTTCTAAGAGTTCGGTGATATCAATGAGTGGTGCTTTTCTTTCTGTAAAAAATTTATCGAGCACTGCGGTCACATCAAAGCCAACTGCGTCTCGTAGCCGTTGCTCAAACTCTTTTTTAATTTGTGCATAACCAGATTCTTGGCCAGTGGTTCGCTTCAGCTCCTGCATGATAAAGAACCAATTGGGATTAAATTTGCCATCTTCGCACATGATGCAAATGTTTAATGTTGCATCAATACCATCGACTTGTGGCGAAAGTTTAAATGTCTGCCATCGATTGAGCACCGGTAATATTTTTTCAAGTAGTTTCTTGCCGCTCGCAACTTGAACAGAAGGCCCCTGTTTGGCTTTTGCTTGAGCACTAGGATTTTGCTTCGTTTCGCCTGTATCGGTCGTTAATAATGAGCTCATGGCAAGTTGAACACCGCCATTGGCGAGAGTTGTTGCCCTTTGACGATCAACCATAGTTCGCGCCACCAATACATGGGCTATATTTTCATTATATATTTGTGTGCTCAGCGCGATGGATAAGGTCATGAGCATGAGGAAGAGCACGAAGACGTAACCCGGTTGCTCGTTTGATGAGGATGTATTTATCTTAATTTTCATGATCAATTATTGTTATACGATTCTTTCCCTTGCGCGCTATGATCCTTCGATAAACTCAGGATGAGCGCTGTCAGGTATAAGCTATAGGTTTGAAAAATTGATTTTTGTTGCATAAATAACTTATCTTTTTGCCAGGCCAAACGCTTTAGAGAGTCCAGTTGTCAGATTATTCATGAGCTGAGCGCGTTGTGGGGTTCGTACAAATATCTGTGGCATTCCGCCTGGTTGGCGGAGTTGCGCAAGCGGTGCATTGTTTTCCTTAGGCTTTGGCATTGGTGGTTGCAATATTGTGATGCCTGCCTGATGAGCGAAGGTTGCTGTGGGTACTGGAATTAAATAACTATACGAATGCTGCCGGCGTTGCAATTTATCAAATAGGGTAATGCGCACTTTAACCATGCTTGGCAGTGGTGGAATTTTTGGAATAGGATTTTGCTTGGCAGTTTTATCCTGCTCTTTTTGTGTCTTGGTCAATAGTGATGCAAAGAATAAATTGCTATCCCAGTTTGATTGTTCATTTAAGACATGCTCTTTATCAGAAGAGGTTGTGTACATGAATGTGCATACCATGCTCGTAATATTTTCTGCCACCACAATGGGTTGTGTTTTTGTGGCTTGCGCTCCTGTTTTTGTATTAACTACTGCTTCGCTGCGTAACAGTTTTTTATCTTTGAATTGATACATCACCCGAACCATTTGCGGTTTTGGTGGTACGGAGGGCAGCGGCGTTACAAATCGGTGCAATGGATTTTCGGTAATAAAGGTAAGTTCATCGAGTTGGTTGTTTTTTTCAGTAGCCACAAAAGCATTTGTCAGAGGTTTAAATGTTAGTTCACGAATTTTGGTGCCAGAGACCGGTGTGCTTTCTTTTTCTTGTTCTTGTGCACCTTCAGCTTTTTCAACCGTTTTTTTAGCTTCAGTAACACTTATCGGCTGCCATACGCCAGCAAGATCATGCGCTAGTTGTCTTAATACGACGGCTGTTGAGACATCAACATCTTCATGCTCCTCTACCGCGAGTATTGTGTTGTGTTGTTGGTAAAAAATATTAAAGATTAATGTTGAGAGTAAGGCAGCAAGCGTTATGGATATCAATAGTTCAAGGACTGATAATCCGGGGGATTGTGCATTAAAGTCATTTTTCGCGCTTCGATTCTTCGATAAACTCAGAATGAGCGCGCTTCTTCCCTTCCAAATCATTTTTTAGTCTCGATTGGTTTGACGGCAAAGGTAACTAATGATTCAGTTCGCGAACCGCCGGTATTTAGTTGCCATGAACCAGTAACTTTTACCAACTGCGCTTCTTTAAACACTGCTAGTTGTGATTGTTCTGGTATTCGGTTGCGTTCATATACAATTTCGGTGGGTGGCTCATCAATCTTAATATTTTTTTTGGTTTCGGCATCCCTTCCTTCCTTAGGCTTGGTTGCCTGCTCTAGCAATTGTTCTTGCAATGTTCGTTCAAGCACTATAATTCGTTCGGATAGTTCGCTTGTGCGATCGGTTGAGATGAGCACGTTGTAATTGAGCATGAGGATTGGGGCGCCGATCGCACCGAGTAGGGCGATGGCGAAGATTACTTCTAGGAATGAAAATCCTTGGGATAATGTTTTCATCATGGCTTTTGGAATGTTGGGTATTCGGTAAAACGTACAGTAATCGGGTTAAGCACCATGCTAAATCTGCTGCCGGCGGCTGATTCGGTATTCTCGCCACTATCAAATACATTGATAATTACTTGTTGTGAAGTGCCGTCGGGGAACAGGTAAAAGAACACCTCGTATATATCCATGCCGCGCACATGGACCAAATCGGTTCCGTCGACCCAAAAATCTTTAATTTGTTCGCGTGATGGAATATTAAAGCTGCTTTGCACATATTCATCTGAAAGCTCTTGCCATACATCTTCGCCAGCGCGATTTTTTTGGTCGGTGGCACGTTCGGCTATGACAATATGTTTTTTAAAATCAAATCGGATGCGATGTGGCAAATTTGAATTAAGTGCTTCTTGCCATGCCCGGCGGGTTAATACTTGGAGCGATGAAACAAATACGCGACGATCATTACCGCTGCGCATGCTCAATAAAGCAGGGGCCACCATGGTTCCTAGAATTCCCATGATGGCCAATACTACTAATAGTTCGAGGAAGCTGAAGCCGCGCGCGTGCCTATTAATTAACGATACCAATGCGAGCCTCTTTTTCACCTTCTTCACCAGCGGGGCCAGTTGAGTACAGTTCAAATGGATTTTTTTGACCAGGGGTTAGGCGATAGACATAGTCGTTGCCCCATGGATCTGGTGTAAGACTTTCAATATATGGACCATGCCAGCGCGCCTTGCGTGCTTCATCAGTTGGTCGCTCAACTAATTCTTTCAGTGAGCGCGGATTTGATCCAACGTCGAGATTAAATTGCGTGATTGCATTTTTTAATACGCGAATGTTTTCTGCGGCAGTACCTTTACGCGCTTTTTCTGCAAAGGCCATATATGTTGGTATGGCGATTGCGCCAAGTACAGCCATGATGGCTATAACGACAACTAATTCTAAAAAGCTGAATCCCGAATGTGATTTTATTTGCATACATCTCCTATACGCCAACCAGTTGTGCTTGTTGCATCATTGGTTGAGCAATTGCTATTACAATAAATCCTACTGTTAAACCCATCACTACCGTCATGATAGGGGTGACGGCGGTCGACAGTCCATTTGCGTAATCATTTAACTCGGTCTCATAATTTTGGGCAACCGTTAGTAGCATGGTATCTAGTTTACCCGATTCCTCCCCTGTTTTAATAAGATAGATTGCGACCGGTGGGAAAACATTAGTTTCTTTTAAATACTGGGCTATGCGACCCTGTTTGATAATATTTTCACGAGCCTGCATTAATGATTCAGCCAAAATTCTGTTATCAATAATATTACACACAATATCAAGCGCGTCTGCCAAATTTACATTGCTTTCGATCAGCATGCCAAGTGTTCGACAGAACTGCGTGACGGCGCCCATGCGTGCAAAAAATCGTACGATCGGAATCTTTAATTTAATTTTATCAAGTGTTCGTGCGCCTGATGGTGTCGATCGCCACCAGCGGTACAGTACCACGGCGGCCAAAATAGCTGCAATAATCAGTAAATAATAACCACGAATAAAATCAGATAGGTTCATCAGGAATTCAGTCGTGCCGGGCAGCTTTTTCTTGCCACGGCGGAACTGTTCGGCAATAGTTGGTACCACAAATGTCATGAGACCTATAAGTACTAGCAACACCAAGCCAAGCTGAATCATGGGATAGGTGAGGGCAGATTTTACGCGGCTGGTAATTTCTTCTCGACGTTCAAGGTAGCCGGTCAATCGTTCTAAAATAATTTCCAACCGCCCTGAAGCTTCACCTGCGCGGACCAATTGTATGTAGACATTATCAAATACGTCCGGAAATTGTGCGAGCGCTTCGGCAAGTGATGAACCTTCGCGCAATCGATCTTTGATTGAAATCAAAATTACGCGCAGTCTGCCTTCAAATTGATCAATGAGTAATTCAAATGCTTCGAGTAGTGGCACACCGGAGCGAAGTAAGACGGCGAGCTGTTTGGTCATCAAGATTTTGTCTTTGACGCTTACTCGGCCCGAGAAAATATTTTTTATGCGCTGCCATAAGGTTAATTCTTCAGTTACAGCCGTGGTGACTGAGATGGGGTATAATCCTGAACGGGTCAGCTGCTCGCGGACTGCGGTTGATGAATTTGCATCTACCGTGCCGGAAACTTTTTTACCATCTTTGGTGTATGCCTGATAGGCGTACAATGCCATTGTTTCTCACATTTCTTTACGTAGTACAAAATAGTTCAAAGAGGAGACACTTGTTTTAATCTAATCTCCCGTCTATGATCGTACTATCAATTTAGCATGTATTTCCAGGAGAGACACTATGCTTACTTTCCGATCACGTATAGTATGGACACTACTAGTTTATGGCACAAGTGCTTTGAGTGCCAATACAGTTCCAACCTATCCATCCAATTATGATTCACTTTTTCAGCCAGTCGAGATGACTCGCGAGGGAATTAATCGCTTTTTTACCACGATATATAATTCGCCACGATATACGGCAGAAATCCTTCCGGAATCATTGGCAAACTTAAGCGAGTTTTTGACTCATGGCAAACAAATGGAATTTGGTCGCGAATATGCGCGCGCTACATTGTCATTGTTCAGTCAAAAGGTAAAAGGCTGCGAATATATGAGCGCCTATGAGTTTTCAACCTTTCTTGGCTCACTACGCCATTTAGTTGATCACTACTTTGCTGAATCTACGACACGCGCACAACGCAAACAGGATATGAAAAAAGTATTGTATCAAGAATTTTTGAACAACTTTGATTCATTTAAGGCAGATCCAAGTGGCTTTTTTGATACGCTCGCCGAGCAATTATTAGATGCAGTGGCGCCTGAAGAAAGCGCTGTGTCTGCTGATGCATTACGCGGAACAATCATTCGTTTCTTGGAAACAAGCCTCAGCAAAATCTATTGGGATCCAAATGATCCGCAACTATGGGCAAACGTGCGTGATATTAGCAACGCCCTGAGCGATTTGCAGGAATCTCAAATCATTATTGATCACGATGATCTAAATGATTTATATTGGTCATTGGCACATCGCCTGTGCTATTTTGTAAACTTAGTCGGCACGCAATTGCCGCATGAGTTTTTTGAAGATGTGTACATGGAGCTGCGCAAACCAACCTGTTGTTTGCTATTGCATGAAGAACAAGTTTCATTGATTGAATCAAAACGCATCATGATTGAGCGCGTAGTTACAGAGCAATTTGCTAAGAAGCAAGCAGTGAACTACGGCATCATTACTGAATCTGTTTCCTAGCAGAGTCAGCGAAGAATGTATTCTGATCTATAAAAAGAATAGCACCAGAAACAACCAATAAGAGGAGAGTAATGATGCATTTGGTTATCTGTTCTGTTCTAAAAAGTACTGAAAAAAGATTGATCATGAAATGGAATAGAACGACTGCCCAAATACTGCGATTATTTTTGTAATAGATCCAGTTAAGTAAAATGGCCGCTGGCAACATGCTGAGAAAGAAATTCACTACATAGACTATACCGGTGTGCCATAATTGATTTTGGTAGTATCCATTAATAAAAAAAAGCGGTAAATGCCACAATGCCCACAGTAGTGCAAAGAGCATGGTAGTATTAAACAAATTTAATTTGCTTCTCAAACTATCTACACCATAGCCGCGCCAGCCAATCTCTTCGAACAAAGGGGCTAACAAAAGAAAAAGTAAACCAACGATGGTTTGCCCTTTTAATACATTAAAATCGCTCGAAAGTTTGAACTGTTCTGCTGAGTATCCAAAAAAAACCGAAATGGTGGTAGCCACGTAAAGAACGATTGGCATGAGCAGTAGCATGAACGGAATATAGTTCCAATTGATTCTATTAGTGCACAACCGTTGAATAAAATCTTGTTTGAGTGCACCACTGCCTGATGAGTAAATCATAGTCAATGCAACAATGGCTGGTACGAGCATGCTAAAGAGCATGAGCAGCAATTGAATCGCTTGCATGCCAGACTGATAACTGGCATATGCGGCTATGAATCCAGCAATCCACGTAAGAAAAAAAACACTCGCGAAAAAATGAAGCGGTTTGTACGTATATTGTTTAATCATAGTTAAAACGCCCACGAGCTAATCAAGCCAACAGTGTGTGCCAGGAATGCGTTTTTGCCATTGAGTGGCTGTTTGTAGAAGAAGGCGACGTATGGATTGCCAAATCTATTACCGCAGTCTAGTGTGCTCGTGTCATAGCTAAATTTGTAAATAAATTGATGCATCGTCCATTCTTCTAAGCTTTTAGCTGTGTTGGCAATTTCGGATGAGTAGCGATTATTAAAGGCGGCGATTCTATCATCATCATGTTTCCAGTATTGATACGTCAGGCTCGCAGAAAAGCCTGCTTTGAAAAATTCCCAGAACACGTTAAATCGATGGGTGAATCCGAAATCTTTGAGTACGCAGGTTGATGCTAAAAATAATAAATCAGTTTGCTCAACGTCAGTTTTAATACGTGCTTCGCGATTAGCATTGATCAAGTCTAAGAACTCAATATCAACACCCAGGCGCATCAATGAGGTCAGTTGTAATTTTATACCTGCACCGATGATAAAACCAAATGATTCATTCCCAAATGGAATGGCCAATAGATCATCAATATTTGGTTTCGCGCCGGTGGGGAAATTCATACCAACACGCAAACTCGTTCCAACATTTTTCAATATGGGACGGTGTTGAGGAAACCAACGATCCCAGCTGAGTACTGCTGCAAGATCCCCAGCGCCCGTGCGGCTCCAGGGAGATAAATTTAGGCAGCCAAGGCGATACACATTTTCAGCAAAATTATCGGTAAGCAGTTCTTTTGTAAGTTGATCGAGGCCTGTTACATCTGGGGTAAGATCGGTAAATTTTGCACGTGCTTTTAATGTTGTAAAAGGGAAATATAATCCGAACGTTACATGATGATGTAATTTGAAACGAGTAGCGATAACGGTGTGCTGGACAACATCAAGATCACCGCAAACATCGAATTTGCCACGCGGGCCGCAATCATGATTGGCATCGAGCTCCTGTGCCAATTGGCCAATCGCGGAATGAGGTGGAAAACCTCTGAGCATGGCTAAGGCATTCTGCTCTGGCTGCCATACTTTGAATACATTTACCTTGCCTAAATCTAGACCAGGATCGCAGGTTTGCTCGCAAGCTGCACGACCAATTGTTTTTATACCAAATTCACTGGCCACGTTGATATCAAACCGGGTATGGCGCGGCCAAGAGGGGCGCCAGAGGTTGATGTCATCTGCTTGCCAAAGATTGAGTGGGAAAATGCCATATGCAGAGCCGCTGCAAATAAGTGCGGCGATAATTATTAAATTTTTATTTTGGGTCATGAATTATTCTCATGTGATCGTATCTATGTAGTGATGTTTTTATTCGTATACGAGTAAGCCAGTACTGGTTGGTATTACAAACTCGCCGCTTGGTAAGCGCACTGGCATATGCATAATTCCAGTGGATGCGAGAATTTTATTGTTTTTTCGTTGTCCTTGAATATCGGCGACTGTTGGGGATCCATATTGAAAGAGATCCGTTCCTGCATCTTGGTTTTGCTGTGCGTCAAAGATAACAGCACCATCCGTTGCAATAAAGCTGCGACGAGAACCAAACTCGATAAAAAATGATGGTGAGCCTTTTACAAAACAGTCATTGATCGGTAATACCGTAGCATCATCAATAGGCGTTTGCGTGGCATCGACATCTGCAATAGAGAGACGATACACACGCGATGAGTTCGCCGTGGCAGATTGAGCAAGCACGTAAAGCATTCCGTTGCGGGCCAGAGCATGTGGTGGTGTGATTGATAGGAGTTGTCTAATTGAACCTGCTTCACTCATTTCAGGAAGATTAACGCGAGTCCATGCTAAATCCGCTGGTGAAGCGACTGCCACGCGCGTAATATCGCAGCCATTGCCAACGCGGAATAGGCCAAAGCTGGTAGCAAGCAACCCTAATTTAGAAGAAACGATGGCATCGGCGAAACTGCCAAATGGCATGTTTAATGCTGCCGGTGTTGCGAGTGTGCATATTGGAATTGCTTTATTGCTTGTAAACGCTTGTTCAATATCATTAAGATCAATGCGATCAAAGGTGTTGTTGGTCAGCACATATAAATAATAATCATCACACTGTAGTGATCTGATATGGCGGTAATTGCCGATAACTGTATGTAATTGTTTTGGCTGTTGTTCTTTCCATAGAGAAATAGCTACCAGACCTTGTGCACCGCCAACAAATAGGTCGCGTTCATTGCAGCAGTTATCTAGGAAGAGAGCGGTGCTGAGCGGCATTATTGCGTTAATGTATTCATTCGCAATAGTCTCTATTTCATTGTTTTCTATGATCACGACTTTGTTCTTGTTAAGCGCCGTGAGTATTTTGCCATATTCTTTTAATTCTTGTATGCCACCAACTTCTTTAGGAAACTCTTCATTGAGTTTTTTGAGCAATGGATGTTCTACTATAGAGTTCCAGGATCCATGTTTAATAGCATATTCGCCAGCTGCAGACTTTGTGAGATATATAAACCGTGGAGCTCGTGCAACACCGTTGAGCCCGTCGTGTACATCGCGGCTTGCGGCGATAATTTGATCATTTGATGTTACTACTCGTTGCCATGAGGTCCAATTTTTTATGCGGCCATGCTCATCAAATAGTGCTTGTGACATGAAAATGACTGATGATAATGCTGCATACACTGAATCGCGATACACAAAAAGGTCATTTATCTGTTCATCATCACCTAATGGCAATGGACCGCCACCTACCATCGCTGCAGGATTGTCAGCGGTTAATACTTGTTCTGCATTTGTTGCCGCCTCGGTAAAGCCACGTCCGAGCAATTGATGCGGATAATTTTGGAAAAAGCGATCTGCAGGCAAACTATGGCAATTGGCTAAAGTTCCATGCTTAGTGCTGAGATTAAATCTTTTATTCTCTATCGCCTGTAAATCAACCAACGGTAAAGCATATATAGATGATTGATGAATATCCGCACTGTCTTCTGACCGGGCTACGATCAGATAATTAAGCCGTGTACTTGTGAATAGTGTTCGAATTTTTTGTATCGTAACGGCAGATCGTTGGCCAATGCTACCAATAATTTGATCAATGTTTCTTTCAATTGCATGTGTTGGCACAAATGAATCAATAATCATTGTGCCAGTAACTAAACGACCTACGGCAATTGCACGTGCACCCGCATCTGGGTGATCACCGGCCTCTGCGTCTATCCCAATATAGAGTCGTTGCAATCTATTATCCCAGTGCATGTCTGTAATACGGGAGATCGCAGAAAGATCATGATTAATTTTTAGAGCAGGGTTCGTTATATCGAGTGCTGTCGCTTTCGGGGAAATCATGGCGGTTGGTTTTCCGTTGACGTCTTCAAAATGAGCAACGCAAATACCAGTTCCTTTTTCACCAAGGTTTGCATTATCGCTTTGTACCGCAGCAAATAATACATTGCCTGCATTGGCGAAGGATACTATTTTTGCGGCGTCTGCGCCCGTTGCATCGTGCAATGTTGGGGTAATAAGCAGATGGGCAGGATCAAGAACACAATAAATAATGTTTGGATTTTTATCAGTAACTACGACTGGGAGTGCCTTGCCCATATGTGAGACGAGGCGAAGATGATTAATTTTTTGACCGCAGAGGGGGTTTGTATCGGTCGGTTTATTATCTATTGATGTTTTGGTTGGCGCAAATGGCGCAAGGTTATTTCCCATACCGCCAAAAAGGGTGCATCCGGCGATTGCATATTCATTTTCAGGTTCGGCCAGCGCAGCTCCTATACATATAAAGGTAGATACAGGGTCGTATTGGCATACTTCTATCGGAAGGGTGGTGGTAGCTTTGCTATCGTTGTATTTAATCGTTTTTACGGCAAATATTTGCGTTATGCTGATAAGAAGAACAATGAGAAGACGTAGATGCATAATGGTCCTTTAACATCGGCCCTGTCCTGCTGTGGGAAGAATATTTTTGTAGGAATAATAGGGTATGCAGGCTTGGGTGGGCACCAAGCATAAGAAATTTTCTTAAAAAGGCTATGTGAAAACAAAAAGAAACCCCAGCCAATTTGGCCGGGGTATTAATTGATGATTAACATCGTTTAAATTTCGCTTCGCTTATTTGCATGTCTTGCTAAGCTAATTTGGTTGCGGGAGTTGGATTTGAACCAACGACCTTTGGGTTATGAGCCCAACGAGCTACCAGGCTGCTCCATCCCGCGGTAATTTTTGTGTTACAGCTAACGAAAATGCTGAAGAGTAAAGGGAAGTGTAACGGCCATTAGCGCAAAGTCAAACGCACTCGCGTGAAAAACGGCTTTCTTACGATAAAAAGTGAAAGTCAGACAATCCGCTATCAGTTCTAAAATGGGCATAGTAGATTTCAGTTTATTGGATGGGCATTTGCATATCTAGCCGGCCATACTAATGTATAGGCACTCTCTACTTACTATAAAGCGCCATATAATGATACAAGAACCATCATATATACCGACTTCATCCGAACCAGGTACGTTATTTATTCTCTCAGGCCCTTCAGGAGCGGGTAAAAGTAGTCTGGTTGAAGAAGTGATTAATAGATTGCAGTCCAGATACTCTGTAGAGAGGTTTGTCACCTATACCTCTCGTAGCCCGCGGCAAGGTGAGCAGCATGGTAAGGATTTTTATTTTCTTTCACCCGATGCCTTTAAGGTAAAAATAGCAGCCAGCGAGTTTTTAGAGGTGAGCGATGCTCTTGGTACCTATTATGGAACCCACAAAGAGGTTAAAGAGCGATTGGCGGCCGGGAGATCTGGCTTTTTAGTGATCGATAGGCACGGGGCAAGCCGATTAAAGGCCCTTTTTTCCAATGCTCTCCTCATTTGGGTTACCGTTCCCTCCCTGAAAACTTTGGAAGAACGCCTTATAAAACGAGGGACGGAAACAAGTGAGCAAGTTGATCGAAGATTGCGCCGTGCGGCACAAGAAATAGCTGAAGAAGTAACGAATCCCTTGTATCAGTGCTCAATTGAGAATGAGGATTTTGAGCTGGCGGTTGAAAATCTAAAGCAAATTGTTGAGACCAGACTGCGAGCCGATAAAAGTTTTTAAAAAAGACAGTTGACGCGGCGAAAAGTTCAGGTACAATTACCTCCACTTTTCACCAAAGACAGCGAGCAACAAGCGAAACGAAATGAACGTTGTCACATCAAGGACCAAACGGTCCACCTGTTGGTGAAAGAAATTCCAAAAAATTACAAGACGTGGTTAGGGGCAACCCTACAACCAACGCAAAATTTGACGGCATAGCCGTCGATTAGTTCTTTGATATGCACAAGACAGAATTCTCTTTTGAGTTTTTTGAGTTAATAGGCAAATATATAATTTTTTAAGATTCGCCTACGAAATTTGCGATAACATTCGAGCATTTTCAAACTTTTGTAACGGAGAGTTTGATCCTGGCTCAGGATAAACGCTGGCGGCGCGCCTAACACATGCAAGTCGAGCGAGAAAGTCCTTCGGGATGAGTACAGCGGCGAACGAGTGAGTAACACGTGAGAATCTACCCTTTAGTGAAGAATACCCTCGAGAAATCGAGGTTAATACTGCATACGTCCGATACAAGAAATTGTGTTGGAGAAAGATGGCTTTATGCTGTCGTTGAAGGAGGAGCTTGCGTCCTATCAGCTAGTTGGTGAGGTAATGGCTTACCAAGGCGATGACGGGTAGCTGGTCTGAGAGGATGATCAGCCACGCTGGAACTGCGACACGGTCCAGACTCCTACGGGAGGCAGCAGTGAGGAATCTTGCACAATGGACGAAAGTCTGATGCAGCGACGCCGCGTGAAGGATGACGGTCTTCGGATTGTAAACTTCTGTTAAGCGGGACGAAATACTCATACCTAATACGTATGAGGGATGACAGTACCGCTAGAGAAAGCACCGGCTAACTTCGTGCCAGCAGCCGCGGTAATACGAGGGGTGCAAGCGTTATCCGGAATTATTGGGCGTAAAGGGCGCGTAGGTTGCTTATTAAGTCCGTTGTTAAATCTCCCGGCCTAACCGGGAATCTGCTATGGATACTGATGAGCTAGAGGATGGAAGAGAGAGGTGGAATTCTCGGAGTAGCGGTAAAATGCGTAGATCTCGAGAGGAACACCGATGGCGAAGGCAGCCTCTTGGTCCATTCCTGACACTGATGCGCGAAAGCGTGGGGAGCAAACAGGATTAGATACCCTGGTAGTCCACGCCGTAAACGATGATCACTGGACGTCGGTTTTGTTTATCAGAATCGGTGTCGAAGCTAACGCGTTAAGTGATCCGCCTGGGGAGTACGATCGCAAGATTAGAACTCAAAGGAATTGACGGGGGTCCGCACAAGCGGTGGAACATGTGGTTCAATTCGACACTACGCGAGGAACCTTACCTGGGCTTGACATGCACGGGACCGTCGTAGAAATACGATTTCTTAGTCGCAAGACTAAGCCGGTGCACAGGTGCTGCATGGCTGTCGTCAGCTCGTGTCGTGAGATGTTTGGTTAAGTCCTCTAACGAGCGCAACCCTTGCCATTAGTTGCTACCCTATGGGGCACTCTAATGGGACTGCCTGGGAAACCAGGAGGAAGGTGGGGATGACGTCAAGTCCTCATGGCCCTTATGTCCAGGGCTACACACGTGTTACAATGGCCGATACAAAGAGCTGCAAAACCGTAAGGTGAAGCTAACCTCAGAAAGTCGGTCTAAGTTCGGATTGGGGTCTGCAACTCGACCCCATGAAGTTGAAATCGCTAGTAATCGCGTATCAGAACGACGCGGTGAATACGTTCTCGGACCTTGTACACACCGCCCGTCACACCACGAAAGCTGTCTGTACCCAAAGTTGCTTTAGCTAACCGCAAGGGGGCGAGCGCCTAAGGTATGGGGAGTGATTGGGGTGAAGTCGTAACAAGGTAGCTGTACGAGAACGTGCGGCTGGATCACCTCCTTTCGAGGGAGATTCATGATGAACTCAAACAGTTCATCTATATAATATTTAGGTGTGAAAAACAACTGCGAGAAAGTTCTTGCAGATTTCGTAGGCGCCCTTTTGGATTCAAGGGCCTATAGCTCAGTGGTTAGAGCACCCCGCTGATAACGGGGAGGTCAGTCGTTCAATCCGACTTAGGCCCACCACTATATAAAATTTTTGGGTGCTCGGGGATGTAGCTCAGTTGGTAGAGCATCCGTCTTGCACACGGAAGGTCAGCGGTTCGAGCCCGCTCATCTCCACCAAAAAACAAAAAACCTAAGAGAATTCATAAGAAGCGGCTTTCCGCTAATTACTGTCTAGTGCATATACATCATCAGTGAGAGTAGTAGTAACAAAAGTTCTTGTGTTCTTTGAAATATTCGTGACCAAGTATTTTTAATGGAAATAATAATCCAAGCCTAGAGCGAGAAAAATGTAAATTTTTCTCAAGCAAAATTTTCAGTAATTTTGTGGTTAATTGAAAAGGGCTTCTGGTGGATGCCTTGGTATCAAGAGGCGATGAAGGACGTGGAAGACTGCGAAAAGCTTCGGGGAGCTGTCAATCAAGCGATAATCCGGAGATGTCCGAATGGGGAAACCCACTATAGCAAAACTATAGTACCGTTATCTGAATTCATAAGTTAACGGAGCGAACGACGTGAACTGAAACATCTAAGTAGCGTCAGGAAAAGAAAACAACGTGATTCCCTAAGTAGTGGTGAGCGAACGGGGAATAGTCCAAACCTGTGTCATGTGATAGCCTGCAAGTGTTGTGGCATAGGTGTAGCGGGATAAGATAATTTGTTGATTGCAGTCAATGAGTCGACACTGTCATTTTTAACTAAACTGCTCTGGAAAGAGCGACCATAGAAGGTGAAAGTCCTGTAAGTGAAAAGAATGATAAGCCGATCTTTTTTGTCCCAAGTACCGCAGAGCACGTGAAATTTTGCGGGAATCCGCCCCGACCATGGGGTAAGACTAAATACTACTTGATGACCGATAGTGAACAAGTACCGTGAGGGAAAGGTGAAAAGAACCCCGGAAGGGGAGTGAAATAGAAACTGAAACCAGGAGTCTACAATCGGAGGAAGCGATGTATACGTACGCGCGACCTCGTACCTTTTGCATAATGAGCCAACGAGTTACGCCTATAGTGCAAGGTTAAGTCTTGAAAGGACGGAGCCGCAGCGAAAGCGAGTCTGAATAGGGCGATTAGTACTATAGGGTAGACCCGAAACCTAGTGAGCTATCCATGTCCAGGTTGAAGTCTCGGTAAAACGAGATGGAGGACCGAACCGCTGTGGGTTGAAAACTGCTCGGATGAGATGTGGATTGGGGTGAAAGGCCAATCAAACTGGGAAATAGCTGGTTCTCCCCGAAACATATTTAGGTATGGCCTTGTCGAATTTTTTATGGCGGTAGAGCACAGTTTAAGCTTTGGGGGCGCAAGCCTACCGGGTTTTTACTAACTCCGAATGCTATAACTTTTGAAGACAGGAGACAGACTGCGAGGGATAAGCTTCGTAGTCGAGAGGGAAACAGCCCAGACCATCAGCTAAGGTCCCCAAATATTCGTTAAGTGGTAAAAGAGGTGAAAACACTTAGACAGCCAGGATGTTGGCTTAGAAGCAGCCATCATTTAAAGAAAGCGTAACAGCTCACTGGTCAAGTGTTTTTGCGCTTAAAAACAAACGGGGCTAAACGAATTACCGAAGCTATGGCGTTCATATAGATTAAGTTCTGTATGATTGGGTAGGGGAGCGTTCTTTAATAGATACAAGCCTGACCGTGAGGACAGGTGTCGTTGATTAAAGAAGTGAATATGTTGGTATAAGTAACGAAAAAATAGGTGAGATTCCTATTCGCCGTAAGCCTAAGGGTTCCGTGAGATCGGATTATCCACTCAGGGTTAGTCGATACCTAAGCCGAGGCCAATTGGAGTAGGCGATGGAAAGCAGGCTAAATATTCCTGCACCGTCCGGTAACGTTTGAGCGATGGGAGGACGCAGTAAGATAGGTTAATTTGGTGTATGGATGCCAAACTAAGCATTTAGAAGGATTTCGTAGGTAAATCCGCGAAGTCATTACTTTGAGGTGTGATGGGTGCGCCAATTCTACAGTAAGAGGCGTATTTAATTGATTCTACACTGACTAGAAAAGTCCCTAGCAAGTTACTATGACGATCGTACCGCAAACTGACACAGGTAGGCGAGCTGAAAATGCTCAGGCGTTGAGATAACCATCACTAAGGAACTCGGCAAAATAACCCCGTAACTTCGGGAGAAGGGGTGCCTATGCCGTTGTGGAGCAATCCATTGCGGTTTTAGGCTACAATAAAATGGCCCAACCGACTGTTTAACAAAAACACAGGGCAATGCAAACTCGTAAGAGGAAGTATATTGTCTGACGCCTGCCCAGTGCCGGAATGTTAATAAGAGAGGTTAGATCGTAAGATCGAAGCTTTGACTTGAAGCACCGGTAAACGGCGGCCGTAACTATAACGGTCCTAAGGTAGCGAAATACCTTGTCGGGTAAGTTCCGACGCGCATGAATGGCGTAACGAGTTGGGCGCTGTCTTGGTGATGGACTCAGTGAATTTGTAGTCCAAGTGAAAATGCTTGGTTCCCGCGACAGGACGGAAAGACCCCGTGCACCTTTACTGCAAGTTGACATTGGTTTTTGGATGGCTATGTGTAGGATAGGCGGAAGACTTTGAAGTCGAGGCGCTAGCTTCGATGGAGTCACCCTTGAAATACCGCCCTTATTCGTTCGAAAACCTAACCTAGAATGCCCGTGATCCGGGCTGGGGACAATGTCTGCTGGGCAGTTTGACTGGGGTGGTCGCCTCCCAAAAAGTAACGGAGGCGTTCAAAGGTTCCCTCAAGACGAATAGAAATCGTCGGTTGAGTGTAAAGGCAAAAGGGAGCCTGACTGTGAGACATACAGGTCGAGCAGGTGCGAAAGCAGGACTTAGTGATCCAGTGGTTCTGAATGGAAGGGCCATTGCTAAACGGATAAAAGGTACGCCGGGGATAACAGGCTGATCTCCTCTGAGAGTCCACATCGACGAGGAGGTTTGGCACCTCGATGTCGGCTCATCACATCCTGGGGCTGGAGAAGGTCCCAAGGGTTTGGCTGTTCGCCAATTAAAGTGGTACGTGAGCTGGGTTCAGACCGTCGTAAGACAGGTCGGTCCTTATCCGTCGTGGGCGTAGGGTATTTGCGGAGGGCTGTCTCTAGTACGAGAGGACCGGGATGGGTTAGCCTCTGATCTTCCAGTTGTTCTCCAAGAGCACGCTGGGTAGTCAAGCTAATAAGAGATAACCGCTGAAAGCATCTAAGTGGGAAACTCGCTCCAAGATTAGATACCCCCGTTTCAGATTCGTCTGAAACATAAGGTCCCTTAAAGACTATAAGGTTGATAGGTCGGATGTGTAAGCATAGTAATGTGTTTAGCTAACCGATACTAATAGGCCGAACGTTTTAACTACGTTTTATATAAAATCTAAGGCAAATTACGAATACGCGGTCACGAATATTTCAAAGAACACAAGACCCTTTTAGGGTAGTAAGAAACAAATTAACGAATCGATTATGGAGTTAAACTCCAGAAAGATTTTGAAAGTTTCTGGTGGGTATAGTTGCAGGGAAACACCCGTTCCCATTCCGAATACGGAAGTTAAGCTTGCAACGCCGATGATACTTGGCTGGTAACGGCCTGGGAACGTAGGTACTGCCAGGTTTTTATATAACCTCGAGACAACACTCGGGGTTATTTTTTTGTCCATTTTTTTACAAACAACAATGCAATTAATACAAAACAATATTCCAATACTTACCAAATCAAACTTGCCTCAATTCAATAGATGGCTTGCATCCGCAAAAAATGATGGCGCCTTTATTTTAATCGATAAGGAGGTTGGTCCCACCTCTTTTGATGTTGTTTATGCGGTTCGTAAGAAACTACAGATAAAAAAGGTTGGCCATGCGGGAACACTTGATCCATTGGCCAGCGGTCTTTTAATTATCGCGTGTGGTAAGGCAACAAAATCAATTGATCAATTTCAGGGCCTACCCAAGGGCTATTCTTTCACTATTAAACTTGGTGCGACCACTAAAACTGATGATGCGCAAATGCCAGAAGAGAATCTGAAAGATATCGGATTTATTACAGAAAAAGACGTCAGCCACATAACAAAAGATTTTATTGGCTGTATTGCACAAACCCCGCCAATATACTCGGCAATCAAAATTAATGGTTCACGGGCATATGACCTGGCCCGCCAAGAGCAGACAGTGGTTTTGCAGTCGCGTCCTGTCATGATTTATCAGCTAAAGATTACACATATTGAGGTCCCCTTTGTTTCTTTTGAGCTGTGGTGTTCTAAGGGAACCTATGTCCGTTCTCTAGCTCGGGACATTGGTGAGAAGTTGGGATGCGGAGCATATGTAACTACATTACGTCGCATCGCAATTGGGTTATACGAAGTTGATGATGCCATAAGCGTTAACGATATTCCTTCCTGTTAAGTCTCTTAAATTGAATAATATGTTTTGAATATAAGCCCTTATGGTCAATAACTGCTCTGAATGCGCGATTTGCTTGATTTTTATATGAACTCTGCTATTAATTATGCACGATTTTAACGGCTTCATAAGGATAAAACATCATGATTAAATTACTTGTCTTTTTATTTCTTACCCTCATCAATTTTAATATACCCGCGGATGCCGAAGGTATGCACGTAGATGTCGGAACAATTACGGCAAACCAACAATTACAACAAGCAATGGTTAATGATGACATTGATGCTGCAGGTTTAGCATTTGATAGCAATGCAAAGTTTTGCTTTTGGGCACCAAAAGAAGGTACAAGAAGCCAACGGCAAGTTAATGCATTGAATTTTGTTTTAAGACATTTTATTGCCGGTGGAGCAAATAAAGATAAGGCAAGCCAGATCCTCACCAAACTCGATATAAAAATGTGGGATCAATTAGTTGGTATCGAAGATGGCTTTGAACACCAGACACCAATGGAAATGTTGGATGAGGTTGCGCTTGGCGAGGTATATCAGCTTATCAAGCGGATCCATTTTAATTCTGACGATGATGAAGAAAAGTACCAACTCGCTTTGCAAACATCTGCTCGTCAATCGGCGCAGGAAATAAATAGTTAATTACATGGATTATGCTCTTCTTACTAAAGATCATCAATACGATTATCAATCATTACAAATTCCTGAAATACCGCCGGTACTTTCTCTCACAACTGATGAAGAACGTGCCTATCTTTATTGGCTTGCTAATAATTGTAACTCCTTGGATGCCATCGTAGAAATTGGAGTTTGGTATGGAAGCTCTGCAGGTTACATAGCGGCCGGTTTACGTGATGCTAATTCCGGCCAACCATTTTATTGTATTGACCGTTTTGTTTGTCGTCATACAGATGTGCAAAAGGCCGCGGAACAGAACATCGCATATTCATCCAAACCCGATAGCGATACACTGCCATTGGTATACCAGCATCTCCAGCCCATTTACCCAAACATTGCGCTCGTTAAATCCGAAATAGACCAGCTCACCTGGCCCTGGAATAAACCAATTGAACTGTTGCATCTCGATGCCCCGAAGCGATTAAAAGAAGTCTTGCATGCGTTAACAATTTTTGCACCTGCTCTTATCCCAGGAAAATCCGTGATTGTTGCGCAAGATTTTCTTATGCCACGCGCATATGCATTGCCGCTAACTTTTTATGCATTGCGCGATTCGATAGAACTTGCACAAATCCCAACCACGGCCGGCACAATGGCAACATTCATTATCCGCAAGCCTCTCATCGTTCTTGCCGAACAACTCAATATTGGCACATGGTCCGACCATCAAGTTGAAACCGCCTTCAATTTTTGGCGACAATATTTTACTGATTCAGAACAACAAAAAATGTTTGATATTGCGCAGACTTATTACGTGCATGATAATCGAAGCCGATAACACAAATCCATTTCGCCTTTTGCAGCAAGCAACACATCTAATTATTGTAATCGCGTAAATACCTTGAAATTGGTAAGCTGCATTTTGGTATAATAAAAAAAAATCGGTTCTACCAACGTGTTTGGTGGATGTGCGAAAGCTGCCAAAATGACCACCATTATTCAAGTCGATCATCTCGTAAAAAGATTCTCCTTCAAAATCAAAGAGCCCGGATTGATGGGTGGGATTCGCTCTTTGTTTTCGCCAACGTATCATTCGGTATTAGCAGTCGACGATATTTCTTTTTCAGTTGAACAAGGAGAAATGGTAGCGTTCATTGGCCCAAATGGCGCCGGCAAATCAACTACCATTAAAATGCTCACCGGCATTTTGCATCCAACATCGGGTACTATCAGATGCCTTGGTCTTGAGCCAGCGAGCGACCGTCATCAGCTTGCCTATCAAATTGGATCAGTCTTCGGTCAAAAATCGCAACTATGGTTCCATTTGCCGGCCATTGATACGTTCAACTTACTTTCGCGTATTTACGAGCTTGATCAAAATAAATATAAAGAACGACTTCACTTTTTAATTGATTCATTTGAAGTTGCAAAATTTCTGAATACCCCGGTGCGCAAATTGTCGCTCGGTCAGCGCATGCGATGCGAAGTTATCGCCTCGCTACTGCATAATCCTAAAATATTATTTTTGGATGAACCAACAATTGGGCTCGATGTGATTGCCAAGCAACAGGTTCGTGATGTCATCAGATACCTCAACGAAAAAGAACAGGTAACAATTTTTCTTACTTCGCATGATGCTGGCGATATCGAAACACTTACGAACCGATCTATCGTGATCAATTATGGCCAAATTATTTTTGATGGTACCACTGCAGATCTGCGTAAGAATTACATCATGACCAAAATTGTTGAACTAGTAATTGAGGAAAATACTGACGCGTTTAGATTCGAAAAGGGAAAGATTGTTGAACGAGATAAACATTCACTAAAGATTGAAGTGGATACGAGCAAAGCATCAATTGAAAAATTGCTCAATTATGCGCTGGAAAATTTCACCATTATCGATATCACCATAAACGAACCGCCAATGGAAGAAATTATCGGTTCGATTTACCGAGGCGCCATTCCTGAAGCCGGCGAATGGGCACAATGACTATCAAGCTTGATAAATATGCGGCAGTTATCAGCACCGCTTTGCGAGCCCGTCTTGCTTACCGCACAGATATGCTCGCCGAAGCACCCATTATCATTTTGCGCATTTGGGTAATGAGCCAATTTTATGGCGCCACGTATGCAAGTACTGGCGTTACTGAATTCGATGGTCTTACCTTTGTTCAACTTATCTGGGTGATGAGTATCATCCAAGGTTTTGAAAGCTCTGCCACGGAACCAAGTGTTCCGCGCATCATCGAAGAGGAAGTTAAAACCGGATCTCTTGCTTATTCTTTGAACAAACCATATTCATACATTCTTTACCAGTTTGCTACCTTCATGGGGCGAAGCTTCGGCAACATGTTCATTAATTTGTTGGTATGTACAATTTGCCCATACATTCTTGTCGGTCCACTACATACCTCCTTTTTCGGCGCATGCATTGGCCTTGGCATGATGTTTTTAGGTTACCTTCTCTACTTTGCTATCTCATTAGTCATCGGCTTACTGGCATTTTGGATCGAAGATATCAGCTCTATTGATTGGCTTTACCGCTCAACGACGATCATTTTTGGTGGTGCCATCTTGCCACTCGCCCTATTTCCGGAAAGGATAAAAAGGGTTGCTGAATTACTACCATTCGGACAACTTTATTATTCAGCGGCACGCCTTATGGTAAAGTTTGATTATAATTTTTTTATTAAGTTTTTTAGCATTCAACTATTTTGGCTTATAGTTTTTTGCGCACTTGCCGGTTACCTCATGAAGAAAGGACTTAAACGTGTCTCTATCAGCGGTGGCTAAATACATACATCTGACCCTCGAGATCAAAAAAGTAAATCTCATGGCACAGATGGAATATCGTCTGAGCTTTATGCTTGAGGTGATTTTCTCCATTGGCATTCATGCCTCATTTCTTTACCTCTGGGTGTTATTCTTTACTAAAGTACCTTCGGTTGAAGGGTGGACCATTCGTGATTCAGCGACTCTTATTGGTATTGCCTGGCTGGGCGATGCTATGGTTGGCTTACTCGCTGGCGGTATCCATGGATTGGCAAAAATGATCGCCAATGGTCAGCTGGATGTTTATTTATTAATGCCGCACAACCTCATTTGGCAAATTGCTGTTACCAAAACGTATAACTATGCCTTTGGCTCAGCAATCGTTTGTATTTTGAACTTTTACCTGTTCGGTGATTTTACACCCGCACGATTTGCTATGTTTCTATCCATGGCGTTAGTTTCAGGATTGATAATGTTTAACTTTATCCTTATTGTGCAATCACTTGGTTTCTTCGTAGGTAATTTTGAAACTGCAGCAGATAAAATGCAAAGTGCGTTATATAGTCTGCAATTTTATCCAACCAATATTTATCACGGCCTGCTGCGTTTTTTAATGATCTGGGTTTTTCCCGTTTATTTCACCGCCGCATTACCCACCCAATTAGTTAACGAATGGTCGGCACCAAAATTTGGTATTCTTATACTATTCTGGGTTTTCACCGGATTGCTCGGCATTACTTTATTCAATAAAGGATTGAGTAAATACGAATCTGGCAGTCTTATTCAGTCTCGCATCTAGGGCAATCAACCAACCCAAGGCATCTCGTGCCATAGGGCTGGCTAAAATTTCTGCATGGTTTTTTTCCTCTCGATTCACTACCTTTCGGGCTAATAGCATTAAAACTTGTCATTCAGATTCGGCCATGCTATTAATAATAAAAATGGAAACCGATTTCATCCAAGTGAGAGAAGTAATGCTATTAAATGCCTTTTCTATTATTAACTTGCATAATGCCTGTGATGTGATATCACACACACACACACACACACACAATCTCTCGCTTGTAGGTTCATCCCTACAATCTTATCCTGCATTTATTTTGACCTCATTTTCCCAGTTCGCGCTGCTCATTCTGAGTGGCGTTTTTTGTTGTGCTATCAATCGTTTGTTTACTGAAATGAGCGAGCTGGCAATGTGTCAGCAGCCATCTATCATTAACCCTCCAAAAAGGAGTATTTCATGTCAAACCCAACGTTAAAACTCGTTATGCTGTGGGCAGGGATTTTGCTCACATCGCCGTATATGATGGCACAGGATTGCCAGCGTGCATGCACCAAGCAGATATTGTGCGAGATCGAAAATGATCTTGATAAGTTACTTGCTTGTGGCGCTTCCACGCCTATCACCCAAGCAGATTTAGGAACTACGGGCTTTACTATTACCGAGCCAGGGAATTACTGCATAGCTGAAGATATAACATTCGATCCTGCAGGCAATGGCGTTGTAGCGATAACAATTGCCCCGAATGTGAATAATGTAAATATTTATTTCAATGGTCACGTACTAGCTCAAGACCCAGCCTCCACCACATTAAATAACTTTGGAATTACCATTGACGGTCCCAGTCAAAATATTTCGATTTCTGGCGGAACAATACAAGGTTTCTCGGGCACACAAATTTTGGCCCAAACTATCAATACATTTAATTTAAGCGACATGCTTTTGCAAGGCATCCCACAATCGGGAGGTGGAGCTCGTATTGATGCGGCACACGAATCCGCGATTGGCATAAATCTTCAGTCTTCCGTTAACGTTGTGCTCAGCAATGTTGAAATAAATACTATTTTCCTCAATATCCAAAACATACCTGGTTTATTTGCGTTTGGGATACAAATGGAAAATTGTCGTGATATATTTTTACACCAAACCAGCACCAATAACATCGAAAATTTTGGACTGGTGACTAATACTACTGACTCAAACTGTGCTGGCACAATATTTTTCGGCTGTACAAATATTGTTGTTGAGGATTGCCAATCCCATGATAACCATGCTTTCACGACTCCGTTCAACGGTTTAGTAACAGGAGATGCCTTTGGATTTAGTTTTCAATATGCTAGCGAAAACGTTCAATGTATTGGGTGTTCAGCCTATAATAATGGTGGCACGAGACGCTGTGATGGTTTTGTTGTAGAGAGAGGTACTTCTTCTTGTGTTTTGGAAGGCTGTCAAGCCCAAGGTAATGTTGTAGTGGATCCTACTGCCGCCGGTGTAGCATCTCATTATGGATTTGAAGTTGTTACGGTTGGCGGCTGGCCGACTACTGAAAATGTTGTTATTAAAGACTGCCATGTTAATGGTCAGCCAAATTGTTTTGCTGTAGTTGGTGCAAAAAATGTGCTTATTCAAAACTGCACAGCTACTGCAGAAGATATATTTACTTTTACTTCTCAGCAGTTTGGTTTTGCGTTGTTTCAAGGTAATGGTTGTACAATTGAAGATTGTATAGCCGTAGGTTTCGAAGCTCACAATGGAGACTGTGGCTTTCTTCTTGACGCGTTCAACGGTACCCCTAGCTTTAACAATAACATCCGACGATGTAAGGCGATGAATAACAATATTGGCATAAAACTTTCCTTGGTTGGGTTTACTGTCGTCCAGGCTAACGAAGCGGCATTTAACACGGCCAACGGTTTTTTTGACAATTCCGATGGCCTTAATAAAACGCAAGCATATTTCCAGAATATAGCGTATGGGAATGGACCGGATTCTTTTGCAGCCAATTATTCAGGGCTACCAGCAGGTACGCCAATAAGAACGTGGTCAATTGGATCAGCGCCGACTGCAAAAGATAATAATGGTATTTTAGATCCACAGCTAGATAATATGAGTATTATATTTACATTCTAAAATAATATTTATCGATTAGGAGGAGACTAAATATCTCCTCCTAGTCTTCCAACTCTTCTTTGCACAATACACGAATAATTGCTTGACCAAAATTTCTGCATGGTTTTTTCTTCTCAATTCACTACCTTTCGCTAATAGCATTAAAGCTTGCCATTCAGATTCGGCCGTGCTATTAATAATAAAAATGGAAGCCGATTTCATACAAGTGAGAGAAGTAATGCCATTAGATGCCTTTTCTATTATTAACTTGCATAATGCCTGTGATGTGATATCACACACACACACACACACACACACAATCTCTCGCTTGTAGGTTCATACTACCTACAACTTTATCCTGCATTTGTTTTGACGTCTTTTTACCAATATCAGTTCGCGCTGCTCATTCTGAGTGGCGTTTTTTGCTGTGCTATCAATCGTTTATTTTCTGAAATGAGCGAGCTGGCAATGTGTCAGCAGCCATCTATCATTAACCCTCCAAAAAGGAGTATTTTCATGTCAAACCCAACGTTAAAACTGATTATGCTGTGGGCAGGGATTTTGCTCACATCGCCGTATGTGATGGCACGGGATTGTCAGCGTGCATGCACCAAGCAGATATTGTGCGAGATCGAAAGTGACCTTGATAAATTACTTGCCTGTGGTTCCTCCATTTCCATCGATCAAGAGGATATCGGGACTTCGGGATATGTAATTGATGCACCAGGTAATTACTGCATTGATGGTGATTTAACTTTTAGTCCGGCAGGTAATGGCATTGCCGCAATAACAATTGCGCCGAATGTGCAGAATGTAAATATTTACTTCAATGGACATGTATTAGCTCAAGATCCAGCTTCTACGACATTAAATAACTACGGAATTCTTGTTTCGGAAAGCTGCCAAAACATTTCGATTTCTGGCGGAACAGTACAAGGCTTCTCAGCTTCACAAATTAAGGGTAAATATAATCTTAACTCGCTGAATGTAAGTGACATGCTATTGATTGGCATCCCACAATCGGCAGGAGGATCACGCATTGATGGTGTAACAGAAACTTCAGCCAATGGCCTTTTTATTAATGGGCTCTCAAACTTAACGACGTCATCTAACATTGTGGTTAGCAATGTTGAAGTGCGTACCATTTTCCTCGATATCCCAAGCATATCTAATTTATCTACATACGGGATACAAATGGTAAATTGTAATGACGTTGTTTTATACCAAACTATCACTGATCAAATTGAGTATTTTGGACCAGTGACTACTGGAGTTAATACCTGTTGTGGCGTATTTATTGATGCATGTTCAAATATTGTTTGTGAGGATTGCAAATCCCATGATAATCATGCTTTCACGCCATCGTTCAACGGGTCGGTAACAGGCGATGCATTTGGATTTGATTTTGTGTCCTGTGACCAAGCTCAGTGTATCGGTTGTTCTGCTTATAGTAACGGTGGCACGAGACGCTGCGATGGATTTGTTTTAGTTGGTGGTTGTAACAATTTTGTTTTTGAAGACTGTCAAGCCCAAAATAATCTTGTAGTGGATCCTGGTGCACCCGGTGTATCATCCCATAATGGATTTGAAGTTGTTGGGACCGTTCTGGGTTTAGCGCCATGTAGTAATATCATTATGAAAGATTGCCATGTTAATGGTCAGCCAGATTGTTTTTTCATAATTGGTTCAAACAATGTGCTTATTCAAAATTGCACCGCTACTTTTGGCAAAACAGCTAGTTATGGTCCATTTGATGTGGGAGGTTTCTTTCTTGCAGGAACTACGAATTCTACAATTGAAGATTGTATAGCCGTGGGTTTTCAAGCGACCAACGCGCAGGGCACTGGCTTTCTTGTTGAAAATTTCTTTGGGCTTATAGCCTCTAATAATAACATCCGACGATGTAAGTCGGTAAATAACAATTATGGTATGTTCATTGGCGCACAACCATTCGGATCTGGCGCTAGGAATACAATCATTGAGGCTAACGAAGTATCATTTAATACAGCCGGCGGTGTGGCAGATTTCAGCTTTAATCTCACAAATGTATATATCCAGAACTTAGCATACGAGAATGGAACCCCTGCGTCTTTTGCAGCCAATTATTCAGGGCTACCAGCAGGTACGCCAATATTAACGTGGACCATTGGATCAGCGCCAAGCGCGACTGATAGTAATGGTATTTTAAATCCGCAGCTTGATAATGTGAGCGTTATACATCCATAAAATAATATATTAACCGCATAGGGGGAGACTAAATGTTTCCTCCTATTTTTTTGTTCTGATGCTGCTTTTATTTTGGCAACTACTATCATTATAGTGATGCTCTTTAATAGAGAGCTCAATAATACAATTCGGTAATCTTAGTCAATCGCGAGTGTAATTTATGTATGTTGGAACTATTAACACGGAATTGGGCCCAATCTGGATTGGTGTAAGTGAAAAAGGCCTTGTTCGAGTGAGCATAGGCAAAAAAATTGATGGCAAGCTTGATCAAAAAATAACTGAGCCATATCTCAAACAAATTGGCGAATTCCTTGCCCAAAAAAGAATCTTATTTGATCTGCCAATTGATTGGCAGGTACTCAGCTCATTTCAGCAAAAAGTATTAACGAAGGTATACAAAGTTCCCTACGGCAAAACTGCTGCCTATAAAGATATCGCCAAAGCTATTGGCAAACCACAAGCCGCGCGTGCTATTGGTAGAGCAAATGCAACTAATCCAATGCCGCTTGTGATCCCTTGCCATCGGATCATAAGTTCTGATGGTTCCTTGAAAGGCTATTCTGCAGGTGAAGGGCTGACAACAAAACAATGGTTGTTGGACTTAGAGAACGTTAAATCGTATTGAACTGCGTTAATCTGACAAGACTTCTTTGCACAGTATCCGAATGATAGCTTGTCCAAATTCTTTTGCGGCCTGCGGGCCAACCGCTGTTGCTACTTCGCCATCAGTGACGACCATTTTGCCTTCCTCATACATGGCATCATGCCCTTCGAGTATGCTACGCAATGCATTATCTCCATCCCATCCCGTTGCCTTTTTGCCTTGTAAAGCCCAAGCTTTTGCCAAAATTCGTACGGACCAGCAAATTGCACCATACGGTATGAGATGTTTTCTTGCTTCTGATAGTAAATGATAGCTAATGCCGTTGTCTAGATGTGTTTCAGCACCGGGGCCGCCAATGAAAAAGATACCGGCGTAATTCGTTATATTTATTTTATCAAGCGTAATATCTATGTTGGTCGAGCTACCATCATTTGCTATTGCAGCGCCCGGTTTATCGCTGGCGGTAATAACAACTATGCCCTCATCTTCAAGCATTTTTTTAGGAACGCTATATTCAACGGGCTGGTAATCAGTTGATGCTACAACTAAAAGAACTTTTTTATTTTTTAAATTGCATGGCATAAAGCTCTACCTTACTGGCTTTGTTTATTGATATTCAAAAGCCCGGAGAATTACTACCGGGCCCTTGGATATTAAAATGTAGCAGGTCTTATCGCAACAAGCTATTCAATTCATTCAAGCTATTTTGCAGGTTAGCTGGAAGTCTGCCTGCTATTGAAACGAGCACTTCTTGTACGATTGAATACAAGGTAGCTCCGTTTCGGTTGGTTGCTTGCAAGTTTTCACCTGAATTACGCATATCTCGAACGGCATGCTTTGCTCGTTCTAATATATTTGATGCTGCGTGATTGTTTCGATCAAGAACCTGATTTGCAAACTGATTCATCAATCTAGCGACGCGATCATGATTACTTGTCCAACCACCACGTGCTGGCGGATTACAACGTCGCATATTTTGCGCTCCACGACGAGGGCACGGTCGGCAGCTTTCATTCCCATTTTCTTCATATATGCACCATTCGCCACGCGGAGCAGGAGTTACTGTTTTTTGGAATCCAAGATTGAATGAAAGATTGACTGGACGGCGTTCACGAGGTCGCTCACGTCGAGGTGCAGCATATTCTTGTGGTTCGTGATACTCAACAACGCGAGTAACTTTATGTTCTACTGGTCGTGTAGGGTGTTCAACGTAGCGCGTCATAACTGGCTGTTCAGCCGTCATAGGCTGTTCCATTTCTGGCTGTTCTGCAGGGCCATATGCCATTGCTTGACGCTCAACCGGCTCATGATGTTTATAATAATAAAATGAGCCAAGGACTACACCGACAATACAAACTAATGCAATGATACCGATAATAGCTACGTGGCTATGTTTTTCATGGTTGCTGTTCATATGCAACTCTCCTTTTTTAGATGTTACAACTATTTTACGTTCCCATCATACCATATGACATTTCATGGCTGTCAATAGTTTTGGGGTTGTTGACGATAATGTAGTGTTACAAATTAGTGCGTTCAAAAGCCTATAATCTCACTTGCGGGCGCTTGAGAGTCACACAGTCTGAAATATTTGGAAATAAATGAAATATTGCCTATTGGTTACATAAATAGAAGCAAGGGGCATTTATTTTTTAACTAACTTTTTTCCAATCGATCAATAGATAGGATGGTAATAGAGAGCATCCTGGAGCTACAAAGGCAAAGACGATTTTTATCCAAGAGCCAAACTATTGACTTTTAGGGGTTGCCTGCGGCTAAACTGAGATCACAAAAGGACAATTGCTGTCCCATATATTCAAAATAACAAAAAAAGGAGATCTCATGATCAGACAAAAAATTGCATTCCTAGTTTTAGGCATGCTTCTGCCAGTTGCACTGCTTAATGCTGCAAAAGGGGGCGGCCATTCAGCTCACAACCAGCCAACGCATAAACAGCAACAAAAAATGGGCGGTATGGCTAAGATGAATAAAAAAAATGTAGCACCGATGGCTACTAATAAGCTCTCCCATGCTGCGCTAGCTCAAACTAAAATGGAAGCTCAAACCGCGCTAAAAGCAAATAATATTGCAGGCTTGGTAGATCCAGTAAATTCGGCGCCTATGCAAACAGCGCAACTTATTGGGCCAGCACGCGCTGCTCAAGTATTGCAACAACCAGGATTGACCCCGGAAGCTACAGCAGCATTACAAGCAGTTGCAGCTCAAGCACCTATGCCAGCGGCAGCACCGGCCCCAATGACACCCGGAGCGTCTGTTATATTTAACACACCTGCTGCTGGAACGGCATCAACAGGTTTAAATCTCACAGTTCCAGTAGGGCCGACACTTGCAGCTCCGGCAGCAATCACACCGGCAACGCCAGCAGCAATGCCAGCCCCAGTGGCACCGGCAACAGGCCCGTCAATGCAGGGAGTTGATATTGTGGTGAACCCGCAAGTTCCGGTTCTCGGCGGTCTTGATTAAACCAATAAACTAGACTCAAAAAATAAATTTTTAACTTAATATTAGGCCTCACTGTTACAAGTGGGGCTTATTTTTTAACTAACTTTTTCCCAAAGCGGCCGATAAGCAGGGTAGTAACAGAAAGAATCTTGAGAGCTACGAAAGCAATAACGATTTTTAGAGAAAGAGTAGATTTGAATTCGGTCAAAGTCGTAAGTTGGTTGCCCAAATAGCTATAGATGGCAAAAGCAGGTGCAACGCCAACAACCGTGGTCCAAAGAAAAGTAACGATTGGAATGCGGGTCAGGCCCGAAAGTATATTCAGTACAAAGAAAGGGGTGACGGGAAAAAAATGTAATCCAAGTAAATAAAGGTATCCATATTGATCCAGTTCGTTATTAAACTTCTCAAGTCGCGGGCCAAATTTTTTCTGAAAATATTCCCCGATGAGATACCGGGAGATAAGAAAGGCAGTTGTGCCACCAATTGTAGCCGCTGCTACGGAGTATAAAAGCCCCGGCAGCCAACCAAACAAAAAGCCGCCGAAAATTGGTAATAAAATGCCCAAAGGGATCGAGCAAGCGATCACTAATGATAAAAGACCTATATAACATACCGCAGATAAGCAGTAGTTCCGATCGATAAATGCCTTAATGGCATCAATGTTTTCCTGCAAATAATCAGCCGAGATATAGCTGGCCACATCCATTTGATACAGAATGAAAACGCCCAAAATAAAGAGCCCGAGTATTATAAGTCGATTGCGATATGACGTAGGTTTTTCTTCCATTAATTTCCTAAGTATCTATCAAAGAATGTTCTGATGTTAGTATTTACTTCACGGATAATAGGGTACGGATTTTCCTGACGGAGCCAACTTGCCGTTCTACTCGGTACCCATTCAGTAAATGGCCATTTAATAAGAAGAAAATCGCAGAAGGCTAAATGCGATGCGCCGCGTGCTACTAATACCTGCGCATAGCGATTATTTTTGCAGAACTGATTGATTTCATTTGTGGTTTGATCGTACAATTTGTTGAGTTGCTTAGCGGTAAAATTTTCAAAGATATCGGTACCGAGCATTAAGTTATTTTTGCTTTTATCAGCCCGAAGAAATAACAATGGGATATTTAATGAAGCAGTGCTATTAAATCCGGGCAGCCAACCATCAAGGTTAACCAATGCTTTAATGCGTGAATCATTTCGTGCAGCCTCGGTACCGGCCATACCGCCCATAGAATGTCCAATTAACCCAATATTATTCAGGTCAAGCTTTTGATGCCACACGCTTTGTGTGTCTGCATTCATACGAGCTAATTCATTCAACACAAAAATAATATCCTGTTCCGGAATAGTGAACATGCTTGCATAGAATGCCAGGAGGTCATCTGTTGTTTTATATGCAGGTGACGTTAATTGCGCATTGTGCCAAACAACTGTTCCATCGGGAAAGGTGCTAACGGTAGAAAAATTAGTGTGGTCAATCCCAGCAACAATATAGCCGCGGCTGGCAAGATTTTCGGCAATATATGTTTGCGATTCACCAAAACCACCAAGACCATGAGAAATAAGGATAACCGGTAGCGGCTTGTTGTAATCCTGTGGCGGCGGTGATTTGTAACTATGTGTATTGACTTGTAATAGATCATGTACAAATTTTTTGGACATATGGAACTCTTTTGCGAGCATGCCCTCAAATAGCTGTACATTCGTACTCATATAGGTAGCTGGTTTACTGCTTTTTGCGGGATCATGAATGGGAAACCACCAATGAACCATGAGTGTACGTGATTGCTCATCAAACGGCATATTTGTTCGCGAAAGATCAGTATGCTGGCTTGCAAAAGAACCGATGGCATATGGTCCGCTCGGTTCCGGTAATTGCTGGAATGCGGGCACAATCAACGCATATAGTAGCGGCGTCCAAAGGGATTTACTGACGCTTATCAGTTTAAATGCCAGACCATTAAGTATTTCGAACATTTTTCCCCTACGTGTATAACGATTACTCAGCTATTCTCATTATTGAAAGAGGCTCATTAGAATCCGCAGCTATGCTCGGGTCCTACGCACTCCTGAGCTATTCGAGACGAGCCAAGCCCTTATTCTTACTTCGCTCAAAGATATATGAAACTAATACAAAGGCCAGGGCGAAGTAGATGAAGGCCAAACCGAATCCGATAGTTAAATTTCTAACAGACCACGTATTATTGGTCACCAGGTCACGCATCCCTTGGAAAGCATAGGTTGTGGGTAGAAATCCCGCAATTTTTTGTAACCAGACAGGGAATAAATATGTTGGCGAGTAAGCTCCGCTGATTGTAGCGAATAGCCACGGTGTGCTCCAAGCAAATGTTCCTGTGTTGCGTCCGCAATACAAAACAACTACTGAGCTTAATAATCCAATGAACCAACCACATACCATGAAAAGGGCAATATATGGTAGAAGAGCGAGCCCAGGAGCAAACATATTGATGCCGTAGAAAAACAATATGAGCAGCGAGCTATAACAAAAAATAACGACGCATTGCAGACTGCTATTAATCATATGGCCTAATGCTATTTCGCCAATATTCAATGGCGTCGCACATAAATTAATAAGATGGCTATCCCACATTTCTAAAAGGAATCCGACAGCAACATCCATTGAAGCCCGAAATATCGTACTCCAAGCTACTACACCGGCAAGAACAGAGGTCATTATACCACCATGCCCTGTACCGCCTTGTGCCCACGCGCCAACAAATCCTATCATGAGTACATCAATAATAGGAAAATAGAGAATATTGCTGATATTGTTGGGGTCGCGGTAGGCTGTTTTGAAGCTGCGATAAGTAACTGCTAAAATTCGTGATATGCGCATTACTGAGCTCCTATATTGCCTGCTGCAATACTAAGAAAGTAATCTTCAAGCGTCGGCTTTTCGATAGAAATTTCTGTGTATTGTATGCCTGCTTGCATAACATTATTAAGAAGTTCAGGAATCCTCTGCTCGGCAACTTCAAAATCCAAGAAATTACCTTCGATTTTAAAAGGATAACCAGTAGTTTCGGCAAACATAATTGCCTTGGCAATATCAGTTACTAACAAATGAACATGTGAGAATTTGATAGTGGCGGTAAGTACATCAGGTTTTGCGGAAGCAATAATTTTTCCTTGTTTAAATACAATTGCCCGATCACATAGCTCCTCAACTTCGGCCATATTGTGGGAAGTAAGAATGATTGCCGTGCCACTTCTTTTGCGTTCCTCCGCTACAAACTTGCGAACAACAATAGCAATATCCGGGTCAAGAGCTGCGGTTGGTTCATCGAGTAAAACGATTTTTGGTTTGGGTAGAAATGCTTTAGCTAAGGTAAGGCGCGAAAGTTGTCCAGCTGATAGTGTGCGAGTTTTCTTATCTCGTAAGCTTTCGATTTCAAAAAATTTTAAATTTTTCTCAATCTGCTCATGTCGCATATCTGCTGGCATGCTATAAATTTTTCCGTAGAAATTGAGCACTTCGTACACTGTCAACGCTTGCGGCAATTTGAGGTATGCAGAAGCAAAAGTTACATCTTGCATAATCTCGCTGCGATGAGTTGCAAGATCCTTGCCAAAATAATTGATATTGCCTGCTGTCGGCGTAAGCAGACCAAGTAGCATTTGAATGGTCGTTGTTTTGCCAGCGCCATTTGCACCGAGAATACCTAATATTTCACCTTGCGCGAGATCAAACGAAATATCATTCACTGCTGTAAATGATTCGTTGGGCTTAAACCAGCGCTTGGTTGTAAATGTTTTGGTTAAGTTGCGAACAGACAGAATGCTCATGCTGTTTTACTATCCTTTTGCAATTCTTCGAAAGTCACCTGTAAAATTGGGTATCGCTCCGGATGTTCAGCGGCTTCAGCCCAATCAAAATGCCACCACTCTGTAGGTATTCCTTTAAACCCACGCTTGTGCATCGCATCTTCTAGTTTTTGCCGGTTTGCAATTTGTTCTTTGGTGAGCCCATCGCCAATGCCTGACGACCGCCAAGCTTTTTTGCTGAAATCATCAAACGATGTAGGCATATTTAAAGTTTTACCAGTTTTAAGATGTATCAATGTGCAATCAACTGCGGCACCGCGATTGTGTTTAGATCCTTTTTTTGGATCAGCCACGTAATTTTCATCAGGACAGATGGTCCAGAATATTTCTTGAACTTGCAGAGGACGATAGCCATCCCACACTAATAAACCCAAACCTTCTTTTTCCAGATCCTCTTGTACTTTATTAAGAGCCTGTGCAACATGCTCCAGTAAATAGGCGCGTGCATTCTTTGGGTAGACTCTTGTCTTGGTAAAATTTTCTTCGGTTGCATAAATGATATGCGCGCGTATGTGCGAGTTCAATGATTGAATATCAGTTAGATTGTGTGCTTGTACATTGTCGCTGATTGCGCACAACGAGCTTATAAGCGCTAGAGCGAATATGAAAGTGGATTGCAAATAATACCTTTTTTGTTTCATCAGAAATTCCTCATGGCTTTACAGACTATTGTTTTCACTTCATCAGAATATCACAAAAACTATAATCCTTTACTTTTGCGAATTCGTTGATATTGTGTCACGCATTGTTGCAGATAGTCATGAGTGTGTCATGCACATCCTGCATCGGTTAACCCATCGTAGTGAAGGAACAAAGAATGTTCAGTCGTAATGGAAAAACAAAAGTTGTTCTGGCTTTTCTCTTAGCTCCAGCAGCTATTGTAGCAGCAGATATTGATTGGAGTGGTTCCGTACAATTCCAACCGTTCTTAGATTCCCGACAAGTTGCCGGTTTGTTTGATAACCTAATCATGACAGCGCCTGCGGAAAAGTGTTACGATTCCGAAGGCAGAGACATGAATGCGAAGGTAATGTTCAGTTTGAACACGTGGAGTTCGTTCTTAGAAGTAAACGTTACCGGTACTACTTTCCGTGGGTTCCAACCTACCGCAAATATTGCGTTTAACTTTGTTGGCGCAATGCCATGCGCAGGTGGTATGGGTCAAGCACAACTTGATTCGGCGTATGTTAAGCTTGATGATGTGATTGACGATTATCATCACATCCTTTTTGGTTATGATGCACACCCTATTCAACCAGGCCTTACCCAACCACAAGTAATTGGTGTTGGCTTTGGTGCTCCAGTTGCTATCTTCCTATCTCAGCCACAACTTCGTTATAAATTCACTGCAGGTCATTGCGAAAGCAAATTTGGACTCATGGTTGCTGCATTGAGCCAAGGTCAGTTACACGCAAGTAATGGTCCTCAAGGCACAACGACACAATACATTCGTAATGCCATCGTTCCAAACTTATACTTCCAATTAGATTACGAGCGCAAAAAAGACGGCCAGGATGTAGCATTGTTTGGTGCTGGCGTTGACTATAAGCGCCTTGTCCCACGCGTTGCTAATGGCAGTTGCAATGCAGCATGCCTTGCCTGCTGTAAAGATATGGCTGATACCGGTGGTCTAAAATGTTGCACTGCAACATCTTCAATTTCAGGTGGCGAATGTTGCCAAGCCATCCTTCCGTGTAATACCGGATGCAATCCATGTAATGTTTGCTTTGAGGGTTCTTGTCCTACATCTGGCGAACTTAGCGGTTGTGATATCTCCAGCAATAATTGCGATGTTTCTAGCAATAATTGCAATATTACTAGGAGTAATTGCAATATTTCCACTAACGACTGTAGCATTGCAACCGATTGTAATTTTTCTTCCACGAGATGTCTGCAACCTAATTGCCGCAAAGAAAAAGAGCATGTTGATTCAGTGAGTGCCACAATATTTGGTTTTAGAGAGTGGGATTCAGTTACCTTGCGCACACAATTTTTATACACCCAAAATTTAGCAGAAGCATACGGTATGACTGGTTATGCAGTAACAAGCATCGACCCGCTAACCGATCACAGAGAGTATGCGCCAACACAAGCGGTATCAGGATGGTTTGATCTTGCTTCTTCAAAACGCAATATTGTCCCAGGTATTTTTGCTGGTTTCACAAAAACCCTTGGTACTACAAAGAAAATCTGCGCATTTGATTCTTGTGGCCAACCGATCGTTTATGGTTACATTATGAATGCTGACTATCAAGTTCGCGTAGCACCACGAGTTGTCTTTAATATGAGCGATTTCTCAGTGGGTCTAGAATTCGAATTTACTGGTATGGCTTACGGTAGCTTGGATGATCATGCTCGCGTAAAGAACGCTAAGTTCGTTGCTAACTATCGTACAATACTTAATATGCAATATAGCTTCCAATAAACGTTAAGATTAGTTAATCAAACAAAAAGGCCGGCTCAATTTGAGTCGGCCTTTTTGTTTGCTAGCACATTCTTATTTAACGAAGAAAGCCATCAAAACATCATCGATATATTCACGAGCGCCAATCTTGATTCTATTCTTGAGGCGGCCTTCTTCGACAAATCCCATTTTTTTATAAAGGCCAATTGCGCGTGCATTGGACGCCCGAACAGATAGTTCAATCTTTTCAATAGTCGACGATGATTTTGCCCAATCAATTAAATGCTGTAATAACAAAGTGCCAATACCTTTCCCTTGCCAGCCTTCATTAACGACCAAGGTTAGATTTGCAACATGGCTAATTGCTGCGAGATGTAGAGGAACTAAAACAGCGTGGCCGACAATGTTGCCATTCTCTTCAGCTACCAAATATTGGCCATCATTGCGCTGCGAAAGTTTTTCAATGGTTGCTTGAAACTGGGCATCAGTTAGTTCATTCGGTTTCGATACCAGCATGCCCGGCCTTTGAGCAATTTCTCGTTCAGCCTGTGCAAGATGTGATGCATCTTCAAGGCGTGCTTGTCTGATGGTTATCTTCATTGTGCAAGATCTTTTGGTATGAGGCCAACCATTCTTACCGGGCACTCAGTAGCTCCATCAACCTTAATCGGTAAAATAACAACTGTGCTTCCGGTGGCAGGCAATTGCTTTGCATGCGCTATATTTTCAACAATATATTTGCCGGCTCCCAAAATGATGCGATGGACTGGAAAGCCATTATCCGGCCGGTCGGGAGATAAGGTATCAATGCCAATACCTAAAATATTTCGCTGCAATAATAAATTTGCGGCTTCGGGCGAAATGCTGGGGAAAACGAGATTGTTACGGTAGCGAGCTGGGTCATTCCAATACTGATCCCAGCCGGTATATATAATTACAAATGAGCCGGATTTAATAGGGCCATATTGTTGTTCAAAGGCCATAATGTTCGCTGTGTTCAAACTGAACTGAGCATCGGCTTGGGCAGAAACATCAATTACCACGCACGGTACAATTAATTGGCCAAGATTCAGCATATCAATTGTTGGAGAGCCCTCAATACAATGTGCAGGCGCATCCATATGTGTACCGATGCCGGCAGCCATAGAAAATTGCTGTACGCGAAATTTATCTACTCCGCTACATTGATCGTAATCAACTTTCTTTACCATTGAGAAACCGCACGAGCCATCCCAAGTCGGTATTATTGGTTTGATTGTATGCGTCAAATCGATGGCTACGAATGGTAGCGCAAGTAAATTGATGTATTCCATCATGATGAGCCTCTTCAACTTAATTTAGATTAGTTTTGCCAACCCTTGGCAATCAAACTTTGCATTGGCATAAAAATCGGTGATGGTAATTGGTTCATTGCAAACCAATCCCATCCTTCACATTTGTCTGGTTCCATAAGCTGTGGCTCACCAACAAATTGGTCGACTATTACATAAATCGTCACATAGTGTTTGTCGTGTTCCATGATGGTATTCACCCAAGGGCCTGGACGTAACGATATTGCCCGTATTCCCGTTTCTTCCAACAATTCTCGTGCAGCACAAGCTTCTGGTGTTTCGCCAAATTCTAGGTGCCCGCCAGGTGGCGCCCAGGATCCTGCGCCATGACTGCTTTTTCTCTTTCCCATCAAAATCTTATTATCTTTTACAACCATGATGCCAATGCCAATGCGTGGCCTTTTTGTGCCATTGCAATTATTGCCGTTACAGTTGATCATATTGGATAATCTTTTTCATGTGATGTATTACTTTCGACGTTTTGTGTATGCCTGCCATAAGGCTGCATGATAGCCATTATGCCCGCCATCAGAGCCAAGAACAACCGTGGTTTTCCCTTTGTTTGCTTTGGTTAAACGATCAATGAATAATTGATCATCCTGGTTGCCTAAAATGTCGTCGGGCTGTTCGAAATACAAAAGGATATTCAGCGATTCACCGGCAATCCTCGCTGCGGAATCTATTGGCCGCATATTATTGCGTTTGTAGCTTGATGCCAGCGCAGCAAATCCTTTGCTCAGCCCGCGCAAGGTGATTATTTCTTCGACCGATTTAAGCGGGCAATCAAGAATTACTAGACCCTTTCCTATCGCTCCTAAAATTGCTTTCTTAGCAGTAGGAGAAATACCAATACTATGCAACTGTTTATCGTACGTTGATTCATTTAACACCGCTAATGCATTAACGACCGCGCCGCCACCGGCTGAAAAGCCGTACAGCTTTATGGCAGAAAGTTTCAAATCAATCACGCATCGCTTGAGCATATAGAGCAACGGTAATAGCTCATCGATGGTTCCAAATTTACTTTTGGTGTGATCAATTGCACTGGTAATGCCGTAGTCGGGAAAGTTGAATCCAACTAAATGGTCCGAAATTGGATATGAGTGGAGTGAATTCACCAGATCATTACTATGCCCGTAGCCATGGCAACAGATCATGACGCCGGCACTATCTTTCTTGCTCGGGATTATTTTCACGCCAAGATTGTAAGCGAAAGGGTTTTCATGTAGCAATGGCGATAATTTAGCTTTTGTGATTGTAGCGCTCATAATGCCGACCCATAAAATTAATAGTTGTTTCTTCATCAATATCCTGGCTTAAAACAATCTGCTTCCGTTCGGTACTACTTGTGTTGCCGTTGCAAGAACTACCGCACCATCTTTATCTGGGAAGCCGGTGGTCAAAACTTCTGAGGTAAATGGGCCGATCTGCTTGGGTGGAAAATTGCAAACGCAGATAACCTGTTTGCCGACTAAATTATCTTTGGTGTAATGCGCCGTGATCTGTGCGCTAGATGGTTTAATGCCCAGATCTCCCAAATCAATCCAGAGTTTGAAGGCTGGTTTGCGTGCCTCGGGAAAATCTTCAGCTCGTACAATAGTGCCGATGCGAATGTCTACTTTTTCAAAGTCTTGCCATGAAATTAGATTTGGCGCGGTTTGTTGATTCATATGTTTGCCTTTGGATTATCTTTCATCCAGTTGATTATAGCTTTATCAAATTCTGCCGGCTCTTCGTACATCGGCCAATGCCCACTCTTATTAAATTCAACAATCGTCATATGTGGGGGGAGATTCTTTACTTCCTTCCATATGAACGGGCAACAATTATAATCACTCAGGCCAGCTGCAAGAAATATCGGGCATTGTATCTTTTCGAGGCCTTTCATGACATCTATCTTCGGAAGAACATCCGTAAACAGATGGATGTTCGTCGCTTCATCCAACTGGATATGGTGCCAAATTTCTGAGCAATCAAAATCTGGATTATGCCAATATAACGGCGCATCGCGATATACATAGGTTCGTAAAATTTTGGCTGAGTAATCAAGCTTGCTGAGATCTTCTTTGGCGACCTCTGCCCGCCGATAGGCATATAATGCCTTGCGTTCTGGTTCTGCATGGGATTCAAAATAGGCATTATTGCGAGCAGCTACGTATTGATTGGAATTTGGCGGGGTTCCTACCATGATAATGCCGGCAACAAGATCGGGATATTTCTTAGCAAATTCCAGCGTGATGATGCCAAAAGCCGAAAAGCCGAAGAGCACATATTGTGTTAGCCCAAGCTGATCTCCAAGCTCTTTAATATCGTCAATCATTCGATCCATGGTTAGGGTCGAAGGGTTATCTAAAGCATATTCCTTATCGAAATATAAATTTGAAGAATAGATCTTAAAATAGTGCTTAAAATGTTTTGATAGCGTGAGCTGACCAAATGTTCCTTGTCCGATACTTAGACATGGAATACCATTTCCTGCAACTGCAACCGGATATTCCTTATCGCGAATGGTAACTGAAATCGTTGAATCAATATCGAGATTAAGATGCATGTTAAATGACTTTCGTATCTTATTTTTATAGCAACGTGCACCAGGTTGAGATAAAGGCTGTGGTGAGCAATATGCCAATGATGCAGTGATTGAGATCTGGAATAGGGTGATTCCCGCGGGCAGGTAAGAAATGATAGGTGCGTTTATTATCTTCGACGGCATCCTCGAGAAAGACTGCAGGCCAACCGAAAAAATAAGGAAGCCACCACGACATGATATGGCCTATCATAGTTATGGTCCAGCAGAAGATTGCCGCAACCCACATATGCCATGGTACTCGGCTATAGAATCCGTATACTCCCAGAGCCCACAAGCAAAGTAAGAAAAAGTTAACTCTATGCTCACCAGCAAATGCTTCTTTGGAAAGATCATTCAAAGGCGGCAGCGAAATGAAATGGGTGATGAGAAACCAGATGACGAAAGCAGTTTGCGAAGCGAGTGCGATGGTAAAACAGTTCATTAATTTATCTCAAAAATAATCTAACTCTGCTCGATTGAACCCGTCCACCTAAATTGCCAATACTTTGGCAGGGCGAGTGCGCACAGGCCAACACTCAAGACACACATAAAACCGCCAGAAATAATTGAAAAGCTGGTGCCGAATGCAGCAGCCACCAAACCAGATTCGGCGTTACCAAGCATAGGACCACTCATATAACTAATCATTTCAATGCCAGCCAAACGGCCGCGCAGATGTTTAGGTATAGTCATATTCCAAAGTGTCATCCGGAAAATTCCGCTCTTGGCATCAGCCGCTCCAGCAAGCATGAGAAATGCAACTGCCAGCCAAAAATTAGTGGCAAAGCCGAAGCCAATAATCCCGATGCCCCAAATTAGTGCAGATAATGATATTGCCTTGCCAAATGATCGTATCCGATGTGTCCAGCCACTAAATATGGTGGCAATCAATGCGCCCGCCGCCGGCGCTGAATATAAATATCCAACAGCCTGTGCGCTAGTTATTGAAGAATCGGCAAATGAAGCAGCAACTGCCGGGAATAATGCGGTTGGCATGCCAAAGATCATGGCGCAGAAATCGACGGCATATGATCCAATCAGTTCCTGCCGCTGCCAGGCATAGTGTATCCCTTCCTTTATGTCGGTAAGTGGCGAATCAACGGGCGCTTCAGATCTCACGAATGTGATTTGTTTTATTTGCATGATGGCCAGTAGGCTCAATGCGAAACTTGCCGCATCAATGAGGTAAGCCACTGGTAATCCAAAAACCGCAATGCAAAAACCGGCGAGTGATGGTCCACCTACTGATCCTAAAATGCTTTTCAGAGAATTCAATGCGCTAATATCCGCAAAATCTTCAGGTCGTCCTAATTGTTGCGTCAACGCTTCCAGTGCCGGCCGATGAAATCCGTTAATGGCCGATATGACAGCCGCCGCAATATAAAGCACCCATTGGCTCGGGGTGGTATACCAGGTATACCACGCAAGTAATGCAGTTGCAGCGGCAAGTGCAAACTCTGAGCGTAGTAATAACTTTCTGCGATCAAGCCGATCGGCGTATGCCCCGCCTAAAAATGCTGTAATGAGCAGTGGGCAAAGTTCCGCGATGCTGATCATGCCAACGGAAAATGATGACTTTGTGAGTTCATACATCTGATACGGCAGGGCGATATAGGTCATCATACTGCCTACGGCCGAAATCGCTTGGCCCAGGAATAGGTATCGGTAATCGCGGTGTGTTTTTAGAAATGAAAGATTGATTAACATTTTTATGATCCTTGATATTCCGCTGAGGGGGCTAAGCATCATAGTAGCTAAATGAAAAGGCTGCAATGTGGGATTAGAGTCCGCGCCCATGGGCTGCGACTAAACCAAAATAATGGAAATAATTTTCCCAAGCTTGGCCTGTGCAACATAAAAAAATCCTCCCATGGCATAAAATCCATGAGAGGAATATTAAACGTCTGTATGTAAGATGGCAATTTAGTTAATCATAATCATTTGAGTCTAACGGTTATTCGTTTGGACCATTCAGCTGGCCAATAAGAAATGCTTTAAGATTCTCGGACTTCTTGGTGTAGAATGCGTTGAGTTCTGCTAAATCTTCAAATTGTGCTTTCAAAAACTTCTTCATTGATATTTCTAGGGTAACCCTTGCATCGTCCCATGCCTTAAAATTTGGATCTTTGCCGACAAGTTCACGCTGTTTGAAATATTCCATGGCAGCTTTCTTAATTAAATCATATGCTAATGATCTTCTAATAGTGCCATCGGCCTTAACCGTTATTACTTTCTTAGCTTCTGGCTTAAAAGTAATTCTGGAATCGCGCAACAAATCCTTCATTGGGTTGGCGGTTCTCTCGTTTGTTGCTTTAACAATTTCTTGATAAGCGAGATTAAACTGAGCTTTATCTTTGAATAAGGTATATTCAACCGTTTTTGTAAAATCGCGTCGCGCTTTTTTCTGATCTTTCATAGCAGGAATTTTGGTCTCAGCCTGTCGAAATGCGATGAGCTTATTCGTAAACTCGGTGACCATATCCACGGGCGCATCAGTACAAGCTAGGAGGCAGAAATTTACTGACTTCATGAAAGGCAAATCGGATAATCCGCTATTTTGCTTATTTTCACCGATTGATGAAGTAGCCAATAGGGGAAGGCTAGCCAAGGTCAAAAGAAGACTAAGGCTTTTAAATGATAGGTTCATAGGTTCTCCTAAGGTGTTTTAAAAAAAGAATAAGAAACTTAAACCTAAGGATCCTATTGCCTATTGTCAAAAGGCAGGAGCCTTTATGGCCTATTGCCGTTCAGTGCCGCTAAACGTCTTCAATGTGGCGGAACCGAGGAACCATTAATTTGTTTATTTCTACCTGCTCACAAAACATGCTGAATGGTCGAACCCAGACATCGCGATCGCCATAATGTGCTTGGTATACTACGTGCTCTTCCAATGATTCACTATGCCGTGCAACAGAAATGACGGTGTACCGTTTGCCACTATAATGCTCATACATACCGAGTTTGAGGTTTCGCGCTTTTTCTGAGAATGGCTTTAATGTGTCCATAGGGCTTAACTCTTTTATTTTCGAGATTTGATGGATGCAACCGAAACCTACCGGTTGATCTTATAAGAAGAGCTGGTAGGGTATTGGGTATTATATGTATCATTTTAACCAAAAGGAACGATCATGACGACTCCGCGACAGACCAGTCGGCCGTCACATTCATATTCTCATTTTTCTACTATTTCTTCTTTCTCTTTCTTCCTCAGCATTCTGCTGATTTCAAACCTCATTCGATTTATTGTGGCGTAAGCGCCCAATACATTCTTTTTTAACCCAACATTTTCGATTTCAAAAATTAGATCGGTCGTTGACTGACTATTGTTGCTCATATTCCTTGATACGTTTTGCTGCGCAAAACACTTCCGACGACGCTGCTAGTCCGGATTGACTTGAACGCGCTCATTCTGAGTTTATCGAAGAATCAAAGCGCGAATATGAGCTAAGGTTGAGACTTCGCAGGACGAGTAAATCAACGACCATCTCAAAAAATCTATTGGACACATAGCGCCAATTTTGCACTGCAGGGCATGATTGCGTCTTTTCTTCAAGAGGTAATTGCGCAGTTGCGTAATTATTTTTTTAACCCATTTTAATGAAAGGTAATGCGATGCATTACATCAATAAGGTGCTGAACCTATTAATGGTCAGCGTAACATTCTGCGTCTCCATGTTTGCCATGGATAATGCAGAAGAAAACAAAAGCACGCCGCCGAAATCGGCGCTTGCAACATTAGCGAGAAATACCGTCGTTGGCGCTGCGCTTGGAAGTCTAGAGCCAATCACGGGTACACCGTGCTTCTATTTCTCCAATGCCATGCAGCCAACGGCTGGTCAGGTCGCCAAGAGCTGGTCGCAGCGCTTGCGCAACTTATCACTTAGTCCGCGCGTTTGGTATTCGAGTTTCGGAACCATGGTTGCAGGTATGGCCCCAATCACCGCTGTGCAGAATGGCTGTGCGGAAGGCTTGAACCAGGCAGTTATGGCTGTGAACCATCAACCATTAACTGATGGCCAACGATTGGCAACAGCAACTGCCGCAGGAGGACTTGGCGCATTAGTAAGCTGCCCGCAGGAACTATTGGCGCAGCGTCAACAGTATGCGAATGAAAATCGCAATGTATTGTTGTCGACTCGCCAAGCATTCAATGAGGTGTATGCAACCAACGGTCTCCGTGGTTTATACCGAGGATTCTGGCCAGTCGCATTCCGAGATGCCGGCTTCGTAGCTGGGTTTAAAGCTCTTCCGCCATTGGTCGAGAGAGTTTATAAACCGTATCTTGATAATGAGCAGGCGCGTAAACTTGCGGCGACATTAACGGCAGGTGTTGCTGCAGCGGTGATGACACATCCCGCTGCCCGACTCAGGAAATGCATGCAAGATGATTTACTGCGCGAATTCCCATCAACCTGGCAAACCTTATGTGCATTGGTTAAGAATCAAGGCCTCAAGTCATTGCGGGATGGCCTTGAATTCCGTGGCCTGCGCGTTGTATTAGCAGTTCTGGGTATGAGCTATGCAGATAGAGCTTTGCAAAAAGCTCTCGCGGAGAAAGGGAAATAAAGGCGAAAACAACAGGGCCACTCATAACGAGTGGCCCTTTCTTTATCTATTTTTGAGTAATTAGCGAAGCGATATACCGCACAATATCTTGAGCCATTTTTGCCGGCGTCTCTGTCCTACTATTTAATATAAGCTGATAGGAATGTATTGGTACCAATTTTATCTCTTTTTGTTCGTCGAGCTTAAATCGCGCGATGAACTTTTCCCTAAACTCTTCCAGCCGAGGCAGGGAAGGATCTGGGATACCGTGTTTCTTTAACTGAGCAATTGCCTCATCAAGCGTCTGTTTAATTACTGAGCTCTGCACGGTATCAACGACTTGTTCATCAGCATGTTCTTGTACCTTAAATATAGCCGGGAATTGCTCAAATGACTGGAAAACAGTGCGCTGTTCTTCAGGATTGCCAGATGCATTTCGTTGCTCTACGCGATGGAGCAATATGTCGAGCGGGCAGTAAACCAGTATTTTTTTAACAACCATATCTTTGTTAGCAAAGAAAGTATCAAATTCTTTATACTCGCGCTCGTATTCCAATACAGTATCGATGATCACATCCTGGCCTCGTAGCGCAACATCACAAGCTAGCTGGTAAAAGCTTGCTGAATCGCGAAATAAAATTTCACGCATCTCGGTTGCGAAATACCATATGCCCGTCTTTTTGGCCATATAATGATACAGATACATCCATGGATCCATTTGAGAATTTTCGTCCCACCCTAATTCTTTTGCCTTAGCCTTCATTACCGGCGGCCACCAATCATCTACTTTGAGAATGTAAAAAGATGAATCTATCTTATTAAGCTCTTCAAGAATTGCCGATTTACCAGCTGAAGAGGTGCCGTTGAGTAAAATGATACGTCCGTATTTATTGGGTATGAGCAATTTTTTGACCAAAATGAATCCTAAAATAGAAAAAATGATAAGCGCAATCTTACTTATACTTTTCATACCATACCTTTATTGAGGCATGATGCGGTGACCATGCACTCCATGCCTCACGCGCCCATTGCCAGGTCAAAGTGGTATATTCATCCAAATTCTTTGCTTTCAACAAATCCGGTGCCATCATCTTACCAAGATTATCTGGTGGCATGAGTTCTTCAAATTCTGCGCCCTTAGAAAGAATATGATCAAGCACCTTTTTACCGATCACATCTGAAGAAGGAATATTATTGATCGCTGCATAAAGGCCAAGTAAATGCACAACGGGTGATTGAATAGAAGCGGCAATAAATCGTGGCGAAATGCCAAGTTTTTTTTGAATGTCAGCATGTCTTGGATGTTGTACCGCATATGCATCAACAATAAGTTGGTGTGTCGACTGGCCAAATTGTTCCATCCCAAAGGCCAATAGCTCAAAGAAGATCTTTGCACATTCGGGTGATGCAACACCATACCTAAGAAAGGCATCATTTGGTCCGAGCATGGAAACATCGGTCGGCGGGAATTTTGTTTTACATCCCCAGCATTCGAGGAGCTTTGAATTGGTTTCATTCATATTTTTACGAAGAAAAAAGCACTCTCATCCAAATGGACAAGAGTGCTGCGGTTATTATGCCTTGGCTGCCTTCTCGAGCCATTCCCGAATTTTCTTTGGGAACGCCTCTTCAGGCATTTTGCCTTTATCATATGCCTTGCCGATAGCCTTCCAAAGTTCAGGTTGCGGTGCCCATGCCTTCTTCATCTCTTGCATGAGTTCGTTATACACTTTGGCTAGCTTTTTGCCAGCAGGCCCGGCTGGGTCTTCATGCAAATGCTTTTCAACTTCTGCATACAAAGCTTTCCAGCGGTTTTCTATACCAATTCGCTCTTTCTCGGGGAATTCCTGCCCGAATTCGGCGAATTTTTGTAGCTGTTCTTGGGTGTATACCTTGCCAGCCCAGCTTTCTTGTAGTTTCTTCGTCATACGAAATACCTCAATAAGTTTAGCGATACTTTGCCATTCAACTTCTCGACTGGCCTTTGAAGTGGCCAGAATCTGGTTGATGGCTTCTCTCGCCTGATTAAGCTGTTCAATCTGCCCGTCCAAACACCGTTGCTGATCTTTGAGCGAGCTGACAACATCTTGATCGTTGTTAACCAATACCTTGATCTGCTTTAAGCCGAAGCCGAAAAATTTAAGAGCAACTATTCGTTCCAGCTTTTGCAAATCAGTTTCGGAGTACAACCTATAGCCGTTGGCTAACCGAGCTGAAGGTTTGAGCAAGCTGATATCATCATAATGATGGAGTGTGCGCACCGATACCTTGGTAAGCTTGCTAAATTCATTTGGTTTCCACTGCATAGTTTTGTCTCCTGTAGGTAACTATAAAGTATGACGCAACGTGAAAGTCAAGAGCTGGTTAATGTGATATTATTTTGACCGCTAAAAATTCCAAGGATTCACATGTCAGCAAACGTATTCAAGAAATTAGATGAGCTATCAATTCCTTATACCACCTACCAGCATGAGCCATTATTTACTGCCGAGCAAGCAGTTAAGGTGGCATCCGCAATTCCAATCCCAGGAGCCTGGGTTAAGAACCTATTTTTGAAGGATAGCAAGGGCAATCTTTATTTGGTGGTTGCCGTATATGACACGGCCATAGCCCTGAAGAAATTATCCAAATATCTACATGCGCCCGAACTTCGTTTTGCCAGTCCTGAACTATTGCGGGAAACCCTCGGCGTTGAACCAGGTTCGGTTACGCTCTTCGCGCTCATTAATGATGTGCAGCGCAAGGTCACTGTTATATTGGATAGCAATCTCTTCAAACATGAACAAGCCGGCTTCCATCCATTGGTAAACACAGCCACAACCGTCATAGCCACAAAAGACATTTCTAAATTTATTGAGCTTGTCGGCAATAAAAATTTGATGGTTGATTTTGGTGATTTTGATTAGGCCGGCCTCAGGACCGGCTCAAGTGCTTAAGCGCAATAGAATTATTGCACCTCTCCTCAATGCCCGAAACGAATAATTATACATAAGTTGCAGCAACGACAACGGTCGATGCTTGATCTGGCTTTTCTTCAAGCTGCGTAAGCAAAGTCTTCATACTTTCACGTGAGCATAGGAAGGTTTCAAAGCCCAATTTTTGTGCCGCAGCAATATTCTCCTTCTGATCATCAAAGAAGATACATTGCTCAGGTTGTAGATGGTACCTATCCAATAATATCTTAAAGAATTCTGGCTGCGGTTTCATGATATGTTCTGCACTCGAGTAGACGATGCCATCAACCATCGCAAAAAGCTTTGGAAGCTTGGCCTTGGTGAGTGGCATGGTATCAGGGTCCATGTTGGAGAGCAGGTAAATCCTATAGCCATCATCTTTGTATTTCTTTACTAAATCCCAGCCTTCTTTAATTGGCTCGGTGAATGGAACTCGTTGGCTCGCATCAAAAATGCACCCAAAATAAATGTGTGTCATTTCTTCGTCGAGTGAATTTTTAAAGTAACCTTGTTTTGCCAACCGTTTGATGAAAGTTTTCGCCTCTGCTAAAACCGCAGCTGAACTTATTTTCCCGAGCTGCCAATCAACCATAATGCTGGGCATTGGAAAGCCCGCGGCCATTGGATGCCCGGGAGGGAATGACGCAGGATCAGGTTTTTCGCCACGCATTTTGTACAGGATATCGAATGCAATTTTGAGTAGATGATCACGAAGCTTAAACGGGTTATTAAAATGAAGGGTGTAATTTAGGATATTCCACCAACCAATCTTACTAAGAATCTGCTGGTTATTATTAACTTCTACAAGAACGCCACCAATATCAAAAACGGCAGCTTTTTCATTAGCTGATTGTTGTTTTAATTGGATGGCATCCGTTGCTTTATGTTCGCGTGATAGAGATGTCCGCTCGTCCTGTGCCTGTCGACCCTTCGATACATTTTGCTGCGCAAAATACTCAGGGCGATCGGACTGGGGTCCCCGAAACTCGGGTTCCCTTTCAGGGTGAGTTTGGGGTAAAAGGATACGAGCGGCTGAGTGACTACCTGAAGTTGTGACTGTTAAAGACAGCAATATTGGAATTGCTGGCGAGAGGCGTTTTATGAGTTGCATTCGCTTCATTCCTAATTGATTTTAATAATCTTCCCGCCTGTTAATGCGGCTAATTCTTTTGACGGCAAACTAAATACTGCATTCGGTGTTCCGGCTGCTGCCCATACTTCATCGTATTTTAAAAGATCTTCATCGATGTAGGTGTCAATATGCTGCTTATGGCCAATAGGCGGTATACCACCTATGGCAAAGCCCGTAACCTCTCGCGTAAAATCTGCATCAGCCTTGGTTATTTTTTCACCAACCTGTTGTTCAATGATTTTCTCATCTACACGATTAGGCCCGCTGGCTAGAACCAGAATTGGCCGGTGAGTTTCTTTGGTGCGAAAGATAAGAGACTTTACAATCTGGGCAACATTGCAGCCGATGGCCTGTGCTGCGTCTTGTGCGGTTCGCGTACTCGCAGCTAGTTCAATAACCGTGAGCGGTAATCCTTTATGGCACAAAATGTCTTGGACGCTTTGTGCACTTTTACTTAATGATTTGTTTTGTTCCATGATTTTTCCTTATTGTTGTTTCATATCGTGACTCATTGGCCTGGCCAGTGACTTAATTCTCTCCCAAATTAGAGCAAATTTGGCCGGTTCTGCTTCTTTAATCTCTGATAAGAACGCTTGGTGATCTTCAGGGCTCATATGCGGGAATAGTTCTTGGACCATACCAACTATGTCATCTGGGGTCATGAATGAATAGCTTCTTGCGCCTACTGCTTTGAGTTCTTCATCGGAATATAAGCGCTGCAGCTCAGGTAAAATAACCGTTTCTTCTTCATGCAAATGTACGAGGTTATCGCCCACAAATTTTCTGTAGGTCAGATAGAGTGTGTAGCCTTTGGCTAACCGTTCATGTGCATCAGACTCATGCGTTATTGCATGGCAGAGCTTTTGGAGATTTTCTATTTCTAGCTCAAGTTTTTCATGATCGGCTTCAACGGCAACGAGTACCTTAGAACCTTTTTGAGCCAATAGTGGATGCAACATCTTGTCTTCATACTCTGCATGATGTTGCAGCATCGTGAGCAGATTGTTTAGCTCTTGGCAAACCTTTGTTGTTTCATCCATAGAACTAAAATCTGTTTGTGCCAATTTGCGTTCTACGTCATTTAATGCAGTGCTGACGTATTTGTGCGCTCGATAAAATTTATATCGTTGTGTCATTGTTCGTTGAATCATTAACTAAGCGGATATTCAGAGACATATTTGGTACTATAAATCAGTTTATAGGTCATCAGCCACCTGTCAAAGCGACAGGCGACCTATAATGTCTGCACTGGTTTCCGCTATCTGATCTTCCTCAAAATATAATTTCGGCTCATTTGCATGCCATACAACAAATTCAGCAGAATAATCATTATTCAGAGCATGGTTGGTAATTAACATTAAACATACGGCAGAGGACGATCAACTTTTCGCAACCAATAGTGTAGCCCTTGTCCTCGGGGTTTATGGTTAGCTTTAGGCCAACTGTTGAAATTTTTAAGTTGCATCAAGTACGTTAGTAATGATAGATACTATGGGAACCCTTTGGTCAAGGACAGCTTATGAAAAATCTACTGATAATATTTGCAACGGTATTTGGCCTGGCACTTGAAGCTAGCCGCACACAACCAAATCCACCTCCGGCACAGGGAGCAATAGTACCAAAATCAGTTTCAATTGCTGAGCTTCTAGCTATGACTCCAGATCAGATGCATGAGTTGCATTATGATAATTCCGTGGCCGAGTATACAGCTAAGATAAACGCGGAAGCTGCATTATCAGCAACATTACCTAGGCCCCCGACTAAAGCAGAGATAAAAGCACTTGCGACTAAATTAGGTAGGCAACCGACTAAGGCAGAGATAGCAGCATTACCAGTTAAATTTGGGAGGCAACCTACTCCTGCAGAGTTAAAGCCTTATGACGCACTACTTGCAAGAAATGAATATAACAACCATAAACTATATGCATCACAACTAGAGCAAGCAGCTAAGGCAGCAAAAAATCCGGCTCAAAAAAAGGCATTAGAGGAAATGGCTGTGCATGAGAAAAAAAATACCGAGTCCTATGCAAAGAACTTGGCAACTCTAGAAAAACAGATACCAAATGCCAAGCAAGCGATGGCTGCGGCTGAACAAATATCGAAAAAAGCACCACAAGCATTAAAACCTAATACAACTGGAAGAAAGGCATATGAGGCATCACTTGCGCATTCGAAAGTAGCTGCATCGCCAGCTAGTAAAGCTGGAAAGAAGGAAGCAGCAGCACCATCAGTTGTTAAGGCTGGGGAAGCTCAGAAGGCGGTCACAGCAACGACAAAGCCAACTGCAACAAGTTCGGGCAAAACTGGAGCACCTGCTGTATCAGTTCCTGGTAAAACTGGCGGGACGGTTCTGAAAACAGGCGCACAACCAAAGCCACCTGTCGCACATGCAGCAGAAGTACATCACGCGGCCCCACTGGCCGGCGCACCTCCAAAGGCGTCTGCCGTACGTGCACCGGAAGTACACCATCAAACACATAGTCCAGCACCTCCAAAATCACATGCACCAGCACATAATCCGCCGCCAAAACCACAGCATAATCCAGCACCAAAACCAGTACACCACCAAGCTTATTGAAAAAGATTTTAGCAATGGTTCCATGGTTAAAATCGAGGGGTTTGTTTTAGATGCTTGATGCAGGGGTGAGATTCCAGGCGCATTGACAAGGCAATACCTTCTTATAGATTGATTTAGTCTGTTTAATTTAATTAAATATTCGAATCGAAGGGTTTAGGTATGAAGAAATCAATTCTTGCATCTTTTCTGGTGATTACATCAATGCATGCGGCTGCTCACCGACAACCCATGGCTGTTGTAAAAGCTGTTCAAGGCTTTTCAATGGATCGTGTAATTGAGCGTTATAAAAAGGATTATAATGTACCATGCCAAACGGCAAAAAAGCATGAACAAGAATTAAGGCGATATCTAACCTTGTGTGCTCTTTATCCCGCAAGTAAATTCCCCATGTTTAGTAAGGAAGTAGATGATTTTTGGCACACATTTTTGCTCTTTACCCAAGAGTATCAAAGTTTTTGCGAGCATTTTGCCGGCCGATTCATTCATCACGATCCACGTGATCATGTAAATAAAAAATTAGATCCTGAGCAGGCAAAGATTGCCTACGATGATTTCGCAGAAAAATATTTGGAACTTTTCCATGAGATGCCAGATGAGCATATTTGGACCAGAGGCCAAAAAGAAGAAGAATGCGAAACCTGTGGCGACAAATGTTGCCATCATGGTGATGCCTGTAAGGCAGATTAACCTATTTTATACACACAGTATCGTGGCATTAAGACTTAGAAATTTCGGCGGAAATGTACGGCGCAACATAGCTGCAGATTGTTTTTTCTTTTATTAAAGTTTCCGCAATCTGCCGACTTTGTATCACATTAAAACTGCAGATCCTATAATCTTCATGACCATGTCGTACAATAATGGCACGTGCTTTTTCTACCATTTCTTGGAAGGTCTTAAGATCTTTTTCGTCGCCTGCTTTGTAATCGAAACCAAATTGCTTGGCGTATTTATATAACAAATCAGCAACGGCAAATTCTACAAAAGGCAGATTAATGGTCGCATATTTTGATTTTTCGTATTCAACATGCCAGCCATTAAATTTTTTATCTTTCCATTTGACGGCCAGTGGATTGGTTAAACCTTTAGTTCCTGGCTTGGACTGCTCAAATGGTGTCTGTGGAGTTTTGGCCTCCCACATAGCTAACTTCACAAAGTAGCGATATGGATCATCTTCTAACTGATCGAATGATGCTGGTAATTGTTTGGCATCCTTGCCATCAAGAGATTGGGTATAAACATAGCCTTTTGTTTTCAAAAAACTCCAGACATCATGTTCGTTGCGTATTCTATCCTTAATTTCAATAGGTACCGTTTTGCCACCGACTGCTTTGTTGGCCAAAAAATCATGGTGACCGTCTAGTAATATCATCCAATCTTTACCATCAATGTTAACGAGTACGACAGGCAGGGCATTAGATTCCGGGATTATACTTGATCCATTATCGAACTGGATATCACTAAAACTTTGATCGTTGCTTCGCACATACCCTTTTTCAACGGCCTCCTCAATTTTTTGTTTAACGCCTGCTTTTGCTATGCGCACTTGGCCTGGCCGAATGGCCTGTTGATCTACATATGCTTTATAACCAATGCCTCGAGATGAGCTTATTGAGCTTGATAGCTGCGAAGCTTGTATGGTGGTGAGTAGGGTGAGTGCAGATAGTGCAATGATAAACTTAAACATTATTAGGGTCTCCCTTAGTTGATATATTAGGCATCCATTTTAACAAAATCTTAATTTCATTTAACCAAAGCTTGTAACTGTTGCGCTATTTCTTGTGCGGTACTGCGATCTGAGTTTACCCGTAGATCATATTTATTATTGCCATATACCGTGGGATAGTGGCTACGTGCATGGCCCTTTGGCGATGTGCCACGCGCTGCTTTACCTTGTTCAAGGGCATCCAGTGGGCAGTTAAAAGAATTGTAGAAAGCTGGTCTCCACTTAATTCTTAGTTGTGCGTTCCCATTCTGCCGCCCGCATGCCGTATACAGCTAAATCAACAAAATGATCATAGAGCCATTCGCCATCTCGGATTACACCTTCTTTTAAGAAGCCAAGACGTTCGGGAATAGCATTACTTTTGTTGTTGCCAACGGCGGCCTCGATCTCAATTTTATTGAGCTTAAGGTCTTCGAAGCCATAATTCAGTAAGGCTCGTACGGCTACGGTCATGATGCCTTTGCCCTGAGAATCTTCAGTAAGCCAATAGCCAATTTTGGCACGACGATTTTCCATGCTGATATCTTTAAACCCAACCATGCCTAATGGGTTTCTATCAAGGCAAACAACGAATGTCATTGATTGGTTCTTTGCACGCTGTTCCAAATCTTGTCGAATGAAGAATTCGGTGTCCTGGACAGTTTTTGAATGATCCAGCCAGGGAAGCCATGCTCTCAGATATGAGCGATTTTTTTCAACCAGATTAAAGATAGCAGGCGCATAATGCATTGTTAGAGGCTCGAGGGTTAGATGTTGGTCAATGGTGATAATATTCATACAATTTTGTTACTCTGTACTTTCTGCAACAAATCATGTCTCTTACTACTCTGCCTCGGGTTGGTTACTCTTCTGTATTAAGTAAGCCAAGCTGAGTGCGTAGATCTGCTACGATGGGATCCATTAGCTTTTGGACTTTCTCGCTTGGGCTATTGTCCATTTCGACCAATAGCATATCTACCGTATCACGATACTCATCATTTTTTACTGCCTCAAGTGGCGTAAGCCCTCCAAGTTCCTCCAGCGGATCGTTAATCCATTCAGTTGCTAAATAGTGTAATTCCGGAATGTCTGCCACTGTTAATTCTGGATTTTCTGTGAGCATGATTTCTAACATGACGGCATTCGTTACTGAATCGAGTGTATCCTCATCCATGGACATTTCAGGATTTTCACGAGCTATTCGGCGAGCTTCCTCTTTAAGCGCTTCCTCAAATGCCGCATACTCAGCGTCAATTTGTAGCTCTTCGGTTGGCACTTCTTGTATTTGATTGAGAGGAATATTTTTTTCGTTTTGGTGCTTATTGGCCATATGTTAATCCTTTAAACAAGATGCTGAGGTAGGTTTATTCAGTGGAGTTACTAGATGATTATATCGATGGTAGCAACATATGGGTAACCGCGCAAATACCCAATGACAGAATCAAGCATTATTGTATAAAGATTTCAGGTTGTCTCATGGCAGGCGATGCCGAATCATCGATAAGTCTGATTTCGATGCACCATACTTATTTAATTAGAATTGGTTCTTCGGAATAAATTCCGGCCAATATATCAGGTAAATGCTGCGGCAGTGAAGTTGGGAAAATGACATCCGGGCATTGTTTAATCTCTTCCAGTGTGAACCACTTCAGCTCTTTGACGATGTCTAGTTCGGCCTGCGTTGGCTGATGGAGGCTTACATTATGGGTGCTGGTTTTGGCCACAACGTATACTTCTTTAAAACGCGTTAATGTGCCGCGAAGCATTAGATTGAGATCGCTTTGCCATACAATAGGCCCAAGTTCTATGTTCTCGGAGCTTAGGCTAGTTTCCTCATAAATTTCGCGCATAGCCGCTTCTTGAATCGATTCGCCTGATTCAATACCGCCGCCGATTGTGCACCAAAATCGTTTGTTTGGTTTGCTATTTGGAGCGCTAATATCAAAATCTTCGATGCACATTAAAAGTAATTTATCACCATTTAATAGCAGTACACGTACCGCATTGCGAATTGGCATCATGGAAATTCTCTACTTTCGGATAGCTGTTGCATCGAAGTTTGGATTGAACCACGCCATGGGTATATCGGCTTCGAAGGTGCCAGTGATGCCAAGAATTCTTTTCTCAAAGGCGCCCTCGTGCCTGAAGCCCATTCGCTCATAGAGTTTGATTGCTGGATTGGATTCACGAGCCATTAATTCAACACGCAAAATATCTGGCTTGTGTTGTTTGATCTCATCCAACATTGTAGCAATAAGTTTTGAACCAATGCCTTTGCCTTGAAAATCAGGATCTACCAGGATGCTGGTTTGTGAAAGCACATGAGCAAACACTTTTTGTTCAAGCTTCCAAGCCAATATTGAGCCGATAAGTTTCCCGTGATATTCGGCTACAAAAATGAGGCCGGTATGTAATGCATTTGTTAAATTTGTATGGATATAAGTATCGGTAATTTCATCACGGCTTCTTGCTAAGCCGCCAGGTATCGCCGCCACTTTTTGGTAAAGTTCTTTAAGTGGAAGAAAATCCTCGGATGTGCCTTTTCGAATGGTATATTCCAATTGCTCGTTCACAAATGTTCCTATTTTGGTATCGGGCTGCAGCTAGATCTTCTTAGAAGAAAGTTTCGAAATCTCATGCTACTGAGCCATTTTATCAAAATTAGTTATATCAATGTGCGGTATATTTTCTTGAATTGGTATCTTTAAAATTGTCGAAAAGAAGTACCGTTGCGCTTCCAACGCATTTTTAATATTCGGTGCTTTGCTAAATACATGCCCTTCATCTTTATAGAGGATATATGCAGTAGGTATCCCTCTTTCAACAAGGCTATGGTAAATCACATCCGATTGCGAAGGTGGCACAATAGTATCTTTTTCGCCTTGGAAGATGATTACTGGTTTCTTGATGGCATCTACCTGAAAAAGGGGCGATCGTTCTAAATACACATGGCGTGCATTTGGATATTTGCCAATAAGGCCGAATAGATAATGCGACTGAAATTTATGAGTTTCCAACACGAGCTTTTCAAGGTTGCTCACACCATAATAGTTAGCACCAACTTGAAAGACATTTCGAGTTGCTAAAGCGGCTAAGGTGGTGAAACCGCCGGCACTGCCGCCTTCAATGGCTAAGCGATTTTTATCGGCTAAACCTTGTTCAACACAATAATTTGCTGCATTGACGCAATCATCTACATCATACAACCCCCATTTTTCGCGCAAGCTATTGCGATAAGCCCGGCCATATCCGGTGCTTCCGCGATAATTCACATCAACTAAGGCAAAGCCGCGCGAAGTCCAATAAGCAATATCCAGAGACAAGCAAAGAGGAAATTGCGCCGTCGGGCCACCATGTGCGCGAACTAAAAGCGGCGGTTTTTCGCCACTTATTCCCTGATATTTCGGGTTTTTGGGTGCGTAATAGAATGCATAAGCTTGCTGATTATCTGAAGTCGAAAATTCAAGAAGCTGTGGTTCAGATATGAGTTGTGGGTCCAGCGATAACTTACAAGATGAAGCAATAACGCGATGCGATTGGTCTTGGAGATTGACCAACATTATGCCCATTGGCTGATGTGGTGAGCCCGCAATGAGTACCATATGGTTATCTTCAACCGACAGGGTTCGTACGCTGGTAAATGGCAAATCGATTTTTTCAATTGAGCCATTGCCAAGGATCCTTACAAAATAATGTACACCCTTGATGATATTGCTTGCGACAATACTGTCTCCTGAAAATCCATAGAGCGATCTGCCAAAGAAAAAGCCAGGCAATGCATACTCAGCTTCTTGGCCTAAGAGCGGTTTTTCATCCGCGTTGCGATAGATATTCCACCAACCTGTTTTATCGGAAACGAAGTGGAGCTTCCCATCTGCCGACCATTGCGGATCTACCACGGATTGTTCATTTCCGCCGAGTAATTTCTTGGCGCCGGTAGCAAGATCAATTTCCCAAAGTTCGCAGCCATCCCACGACATATTGGGGTGGTTCCAGGTAGTATAAACGAGCTTCGACCCATTGGGGTTTATGCGCGGTTGAGCATAAAAATCATTCCCGTCCGCAATTTTATCGACGGATCCGGTCGCGATATCTGTTTTAACTATTGAGTTAAGCACCTTATTATTTATATGCTCTTCCATCACATAAAAAAGAGATTTTTTGTCTGGGTGTATACATCCATCTGCAAAGCGCGCTTGAGGATATGAGGTGATTTTGCGTATCTCATGTTTATTATCTAGCAAATATATTTGCTGATCTGAATCGCGAACAAAATAAATCTGATTTTCGCGATCAATCTTCACTATAAGAAGTGCACCTCCGCCATAACCATGAACGCCGCTTCGCACGCCGTAATCTTTGGGTAAAAGCTCATGCGTTCCTTTTTCTTTGTCGAATGACATTAAAACGGTACGCCCATTTTCTAGTGGCCGGCTTTCTAACCAATAGATAATGCCATTAGCAAGGTAAGCTTCTTTAAAAGCTATTACATCCTGGGCAACGTTATCGGCTGTAATTGGCGATTGCCAAGAGCCGTAGGGTTGGTCTTTTTTTATTTCCATATGTTTGATCACTACCATTAGTACGACTGTGGTTGTAGCTAATGCTAAAAAGGTAAAATTTTTCATTCCTTATTTTCTCAATGTCGGCTAGGCGCCGTAAAAAACTTTAAACAGCTTGCATGCAGCGACTCCAGCAAACTTTTGACCAGACTGAAATTGGATGAGAGAGAATGCTTTGCGATTGATGTTGCATGATTTGTCTACCATTATTCGCTTATCTGAGGATATATTTCCGGCTTGCCCAAATAATAGCCAATATCAGGATGAGATTCATCCATTTCAAATATTGTGCAATAAGTTTTGTTTTCAAAACCGCCGCGTTTTGCATATTTTTGCAAACGGACTCCTTCGATTTGTTCCATATCAATCGTGTGCGCTTTTGCGAGGGTATAAATGACTTCCAATACGTCAGCTATTTCCTCAATGAGCTCGGCGCTGTCCTTGCTTTCGTATACTTCCTTGGCCTCTTCAACCAGTTTTTCTTTGAGCAGCGCCAAATATTCTTGGTGCGATAAATCTTTCGTGCCTGCGATGATGCCTTTGTTACGCAGGTTGTTAGGCATTTTATCGCGTATTAATTTTTCAGCTTTAAATCGTATCTTTTTCATTATGTTTCTTTAGATCGTAAAATTGTTTTATCAAATTATCGGCTTCATTATCATTGCGCACCGGATAGTACGGCATGTTTGGGTGCATACCACTCAATCTTTTGGCAGATGTTTTCGTGGCCCGCGGGAGCTGCGCACAGCATACCATGCCGCAATATATTCTTCCCGAGATTTGCCTTTATTGCGGTGATCGGCAAAAAAATCGCGGGTGAACTGATTATATTCGAACTGGCTGCCTATTTTAGTTTTTAATCCCGCTTTTTTTAGATTAGCTTGGCGCTTCCATTCATCAATGAGCTGCCGAAATGTTATTCCTGGGTTTGTTTTAATATAGCGTTGCAGGGCTACAGTATATTTAAATTTTCTGCCGGCATGTTCAATTAAAAAGTCGCGAGCTTTGCGTGTGCAAGTAAAACCTTGAGGTACAGTAGTATCAAGTGACAACTCTTCTTCCGAAGATATAGATTGACGCACTTTATGGTTCGATTTTTCTATCGTGCCGCTATTCAAAAATTGCTCAATTCCGTTCTGTAGTTCGTGCTTACTGCCAGACGTTGATAATCCCTGCTTGCTACAAAAATTCTGAAGCTCTTTTTTGAGCCAATAGAAGCTGCGGAAATCTTCGATGGGAATTGATGGGGAGAGGATTGTTCTTTGGCTCATATGTATCATTAAATTTCTTGGCTGTTCATTCAAAAAAAGAGTCCAGCGATTTTGCAGAATTTTGGGCTCGCCTATGTAATTTTAGTTAAAAATACATGAAATTGGCTCTCTTTGTCCAATGGATGCGCCTATTGCTGTCCAAAATGTTACAGGCAGAGCAATTTTTAATAAAGCGAAGAATTAAAAAAAAGAGCGATTCAGCAGCAATATATCTACCATCGAATTGGTTGAAAAATAGGTATTTCCATGAATAAAGCTATTACCTTATTTGCGAAAATCAATTGAATTCGATTTCTGAGGGCCTTTTTTTATGGCACTGCTGAGAAATAATTATTTTTTATTAATTTTCATCTTCGACGGTAAGCTTTTTAAGTAATGCATCTGCTTCCCGGTCATTATGCACAACGTAATATTTCACTTGGGGAAACAAGGTCTCGAGCGTAGGGATTCGCGCATCTACATATTTCTGGAAATGCCACATATAGCGCAAAAGCATCATACTGATTTTTTCACCGCAGCCTTCAGCCCGATCGTCAATGGTTCGATTTTTAGATAAATAGCGCTTGAGCAAACGCAATAGGCAAACAGAGCGCGAGTAATCAAAATAGATGGCTATATCAGCTTTGCTATAACGAACATCAAAACTCCAGGGATGATTGCCATCAATAATCCATTCCGGTTTCTGGACCAGTTCATATTGTAATTCCATGAATTCGGCATTTGGCCGTTCAACCCAGTTGGCCTGCCACGCATATTTATCAAGATGGAACACCGGCAGATGTAAACGTTTGCCAAGTTCAAGCGCAAAGGTTGTTTTGCCACTTCCTGGCCGGCCGAAGATCATAATTCGTTTTGGCTTCATTTTTCTCCTTTAGTTTCTATATCCAATAGCTCACAAATTTAACTCTTGAATTGATTTTGGCCAACTGGCATTAAGGCCAAAAAAAAAGCTGCCACCAAAAGCTGTGACTCATGATGGCAGCAAATAATGTAATACGATTACAGAGTTGGTTGAGTAGGATTTTTCTCGTGCTGTGGCGGTATATCCATATCACCTAAAAAGTCAGGCAGTTTTACGCCGGACATGGCTGCAACATCATGCAAAGGAGGAAGTGATTTTACCAAGCTGCTCAAAAAGTTAGCGGTTGAGCTTTCGCCTTTTCCAGCGCTATCCCATACCGTGATCTTATCAATCTTGATATTTTTGATGGCTTCGGTTTGCATCTTCACCATTTCCTCAAGCTTTTCAACCATGAGCATGGTAGCCGCATCCTGTGCGTTTGATGAACAAGAATCAATAAGCATTCTATAGCCATCCGCCTTTGCCTTCAGGATTTGTAAAATACCTTGAGCTTCAGCCTCTTTAACCGCCAAGATCGCGGCTGCTTTAGCATATGCATCAATCTTATGCTTTTCAGCTTCTGCAGATGCAGCAATTTCTACTTTTTGCTTATCAATTCTCTTCGGCACAATCTCTTCTGCCTCGAGTCGTTTTAACTCTGCAGCGCTTTTGGCAATATTAATCTCTGCCCAGGCATTTTGCTGAGAAATTTTACCGCGGCGATCTGCCTCAGATTCTTGCTCAGTAAGTTGCGCATTGAAATTGGCAATGCGTGCTTTAGATTCGTTTTCACCTTCAACAGCTTGTGCGTTATAAGCGGCCACTTGGATTCGTCGCTCCTTTTCCGCAAGTGATTTACCAATGTCACCAAGTTTTTCCTGCTCTGCTACATCGATCTTCGCTTGGTTGAGCGCTGTTGCGATTGATTTTTTACCAATGCTTTCGATATAGCCAGATTCATCGGTGATATCGGTAATATTCACGTTCAATAGCATGAGACCGATTTTCTTTAGCTCCGGCTCGATATGTTTTCTGATTTCAAACAAAAAGCGTTCGCGATCTTGATTGATCTCTTCAATTCGCAACGAGGCAACGGTTAACCGTAACTGACCAATAATAATTTCAGTTGCCATCAGCTCTACATCTTTAAGCGTCAATCCCAATAACCGAACTGCAGCATTATTCATTGACTCAAGCGTAGTATCCAAAGCAACGGTAAACGTGCTCGGCACATTGATACGGATGTTTTGTTGAGATAAAGCTGATTTTAATGGTACGTGAATCGCGATCGGGGTTAAATCCAAGTAATGGTAATCTTGAATCAACGGCCATACAAAAGCACCACCGCCGTGGTAACACTTAGCAGATTGCTGGCCCGCAACCTTACCGTATACAACCAAAATTTTGTTGGATGGGCAACGGTGGTAACAACTTGCCAAATACATCAATGTAAAGACAAGGAAAAGCGCTACCATGCAGCTGCCGAGAATAATGAAGTTTAACATGTTGGATCCTCTTGAAATGCAATAACCTCGACTAAAGATGAATCTATAATCTTCACTACTTTTATTAGGGTAAATGACTCCAATATTTTATTGTTTTGTGACTGAGCAAGGAGTTCCCGCTGAATATTATCAACTACCACATGAATCTTACCGTGCCCATGTTCGGGAATGCGATGATACACCACACCAACCAAACCCACCGCTTTTTGACTAGAAAAAACCGAGCCGGGGCTTTCCAGCAGCATAGCCGCCTTCATAATTCCAGCGACAAGAATCAACATGCTTAAACCAGCTCCAACAGCAAAACCAAGGGCTGCAAAAGAGGAAAAGCCAAGCTGGCGTTCACAGGCGAGCCCAACCCAGCCAAAGGCCATGAGAAAACCTGATATCGAATGGAGAGTGAGCAGCTTGAATGAGGTACCGTGATGATGCCCTTCATCGTACGATTCAAACGCATTATCATGATCAAAGGAACCGCCTAAAAAAGAAAGGAACATACGTATGGCAAAGAGTGTCGTTCCTATTATGGCGCTTACGCCGAAAACAGTTCCGCTCCAGCCGTGGAGAAGATTATTTAAGAGATGAATCATGAAAGGAACCCCCAAAGTTGAGGCCTGATTGTAAAAGAAAGGGGTCAGATTGTCCAGTTTTAGCAGCGATTATGGCGCTGGGTAAACCTTATACACCATAACCAATGCCGGGCCCCAGGGAGCCGCATATTCACCAATTTTCTTAAAGCCAACTTTTTCATAGCAGTTAATAGCCACGATATTCTTTGGATCTGGATCTACGATAACAGCAGCCATGCTTGGCTCAATAGTCTTTAAATATTGTATGAATTCCTTGATGAGCCGCACACCATACCCTTTACCAAGGTAATGTTTGTCACCGATAAACTGATCGATGCCTAACGTGCTCGGCGGGAGCTTTGGCAACCAGGCATTCGCTTCGCCTTCAGCCGAATAATATTGAATCAGGCCAATTGGCTTTTGATTTACCAGTACTAAATAGGGAAAAGCACCCTTGGGTCGCAAAGATTTAAACCAATCTCGTAGAAATATATCCTTTGCTGGCGTCGGCCACCAGGTGCTGATATGTTGTTCTTGCAACCACGAATAAATAAGCTCAGTATCGTTTTCAACCACTTCACGAAAAGTGATCTTATCTTGCTTCTGTCTTTTATAGGCTATTATCGCAATCAGAAGAATGGCCAAAGCAACAATGACTACTATTTTCATCTCTTATCTGTTTTCTTCAATGCCATCCACTGATCGCGATTGATACGATATAAAACATGTTTACTCAATGGATGGTCCACTGGCAATTTGGGATGGGCAAAGTCCTCAATCGGATTATGGGTCATACCCAACCGTTCCATGACCTTTCTGGAGGGCGTATTGGCCGGTACAGTGAAAGAAACAATTTCTGTTAAACCAAGTTTATTAAAGGCAACATCGAGTACGGCATTAGCTGCCTCAGTAGCGTACCCTTTGCCCCAATATTCTTTTGCCAATCGCCAGCCAATTTCCACGGCGGGCATGAATGGCGCCTCAAATTGCGGCACATTAAGTCCTACAAATCCAATAAACTGACCCGAATCTTTGAGTTCGACTGCCCATAAACCAAAGCCCTGTTTTTCAAAGCGAGCTTTAATATCATTGGCTAAAGCATCACTTTCAGCTCGTGTGAGTAATTTAGGAAAAAATTCCATTACAACTGGATCGGCATTTAACGCCGCGAACGGCTCTTTGTCTGATTCTTTCCAACGTCGCAGCTGCAAACGTTCGGTATAAATATCATTGATCTTTATCATGTTGTTTCTCGCCAGGTGCTGAGTGACTAATTCTTCTGTGCTTTGCCAATGCTGATGATGTATAGCGATAAAGCCGGTGAAATTGTTGTTTATCATGGGCTCTGCGTTGGCATATACAAAGTGGCTGGCAAGCAAAAAATAGAAAAACGGTATCTTTATGGGAGTTTTCCATGGTACCAGGGCGTGCAATTAAATAAATGGTTGTAGGGTCTATACAGGAATTAAGGGCCATCTTCGGCCGCAGATCGGTTGGCAAGCAATTACATTGTCATTTCATTCCTGGTGTGGGAAGGTGTTATGATATTACATTAATTCAGGCTGTATTTACCGTTAGCAAACTATCCAATCCCTGTTTGCACCATGGTTTTTACCTGCTAGCCTTACTGAGATCAAACAGTAATTCTCAGCAATGGGCTACCAAGAATCACTTCGGTCTTAATCAGTTAAGAACTATTATGGTGCGTTACATGTATCAATCACAATCGTTACTATTAATTCTTTTTTTTCTATTCCCTTTTTCCTCTGTCCTGCATGCGGTTGAAAAACCAATAGAGCAGTACTCTTCACACGCAATATCACTATATAAAAGCGTAAAAGATGTCCTTGACGAGCTTAAGAGCAATGGAGTGCTGCTCGAGCAAGTAGATTTCCTAAGGGATGATGAAACGATCAACATCATCATTAACTCTCTTGATGGTTGGACGGTCTTAACGCAGAGATATGTAACAATATATGATAAAGCTAAAGGCGAAGAGTCTGAGCTTGATGCCATCTTTTGTAAGGCGGCTGCATATGCAAGAGAAAAGGGTGATGATGAAATCGCAAAAGCATTTAGTACGCTTTTGTCCGGAGAGATGGTTGCAAAGAATACACCGGGCTGGCTAAATGCCCTTGAGGTTACAACAGTTTACGCTCCAGGTTGCATGGTGGTATTAATAGTTGTAATGACTCTTATTTCACGCCAGGCCGATGTAACGTCAGGCTTAGATAATGAAATAGCAAAAGAAATGTTTGATAAGTATGGACATACGGGCCTAGACTGGATACGACAGTTGGATGCCGAGATTGCCAGGGTCTCTATGCAGAGAGATCAGCTTAATGCCAGTGCTGAACAACCTCGAGAATCGTTGCACACACAGGAGCGGACTATTCTAAGAAATTTGCATTTAATGCAAACCACAAAAAATAAAATTGATAAGAATTTGCAGAACTATATTAAGAACCTTGAGCAGCTTTTGGAGCAATTTAATGCTTAATATAAGAACAGCGTCATTAATGTTAAGCACATTAACATTCATCTCCCCTATCTTAGCTGTAGAACAACAGCCAAAACCGTATATCGTTGACCTCTATAAAGCTGTCAAAAACAACCAGAGTCTGATCTCTTACCTGGCGGTTAATAAAGCTGAGATAACTGCTCTGGCTTTAGGAAAGTCGAATGGTGAAACCGATGCAGAATTATATTGGCAGGCAGCTGAATATGCAGAAGAGCTTTGCGATGCAAATACAGCATCCATTTTGAAAAAGAGTTTTGCCACACATGAATCATTCAGCGTGCCATTCTATGCTATGATTTGGCTGGGAATATTGGGCGGAATCAAACTTTTATATAACAAGAGCCAATCTATACGAGCGGAAAGACTGCGCTTTGCCAGTGAGGTAGAAAATAAATTTAGGGAACTGACGACGATTGAAAACGAGATAAGGGATAGAAATAGAGAAATCAATGATTTGCACGGCCAACAAAGCACTAATGAACGTAGAATTCGGGCACAAGGGTTTGTGCAGGAAATATTGAATAATTTGGCGATCGGCGGCCCACAGGCGTATGAGGCTATTAATCGACAGTTTGGTAACCTTCATGGGCAGTTTGGGAATTCTGTTCTAGAAGAAATGGAGCTTCTTGGGCCGAATGGCTGGTGGAACCCTCTATTATTACCGGCCAAAAGAGCTATTGGATTCCAACTCACTGAAAGCCCCGATATTCTGCTGCGATGGCACATTAATTTTTTGCGCAAATATATTAACAATCGTGCGTATCGTATTCTTGATAAAGCATCGCAGCAAATTGATGGACAGCCGCTAGCTCAAGGTGCCTCCATCGATGAAGTGAAAAAGATCTATCGCTCACTTGCTCTACGTGTTCACCCTGATAAGGGTGGTAACCCAGAACGTTGGAATGATATACGCGATGCATATGAACTTATCCTTGAGCATGCGCAGAAAGAAGTTCAGAGACAACAAGATGAAGCTGAGCAAAAAGAACAAAAAGATCGTAAATTTGATTTCAATCCTGGAGCTGATGCTCGCCGCCGCCAAGAAATTGATGAGCGTTTTGCCAATCTCTGGTAATAGCTAATCATTATTGAGTCACCAAAGACTATTGCAAATAGTTCTTTACCTCAGTCTGCCAACCGGGCAAGGCCATAGCGTTTGCTGCGGTTAAAACAATATACAAATAATATGATGGCGAAGGTCGCATATAGTGTTCCTAATGCATAGCCTTTAATAAGGTATGGCGTAGGATCTTGGTTGTGCATGAGATATCCGCGCATTCCTTGAAACACATAGCTCATTGGTATCCAAGAGCTGACCATCTGGCCCCAGCGCGGCAAAACATCTATTGGGTAGAAAGCGCCGCTGAACGGCATTAAAAACCAGGCGAATACAAAGCCAAGTTCCGCGCCTCGTTTTCCCAGCGTTACGATAATCTGCAAACAGGTAAACCCTACCCAAATGCATGCCAGAAAGAGTGGCGTTACAAAGATTAAAAACGTAGAAAGCAATTGCCATATCGAGACATCATATAATGCATAAATAACTGTCATGCTTACCATGAAGGTGCATGCGATCATGATTGCAGTAAATAATACGATGCCGCACATCCATTCTGATATTCGTATGGGCAACGAAAAGAGGTTGATTACATTTTGTGACCAAAGCTCTTCACAGAAGGAAATGGCCATAATGTTACAACCACGGCCTACAACTTGCCACAATAGAACGCCGAGCAGCGCTACCGCTTCATAGTTCTGAAATTTACCTGGTGTTGTATGCTGAATCCAGGAGCCCAAAAATCCCCAGATTAAAATATCGAGAGATGGCCAATAAAATACACCCAACAGAAAGTTAAAATCACGGCGCAACATACGAGCATGCCGCAATACCATTGCCCAAATTGGTGACCATGCAATCATGAATTTCCTTTTTGCTTAGCGACGCTTAAGAAATAGTCTTCGAGTGTTGGCTTATCGATGGAAATATGTGAGTAGATAATCCCTTGTTTGGCCAAATCAGCCAGAAATTGCGCAATGGCATGCTCATCTAATTCAATGGTGAGATGGTTTGGTTTCGCGCGATCTGATCCTTCGATTAACTCAGGATGAGCGCGGCGGTCGAGTTTTTCCGTATCAAGATATTTGATTACTGTTTCAATATCATGTGCAATCGTCAGATGAACGCGCACTTTCGATGTTGATTGCGCTAACACTTCAGGCGTATCATCCGCAATAATGGTGCCTTTCTTAAGCACGAGAACGCGATCGCATAATTCAGTTACCTCGTCCATATTGTGAGAAGTAACCAATATCGAAGTGCCATGCTCATTGCGTTGTGCCAAAATAAATTGCCGAACTTCATGGGCAACATCCGGATCCAATGAGGCGGTCGGCTCATCAAGTAATACAATTTCTGGATCTGCCATAAATGCTTTTACCAGCATTACGCGTGTTGTTTGCCCCGCCGAAAGACCGCCGGTTGGCCGATCACGCAACTCCCAAATGCCAAAAACCTTCAGAAGTTTTTCTATCTGTTGCGAGCGATGCGGCTGTTCAAGGCCATAAATCCGGCCAACGGTATCTAAGTTTTCTGTTACCGTTAAACGGGCAGGAAATCGGTCATAGCCACTGGCATATCCAATGCGCTTGAGCGCGGCGATACGATTGGTGGCAAAATCTTGGCCGAAATAGGTAATTGATCCGCTTGTTGGTGTCATGGTGCCAAGAAGCATCTGAATTGTAGTTGTCTTGCCTGCGCCGTTTGGTCCAAGAAAGCCAAGAATTTCACTTTTCTGTATCTGAAAGGAAATATCATTTACTGCGGTATACGTCTCCGGCTTTTTGAATGGCCAAAGCCCGATGGTAAATGATTTGATGAGGTTTTGTACGTTGAGTACTGTCATATTAATTCCTAATTACACACAATCTAATTTCTTTTTAAATCCACGTACGCCGACAGCAAAGAAAATTAATAAAAAGAGGATTAGCATGCCGACGCAGAGCCAATAATTGAGATAGCCTGTTTGCCCCAAAACGGAGGCTCTCATTCCTTCGACTGCGTAGGTGAAAGGGTTGGCAAGATCTATGATTGCTAACGGCCAAATTGCCTGATAAGCCATTTGCCACGGAAATTGATAGCAGCCAAGAAATGCGATTGGGAAATGTGCACGAGAAGCAAATTGCCAAAATGATGCCGTTGATTTTAAGGCAAAGATAATCATGCCGGCGAATATGCAAAAGCATGCAGTCATCAATACATAGATCAATACATATTTAGACCAAGATGCGTGTGATAAATCAAAACTGGATCCTAATATAAGTTTACCAATGAATAATGTGGCTGCATTAACAAATGAGATTTGTATTGTCCAAGCTGTTACAATGCGGGCGAAAACCATCCATGATGGCATTGGTAAAACAAGCTCATATTCAACACTTTTATCGCTCATCAAATCGGTCAGCAAAAAGTTGGCGAGTCGCCAAAATGGCCAGCCATAACTCCAAAATGTTACCGTGCCAATCGCGCTGAACCCACCATACGAGGCAGGTAATCCAAAGGAAGGCATAATGTAGCCTGAGATAAGGGTGATTACCGTCATTGGGATAACCATATCTATGAATGTATCTTTAAAACTTTTATTAAGTTTGTAGAGATCACGGCGGATGAGCCAGAAGAAGGTATGCCACTGGCTGGGTTTGATTGAGATATTATTTTGCATATTGATTTCTTAGTCTTTCTCGCGCTTTGATCCTTCGATTAACTCAGGATGAGCGCGATTTGCTAGTTTTTCTGATTGTTAAGATTATTTTGCTATTCGGTTGGCTTACTTTGTTCGTCCATTAAATGGAGAAACACATCTTCCAACTTAGTCTTATTGTATGTCTTCAGGAGATTGGCCGGCGTATCGATGACGCGCACCAAGCCTTTATCCATCACAATCACACGGTCGGAGAGAAATTCTGCTTCATCCAAATAATGAGTAGTAAGCAACACTGTCATGCCTTGTTGTTTAACCGATCTGATTACGTCCCACAGTTGGCGACGAATATGCGGATCAAGGCCAACTGTTGGCTCATCAAGAATAATTAATTTCGGTTTATGAATAAGCGCACGGGCAATGAGCAATCGTTGCTTATAACCACCCGAGAGAACTTCTGGTTTGTGGTTGGCATATTGCGCCAATTCAAATTGCTGCAAAAGTTCCTTAATACGTTCTTCGATAAAAGCTTCTGGTAAGCCGTAGAAATGGCCGGCATACCAGAGGTTTTCGTAAACGGTTAGATCTTTATCTACATTCGGCTTTTGCGGGCAGAACCCCAGCGCTTGGCGATAAGCAAGTAGATTGCTGTAGATTGGATCGCCATTGAATAGCACCTCACCTGATGTTGCGGGATGCAATGTGGCGATGATAGAGGAAACGGTCGTCTTGCCAGCGCCGTTTACACCGAGCAAGCCTACAATTTCGCCTGGGTAAATGGAAAATGAAACACCTTTGAGGGCGTTGATCGCTTGGTCACCGCGCCCATAGGTTTTATGAATATTTTTTAGATCTACTAATGGCTGCATATGCAGTCTTTCGAATAAAAAGGTTACAAATTAAATTGCATTGAATTCTGATGCGCTATTATTGCGCATGATCATTTCGCTGGATCAAATACGAAGGAAATGTAATACATGAGAAAATGAGTGCCAGAAAAAATGAACATGATCGCGCCAATGCTTTTGCGCAATGCAAATTTTGACGCTTGGGTAATAGTATCTCGGGCCTTTTGAGGCTAACGAGTAAGTTGAATGTTCATGTTCGGCGCTCCTTGGGATTGCCAATGAATTAAGATATGAAAATAGATGCAAAAGAGCCTAGCCGAATTTCGGGCAAATGCAAACAGGGTATAGGACTTACCGCAAAGCTCGTTTACAATTATGGTTGCTTACTGCTCTGCAGTGTTGCAAATTCAAGCATTAGATTTAACTAAAGGGTGTTACCATGAAAAAATCCACTTCGTTGATGATCTCACATTTCAAATCTTATAGTAGGCTTTCCAGATTGGCCTATGTAGCTCTCCTAATTTTTCCACTAAAGAATTTCGGTTCAAGTTCCTCATCTGAAGGCTCAGCCACTGGCAAAGGCAGGAGTCAATCATCTATTATGCGGTCTCGGCCATTAAGTATAAATATCAGTAGTTCTCTACAAGTGCCGCAAACACCCGCTGGTACCAATCGTTCAATGTGGCCCGAAACTGAGGCAAGCAGGAGGATCCGACAATTATTTAAAACTGGTGAGTTAACTGATGCCGAAAAAGAAATTTTGCGGAAAGAAATTTATGCCAATGTTCTTGCAAAACCACCATTTGAAAGAACCAAAACTCTGCGGAAAAAATTTATTGCAAAAGGGGTCGATGTAGCGAGCTACCCAGAGGAATTTAAATCCAATGTGATTCAGCTTCAGCAAGCATTAAAGGATTTAGAGAATGCGCAGGCAAATGATCGTGAGCGGCTTGAATGCGTAGTTGACCGCTTGCATCTTAAGCTCTATCTGGTGAATGTGTCCCGCAGAGATCAGGAATTTAATGAAATAGAGAAGAAATTTGCCGATGGAAGCATTACCAAAGATGTTTATGAACGAGAAAAATTTTGTTTCGAAGCAAAGAAACAGGCAGTTAATGAGCTCTGGAAGCAAATGTGTGCTGAAGCGGAACAGCGTGCTACTAAATTAGGTATTTCGTTGGATTCTACGATGTCTGAAAGGGCTTTTGAAGTGCGGGAACCTGCGCAATTAACAATTGTGATGCCAGTTGCCGCTGCCTTATCGCCAATGCATAGCCAGATTAATGAATTGCCGAGCAATAGCAGTGCAATTCAATCTTCTTCACTTGGTCAGCCGTCGGGCCCGTTGTCTGTATTTCATCAAAACAACAAAGTAAATATTGGTCTACCAGAAGACTCTCTATCAGCCAAGGCACTAATTTGGGCTGGGAATCGCAAATATATTACCGTTACCCTAGGGCTATTAGGCGGCTTTTTCTTGATTAAAAAATTATTGTCTAATTCCATTACAACAACAACAAAGGCGTGAGTCGAAACTCACGCCCTTAGCTTTTCAAAAGATTATTATTTTACTCGTTACCAGGGGCTAACCAGATATCTGTACTATCATCCAGTTGCGATCGTGATTGCGATTTGTGTTCTGATGGTTCGCCTTTTGCGGCCGGACTTGCTGATGCTGCTGCATTAAATTCACCGGTTAAATTTCTACCGGCTTGGTCATTAATCGGTGCAGAGGATCTTCTTCCAGCATTCTGTGCCGAGCGCGGTAGAATCGGGCTAAACGCATTTTCACCTTGCATAGCTTGATTCATCTGTTGCGATAAGGCAGCAATTTGGCGTGATAAATCATCAAAATGTGTTTGTTCTTTTGTGTCGTAATCAGTTTGGAACTTTTTGAATTGGGCAGATAAATCAGAAATGGCTGAATCTTTTGCGTCTAATGATCTTCTAAATGACGAGTTTGCAATTTTATACACGAGTGCACCAGCAGCGCTTGCGGCCAATGCGCTATATCCCATGATGGAAGAAGTTGCGGCTGGTGAAAATGAACGCTTAGTCGGTTCAAGATCTATATCCATTTCATCATCCAAAAAATGAGCAGTATGGATTGTTTGGCAAAAAAAGGCTGAAAATATGACCCATAATGTTAGGGACTGTTTATTCATGATGATGTTACTTTCGTGAAATAGATAGATAGCCAAATACGCGGCACAGCGTAGCGATGCAGTAATCAATGTCAAATGAGCAGCACCATATCAGTAGCTAATCTGTCCATTATTGTATGTTGCGTTATTGGCGAATTATCAGATTGTGTGCGCGTGCAATTGTCGTTGAACAAGCCGGCTATTTATTGGTTGTCTGCAGGTCGGGCATTTTTGTGTATCATTTAATATTGCTTGAGCGCAAGTTCTGCAAAGATGATGCGGTATATTATTTTCATGCAGAGAAATGGTTGGTTTTACTTCATCATCCAAACAAACCGGGCACCGTTCAGCTTCTGGGGGCTTTGCGATACCTTTTTCCTTCTGCAAATCAGCCAACTTTCGCTGTGCATTAGCCAACTCTTCTACGAGGGTTGCACGCGCCCTTATTTTTCGAGTGAGCTTTTCTCGGATTGGATTTAATTCGGTTAAACGTTGTTGTAAGTCTCCGCATTCCTCCAATGCTTGGATGACCTGCGCCTCTACGTTTTCCGCTGCATCTTGGTATATGATAGAAACTTGCCGTTGCCCGCCTTCGGCCCGTTCGCGTAAATCTTGCAGTTCGGCATGTACGGTGGCGAGAACTCTGGTGAGTCTATTAATCTCATCAGCCTTCTTCTTTGCAAGTTCTCTTTTTAAGGCAAATATGTACATGCCGGTAGACATACCAAGAGCCGTGTACATGCAATATTGTGCAGTTTTTCCGAAGGAAGTGTCGTTTTCCTGGCGATCGCTATCAGTGCCTATAGCTTCATCTTCTATTCCCTGCAAGGCATTAAGCTGTGCTCGTAATGTTTCTTCGGTTTCTTTATTGTACGCAGAGTATTCAATTTCTATTTTTTCGTCCCAATTGCCATCTACGTGATGATGCAACTTGCATTGTGATTCCCAAGCTTTAGGATTTTGTCTCAAATCTTCTGCATAGCATAATGCTGCTTTATACAATTGAACTTTTTCTTCTGCACTCTTATTTTCCATTAGCCAATGCTCGTATCTTTTGCCTATGAAATAACTTACAGGAAATAATAGGGGATGTTGTTGAATTGCAAGGGCTTCATACAGAAGTATGTCAGTACTCTTCACCTTCCATAAATTTGAGTAAACGCACCAATACCAAAAATCAAATATCCAGATGTAAAGCCCTAGCGTAGCTCCCGCTGTAGCTATAAAGGGCATAGTAGGACGAGGGGAAGCATTGCTCTGAATTGGCATCATGGCGATGCCTAACGTCAGTAAACTAATATGTATTGATCTACGAATCATGGGTAGCCTTACTGTTTTTTCTCATCAACTTCCGACGTTAGCTTTTTTATTTCTGCACGCGTTGCATCTAGTCTAAGACTTAGCTGTTTGTTTTCTGCAGTAGCTCTTCGAAGCATTACAGGTAGCTGATCTATTTCTTCGCGCATTCCTTCCTGTTGCTGCCTGTAATTAGTAAGTTCTTGAATGAACATAGCGATCGGTTGAGCGCGCGGATCACCAAGATCGAGTTGAAGGCGTCCATTGGCAGCCCTACGCATAATATTCTCTGCGTGTGATATTTGATTGCGCAACGGTACCTTTGCTGCATTTACTTCATCTATATTGCGTCTCAATGCCTCTGCGATTGGATCTTTTGGTTGATCCAAATGTATTATTTTTGCATCTCTTCTGGCAAGCAATACTGCTACCGGTATGAGCAACAGAGTGCTCATATACATCATGGTATTGATGCTATACCCATCATTTATGCTTGTGGATTCAGGTGCGGGCGTGGCTTCTTGTGTTGCATCAACGCCTTGCAAGGGAGCAACAGTCGCTAAGAAAAGAAATAAACAAATAAAGGATACTCGTTGAATCATATTAATGCGGCTGGTGTGGCTGATGGTTTAACTGGTGGTTAACGAATTGCGGGAATAAATCTTCCCGACAGATATGACATCGTGAAGGGTGTGCGCGAAGAAGCTGCGCTGCGCAATCCCGGCATGCCTTATGATGTACAGCCCCTGGGTGTAGCAAAATAGTAGGCGCGGCAACTTCGTTCATGCATATAACACATTCGCGGTCATTTTCTCTGCGTGCATTGCCGAGTTGATCACGTATATTATCTGTTTCAGTTTTTGCTTGTCGTAATAGCTTTGTCGTTATAGCATATGCCATAGTACCAATAGTTAGTGCTGTTAAACTGCAAGCTCCCATTATGACTTTGGGTGAATAACTGTTTGTGAGGTTGAATTATTGGAATTGCTGGTTATTGTATCTTCCGATTGAGCATTGGTAGAGGGAGCTATAATTTCTTCTTGTTCTTGCTCAGTGGTCACTATATATGGCGACTGTTGTGCCGGTGCGCTCGCACCATTTGGCTTTTCTAGTGCATAAATTTCAGCATATAATTCTTGATTTTGAGCTGCTTCGAGTCGTTGCTTTAGCTCTAAAGATGTTTTGTAATCAACCCGTGTTTCAGCATAAGTACTAGCTGCTTGATACAGATCAGATTTTTTTATGCCCTCTTTTTCTACTTTTATTAATAGCCGGAATTCCGTTATTCTGCCAGCTATATAATTATGCAATAGCCACGATTGCTGCGCTTTTACCGCTTCATACATTTGAATGTCATCACGTCTGCCATCGCCGTTTATGCCTTCCATGATGCCGTATGTAATTGATCCAACTGTGCCTAGGCCGACTGCGGCAAGAAACCACAACGAGGTATTGCGGTTACCCTCATTGAATGCAAAATCGCCAGCGGCTGAGGCATTAGGCCGCGGATTATGATTGGGGAATCCTTCAGGGCCGGCATTATATTCGCGATTATTGTCATCATTCCATTCGCCGTGCATTGTATGCAATGGTATTGAAAGTGTGCAGCCGAGTAATATGGCGCAAATTGCGATTAATCTATTTTTTGTCATGTGCGCCTCTGCCGTAAGATGTTTTCGGCTTCTTTCAAAATCTCGCCTTTGAATCCTTCAAGCCGGAGCATATCAAGTGCTACATTCTGATCTGATATGCCATGTTCAATAGTAAATGGATACTCTAATCGTCCGTCATGTTGTTTATTAACGCGAACGCGATAATTTGTGAATGAGTTAGATATCTTTTCAAGATCAGTAAGCAATGAAAAATGTGTTGCTACGATAGCAATGCTGCGATCGAAAGTTCCCAGATGTTTTGCAGTTCCATAAGCGGCTGCGGCTCCTTCGTGTGGCGAAGTTCCGTTAAAGATTTCATCTAAAATCACAAAACTAAATTGCTTTGGCCCAAGCTTTTCTACTGTTTCAATTAAATTATGAGCACGCATAACTTCCGCTTTAAATAGTGAATGCCCGGCCACAATATCATCGGTAATGTTCAGATACGAGGCAATTTTGGTAAATGGCGTAATCACTGCTTCTTGTGCAGGTACTATACCAAATGTTTGCGCCATAATGAGGCAGATGGCAATGCCTTTGAGTGTAGTTGACTTGCCGCCAGCATTTGGACCGGTAACAATCATATTATTTCGCTGCGCGCCACCTAATTCGATACTATTGGAGACTACCTTCTCTGGATTAATGAATGGATTCCAGAAATTGGTCAGACGGATATATGGTCTTTCAGCATCAAGGTACTGAGCAAAGGTGAAATTAACGCGTTCGGTATTGAATTCTTTATACAACTTTGCAATCGCCAAATATGCGTCCAACTCTCCAAAAGCAGCAATGGCCGGAATAAGTTTATCTTTGTGATCATTCATCTGCTTGAAAGCGCTCAATAATTTTCCGGTGGCAAGCAAGTCTAATGAACTTATTTTGTTGGCATCCAATGTATCAAGCAATTGTTTTACGCCAGGTGTATGCATTGCATCAGGAGCAAAGAATTGCTGTAATGCGCTCACGGCTGGCATATCTTTGAGTATTGGATTGCTCGCTGCCGTTACGCCGGCTTGATTGATAGCATTCATAAATGTACCAACATGCTGCATGCGGATCCGCAATACATTGGTTAAGGCCATGCTCCCGCGTTGCCAGTCATAAATGCCCATAGCCCATAAACCGCAGCATGCAGCTGAGCCAAGGCTAATGAAACCTTGCACCCATGGATTTTCAATCATAGAACCGAATGCTGACACAGGTCCACTGAGCGCCATCAATTTTTTTGAAAGATCCTCAAAGCCAGCATTGCGATATTTAATTGCTCGCCCAAATGTATAGAGAGGCAATATTACCGTAGCGGCAATGTTGGTTCCCAAGAAGGTAAGCCGTTGCCCGTTATCAAGTAGGTGTTTTGCGGCAAGAGCATACTGAGAATTATTGAGATACTGTACCGCTTCAATTTCGTAATAGAGGCTTCTGCTTGCGCCCTTAAGTGCGTCAGTATCCCAAAATGCGAGCAGCAAATTTTCCTGCTGACGTGCCAGATGCAAAGCTTCACTTAATGATTGAAATAGTTTTTCGTTTTCTATCAGCTCGCGAATAATTGCTTGTCGCTTTTTGAGTTCATCAATATTAGCACACGGCTCAGCCAGCATGCGGTATAAGGTTACGCGGCCAATCTCGGTGGTCGCTCGGTTAATAACTTCAGCTAAGCAATGCTGCGCGCCGCTTTTATTGAAAAATAAATTTAGATCTTCCCATGAATTTTGATCAAGAATAGTATTGACTGAAGATTTGTTCGCCTGTGCATTGGCGTTAGACTTTAGGACATTAAATGCAAGTTCGCGTTTATTGCGTACGGTTGGATTTTTCTGTTCCCTAAAATAGCGCACCACAAATTTATAAAAGGAGTTTTCATCCCAATTAGCCGCAGTCTCAATATGGAACGATTTAACGTGTTGCTCTTGTATTGCCGCATACATGTTTTTTGGACTGGCATAGAGTACCGGCTGGAAAAGGAACGCGATGACGAGGATAGGAACACTCCATTGTTTCTTAAACATATTAGCCTCGTCGTGCCGCTAGTTCAGTTTCAAATATATCCAGCTGGGATTTAATATAGGCACGGTTGCGGTCAGCATCAATATTTTCGCGACAATTAGGACAGTCAGTTGGTTTGGCCAAAAAGCTAGGAAGGCAGTCTATGCACGCAAGATGGCGTTCTTGTATAGCTTTTGAAGGCGGATGGAAATAAATCATTTCGGTTTTTAAACGATCTTCCATGCAAATGGTACATTCCATTTTGTACTCTTTTGCCTCTTTTTCATCCTCTTCGTCTTTACGTTTGCCATTTGCTTCACGTTCTTGCTGCGCTCGTGCCAAAAGTCGATTAGCTTGATCAGCTAGCTGAACAAGGGTAGGTGTAAGGGCTGCTTGATTACTTGGCGATAGACTTGCATTCTGCACCGGCACCGGCCGTTGATTGTTAGGTGCTGGCGCCGGAGCAGGAGCGGGTGCCACTGGTTGAGCATTGCGCTGATTGAGCTGTCGCTGCAAATTGTTAGCCTGTTGGATCAGTTGGACTCTTTCTGCATCCCAGGCATTTCTTTCTTCTACATAATTATCCACCTGCAGCATTAACACATCGCGTTCGCGCCGTAATTGTCGTTGTTCAATGGCAGGTGCATTTCTTGCATCGGCTAGTTGTTGATTCAATGCAGCAATTTCTACCACGCGCGCATTAATTTGTCCGTTCAGTCCATGAACTTGATTTTGCAAATTGTTGGCGCGCACTTGCGCGTTTAATATCTGCGCTTGCAGATCACGTGAATGAGCATTTGCTGCAGCCAATTGTTTATTTAAATCAGCTTCGGTATTTCGCGAATCAAGTAGATCTTGGCTGTATTTTTTCTTAGTAACTACGCGCATGCCGGCTGCTGCTATTGCTGCCGTAACTAGGGATATGCTAATGAGGTCGGCGGCATCAAATCTTTTTGCTGCAATCAACGGTGTTTCATTTTGTGGCTGTGTGGTTGTTACAGGCGCCGGAATTTGAGTGGCTTGTGCGATCGCAGCTTCAGAGTCGGCCATAAGCTCCGCTTGCTCTTGGACGGTTAGCCGCTGATGCAAGATACGTGCGATTGGATGATCATAAATCTCTTCAGCAAATTTTAATGCTTCTTTATAAAGTGTAGATCTTTTTATGCCAGCCTTATCTGCTCTTTTGAAGATATTCGTTATGGCAACGGATCCCGATATAACACGATGAAGCAACCACGACTGCTGCAGTCGAACGGCTTCATACAGTTGGATATGATCCGCCCCTTCATGCGTCGATTGTCCGTCAATAATTCCATAGAAGAGTGAGCCCATTACACCGCAACCAACAACTCCTGCTGCAACACCAAGAGCCCGTATCGCGGCGAGATTAGGTCTTTGGTGAGGTCGTCGGTAATTGTCTCTTCGCTCAAACCTATCGTGCTCGGCATGCATGCCATGAAGCGGCAGGCTTAAGGTTCCAAGAAGAAGCAAGGAAATAACTGATTGACGTATCATTGTTAATACTCGTGAGTAAAATCGATGGTGATATTTTTGGGTAGGGTACAGGTTAATACGTCTGATTTGCCTGTCAAAGGCAGAAAGCGCTTAATTATCGCTATTTGTAATTCCAAATCTATTCAATGATTTGGCGAGATTCAACGAGTTGTTTGTTCCTGGTGCCAACATAGATGGCCGCAACAATCCAGATGCCGACCACGCCAAAGCCGATCATAGAACCATAAAACATAAGATCGGGAAGGTTGGTTTTAAACATGTCATTAACTTGGGCGCCGCCGGATTTAGAAAAGCGGCTACCGAAGGTATCGATCCAACCTTTAGATTTGAATTTGGCATCCTTGCTGGTCGGGATATACATCATTTCCTTGGTTGGCGAATTCACCGCATAACCAACTCCCTTTAAGATTACCACTGCAACAAAGGTTGCCCATAATAGTAACGCCGGGGAAGGGTGGAATTTGAAATAGGTATATAGCCCTAACAGGGTGAGGCCAAAGGTGATAGGGTAAACTAACAAACTAATGCGGGCACCAAATCGTTTAAGAATGTAGCCGGTGCCAAGCAATGCAACCAAGAATGAAACAACATTGGTCGCGATGCCATACAGGCTCATAAACTGGGCAAAAGCGATTTCGCTTTTATACGCTGGTGCCATGCAGGCATATGCTTGCATCTGATATTCCACAATTTGTGATACCGCTTCGTAGAAGGTTGAAATTACAAGCACGCCAAGTAAATAGGAGCGAGAAAATAGTAATACAATTCCTGAAACAAATCCTTCAATGAAGCCTTCCTTCCTTTTCTCAGTTGCCGCCGCAGCAACGTTACCAACCATCATTGATGCGGGAACGTGTTGCTCGAAATAACGCACGCAAGGAATAACGGCCAAAACCAAGATAGAGGCCAATAGCAAAATAGGCCACAGTGTTCCAAGAGAACCAGAAAAGAATAATGTGCCAGATCCAAAAATGGCTGCTAGTTGTGCCATAGCCACAATGAATGGAAACCCGCGTTTGGCAGAATCGGAATCGGTAGTGCTATTAGTGAATGCCCAAAATAAAGAAACAACTAATGAACCAAAGCTTTCAATGGCAAAATAGCTTACCCAGCCAAGTGTGGCCAACGCTAATTTGCCTATCATTTGGGTTCCGTAGAGATCTTTTAGCAAAAGGATGCCAGCGAATCCGCAAAACAATATGGCATAGAAAGTACAGATTATATAAAAGAGCTGGTGCTTTTTTACCTTATCTACCAATTTGGAGTAGATGAGCACCATGATCAACACTATCCAGGGTGATAATTTCTTTGCCGTTGGCTGAAACAAACGGCCCTGTTCAGATGCCCAACCATGGCATTCCGGAAAAGCGATCTTAAGGAAAATGGTGTACTTAAGCAGACGAAGTAACCAATAAGTTCCGATGATAAGAAAAAAAATAACCGATAATATGCCAAATTTTCTTATCTCTTCCTGTTTTAAGTCAGGATAAAAGTAGCGAATAACTTTTTGTGCAGTAGTCATAAAAATCCTTTATGTATGCCTGAGCTGCCATTCATGTTAAGGCTAACATACTATATGAGGAAATTGGTAGAGACGCAGGATTTTATTTGCCAAACCCAGGCATTGTTGCAAAACCTTTACCCCGCGATAGTGAATTTGCACTGCTAGCTGAGCTGCCAAATGACTGGAAAGTCCCGCCGCCAAAACCGCCCAAACTTGCTGGGCTGCTAACTGGTGGTAATGATACCGCTGGCCGTACATTTGTTGGCGGTATATATGTTGGCAGTGATACCGGTGCAGGTTGAACTACAACAACCGGAGAAACTGGTCGTTCATGATAATGGTGAACATGTACTGCCTGTGGCCGGGGTCGATTTAGACAGAATGCGTAAGTGCCCAAGCATGGAGTTTGGTTGCACCACATACAACACGAGCATTGATAGCGATGACAACTTCTGCAACATAAACACGGCTGGCGATCGCAAAAAGCGCACCTAAGCATGGAAGCCATTACATTAGGAATAAAACCAGCCATTGGCGGTTGAGGAGCTGGCTGTGGCGGGTTAGCTGGCATCTGATTAATAATATTTACTACCGGTGGTGCCTGAACAACTGGCGGCGCCTGATGCGGATTCGGCGGCTGCGGTAGTGGATTAAGCCGAGGATAAACCGGAGCTTGGTTCCCTGGTGCATACTCAGGGTTAATAGGCGGTGGATTTTCTTGATACGGCGGCGGTGGCGGTACGGCGCCTTGGCCACGATTTGGATTTGGATTCGGTTCTGGTCGTCGCGGCCGCGGATCTAAATCCGGTTCTCGTCGCGGTTGCGCAGCAGAACGATACCAATAATACCAAATGGCAATACCACCAACGGTAATGCCGGCATACATCAAACCATAATTTTTTAAGTGATCAACGAACCCGGAATCACCATTATCTGGAGCGGGCGCATAAGTGGCATGATCAGCCGGAGCTGCGGGCGGTGCAAAGCGTTTTTCCAGCACCTTTCCCATCGATTCAAGCAGAGAAACAATTGGATTGAATACAAACCCATCACCGACTTCGCAAGCACGGAGGGCCGCTTCCGCATAATGTTGTAAGCGTGCCCACGAGGTAGGTAGTATAAATTGAGGTGCTTTTATGATGCCTCGTTTAAGCCCGGCGCGATAGGATGATAGCCAGTCGGTAAATGCAGCCGCTAAATCTCGGGCATTCGGTTCAGCTGAATTTACAAACGTTCGCACCTCTTCGCGGATGGTCGCTACGTCGGCTCGTTCTGTGTCTGATCTTGGTTGCAATGCATCAAGAAATTGGATGATCTGGGTGCCCGCTGATCTAATAGCATTTGAGCAGCGTGAGAGAAGATCTTCATTTCGGCACATATCTTTTAACGTATCGGTAGCCCGTAAATAGAGATTGGATGTAAAGATGGCATTAACTTCTGATTGGCTTACTTGCGGTAAAATATCATCAATATTCCCCGTCGCGGCATAAGCGGCATACAGTTCTTTATTTTGTCTTACAAACCGCGTAATAACATCGGCTTCTCTGTTACTTAAGGTTATCCGATTTGCAAACTCCGCACCTACCAGACCAAAGACATTGCAGATGTCGGTCCAGGCCTGCTTAAGGCGGTTGCGTTGCGATGTGTTATTAAGTGAATGCTGCACAAGATTGCCAAACTCCCACGAATCGTTGTGTTGAGGATTTGCAATAACGGGTGCAACGGCTGTAAATAATGCGAGTGCTAGGTGTAGTTTTTTTGTAATCATAATGACAAAAGTCTAGCCAGCCGCACTATGAAGTCAAAGTGCCCCCTAACTTAATAGGCCACGCTGTCTAGTTGTCATGCGGCCTAGAATATCGGGATTTATCTTAAAATTTTCATTTCGAACTGACTTTTGCCCATAGCGCAGCCCAATGCTTTTGCGTGTATTGTTTGAATAATTTGGAGCGACGGCATGCCAGACTTCCAAAAAATGAATTAAAACATCGCCGGCCTTTGCCTTTATCTGAACCGTTCCTGGTGGTAAAAGATCTTTTTCAAGATATTTATTGCATTCAGCTATTTGGTGGTAGCCATCAGATAAATGATTGAAGTGGGTACCAGGGACTACCATAAAATTGCCGGCATTTTCGTCAGGTAGATCAGTTAAAAAAAATTGTACATTTATTTGCATGGGGAAGTTAGCAGCAGTTTTTTTGCTGGTAGCCCCCACATCAACGTGAAATAATCCAAGTTTGTTATCAGTTGATTGCGTGCACGGCTTACGCACAAACAGATTGAAGGTTGTTATATGAATGTTATGCCCCATAAGCGAAGTGATTACATCATATAATTTCGGATGATCGATGAGATAATCAAGGCCTGAGGTATAATCGAGTGCCGTACGGATGTTGTAATAATCTTTGCCGTGAGAGCCCTTGGCAAATGCATTATCCCATTCTTTTATCTGATACGCGGCAACAATACCATCAACTATTGTTCTGACAAGCTCAACTTCTTCTTTGTCTAAAATTCCCTCGAGCACAACGTAGCCTTTTTGTTGCAACTGTTGCGCCTGCTCTTTGGTCAGGTGACATGGGCTTCCGAAGGCGAAATGTGTCATGCATATTACCAAGCCGATAATTTTCTTCATCAAAAATCCCTTCATGGATTTCGACCCGCATCATCCATTTTTTCTTCCCATTCCATCTGAACTTTCTTCAACTTTTCCTGAGTTTCGGTCAGTTTTTTCAGAGATTTACTGTATTCATTAGAACCATACTCACAGCGGCCTAAAAGTTCAACTTCCCTTTTCTCTTCATGTTCGAGCTTATTAATAGATCGTTCCAAAGATTGGATCTCTTTATATAATTCCCGATGCTCTGGATTTTTCTCTTTCTTTTTCGAATTCACTTGTATGGGTGTAGTGACCTTGGAGTTTGCAACGTGTGCCAATTTTTTTGCAACACAAAACTCTTCATACGTGCCAGGATAACTATGTGCATCGTTTGGCGTTAGTTCAATGATGCGCGTTGCTAGTTTATTTATGAATGTAAGGTCGTGGGTAACAAATAATATCGTGCCTTCGTAGGATGCGAGTGCCTGACGCAACACATCCTTGGCATATAGGTCCAAATGGTTGGTTGGTTCATCGAGTATCAAAAAATTTGCCCGCTGCAACAACACTTTGGCCATTGCAACACGATTTTTCTCACCGCCGCTCAGTACATTAATTTTTTTATCAACGTCGTCACCACTAAATTGGAAGGCACCAAGGACTGCTCGTATTTCCGACGTGCTTATTTTCGGACATGCATCTGATACTTCATTAAATACTGTTTTATCTGGATGCAATGTTCTTGCTTGATCCTGCGCAAAGAAGGCCGTTTGCACGTTGTGCCCAAACTTTGCATAGCCAGACGTTGGCGTGTAAGTACCCATGATGCAATTAAGTAAGGTACTTTTGCCCACCCCATTGGCAGCTACAATCGCAACTCGTTCGCCTCGCTGTATTTCGCCCGATGCATTTTGGAACACCGGCGGCTGTTGCCCAAAGGCATAGCTCAAATTATGGAATGTAAGAATAATATTGCCCGGCTTGGGCGGGCTTGGGAACTGAAACTTAATGGTCGGCAATGGGGGCTCAACCTCAACCAGTTCAATACGGTCAATCTTCTTCATCAAGCTTTGCGCCTGCCGTGCCTTAGTCGCGCTTGCCCGGAATTTTTCAATAATCGTTTGCTTATGCGCAATGTCTCGTTCTTGCCGTGCACGTGTTCGTTTTGCAAGTTCTATTCGTTCTTCTTTTGCACGTAAATAAGACTGTAAATTGCCGCGGTAATAGGTGCCTTCGCCCCGTTCAATTTCCAAGATGCTGGTACATACTTTTTCCAAATATACTTGATCATGGCTCACCAACATGAATCCTTGCTTCATCGACTGCAGTTTCTCCAAAAACCATTGCTGAGTAACAATATCCAAGTGGTTGGTCGGCTCATCAAATAAATACATATCTGCATCGGTTAATAATAACTTGGCTAATGCAAGGCGCATTTTCCAACCAGTACTCAACTCGCTTACATTCTTTTGGATTGTTGCTGGCGTGAAGCCCAATCCGGCAAGTACATCTTTAGTTTGTTGAATAGATTCTTCCTTATTCCATTGCCGCATGATCTCATGGAGTGCTGCATACTCTTCCAACTGCTCGTCTGTGCATGTACCATTGCCGATTGCCTCATCGATTTCATGAATTTTTTGCTCAGTCACCACCATTTCACTGAAGGCAGAAAATGCTTCATCAAAAACGGTTAAGGGGGAATTTAGAATCTCTTCTTGTGGTAAGTATGCGATTCGCGAATCACGCTGAATATGCACGCTTCCTGATGTCGGTGTGAGTTTGCCGGCAATCATTTTAAGCAGGGTGGATTTGCCGGCACCATTGCGGCCAATTATTCCTACACGATCATTATCTTGGATCGTGCAGTTAATGTCCTCAAAAATGAGGTTGGTATTGAGGTCGAATGTGAGGTTTTGTAATTGAATCATAAAGGTAATGAGGTATGGGAGCAGGTATATTCAGTTAACATCCATTTTGCAATGATATATTGTACCGGATCGTCAGATTTTAGCCTACAGGGCCTGCAAATTAGCCGTATTTTCACGTCTTAATCAGAAAATGCTTTCTCGGATGCTCTATTGCTTCATTTGGCTACTATCGCTTGACGGGATTTTCCTGCCGCAGGTACTCTTAAATTGTATTGGCCAAAAAGTAGTTCAGTGAGATTTCGAGATGCGATTGATGCTCGAGATTGCACTTTTTTTATTAATCATGGAAGAAGGAGTTCCTAATGATGTCGTTTAAACAAACCCTATTAACCGCTCTGTGTGTTGGCGCGCTGTTCGTCCCGGAATATGTATCCGCTATGGATATGAGCGAGGATGCAATAACAAGAAGCTGTTTGCGCCCTAAGATGAATTGCTGTGCAGAACTCGAAGCAGATTTCAATGGTACATTCAGCGAATTGATTGATATTAAAGCTGAGCTAGTTGCTGACTTTAATGGCACATTCTCAATGCTTGAGGCTCTCTTAGCTTGCCCGTGCGCTGCCGGGTCATGTGATCTTAATGGTGCTTTTACAATGCTTGTCGCGATTGAGACAACACTCGTTGCAGACTTTAATGGCACATTCTCAGTCTTAGCAGACCTTGAAGCACTAATTATTGATGACTTCAACGGCACATTCAGTGAACTTATAGATATCAAAACTGAGCTAGTTCAAGACTTTAATGGCACCTTTAGCATGCTGGAAGAGATTCTTATCGATATTGGGGCATTGGCACCTTGCGGTACACCAATATCTATTACTCAAGCAGATGTTGGTCCGGCCGGGTATGTTATTAGTGCACCGGGAGTTTATTGTCTTGCGGAGGATATTGCATTTGCTCCTATTGCTCCTGGGACGACGGCTATTACTATTGCTGCGCGTAATGTTTACTTAGATCTGAGCGAGCACACAATTCAGCAGGTTAACAATACCGCTTTATGTACTGCTATTTCATTGACCAGCAACAACAGTAACATCGCGATTGTAAACGGGTATATCAGAAACTTCTCTCAGTTCGGCATTCAATTGAACCGTTCCTCATTTTCAATAGCCATTGATCATGTAAACATTCTCCAAACAGGGTTTTCACTTGATGCAACAGTAGCCGCATCAGATTCAATAGCTTTAGTTGGAGACAGTGTCCGCGATTTGCTTGTCACCAATTGTCAGTTTTCATTTGGACAAACAGTTGCGGTAACTTCCGACTATGGATTTGCGGTTGCTGCTGCAGGTGCTTATATACAGAATTCAACAGATGTATTGTATGAAAACTGTCAGAGCAGCAATATAATCGCACCAAATGCATCACGGCTTGCTGGCTTCTGTGACAATAATTCTGAGACTATTACATACCTGAATTGCCAATCAAATGCGCATACAGATGGTGGCTCTGGGCTCGCAGCAATTATTGCTGGTTTTACTACTATTGGTACTTTTGATGTAATACTACGTTCTTGTGTTGCCAATAATCTTATAGCAAAAATTGGTATGGCCGCTGGTTTCGAGGCTTCGGATTCTAAAAATATTATCATGACCGATTGCTCGGCATCATCAATAGTCTCTGGAGGCGCTTTGCCTTCTGCTGGCGCTGCAGGATTCAGCTGGTCCAGTATTCTAGGCGGGATAGTGGAACGCTTTAACGCGCATGCGATCGCTAATTTATCTGTAGGAAATGGTTTTGCAGATGGCGGCCATTTTATTAACTTTTGCTCCAGCATTGTCTGTCGAGATTCTCAAGCTGACGTCATTGAAAATTTTAGTGGCGGCGAAGCATCAGGTTTTTCTACGACCAGAAATGATCAAATAGAAGATACTCAATTTAATATTGTATTTGATCATTGCACCGTACAAACCATTATAGGAAGCACAATTACTACGGGACCAAATGCAATTGGTGCAGCTGGTTTTAGGGTATATAACTTGCAACTCGGATATGTTGATGCTTGTATTGCAAATAATGCTCAGGAATTTTCGGTTGGTACAAATGCTTATGGCTTGAACGTTGATGGAAGCACGATTAATCTTGCTGTAAGCAATTCACAGTTCGATAATAACAAGGGTTATGGCATATTTGATGATTCAACTGGAGGAGCTGAATTGACTGCTGGCTTGAACAGATATCACAATAACTGGGCTCAAAATAACGATGTCGCAAATTTCTCTATACCTAATCTAACCGGTACCTTTATGGAGACTTCATACACTACGCTGTTGACCACTGCCACCGTCAACCCATTCACTAATGTGGCAGTACCAACATTGCCTTAATCCTAAATTCATATTCTTAAAAACAGAGGGACTTGGTTAACGCCACTGTCCCTCTCGTTTTTTGTCTCAAAACAAGATTAGACTGAGTGTCGCCAAAAAGCTTTTTGTGTAAAGCGGTATCGTCTCATTTTGATATCATCGCTTGCCATTCATTCTGAGCCATAGTTAATCTTAACTTGTATCGCTGAAAGGTATGTGCCATCTCGAGAAGTGATTGATACTCGGGATAGCGCTTGTTGTTTGTATCAATCGGGAAAAAGGAGTTTCTAATGATGTCGTTTAAACAAACCCTAATGGCCGCTCTGTGTATTGGCGCGCTGGCCGCACCGGAATATGTATCCGCAATGGATATGAGCGGGGATATGGCTGAAAGAAGTTGTCTGCGTCCTAATTGTTGTGCAGAACTCGAAGCGGATTTCAATGGTACTTTCTCAATGCTAGAATCAATCCAATCTGATTTGGATAGTCTTGAAGTTCTTGTTGTTAATGATTTCAATGGCACATTCTCAATGCTTGAGGCCCTTTTAGCTTGCCCATGTGCTTCCGGATCTTGTGATCTTAGTGGTGCTTACACGATGCTTGCTGCTATTGAGGCAACACTCGTTGCAGATTTTAATGGCACATTCTCAGTTTTAGCAGACCTCGAAGCACTAATTATTGATGACTTCAACGGCACATTCAGTGAACTTATAGATATCAAAACTGAGCTAGTTCAAGACTTTAATGGCACGTTCTCTGTGCTAGGAAATCTTCTAGCTTGTTCTTCTTGCGTTCCAAGCTGCGATATTTTCTATCTTACGCCGGCCGATGTTGCAGGTGGATACCTGATTACTGTACCGGGTACCTATATATTGTGTGGAAATGCAACTATTACGGCTCCAATTACTATTTCAAGCAACCAAGTTTTGTTTAATCTGAATGGTAACACTCTGACCGTGGCCGGCGGTAACGATGGAATCGTTGTATTTAGTGCGAATGATGTGACAGTAAAGAATGGTATTGTTCAAAATGCCCCGGCATTTGGCATTCTTATCGAAGGGTCAACGGCACAAATATCAATTCGAGATGTTGTTGTAACAAACTGTGCGAACGCTGGAATATTTATTGATGCTCCGGGTGTTTATATTGATCATTGTTCAGCAAATAATAATTCTTATGGTTTTGTGTGTGCTGAAGGCTCATCGAGTTTTATAAATAACTGTTCTGCAATCTTCAACGCAAATAGTGGTTTCCTGATTGGTACAGCAGACGCTCCAGATGCGAATGCTGTGATACAAAATTGTAATGCATATTATAACGCTGGCTATGGATTCGAAAACTATGCTGCTTATATTTCGCCTGCTGCAACTGCGCTTTTTGCCAATAACATTGCCTTTAATAATGGTTCACCGTATGGTTTATTAAACAATTATGGTGGAACTAAGCCACCGATCTTCGCCCCAATAGCTGATACTACGAATACAAGTGCCCCTGCAATATAGGACTAATTAGTTTTTTAATAGTAAGCATGGTCTTTGAATCAAATTTGGTTCAAAGACCATGCTTTTTTATTTAACAATTAAGAACGAACCGACGACCATTAATGCAGTTCCTATTATTGTCCATGCGGTGATTTTCTCACCAAGTACAACTGCGCTTAAGATAATGGCGAATACCAAACTCAAACGATCAAGTGCCACCATCTTATTCATCGGCCCGATTGCAAGACCACTAAAATAAAACAGCCAGGATAATGCCCCTGCAAAACCTGAGGCTGCGATCCAGAACCAATCCCGGCCAGATAGAGCCATAATTTTTGTAAGATCAAACCGATGCAGAATACCGCTAAAAAAAAGCATGCTGAGTAGCTGAATGCCCGAACGAAGGGTGGTCGCAAGTACTGAATCAAATCCTTTTAATCCCAATTTGCCGAATAGGGCTACGAGCGCGGCGGCGAAGGCGGAAAGTAAGCCATATAAAATCCAAATCATGATTTATCCTTTAAGGTATGATTATTTATTTTTTTCTTAGTCGCTGATTTGATAGGGCCAGCTTCGCGCTCTGATCCTTCGATCAACTTCCGCCGATGCCGTTGTTTTGCGCGCTTGATTCTTCGATCCTTCGATAAACTCAGGAGTAAACTCTTCGACTCGAGGAAATTTATTCGAAGGACTACAGGCTGAGCCTCGTCGAAGCCTCAGAATGAGCGCGATCCTCTTGCATCTAATAATAATTTCTACAACATCCATGAGCTTTGGCGGACATGCAGGATGAGCGCGTTATCATTCACGTGAAGATAATGAGATGAATATATAAAAATAACTGTGAAACAAAAAATTTGATCAAAGAAGAAGGCCGGGATGTTCTCCCGGCCTAATCTGTAAAACTGCCTACGTAGAGAATAATTGCTCCACGGGTCCAGGGCAAGCCCTGGTTAGCAGACTACGCGTTTCTCTTCGATAGCGCGGTTGTAAGTTTTGCCCAAGAATGCGGCAATGAATACCCAAACGGCAACCATTGCGTAGCCTACATATGATGCCCACATCGCGTGCATCGCACGGCCGGCAACTACGCCATACTTGGTGGTCAATGGACCAAGCAGCATGTTGAATAGTGATCCGCCTTCTTTAGAAGCGCGAGAGCCGAATGTTTCGATCCAAGCAGATGACTTGAAGCGAACATCATGCGTAGTTGGAATGTATAGTTGCTTCATGGTCGGACCATTAAGTGCATAGTTGATAGCCTTAGAGCCTACCATGAGCCAGAATAAGAATTCCAAGTGGCTGATAATGTTAAAGCCAATCAGTGCACCGAAGATGATGATAGGCAGAATGACCAATGCGATTGTGATGCCAAGATAACGAGTAATGTTACTTACACCAAGCAATAAGCAAAGGAGTGCTACGGTGTTTACCATTGAGCCGTAGTGTGAAAGATACTCTGCAAGTGCAAGACCTTTGTATTGTGATGCAGCTGCAAATTTAAAGTGCAAGTCAAAAATGGTAACGATGAACTCGTAGAAGAAGTAAACAGCAAACATGCTGATCAAATAGTTGTGTGCGAGCACTAACTTGAGACCTTCAAGGAAGCCAGGTTCTTGTTCTTTTTTCTCTGTAGCTTCGTTTTTACCATGGAAAGAGGTAAGTAGATGCGCAGGAGTTGCTTTAAGGAAATAGGTAAAGAATGCGCTTACCAAAAGTACAAAGCAGCCAACAATGGCAACTGTTAATGCACTAGTCTCAAAGTTTAGATAACGAGGTAGGCGAGAAAGATAACGTGGTCCAACAATACCGCCGATTTGGCCTAAGCAGACTACAAAAGGAAACCCTTTTTTAGCTGATTCTGGCATTGTTGTGTCAGATGCGATTGCCCAGAAAAGCGCAATGATCAGAGAACCAAAGCTTTCTACGTAGACATACCACAAATAGCCAAGTGCATCATCAAGAATAGCTACAGCGCCTGAACGTGCTGCTATTTCTTCAGCACTGCCAAGACCGATTGGTGAAATAAATACGAGTGCAAAAAGTAGCAGGGTGATCCCGTAAAATGCTGAGAGGATATAGAACATTTTTTCGCGGGAATATTTATCCAATAACCGGGTATAAAACATTACGGTTGGGATGAGGATTATGAGAGATGCCGTTTTAGCCCAGGGAATTGCTGCAGCACCAACGAGCTCGGAAAAAATTGCATCTTTGAGCGGGCGCATGGTCCAGTATGAACCAATGAGGGTGGTAAAGATTAATCCCATCCGTAAAAACTTTTTGTACTCTTCGCGTTCGAACGAGCCAAACATGGGACGGGTGATCATCTGGAAAAACGAAATAACCATAAAAAACGGCCCTCAAGGAATTGGTTGGTAGAGAACAAACAAGGAAGCGAGTGCTTCCCTGCTTTGACTTCGTATACAACTCAGCGGCGCGAGGTTGGGCTAAAGCACCAAGCAAGCGACGCAAAGTTTAGGTGGCGCAGCCACCAAATCGCCAAGATATTACTCTCTTTTTCGCAGGAGGTAAACACAGCCCCAAGCTAGAAGTGCTACCATAACCAATCCAGCCGCTGCTCCCAACCAAGCGCCAGGGAAGGCATGCAGTATCAATTGCTTGAGTTGCGAAATAATAACATAGGTTGTTGCGGTTGGTATCAATAATCGCAGGTCAAATCTATATAGTAGGTAATAACCAACGATTAGAATAATGCTAAATCCGATGCTGCCAATCACCCAACCATGAATATCATGCTCTAAGGCCGGCTCCGCGATAATGTGTGCGGTAAGCATAGTGAGTAAGATAATTGCTGTGTTTGCCCAAACAGTACGTTTATGTCCACCAACATAATACCAGATTGCATTGCACATCAATCCCCAAGCCAGGAGTTTGATGAGGATACTAATAAATAGATCAATTACAGAAACTGCAGTACCAAGCAACGGGAAAACAAGCCCTGCGGTTTGATAGTGAGCCCATGCGGGAGCGCAGCAGCTAGAAATACGGTCCATCCATGAAAGAAGTGCCGCGCATGTAGCGCCTAAGGCAATCGACAAAGATAGTGCTGACAATCGGATTTTCTCTTTTAGATGTGTCATTTTATACAACCAAGCAGCGACTAATGCCTGCATGCCAACCAAGAACATGGTCAACACTGTTAGTAAGCTAAACATCCGGAACAGTTGTGCTGCAATGGATTGGCTCGTTTCTAGCTTAAATGCCAACATGTCATATATGTTGACGACGCTAAATAATCCGAGTGCAAGAAGTCCTAAGACCGTTAACAATAAAACTTTGCCAGTCCATTGGAATGTAATGAACGCGTATAAAGCAGCGAGGCCAATAAGAACATAGCCAAATAAGGTAATAAGATGTTTGATGCCCTTCCGCAGTTGCTTGTTATCTTTATCTGCGCGCGACCATTGTTCCGGCACATACACATAGCGTTTAATTTCAGTTACTTTATCGCCGCTTATTTTGACATCGATGCGTAATCTTGGGTTTGTTGGTTTATTATCTGGTGGAGTAGATTTGCATGAAGGCATCGATAGTGCTTCAGGCTTTAACTCAAAGGTGAGTTTCCAATCGGTGCGTTCCGGTTGCTTTTCGGCAACAGCTCCCATTTCGTTAAGGGTTGCGACATCAAATCCATCCGCCGAAAGAGCCTTATGTGCAACATCCCTCGCTTCATGTTCTGTTAATGACAAACCTGGCTTGTGCTGCGGCAGCTTATGCTCGTACCGCACAACCGTACCATCTCGTGCAATGTTTACATGATATTCTTCTGCACGATCGGCTAATTTTCCCTGCCATGTAGCAAAACGTATTTCCCAACACGGTGGTTGCAAATAAAAGTCATGCATTAACTCACGGTACAATGGCCGGCAGAATTCTTGCCATATATAGCGATCTTGTTGCTTGGGTTCGCCACTGACGTTCGAAAGAGCATGCCATTGTTGAATATCAACGTTATGCTTGGCAAGCTCTTGTTGCGCAATTGCAATTGCTTTTTCTCTGTCCAGATGCAAGCGCGTTTCATCATGATTAAATCTGGTCAGGAAGCCCCAGGCAGCCACAGCACCAATAAAGCAGATAGTAGTTGAAGCGATAACTTTTTTTGCGCCGAGTCGATCCAATAATGCTGAATGCGTGGATAACGGGATGTGCGCTTGTTTTGCTTCGTGTTCGGATGGTACATACGCCTTATTGTATGCATTGGAAGGCACAGTGCGCCAACCGCCTTGTTGTATAAGACGATATAAAATAATCCAGAGCGGAATTAAGCTGACGATTACAACCATCACCTTGTCTATCATCCCGCCATGCGCATGCGAAATAAATATAGGTAGGCCGATTAATGCGGCATCATAGGTGTAGTGGGCAATGATAATTGGCAAGAGCCCATATAGTAAATATAGTACGCCGAAAATGAATGAAGGAATGATCAACTCAATAACACGCGCAATTGCTGGTTCGGCAGGATAATGGGCATGGCCGGCGCCAAAAATTAGTATTTGTACAACCATGCCAATGGCAATGAATAGATTCCGTTTACCGAACCGTTCACCTAATAATGCAGCGCCACCTAATGGGACTGCACGGAACAAACATTCTTCCCAAAAACCAGCATGCAGCGACGCAGCAATAGGGTGTAACCACGGTACATAACGGGCAAGCACGTTGGGGTCTGCCAATGTTTGCGATGGTACCCACCAACCAAAATAATTCCGGGCGATGATGTAAAACAAAACCATCGAGAATCCAACTTCGGTACCGGTTAATAGATAGCCACCAATGGTTTGGCCTAAGATTGTCGGACTTGCGGCAACATTTTTCGACCAGACGCGCCACAGCTGAACCTTGTCACCGAATGCAAGCCGTGTGAATCCTTCAGCGACTATAATTGCCACGAGCAAGGTAACTAAGAAGGTTTGAATAAATGATGAAACTATGCTGGTGAATTGTATGAATAAGAAGTTATTTACTGAGGTAGCAGTATCATATTTCATCCATGCAAGCGGCAGCCCATTAAGCTCATCAAGCGCACAAACCCCAGCGATGATAAATGCCCAGAAAATTGGCTGTTTCCAAATTACTTCTCTGCGCCGCAGCAAAAAGAATAAGCCACCATAACAGCCGATGATTAAGTAGAGGAGCAGTACCAAAACAACGGCAATCTGGCGAATTGTAAGATTGCCCGATCGTAATGCACTGTAATGCTTGAAAAAACTTTCGGGTACTTTGACGGATGGTTTAACGGTTGTGACTTTATCGCCACTGACTACGATTTGATAACGATACCTTCCTTCACCAATTTTCTCTGGCAATTCATAGGTGAAGGTATGATCTACGCGCCCATTGGGCCGCTGCTCTTTTGATGATTCGACAAGGTGGTAAGCTTCGCCTACCAGCCATTGTTTAGTCGCCGCTTCAGCCAATTCCTTAGCCTCTTCGACCGGCAACGCAGGCCCTGGCATATTCTCAGAAACTTTCTCAATAAAACCATAATGCGCGCCATCCGGTTTTAATAATACAGTAACTTCATGCGGATCATTTTCAACGAAATGGCGAACTTGCCATGTATAAGGCGAAAAGAGTGTGCCGGTTACTATTTGGTTAAAGGCTGTACTGCCACCGGCTTCGAGTTCTACATACAACTGTGTTGCAGAATCAGTTTCAAAGGATGCTGCATGCCGGTGCTTCTCTTGTGGCCCGAGATGAAACTTTTCACAAATCTTTTTTGCTTCTTCGATTGCTTCTTTGCGCGAAAATTTGATATCAACTTGTGCGATGGGAAAGGCAACACTGTAATTTTTGATAGCAAACCAAATGCCTGCGACTGAAAATGATACGGCAATAAACCAAAATAGTGGTTTGCGGGTAGATAAAATCCCGGTCATCTGATCTCCTATTTTTCAGATTAAGTAATGAATTAGAAATGTATTCTACGTAATTCAGGAAGGCATGCAACAAAAAACAAACCAAAACTCTTGACGATGAAGGGCTATTTTGGGCTAAACTAAGAAGAAAAAGGATTGCTATGTATTACGCACAAAAAAGCAGCGTGTTCATCATATTATTTATTTTGCCTAATGCAGCATTTTCTGCAGATTCAATTTATCCAGAAATGACTCCTGCGCGGCAGATGGCAAAAACGCCCATGGATCAGCAACCGATTTTTACTTTTCATCCTGAAGAAAAACCGCCTGAACCAAGCGACCCAGGCTTGAAAGAAAAAAAGGAAGTTGCCGTGCTCGCGCCGAGCGAACAATATGATAAGCAAGTAAAGGAACGCCAAAACGAAATACAGCTAGCAAATCGCCTATACGTTCCGCGAAAAAAAGCGCGGGCAGCGATTGCAGAAGCGGATCATCTGAACGAGGTGCAAAAAAAACTTGCTGAATTAAATGCAAAGGTATACGAAGCATCTCTTATTGGTGGCCCCGTATATCACGATGCGCTACGCGAGCGTGATGCCTTTTTTGCATCACAAACCAGCCAATGAAAAAATATTTTGCTTTATTCTTGCTCGGTACGAGCGCTAAATAGCGTTAATAGATCGTACACATTCTTGAGCCGAACAACCGGCGCGTCGGTTTGCTCAACTTTTTGTTGATGTGATACATATATTTTGTTGATGCGGAAATTATTGGCTTCGCTTAAATGCATGCCGATTTGGTTAATGGGCTTAATCTGGCCGGTGAGGCTCAGTTCGCCAAGCGCAATTGATTTTTCGGTCAACGGCTGCTGGAAATAACTCGAGAGTAATGCCAAAGCAATTCCGAGGTCAACGGCTGACTCTTTGAGCTTAAATGAGCCGCTTACTTTGAAGAAAATATCGTGCTCACTTAATTTTACATGCAAATATTTTTCCAAGATGGCGGCAATCAGTACCACGCGTTTATGGTCAAGACCGGTAATAACCCGCTGCGGTATCCCGAATTTGGCTGGGATAGTTAATGCCTGTAACTCCAACAACAAAGGTCTTGAGCCTTCCAATGAGCTAATAAGCACTGAGCCAGGCGCGGTTGTAATTGCATCTAACAATTCTTGGTTGATATTGGGAACTTCTACCATCCCTTGTTCCGCCATCTCAAAAAAGCCGAGTTCATTAATTGCACCAAATCTATTTTTTACTGCGCGCAAGATTCTGGTTTGCCAGCGATCTTCGCCATGCAAATAAAATACACCATCAACCATATGCTCAAGTAACTTTGGCCCGGCAATATCACCTTCTTTGGTAATATGGCCCGACATTAAAATTGCTACCCGCTCATCTTTGGCCACTCGCATGAAAGCAAATACTCGTTCGCGCAATTGCGCAATGCTACCGGTGGCCGCATTTGAATTGGTTGAATAACAATTTTGTATTGAATCGATGATAACAATATCTGGTTTGTGTTGGGCGATGGTGGCGATAATAGATTCCACCTGGGCTTGATCGGTGAATAGCACTTTGCTGGTGTTACACCCAGTGCGCTCGGCCCGAAGCTTTACTTGTTCGAGTGATTCCTCTGACGAGAAATATAGGACGCTTGCATTGTCTGCCAATCGATTGGCGATTTGCAGCAGTAATGTTGATTTCCCGATCCCTGGGTCGCCTGCCAGAAGCAATAGTGAGCCTGGCATTATGCCGCCACCAAGAACGCGGTCCCATTCGTGTATGCCGGCGCGAAACCGTTCTTGGGAATTGGTTGAGATATTGCTCAACGGTACGAGCCTGTAGCCCGAACTTTGTGCTGCGCCGGCAAATTTGCTGATTACAACGCTCGGCGCAATCTCCTCAATGGTTTCCCATTGTTTGCATTCGGGGCAACATCCTAACCATTTAACTGGCTGGTAGGTGCAGGCTTTGCATTGATACTTTATTTTTTGTTTCACGATTGAGTTATTTTTAGATTAACCACTTATATGATCAATGAAAAAATACCTATTAGACATTTACGCTAGCCGCGCTCATTCTGAGTTAATCGAAGAATCAGAGCGCGACTACGACTTTTGTCTGTAAAAATTAATTAGTTCTGTTCAGCCAATTGAATTACGCCTGCATTTCAATATACGAAGCAGCATCCACCACAACGTCACTTTTATCAATCGCGTGGCATCTGCGGCAACGAGCTTGGTAACTTTCTTGAGCACCTACTAAAATTAATGGATCATAAAAGCCGGCTGGTTTTCCATTCACAATACGTTGCGTAAACTGCGCTTCATTTCCGCAGACCATGCAGATTGCTTTGAGTTTTACTGCTTCATCAGCTAACGCAAGCAGGGCTGGCATCGGGCCGAATGGTATTGTGCGGAAATCAGTATCAAGCCCGGCAGCGATGACCCGTTTCCCCTGCGCAACTAATTCACAAATTACGGAGATAATTTCCGGCGGGAAAAATTGTGTTTCATCGATGCCAACAACTTCTACGTCTTCATCGACAACAGCCAAGATGGTTGAAGGTTGTTCAATAGGGATTGCTTCGAATTTATTACCATCATGGCTCGCAACGTACGCGTTTGCTATACGATCATCCAGGCTATGCTTGAACATAATCACCTCACGCTTGGCGAGCTGCGCGCGTTTTACGCGACGAATAAGTTCTTCTGATTTACCTGAAAACATTGAGCCACAGACAACTTCAAGGCGACCTTTAAAATCTGGCTGACGGATTGACATATGATGCTCCTTGCCACAATTAGTGTTGTTAGATACGGAGCCCTAGCATACAGGTTTTTCTTTGCCCAACAACACTGTAGACTACGCGCCATCATCTTGAGAAGGAACAACAATGCTCGATCAATTACAATCACATCGTACTAATCAGTTTCATGAAGACGTTTTACCATCAGAATCATATATAGCAATTGAACAATCGCCATCACTGGCCGGCCAAGCAAACATCGTTGGCGCAAAAAATGCGGTGCTCGTTATTATGACTTCACTCTTGCTGACTGACGGCACATCTGAACTTTCAAATGTCCCAGATTCTGAAGACGTGCACCAAATGATGAAATTACTCGAAGAGTTGGGCGCACAAATTTCTTTTTATCCTGAAAAAAATCTATTGCTGGTAAATACTTCTACGGTAAATAAATATCGTATTAGCGCAGAAGTCATGAAAAAAATGCGTGCATCGGTGTTGGTGCTCGGCCCACTTCTTGCTCGCTTCGGTCGCGCAGAAATTGCTATGCCAGGCGGCGATCAAATTGGCGTACGACCAATTGATATCCATCTTAAAAATTTAATTCGCATGGGAGCGCAGGTGACTGCTGATGGTGAAATGCTCTATGCGAATGCAACAAATTTAGAAGCAAAAACATTAACGCTTGATTATCCAAGCGTTGGTGCGACTGAAAACCTTCTCATGGCAGCCGCTGCAACGCCAGGAACTACGCGCATCATTAATGCGGCTTTAGAGCCCGAAGTATTGGATCTTATTGCGGTACTCAAAAAAATGGGTGCGCAAATAACTATTGAACCGCCGATGAATATCGTCATCACCGGCACGATGAATTTAAAGCCTATCGAACACACCATTATGTATGATCGTCTTGAAGTAGGTTCTCTGCTTCTGGCTGCTGCAATTACCGGCGGACAAGTTCACTTACCGCAAGCCGATCCAACGGTGTTGGATGTCTTCCTACTTAAATTACAGGAAATGGGGCATCGCATTTCTACTGAACAGGGCATCTTTTTCAAAGCAACCAAAACACCACGCGCTGTTTCTTTTACCACCATGCCATATCCTGGGTTTCCAACCGATTTACAACCGGTAATGATGGCGGCCCTTTGTTTAGCGGAAGGTACAAGCACGGTTCATGAAACAGTTTACGAGAATAGATTCTTGCACGTGCGTGAACTGCAAAAAATGGGTGCAAACATTACCATTGAAGGCAGTCGCGCCAAAATTATTGGTGTCGAAAAGCTTTATGGCGCACACGTTATTGCAACTGACATTCGTGCATCATGCGCGCTTGTTTTAGCTGGACTTGCTGCTGAGGGCAAAACAATTATGACTGGCGTGCATCACTTCAAACGTGGTTACCAAGCATTTGAGCAGAAGCTGGCCGCCCTCGGTGCCAGGATCTCACTAAAGCAGTGATATTGGATCGCTTTATAATCTGATTGGGCCAGATGCGCTCATCCTGAGTCTTCGACAAGCTCAGACCTAAAGGCCTTCGATGCTCCAACGACTGTCGAAGGGTTTACTCCTGAGGCCCCTCGAAGGATCGAAGGATCGTAGCGCAAAAAATGGTTTTGGCGGGTTTGGCAAAATTATAAATTATACATTTGAAAAATATGAAGCAGGTCTGAACGTTTGGGTTCGCCGTGCCACTCGTATCCTTTTACCCCAAACTCACCCTGTAAGGGAACCCGAGGTTTGGGGACCCCATCCCGATTGCCCTGAGTGTTTTTGCTTAGGCAAAAATGTATCGAAGGGTCGACAGGCTCAGGACGAGCGGAGCTTTCTACGACCGCGTCGGATAATAACTAAGCTTAATAGATTCCTAATCTCAGACATTACTCGCCAGCTCAGTGAGTTCCTTGGTTATTTTACCCTGACGCAATTTATTAAATTGTATCTGCATGGTCTCACGAAGTTTTTTAGTATTACGCGTCGCGGCATCCATGGAAACAAATCGTGATGCCTGCTCAGCCAAGAGCGATTGTAAGAGTACAAATTCAACGGTTGATAAAAGATATAGTTGTTCTACGGCAACAAAAATAACTTCTGGATCCTGCATAACTCCTTCTTTTTGTTCAGCCGCTAATGCCCTAAGATCGAGCGCTGATTCATCGGGTGATAATTCCGCGACCATGGTGGTTAACTCAGTAACTGGCACAATCGGAAAGAGTTGCGTGGCAATAATTCGCTGCGAAAAAAAACCTTCTGGCCGATTACCGTATAATACAACTTTGGTGTAGCCAAGTTCTGGGTCAAGCGCCTGAGCTAAAATTGATTTGCCGATCGTGCCCATGTTTGCCCAAACAAAATCATTGTATTCAGCGACAATTCTTGTTTGGAATGGTAGATTCTGGCGAAACGGCTTGAAGTAATCCTTTACCTTTTTCCCAATGATAACGAGATCCGCTTGCTCATAAGTTTCCGTGCTTAGCATTTTGCCAACTTCGTATAATACGTTGCTGTTGAATGAACCGCACAAACCTTTTTGTGAACCAATAATAATTAGAAGAACTTTTTCCGCCTTTTTAGACGTCGCCAGATAATGTTCGTCTTGCTCAGTTTTTTTGCGCATCATAGTTAATTGACGAAGCAGATCACCAATGGCGTGCTGATAACGTTCAAAATTTGATTTGCGCTCGCGTAGCCGGATGTGGTCTGCCATGGCAATTAATTGCATGGCATGTGTAATTTTTGCAATCGTATTAATAGCCTTAATGCGCGAACGCATTTGAATTAATTGCGTCATTTTGTTGTACTTGGCAAAATATTTTGGAGATTGACCGATGTATTTAATAATCGATGCCTATAATCTACTGCATGTGGTCATAAAGGCCAAGTCTAAGCAGCCTGATGAACGCGACAAGCAATATTTTATTGCCCAACTGACCAAATATGCGGCGCATAAAGGCCATAAGTTAGTTGTGGTGTTTGATGGCGGTCCGTTGCCTATCGCTACTCATGAGCGCCATAATGGTCTGACCATTGTTCATGTTGGCTACAATGAAACCGCGGACGATTACATTAAACGTGTGTTAGATGATGCAAAAAAGGATATGGTTTTAATTTCGTCTGACAACGCATTAATAAAGCATGCTAAAATGCTCGGGATTGAAGCGGTAGATTCACAAACCTTTGCCCGCCTTTTGATTGATCAGAAACTTGCGATCAAGAAGGAAATTATCAGCGGCGACCACGTAAAGCGGTTGCATGATCACGCAGCTGACCAGGAATTGGCGTCGGTTATGGAACAAGAAACTAGGCGGCTGCCCATAAAAGAAGAGGACGTAGCAATGCAATTAAGGGTGAAGCATACGCCATCAAAAAAAGAGAAGAAGCAAAGTAGGGTGTTGAAAAAGTTGTAACTAGCTGCTTTTAAGCGCATCCAACTTGGTCATTATTTCTTTATAATACTCAGGCATCCGCCGCTCGATAGGTAGTAACCAGTGAGCTGAGTATTCGCCTTCGGCCTCTTTCCACCACGCCCGTTCATCTTTGACAAAATCGCGTAGCACGACATCAGTAAAATCGCCCGCGTGCGCTTTTTCTGCGAAGATGTTGAGTGCCACATATTTAAAAAAGAGCCAATCTGTTTGCAGACCACATTGTGAATTGTCAGTACGACATAGTATTTCATTTACTGTTTCTTTGACTTGGATGCGCGCTCGCTGCTCTAAGGTGCGGCAGTTCATGATAAAAGCTTCATGCTTTCTCATATTTTCTGCATCCATGGCAAATGATGGAATGGTTGTAATCATTACGCTTAGGAAAAGTAGCTGCTTGCGGTTCATGCTGTATCCTTATGCTGTATAAAAAACCGCTATAATATTACATATTTTTCGAAGAGTTAGAAGAAAAAAGGCTGCTGAAACAGGTATGAAATGACAAATCAATCAAGAAAGATCTTTACCTTAGACCAACTGCCACATATAGCCCAACAGCTATGGGCACTTCATGATACCTGCCAGGTATATACCTTAACTGGCTCATTAGGCGCTGGAAAGACAACCTTGGTGCGCGAAATCCTTCATATCGCAGGCGTCGAGGGACCGGTTCAAAGCCCGACGTTCACCTACGTAAATGTCTATAAAAAAGAGAATATGCGCTTTTATCACTTCGATTTGTATCGTCTAACCACGGCCGATCAATTTTATGAATTGGGGTTTGATGAATATCTATATGCGCCAAATTCATGGGCCTTCATCGAGTGGCCAGAAATTCTTGGCGATCTGATACATCACCATGTGTGCCACATAAATTTGGATTACATTTCAGAGTTTGAGCGTGCAATTGATTGGCAGGCAAAAAAATAGGGCCTCAAAATGAGGCCCTGCTGATTATTTTGTATTTTCTTTTTCTTCGCCGTAAAGCATGCGATCCCATTCATCATACATTTGATCTTCTTCTGAAAGATCTACTGGAGGCGAAGATAATTGGTTTTGGATTTTCACTGCCATATCCAATGCATTTGCAAATGCCTCAAGCTTCTCCTGGCTTGGTGATGTGCAATTTCTTGGCGCTGATATTGGTTGGGCATCTGTATGTTCCAGGCTGTCACCTTCCAAATATTCAAAATTTTGGGCTATGTATCGTTGCATATGTAATGGTACATATTTAATGTTTAGGCGCTTTTTAAGAAATGTAGCACCTTCTTTATTCATTCCTTTTGCAACAATAGGCCATGGCGCCAATCGGGGCGCATTGCTCGTTGCCATCAGGCTTGAAAATAATATATCTGCCAGCGCAGTTAGAAAGATCAATCTTATATTCATGATGTTCCTTATAAAGGTCAAAAATGGGCCCCCGCGTGGGAGCCCAATAAATTTATGCGGTACCCTCTTTTCCACGGTCCGATAGTATATCTGTATGTATTATGGTGCTGAAAATCTACCATATTCTTCGTATACGTAAACTAGTAGAGGGCGCATTTAGTGGCAAATTGTCATCGAACCAATGATTTATCTGTTCCGTTTGCCTTTTCCGTCGTCGCCACCTACAAAATTTCGAAGTTCTCGGGTCAATGGACGAGCAAGCAAAGTACTTCCAAGCTCACCTAATAAAAACATAGAGCCGGTTTCCATATCGAGGCCATAAGCTGCGGCGCAGATCAAGGTTAAAACGCCATATTTTATATACCACTTGGTGTTCTTTAAGCTTCCATTAACTGAGTCGCCTAGCGCGCGTGCCATATAGTGACGCAAAAGAGATTGCGGATTAGCCTGTGAAAGATAAATAGTAGGGGCAGCGATTGCAGTAATTATGGCTAACTGTGCTGGTAATGATAATGGCTTTTTATTCTTCTCTTCACCTTCATCATCATCATCTTCATTATTTTTGTTCTTAGCCTTCTTTTTTTCAATTGAAGGCTGAAAGTCATTATTTTCATTCATTGTAATGACAATACTAGAGCAGCCAAGTTCGTTTTTGGCGCCTTCTGCCAACAAAGGGGTCGTTTCACTGACATTTTCTAGCGGTTTTGTATTGCTCAGATCCATGGCCATTAGCGGCATAGATAGGAAAAGACTGGTTATAAATAGTAGTTGATTTTTATTGATCATAATTTCCTCCAATTATAGTCAATAAAATATCAGGAAGATTTCTATATGTAAAAAGGGTAGGGGGGGTTGGCATTCACAATTGACAGCCAAAAGATTGGTTAAAAACGTGAAAAAATAGAGTGACGCCCAATCCCCGAACCCATAAAAATGAGTGAAATCAACAAAGCCTGAGGAAACAGCCAAAGAAGGCGAGGGAGATTAAGCTAATCTTCTTGGAATAATCAATTTTGGTGGTCGTTTTGCTTCTTTTCTTTGTGCTTTGTACATCTTGTCTACGAGTTCATAATTTTCGGGACTAGTTGGGATATAATCATAATCTTGATAATAGAATACGCCCAATTCTTTAGGGTTATTGTTCGGCATCGGTATGATATACGCTTTTTTTACTCCTGCTTCTGAATACCCATACAGTTTAATGCGAGTGCCATCTTTCAATAGGGCTTCATAGTGTTCTGGATAACCCTCGTCGACCTTTTTCACGCTCACTATTGAATCTGGATTTAGTTTGTGAGTACTCCAATGCAATTCATGCGCATGCTCCTTGTCCCAACTATTTTGGTTGGCAAAGACCCAGTTATTTGTCTTGGTTGCTGATGTGTCGGTGGTTGCATACGCGGTACCAATGGCAACCGCACAGATGGAAACGACAAGTAGGCGATGTAACATAGCTTCTCCTTTTTTAGATGCTTATTTTGGGTTGTTTAATTAATTTGATGGTATCAAAAATGCTATAAAGAATGCAATAAAAACATGATAGGAGGGTGACGGTGGTATTTCTTTGTAGACCATTGTTTTGATAAGACTAAGACCATTTATGTCTTTATTTCACCCGTGCCGGTTTCAAGCCTTGTTCGATAAGAATATATTCGGCTATGTTGTAATAAGTCGCACCTTTTTCAAGCTTGTATGGCCTAATAAGTTTATTATTAGCATCAACTAATACTTCAACTTTATAGTTTTGGTACAGCCCACCGGTTACATCTTCGAGTTTGGTCAATTTTGGATAATGAGTTGCGTTGAGGCACAGTAGGTTCGTCAGTGCAGCTAGTTGCTCGCCATACCAATACGAAAGCCCCTCAGCCTCACCACCGGTTCCTTTGAACGCTTCATCAATGATTAAAAAAGCTTTTTGACTAGGTGCTAAAGCTTTTATGCTATCAGCTATTTCTTTTGCGCGCGCAACTTCGGCAGCAAAGAGCGATTTACCTTCTTTCACGCCATTTTTATCCGTGATGTTTAAATAGGTGCTTATGCTATCAAATGGGGTAAAGGCAGCCTGACGTGCAGGACAAATACCAATGGTTTGCCCCAGCCAGAGTGAAAGTGCGACGCCTTTTAGAACGGTAGATTTACCGCCAGTATTTTGCCCAGTTAATATGATGCCATTAGGGGCGTTTCCGCCGCCGAGTGTGAGCGAGTTCGGCACCGCCAGGTATCGAGAAACAAATGGATTCCAAAAATCTACCAGTTGAAGCATGGGCTTTTCTGATGCGATCATATTGGGGAATGAGAACCGTGCCCGTTCATTTGGCACTTCGCGCACGAGCCGTGTAACTCCTATGTAGGCATCAAGGGCGCCAATGGAGGCAAGGGCAGGGGTTAATTGGTTGAGACACTTCTTTGTAAGGGTATGAATGCTTAAAACGCGTCCCGTGCTGGTCCAGTATGAGAATGGTCCTTTTAACTGTTGCAGCTCGATGAGTAATTGCGCTAGTAACGGATTATCTTTTTGCGAAAAAAGATCGATAAGTGGCTTGCACTCATCAATGTTTTTAATCACATCGAAATTGGCAAGCAATGCCACATAAAGGTCGTACATTAGTTGCACGGCCTCGGCCAATGGCTGGTAGCGTGTATGCAGGTATTTGAGATTGCGATGAATGAAGGTGAAATGTTGGTAGGTGTAATGGGCCGCGGTAGGTATGCTGTAAATACCTGAAATAACACTGACCCAGCTGTAAACAAAGTTACGCCACATTTTATATGGCGAAACGGTAGCTTTATTCAAAAATGGTGCCTTAAGCTCATCCCATAGATTTGCGCGATCAAGAAAATAACTCAGGCTAATAACGGCGCCTGGCATAAATAAAAGAGATCCCAAATCTTCTTGGCGCCGCCAGAGTTCCAATAAACCAGGTTGGTATTGTAATGAAGGCAGATGGTTTGTAATTAACTCAGGTATATATAGCCACCGAATAGCTTCTTCAATATGGGGATTTTCTCGTTTCCAAAGATGAAGTAACGCTGGTTCTAATTGGTGAATCTGTGCACATACTTTTGCAATAATGACACGTAAATCGCGCGCTTCAAGCAATGAACGAACTATATTTTGGCGTCGTCGGATTTCAGTAAATTGATTGGTTGGCTGTGCTATTAAGCCAGCGAAAAAGGCTTCACCTAACTTTGTGCTTGCACGGTTTAGGGTTGAGCATAGGTTGGCTCCATCAAATAGCTCAAGATTTTGCCAGGTAACAAGATCTGGCGGCTGATTTTCATGGCCGACTTGGGCCTCAGTGCCCACGATGGCAAAGGCAACTTCTCGTTGATCAATTTCATTGAGCGCCAGCAAAACTGGTTCTGAAGTCGCTATCGTTTGCGAATCAGCTGTAAGTTGGCTCATACTCGGCAGATAAATTTGAGCAATTTGTTGGTAGAGGGTTGGTGCTGCAGGGACGGATGGCGAGGCGACAATTGATCCTGAGGTGAAAAAAAGAAATGCCCAAATGATCAGAAATGCCATTGCTGGAGCCCACGATCGTATTGTTTTGCGTGCAAGATGCATCGAAGGAATGATTACTTAATTAATCGGGATAGTTTAGGGTATCGGTGACTCGGATGCAATATTAAGCGAAGCGAGTCGGGAAAATTTATTTTCCCAGCGAGCGCAGCGAAAGAAAGGGTGGCACGAATGACCAAGTTTCGCTAGGTTGGATCAACATATTGCAGTGCAGCTTCAAGCGAATGCTGGTGACAATAGTCAATTTCAGATTTGTCTCGGATAGTCTGACAGTTATTCATCTTCATCGCCATTTTCAGCTTGTTCGAGAAGATGCATGTCAGGATTTGGCGCCTCAAAAACATCCCGCTGTATTGATTCCGCAGTGACTCTATGATTGATCTGTCTTTCATAGTAGCTACGCAATAGTTCAAGTACATCCGTTATTGTATTAGCTCTTTGCATTCGGCTCGATAGATGCGGTACCTTTTCGCGAATCAGCTCAAATACAATATGTTTTAGCTGCCTATATTCATCGATTGTCAGTTCGCGATCCAATACATGAAGTCTTTGCGTATTTAACAAACTATTCAAAATAGTCCGAGACATCTCTCGATGGTCATCGAATAGAAGCGCCGGATTTTGAGCATACCATATACAAAGCTTCAGCAAAGCCACAACCTTATCGGTCATGGATGTATTTGGCATTGCAGCCTCATATTGGATACTGTTCAGCAGGTTTTCCAAAACCTGTTTATGGTTCCTTGGAAACTCAACGTAGGAGTAACTTTGACCATTCTCAGTTAAAGTCACTTTTGGGCGGAATGTATTCAAGATGATCTCTGCGAACTCCTCTCGTATTCCAAGAGGTTCCTGCATAATTTTGGAGAAAATGTTTGGCAGCACTTTTGCGTCATGATTCTTGATACTGTGTTGTATTAACCATGAATAGGCATCAAGGCGAACTGCCGCGACATGGTTCTGAGCTAAAAGCTCGGTAGATAATTTATTGATCTCGGAGAGTTCGGATGCGAAGAATGGTCCCTGACTACTTTGCAGTTGCATTGACTTACCGAGTAATCGTACACATTGTGGCGAAAAATCTTCAAGATCGTGGGCAATTTGATGCCTATGGCTGATAAACTGGAAAAGCTGTTTTGCTTCAATTTGCCAAAGTGATGACAACCACAAATCTCTTATGTCCTCTAAATTTGTGTCATCAGTTTGCCGAGATGCCAAATATGCCTGGGCAAGTTTTGAGGTATATCTATTAGCTGAATTAGCTTCATTCTGGAGAATTTGTTTGCCGAGCTCCCGATTAAATTTCGTGAATGGAATACCCTGTCCCAAGTAATACATTTGGCCGCGACGCATATTGGCGATTTGTTTGGCTGAAGAACAATCCTTCTGAGTAATTAAGGCATCGATTTCTTTCTTTACTAGTTCGAAATCTTCTCTTGTGTCATAGCCAAGCAATAAACATTCCATGAGCCGGGCACGTGCAAACCAGAGAGTCTTTTCATTGTGTGCATCACATGCTTTTTTATACCATTTAAGCGCTTGTTGGAATTTGATATTGCGCACCTTTTCTTCTTTAGTTTTTTCTGCATCAGCGCGATAGGCATCAGCAAGCTCTAGATAAATTGGTGACCATGCAGGTTCAGACTCTTCTCGTCGCAAAATGCTGTTATTGCCAAGTTTTCTTAATGCATGAATCTGTTTGGTCTTGTTTTGCAATTGGCCGATTGCACTACTGGTTGATGAGCTGGACATAGCAACTTGCGTTGAGCCTGCCATCGTTAATAATAGAGCTGTTAATGTGTATATGCTTAACTTCATGATGGTGTGTTCTTTCAGGTTTCAGTAGATTCTTATTTTCCAAACATTAGATAAGCCCAAGCACGCATGAGTATTTCATGCTTTCGTTGTGCCTCTGCTTTTTGTGCAGGGGAAGATGTTGGCGAAGATTTTTGGAGTTGGTATTCCTCGGATAATGCATTAAATCGTTTGGCTATAATTTCATGATCGTCTTGATCAGAATACAATCCCATAACTTTCAGTGCATTCAAACGTTGAGCCTTTGGCTCATTTTCTTTTTCTCTTTGCTTCTTTTCTTCAGATTCTTTTGACTCATACGCACTATTGTATACCTGTCTTCTTATTTCCAGGGTCTTTTCTTCACGTTCCTGTATAGCTCCTTGATCGAACGTAATCTGCGTCGCGATAGGAGTGGATTGAGTCTCGGCGCGGGTTTTTATTGTGAAGCGGGAAGCATGTTGCCCAGCAGGTGTGGGTATATGTTCATATTGCCGTAAGGCATGTACCAACAGACTGTCGGGTCCAAGAATACCAATGGCCGCTCCAAGAACATCATCGCCATTTTTATTTCGCGTGAGGAGCATATCTTGAACTTTTGGTCCGCAGAATTGGGTAAGCGTCATAAACATCTTGGTATAGATTTTTTGGGCGATGTGTAGTGCAACTACTTTTTTGCCTTCATTAGCAAACGTTTGGTTGTTAGAAATATCTTTTATTTTGTTTGCTAGCGCATTAATCGTTGCATGCAATAAGTTATTGCCGTTTGCATCTCGTATTTTGGAGATATCTATTCTAGATGTTTCCCATACTTTTAGGGTTACGATTCTATTAAATCTATATCGGACTAATTCCAAGGAGCCACTTCTGATGGCGTTGAATAACTGATATTCAGCTTGCTCTTGGTCTTTGGTTTTAAACTTAAGCATTGCTTTTATCTGCGATCTTACCTCATTCACTAGCGAAGGTGATAATGAATGTATTGGATTATCGGAGATATCAAGATCTTGGAAGCCTTGTAGCCCATGGACAATATTTTCAGGAATTATCGTGAGTTGGTTACCGTAAAGCCAAAGCTCTCGCAGCCTGGTGAGTCGATGAAAAATATTTTCGGGAAGCGCAATGAGTTGGTTATTCATGAGCCAAAGCGCCACAAGGTTTGACTGATGATTAAAGATGCCGTCAGGGAGCGTGGTTAACCTATTGTTATCTAGAATAAGGCCGCTGAGCCCAGTTAAATTATCAAAAATATGTTCAGGTAGAGACTCGATCTTGTTAGAATCGAGCCAAAGTTGTTGAAGGTTGGCTAGACCATTAAAGGTATTAGCCGAAAGAATAGTAAGCTTATTGCGACTAAGCATAAGATTGCGAAGACCGCTCAATCCGGGTACATGCGTCTCGTCAAAATCAATTAAGTCGGTGAGATTTTTGCCCATTAACTTTAGCTCGCCTTTCGCAACGGCTTCATCAACTTCCGTTTTATGTGATGGGATGTCCAAGGTGGCATTGCCATAGTAATAGTCTCGGAACGAAATAGCTTGTGTTGAGCCAGCCATGGTTAATAATAGGGCTGCTAATGTGTATATGCGTAAATTCATAGATATTCTTTCCTCCATCCTTTATCTGTATCGTAGAAGCGCTTTTATATTAACCAATGAGGCAATTTAAAAGGCTTTTTCAAGGTACATAAGGCCTGGTTGGCAGTCAAATGCCCCCGGGGTTCTGCTGGGTTTTCGGTATGGTTGATGCGATAAGGTATGGGACAATATTATAGGGCGAGGGCGCTGCGGGCATAACTATGCATGAAATCATCACCTTCAAGATCAAGAAAGCGAAGTTTGCTAGTTATTTTGTCTTTGTGCCACCATGCGGCGGCGCTGGCACTGAGCAATGCACATGAACTGTACATGTGAGATTTTGCTAATTTTATACTAGCTAAACAAGCGCCAATAAGGGAAAATGCTGAAAGTTCATTATGCCACAATATGCCTGAGCGAACCCAAGCATTGTAAAAGAGTCTAATCGGTTGCTTGCCTGCTTCAATACGAGCCTGCAGACTGCCAAATAGTTTCTTGTATGCAGAAACAAGCTCTTGCGAGACTGCCAATTCTTGTATTGATCCATCCCGGCAACAAATCATACGGAATCCCGCATCTCCTTGGAGGTAAAAAATTTCTGTTATAGGGGTTGAGGATGCAGGGGTTACACTATTTAAAAGGATGAGGACGTTGGTTAGCCTGCCACCGATACAACGAGCCTCTTTCACAAGATATATTTTTTGTATATGAGGATTGTAATGTGCAAGGCCGCAAAAAGCATCAAAAAATATGTATTTGCTGAGCGTTGAAGCCTCTACCAAATCCAATAAATGCCAACTATCTCCTTTCAACGTGGAGCAGATGTTTATTTTTTCATCAAGCTGAAGGGTATTCTTGAGATGGTGTATATCAAGAAGTAAGTCAGCGCCTTTAGTCCGCAGAGCTTTTGTACCAATAATTTTTTTACTCGCATACACAATTTCGCCTGGCTTTTCAATGCAATGACCATTCAAGTCAACGCTTTCTTGAATTTTTGCCCCCTTCATATTTGGAGTAGAAAAATGTGTGCTATGGGGCAAACGAATTTGCGGTGCATTCATAGTATGAATGAATGATGAAAAAAGAGCGGTCACGTCGCTCACGTTATTAACATTTTTAAGTTTACTTATTGCTGACATAGCCAAATTTTTACCGGCAAATCGAAAAGTGAAGTTTTCTCCGGCGCAGCCGCAGACAAGCAAAAATGGATATTGCTCTTGTCCAACTACATATTCCAACATTTTGCCGCCGGCGTAACAGGACTCATAAAAAAATGTTCGCGTATTAAGATCATTTTTGAAAAAAGATAAGAGCTGTTTAAATGCTCCCTCGGTAAAACCAACTGTTTTGCCATACGGTTCTCCATGTCCGAGGACCCAAACATTCCAAATGACACCATCACATTTTTTGAAGATGTTGCGAATTAATCGTAGCGCCAATCGTGAATAAACAGTGAGCGCAGCGGGGTATAGGAAGGGAGCGCTTATACCTGATTTTAATTTTGATGGTGCATCTAAGTCATATTCACAATAGCCCGAAAGGTTAATGCCGGAAGTTGAATTGTAGATTGCCGCCATTTTCTTAGGAATTAAAATGATTAGGCTGCCACCATAGGAATAGGTAAAAAAATTGGTCTTTATCAGGTCTTTATCTAGGCGAGTCTGTTGCAAGATGTAATCGGTTGTAACAATACAAGTATCCTGTTCCTGCATATGGTAAAATACCCCCATTGCATTAAATCCGTTGTCGGTCACAGGATCGATTGCAATGACCAAGTTGCGTTGGGTTTGCGCGGCATGAATGTCTGATGCGGCGAAAAGCGGTAAGCAGGCCATGAAAGAAAGAATAGAAATAAGGCTGTGAATGGGTCTATGTTTTATCATAGTTTTAAATTACATAGGCGTGTGATGATTGCAAAAGGGCGGAAATATTCTATGTGCTATATTAGAGGCCTTAATAAGGTCTATAGGGTTACAAATGATTAATAAAACCGATGATGCTACCACTGGCTGCCAAGACTATGTGGTTTGCGGTTGCAATAATGTATGGCGTGATGAGATAATAAAGTCCATCAATCAAGGCGCGACTACTATCGAATCAATTAAGGAAAAAACTTTGGCAAGCACCGGATGTGGCAGTTGTACGCGGGAAGTTGAAAAGATCTTAGCGCAACAGAATCAAAAGAAAGCGTGCTGCGGGGGCGGTTGCTGCTCAAAAAAATAAGACTCATACTTCACCTATGAAATTTAAATAAGGAAATTCTATGTTTAGCCGTTTCAAATGCCTTTTTACAGTATTAGCTCTCTTTGCATTTTTATCAGCTACTACTATTCAAGCGATTGTTACCCGTCTGGTAGTGTTAAAAAAAGATAATAATGGCAAGCCACACTATATTCATTGCTTCAGTGATGCCCACTGCGAAACTTTTTGGCATCATATAGCTGAAGATGAAAAAACGGTTCAATTGCGAGCATTGCAGCTAGCATTTAACAAGCGCCTTCATGAACTAGCCCTGTCCCAGGGAAGGCAGTTGATTGATTTTGCACAGCAATGTGGTGCCGGCAAAGTAGTTATGATCAACGAAAATATTTTGGAATATGAGGGCTCAAACGTAGAAATGAAAAAAATATATGAGAAGATTACGGCTGATTCAAATAAACAACCTGCTGGAGAGCGTGGATTTCTGCAATATATGACCGAGTTGTTTAGAAAGCAGCAACTGCCAATAGTAAATGCTGAATGCAGCCAGGCACAATGCTTGGGTGGCTACTCACGAGACACGTTCGTCAAGAAGGAATACTTATCTACACTTGATGAGGTCATTGCAGAGATTGATAAATCAACAATTCCAGCATTCCTAAAAAAATTAAGTCGGGAAAGAGTTGAGGATGCCCGTAAATATTTTAATACAATAACCAATTATGCCTTGCTAGCGCGGCTAAGAGATACTCAAAAACAGTTTGCGGGCTTACTTGATGCACGCATTCCCCATCTTATTTGGAGCCAAGCAAAAAAAGAACATATTTTTTTATTGCTTGGGGGCCAGCATATCGTTGGCTTAATACCTAACCTGCTAGAAGCAGGGTATACTAAAATTATTGATAAAGGCGAAGAGACTGATGGTCAAATAGATCCCTATCTGAATCAAGGTCGTTATAATGGGTTATCACATACATTTTTGGATTCCGTTGCACTAGATTTGAAAATGGTATTAACTGATGCCTGTAATCAGCTCGGATTGTCGGACAATGCGGCAAGGAATGATGAAAAATTGGATGAAGTTGGCACCATACCTATGAGCCCAAACAGTTCTGTTCCGGTCGCAATTACATTGCAAGATTGTGGCAACTGCGGTGTTTCTAAACCAAACATGTCTCAATGTTCGGCGTGCAAAGCCGTTCACTATTGCTCAAGAGAATGCCAGAAAAAGAATTGGGCATTGCATAAGAAGGTGTGTAAAAAGAAGTAACAAAAGCTGCGTAATTGTGTGCATGATGTATTATCACATTATTGCGTTGGTGATTTTATTGCCCGATTATTGCGCTTCGTTCGTTGAGGCGATAGTCTCCACTCTCTTCGCTTATTGATTTCATCATAAAAATCCTTAGAATGTCCTCCACTCAAAAAACAAACAAAGTGAGGTCATGAGCTTGCTCAATGGCCGAACGACGTAAAGTTTCGACGCCGAAGGCGTAAAATTTTTAATATTGTCTAAAAATTGATGGCGAGATGCTCGAGCGGCCAAAGAGGGGGGACTGTAAATCCCCTGGCGCAAGCCTTCACAGGTTCGATTCCTGTTCTCGCCATTTAAATTTTTAACTGCGGGAATAGCTCAATTGGTAGAGCGACAGCCTTCCAAGCTGTAGGTTGCGGGTTCGAGCCCCGTTTCCCGCTTTGAAAAATTAACGTTCCTGATATTGCCGCTCGGATCGGCTCAGGACGAGCGGGTCAAGGGCCGTAGGTTCGGTCCGACTCTTAAGCAATCAACGCTGGCGTAGCTCAGTTGGTAGAGCAGCTGATTTGTAATCAGCAGGTCGCTGGTTCAAGTCCAGTCGCCAGCTTTAGTTGAAAACGTATTCGGGCTAGTGTACCCTATACGGCATTCGTTTTATTAATCCCGGATAACAACGCCCACGTAGCTCAGTGGCAGAGCACTCCCTTGGTAAGGGAGAGGTCACCGGTTCAATCCCGGTCGCGGGCTCCATAATTGGAAAACAACATGGCTAAAAACCGCATCATCACACATCTTTCTTGTGGTCAATGTAAAGAACGCAACTATACCCAAGTAGTTGGCAAGAAGCGGTCTGTTGGCTCATTAAATTTGCGTAAATATTGCCGCCATTGCCGTAAGCATGAAGCTCATAAAGAGTCTAAGTAAACCATTTTGCTGGTGGAAATTGGTTTTTGGCAACTTAGGGCAGCAGCCAACGTTAAAAAGACTAGGCCAGTAGCTCCAATGGTAGAGCGGCAGACTCCAAATCTGCATGTTGGGGGTTCAAGTCCCTCCTGGCCTGTATAATTAGGGTACCGATGACAAAAGATATCACACGGTTTCTGACAGAAGTTAAAGCCGAAATGGCCAAAGTAGTTTGGCCGAGCTGGCATGATTTAGTTGCTTCGACTATAATTGTGCTCATTCTAGTTACTATTTTTGCCATATACCTAGGTGCAGTCGACTTAGTTTTATCAAAAGCGGCTGAACTTTTCCTCTATGGCGTAAAAGCATAAAGATAACAACAGTGGTACAAGCAATGGACATTCTCACTGACCCGTCTCTTAGACTGGCGGACCAACAGCCCGAAGATTCTTCTTCTGCGATCGAAGCTGCTCCTGCAGCTGAAGCAAAAAAGAAGAGCAAGAAGGGCGTCAATCCAGTCGAGACTGAAGAAAAGGCTGCCTTGGGTGTAGTGAGCAGCTCCCATAAACGTTTCTATGTGGTTCAGGTCTACGCTGGCTTTGAAGAGCAAGTAAAGGCTGACCTTGAGCGGCAAATAGCCAAGAAGGGTCTACAAGATCTCTTTGGCGAAGTTTTGATCCCCTCAGCAAAAGTTAAAAAATTCTTCGAAATTGAAGAGGGCGAAGCTGAACAGCAGCTGTTTCCTGGCTACATCCTAGTCGAATTGGAACTAGTGCCCGAAGCCATGCATTTGGTCATGGAGTCCCCCCGGGTAATTAAGTTTCTTGGTGGAAAACAGCCTACCCCGCTGACAAAAAAGGAAATTGATCGTATTATGTCCCAGGTCAAGGGTGAAGTGGCTATCGCTGCACCAGTTTCGGCCGACTTCATTGTGGGTACGGAGGTCGAAATTATCGACGGGCCGTTCGCAGGATTTGTGGGGCTTATTGATAGGGTAGACAAAGAAGGTGAAAAACTTACCGTGATGGTCAGTATTTTCGGTCGGTCAACCCCAGTTGAACTCAGATTTGATCAGGTCAAACGCTAACCGTGCTAGTTAAAGCAAACGAGAAGAACAATGGCAAAAGAAATTAAAGCGAAATTAAAAATGCAGATCGCCGGTGGCGCTGCAACTCCTGCACCTCCAGTTGGTTCAACCTTGGGTCAGCACCAGGTTAACATCATGGAATTTTGTAAACAGTTCAATGCAAAGACTGCTAGCCGCAAAGGCGAAACCGTTCCCGTCATTATTACGGTTTATAAAGATAAAACTTTTGAATTTACAGTTAAAACAGCACCGACTTCCGAGCTGATTAAAAAGCGCGGCAATATTGCTAAGGGCGCCTCTAAAACAGGTTCTGAACTTGTTGGCCAAATCGCCTGGAAAGAAATTGAAGAAATTGCCAAGATTAAAATGCCAGATCTTAACGCATTTGATCTTGAGCAAGCCAAGAAAATTGTTGCAGGTACTGCACGTAGCATGGGCGTAAAAGTCGTATAACGTTATATTGAATATTAGTGAAGCAAGTCGGGAAATGTATTTCCCAGCGAGCGCAGCGACATATAGGTGGCATCATCCACCCAACTATTTAGGATCACAATGGCAGAACGTGGAAAAAAATATCGTGCAGCGCGGGAAAAGGTATCAGATGTTGAGCTAACGCCTGAACAGGCGATGGCTAAAATAAAAGACCTTGCGCATGCCAAGTTTAATGAATCTGTAGACGTACATATTAATCTTGGTATTGATCCGGCCAAAGGTGAGCATGCTGTTCGTGGCTCGCTCGTTCTGCCGCACGGCCTTGGAAAAGCTCCTCGCGTTATCGTATTTGCAAAAAACGAATACGCCGACGCCGCTAAAAAAGCTGGCGCTGATCTCATTGGCACTGATGATCTAGTAGAAAAAATTCTTGGTGGCTGGATGGATTTTGATTATGCAGTAGCTACGCCAGACCTTATGGGTATGGTGGGTAAACTTGCTAAAATCCTCGGACCTCGTGGCCTTCTTCCTAATAAGAAAGTCGGTACAGTTACCTTCGATGTTGGCGATGTAGTAACCGATTTGAAAAAAGGTCGTGTATTCTTTAAGAATGATAAGAGCGGTCTGGTTCATTTCACCATTGGCAAAGCATCATTCTCTCCAAAAGACCTCTTCGAAAATTTTGAAACTTTTATCCATGCATTGAGCGCAACGCGCCCATCATCTGCAAAAGGTAAATTTATTAAGAAAATTACTCTGTGCCCTACCATGGGACCAGCGGTATACATTAATCCTGATGAGGCAGTGAAGGCTTAAGCTCTTCAAGAATTTAAGAGAAAAAAATGAACAGACAACAAAAAGAACAATCAGTAGCCGACCTACACAAAGAGTTTGCTTCATCACAAGCCGCTTTTCTTGTAGGGTATCAAGGTCTAACCGTTACCGAACTTGAAGCACTTCGCCGTAACTTGCGTGCGCAAGGTGGCTCATTTCAGGTAGCTAAAGCTCGTTTGATGAAACGTGCGGCTGAAGGTACGCCTGGCGCGGAAGAGATGATCCCATTCTGCAAGCAACAAGTTGGTCTCGTTTTTGCAACCAAAGAAACACCAGCGGTAGCAAAAACATTAGTAAATTTTGCCAAGGACCATAACGGTCTTAAAATTATTGTTGGCTGCAATGATCAAAAACTAGTTGATGCTAAAACAATTACTTTCCTTGCTTCAATCCCATCACGCGAAGTGCTCTTGGCACAACTGTGTGGGGTTCTCAATGGCCCAGTTGCTGCGCTTGCTCGCGTACTGCACGCAATAAGCACCAAAGGTCAGGAGGCGAAAGAAGTGGAATCAGCACCGGCAGAACAGGCAACAGCATAAATAACTAAACCGTGCACCCTGAGTGTTTTGCGTCAGCAAAATGTATCGAAGGGCGGCACACGAATTTTCACCTACTTTTATTTTACGGAGTAATTATGGCAGCTAAATACGAAAAATTCATCGACGAAGTAAGCGCAATGTCGGTTCTCGACCTTGCAGAACTCGTCAAAGCACTTGAAACCAAATTTGGTGTTTCAGCAGCTATGCCAGTCGGCGCAATGATGCCGGCAGCAGGCGCAGCTGAAGCGGCAGCACCAGCTGAAGAAAAGTCTGAATTCAAGGTAACCATGAAAGAAGGCGGCACCGACAAGATCAAAGTGATCAAGGCGCTACGTCAAGTAACTACCCTTGGATTGACTGAAGCTAAGAAAGCTGTCGAAGAAGCTCCAACGGTTCTTGGGGAAGCAGTTCCTAAAGAAAAAGCAAAAGAAATGAAGACCGTACTCGAAGCGGCTGGCGCAAAGGTAGAACTTTCATAACGAAAGTTTTTCCTTATTTATTCGCAAAAAAACTAGGCAGAGAGGTGTCAAAAAACGCCTCTCTGCTTTTGCATCACATAGATTTAAACAGCGCGGTTATTGGCAACTGGTTATATAGGGCAAGCTAATAACAAAATATTTTTCATTGACGATCCAAAAATAATCGTCACGCCTTGAGAAGTTGTAAAGTAAGCAATGGATGATGCATCGTCGTCACTTTTTACAAATATCTGTAGCAACGGGTAGCAGCCTAGAGGGAGCAAATTATGTCTTTGATGAATGTCGTTAGAGGGGTCATTCGAAAATCATTTGGGAAAATCAAGGATATGGTTCCGGTCCCAAATCTGATTGAGATACAATCCCGCTCATTTAATGACTTTGTGCAGTTGGACTATTTGCCAGCTGAGCGTCAACAAATAGGTCTCGAAAAAGTTTTACGTGATATCTTCCCTATCGATCATGAAGGAAAGATGTCACTCGAATATGTGAGCTATGAATTAGGCCACTGGGCCTGCATTTGCGGCAAACTTACTGGCATCGTAAATCGGTACACCTGGACGTGTACTTCATGCAAAAAAGGCGATTGTTCGCGGCTTGATGCCACTCATTCATGCCCGTCTTGTAAGAAAAAATCTGCCCGTTATAAAACATGTCCTAACTGTTTATCCCGTGTTTCTATCCGACCGGCAATGACCGTTGAAGAATGCCGAGCTTCTGGTCAATCCTTTTCTATGCCACTTAAAATTCGTATTCAATTAATTACCTGGGATGAGGAAGCAGCCGCTAAGGGTAAAAAAGTTGTACGAGATATTAAAGAACAAGATATTTTCTTCGCCGACGTTCCAGTGATGATGGATCTCTATGAAGAAAATGGCCGATACAGACTCGGTAATCAAGGTACTTTCTTAATCAACGGCGTTGATCGTGTGGTAGTTAGCCAGATCCATCGTTCGCCTGGCGTATTCTTTTCTCAAAGTAAAAAGACCAAAGACGTACGTGGTCGTCCATTCTATCTCGCCCGTATTATCCCAATGCGTGGTGCGTGGGTGGATATGGAGTTTGATAGCTCCGATAATATTTATGTTCGTATTGATAAAAAGAAAAAGGTTCTTGCAACTACCTTACTGCAAGCTTTAGGTATTCCGCGTAGCTCATTGATTCCAATGTTCTATCCGGCCGATGTGATTGTGGTGGAATCTGGCGAACCATGTCGTCCGGTGAACCAAAGCATTTTGGGCGTGCGTATAGAAAAAGGCATGTTGCCTGGCAAGCTTGAAGATCAATATGTGGGCATGCGGATAACAAAAGATATCCTTGAAAAGCTTAAGGCTGCCAAGGTTAAGGAACTTATCCTAACTCCTGGCCATGTAATCAATAAGGTTGCTGCCGCCGATGTAATGAATCCAGAAACTGGTGAAATTATCATCGAGCAAGGGCAACAAATTTACTGAGGAACAATTTGAGCAGCTTAAAGAGTTCAAAAAGATCGAAGTTTCCTTGGTTACATCCGGCTATGTAGTACAGCCAACTATTGCTACCACATTGCTACAAGATCCGGCGCGTAGTCAAGAAGATGCTATTCGTGAAGTACACTCCAAACTGTGGCCGGGCGACAGTGCCTCAGTGAGAGAAGTGCGCGAGCGGCTTGAAAATATGTTCTTTTCACCGAAATTGTACGACCTTACCCGTGTTGGTCGTATTCGCATGAATCGTAAACTACATCTCAGCATACCGGATACTACTACCGCACTAACGCTCGAAGATTTGGTAGCCACCCTTAAATATCTTGTGAGCCTACGTGAACGTGCCGAAGGTACATTGGATGACGTTGATCATCTGGGTAACCGACGCGTGCGCTTAGTCGGTGAACTACTAACTAACCAGGTATATGTTGGCTTTACCCGTATCGATCGTATCGTGCGCGAGAAATTCCGCATGCTGGAAACAAATGCAGCTCTGATGCCGCAAGATTTCCTTAATGTGAAACCGCTTGGTGCTGTATTAAGAGAATTCTTTGGTACTGGCCAACTTTCACAGTTTATGGACCAAACAAATCCATTGGCTGAGATTGCTCACAAGCGTCGTCTTTCAGCCCTCGGGCCCGGCGGCGTTATGAAAGATCGTGCAACGTACGAAATTCGTGACGTTCATACCTCACACTATGGTCGAATTTGTCCTATTGAAACACCTGAAGGTCAAACCATCGGTCTTATTTCATCATTGGCTACCTATGCAATGGTGAATGATCTTGGTTTCATTGAAACACCATATCGCCCAGTCGTTGATGGAAAGATCAAAGATGAGGTAGTGTTCTTGGATGCCTTCCAGGAAGCAAATAAATATATTACCCAAAGTAGCGCTGCTGAATCGGATCAGCACAAACTTAAATCAGGCAAAGTGTTTGTTCGCCATGAAGGAAACTTCCAATTTGCAAATCCTGATGAAGTTAACTATATCGACCTGTCACCAAAACAATTAGTTTCGGTTGCGACGGCATTGATTCCATTCCTTGAGCATGATGACGCATCGCGTGCACTCATGGGATCAAACATGCAACGGCAAGCAGTTCCACTCATTAATTGTAAGCCGCCATTGGTTGGTACCGGTATGGAGCCTGAGATTGTTAAGGCAACGGGCGCCATTATTACGGCAAAGCGTTCCGGTATGGTTGAATATGTTTCTGCAGAGAAGATCATCGTACGCGCCAAAGCAGAAGACTTTGCAACGATCGATGATTGGATTGCACAAGGTATTGATACCTATTACTTGCGTAAGTTTGAACGTTCTAGTTACAGCACATGGATTCATCAGGCACCAATCGTTAAACCAGGTGATATAGTACAAGCAGGCGATGTGCTTACTAATGGTCCTGCTATCATCGATGGTGAATTGGCACTTGGATTCAATCTCAATGTTGCCTTTATGCCATGGTACGGCTACAACTTCGAAGACGCAATTGTTGTCAGTCGTCGTCTTGTGGCTGATGACTCACTTACTTCCGTTCACATTGATGAAGAAGTAGTCGAAGCGCGTGAAACAAAACTCGGGCCTGAAGAAATCACCCGTGATATTCCAAACGTGAGCGAATCTGCTCTCGAATGCCTTGATGAAGATGGTATTGTACGGATTGGTACTCGCGTAAAAGCGGGCGACATCTTGGTCGGTAAGGTTACGCTGAAGGGTGACATCCAATACTCTCCAGAAGAGAAACTATTGCGTGCTATCTTTGGTGAAAAATCACGAGAAGTTCGTGATACCTCGCTGCGAGTTCAGCCAGGCGTTGAAGGTACCGTGATTGATGTCAAAGTTTTCTCACGTAGTGGTATCCGCAAAGATAAGCGTTATCGCGATATCGTTGCCAAGCAAACGCTGCGAATCGAAACTGACCATGTCGCGCATACTAAGTTCTTGCACAATATGATCAAAGAGCAAGTGATAGAATTACTGCATGGCCAAGAGGTTGCAGGTAAGGCGCCTAAGGAATTCGTCAAGAAAGGCGTCTTTGATAAGGAACTATTACAGCAAGGTGATCTGGATGCATTGTCAGCTAATTCATTGTTTGCTTTAAAAACAGCTAATAAATCGGTTAACGAAAAGATCACGGCGATTAGAGACTCATTGGAAAACCAATTGCGTATTCTTGCCGGTCTTAAAGAAGAACGTATAAACAACCTTAAGAAGGGCGACAACCTACCATCAGGTGTTATTAAGATGGTGAAGGTGTATGTCGCTAAGAAACGTACGATCTCGATGGGTGATAAGCTCGCGGGTCGTCACGGTAACAAGGGTGTGGTTTCGATTCTTGTACCGCGTGAAGATATGCCTTTCATGGATGATGGTACGCCGGTTGATATCGTGCTCAACCCGCTTGGTGTGCCTTCTCGTATGAACGTGGGTCAGATTCTAGAAACCCTCATGGGTTTTGCTGGCCGCGATATCGGTATTAAGCTACAAGAAATGATTGATAGCAAGGGTTACGACGAGGTGAAGAAATTCGTTACCAAATATTATGGTGCGGATTTGATCAAGCAACTCGAAGAAAGCCAAGGCAGAGATGCGGTATGGACATTGGCGCATAAGACAGCAAAAGCTGGTGCGCACTTTGCATCACCAATCTTTGATGGTGCAAATTATGATACTGATATCAAGCCATTGCTCAAAGATCTTGGGTTGTCAGAATACCGGTACGTACAAAATTCGTGACGGTCGAACCGGAGAATATTTCGATCAGCCAGTGACAGTTGGTTCCATCTATATGATGAAGCTAAACCACATGGTTGATGATAAGTTACACGCTCGTTCAGATGGTCCTTACTCGCTCGTGACGCAACAGCCGTTGGGTGGTAAGGCACAAATGGGTGGTCAGCGTTTTGGGGAAATGGAAGTTTGGGCATTGGGCGCATACGGTGCAGCGTTTGCATTGCGCGAAATGCTCACCTACAAATCCGACGACGTCAGTGGTCGTCATAAGGTGTATGAGGCAATCATTCGTGGCGAGGATATTCCAGAGCCAGGGTTGCCTGAATCATTCAATGTATTGATCAAAGAACTCCAGAGTTTAGGCCTACAAGTTGATCTCATTAAAACTGGCAAGGAGGAAATCGGTGGATAAAGTACTCGAACGTTTTCGTGAATATATAGGTGCTTCTCAGTTTAATGCTATTCGAATCGGGCTTGCTTCGCCACAGAAGGTGCGTTCACTTTCGTATGGTGAAGTGAAAAAGATCGAAACGATTAACTACCGAACCTTGAAGCCAGAACGTGATGGTCTATTCTGCGCGCGCATTTTTGGTCAACCAAGGATTGGGAATGTAACTGCGGAAAATATAAACGTATGAAACACCGCGGGGTAACCTGCGAAAAGTGTGGCGTTGAAGTAATTCAAGCGCGTGTACGTCGTGAGCGTATGGGGCATATTGAGCTGGTAGCGCCAGTGGTACATATTTGGTACCTCAAAGGCATTCCAAGCTACATGAGCCTTATTTTTGATATGCCGGTCAAGGATCTTGAGCGTGTCATTTATTTTGACAGCTACATGGTCATTCACCAAGGTAAATCACCATGGCCGCGCAAAACATTAGTGAGCGCGATTGATTACGATCAATACGTTGATAGCCATCCTGATGATATTGATTTTTCAGCAAAATCTGGCGCTGAGGCAATTAAGGAAGTGCTCAGCTTTATGGATTTGAGTGCTGAAATTGCAGCGCTTGAAACAGATTATGCGAGCACATCATCAGTAGCTGCATGTCACAAATTAATGCGTCGTATTAAAATTATTTCCGGTATGCGGCAAAGTAATCAACGCCCTGAGTGGATGGTATTACAGGTATTGCCGGTTCTGCCAACAGATTTACGACCGTTGGTACCACTTGAAGGTGGTCGCTTTGCAAGTGCCGATGCGAATGAGCTATATCGTCGCGCACTAACCGTAACATTCGTCTGGCTCGCTTGATTGAGATTGAAGCGCCGGAAGTTATTGTAAAAAATGAAAAGCGCATGTTGCAAGAATCGGTCGACGCGCGCATCTATAATGGCCGTCGTGGCCAGCCAATTCGCGGAACCAATCGCCGCCCATTGAAATCGTTGAGTGAATTGCTACGTGGTAAGCAAGGTCGATTCAGACAAAACCTCTTAGGTAAGCGCGTTGACTATTCTGGTCGTTCTGTGATCGTTGTAGATCCAGAACTGCGAGTGAATCAATGCGGGTTGCCAAAAATTATGGCGCTCGAATTGTTCAAATCGTATGTTTACGCAGAACTGCTTAGACGCGAAGTTGTTCCTAACTTACGAATGGCTCGTCGCTTAGTAGAAGATGGCGTGCCAGAAGTATGGGATGCACTGGAAGAGGTGGTAAAAGGTCGTACGGTATTACTCAACCGTGCACCAACTTTGCACCGTTTAGGTATTCAAGCATTCCATCCGATTTTGGTTGATGGTAAAGCGATCAAAATTCACCCATTGGTTTGCCAAGCATTTAACGCAGACTTTGACGGTGACCAAATGGCGGTTCATTTGCCATTGTCTGATCGTGCTCAAAAAGAATCTATTGAGCTATTGCTTTCTACCAAAAACTTATTGTCTCCTGGCAACGGTCGTCCAATTACCGTACCATCACAGGATATGGTTTTGGGGCTGCACTATTTGACCAAAGGTCGTCGCAATGTTGCCGGCCAAGGTATGGTGTTCTCCGATATTGGCGAAGTATTACTTGCGCTTGAGCAAAATCGAGTTGATTTACAGGCAATTATTAAATTGCGCCTGCCGACGAATGAAATTGTTGAAACAACCGTTGGTCGTGCTGTGCTCTTTGATGCATTGCCGGAAGATTCAACCTTTGCTTGGGTGAACAAGACGATGCGTAAATCAGACATTGCAAAGCTAGTAGAAAATGTGTATTTCCGCTTTGGTGCTGATCTTACCACGATCATGCTTGATAAGATTAAGAAGCTTGGTTTCGGTAACGCAACGCATGCTGGTATTTCATTCGGTATCAATGACTTATTGGTTCCGCATAAAAAGAATGCCATTGTTGCGCAAGCCGAAAAAGAAGTTGATGCAGTCGAGCAACTGTATCGTGATGGTGTAATCACCAATGGTGAACGATATAACAAAGTCGTAAGTATTTGGTATCACGCAACGGCAGAAGTTGCTAAAGCGATGGTAATAGATCTTGAAGCACAAGACGCACAGGCATTTGAAAATACTAAACGAAACGAAGCACCATATAACCCGATTTATATGATGATTGAGTCTGGTGCTCGTGGTTCACGTGACCAGGTTAAACAGCTCGTTGGTATTCGTGGTCTCTTTGCAAAGCCAACTGGCGAGACTATGGAAACACCGGTACGTAGTAACTTCAAAGAAGGTCTCAACGTATTTGAATATTTCATCTCCACACACGGTGCGCGTAAAGGTCAGGCCGATACAGCACTTAAAACGGCACACTCTGGTTATCTTACTCGCCGTCTCGTGGATGTGGCGCAAGATGTTATTATTTCGCAACCAGATTGCGGCACGATGGGCTTTATTGAACTTGAAGATTTCAAGGCAGGCGGTACGGAACTACAGCCACTCGCAGCGCGAGTTAGCGGTCGTGTGCTTGCTGCCGATGTGAAGGATCCAATCACTGGCAAGCTACTTTTTGAACAAGGACGCTTAATTTCCCGTGAGGATTCAGATGCCCTTCGCGATTCTGCGGTATCGAAGATAATCGTTCGCTCAGTACTTACCTGCCAAGCACGACGTGGTGTATGTGGCTTGTGCTATGGCCTCGACCTTGCACGCGGTGCTCTTGTTGATATCGGTACTGCCGTTGGTTATATTGCCGCGCAGTCGATCGGTGAACCGGGTACGCAGCTTACGATGAGAACGTTCCACATCGGTGGTACGGCTACAGGCGTGGCTGAAAGCTTCTATGTTGCCAAGCAGGAGGGAACGGTTGAGTTACGACGCGTTCATACCATTAAGAACCGTGCTGGTAAGCAAGTGGTTGTGAGCCGTAAGGCTGCCATTGCCATCGTGTCTAAGGATGGACGTGATTTACAAGAACATGCGCTTGAATATGGTGCAGTTCTACAAGTAGAAGATAAGCAGCATGTAACTGTCGGTACTAAGCTAGCGGATTGGGATGCGGTTAATAAGGTATTGATTACCGAAGCAACCGGCCATGTACAATACCTTGATCTTATTGATAACGTAACAGTTCATGACAAGATTGATGAAGCAACCGGTGCATCCAGTAAGGTAGTGCTAGAGCACAAGGGTGATAAGCATCAACCAGCGATTAATATCGTTGATGATGAAGGCAAGGAACTTGCCCATTATTATCTACCAGCTGGCGCATACATCATGGTTGCCAACAAGCAAAATGTAAAAGCCGGTGATCTTCTGATTAAGATGCCACGTGAAGCATCTAAATCGAAGGATATTACCGGTGGTCTACCACAGATCGCTGACCTGTTTGAAGCGCGTATGCCAAAAGATCCAGCAATTATTGCTGACATTGATGGCGAAATCGTCTTCGGCGGCATGTATCGTGGTATGCGTAAAGTAAGCGTGGTTTCAGGATTTGAAACCTTTGATTATCTCATTCCACGTGGTAAGCAGTTGAACGTAGGTAATGGTGACCGCGTAAACGCAGGTGATTTCCTCACCTCTGGTCAGCCAGTATTACACGATATGCTCCGGATTCAGGGGCCTGAATACATGCAACGATACTTGGTAAATCAAATCCAAGAAATTTATCGTATGCAGGGCATTGATATCAGTGATCGACACATTGAGTTGATTGCGCGTCAAATGCTTCGCAAAGTACGTGTGGTTGATCCAGGCGATAGCGACTTCTTGGTTGGTGACCGCGTAGATAAGATTCATTTTGCAAATGTGAACTCTCTATTGCAAGCTGAAGGTAAGCGACCGGCTACTGCCAAGCCAATGCTCATGGGTATTACTATGGCATCATTGGGTACCGAAAGCTTCTTCAGTGCCGCATCATTCCAAGAGACGACAAAGGTGCTTACCGCCGCAGCCGTTGGAGGTCAGCTAGACTACCTCTATGGCTTGAAGGAAAACATTATCATCGGTAAATTGATACCTGCAGGAACCGGTATTCCGGCATTCCGCGAGAAATATTTCAGGCGATGATGCATCATCGCTTGAGCAGAAAGCACGAAGCTTCTGAGCAGGCTATGTTTGCTGGCAGCAATAAAGGGGCAACCCAGGCAGCTGCCGAGGCCCTATAGTAGGGTAATGAGGCGCAATCAAGTGCTTCGTAGTCAAGTTCCGGACGGGCGGTAACCCCGCTTGTCCTTACTTAAGATACTAGGGCGCGTAGCTCAGTGGCAGAGCATCGCTTTGACGTAGCGAGGGTCAGCGGTTCAATCCCGTTCGCGCCCACCATTGAATTATTTGCAGGTACCGAGGCTTTAAGGTTAGATCCTCACTCCCTAGGAGCAGAGCTCCAATGGTCGCTGCGGCCTACCTTTTAAGCCCCGCCCTAACTGATGGCGAATAGGTTTGGCTTATATAATAAGATTGCTAGAAAGCGGGAGTTGGAGGGCGGTAGCCCTCCATAGAATAAATTTTTAGGGAGGGGTTCAGGGAGGAAATGTCCCCGGCCCGATTTATATAAAATTAAACATGACGTATACTAGTTGGGAAATAAAAACAGAGATCCTATAGGACAAAGCATAGATGCAAAGAAATGTAATAAAAAGCAAACCAATCAACGATTTCAAAATCCATGCGAATGACACCGGTTCAACCGAAGTGCAAACCGCGATGCTTACCCAAGATATTAAGAATCTTACTCAGCATTTCAAAAGCTTCCCAAAAGATTATAACTCTAAGCGCGGTCTCATGATGAAGGTCGGCCAACGCAGTTCGCTTATGAAGTATCTTAAAAATGAAGATGCTGCACGTCATCAAGAACTATCATCCCGTCTTGGGCTGAAGGTCTAAGATAATCTCTTCCCCGCTTATCCTTTATCCCCCGCACATGTCGGGACAGTTTAGGATCAGAGCGGGTATACAACCCATCGAAAAATTTTTTACACAACCATGAAAACCTTCAAATTAGAGCAGCCTGGCATTGAAGTAACCCTAGGAAAATATGCTTAAGAAGCTGACGTGCCGTACGGATCCAACAGGGCGGCAGAGTGTACTTTCACTGTAGTATCCGCTAAGCCAAAAGAATTTCCTGGCTTTTTGGCACTTACCGTCGATTATCGTGAATACTTTTTCAGCCGCAGGGAAAATACCTGGCGGAACCATTTTAAACGCGAAGGTAAGTTTACCGATAAAGAAGTATTAACTTCCCGTCTGATTGACCGCGGACTTGCTGTTGCCTCCCGCTACTTATTTTAACTCGCTTCAGGCTTTATCTACGGTCTATTCTGTTGATAAGTAGAATAGCAATACGTAACTCAACGAAAGGCAACAGTAACATTA
>CAVPKK010000003.1:0-200208 GCA_963705705.1 uncultured bacterium | reverse complement strand
GGTGGTCATCGCGCAAAAGGCTGTCGGAGCGCTCATGGCGCTCGTACGGCGTTCCTTGCAAACATGGCTGCCGGCGGCGCATTTACGACGGTCCTTGAGACGCTCGCGACTTCGTGACGGTCGGATTCGTTCCCACGCTCCAAGCCCTGGTCGCATCACTGTACGAGGTCGTCACCGCAGAAGCGGTTGCGACGCTCGGCATCACGTTGCTCATTGCCGCGGTTATCGAGTTGATTCTGCACTGGGATCAGGTTAAAGCGGCCGCGGCTGACGCCTGGAACGGCATCCAGGCCGTCATCCTTGCCGCGTGCAGCGCTATCATCGATCAGTTCCACAACATCATCGACGCGGTCGCCGACATCCTCTCGGCGTTCGACAACGCTATTCCGGGAATGTCGACGTTCGTCGGCTGGCTGCAGCAGATCGGTAACGCGCGAAATGCGCGGCTGACCATCTGATCGATATGCTCTCGCAAAGGCCGGCGCACAGCACGGAGCCAGCGGATCATGGGGACCGCCGGCAACCGGCGGATTCACCGTGACCCAGGCAAGATCGGCAAGGGTGGCGCCGGCAGCTCATGGGGCGACAGCAATCCGGCCGACACAAATACCACCATCAACACGGAAGTTGGTGGGCGTCAGGGTAAGCCGAAAGACACGGCCGGCAAAGCCGAAACCAACGCGATCGACAACCTCAAGAATGCGATCGCGGCCAGTCTGGCGCGTATCAGCGACAATATCGAACAGCACAAGACGCGGCTGACCCGCCCTCGACGACGCCGGCGAGGCGGTCAAAGACCGTAAGCCGCGGAACGCTAGAGAAGAGAACGACCAGGCAGCCTCGCTTATCCGCGTCGATCAGAAGCGTGCGCAAGAGAATGGCAAGATCGCCGCGCTCTACGTGCAGCAGATCAACGTTCAAACGCAAGCCGTTGCAAAACTGGCCAGCGAAGCAGCGAAGATCCACGGCAACCCGAAGATGGCCGCGCAGCAGCGGGTTCTTGAAGCGGCCATCCGTGAGCATCTGAAGGCGATCGACGACCTTCGGCATTCCCAGCGCTCAGGCGCGCGACGAGGCGCACAAGAACCTCGCCGATATAGCAACGCTGCAGGCGGACCTGCACCGCAAACAAATTGAGGCCCTCAAGGCCGAGATTGCGATGCGCGATTCGTTTGCGAATACCAGAGCGCCGAAACGGAACGGGATCGTCCGCGTCCGGCGGTCCGCACGGATTTCGACCTCGCCGGTGCAAGCGGCGAGCGACCAACTCGACGATGCCAGATCTGGACAAGCCCGCGGCTGATGTCGACGTTGCAAATGCCGTCGCACTTCTAAATGCAGCGATTGAGAAATTCGGCGCGAGCAGCACCGAGGCGATCGAAGCATCCAAGGCGCTTAATGTTAAAGAGGCCGAGGCGAAAGCGGATGCCAACATCACCATTGCTGCCAACGATCTGGCAAAGGCGCAAACGAACAGTAATCCGCTCACGCAACTGAAGGACAAAGTTCAGCAGGCCGTCCCCGCGGTCAACGCGTTCATGACGGCCGTCCAACAGGGCGCGAGTCCCGTGCAGGCACTTGGTCAAATGTTCCTGGCCGTCTTTGAACAGACGCGCTCGTTTAAAGACATCATCACGATCGTGGGCAATCTCTTTAAGGTCATCGCGGCCATGATGGACGCGGTGCTGCTGCCGGTCGTACGTGCGCTCTCGCAAGTGCTCACGTTCGTAGCGAACGTCATGATCGCGTTCTACAACGTGATGGCGACGGTCGTCAGCCTGCTCGGCGTGCACATCGAGCGGCTACGGTATCTCAATAATTTACTTTCAGACTTCGGTGGCGATTCCAAGCCGCTACTCAACGTCATCCACGACATGTGCGACGTCCAAGGAATACGGAGCGGGCTCATACGGTGCGCTCTATCCGGACGATGGGCTCAACTGGAGTCTAACCAGCGGCATCGCTGCGCTTGATGCGCACAATCAACTTTCGTTCGGAAAGATCATCGAGTTTCTGGCGTTCTTGGCCGGCGTCGATTGGCTCACGCACGGCAAGTTCTTTTCAGAGAGATGGGCGACTGGTTCTCGACGACGTGGGCCCACTTAGGGAACGTCGGCCAGGGCGCCGTTGAAATGGTCGCCGGGATCGGGCTGCTGACGACCAAGACGACCGGCCTGGCTGGTTGGCTCGAAAAAATCCTCGGCGTGTTGCCGATCATCCAAGGGATCATGCAACTCACCGGTGGCGGCGGCCTATTCGGCGGCGGCGGCGGTGGTGGAATCCTGGCGCTTGCGGGCGGCGGCGGCGGCGGTAATGCCGGCCTCGCTGGGTTGTTTAGCGGCGGCGGTTTATTTTCGCCGACATTAGCCGACCAACGGTGGGCCGCTAACGTCCCTGAACAATCCGATAGGCAACGGCCTGGGTATCAGCGCGGCGGGCGGCGCGATCATGGGGAACCTGCTCGCGAACTTCACCGGCGGCAACAAAACCAACAGCACCATCGGCGGCGCGGTCGGCGGCGGACTTGCCGGCGGCCTCGGCCTGGACGCGCTACTGGGCGTGACCGGTCCGTGGGGGAAGTGTTTTCTGGCGCCATCGGCGGATCGCTGCTCGGCGGTTTGTTTGGGCCGCACACGAACGCGCACGACAATCCGGACATTTACAACCCGCAAGGGCTCTCGCAGGGCCTTGCCAACGTCGGCGGCGGCCCGTTCACTGCGAGCGGCGTCACAGATCCAAAGATCCCAACATCAAGTCGCAACCGGCGGCGAAGACGAAGGGACCTACATCGCGCAGTTCATCAAGAACAATCCGCAGATGGCGGCGTCGCTACTTACGCCCGAGGAGCTCAAGTACTTCTCGTCGGCGCAAGGTAACTACGGCCAAAACTACGAGGCAAACGGCAACGTCAAAAACGTTACCAACGGCGATACGTTGTATTGGCAGAAGGTCGTCAATGACGCGAACGACGCGATCCAGAAGATCATCACGAAAACGCAGGGCACGGCGCAAAATCCTACCGGGACCGGAAAGTCCGCGACCGATATTCTTCATGCGCTCTTCCCCGGCTGGGATCAACTCGATCCGGCCATGCAGCAATTCATCGAACAGACCTTAGGGCTTTCCGATGCAATGGCGCAAGCGACAACGGCGACGAACGCTGCGACGCAAGCGACGGGCAATACGCTGCAGAAGCCAATTGAAAAGGCCAATCCGATTGTCAGCGGCATCACCGCCGTGCTAGCGCAGGCTAATCCGCTCATTACCAATCTCAGCAGCATGATGGGTCAAATTGCCAGCGTGGTAACCGGTTTCGCGCAATCGACCGGAAAAGGCGGCACGCGCTCGCTGCCGAGAATCGCGCTGCAGCCGGGATCCTCCAAAAGGCTTCACAGATTTCCTCTCTCCGCCTGCTCCCTCTCAATAGCCTCAAACAAACTTTTGAAATTTCCAGCTCCAAATCCATCAAAGTCATTCCTCTGAATGATCTCAATGAAAACTGTAGGCCGATCCATCAAAGGCTTTGTAAATAACTGCAAGAGATATCCACCCTCATCAAAGTCGATGAGGATGTTCAATCTCTGAATGGCATCAAAGTCTTCTTGCAATTTCCAGTTCCGCTTGTCCGTCTTTCAACCTGTGACGCATGGTGGTGTAATACGTTTCCCGGGACGTTGATGAACTCAACTCCGCGCGCTCGCATGTTTGTGACTGCGGCGATAATGTTACTTGGCACAATCCAATTTTTTTACGTACAAGCAAGTGCAATCAGTGCTCATGGAGTGATTGAGTATTTTAGAGAGCTTGCAACGCCTTGGTTTTTATTGCCATTACATATCACTGGAAAATTAGCACAGATTATTTCAATCTCATTCCGCTTATTCGGAAATATTTTTGGTGGCACTATCATTGTGCAAATCCTGCAAATGCTCAAAGGCGGTGTTTGGTATTGGGAAACTGTCACGCTGCCACTTAATTTAATAGTCGCATTGTTCTTCGGAATATTTGAAGGGCTCATTCAAGCATTCGTATTTTATATGCTTACGCTTACCTATTTAGCTATCGGTATTCAACCACCACCTGCTCATGGACCAAAACACCAAGAAGCCGCAGAGGCGGTATAAAGAAAAGTTTATGGATTTAGGCTACATATTTAACATCATCACCATCATCGCCCTCATCGCATTACCGGCCATCGGTATAACGATGGGTCAAAGTCGGGCTGCTATACGTGCGATCATAGCAATAGATACGCAACCCGCGGCTCGTGGTTCAATCATGAAAATGGTAATCCTTGGCATGGCGCTCATGGAAACTGCCGGCGTGCTTGGCGTTGCATTCGCTGTAATGCTCATATTAGATCTGTTTTCACCAACTAATGCTACTACTACCGCATCTGGCCTTGCCTGGCTCGGTATCGCCTGCGCACTTGGAATTCCTGGCATGGCTACTGGAATAACATCTGCATGGCCTACCCGTGAAGCATGTAATGCTGTTGCACGTCAGCCATTTTTTAGTTCAAAGATTCTCAATGTATTACTACTCTCACTCACACTACTACAAACACCGGTTGTACTTGGCTTCATCATGGCATGGCTTATTAAGAGCCAAGCAGTTGGCATTACTGATATTCTGGATGGCATTCGATTACTTTCGGCAGGTTTTGTTGTCGGCGTTGGCAGTATCGGACCATTGATTGGCATTGGGCACTTTGCCCGTCAAAGTGTTAATGGCCTCGGCTTGAACCGCGACGCCTATCCGCAACTATTTGCTTTCACCTTTATTAGTGAAGCGATCATAGAAACGCCGTTGCTTTTTGCCTTTGTGGTTGGTTTAATATTATTGTATGCGTCCAATGAGAGTCATGATGCATTCGTGCGCGGCACAATTTATATCAGCGCTGCAGCCTGCACCGGCATTGCTGCAATCATGCCAAGCATCAGCTCGGGCAAAGTTGCAAGTGTTGCAAGTAGAGAGATCGCACTTACCCCCGAACGATATAGCGCTATTGCACGCGCAAGCATGCTGGTACAGGCATTGCTGGATACGTTCATCGTGTACGCGACACTCGTATCTCTCATGATGATCTTCATGGTAAAATAGCCAGGGTCTCAACCCTGGACCCAATGTGCAATCAACTTCTTTGAAGGCAGTTGGTATCGATTATTAAGCGTGAGTACGTAAGATGCAAGAAAATAAATTAACCGTCGTTCACATCATTACCAAATTAGATCTCGGCGGCGCGCAGAAGGCGTGTCTATTGCTTGTGAAAGGTATTCGCGAGCATGGCAACGAAGCAATTCTCATCTCAGGCAATCAAGGTGAATTAGTACAAGCTGTGCAAGGGGACGGCAATGTAATTTTACTCGATACATTCAAACGCGAAGCTGGGCTCTCTCTAATTTGGGGAGATATAAAAACTTTTTTTAATATGGTACGCACGCTACGTGCTATCAAAAAACAAGTCGAACATGAAAATGCTATTAATAGATCATCTAATGAACATATGACTGCCTCCGAAGCCAATGACCGCAAAGCAGGTTCCGCCGACGCATGCAAGTCCCAAGCGGACCTACAACGCGCTCATCCTGAGTTTATCGAAGGATCAAAGCGCGAACATGAGCTATGGCGGACATTGCCAGGACGTGCCCTGGTGGTGCATACGCATTGTCCTAAGGCGGGTATCATGGGTCGCTGGGCGGCGTGGTTCGCTGGTATAAAAAATCGTGTGCATACGGTGCACGGTCCTTCGCTGCATGAGCATCAACCATGGTTGGTCTGGTTGCCAATTTATATTCTGGAATTAATAACGAGTTTTATAACCACTCATTTTGTGTGTGTTGCTTCTTCGGATGTAGAAGCTGGTAAAAAATTGTTTCCCGGATTTGGCAAGAAATATTCAATTATTCGCGCGGCGATTGATTGGGAGAGATTTACACCGGCATCGGTTACAACTATGGATACAATTAAATCTGATATCTTTGTGTTTGGTACCGTGGCATGTTTTAAACCGCCAAAAAATTTATTTGATCTTATAAAAGCATTCGCACTCGTACATGAGAAATATCCGAACACTCGATTGGAAATTGTCGGTGATGGTGTGCTGCGGCCAAAGATAGAGGCATGCATTGTAGAGCATAAAATGATGCAGGCCATAACACTCCATGGCTGGCAGCATAATGTGATACCTATCATGACCAACTGGCAGGCATTTGCCTTCAGCTCATTATGGGAAGGCTTGCCTTGCGCGGTCGTGGAAGCGCGCTTGCTTAAACTGCCAGTGCTCAGTTACAATACCGGTGGCATTAGCGACGTTATCCGGGATGGTCAAAATGGATTTTTATATCCGCAAAAAGATTGGCGAGCTTTAGCAGATGGCATGCTCCAGCTCATTGAACAGCCTGAATTGTATAAGCGACTGCGTGACCACCGCGATGATTTGAGCGAATTTAATGATGCCGCAATGGTTAAACGCCATGTGCAGTTGTACAACAACTTAACTAAATGAATATATGTTGATTTTTACCATACTCGCAGCACTTACATTCCTCGCCGAACCGCCAATGCCAACGAGCAATACCAATGAAAACGTGGAGTTACAAGAAAAATTGTCGTTGCGTGATGACGGCACAGAAGTTGGCTTCATTAATTGGAACACCTATTACTCGGATCCCTCGGTTGCTGGCATTTATAGCTTGTATGTAAAGCCGGAATATCGTAAAAAGGGATACGGCAAGAAATTAGTTCGGCGTGCAATTGATACCATAGCGCAACATGGTTATAGCATTATCTTGCTCATACCGGGCGCAATGGAAATGCAAGATGGCAAACTTATAGACTTTACGGGTGAAGAACTTGAGAAGATCCTACCGGAGAGGCTTCAGTTCTATAAAAGTTTAGGATTTGTAACGGATCCGCATAATGAAAAACAATTAGTATATTACGTTGGCAGAACAACGTCGGCAAACAAAGAAATGATACCGACTGCAACTAAGTCTTGCGAAACATCACTCATCGTCGTTACACTCATCATACTTGCTATTGCTTTGGCATGGGCATGGAAACGATGGAAGAAATAATTTAGGTTTAAGGATTAGCATGCATATCGATACAGAAAAAAACACCACACAACAACCCGTTAGACCATTACAAAATTTACCCGACCTGCTTGCTGCGCTCGGCAACACGCCACTTATTCGTGTTGATTTTGATGTACCAGCCGTTGTATTAGCAAAATTAGAATATTTGAGCCCGGGCGGCAGCCTCAAAGATCGCTCGGCACTGTACATGATTGAGCATGCAGAAAAAACAGGCGAGCTGAAACCAGGTGGCACTATCATCGAAGCATCATCCGGCAACCAAGGTATTGCAGCAGCGATGATTGGTGCAGTTAAAGGGTATCGCGTTATTGTTACCGCGTCTGAAAAAGCCAGCAAAGAAAAAATTAATACCATTCGCGCATACGGTGCTGAAGTAATTTTATGCCCCGTAACGCCAGGCTTTATTGATCCGGGCAGTTATCACTCAGTTGCCATGGATATACATCACAAAACACCAAATTCCATCATGCTCAACCAATATTTCAATCATACCAACAGCCTAGCCCATTATTACTCACTCGGGCCCGAAGTATGGAAGCAAACGGATGGGCTTATTACTCATTTCCTTGCAGCGGCTGGCAGTTGCGGCCATAGCAACGGTGCAGGCAAATATCTGAAAGAAAAAAATCCAAAGGTTAAAATATTGCCAGTCGATAGCATCAATTCCTGGCGAGCGCGCAACGGCGATCCAAAACCATACAAACTTGAAGGCATCGGCGTTGATTTTGAAACGCCATTGTATGATCCTCTGGTAACTGATGAATTTTTGAATGTGACTGATGATGATTCAATTGCGATGCTCAAAACCATGGCGCGCAAATATGGCTTGCTCATCGGACCAAGCAGCGGCGCTGTAGCATATGCTGCATATGAGCTTGCCAAGACACTTACACCATCTGATGTGGTTGTGATGATTTTCGGCGACTCGGGCCGTGCATATTTGTCTAAAGATTTTTATAACGAGTAAAGGTTGCACGAAATAAGCATGTGCTTGCATTCCGTCATCTGCTTTTTATCGAGCCAATATTTTAATGTCTCTATCCATGGTCGAAATTATAGGTTTCAATAAATCCGAAATTTTTGTTGACCGATTACGATATTTAATGTTTGTTGCTTTATTAACTTGTTTAAGCATCTCCATCGTCAGTTTTAGGACATCTGCAGTATACGGTTGCTCATCAACAAAATTAATCGCTTGTTGGATCTGTTTTGAAATCTGAGGCAGCTTATTTTTATCCGTTACTTCGCGCAATTCGGTTAGGCGGTCAACGAGCTGCTGCTTGTGTTGTGCGGTTTCTTGTTCGAGCAGTTCTGCAACTGTCTCGCAAGAAGCATTTTCTTCTTTTTCCTTTTGTTTTCGCTTGTGCTCTTCAATTATTTGCTTTAATTCCTCTTCTTGAATATGTTCCGAGGCAAATCTTCTCGTTTGGACTTCTTGTTCCTTACGGCGTGCTTCTTCGGCTTGCTTGGCCTTTATCTTCTTTTCCTCTTCAAAGGTTCTCTCTTTTTCAGCCTCTTCCTGTGCTTGTATAGCTTTTATTTTTTTTTCTTCTTTAATTTGTTTTTCTTCATCCAAGAGCACTTTTTCAATTGCTAGGAATAGTGGATTATCAGGACCAAGCTTGCCAAGCATAGCCATGATAACTGTTTCGCCCTGCGCATTGGTGGTATTCAGCATATCTTCAACACATTTCTGTCTGCAGTTCAACAGGATGCTGAAAATTTTCATATAACGATCATTAATCTCACTCTTTTGGTGCTCCAGCTTTTCCAATCGATCAGCTTTTGATTTCTCAGTTAGTGATTCGTCTTGCACAAGCGCGTTCATTTGCTTACTAATTTGCCTGAGGTGTTCGCTCGCGCGTTGGATGGTCGCATGCAGTAAATTGTTACCATATGGATCACGGATTTTGGCAATATCTATTGGATTTAATATGGGCACAAAACTTTCAAATGGGTAGCTTTTATTTAAGAAACCTTTGATTTTGGTATAAAGTTGGCCCACTGCCTCAACGTCGCCTGCCATGATAGCGCCAAACAATCGATGTTCTTCTTGCTCACGATTTTGCGATTTAAATGTCAGCTCAACTTCCGGTTTCAGGCCAAGTTCCTCATACAGTTGCTCATTGCTAAATGGCAATGGATTTTCAGCCAATTTTACGCTTCTAAGTGCAGTTCCACCAAGAAAAGGCACCTTTGTTAATTGATTCTCAGCTGCTACTAACCGATTGAGCTTTACCAATTGGCCAAAACAATCAGGCAGCTCATCGATTTCATTCTCACGGAACAAAAGATCAGTTAATTCACTCAACTTGCAAATACTTACAGGAAGTAAGGTAAGATTATTATGGCCAAGAAAAAGGTTTCTCAGTTTTATTAAACCACCTATACACTCGGGGATGCTGGTAAGTTGGTTATATTCATAATCAAGAATTTCAAGGTCAGGCAATTCACAAATGACCTTGGGAAATACTGAAAATTGATTGTGGTGAAGTCGGAGATCCTGAAGCCTTTTAAGCTTGTTAATCCCAGCTGGGAGTGCTTCAAGTTGGTTATCATGCAAATCAAGAAGTAAAAGTTGGTCTATATTTGGCACAGTATCAATGCCGTCTAAGTCAGTAAGATTTACACCCGGAATAAATAAGCGCCTACTCTCAACCGCATCATTAACCTGTTTTTCGTGCGAAGGGATGCCCAATGCAGCGTTGCCTTTGTAATAATCCATAAAGGAAATGGCTTGGGTAGAGCCAAAAGTTGAGAGTAATAAGAATAAGAACAATAAATTTTTGCTGATCATGTTGTGCCATCCTTTTTTAGCTTGGGATAGATCCTCATATGCCAAGGTAGCAAAATAGCTAAGCTAAAAGGAAGAGTTTATGCTGGAATGAAAAGGGTTTTTACCGATTCTGGACTCAAAACATAATGCGAAGTTGAGCGACTACCAAAGTAGCCATAATCGCATTGCTTCATCTAATATTTCACTTGAGACAAAAAAACACTATTTGCTTGGGCCGGTTAATTCTACGCCTAAACCGATATTGGGAATTATCAATTGCTTTTGTGGCAGTTGTTGCAGTTCCCATTTTTTTTGCAGTCGGTGCAACGGCGTCATAATGGTATCATGACCAAAGTTGAAGGTGTGCCAGTGCATCGGGATAAAACTTTGGGCATTGAGATCCAGATAGGCTTGAACAGATTCCTCGGCATTCATATGCATTTCTCGCATGATGTGATCCGGTTCGCATGGCGCTATTGGCATAAGTGCTACGTCAATATTTGGGAAGTGCTGGCGAATTTCTGAGAAATGGTCGGCATAGGCTGAGTCGCCGGCGAAGTAGATTGTATTTTTTTTGCATTCGCGCTCTGATCCTTCGATAAACTCTGGATGAGCGCTCTTTTCTTTATATTCAATCATCCAGCTGCCCCAAAGGCTTTTATTGCGATCAAACATGCCGCGGCGGGACCAATGGCGTGCTGGGAGGAAAGTGAAGGTCAAATTTTGTAGCGTCTTGCGTTCGCCCCAATGGAAACCTGTCACTTGGTCGAACGATCTTTTTTTAAACCAGTGGTCATCGCCGAAGGGCACTAGCACCTGGCCATTATTTTTTTTGAGTTCGGGGAACAGTTGCTGTAGGGATGGGCCATGCATATGATCCATGTGATTATGCGAAATCAGGATCACATCGATCGGTGGCAAATCAGTTGGCACAATACCCGGTGGCGCATTGCGTCCAAAAAATGGTGTTGGGCTACCAAATACCGGGTCAGTTAAAATATTCATCCCGCCAATTTGGATGAGGAAGGTTGCATGACCAATCCAGGTAACTTTTGGCTCTTCGGATCGAAGCGTCGGCATTTCAGGTGTATATATAGCCAACGGATCATGAAGCTCATCATGTTTATTTGAAAATCGATGGACGGCTCTTTTGATAACCGATTGTGCCCACATAAGCGCAGTTCGCGTTAAAACGCCATTATGCGGTTTTTCATCCGGCGCATTTTGAAAGCGATTATTTTTTATGTGTGGTTGTCTGACTTGAAGCATGCTCATAACCGAAAAAGAAAAACCCCCACCCGAACCGAAGTTCGAACAGGGGAAATGGAGGTTATCAAGAACTAAAATGAAGAAAATATCATGGCGGGTATATTAGACCTTCTTTTTTAAAAAGCAACTTTTATAAAGAGGCTTTAAACAAGTGGGCATAATCGCGTACCATCTTGGCTTGATTGAGCTCTTTTCGTACATAATTAGCTGCGTCGGCACCCATGGCAGCACGCACATCTGGTGAATCTGAAAGCTTTTGTATTGCTTGAAATAATTCTTGCCCATTATTAGGTGAAATAACGATGCCATTTACCCCGTGTCGAATGACTTCATGTTGATTTGCTTGCCCCGTTACAATTGAAGGCAAACCGCAGCTCATTGCTTCGAGCAAGGCCATTGATAACCCCTCTCTAACTGAGGGCAACGCGAAGCAGTCGAATAATTGATAGTAGCCGTAGGCCGGAAAGTCATGAATAAAATGGACGTTGTTTTCCAGGCAGAGCTCTTTTACGCGCTGACGCAAATTTTGCTCTTCAATGCCATGGCCGACCAATACTAAATGAATTGATGCTTTGCCATCGCGCGCTACTACGCTTTGAGCCACCGTCTCGATTAACAAATCGTATCTTTTACTTGCGATATACCGACCGACCGATCCAACCACAAAAGCATCTTCAGGAATGTCTAAAGTTGTCCGAGTTTGTCGCTTCTGTTCAGCTCGTGCACGTATTTCTTGGGCATCGATACCATTTCTAATAATCACAATTTTCTGCCCAGGCGTATACCGTTGCTTGTAAATCGACTCTGCCACACTCTCAGAAACGGCAACCATTTTGGCGGCAGCATCTATATTTTGTTTATCAAGCCAATCTCTCAGCCTGCCATCTAAGCCAACCAGAGAATGGACGGCACAGATAACTGGGATATTAAATTTTTTCCCCACCCAGCGGCCAAGCCATCCGGCCGACCACAGGGAAGTATGAATAACGTCTGGCCTCATAGTCTTAACCAGGTTATTTAAGCGATAAAGGAAGAGAGGATCGTACAATTTAATCAGGCCCTTAACTTGATGGATCGGTATACCAAGTTCTGTCAGTCGTTGGGCATGCGGGCCATGATGGAAGTAGATAACTTCTTGATCAAATTGATCTTTGAGACCAGCTACTAAGTCAACGAGCATGGCTTCTGCCCCGCCGACCTGTAGGCTAGAAATGATATGCAATAATTTTGTACGGACCTGAGTCATGATTTTATTACTTCAGTTCGCTGACCAGTTTTTTCTTATCAACTTTACCCATCGCGGTCATTGGTAGTTTTTCGACCACATAAATTTCGCGAGGAATTTTGTACGCGGCCAGGCTACGGGAGCACCATTCACGCAATGTTTCCTCTGCATTCTCAAGGGGTGCGCGTAATTGTACAAACGCCACGGGCAGTTCGCCAACCATTGGATCTGGTTTTCCGACCACCGCGGCCAACATCACGGCAGAATGAGCGAGCAATACATTCTCAATTTCTTGCGGATAAATATTGACGCCTTTATTAATGATAAGATCTTTATAACGCCCTGAAATGTATAGACGGCCTTCTGCGTCCATGCGAGCAAAATCGCCCGTATTTAACCAGCCATCTTTGAGCACAGAATCAGTTTGCTCGGGAGCTTCGTAATAACCAAGCATTATATTCGGGCCACGTATCCAGAGAATACCGATTTCACCTGGTGGCATTTCATTGTCATTCTCATCACGCAACGAGCATTCTATTTCTGGCAATAGTTTCCCAACGCAATTTGTTGGCAAAAGCTCATCATTCAATTCTGCGGCAACAACGGGTGAGGCTTCGGTTAAACCATAGCCATTGCATAGTTTTCTACGATAGACTAATTCAAAAGCAGCACGAATTTGGTCGGGCAATGCGTCACCGCCGGAAACAAAAAAGCGCACACTATCAATATCTGCCGTCTTCATCAGTGCAAGTACACCATATAATGCCGGCACACCCACAAATATAGTTGGTTTATGGGTTAAGCCTTGCGCAATAGTACGCCGTTCAATTTTGGGTACGACAATAATTGTTGCTCCGACGGCGAATGGTCCCCATACACACGATACTTGCGCAAAGCTATGAAACAAAGGCAAAATAGCAAAAATGCGCTCTTCTTTATTAAGCGGAATGCGCGTAATGGACTGCAAAACATTCGTCATGATGTTTTTGGAACTGAGCATCACCCCTTTTGGGAAACCGGTGGTGCCGGAAGTGTAAGGTAGCGTTGCTAAATCATCTGGTTTGCAAAGAGGAATCGTAATGTCTGGTTCATGGTCATCGGCTGAAACAATCTTTTCTAGCTCTTCTTCGTTCATGAGGCGCACCTTCAAACCATCCATGCGCTCTTTTTCGCCGATAATCAATGAGGGCTTGGCATGCTCAACAATTTGCGCTAACTCAACAGGCGTCAAGAAAATATTAAGAGGAATAATCACCGCTCCGGTTTGCCACGCACCGTAGTATGCGATAAAAAAATTAATAGAATTTGAAAAAAGAACACCAACACGATCGCCTGGTTTAATTCCTTGAGCTGCGAGATATTTAGTTAATAGTGCGGAACGTTTGTATAATTCTGCATAGGTAACTTGTATATCATCTGTGACTAAGGCTATCGTGTTTGGCCATTTAGTTGCCGCACGCTGCAATAGTTCGCGAGGCGATATAAGTTGCCCATCGCGACTAAATTGTTCGCGCAAAGCATCTAACTTTTGCTGATCGGTCATTCATATCTCCAATGAAATTTATGATAGACTTCTAGTCTACCAAGCTCCCATAATATTGGCGAAGTGAGTCAGGAAAATGTATTTTCCGTGCGAGCGCAGTAACATATAGAGTGGCGTCAGCCACACAACAATATCACCCTATGATCTTAAAAACAGGCATCCTGATTGCTATCGAAGGTATTGATGGTTCAGGCAAATCTACCTTAGCAAAAAAATTGCAGGAACGTTTCTTGCAGAGTTCAGTTACGGCGATTTTGACCAAAGAACCTGGTGGCACAGAATTGGGAAAACAGTTGCGCGCAATCCTACAAGAACAAACAATTCCGCTGACGCCGGTTGCCGAGTTTTTACTATTCGCCGCGGACCGCGCACAACATATGGCCACCCTCATTAAGCCAGCGTTGGAAGAAAAAAAATTAATTATTTCTGATCGCATGGCAGATTCTGCAATGGCATATCAGGGGTATGGCCGCGGCCTTGATCGCACTATGATCGAACAGGTAAATAGATGGGCCATGCAACAGATAAAAGCTACGCCGACGCTGTATGTTGATGTCGATCTTGCCACAGCCGAACGACGCCGCGCCGCCCGTGCAGAAAAGCCAACCTCCTTCGAGCAAGAGCAAATGGAATTTATGCAGCGTATAATTGATGGGTATAGGGCCATGTACCAGGGACGACCTGATGTTATACTTATCGATGGCGCACAATCACCCGAACAAGTATTTGATACAACATGGAAACAACTCATCAGCTATCTGACACAACACAACCTGCTGGCACTATAGCACCGGCTTATTTATGGATCGGTCAGCGAACTCAGCTACAAGTGGAAGCAGAACGGTATTTGCAAACGTTATTTTGTTCTACCAAAAATAGTTGCAATGTGTGCCCGCCCTGCCGCCAAATTTCGCAGCGACAATTCCATGCCATAAGTTGGTGGACGCCAGAAAAACAATATTCGGTAGATGACATTGATGATCTTCTGGCACGGTTGCGTTTTGCCAATGATCCAGGTAGCCAATTCTTTTTTGTGCTTGAACGTGCCGACGCCCTGCCACCAGCTTGTGCAAATCGTTTACTCAAGTCAATTGAAGAGCCACCGACGGGATATCATTTTTTACTGCTTGCTGAACGCCGCGATATGGTACTACCAACAATTCGTTCGCGATGCATAGTTCGTTCATGGTATGCCGACGAAGAGATTGGCGAACATCATCAATTCATTGCCGAATTTACGAGCAAAGAACAGGCGAATCCATTAGTATTTCTTTCAGCACTCGAAACGGCTGAGCTTAATGAACACAATTCGGTTGCTGTTTTGGATGCAATTATGAGTTATTGGGTTGCAGAGCTCAAACAAAATAATTCACGAGCGCATGAGGTAATGGCAATTGTTCAGCATGCCTATGTGGTATTGCCTATGCCGGGGAGCGCGAAGCTTTTTTGGAAAAACTTGTACTTGCAGTTGAGACGTTTAGACTAGCAGCCAAATCAAAAATATTTACGCTCTGTTCAAAGAAAGGGATCTTCATGCAAAAGCTAATCGTTCTTGCGTTACTCATCGGCAGTATCTCCGCAACACATGCAGCTCGAGATAATGATAGATATAAGCGAGATGAAATGACAGATCAGCTCGAGCTCATAGTCCCTCAAGGGCCCTTGGCTGCAGCAATTCTGGCAAAAGGAGAGGTTACCGAATACGAAGTTCGTGCGATGTTTGTTGAAGCTGGCTACATCAATGAAAACAATGGCTGGCGTAGTTGGCTTCCGGTCAAACAAAATAGGGATTTTGTATCAGAAGAAACCGTCGAGCGCTTCACATTGGTTTTAAATGCTCTTTTCCGTTCGACATATCGGGTTGATGGTGCATCAAGACATTTACAAATGCCTATCACGATAACTGCTATGAATCTAATGATACTTCTATTCCCCAATCTCGACCTTGCCAAATTCTATGGCTTTGAAGACCCAATGGATTGGCGAGATGCAGTATATGGCAGATAAGATTCCCTTCGATACATTTGAGTGAGACTCAAACACTCAGGGCGAGCGGGCTATTTCATGGCATCTTCAATCAAAAACCTGCTTGGCGATCTACTGGCGAAAGCACCCGCAGACCAATCACAGGCATGGCATTTAAAAGTAATCAGTGAATGGCCACAAATTGTTGGCACATTGCATGAGCATATGCGCGTTGAAAAAATTCAAGGCAGCATGCTGATCATTGGTGTTTTTCATGCTAGCTGGTTGCAAGAATTATATTTGCTTTCGCCCATGCTCATCAAAACCATCAATGATTATTTGCAACATCCGTATGTTACACAGATAAAATGCAAGGCCGCGGCTCGCAGTAAAAATATGGCCATGGATTCACGGGCGCCAAGTAGCACTCCGACCATCGAGAATGCAGCTCAACCAAAAGCAAAACTCCTAGTCCGCCGCCAATTAACTTCTCTTGAATCAAGAACCCTTGAAAAGGTTGAGGATCTCGAGCTACGCTCAATGCTAGAAACATTGTTGTATGTTAGCCGCGGGAACCCCTCATGCGTCAAAAAAAAATAGTAATTCTGCTTTTACAGTTGGGTTTCCCCTATTCGCATCTATCTGCCGTCAGCCATCCCTCAGTACTCGATAAAAGTTCAGACTCTTTATCGAGCCTTCAAGGCGTTGATGGGCAAAAGTACCAAGAATATATATTAGGTTCATACGAACTTGCGGCCGGTTCTGGACCAAAGTCATTTGCTCATTTTCAACACGTGCTGAATGATAATCCATCCCCCTATGCCTATGAGGGATTTCTTCAGTTACTTTTTGCAACCGACAACTACCAGCCAATCATCGCAATGATTCCAAAATTGGATCAGTATTTTAAAGATGATCTTTCAATTCAACTTATTTTTATACAATCGCTCTACAACTCGCCAAAAATGGAAGACCAAGATGCCGCTGATGAACGAGCAATAGAGTTGCAGAAAAAGATTAAAAAAAGCCCTGAACTCACCCTCTTTGCAGCACAGGCATATACAAAACGAGGGGACATCACGAGAGCATTGAGTGCCATTGATACCATGCTTAATAATGTGCCAACTCATCCGAGGCTCTGCCTATTCCATTTTCTGAAATCACAATTGTATGTACAACTGAACAATAAGCAGAAAGCAATCGAAGAAGCAAAAAAAAGTTTGGAAATGTGTCCGCGTTATGAGCAAGGATGGATTTTCTTAGGGATGCTTCTTGAGCAGCAAGGCGCCATTGAAGAAGCAATATCTGGCTACCGAAACTATTTGAATGTTGTTGGCCCAAATAAAACTATTGAGCAGCAACTACAACGGCTACTTCTGCGTAGCAAACACTTATCGCAACCAAAGATGGCAAAAAATGATAAAGATGCCCGCCTTGCCCAGCTGCAACAGTTGATGAGCCAGAAAAAGACTACCGAGGCTCTCGCCCTCCTGCAAAAATCGATGATGAGCGAGCCGAATGACGAAACCTGGTATAAATCATTCCATTGGATGGTTACCGGCAACAAGCTGCCTCCTGAACAAGCAATTAATGTGCTAGTAGCAGTCGAAAAAACACATCCCAATGAGCGGCTTCCGCAACTCTATCTGGCCGATCTTTATACACGCGCAGGCCAATTTGATAAGGCTTTACAATATCATACAAAAGCGCTTGCACTGGCAGCCGACCACACGCAAAAGGTGCGTTTATGGTATAACATGGGCATCATTCATTTTGAGCAAGAGCAGTATGAGAAGATGAATGAAATACTTACGACCGCCATGAATGCAGGGGCTGATTTCCCGCCGCTCTATAATCTTCTGGCATATTACCATGCAACAGAAGGTCATGATGTGAGTCGAGCGCAGCAATATTTGGATAAAGCTATCAAGACCGATCCAAACAACCCCCACTTTTTAGATACCCAAGCAGTTATTTGGTACCGGCAGAAAAAATATGATAAAGCTACGGAACTACTTGAACAATTAATTGGCAAAAATCCCAAAGATTATGCGATGCACTTACATCTTGCTAAAATAATGGAAAAAATGGGCAATAAGGAGCGAAGCTATCGCGAACTTGCCCTTGCCGAACAGTTTGCACGTACAACACGAGAACAGAAAGCATGCCAGCGAATAAAAAAACTACTGAGCTAGACATTCATAATCAAAAGAACTCGCCATTAGACCGCGGGAGTGCACCTCCGGTCAAGGGCCTAGCCCTTGTTGCGGCTCATTCAGGTGGCCATATTATTCCCTGTTTGACGATCGCTGAACAGAAAAAAAGTCTGGGACCTGCTACGGTCCTTTTTATAACGTCGACTTCTTCCTTGGATACTAAAATAGTCACGCAATCAAAGGCTGTTGATCATTTACTTACCCTGCCACTAACAACTATTCCCTATCGCAAGCCATGGCTTTGGCCAAAAACATTTTTTAACTATGCACGAGCTTTCTTTTCAAGTCTTAATGCACTGCGCAGGCATAAACCAAATAAAGTAATCACAACCGGCGGCTCTATTGCCATACCGGTTTGTTTTGCAGCTTGGCTTTTGCGTATCCCTATTGAACTATTTGAGCTTAATGTGGAACCAGGCAAAACGATCAAATTATTGGCCCCTCTCGCCAGTAAGATTCACATCGTTTTTGGCGAAACGCAGCATTATTTTAAGAACCGTGCATGTGAAGTTGCATCATATCCTGTGCGCTTTAGCCAAGACGTAAAAACAAGTTTTAACCGCGAGACAGAACTCAATAAGCTTGGCTTTTCTTCTGATCGAAAAACCATTTTTGTCATCGGCGGCTCACAAGGTTCTCATTTTTTGAATGAGCTGATGAAAATAGTTGTTGAGCATCAACGCCTGGATCATATTCAAGTTATTCATCAAACCGGCAGTTATACCGAAACAGAATGGTCTGCTTTTTATAAAGAACGTGCTATTCCCGCCGTGACCTTTGCCTATCATCACAATCTTGCACCCTTGTACCAATTGGCAGATGTGGTCATTACACGGGCTGGCTCGGGCACTTTGGCCGAACTCAAATTCTTTGATTGCAAAACTATCATTATTCCGCTGGTCGCTTCGACGACATCGCACCAAGTTGATAATGCAAGAGCATATGCGCGTATGTTTCCGGATTTGTTTACGGTGTGTTTGCAACGAGATATTGAAAAGAATCCTGCCCTCTTCCACGAAGCAATAGACAAAATACTGAGATCAAAAATTATGCACCGACAGGTGCTACGAAGCGCTCATCCTGCATGTCCGCCAAAGCTCTGATTACTCTAAATTAGCCAAAGCCGAAAAAAGACCGCGCTCATCCTGAGGCTTCGACGAGGCTCCGTCCTTCGCTCGATCACTTTCGAGTCGAAGAGTTTACTCCTGAGTTTATCGAAGGATCGAAGGATCAGAGCGCTAAAATGGCATTTTAAACACCATTATTCAAATCATTAATGCCGATGACAAGTATCACTGCGGCACTAAAATCAAACATGCATGTGGGTCTTTAGGATCATCCAAGAAATCACCCGTCTTTTCATCAATAAGCTGTTCGCGCAAGCCTGGATCAAATGAGAAGTTCTTTATCGCAGATGGTATTTGCTTATGCAGCGAGAAGAAAATTGGAAATGCCGTCTTGCGAGCAAACATATTTTTACCCATAGGGCTATTATCATCGCAGCCGATATAAATGCCAGTGGTCAATGATGGCGTTGAACCAATATAAAAGTTGGTTCGAAATTCATTATTAGTTCCCGTTTTACCAATTACATCGCTGGCTAAACCTCGTTCACCTAATCGTATTCTTAACCGATCGGTCGCCAACCCAAGAACCTTCGCTACTTGATCGCTGACGCGCGCGGGAAGAACACGGTATCTTTCCGGCTGGTGTTTATATATTTTCTTTCCCCATTGATCTTTGATCCATGAAATATGAAACGGTGCAACATATACGCCATGATTAGCAAACACATTAAAGGCAGCGGTAGCCGTATTAACTGTTACATCAACGCAGCCAAGCGCTAAACTTGGATACGGTTTTAGTCCAGGAATTTTGCATTTTTCAGCCAATGATTTTGCCGTATCGCATCCTACCTCAAGCAATGTTTTGATAGCTATTGAGTTGTTAGAGGTTGCAAGCGCCCGTGCGAGCGTCATAGGACCTTCAAATAATCCACTAGCATTATTTGGCTTCCAAAGCTGGCCATTTGGCATCAGAACTTCCATAGGCTCATCAATGGCCATTTCTGCAAACGTTCTACCCTGTTTTACCGCCGCCGCGAAGATAAAGGGTTTAATAATTGATCCCAATTGGCGACGGGCTTGTAAGGCTCGATTAAATTTTGAATTGGTAAAGTCTACACCGCCTACCATGGCTTTTATCTCACCCGATTGAACATCAAGGGTCATCAGTGCCCCATCGATATAGGGATGCATTGACTGCTTAAGTCGTTGGACATGCTCGGTAAAAACCTTCTGCGCTGCTTCCTGTATTTGACGATTAATAGTGGTTTGTACCACAAGCCCACCGCTATAGAGCTGTTTGCGCCCTACTTTTTCTTCGAGCTCGATACGTATTGCCTCTTTTAAATGCGGCGCAAATTCTGATTTGCTATGTGGCTGATGCAAAATGAGTGGCTTAGCATATGCCCGTTCATATTCTTTCGAACTAATAAAACCGTAATCGCGCATCAATCGAATGATTAAATTCCGCCGCCGTTGCGCATTTATTGGCGATGTAAGTGGACAATAACGGCTTGGTGATCTGATGATGCCGGCAAGCATCGCAGCTTGATCTATCGATAGTTGGCTTACTGAAATATTCCAAAAGCGTTGGCTGGCTGCCTCAACGCCATAAATACCTGCGCCCAGATACACATGATTAAGATAAATTTCGAGGATTTGTTCTTTGGTGCATTGGCGTTCAACGAGCAAAGCATAAAACTGTTCTTTAAGTTTGCGTTCAAATGTTTTCCTACCATCAAAAAACAACAACTTAACTAGTTGCTGAGTAATCGTACTAGCTCCTTGGACCTTGCGACCATTGAGTAAGTTAACAACGAGCGAACGAACGATGCCGCGTATGGAAATGCCAGAATGCGAAAAAAAATCATGATCTTCGGCTGCGAGTACTGCATTGATCAAAACTTTTGGTAAACGTTCAAATGGAACCGGTTCACGGCGATCGAATGCAAAGCGTGCCCATTCGTGGCCTTCGTCATCGAGTATGATTGTTGGCTTGCCGGGATTGTATTGTTCTAGTGGTGAAAGGTCGACAATTTTTTTGGAGAATAGATGGTAGGTTGCCCCGAGTGCAAAGGCGGCAGTCAGAATTAAGATAGTACAAAGAACGGAAGCAAATATTGAGATTCTAGAACGCGAGTGCATATATAACCTTATTGTTGTTTATTAGGTTCTTGCTAAGGGTCCGGTTCGCTTTACCCCAAGTTCACCCTGAAAGGGAACCCGAACCTGGGGACCCCAAGAATTTCCTAAAAACCCTCCCCCGCTCCGCCTCCTGCCTCCGTATGTTGTTTGTTCGAGGCTCATTCTAACATGCGCGAATTCATCGCTAACTAATAAAGAAACAATTTGGTTCTTCAAGTTTTGCATAAGTAATTTATATAGACGTGAAAAAAGGCCGCACTAAGTACGGCCTTTTACCTCACCTACCCGATAGAGTAGTGCAAATTCAAAGATGCAGTTTAGTTATTTTCTGCGTCTTCAGCTTGGTTAGCAGCGTACAATGAGTATGCGCCATAACCTACAACTGCTGTTGCTGCTAGAGTAATTGCTGTTTTGGTCTTTGAACCAAAGCAGAATTGCTTAGCTGCTGCACAGTAGCCACAAGCTGCTGATGGATCTTGAATTTCTTCAATCTTCACGCCAGCAAAGTCTTTGTTCCTAAGGACTTCTTCTTTGATGCCCTTGATCATCGCAGCATTAACTTCAAGATCTTTCATCTCTTTGTCGAATGCTTCTTTAAGAGCCTTTACTTCATCTTCTTTCTTGTCTTTTGTATCGGCTGCATACTTATCTGTACGAGCTTTTACAACATCACGAGCTTCTTGTACTCGTAGATCAACTACAGCTTGAGCAAGCGCAATTTTTAGCGCTTTATTTGTGACTTCTGGCTCGCCCGCTGCAAATACTGATGCAACAGAAGCAACGCCAAGAACGACCGCTAGTGTCAACTTTAGTGTGTTCTTCATAATGAAGACTCCTTGTATGGGTAGGTTGTTTTGTACGTTATACAAAATGGTTATTAAAGACGAAGCAAAGTTTTACCCAAATCATCTGGGGTGTCAAGCTTTTATAGCTTTTGATTCATAATGTGTTAAAAAAGAACAATATTTGTCATTATTACGAACATAAAACTATGAACCCGTTAATACCATTGATACTTTTTTTCGCAGATACGTTTCTCTATCAGTTATTTGAAATCCCAATAATGTATGGGGTGGTCGCCTGTTACAGCACACTCCTTCTGCGCTCGCCGATTCAATACCCAGCATTAATTACCGCGCTCGCACTCTCAGGGCTCGAGTCTTTTCTGGTATATGGCAGATACGGGACTAATTTTCTTATTTTACTGCCCCTGACCATTATTGCTCTTTCCATTAGACATCAATTAGCCAGTCATCTTTGGGTCACCCTGGCCTTCGCGACGTTAACGGTGCTCTTGCAGATATATGCCCTGCCAGTTCTTTTAAGAGTCATATAATGAAGACCAATCTCTAGATATCCTGGCTTTTGCCATCGCCTAACCATTTAGAGAAAATTGGGAAATCAGGTATAGTATCCCTACTGATGTTCAGCCCTGGCAATCGCGCATCCTTCAGTGGGTGTGAGGAAAGTCCGGACTCCTAACAAACAAGGTACCGCCGGAGAAGAAATTCAACTGCGGACGCGGGTGGTACAAGCCCTGCGATGGATAGTGTCACAGAAAATAACAGCCTCTCGCAAGAGCGGTGATGGTGAAAATGTGCGGTAAGAGCGCACGCAATATGTCGGTAACGGCATATTGGGACAAACCCTACCTGGAGCAAGACAAAATAAGCGTGTTTAGTTGTTTGTTGCATTGCACGCGGGTATGTCGCATAGATAAATGGTTGCCCTTTGTACAAAATCCGGCTTATGCGCTGACTTCAGTAAAAATCCCAGGACAATACGTAGTTTTTGGAATCAAATCGATCATATATGAATGCAAATTGGTTCTGGACCCTTCCCTTCATATGTTTCCTCTCAGGCTATCAAGCTGTACATTTCTTCACGACCCGAGGCGAATTTCCAACGCCGGCCGTGGTAGGCCTACCGCTCATTCAGGCTATTAAAACCCTTTCGGACCATCATTTAAATGTGCGTATTGTGCGGGAGCAGGAAGATGCAGATTTGCCATCAGGAACGGTAGTTTCTCAAACGCCGCGAGCGGGCCATAAGGTAAAGCAGCAACAATCCGTATTCATTGTTATTACAAAAAAAATAGAACGCATTGCCCCAGCATGTGCAGGGAAGAAGATTCAGGAAATTGAACCGTTGTTGCATAGTCATAATATTCGTGCTCACATACATTATTTAGCCAGTTCACAACCAGTTAATACCTGTTTTAGCCAATGGCCGCAGGCTGGTCAGCCTGTCGAAGGAAAAATGATTTTGTATGCAAGCATTGGTGATGAACGACCGCTTATTTTTCCAGTCCTTCGCGGTCAACCAATTCGCGCTGTATTAGAGTTATTAAAACAGTACCAATTGAACGCAAATGTGTTCCATCCTCATGTGATGGATGATGATCATGAATGCATTAATTGTTTGGTGGCAGAACAAAAACCACTGCCAGGTTCACTCATTGATCTCAGCAAACCGATACAGATTTCATTAGAAGTAGAATAGTTATAACTTTTGGCTTACTCAGAATAATGTTTGAGTAATCCATTACTTCTTTTACGATTCTCCAACCATAGTAATTTTCTATATTGCTCGAACAATGCCATTATTTCTGCGGCAAGTTTTTCATTTGAGCGCGCAAGAGCAAGCTTTAATTGCGCTTCCTTATCCTTAGTTTTTTGCTCCGATTCTACTGATGCCGCCGGCGTGTGTACGTGTGCAGGCCGTGGTGCGCTCACCACACTGTAGGCGATACTGCAGCATAGTAGTCCATATAAATATAATTTCATGAACTTAGTCTCAAAATAGAAAAGGCCACATAGAATTATGCAGCCTTTCATATCGCAAAAATAATTTAAAATTTATGCCGGTTGAGTTGAATCTGTTGGTTCACCAGCAAGCCATGCATTAATGTTATCCCAATAGTAGATGGTTAAGGCTACCGCACTTGTAACGGCAGCATATGTGAGATACTTACGATCGCCGCCAAGGAATAATTCTGTTATTGTGCAGCTCCAACCCTTATTATTGTTATTATCAACTGGGCTGTCATCGATCTTTAAAGGCGGTAGGTCAAGGTGTTTTGCCGTTTCTGAAACTATTCTTTCTTGCAATTCAACAAAGTGTTTTAAATCACGAGTAACATCACCTGCCTTAATTCTATCAGCTCCATTTTCGCCAGCAGCATTGACGATCTCTTCATATTTAGCAGCTATTAATTTATTGATCAGACATACTGAGTATTGATCGATTTGGCATTCTGCCTGTGCCTGCTCATGCGCAGTAAGCCCTTTTTTTGTACGATCCAATACTGCTTGGAGATTATTCACTTCTTTAGGAAAGAGTCGGCGAAAATCGGCGGAAACGCCGTTTGTCAGGAAATCATTGCGAAGATTTGTAACATTGAAAGCTTTTCGCACATCTGCCAGATCGGGCACACCCGCAGCAAATAAGGAATCAATTGAAGCGCTACAAAAGATAAGCATTGCTAATACAAGATTATTCTTCATTCTAAAATCCTCAAAGAATAGGTTATACAAAATACACGGCCAGCTTAGGATAGAGTTCAAAAATGGGCAAGCACTATAAACCGCATTCTTGTTCAAGCGGGCGATTCATCATTTCATTCATTACATCGTGAAGCTGGCGGCCTTGGTAGACCATGCCATAGATTGCGGCGCACAACGGTAAATCTAGATTCCGTTGCTGAATAAGTTGATACATAGAAACAATGGTATTAAACCCTTCTGGCAATACGCGAAATTGTTGTTCAATTTCTTTTAATGATCTGCCTTGTGCCAATAAAGCACCTGCTGTGGCATTTCGCCCTTTTCCACTCAATGAGGATAAGACCAAGTCACCAATGCCTGATAAACCGTAAACTGTTTCTGCCCGCCCACCAAGGATTTCTGTGAGTTGTACTATTTCGTATAAACCGCGGGTAAAAAGAAACGCTTGAGTATTTTCTGATGTTCCCTTGGCCATTCCCATGAATACCGAAATAACATTTTTCAGCGCGCCGCCAATCTGAACACCCGTGATATCGGTTGAAGAGTAGGGTCGAAAATATTCATTTACCAGCATTTTTTGAACCTGAGTCACTAAAGCGCAATCGCCGGCAATCGTTACCGCCGTTGGTTGTTTGGTTGCAATTTCGATTGCAAAGCTCGGGCCGCCAAGGGTGCAAAATTCTTTTGTATTGCAAACATCTTCTAGGATTTGCGAGGGAAATTTGAGCGTATCATTTTCAATGCCTTTGCTCATAAGAATCCAGCTATGCGTAAATCGAATATGAGGGAGCGCTTCAGTTAAAACTGATCTGAGGTATTTAACAGGGATTGCTTCAAAAATGTACGTGCAAGAAAAAAGCTCTTCATAACTGCTGGTTGGGGTGATGAGTGAGTTTAGTTGTATATCAGGCAAATATCGTTGGTTGATGCCGGTTGTTTTAATGATATTTGGAACATCCTGATCATGGCACCAAAGCTTCACCTGATAGCCATTGTCGGCTAGAAGGCAGGCGATGGACGTTCCAAATGCACCTTCGCCTAATATTCCTACTTCCTTAACAGCCGAAATTTCGTTGACAGGCTTCATATTGCTCAACTGCCTTTTCTAGATCGGTAAATTGTAATTCAGGCCATAAGCAATCTACAAAACATAATTCAGCGTAGGCAGCCTGGAATAAAAGAAAGTTACTCAAGCGTCGGGCACCGCCGGTACGAATAATTAGATCAGGCTCGGGAATTCCTGCCGTCCATAGATGAGCATTAAATAACTCTTCATTTAAATCGTGTTCACTGATTTCACCGTTTTTAACGGCAGCTATAAGTGATTTCACTCCTGCTACAATTTCTTGGCGCCCGCCATAGCAAAATAATAAACTGACCTGCAATGTTTTATTTGCAGCGGTAGTCTGCTCCACACGTTCGATTGCAGGACGCACACTCTCCGGGAACAAACTCCGGTCACCAACAAATCGTATGCGAATCCCCTTTTCCATGAAATCTTTCATGCCTTTTTCAGTTTCGCGAACCAATAAATCAAAAAGATATTGAATTTCATCTGGTGCACGGCGAAAATTTTCGATAGAAAAAGTATAGAGCGAAAGGTAGCCGATCCCCTTTCGAATACAAAACTCAATTACTCGATGGACTGTCTCGACCCCCTGGCCGTGACCATAAAAAGCACGGAGACCCTGCTTTTTTGCCCAGCGACGATTGCCATCCATTACCAAGGCTAAATGATTCAGTGTTAATGCCCGTTGTGCTGGTTGAATTGCGATGTGATTTGAATTTGCTACGGAAGTATGTGCTGTGATCACGTTGTTACCACGCTTTCTTTGCTGCCGATCCAGGATGATAGAATTCGTGCTATAAAACTACTCAATCGGAGGTGCACAAGGTACATCAAAACCATGGCCGCCGCAAATATTATACGTTCGCCGAGGGCTACGGGAATTAAAGCCCACCAAAGTTCGGCCGTCATTGGGATGGTATATAACCATAACACTGAGCCCACGGCATGAACGGTCATTGTGCAGCCGAGAGCGGTCATGAATAATGAGCCTAAGGCATCAGCGCAATACAATGCTATTGGTATCAACCAAAGCATGGCATATCCCCAGCCGGCCAGTCCAACCGGATGAGCAAGGAACATAATAATACAGAGAGCTGGGATCCCCGCCCGGATAAACCAATGGTCTTTAGCCCAATAAAGACCACCACATAGGGTGGGTAAGCGTACAAGTGAAAGCAATGAGTAACTGGTTCCCATGAAAAATTTTAGAAGGCCGAAGGCCCCGCTCAGGGGAAGGGCTGCAACCCCAAGCAGGGGTAAAAACAGGGGCAGACCGGTGAAATGGGCATGACCACCACCAGCCATATGGAAGCTTTTCAATAGTGCAGCCAGGCTCAAAAGGATAAGCCAAGATAGGCCAGCACTTGCATTATTCCGCATATTATATGTACTTTTAATCATAGAAATACCTTAAAAACAAGAACCAGGACATCGGGTCCTGTATTTTATCAGGAAAAAAATGCGTTACCACGGAATAGTTTTTGACATGGATGGCACCATTGTCGATACGGAATATATTTGGGGCATGGCAACTGAGACCTTTTTAAAAAAAAGAGGCTTTCAACTCACTGCCGACGAAAAAAAGGCAATTGAAGAACATGCTGCTGGTGCAAACTTATTTCTTAATAGTGCCGCACTTAAAATGCTTTTTAATTTGCCAGAAGATGCTGAGGAGATTGCCCAAGAATTAGTAGCGTTTTCAAATGAACATTATGCAAAAGGTTTACGCCTCATCGATGGCTTTGAACAGTTTCATGCAAAAGTTGTTGGTCATAATTTAAAAACAGCTCTTGCCACAAATGCTGTCGACTCTACATTCCATTTAAGCAAAGAAACATTGTCTTTGCATCGTTTTTTTGGCGAACATTTATACAACATTAGCCACGTCGATAATAAAACCAAACCAGATCCTGCCATTTACCTTCATGCTTGCCAACAACTAGGTCTTAATCCGCAGCATACAGTTGCGATAGAAGATAGCGCGCATGGCGTTCGAGCAGCCAAGGCCGCTGGCATGTTCTGCATTGGTATAAATACTGCTAAAAACCCGGCTTTACTTAAAGAAGCGGATATGGTCATTGATCATTATGATCACATTGATCTGGTCCATTTGCTTGAACTTAAATAGGTAGCAATTCTTCCATAGCAGTCTCTCAATTCTTTATACTGACTTTAATAAAGAAGAATTGGGATGCCATGTATACATATCTTTTAACTATTTTTATTCTTTGCGCTACGCCAGGGTTAGCATCTGCCGCGCCTGAACCAATCAATCCGAAAACTACCGTCTTCGTCTTCGATTTGCATCACGTATTATTCCACCCCGATATAATTGAGCGCGCACATATTCTGTGGCACAGTCCTCAGAAATGGAATATTCTCCGGCATTTACTCAATCCCTTATTTCTCATCGATCTCAGCCGTGTCTTTTATTTCCAGACCACTGCCTATGAACGAGGTATGCAAATATTAGAGAAACAGTATCCAAGCTTGCAAGCCGCAGATCAAACAATCATAGAGTTAGCCAATGCTCAAAAACCGATTAAAGAAACAGCAGCATTAGTCAAAGCTTTGAAAAAAGAAGGATATAAGCTGTATATATTATCCAATATCGGCGAACGTATGTTTGCGCCATTGAAGGATAAATTTACCGACTTTTTTGCCCAATTTGATGGAATAATGATTTCGGAACGGTTGAATGGTTACATTCAAAAACCACATTTGGCTGTATATCGTAATTTTATTAACAGATTTGAGTTACAGACTAAGAAGATCATATTTATTGACGATTTATGCCCGAATGTTGCGGCTGCCAAGAAGGCTGGAATGTCTTGCATTCATGCGCGAACACCAATGGAAATGATGCGCGTCTTACAGCACCAATTTAATATTAGAGCCATCGGCCTATCTAATAGCCAATAGTAATTCTTTAATGGCGCATGGCAATCCGACATGACTCAACATCCTCACACCGCTTAACAACAATTTCCACTGCCTTATCGATATCATCCGTTATCACAATAAGATCTCGATCTTTTTGCTTGAGCAAATGAGCGTGAAGCGCAGTTTCAATTTGTTCCATGAATGGTTTCCAATAATGAGTACCGATAAGCACAATTGGATGTGGTTGTAACTGGGCTGTCTCGATCAGCGTCGATATTTCGGTGAGCTCATTCAGCGTTCCAAATCCGCCTGGAAAAACAACAAACGCATTTGAATAATTCGTGAGTAGCCATTTTCTTGACCAGAAATAATGCATATAGAGCATCTCTTGCTTACACTCAGATACTCCTTCGAGTTCCCTTAGTTTTTCCACTGAAATGCCGATACTGAATTTCTCGCCTTTTGGCATTTGTGATGCCTCACAAGCAGCCTGCATGATTCCAGGCCCGCCACCTGTAATAATTCCGATGCGCAATGCAACCAATTTCTTAACCAACGTTTTGGCCTTTTCAGCATATATACTGTCCTGCTGTATTTTGCTGCCGCCGAATACACTTACGCGCGGTTCAGGTAATTTGGCTAGATGCCAAACTGCCCAGGTCATTCTAAGTGCTTCTCCAACGAAATGGTAAAAAGTCCACGCTACTTCTTTGAATTGTCTTAGTTTCATGCTACTCCCTTTTTGATGAAATCAACGTAGCATGCTAAATAAGTGAATAGCAATGATGTGTCTAAAAATTAAGACCTAACCAAATCCCAAAGCGCAAAAATCTGTTTCTTATCCAATTGCTGTGCCCGCAATGTAAGCATATCGCTTGGGATTTTTGCAAGATCATAGCCACCCTGCAATAGATTATTTTTTAGATTACGGCGCGGTTGCTTGAATAAAGAACGAATAAAATGATCCCAAAATTTAGTTTCTTCGGGGATAGGTTCAGGATGAGCACGCGGTTTAAAATGGAGCGTTTTTGATAGTATCTTTGGTGGTGGATCAAATGCCTCAGGTGACACGGTATCCAATAGTCGCCAATCAAAATAGTGCTGATAAAACAACGAAATATATCCATAACCACGGCCGGTTGTCTTGAGAATCTTATCGGCAACTTCGGCTTGGATCATGATCGCGCCTTCTTTAAACAAATCACGATGCTGCTGAAATAATTGAAGGATGGGAAACGTAACGTGATACGGCAGATTTGCTACTACTGTCCATGGAGCATGTGGTTCAAATTCAGCAAAATCAGTTTTTAAGAAATCTTGATGTTTTACAGTCAGTCGGGGATCAGAAATGGAGCGTTGAACATAGGCTGCCCAACGCTCATCAATTTCGATGCACCATAGTCGCGCACATGGATGACTTAGTATGGTTTGTGTAAGGAAACCATCGCCGCAGCCAATTTCGAGTACCGAACTGGTATTGTTCAGGCTCACTGCTGCAAGCATGTTGTCTGCAATGTGCTGATCACGTAGGAAATGTTGGCCTAATGGCGGCGTATTATATCTTTTATGATTCATAGATTTTGATATGGAATATTTTCTTCTTTATTGCTTCGGGCCTCAAGACAGCTGCTCCTCGCTCCCTTCTCGGAGCTCCAACGGTCGCTGTGGGCACTGCCTTGTCGACCCTGTCTATCTTTAAAATCAAGCTTCGTATGTAAAAAAAGACTTTCGCAGGTAAAAGCGGGTGGCATGGAGGGCGGCCAGCCCTCCATATAAAAAACATTTATGGGAGGGGATTATTAAGGGGAGGGAACGGACCCTTAATATGCGGAAAAAGGCCGTTGCTAGTTCCAGTTTGTTAAAATGGGGAAATGAAGTATTAGATACAATTACATCAGGGCTTCGCGGTAGAAGTCCAACTTCTCCAAAACTTTACCAGCGCCTTTGACTACACAAAGTAGTGGGTCCTCTGCAATGCGAACTGGCAAACCAGTTTCTTTGCTAATGAGCTTATCAAGGCCACGAAGCATAGAGCCGCCGCCGGCCATGACGATACCACGATCAACAAGATCTGAAGAAAGTTCAGGATCGGTATTTTCCAATGCTATGTGAACCACCTCTATAATGCTGCTAATGGTTTCCAACAAAGCCTCGTTAACTTCGAGACCGGTTAATACAATAGTCTTTGGCACACCGGTTATTAAATCGCGACCTTTTACATCCATGGTGGTATTAGTCGATGCATCAATCATGACACCACCGATTTTTATTTTTACATCTTCTGCCGTACGTTCACCAATGAGCAAATTGTATTTACGTTTTACATAGTGAACAATCGCGCGATCCATTTCATCGCCACCAACTCGAATTGAGCGACAGAAAACCACATTTTTCAATGAAATAACAGCAACCTCAGTAGTACCGCCACCAATATCTACAATCATATTCCCGGATGGCTCTTCGATAGGAAGCCCAGCACCAATGGCAGCAGCTAAAGGCTCAATAATAGTCTCAACTTCACCCGCTCCTGCTTGAAGAGCTGAATCCTTTACCGCACGCAATTCAACTTGTGTGATACCTGATGGCACACCAATAACCATACGCGGGCGCATCAGCGAGCGTTGATTATCTTGCACGGCACGGATGAAGAAGCGCAACATACTTTCAGCGAGTTCAAAATTTGAAATAACGCCATCACGCATTGGCCGGCAGGCAATGATGTTTTCCGGCGTTTTGCCAAGCATTTCTTTTGCAGCACGTCCGGCGGCGAGCACCTGATTTGGATTTACTCGATTAACCGCAACAACTGATGGCTCATCAAGAACGATACCTTTATTTCGCACATAGACTACGGTATTTGCTGTTCCTAGATCAATGGCAAGATCATTGGAAAATAGGCCAAATAATCGGCGTGCTGGTAAAAATGAAAACCAACTTTTTTTGTTATTCATAAGGAAGCCCTTTCTTTGATGTAAGTTATGATCATGCTGTTCTCCCTCAACTGTTGTTTAGTATGGTATCTCTACGGTAATTGAAATTCGATTGGTCTTAGCAACGCGCGGTGAACCAAAAAACTTGACTGGAAAATCCCAAGCAAATGAAATAATTGGTAAGAATCGTTTAGGACATTCTTCATCACCGATGCGGCTAAAGTCATAAAACATGCGAGCGTTTATCACTTCTGACTGCCACCCTGATAAGCCATCATAACGAGCAATATTTGCAGGCGGATCAGGGAAAATACGTTGATCTTGGATATGGTCTCTAAACTTTTTAGTGAATAGATACTGCACACTGCCACCGAGGCCACCCCGAATATCTTCAACTAATAGATAAGCAGAGAAAGAAAGCACCGTTCCTGGAGATATATGGAAATTGCCCACGATGGCGCCAAAATTAATTGGCTCAAGCCCAACAGGAACTCGTAACAATGTAGTATGCGGTATCCGCTGCTGAACACGTCCAAAAAGACCAAATTTTAGATCTTCTTTAAGCTCAAGTTCAACATCCGCCATTACATAAAAACCATACAAGCCATTTCCGGCAAAGGGGATTGAGAAAGCTTCAAAAATGTCTCTTTTCTTCCCGGTTGGGAATAACGCACCAACGCGAAGGCCAAGATCAGCGCGACGGAACCCAATGGGATAATCCCAAATATTCCCTACGCGAACATATGTATCAATATCAGTTAAAGCGAAATGATTTGTAGCGCCAGCATCAACCCCAACCTCATCAGCCATGATGCGAAGAGTTCTATCTAATTCTTCGATCTCGCCAGGCCCGGTAAAAGGAATTGTAATGCGTTCTTTATCGAATAAAAAAAATGGACGTGTGGTCACTCGCATAAAGGCAGTTGCAAGCCCAGCCGACCAGTTATCGTTAAAAGCTTGATTATATTCAAGGGTTCCGCCAATGGCTTCAAGCGTACCTTGTTGGGCAACCGGGATCTGGCTACCACGCCATTGGCTTCGCAATGGATTAGGTTTGCCGACTTTTTCTAATGCACGACCAAGAGCGTTAAGATCTAAGGCGCCAAAAAGTTGGAAGAGGCCCGTAGTTTCACTGTCATGTGCACGGGCATGATCAGCCACAGCAACCATCATACCAGGGATAATGTTACTATAATTAGGCCATTTGCGGGTATAGGTAAGATCGCCAAAAGGGAAATATTGGTTGTCAAAGGTGAGCGCTGCATAGCATGCAGATGCAGAGCTCAGCAAAGAAATGAGAATGTATAAAGGGGCAAATCTTGTTGTGCGTAGCATGTATGTTTTCGAATCTCGCGTGCGCCAAATATCCTACTTAGTTGGAGCGGTAGCATAAATGAGCGAGTCGAAAAAATAAAGCTTTGTTAGAGCGCAAACAGTTTTTTAAGATAGTTTACAAATGGCTGAACCCGTGTTCCCGGTCCGTTACAATTATCCATAAACACCAAGAATGGCTTTTGGGCTTCTAGCTTAACGACGGCAAGCATAACCCAATGACCACCTACATTGCAGATGCAAGGAATAGCAAAGGTTGCTTCATCATTACTCAACATCTTGTTGTATTTAGCTACTATTTTCTCATATGGCGTAATGTCGCCCGAGCCATTCCAAATAAGAGGTGCTACTTGCCCATTTGGGTATTTCCCCAAAACAAAACATATAATTCCAGCTTTTTTTGCTAACGATTCGATTTCTTCAGTTGAGAGCTGGTGCGCATGGGTTGGCACAAAAGCCTTGCCGCACTGCTGGGCTTCCACGGCGACCTGTGCAAGTTGAGCCTTATCCGCCGCTTGGATGGCGCCTAGTTTATTCACTAAAGCAGTTGCGTTGGAGATTGCCCAGTGCCCGCAGGCATTAGCTGGGCCGCGTTCATTAATAGTTGGGATTTGAATGGGCGCGGCAACGCTTGGCTGAAAAATGCCAAGGTACAAAAGCACCGCGTATAGCTTATTAAACATAGTAACCTCCAGTTGATGGCCTTGAGCCGTCTATATGTAACTTATGTGAATTCCAGACTAGCGGGTCCTAGAAAATTTTCACATGCTTTGGGGGCCAAAATGGATGGTATTCATACAATTAGAAATAATAGGGTCGGTTGGGGTGGAAAAGGTTACTTTGTAAGAAAAGTTGGCAGTGTTAGACTACCTACCCATTTCACCCTTTGGCAAGGTGCAGGGAAAATCCTTGCATGGGGGTAAAATTTCTAAAAGGATCCAGAATGCAAAACATCCAGGCGGTGATACTCGCAGCGGGAAAATCCAAGCGTTTTAAAACAGGCAAAAGCAAACTCGTTTCCTCTATTTGCGGGCAAGAAATGGCGGTTTATGCCGCAAAGCTCTTAGAATCAATGCATATCCCAACCACGATGGTAGTTGGTTATGCACGCGAAGAGGTACAAAAAGCCGTAAAAGAACAAGTGCCACAAGTATCGTTCGTTGTGCAAGAAGAGCAGCTTGGCACCGGCCACGCGGTGCGTTGCACGCAGGCTGTTTGGCAGGCGGACCATGTACTCATTATGAATGGCGATGTGCCACTCGTAACCAAAGAAATTATCCAATCATTGTATGAAGCGCATCAGCAAAGCAATGCACTCTTGAGCATGATTGTCGCGCATCACCCTGAACCGTCTGCTTCGTATGGCCGCGTAATTAAAGATTCGCAAAACATTAGAGTTGTTGAAGCGCATGAATTTACGGGTGATCCGGTTGAGGATTGCTGTATTAATGCTGGCATCTATTTAATTCGTCGCACATTTTTAGAACAGCATATTAATGACATTGAAAAAAGCAGTCAGAAACAAGAATTTTATTTAATTGATTTAGTTCCATTGGCGAGCGAACAGGGCCGCGTAGAATTAGTTACCGCACCGCTTGAACGCGTGTGTGGCATTAATACACTCAAAGAGCTGTGGGCCGCTGAACAAATTCAACGCGCTGATCTTATTAATCATTGGATGGCCAATGGCGTGCGTTTTAATTTTCCGCAATTTGTTCATATCGATTTGAATGTTTCAATCGGGGCCGGAACAGAAATTGGTGCCGGCGTTCAACTGCGCAACGGTACGATCATCGGTTCTGAATGCACCATTGGTGATTTCTCAATTCTGGAAAAAGTAGTCATCGCAGATGATGTAGTTATTCATTCACACTCCGTGCTTAATGATGCGCGTCTAGAAACTGGCGTCCAAGTTGGGCCATTTGCACACCTACACAACCAAACAATTGTGGGTGCTCATAGTGTTGTTGGCAATTTCCTAGAAGTAAAAAAGAGCATCATTGGCGCCCATACAAAAGCAAAACACCTATCATATCTTGGCGATGCAATTATCGGTGATTCGGTAAATATTGGCGCTGGCACTATCGTCTGCAATCATAACGGTGTCGCAAAAAACACCACGACGATTAATGATAATGCCTATATTGGCAGTGACACTGTTTTAGTAGCTCCGGTAACTGTTGGCAAAGGCGCGATGACCGCCGCAGGCTCTACCATTACACAAGATGTTCCCGCAGAAAGCCTGGCCATTGGCCGCTCTCGTCAAACGAATAAAGATGGTTACGTGCGAAAATTGCGCGACCGGCTCAAGATGAAGGAAGAAATACCTTTTTTAGCCGCGATTAAAAGCAAAAGCGAAATGGCACAAGAGTAAGCTTAAATTAATTTTTACTTATTCTTTCTTCTCCTTGGTCAAATCGCTTACCCCGCGCTCATCCTGAGGCTTCGACGAGGCTCAGCCTGTAGTCCTTCGATCGATAACTTTCGAGTCGAAGAGTTTACTCCTGAGTTTATCGAAGGATCGTAGGATCGTAGCGCGAAAAATGATATGTGCTGACTCGTATTTAATCAGACCAAGTAAACAGAAAATCGCTATGCCTATCACATTCGTTCATACAGCAGACGTCCACTTCGGCATAGAGAACTACGGCAGAATAGATCCTGCTACTGGCATGCACACACGCCTACTCGATTTCGATCGCGCAATGAATTACGCCATCGACGTAGCCATTGAACGCAACGTAGATTTCTTTTTACTCGCCGGCGACGCCTACAAAACAGCAGTTCCTAGTCCCACACATCAACGTTTGCTTATGCGTTGTTTATTGCGACTATATGCAGCTGGCATTCCAGTTGTCATCGTGGTTGGCAACCATGATAAACCAATTAGTTTTGGCAAAGCACACGCACTTTCAGTCTTTGGCGATCTTCCGGTTCGTGGATTTTATCTCTTTTCAAAACCAGACAGTATTGTTCTTGAAACTAAAAATGGCCCAATACAAATTGTTGGCATTCCTTGGCCAACTCGCGCAACCATAGCATTAGCGGGCCACCAGCAATCTACTGCCGAGCTTACACAACAACTTTCACAAGCAGTCAATATCATCGTGCAGGAATTTGCACAAAAATTAGATCCTTCAATCCCGGCGATTTTGACCGGCCATTTAACGGTAAGCTCTGGTATCTTTTCTGGCTCCGAGAAACGGGCCATTTACGGCAATGATCCAGTATTAATGCCATCGCAATTAGCAATTGAACCATTCGACTATGTTGCGCTGGGGCATTTACATCGGCATCAAAATTTGAACTTGAATGGCAAAATTCCGTTAGTTTATGCCGGCTCAATCGAGCGAGTCGATTTTGGCGAAAGAAAAGAAGATAAGGGTTTTTGCTTTGTGTCAATAAATGGGGAAACATCCCGCACCACATCTTATGAATTCATGCCAACGCCAATGCGGCCATTCATCCAAATTGAGGTTGAATTGGACGCCCAACGATCGCAAACCGATCAGATTGTACAACGGCTTAAAGAGCAAGATCTCGAAGGTGCCGTAGTTAAACTTTTATACCACGTACCAGCAAACATACGTGACTTAGTAGATCTTGGCGCCATTGAACGAGCTTGTGCCGGCGTGCAACATTTAGTTGGTATTATTCCTATCAGGCACCATGTGCAACGTGAACGCCGCGCCTTGGCCCATGTGAATATGGATTTAGCAACGCTTCTTGGCAATTATTTTGAAACTAAGCCAGATTTGGCAACTCAAAAAGATCTGCTTGTTCAGAAAGCTTTGGATTTAGAAGCAGAATTAACCAATACCGATAATTAGCAGAACATCTGTATCCGGTTTTTTGGAGTAAGCTCGCTTTTAATCGATTCAGATTTTTTTATTGAACTGACTATTTTTTAATAACGCTCCAGATGAGCGCAATTTCTTCTGCAATGTAAGATTTTGAAAAAAGCATGGCAAGACTTGTCGGACAAGCGCGTTATCTAAAAAAAGCTAAATATAAAGAACTAAAAATAGAGAATTGAAGCATTTGCCCAGAGTTCTTTTTTATATTCTTCAAATAATTGATCGGCCTTAGGGCGGCGTAGAACATCAACAATTTCACGATATCGATCTTCAAGTGGTTCCACATGAGCAGAAGTTTTTGCCTTTAATCGAAAAAGCTCAAATCCGCCGGGAAATTCAATAGGTTCAGCAACCTGTCCTAGTTCAAGCTTGGTAATAAATTGTTTATCAGCTGCCAAATCGGTTTCGAATATTTCAGGCAATTGAGTCCAGCCAATAAGCATACCTTGGCCTGTTTTTATGTAGGTATCTAGTTTCTTACGGGTTTCTTCCTGCCGCGCCGCTGGCGTCTGAACCACGGCTCGTTCAATAACATATGAAGCTGTCTTTACCACCGGATTTGCCTCGTAATAGGCAATCACCTCTTTTTCTGGGACGAAGACACGGCTCAAAATTTTATATTCACGAAGCTGCTGGATGGCATATAGTTCAGCAAAACGGCGGCGGCCTTCCATAGGGGTAAATCCTGCCTGCTCAAACATCTGGTTAATGTCGTCCAAGGTGCCACCATAACTCTTGGCTACCTTGAGAATATAATCATCAACGGCACTTTCATCCGTCATAATCCGCATCTTTAAGGCATCCTGCACCATCAGCCGCTGGAAGATCACTTCATCCAGTGTTTGCGTTCGGCCATCAAGGCTTCGCATAACATCTGATCTAGTTACGATCTCAGTAACCTCTGGCCCATAGATGACGGCTTCGATACGGTCAAACATTATGGATTTTTTTTCTGGTTTTCGCTCGGCAATTTTTGGTTCAGAAACGCTGCGTGATACAGACGTATCATTTTTTTGCGATGAGCCTGAGGCAGCTAATTTTTCTTCCTTGGATTTAGCTAGCTCTTGTGGCTTCGCAGAGGGAGGAGCAGCAGCAAGCTGCGATACAATAAATGGGAGAACAAGCAAAATATGTATAAACATGGCAGCAATTCCTTGTAATAGATGTTCCGCATATTGTATCAAATATTCTTGTATGGCCAAAAGAAAAGGCACCCGATTGCTCGAGTGCCCCTCTTTTTGTACAAACGTACGGAAAGATTATGCAATTATGCAACGGCTGGCTTGGCCACCGGTTGTGCTGCTTCAGCTTCTTGAGCTTCTGCAGGTTGGGTAACAGCAGCAGTTTCAGTCTTAGCCTCTTCTTTCTTTTCAAAGAAAGACTTGTTTTCAACTACGCCATACTCAGCTTTAAGCTTGGCAATCTCTTTTTCAAACATTTCGCCCATTTGTTTATTTTGCAATTTTTGACGTGCGTCTTCTTTTGCTTGATCAAACGGGAAGTATTTAGCTTCTTCTTTGTTCTTAGCTTCGATCACCCACCAGGTATTGTTTACTTTTACCAGCTGAACAGATGGGAATCTATTAATAGCCAAGATTTTATCAAGGAGCGCTTTATCAACGTGATGGCTGGTAGCATTTACGCGGCCAAAGTTGCGTGCAGCTAGATTTTCTGCTTGCGCAAGCTTAGTGATATCGGCCTTTGGTGCCTGAGCTTTAACCAAGAATGCACGTGCTTTAGCTTCGTTATCAAATGATACGCCAATTGCGCTTACACCAGCTGCAGCCTGAGCATACATGGTATCTTTGTGTTCATCGTAGAACTTTTTAACTTCTGCATCAGAAACGTTAACCGGGTGCTCCAATTGGAAATATTTGAATGCAAGAGCACGCTTAATATTTTCGAGCGCACTGTCGTAATCTGTTTGATAATCCTTCATTTGATCAATCTTCTTCTCTTCAGCCCAATGCTCAATTAATTTTTGACCGACCATTGAGTTGAATACATTTTGCTTCAGATCAGGCATAAACTGTGCAAATGATTTCAGCTGAGGCTGTTGTTCTAACATTTGCTCATAGTATTCATCAAACTCTTTGACGGTGATAGCTGGCTTGCCGCCAATGGTCACTAACACCTCACCACTTGGTGCAGAACCTTCTTTTGCTGCTGAGGCACTATCAGCTTTCTTGCTACCCATATCGCATGCAGCAAACATTAATAATGAAGCTACCATGATACCGAGGGTAAGATTCTTTTGCATAGTCCTGTTCCTTTTGTAAAAATTTGTAATGAAACGCGGAGCAGAGTAGCAAGCCCACGTTAAATTTTCAATATCAACTACTTAATGCTCGAGCAACCACCAAGGCATCAATACTCGCAGGTTTTAACTGTTTCAACACAGTGCCGGCTTCAATCAACGTAGCACCCGTGGTCATAAGATCGTCGACGAGTAGTAGTTTGGTTCCTGGTTTAATTGCTACATTTTTATTCAGAACAAATGCATCACGCACATTGGCAGACCGCTCAAAACCGCTAACTTTCGTTTGAGAGCCGGCAGCCTTGATGCGCTTGAGCGCGTAAACTATGGGCAAACCGCTTAATTTTGATAATTCCTGGGCAATAAATTCTGCTTGGTTGTAACCGCGCCAAGCAAATCGTGTCCAATGCAGTGGGATAAATGTGATCACGGCATTATCAAATTCGTCCATTTTTTCTTTGAGCACTAATTCCCACAAAATGAATGCCATCTGACGCGCCGCCACGGCTTGTCGATGTAATTTTGCCATTATTAATTGCCGTAAGGGATCATCATATGCGCCAGCAGCATAAACGGTAATTTTTTGCTTGCCCAGAGATAGCGAAACAGAAACAACCGGTTTGATGAGCGCCATGCATGCAGCGCACAACGGCTTATTGGCATCTACATAAAGCAGGCAATAATAACAATATGATGGATAGATTAAATTTACTGATTGGTGCCAAAGCTTTTTGAGCATATTAGACGGTCATAATGCGCACAACAATATTTGCTAAAATGCCAGCAGCGATATCATCGAGCATGATGCCCCATGCACCTGGGCGTTTTTCAAGGCGTGCAATTCCTACGATTTTGAAAATATCGAATATCCGGAAAAAAACGAAGCCGAGCGCGAGGCTAATTATATGTAGTGGCAAGCCCATAAAGGCAAATAGGCATCCAATTACTTCATCGATAACAATTTCTGATGGATCGAGCGACTTAAAAGAAAGCAATGCACGTTTGCAAATCGCAAAGGCAATCACCGTTAAGATTAAGGTAACCACACTATATGCCACCCATCCTGCTTGGGCTAAAAGGATGACGAGCGGAAGGGTTAGGAAAGAAGCAATGGATCCTGATCCAGGAAGATATCCGATAGGGCCAAAGGTGCTTACTAAACGATATGTTTTTTGCATAGATATTCCCTAATCGGGATGTATGGAGACAGAAATAAACATCATGCAAACACCGATTACAATACACGTATCGGCGACGTTAAAGGCAGGAAATGACCATCCTTTATAGGAGAAAACAATGAAATCGACCACGCCGCGATACAGAAATCGATCAACTAGGTTTGAGAGTGCGCTTGCTAGAATAATTACTTCGCCAAGAATGAGGTGATCTTTTTTAAAACGTTGCCAAGCAAATGTAGCGAGAAATAATATAAGGCCGATTACTGCCAATGTAATCATCAAGACAGTCGCTTCACTATCGCTGCTAAACATGCCCCAGGAAATGCCACGGTTAAGTACAAATTCAAATGAAAGATAATCTGTTATGTGTCTAATACCATGGAGTTTATCGAGCACCCATGTTTTGGTAAGGCGATCAATGATAATAACCAACATACCGAGCAGGGCATAACCACCCATTTCTGCTTTGTGACGCGTATTCATATGAACTACCTTATTTCAACGCCTAATTTTTTAACTGCGTCTTGCACCTTATTAGAAATAGATTCAATTTCTTCTTTTTCCAATGTTTTGGTTTGATCTTGTATCACATATCTAAAGGTGAGCGCTTTTTTATCTTTTTCAAACATATCTATTAATGATACATCTACAATCCGAGCATCAACGTGCCGAATAGTATTTTCAAGATGAGCCACGTTAATCGAAGCAGGCACAAACATGCTTATATCATGCCGCACCGTAGGATATTTTGGCAGTGGCTGCATACGCTTTGTTACTACAGAAGGTGCTACGAGCAATGATAAATCAAGCTCAAAGAATGCTGCATCACCGGGCAAAAGATGATTTAAAAAACCAATATCCACCTTGCCAGCATAGCCAAGCAGTTTACCCTCGCTGGTCAGCTGTGCGGTCTGGTATTTGTGCTTCCACGGGAATGGGTAATCAGATTCATGTGCGCGCGCCCATTCGGCCGTGACATCTAATTTATGGAAAAGCTCGGTTAGCAGTTTCTTGAGCTCGTAAAATTCAAATTTTTTGTGTCGGTCGTAGATAAGACAAGCAACGGTCCTTCGCTCTTGTAATGTCGGTGACTTTGACCATGTTTTATTGAGCTCATAAAAACGTAGCCGATCTTCGGTATGCTCATTATGCATCGCAGCTTTAAGCAACCCAGGTACTAAGGAAGTAACTAACCATTGCCAATGTTCAGAAACCGGGTTTTTGAGTGCAATTTGTTGTTCGGCTGATGGCTGCCACCCAATTTTATGCAAGAATTCAGTATCATATAATGCATAATTGCGTAGTTCATGCATGCCATACGAAAATGATAAATGACGTTTTACAATACGTTTTTTTAATTTTTCCGACACATCATGCGGCGCTGTGGCAATGGCCGGCAATACTGGTGTGATATTGCTGTAGCCATAAAATCGCGCAATCTCCTCAACAAGATCTTCGGCAATGGCAATATCTCTCAATCGCCAGGAAGGAATGGTGACGCTATATAATCCACGATCAGTGCGGACCTCAAATCCCAATCGCGTTAGAATCTGTTCTACTCGTTCCTTGGTGATCTGAATACCAATTTTCGCTTCAATATGTGCGTGAGCCAATTCTATTACTGGTGGCTTAATTGGCTTGCCCAAGCAAATCATAGCGCCAGACAGTTTGATACTTAGCGGCGATTCTTCAAATAAATGTACAAACCGCTGTATAGCATAAACATTCAAATTAGGGTCAACGCCCTTCTCAAATCGTACTGAAGCCTCGCTTCGAATTTTAACGCGAGCTGCCGTATTTCGAATTGCCGTTGAATCGAAGCATGCCGCTTCAAGAACAACCGTCTGAGAATTACCATCGATGCCAGAATTCGCGCCGCCCATAATACCGGCAAGGCCAAGTGGCGTGCGCCCATCGGAAATAACAATGTCGCCGGGAATCAAATCGATTGAGGAGCTATCGAGCAAGGTTAGCTTTTCGTTGCCGGTCGCTTCGGTCGCCAGAATCTTTTTGGTTTTGATCTTTTGGGCATCAAAGGCATGCATTGGTTGCCCGATATCAAACATCACATAGTTGGTCGCATCCACAATTGCATCAATCGGGCGTCCATCAATTCGCGCAAGGCGATGCGCAATAGGTAATAAGGAAGGCGCTAGTTCGATATGTGGTACATATAGCCCGGCAAATCTTTTTACATTCTTGCTACCGATTTCAAATGAAAATGGCCGCGCTGGTGTGGCTGTAGCTTCTTGCAGATCTTCTTCTATGGGCAAAACAGTAATTAAATGATTGATATCTTTGAACTTAAGGCCAAAGGTTGCAGCAACTTCGCGGGCAAATCCACGATGGCTCCAGAGATCGCCACGGTGGGTTATTGCATTGTTATCGATTGAGATCAGATAATCTTCATGCTCGAATTTTTTCTTCCACTCACCTGGTAGCTCATCATCGGTCACATAGATTGTTGGAAAGAACTGGCTGCCAAATTTGGAATCTGAAATGCCGGTTACCTCAGGGTAGGTTGCCCAGCCATTTTTGGTGATTAAATATTGATCGCCTGTATTTACCGGCCGCGATTGAAATTCAAAGTTTTTATTCCATTCGGTTGAGAACACGGTCACTTTTTCGGCGCTATGCTCTATTACTTGGCCAATAGATAATGCATCCAGATTGATGCGGATTGGCAAAACGCGTTCTATTTCTACTGTAGTGGCCGTTAATTGTCGGGATAGTTCTTTAGGATTTATATCCATCCAATTGGCATCGGATATGTGATCGAAAATCCATCGCAAGGATAGCTTCACGCTTGTGACCTCTGACGCTTTCATATTTTTTAAAAAGGTCCGGTAAAACTAACATAGGCAGCTATCCCTTGCAATTGGCGGTACCGAATGCCTAGTAATAATGCGGCAGAGACTCAATAAAATATGGACGAAGCCATAATCTCTTTATCCAGTTCATGGTTTGTCACTACACTAGAGAAACAAACGAGCTCCTTGATGAAAGGAAACCGATGCCAAAGATTGATGAATTATTAGGATCTATTACTGAACGGCTCACCCACCGGCACCGCGATGCAGTTGAGCGTACACAAGATGCATGGTGGATGTTGGAAGCTATAACGAAAAAAAGCGAAGCACAGCTGCTCGCCCAACGGGAGATCGTGCTTACGGCCGCGCAACAAGAAACATTAGAGCGATGGCTTGATTTGCATGTGAATAAAAAGGAGCCAATTCAATATTTAATTGGTTCTACACCGTTCAATGATATTGATATTTTATGCGAGCCGCCAGTTTTAATTCCGCGACCAGAGACAGAGGAATGGGTTATCAATCTGATTACCCTACTCAAGCCCATAGTAAAACATCTCTCGCCCCAAGAGCCTTTTCGTATTTTAGATTTATGTGCTGGAACTGGATGCATTGCGATCGCATTAGCCAAAGCGTTTCCTAGCTTTGAAATTGTAGCGACAGATATAAACCCACAAGCTCTGGCGCTTATCAAAAAGAATATAACTCACAATAGCGTTTATAACGTTAAGTTATATGAAGCTGATTTGTTTGATGGTATCCCAAAAACTGAGATGTTTGATCTGATTGTTTCTAATCCACCCTATATTTCTGAAAGCGACTGGGCTGGGCTGGATGATTCAGTTAAGAACTGGGAAGATCAACGGGCGCTGGTTGGTGGCAATGATGGGTTATCAATTATTCGCAGGATTATTGAAGAAACTAAATTTTGGCTAAAAACTCACGCAGATGTCCGGCTACCCCAACTAGTTTTGGAGATGGATTATTACCAAGGGCCAACAATTAAAGGATGGCTCGAGCTCAATGGGTACAACGATATTGCAATAAAAAAAGACTTGGAGGGTAAAGACCGTGTTATCTATGCTAACAGAGTATAATGTGTTGGGTTTAATTCCCGCCATTGATGAATCCATTATTGGTATCAATATTACACCGCGAACAATCACCTGTAGTTGGATTGCGCCAACACCATATGCATCCTTGCCATTTGCCCTGAAGGCATATAAGCATCTGCTATTTGAAGCACATGAAAAAAATGATTTGACCCTTTTTAATCCAACCCGCATGCAATCGCTTATTAATACCTTTTTGGAATTACATGACGTGCATGATGCATCTATTGTAATAGCATTATCAGGTGAAGGGCTTATAGAAAAACAGATAATGTTGGCTCGGGCCTCAGCCGATCTTAAACCGGTTGAAGAACAACCCGATCTCTTGTCGTGGCATTATTATTGCTTGCAAGATAATCCGAGCGTGCCCAAAAATCCTTGGTATTGTTGCGGCATTTCGCGGCCAGTTTTATTGCAATACCAACTGCTTGCCATACAAGCCGAGCTTAATCTCATGCAGATCACGACCCCGACCATGGCCCTACTTAAGGCATATCGTTACATTAAACAAAATGGCACCACGGCACCTGATAGTGATCAACCCAAGACAAATATTTTGGATTTCATTAACCTTAACGGTCACTTAAAGATTCGCTCGCCACATGATCATGCGGCGGTAGTCGAAAGCTTTGGATTATATTTATTGGGTAGTGAATTTGCCGAGGCATAGGTTATGAAAAGCATAAACTTTATTGATCCAGTTCCACCGCAGAAACAGCGTGAACTGCAATTATGGTTTTATGGCTCAGCGTGTTTTATTATTGCGCTCGTTATTAGCATGGTGGTTGTCCATTATGCTCGTCTGCGTATCTGCAGCTCCACCATTCAAGAATTGACTGAATTGCAAGGAAATAATGTGCAATTTGAGCAGTTCAATCATCGGAAAAAAATGTTGCTTAAAGAGCAACAAGATATCCAACAACGACTACAAACGCTTGGTAATATGCGCCAAAAGAATGGTGCTGCCCATCGTTTACTCACGATGCTTGCCCGCACAATTCCGACAACGGTCCGAATTACTAACATTGAGGGAGAATTGGGCGCACGAATTACTATGGTATGTGAAGCAGCTGATGCTAAAGCGGCAGTAACATTCCTTGAACTTCTTAATGCGAGCCCATATGTTGATGATATGCATTTAACATCAATCGGTGAACAGAAAAAAATAATTACCTTTACCCTTCAAGGCACCTGGAAAGATGCCGCTGAATCTGTGCAGCAACATGAATTCCCAGCTGAATTGGAATAAAATCTGGTATTATTTCACAAATTAGAAATGTCATTGACCTGCTCTTACAGAAAAAGGGTGCACGGAGGGATTTCTCCCTCCGAAGAGAAAGTGGGGAGGGGTCTAGGGGAGGGAACGGACCCTAGATTGGATGCTTCTATCCGGAATCAAGCCGAATCAAAATAAATTTAACTTTGTAATGCACCATGCCACGCATAAAAAAATTAGCACCCGAAGAAATCAGTAAAATTGCCGCAGGCGAAGTCGTTGAACGACCCGCCAACGTCGTTAAAGAGCTCATTGAAAATGCGCTTGATGCCCAGGCGACCGAGATCACAGTTCGCATTGCCCAGGGCGGCAAACAATCAATTCAAATCATTGATAATGGATGCGGCATGGATGCCGAAGATGCGCGGAATTGCTTTGAGCATCATGCCACGAGCAAATTAACATCGGTACTCGACTTGCCTCAGGTGAATACTTTTGGATTTCGGGGCGAGGCACTCTCGAGCATAGCAGCTGTAAGCCAGGTAACATTAGTAACCAAACAGCCGAATAGTCTCGAGGGAATCAAATTATCTTTAGCCGCAGGGGTGGTGACAAGCCAAGAGTCAACGTCATGCAACATCGGTAGTTCAATAACGGTACAGTCACTTTTCTTTAATATACCGGCACGAAAAAAGTTTTTGCGCAGTAATGAAACTGAGTGGCATCAAATATTGCAGCTGTTTCAAAGCTTTGCCCTTAATTATCCAGAAATTTCGTGGACGCTCTACCACAACGATTCATTAACACACCGTTGCCCGCCAGTCTCATCACTAGCTGAACGCGCCTTACAATTATGGGATCCATCATTAGGCAATCATATTTTACCTATATCGTATGCCGTTAATGGTATCTCAATAGAAGGTATAATCTCTGATCATCAATATCACCGTTTTGATCGCAGCAGAATATTCTTTTTTACTAATAGGCGTTGGGTAAAAAATCAGCAGCTGGGTCGCGCACTGGTTAGGGGTTATGCCAATGTGTTACCGCACGGGAAATATCCGTTTGCGTGCGTTTCAATTTCTGTCCCACCCGCTGAAGTAGATATAAATGTTCACCCGAGGAAAGAAGAAGTACAGTTTGCCCATCCACGGATGGTGGAACAGGCTATACAGATGACTGTACAGGCGGCGCTGCAGAACAAAGTTAGCAGATTGTTGCAAAGGCAAACGCAAATACTGCCAGATTTTTCGGATGATGTATTTGGAGCTGGATCCATTTCAAAGCGAGTGGAAGATCCCGCTAGGCCTGAGCAAGATGGAAGCGTACATTTTGCTGCGCAAAATAGTTCCACCGATGCACTGGCATCTCAAACTGGCTTGAACGCGCTCGTTCTGAGTTCGACAAAGTCGAAGTTTACTCCTGAGCCCGTCGAAGGATCGAAGAATCAAAGCGCGAAAATGAGCCTGTCGAATCCTCAGGATGAACGGGGCCACATACCCCCGTCTAATAATCCTGACACTTTACTTACCGCCGACTCATTACTTTCTTTCGAAACCCACAACCTTATAGGCCAGTTCAATGATACCTACATATTACTTGATCATCCCAATGGATTGCTCATTGTAGATCAGCATGCGGCGCACGAGCGGATTTTATTTGAACGGTTCCTGCAGCGGTTCGATGAACAAACACCCACCAAGTTAGTTTTCCCTCAGGTGGTACAAATGTCTTCCGAAGACATCAGCGTACTAACTCAGTATCTACCTGTACTCCAGGCGGAAGGGATCGAGATTGAGCAGGTCGGAGCTGCTCAGTTAATAGTCACCGCCCTTCCGATGGCTAGCAAACGAATTGATATTCAAGATCTTCTCAAAGAGCTTGTTAGTTGGGTATATGAAAATCAAAACCTGGATAGGGAACAGCTTAAACTCAAAATTATTCATCAGATGCGGGCAATGATGGCATGCAAAGCGGCTGTTAAGGCGGGGGACAAACTGAGTAAGGAGCAGATTGACCAACTGTTGGTGGATTTGCAGGCGGCCCCTAATAGACTCACCTGCCCTCATGGCCGGCCAACTAGCTGGCTATTGAACTTGTCGGAAATTGAACGGAAATTCAAAAGGCGTGTGTAGGCGAAACGCCCTTAAATTAAGGATTATCTTGAGAAGAATCCGCTCGTCCTGAGCCTGTCGAAGGATACGAGCGGCGCGAACATGGGGAAAATGCCGGTAAATTAAGGATTATCTTGACAAAGGGGCCCGCTCCCTATAGTTTGTATCGCACTTTTCATTAAAATTGTTTTGTAAGTAATAGGAGCCGCTAGCTCAGGTGGTAGAGCAACAGCCTTTTAAGCTGTGGGTCGATGGTTCGAGTCCATCGCGGCTCATTTTTAGTAGAATTGGTCCTCATCGTCTAGTGGTCTAGGACACTACCCTTTCACGGTAGGAACCCGAGTTCAAATCTCGGTGGGGACGCCAAGATTAAGCACCTTCTTTTTGAGGGTGCTTTTTTTATTGCTTAACTGAGGAGTAATCGACTTACGTAACAGTAGATAAGCAGGCCAAGGATATCCATGACCGTGGCCAAACCAGGTCCAGCCGAGAAGGCAGGGTCAAGGTTCAACCGCTTGAGTAAGAATGGGAAATATGAACCGAGTAGCACCGAAACCAAAACGATCACCGTCAATGAAGAACTCACGGCAATTGCAGCCAACATTTTTTCTGTGCCATACATAAAGATAATACGACCGAATGAGAAAAAACCAAGTGTCACTGCAATGATGCACCCGATCATAAATTCACGCTTAATAAACTTATACATATTACCCGCATGAATCTCACCTGATGCTGAGCCTTGAATAGCAATGGCAGATGTTTGACTGCTTGCATTGCCACCGGCCGAAATAAGCATAGGCAAAAAGAACATGAGAAAACCGGCCAACAATCCTTGGTATGACTCAATGATATAGCTTGAAAAGGTCTGCGCGATGAGAAGAACAATAAGTACCCAGCTCCGCTCTAGCACTAAACGACCAAAACTGGTATCAAAATAGGGCTTTTTGATGGGCGCCATCGTGGCCATTTTGTAGACGTCTTCGCTCGCCTCATGCTCAAGTACATCAACCAATCTATCTGATGAAATCATACCCAAGAACATATTATTATCGTCTACGACTGCCACCCATTCCAAGCCGTAGTGCATCATATCGCGAGCGACCTTCTCCTGATCCTCATACACATTAACCACAAACTCATTTTTTTGCATGAAGCTGGAAATACGTGTTTGCGGTGCTTTTAGTACCAAATCTTCAAGATTGATATAGCCCACTAATCTATTAGCCTGGTCTGTCACAAAAATACGTCGATGCAGCTCTGCCTCTGGCTGTAAACGCTGCAATACGCGCACACTCTTCTCAACTGTGTAATCTTCCATCAAGGAAAGCACATCGGTTTCCATGATACCGCCGGCTGACTCGGGATCGAAATTTAATAATGAAAGAATGGCATCGCGATCAGTCTTATGCAGGAGCCGAAGGTACTTTTTGAGCTCCTCGTCAGGCAGAATATCAAATAAGTCGGTCAGCTCGTCAAGGGGCGTACCATTTAATATTAATGTTCTATGGTGATCGTCAAGGAATGAGAGACAATACACCTTGAGTGAATCCGGAAGATCTTGAAAAACATCGAGTTGTAATTCAGGTGGGAAAGTAAGATACAAAGCGCGAACCTGATCATGTTCAAGGCTTTCAAGAAAGGTTGATATATCGGCCGAATGCAACTCTGTTAAAGCCTCCCATAGGTGTAAACCTATATCAGGCTCCTTTTTTACCACGGCTGATAAATTATCCTTAATCTCTTCGAATAAGTGTTCTGGTATAATCGTTGGCATATTCGTCCTAACGCTCATTCTGAGTATTTGACCCAAGGTCAAATGTATCGAAAGGCTAAGTCTGTGGAATGTAGCTTAATGGCTTAAAGGTGTCCAGGGCATTTGCCTAGCCAATTTATATACGTATATTTAATAAAAAACCGATAAAAATTGGGGCGTTACTATGCAAATCAACCATACATTTTCAGTCATTGTTGATGAAGCAAATCAACGTGTTGATCTTTTTTTAGTAAAAAAATTTCCAGCCTATTCTCGTACCTATTTTCAGAAACTTGTTTTTGATGGCCATGTACAAGCAAATGGCATGGTCGTTGAAAAACCAAGCTATATATTGAAGGGCCAGGAAGAAATAACGATTTTTATCCCGCCATTGCCTCCCCTAGGAATACCAAAGCCATTTGAAGGCGATCTTGGTGTCCGTATTGTTTTCGAGCATCCGCAATTTTACATTATATATAAGCCCGCCGGATTGATGGTCCATGCACCATTGCCTGAAGCTAATGCCATCACGTTGGTCGACTGGTTACTAAAAAAATTTCAAGAAGTGGCGGCCGTTGGCAAGCCCGACCGCCCAGGTATTGTACATCGTCTGGATAAAAACACTTCCGGGTTGATGGTTATACCACGCAATAATTATGCACATACAATCTTCGGTGATCTATTTAAGTCGCGTTATATGCAAAAGACGTATGTTGCAATTGTTAGGAGTCAGCCAGTTGATGAGGGGGTTATTTCATATCCTATAGCGCGGCATCCAACTATGAAAAATCGCATGACGCACGTTGATCAAGCGATGGCTGAGAAATGGCGCATTACCGGTCGCGCTGCGACGACGTATTATCGGGTTTTGGAACGATTTAAAGATGCGGCGCTAGTAGAGGTAAAACCTGTCACCGGCAGAACTCACCAAATTCGTGTGCATTTTGCTGCTATCGGCCATCCATTGCTTGGCGATGCGGTGTATGGAATTACCAGTAAATTTATTTCGCGACAAGCATTGCATGCTACAGCTTTAGCATTCGCATTCGAGAATGAACCATTCTCATTTACCGAACCAGCTCCTGATGATTTTCAGCAATTAATACAAAAGCTTAGAAATAATTAGATTTGTTTTTCTAAAGCAGATTAACCCTAAAAACCAAGCCATTCACAAATTGTCTTATCAATCCGAAATGTTGGCCAATTCGATCTTGAACGGCGCTTGCTGTAGGGTGCGCAAACTTTTTTCAATCGATCAAATTCTTGTTCATATTGTGATGCAACAGCAGGATCTTCAATAATAATAATATTCTCATGATTGGCTTTATTTGCACGTTGCGTAGGATTAAATGAACCGGTAATAAGAGTGCCATCACTAAAAATCCAAAATTTATGATGCATGATGCTCGCATTGCCGCCATTGTATACAAATACGGGAATTCCCTCTTGTGCAATCTCATCAGCCTTTCCGGCGACACCCGTTACCGTATCATGATCAACGATCAATTCTATTTCTACACCACGTTTTTTCGCCGCGATGAGAGCGCGGGCAATTGGTTCACTGGTAAACCAATATAATGCTGCCTTAAGACTGCGCTGTTCTTTTCCAATATATTTGACGATCTTAGATTCAATATTGCCATGTGGCGAGAAGTAGACTTCGATAGCATCAAGTTGAAAGAAAAATATGGTTGATGCAAAAAATAATTGCCTAAAACTTATCATCAATCTTCTCCACTCCTTGTTGCACTGCATGTTGGATTGCATGTTCCGCATTTTGTACTTGTTGATTTGCCACCTGTACTGCATGCCCAGCCTCATGATACAATGTCTCTGGCCCCCGACCCTACTGCATGCGCTGCGCTTTCTAATTCAGATTCATATCGCAAAAATATCCAATAACCAATCCCAACCAGTGCGCTGCTCATAAGCAGAATTTTCGGCAACATTGCAGCACGCTCAATATTCTCCTTGCCAGTGTTGAGTGCTTCATCAACTCTATCTATCATGCCAAAAGTTCCTGCCGTACCCTCATCTAGCTTTATTGGACCACCAATTTTTTGCTTGAGCCAAAATTCAAAAAATCCCTTTTTGGGATCAGCTGGGTTCCGAACATGAGCAGCAACCTTAATCTTTTCAAGCAGTTCAATATCCTGATCAGTTAATAAGTTGCGATGCAATAAAGATTTTTCATAGGCCGCAAGTATTCGCTCGATCGCAAATCCAGTACATCGCTGACAAAGCAGTTCTGAAGGTTCATTTGGATCAAATCCATTGGCTTCCCAACATTCTGCTAATTCGAGAAATTCATCTAATTGCTGCACTGGTGATTTGGTTTGGCCATCGGGAATACGTTCGCATTCTTTTTGTGCTTTGCTCCATGACCATAATGGATTGAGTCGGCAGAAAAAGTTGTCTTTGTCTGGATCGTCCCAAGCTGCGAATAATGATATGGGTAGTAGCAGTAGAATTGATAGTAATTTATGCATGCGAACTCTCCTTAAGGTATTGCTTGCGTATCTTTTCATATGGAGGGTAAACCCTCCATGCGACCCTTTTTGTTGGCTATATCATAACACTATGCAATATTTTTTTTCAATAGACTCGATCCACTCATCGAAGTGTTTTGCGAAAATAAAAATGACTCGCCTACGAAGCCGATGATTGCGTAATGGGTTCTAGGGCGTGCCCTAGAATTTCCAGCGGAGTTCCATTTCGCCACCGAAGTCGCCGCGCTCATCTCTTATGCCGCGGATGCTTACATCATCTGAGATCGAGTATTCAACATTGATTTTATAATCTTCGGGCAAGCTAAAGTTTTTTTCAATCATTGCTTCAAAATCTTCGCTTACTTCAATTTCGATTGCGCCGCGCAAACCGCCACGACCGCCTTCATCATTAAAACGAGGCACAATGCGAACGTGTGCTAGCGGCTTCAACCATGATTTAAGATAGCTTGTAACCGCATTGGTTGGTTGCGTAGATCCATTTTGGCCAAACATCACTTGCTGCATGCTTTGCGTCACCAACGTTGGCATAAGCACATTGAGCGAACTGTCTTCTACGCCGGCAAATAACAATGCGAGAACTTGTTCTTCAGTAAGCGTTGGATCAGATTCTACGTGAATGTGTGGTGACTGAGCTGAGCCATTTATTTGTAATGTTACTTGGTATTTTTTTATTTTATTTTTTGCAGTTATTTCGATAAGAGGATCCTGGAGCTGGTTTGGCAAGAAATAAAGTTTGCCGTGCGTAATATGCAATGGTTTATATGGAAATTTAAGTTCACCCGAAAGCACATCAATGCTGCCAGAAATAACCGGTTGTTGTAGTTGACCGCCAATAGTCAGATCTGCTTTTGCTCGTGCATCTACAACGCCTGTTTGTATTGTGCAATGATCACGCGTTTTAAGAGCGATATCAAGCTGAACATCATCATTTCCCGGAACAGGCACTGAGGTAGCCAGTGGGCTTATACTTTGCTGATTAAAAATATTGCCGATATTAATTTGTGTGCGATCAATAAAGAGTAAGCCTTTAAGAAGTGATTGCCCAGGAGCATTTTGCGTCTGCGTGGCAGAGCGAATAGGCGTCTCAAAGGTCATCATGCCCGAGAGAATGCCGAAGATATCATGATGCCAACTTACAAATAGATCTTCGATAATAATTGGTGCATATATAAATGAAGGCACGTAATGATCATTTAAATGGCAACTCAATCGTTTACTATACAGTGCACCACGATTGAATTTTAGATCAAGGTCATTGATTGCAATCGTGCGCTTTGCAGCATCTATCTGCACACCAGCATTAAACGCAGTAATAAAGTTATACAATTGTGGCAATTTAATCGCAGCCCCGGCCAACGATATCGAACCTTTGATTAACTGACTGTTGCCCGTCCGCTCAAGGTTTATATTAAAAATTCCTTGGCCATTAAGTTCATCTCGAATCTTCTGTGGCAAAAGAGAAAGAATTAGCTGGTAATCGAAGAATCCTTTCCAACTTTTATTTTTACCATCTTGAAAATCAATTTTCGCCAGGCATGTCCCCTTTTCATCATGATATGCAGCATGAGTAATTTTTCGCTGTGCTAAATCGGCAGTAAACGCAACTTTATTTTCCCGATGATTCCCATTACCAGCGCGTTGTGACTTTTTTCCATTCTTACCCAGCGCCAAATTCTTAGCTTGAGGCGATCCTGATATATTATTAGCATCCGGAGATGGGCCAAAATTAAGCTTACCACTCAGTTCCGTGCCCTGCATGATGAGGTTGCCATTACTTTTCATTGTAGTTCCAAAGCGGTCATTCTTAAGAGTGCACGCAACACCGATCGTCGCAGTTCCCTGATGATCTACCGATGCTTGCATTTCCAGCTGGCCAGGTAGAAGTTGCCAATATCTGCTCAATGGCACCTGCATTATCTTATTATTGATCATGGAAAGGTTGCCACCGGTAAGATCATTCCATTGCCAAGAGCCACTAAATGCTGCATTAGGTATTTGTATATCAATGATGCCGTGGGCTAATCCAGCATGTTCATTTTTACGGTTTTTGTCGGCACTTATAACAAACTGGGTTGTCGGCAAATTGATACCTTTAATAGATGCATCATGCAACGAACAATCTGCGCGTAGCGTATGAAGCGGATCCAATAGATTTGCCACAATGTGCGCTGAGCAACGTCCAGTGCATGAGGCAGCACCTTGTTTTGAAGTAGCAATTTTCTGCATGCAAGCGATTGGGGCAGACAGTGCAACATCAATATTAGAATCACTATCAATATTAAGGGGATCAATAACAAATGAGCGGTCAGCATTATGCAATGAAAAAGCTCCACGGCCCTGTTGCCACGAGCCATAGCAGAAGCAGCTGGTTTGCTCGGGAGCTAATATTGGCAACTTACCCGTAAGGGAAATATTAATATACGGAGATGCTTCATTATCCATAAACTCCAGCAACACAGTACCTTGTACATCTTGTGCATACGGTATCTGCTGATACAAAATCGTACTATCGGTTGGATAGCAGGTTAATTTTGTTGCATTCTCGACACGTTCCAAAACGGCTTGTAATGGACAAAGCAGTTCCATCTTGGCATTGGCCAGGCGGAAAAATGATTTAGCAAGATGAATCTTTTTCAAAAATACAGGTATGCCAACATCCGGAAGCGCAAACAAGCGATTCAGATGTTCGAGTATTGCAGGTTGTCTACCAATAACAGCTGAATCTGCGCGCGCATCTTCTATTTCAACCGTAATTGGCATCGCCCGAGCAAGCAACATTTTAAGCCAAGATGATGATACGGTACCACCCCGCGCAGTCCACCGCCAGCTCGTATCATCGGTACTTGTTGGCGTTACCACTACTGATTCGACGGTAAGAGAAGGCCGCAATAAATTAATGCCGGTCACTTTGCAAGAAATATCAGCTGCATAACTTGTCTTAAAGAACTCTTTAATGTGCCCTTCAACAGTATGCTTAAATCGTTCATCACGTTGAATAATAAATAGCGCAATGCATCCGCCAAGAAATATTGCGAATAAGAAACGAAAGAAAAAACCAAGCCATTTACGCATATTATTTTTGAGCAATTCGTGCAGCCGCACCACCAACCGGTACTGTCACCGCATACGTCCAATTTTTATCATCTGTAAGATACACAGATCCCGCGCAAATAACACCAGATGCGGCAGCGATTATTTTCTCATGAGGAAATGTGATAGCAGAAAAATGGACCCCGCGCGACAATACATATTCAGACAACTCGATCGTTTGCGGCTCGCCTGAAACTAACGCTTGCTGTTGTATATGCGAAATATCAGTAAATAGTTTTTCTGCAGCACATCGGACGGTCATCCGCTCAAGATAGGATAAGGTGCCGATGGATAGGCCTGAAAAGAATGTGAAGATGGTAAGGACGACGGTAAGTTCAATAAGTGAATGGCCGCTGAGTATCCACTCTTTTTTCGCGCAATGCCGCTCGCATCCTTTTACCCCAAACTCACCCTGTAAGGGAACCCGAGTTTTGGGGACCCCATGCCGATCGCCCTGAGTGTTTTGCGAAGCAAAATGTATCGAAGGGTCGACAGGCTCAGGACGAGCGGGTTCTTTCAATAGCCAGGTTAAATTAGGGGGAATCTTAAAATCCAACACGACTCGCCTACGCAGATTTTAATCGCATATCGGGTCCAGGGCGCGCCCTGGTGGTTATGCCGCGATTTCGAAATCACGTTCGCCTGGTTCCTCGCTCACTGCAGCCGACAGTACTTCTTCGATAGTGGTTACACCTTCTCGCAAGCGGCGAACGCCATCTTGAATCATCATGGTCATGCCATCCGCAATTGCTTGCCGTCGAACAACGTTGGCATCAGCACGTTGCATGGTCAAATGAGCAACCTCTGGCGTCATTTCCATGATTTCAAAAATAGCTAGGCGGCCTTTATATCCTGTATTGCTGCAATTTGGGCAACCGACTGCTTTGTAAAAAGTAATCTTTTTGGCTTCTGCCGCACTGAGACCAAGCGATGCGATCAAATCGGCTGGTGGTGTAAATTGAACCTTGCAATTCGGGCATAACATGCGCACCAAACGTTGGGCTACAATACACACAATGGTCGACGCAATTAAGAATGGTTCTATACCCATGTCAATCAAACGAGTAATGGTGGCCGGCGCATTATTGGTGTGAATAGTACTCAACACCAAGTGGCCAGTGAGTGCTGCTTGAATAGCAATTTGTGCGGTTTCACTATCACGAGTTTCACCGATCATAATAATGTCGGGGTCTTGTCGCAAAATTTCACGCAATGCTGCTGCGAAAGTAAGACCAATTTTTTCTTGCACTTGAATTTGGGCAATGCCAGCAATCTGATACTCAATCGGATCTTCAACCGTCATAATATTTACATCAGGCGTATTGAGCTGTGATAGAATGGCATACAATGTAGTTGTTTTACCAGAACCGGTTGGACCTGAAACCAAAATAATGCCATTTGGTCGTTCAATAGCTTTAGTTAATACCCGTATGTCTCGATCGGAAAAGCCAATGCCCGATAGGGCTACGAGTGCCTTTGATTTATCAAGCAATCGCATTACCACACGCTCGCCAAACTGTACCGGCACAATAGATACACGAATATCGATTGGCTTATCAGCTACGCGAACCATGATCCGGCCACCCTGCGGCTTGCGCTTTTCAGCAATATTCATGTTCGCCATTATTTTGATACGCGATATCAGCGCCGCTTGCGCACGCTTAGGTGGCGTTAGCGCTACCTGCATTACACCATCAATACGATAGCGCACATGCAACTCTTTTTCATACGGCTCAATATGAATATCCGATGCACCTTGCTTGACCGCCTGATAGAGAATGTGATTAACCAATTTAATAATCGGAGCCTCTGCAACCGCACCGGTTATTTCAGTTTCTTCGATGGCACCAAAATCTACCGCCTCCGCCGATAGCCCTTGCTCTTCCTCAAGCTCGGCAACTAGCTGCTTGGCCCCTTCGAGCGGATAAAATCGGTTGATTCCATCCAAAATGGTTTTGGCTGTGGCGATACCGATACCTAAATCGCCACCTAAAATAAGATTCAGCTCATCGGTTGCCTGAAAATTGCGGGGATCGGCCGTTAATAAGATGACGTTGCCTTCATAGGTAACTGGCATGACCGTATTATCGCGAAGAAATTTAAGGGGAATGCGAGCAAGCAAGACCGGATCGGCCATCGATTCATTAATTTGCTGAACGTAGGGAATATTAAATTGTTTGGCGTATGCTTGAGCCAAGAGTTCAGGAGTTATAAAACCACGTTGCAACAGACACTGCTCAATAGGTTGCTTAGTCACTGCAGTATCAGCTTCGCATTGGATACGTTGCTCTGGCGTTATGGCCTTTAGCTGGAGAAGAATTGAAATTAAATCTTGCACACGCACTCCGCTTTTTGAATTAATGATATGGCCAGTCTAGCTGAAAGCAGTATCGCCTTCAACGCGAAAGATTCATGAGCCTCGGACTGGATTTACAACATCTACTAAAGAGATGCTTTTGACCCAGCACAGATCTAGACTTACAATACCATCTCCTAATTTAATTTAGCTAAAGAGTTATCGCGTGGAAAAACAATATAAGCAAAGTGAGTCGGGGTCTGACCAGACCCAAGCGAGCGAAGCGCAATTTAGACAACGTAGTTGTCAATACAACGCCAAATCAGAAGAGCAGCGGATCCAACAACGTTGGGAAGCTGAAAAAACAAATGCCATGGAAAATTATCATGGCGCACTATATAGCGTTGATACCCCGCCGCCGACGGTTTCCGGTTCATTGCATATCGGTCACATTTTTTCATACACGCAGACCGACATCATAGCTCGGTATCAGCGTTTGCAGGGAAAAAAGGTTTTTTATCCATTCGGCTTTGATGATAATGGATTGCCGACTGAGCGGTTTGTTGAAAAGAAAAAAGAGATTACCGCTTACCAATTAGGCAGATCAGCATTCATTAATGTGTGCTTAGAGGTAACCGCAGAGGTTGAAAAAGAGTTTGAAAAGCTTTGGCGGAGCATTGGCCTCTCAGTTGATTGGGATTCGTGTTATTCAACCATTTCTGCTTCTACACGGGCATTGTCTCAAGCTTCATTTATTGAACTGTATAAAAAAGGATACGTTTACCGCAAATATGAGCCTGCGCTCTATTGCACGGTATGTCGCACCTCAGTTGCCCAGGCAGAATTAGAGGACGTCGAAAAACCGTCCTTCTTTAATGATATCATTTTCAAGACAACGGATGGTCAGGAATTGGTCATCGGGACCACGCGGCCTGAGTTATTGCCAGCATGTGTTGCTATGCTCTATAACCCGGATGATCCCAGGTACCAACATCTGGCTGGCAAAAAAGCAATAGTTCCCTTATTCGGCCAAGAAGTGCCAATTCTCGCTGATGAATCAGTCCAAATAGATAAGGGAACAGGTCTGGTAATGGTCTGCACCTTTGGTGATAAAACTGATATCGCGTGGGTTAAGAAATTTAATCTGCCATATCGAGCAGTTATTGGCCTGGATGGAAAATGGACTACCGAAGCCGGATTCTTGGCAGGATTGAAAGCTGAAGCGGCGCGTAACGCTGTATTGGAAAAATTGAAAGAGCAGGGCCTACTCAAAAACCAGAAGCCAATCACTCATGCTGTGAATGTACATGAACGTTGCAAGCGTGAAATTGAGTTCATGCCGTTAAAACAATGGTTTGTTAATATTTTGGATCACAAGAAAACGTTCATTGAAATGGCAGACCAAATTAACTGGTACCCGACCTTTATGAAATCTCGTTATAACGATTGGGTTGAGCACCTGGGCTGGGATTGGTGTATTTCTCGCCAACGATTCTTTGGCATTCCATTTCCAGCATGGTACTGCGCTAGCTGTAATGCCGTGATTCTGGCAGATGAAAAACAGTTGCCGGTAGATCCGCAAGAAACGGCACCTGCTAGCTGTACACAATGTGGCGGTAAGGATATTACTCCTGACCGTGATGTGATGGATACCTGGAACACGTCATCACTTACTCCTTATATATGTGCGCAGTTGTTTTATCAAAAAACAGGAAAAAACTTTGACTTAACATCGACTGTCTATAGCGTGTCTGATCGCTTTTCTGGTTCAGGGCCTAAGGCCTTGATGACAATGCGGCCACAAGCGCATGATATTATTCGCACCTGGGCGTTCGATACTATAGTAAAGGTTTGGATGCATCAGCAAACCATTCCATGGAATAATATTATTATTTCAGGGCACGTACTTGCTGATAGCAAGGAAAAGCTTTCCAAATCCAAGGGCAATGAAAGAACAACACCCCATAATTTGCTGGAAAGATATTCAGCTGATGTCATACGATATTGGACAGCATCTGGCAGCCTGGGCCAAGACATTCCGTTTACGGAAAACCAGCTAAATATCGGCCAGCGTTTGGTTACCAAAATTTGGAATGCCATGCGCTTTATAGCCGAACATGTCCAGGATGTTGGCAAGCAAGCGCCAGAACCAATAAAGTTGTATCCCGTAAATGAATGGATTCTTGATCGCGCAAGCAATTGCTTCAGCCGGTACCACCAAGCATTTGAGCAAAATGAATTTGGCCATGCATTGAATGCGGTAGAAGAATTTTTCTGGCAGGACGTCTGCGACAATTATCTCGAGCTGGTGAAAGATCAATTATTCAAACCTGAAAAATACCCAGCCGATATGGTAGCGGCAACAAAATGGACCTTACATCACCTTGGTTTACGATTGTTGCAGTTATATGCACCATACTTGCCACATGTAACTGAAGCTATTTTTGAGTCGGTCTATAAAAATGATGCCATCAGCTCAATTCACCACACAAGCATAAACGAAGTTCAGAAGAGGTTCGCATTCCCAAGCAGCGTTGATAGCATGACTTGGGTGTTAAGCGTAATTGCTGCAGTTCGGAAATTAAAATCTGAAAAACAGCTTTCCCTTAAAACACCGTTACATACCTTAATTATATGTTCGGCTGATCAAGCAGCGCTCGATGAAGTACGATCGCAAGAATTATTGATTAAGGGCGTGTCACAGGCAGAGACTATTGTGAATAACAATGGAGTCTGCGACGGTTCGCTACTAGAAGAAAAGGATGGAACCTGGCATGCCCGAGTTGGGATATGATCCTGATCAAAAACACCCAGAAATCCATTCCTATTAATACGCGGCAGGTACGCCGTTGGGCTCAGACCATCCTGGATGAGCTGGATTATAAAGAATTTGATCTCAACATTTGGTTTTGCGCGCCGCGCACCATTGCTCGCTTCAACGAGCAGTATCGCACCAAAAAAGGGCCAACTGACGTATTGTCATTCCCTTTCTACCCCAACCTGAAGGCAGGCCAACGGATCAAGGCCACAGATCCTGAAGATAAGGTTTTAGGCGACCTGATTATTGCGCCAGCCATCGTCGGCCGCGATGCAAAAACATACGGCGTGGATCCGCAAGACCGTCTCAAGCTCATATTAGTTCATGGTATGTTGCATCTATTGGGCTATGATCATATCACCGATGCCGATTATAAAGTCATGCACCGGCAAGAGCTCAAACTGCTCAAAAATCTCAAATAATGGCCACCGATTAGATCGACCCATTTTCCTTGTCCTGATCATATATGCAGCCCTTTGACGCCGAACGCCATTCTCGGCAAACTCTGAAACCACAACGGTTAGGAAGAACATGCCTGTACGATTTAGTTTCATCCTCTTCATTCTTGGATTTTTATTCGTTTCACTGAACGCTACCAGCGCCACGCCGACGCTAAGCCCGGATGATTTCATTGAACGCGCATTAAAGTCGATGGAAAAAGAAGCTCGAGCAAAAATAGCCGCTACAATGGCTGCCGCGGATAAAGAAAATGAAGAAAATGCTGCTACGGCTGTCATGACGGATAAGCGCTTTTGTGTAGCGTATTCCCCAGGTAAAAGCCTGAAAAGGTCAGACTATCATCATGTAGTAACACCTCCGGATGGGCCATCTTTTTTTAGCATATTTGATGGCCAAAAGAATCCCGCGATTGCCCAAGCTGCTGCCAAAGGACTTTATAATAAAATCCTTTCTCATCAAAAGGTTACAGATGATCTCGAATCAGCAATTAAGGATACCTTTGCGACCTTTCATCAAAGTGTGCCGGCTTCAACTGCGCAATCACATCCTACAACGCCAGGTATCGTAGCACTGATAAAAGACAAAAGGCTGTATTATTCATGGATTGGCAAGTCTCGTTTATTGGCGTTGAACTATCATTTAAAACCAGGTTCGAAATGGACAATTGATATGCTGCCCGCTAAATATGATGAAGACCACAAACATGAGAATATGTATTCCGAATCTATAGATCTTGACCCCGAAAATGGCATTGAGCCTGTACCTAGGTTTCTGATACTCGCTTCCAAGGGTATTTGGGATGCCTTTTACAACGCAGCATACACAGCTATTAAAGGAACTAAAGATGGCAAAACTTCAGGGGCTAATTCGGGAATGTTTGAAGAAGCCTTAAGCTATGAGGCTGCTGAAGCCCCTGTTAAGCAAGCATTAAGCCAAGCAACAGGAGCAATTGATACCAAATCTTTAAGTTTCAAGGGCGCCGTTGCATCTACCAGAGCCATGATCCTTCGCAAATTAGGCTATCAAACTGCGGCAGCGATTGTTCATGAAGCTTTCCATCGGCATAATAGTTGTGAGGCAGCAGCTAACAGTTTGGTAAATTGTGCGAGTGTGCATGGCGGCAAAGATAATATGACAGCCATTGTGATTGATCTTCGAAAATTACTAAACCACACGAGCTAACGTTTTCTGCCTTCATGCTGCAATTAAGGCAAGATTTAATGAATACAATATGAACCTTCTAATAAACCGCTCTACATTAATTATTCTCAGCACCTTCATGCTCAGCTTGCAAACCAGTTTGCTCATTGCTACTAGTTCTTCTTCCAATCCGTCTATATTGGCAACCGATTTCTATATGCGTGTTCTTCCTGATCGAGCGGCTAACACGACCGGTAATGAAATTACCGTACGGGAACTCAAAGATAAAATAAGTACTGCTAAAGCTGCTCTAAATGCAGCCAAATGTAATATGGCTGATCAAGACTTCGGCGTTGCATATTATATGGGGGCGCAGACTGAAATAAGAGAATATGGCTATGGAAATGACGAGCTACCAAATTCATCCTTTTTTGGAATATTTAACCATGAACATTGCGCAGCGATCGAACTGGCTACCAAGACTCTTCATGATTGTATCTGCAGGCACAATAAATTTGCGGATCATCCAGGAATTGCTGTTGGGGAAGAGTTCAAAAAATTTTATGCTGTTTCAAATGTTGCAGGAATTATAGCTCTCATAAAAAACCAAAGAATATTTGTAGCCGGCTGCGGCAAACCGCGAAATCTAATTAAGCACGATTGCTTTTTGTTTCTTGAACGGGAGGAACCTAGTACAGATAATAACATCTTCCTCAAGCAGTTTGACCTTGTGCCCGAAAACAAGTTCATGATTCTCACCTCCAAAGGTATTTGGAATGCTTTCTCTCAAGCAGCAAATGCCATTGTTAACAATAATTTAAATACTGAAGCCAAAAAAATTAAAGAAGATTTATGTTACAACACTGCTTGCGCGGTAGTAAAAGAAGCCCTCAATCGTCACAAAAGCTGTAAGATAGCCGCTACTAGTTTGGTAAATTGCGCGAATATACATGGCGGAACAGATAACATGACGGCCATTGTGGTTGATCTAAGAAAATACAAACAACCTAATACAACACCACAGCCTAGACCATTGGCACCACAAATCCTGATTAATCCAGAAGGTCAGGCCAAAAACATGATTAAACGGAAAATGAGTGCCGATGAAAGCAAAGAGTCTGATGCAAAAAAAGCTCTTATACGTGATGAAGATTCCGATCATTCCGATATTGACTAAACAAATGATAATGCCCTTGATGCCAAGAAACATGGTATATTTCTAAGATGCTCATCGGGATTCCTTTAAACAGTGTTCCTCCTTTTGCTATACACCTCAATACTTGTATAATTTTTGCCCAGTTTTATAAAATATGGATTCAAAGATTTTAATAAATCTCTTTTCAAGAAAGTAAGTCCAATAAGTGCCGAGACAGATACGAAAAACGAAGACGAATTGGAAAATCTGGGTGTTTTAATTGCTTTAGATGAAGACCCTATACTTGAAGCTAGCGACGAAAACAAAGAGTAATTCTTCAAAATTATTCTCCTAATTTGCTACCGTAAATAGTAAGCATAAGGAAATAAAACTATTTAAGGAGCGATTGTGATCAAAAATCTCTTACTGATATCACTGGCATTCGCTAATACGACACAAGCCGTTTCATTTCTTGAATATTATTTCGGAAATGACACGGCAAAACCAGCGCATTGGGCAGATGTTGATGGCGGAATTCTCAGGGACGGCAAATGTAATTTAGCAAACATAGGGCTCACTGATTTAGTTGGCTTTGATGCAGAACATTTGCGACATTTCGATGACATTACTGGGCTTTTTCTTAATGGTAACAAACTTACCACCCTACCCGATAGCATTGCTACAATGCCAAAGCTTCAAATACTTGATCTTACGGAAAACGAATTTAGATCTCTTCCTGATGTCGTCTATACGCTATCTGATTTGCATAAATTATCTCTTGTAAGTGTTGGCCTGCAAGAATTATCCGAAGATATAGGTAATATGATCGGCCTCAGAAATCTGAATCTGAGTCGTAATAATTTGCTCACGCTTCCTGAAACCATTGGTAAGCTTGGCAACCTTGTTTCACTTTCCGCAAAGGACAATCAAATTTCACAATTACCGGATTTATCAGGCTTAACCAGTCTGAAGCTTCTTTTCCTGGATAACAACCAACTTTCCGATCTTCCTCCCGGCCTCGATAAACTTCCTCGTCTTGATATGTTGCGCCTGGTTAATAATCCTATACCGCTTACTAATGAGCAACTGCAAAAAGTACTGGGGCATGCGCATAAACCTAAATTCGAATTATTCAAAACTCCAGAGCAGCAAGGTGCAGAACTTGTATTATTTGAAGCCATTGTCGCGGGGAATGAGGCGCAAGTTAAAGATATGTACCATCGTATTATGACAGGCCGAGCACGAGCTCCGGAAGGGATAACAATTGATGTATCAAAAATCCGTTACCCTGAGCGCAATAATCCCAAAGGCATTAACCTCTTACATCTGGTCATACAAACCGCCTTTTCAAAAATCAGCCCAATTCGTAGTCAAATGAAAAAAATTGAAATCGATACAGCGCTCAGCAAAGAGCAAAAGAATAAAGAGCTTGCTCCATTGGTAGAACGCACAACAAAAATTGATCAAACCTACACTAATATCTTTGGAACACTCATTCAATTTGGCGGTCCAAAGGTTGAAGAAATGCTGCTCGCCCGCGACAAAAAAGGCGATGATGTAATACAGCATGCCGTAGGTGCACTCGGTGCAGATAGTATTTTGGTAAAAACATTATTGGCTAAACCTAGGTTGAAACCGTTCCGCATGAAGCAACGCCCGCTTATCACTGAAGAAGTCGAAAAAGTAAAAGAAGTGAAAGAAGAAAAAGCCAAAGTGTCGCCAGAAGAAGTTGAAAAAGAAAAGAAGAGGAAAATCCAAGAAAAACGTTTGCAAGCCTTGGAAGTTCTTGGGCTCGAGCCGTTTGAAGATCAGCCCCACCTTATAGAAGGCAAATATCTCCTATTAAGAAAAGAGAATAACCCGACCAACTTCCCGGCCGGATCGGCAGAATGGGTTCAGGCTGAGGAACGTTTTAAAGCGCTATATTGTGCCTATACCTCCTTGAAGGCAGATGTCGAGTAGAAATTGTGGCTGTCCTATGAGACCTTTTTGCTATACACCTCAATACTTGTATAATTTTTGCCCAGTTTTATAAAATATGGATTGACCATGGGTAAAATCATACTGTTCTATAAGTACATAAACATCCTCTACCCGCATCAGATACGGGATTGGCAAAAGGGTTTGTGTACGCGATTAGGCCTCAAAGGCCGTATTTTGATCGCCGAAGAGGGGATCAATGCCACCCTAGGTGGTACCGAGAAGGCTATCGCCCGGTATATCCAAGAAACTACCGCCCACCAACTATTTACCGATTTGGACATCAAATCGAGCGATGGCGCGGCCGACCATTTCCCTAAACTCCGGGTCGTTGTTCGACCAGAAATCGTAAATAGTGGCATACCCCAGCACATTACAGCTCAAATGGGTGGCAAGCATCTGACTCCAGCTGAGGTCCACGACCTATTGAATAACAGACCTGATAACCTACTTCTCTTGGATGCCCGCAATACCTACGAATCTGCCGTTGGCACCTTCAAGGATGCAATCACTCCTGCCATTAAAAATTTCCGGGATCTGCCAGGCTATATTGATTCCAATGCCGATGTTTTTACCGGCAAGCAAGTGCTCATGTTCTGCACCGGTGGCATTCGCTGTGAACGTGCGTCTGCCTATTTAAAATCAAAAAATGTGACGGAAGAGGTATACCAAATTCAAGGAGGCATTCATCGCTATATTGAACAGTTCCCTGATGGCCACTTCCGCGGCAAAAACTATGTATTTGATGGGCGCTTACTGCAAAAGGCAAATGATGATGTATTGGGCAACTGCTATTTTTGCCAGGTGCAGTGCGATGAGTACGCCAACTGCATTAATTCAATATGCAATCTACAATTTATTGTTTGCGAGCCATGTAGAGAAAAACGTTCTCAATTTGTAGCGAGTAATAACGATCCCGCTCATCCTGAGTTTATCGAGTCCGGGGCCCCCACAACTCGGGTTCCCTTCCAGGGTGAGGTTGGGGTAAAAGGATCAAAGCGGGCAATTATAAAGGGACCTAATCTTTCCCTACCCGTTGATTCACATCAGCTTGTCTCATATGCCTTATGCTGCTCAGACACATGTGAGAAGTTAGTTCAATCTAACCAAGTGCCAGTCCGCAGCAAGCCCGTTAAAATCCCAGTTGGAGCATCATGCACGATCTAGTTAAAGAGAATGTTTCTCTCGCAGATAAAAATTGGTTCCAAACTGGCGGTAACGCACGTTATTTTGCTGAGCCAACCACTGATGAAGAATTTGGTCAGTCACTAGAATTTGCACGAACAAAAAATGTCCCGATCTTTGTGCTTGGCCAAGGTGCCAATATTCTCATCAGCGATGAAGGGTTTCCGGGATTAGTTATTCGACCACAATTGAAAGAAATTACTCATAAACCCGTGGACGAAACACATGAGCTTATTGACGTAGGTGCTGGCTGGACCATGCATGACCTTATTGATTATTGTTTGGATCACGGGCTCAGCGGTTTGGAAGAATTTAGTGGGATCCCAGGAACCATTGGCGGTTCGGTATATATAAACCTTCATTATTTCCAATATTTGTTAGAGCACTTTTTAATAAGCGGGCGCATCATAGAACAACACACCGGGGCCATTCAAAATGCGAATCGCGACTGGTTCAGCTTTGGTTATGATCAATCTCGCCTGCTGGAGAAAGAACATTACTTGCTAAGCGCTACTTTTAAGTTAAAAAAAATCTCGCCAATCGAGGTTGCCTACGCAAAAGGCCGCCGCGCCGAGATCATTCGGCACCGCGCAGCGCGCTATCCAACTACCCATACCTGTGGCAGTTTTTTCAGAAACTTTCATGATCATGAGGTCACGTACACCAGCGCTGGCAAAAAAATGATCTTTGTAGCTTATTATTTGGATAAAATTGGAGTTAAGGGAGCGCTCAAAGTTGGGGGTGCTCAAGTATCCTGGCAGCATGCCAATATGCTTATTAATACTGGCACTGCAACATCGAAAGATCTTATACAGTTAGCGCGCAAAATGCAGGAGATGGTATATAACCAGTTCCAAGTATTGCCGCAACCCGAATGCCAATTGGTTGGATTTAAGGATTACCCATTTCTAAAACCGGAAGATATTAATCCAACGAACGGAGTATATCCTTCTAATATAAATGAGGTCTCTAGTAAGCAACATAACGGAGGCAGGAGGCAGTAGCCTCCTAGATATGCCAAGCTACTGATTTCAAATTAAATGGTATGAACGAATTAATATTTCTCGCACACATTGCCGCCCTCGTTATCACCCTAATGCTTGCCCTTCGCATAGGTTCGCATGCATTAGTTGCGCTTATCTGCGTATTGACCGTGCTCATGAATTTATTTGTGCTCAAAGAGATCGCCCTCTTTGGATTCACGGTTACCTGCACTGATGCCTTTGCCGTTGGTGATGAGCTTGGTCTTAATTTATTGCAGGAACATTTCGGCAAGAAGATTGCGCAAAAAACCATTTTTATCAGCTTTTTTGTAACCATTGTTACCATGCTGTTTGGCCTCTTTCAAACCATGTACGCGCCATCAGCAACAGATGTTACCCATCCTTATTATGCCCATCTGCTTACTCCAATGCCTCGGCTGGTGATTGTTTCTTTGATTACTTATTTCATCGTCATGCAAGCAGATTTGATGTTTTATGGCTGGATACGCAAACGATTTTCAGGTGGGACTTCAGGTGAGGCCTTCTACATCATGGTCGGAAATTTCTTGAGTATTGCTGCTACACAGTTACTCGATACGGTACTGTTTACGATCTTTGGCTTAAGTGACCAGATTAGTGAACCTATGGATGTGATCGTCGTCAGCTACGCTGTAAAATTAATTGCTATAGCTCTGACCGTTCCCGGCGCCTATTTTGCGCGAAAGCTCATCTTGCCGCAGCAAAAAAATAATATTGTTGATATTGATGAGCAATCAGAACAGGCAGTCCCGGATTAAAAGGTCTCCCATGCTAGAACAAAATCCAATACCCATTCCCATACAGCCTCCCCCATTTCCCGAGCCGTTCAAGTTTGAGATTATCCATCAATCTACCAAATCTCGTGCACGGGTTGGCCGCATCCATACGCCTCATGGCATTATCGATACGCCCAACTTTGTAGCCGTGGGTACAAATGCCACCCTTAAGGCTATCGATAGCGAAACCGTAAATCAGCTTGGCCTCCAGCTTATGTTCTGTAATACTTACCACCTGATGCTTCAACCAGGCACAGCAGTCATCAAAGCAGCAGGCGGCCTGCATAAGTTCCTCAACCGACCCCACCCAATTATCACCGATTCCGGCGGATTCCAGGTCTTCAGCTTGGCCTATGGCACTGTGGCCGATGAGCTCAAAAGCCGCGGGCAAAAGAAAACAGGCAATTCGGTTCTTAAAATTAATGAAGACGGGGTACTTTTCCGCTCGTATCGTGACGGTTCCAAAATATTGCTGACACCAGAAACCTCTATCCAAGCCCAAAAGGATTTAGGGGCGGATATTATTATCCCCTTCGATGAACTACCCCCCTATCACATCGACGCACAAGCACTAAAAAAATCATTCGACCGTACCCACCGCTGGGAACAACGTTCTTTGGAAGAACATCTCCGATCGCCAAATCAACAGGCAATGTATGCTGTGGTTCATGGCGGGGTAGATGTTAACCTGCGCAAACAAAGCATTGATATCTTAAGCAAGCTTCCTTTCGATGGCTTTGCTATCGGCGGAAGTATGGGTAAAACGCATGAAGAAATGATTGCCATGCTTTCGCAGATTATGCCGCACATGCCAGAAAATAAACCGAATCATTTGCTTGGTATCGGTGATTTACCTTCAATCGATGCTGGTGTCCGTATAGGTATAGATACCTTTGATAGCTCACACCCTACCCGCTGCGCACGGCATGGCTTGCTATTCACCACTGCTGGCAATCGCAAAATCTTAGCTTCGGGTAATAATATTGATTTTAACCCGCCGGATCCTTCTTGCACCTGTTTGACCTGCTCCAAATACACTATGGCTTATATTCATCATCTCTATAAGGCGAATGAAGTGACCGGCCATATTTTGGCGACAATTCACAATATTCATTTTATGGTGCAGCATATGAAACGATACCGCGAACAAATTTTGATGAACGAAATTTAAGCCGACTTTGTCCATCTCATATGCGCTCATATCCTTTTACCCCAAACTCACCCTGGAAGGGAACCCGAGCTTCGGGGACCCCAATTTCGCAAAGAAGGACGAGCGGCCTAATTATTGAACGAAATTTAGAAAGAAAAAATGATCAGATCAATTACCTCAACTCAAAACCCAGAAATTAAAGATGTTGCCAAACTAGCTGATGCAAAAGAACGCAAAAAGCAGCAGCGATTTATCGCAGAAGGCATACGAACCGTGGCAACTTTTTTTGATCATAATAAAACGCCAATTCAACTTTATGTTACCCCGCGCATGCAGAAAGAAGTTGGACAGCTAACATTAGATTACACCGTGGTGTCTGAACCAGTTATGGAAAAAATGAGTCAGGCTTCAACACCTTCAGGCGTCTTGGCCGTATTTGAAATACCCAAGCAACCAGAACAAGAACAACTTGGTGAAGGCATTGTATTAGCCCAGCTGGCCGACCCAGGAAATATCGGCACCCTTATTCGAACCTGTGCCGCACTTGGCCGATATTCAATTGTCGCTGTCGAAAGCGCAGATGTTTGGTCGCCCAAGGTGATACAAGCAAGCGCCGGAACTATTGCCGCAATGAATGTTTTTAATTGGCAATGGGAAGAGGTAATGAAGTATAAAAGAACTTTAAATTTGGTTGCCCTCGTGGCCGCTAATGGCAAACCGCTTCACGGAAAAATACCACATTCGTTATTGGTTATTGGCTCCGAGGCACATGGCATACCTGCTCATTGGGTTGATACCTGTGACCAGACGGCCACCCTACCCATGCCGGGCAATGTTGAAAGCCTTAATGCCGCCGTCGCTGGATCTATTGCTATGTATGTGGCCTGGTCTGCTTAGGCAAAACCCTTGCGTTTTCATAATGTCCCCGGCTAGACTAGCAACCGAAGGGATAAGTAATGAAAATAAAGGCTTTTTTACTCCTCGCACTAGCTCAAACCGCCCAGGCGCATACATTCATCTTTTATGTAATGCGCATCACCAATAATACCGGCGGGCCAATAACTTTATATTGCAAAAACTTCATGTTTCAGCCCGTGCTCTTCACCTCACCGCGGCAATTAAACGATTTCCGTTTACGCGATGACGGGAAAGATCCTTCAGTAAGCGATGTTTTGTTTAAACAATACCGAGATTTGCTTTTCCAAATGGATATAGTTCAACAAAGAATTATTTCCAGCCATGGCGATCTAAATACAAATGATGAATTCAATGCTCTTAAAAAACAGCGGGAAGCATTGGAGATGCGGCTTCGCCCGGTTATTCCACACGGTCAAACATTAAGTGATATTCCTTGTCGTCTATACAGCCCGAGCGATGTCCCAAACATGGGCGCTATTGAGGATTGGAATAATAGGTCAGCTCAGATAGCAGATGTACTTCAATGGAAACCATCTGAAACATTTATTCTGGATGCTAACGGGCGGAAAATTGAAGTCTTTGATACCAATGGGCGTTATGGTTGCCCCGTCGGCTATATAAAAGTGTTCGCTCGGTCTGGTTCCAAAATTAGTTCCGTCTGCGTTGAAGATGACCCAAACTCGCGCATCCAATTGATTATAAATCCTGATGGCTTTGAGCTCAAAACATTCAAGGTGTACGCGCTGCAATAGAATTGGTAGTATGTTGGCATGTCACGAACTAACAAACTTACCTTAACCGAAGCAACACTTATCAGCATTAATGTAATGATAGGCTTCGGCATTTTCGTAAATACCACAAAACTTGCGCAAATTGCAGGTTTTTTGGGGTTCCTCGGCTACGTTATTGTCGGGATACTCATTCTGCCACTTATTGATTCAATTGCTTCCCTTATGGCCCATTATGCTGATGGCGGATTTTATGAATATGGCGCAAAAGCTATTCATCCCTTCGCTGGCTTTATAAGTGCCTGGGCATATTTTACTGGAAAATTGGCATCTGCAAGTCTCATTATTCATGTGGTAAATACGCTCCTACAACAATTAATTCCGCTATTAAATGCAGTACCAACCCTCGCGCTTGATGCGCTTGTTCTGCTTGTTTTTGCCTACCTCAATACCTTACATATGAAAACTGGTAGTAGTGTGAATGCGGGGTTTTTTATTTTAAAAATGTTACCGGTTATTTTTGTAATTTTAAGCGGATTATATGCTCTTTCCTCTATTACCATTCCCGTGGGTTCTTGGAAATGGGAAGGTATACCTTTAAGCATTCCTTTTGCACTTTATTCGTTCACCGGGTTTGAAGCGGCATGTTCTTTAAGTAGATCAATAGAAAACTCGGAACGTAATGGCCCTCGTGCTATTTATACTTCTTTCATAGCGGCATTTTTCATTAACGTGCTCTATCAATTATTTTTCTTTGCAACTACACATGGTTCATTGATGGAGCAAACCAACTATATGGGCGCATACCCAAGCCTATTTGCATCACTATTTCCAAATTCTCCAACATTTGCACAGCATGCGGTTTCGGTAGTCCATCTTTTTATTGCGACTTCGGCGTTGGGTAGCAGTTACGGCATTCTATTTAGCAACCCTTGGAACTTATTCATTGTGGCAGAAGAAGGCCATACCTTTGGCAAAAAGATACTCACTACCCTTAATACATATGGCATGCCAGTGGCCTGCGTTATAGCAGAAACTATTTTATGTCTGGGTTACCTTGTGCTAACTGAGCATAAACAAACATCGCTGACCCAAACTAGCGCACTAGCCTGTACCATTTCCTATACGATTAGTGTCATCGCCCTTCTGTTTGCACTGAGGAAAAAACCTCATGCATTCAAACCACGAACAAAATTTGTCGCCTTTTTAGCTTTGGCTAGCTGCTGTATTTTTGCCGGCAGTTGTATTCGTAACTTCTTTATTTTCGGCATTGCCCCACTGCTTGGATTTGCCGGCTTATTACTAGTTGGCATTGCCATGTATATAAGCACGGCAACGCGTAAGAAAACCGTATAAATAATCATTTAGTTTAGCTCATGCTACCGCCTATCTTTCAATATGTATTGAACACCTGTTGCCTTGGACTATTCCTTATCTAGAATGCTAAGACTTAAATTAAGCAAACTCTTTGAGGACACAATGAAAAAGATTTTATCCTTATTTCTGGCGGCATCGCTCCTAAGCTCTACATCAATGCAAGCACATTTTAATAAGATATCGTACCTTTTATGGGGGGACGGAAGATCATATAGCTGGAGCAAAGGAGATAAACATGAGCTGGAAACGGCAAAACTCTCAGCTTTAAAATCGATAGCCTATCTTGTCGGTTATGCTGCTCTCAAAAAATATTTACCAAATGGCGGGGCAAACGTTGGGTTTAGAGACGAGCCCTTCTACTTTTTCCTTCCAATAAACGCCTCAATGGGAGCCGCAGCGATGTCTGCTTGGAATGCAGTAAAAGCCGCTCATCATTATTACAGGTATGAGACAAGTAAAGTAAAAATTGCACTAGAGCGCTAACAAACAATCGCATTTTATTTGGAGGTTTATATGAATATTAAATGCATAACACTGGTATCTTTGGCCTTAATGGCAGCTGCAATTCAAGCAGCACCACAGCCTAAAACAGAAAAAACTATTCAACAGAGAACTTCTGCTATATCGCAGAAGTTAAAATCTTTTTTCAATGATGAAGAAAAAAGACAGCTTAATCACTTGGTAAAATCCATGCTCTTTTTCGGCGGTGCATATGGAACTCACAAAGTTGCCTCTTACACACCGGCATTCATTGCAATATTTGGCGATATTTTGGCAGCTGGAATGGGTATCATATCGGTTGAACATTTAGTTCGAGCAATTTGTCCATATCTATTTGAACGCAGACCAAACTGGAATTTATATACGCCTGGCTTACGAAAACTCGATAGCCAAACAAAGTCATCTGATGCCGAACAAATTCTTTCTGAAGAGCAGATGATCAAGGCCGGCATAACTTCTTGCAAAGAACTTCTTGCCAACAAAAAGACTCCTGCGAATGTACGCCTTGATGTGCAAGAACAACTGAAAAGGCTTGAGCAAGCTCTTCAGGATCCTGCAAAGAGAGATGCCGTTTTGTGGCCGGCACCCGAAACCAATTTTTAACGCTAACTATTTTATGTGGAGATCATTATGAATATCAAGCAATTAACACTTATCGCATTAACGGGACTATCATTTTTCCCAGTAATGGCACAAACAGCTACACCTACAACACCTCTTAAAACACAACCAATTGCTGAAACAGCTAAGCTTGGAATTGCAGAAAATGCAGCTAATGAGATTAGATCTTTTTTCACAGAGAAAGAGGCAAGAAGGATCAAGAGCCTTTTAAAGTCAATGATCTTTTTAGGCGGAGCCTATAGCACTCGCAAATTGATTGGGCCAAATGCAGATTGTTTAGCCAATTTAACCGGTGGAATCATTGGCACTGTTATGGGTCTTGAAGCACTTAATCATGGATTAGATGCACTCTTTTGTGGCAAATAACTTTTCTTCTAAATCAGAGCTCCTCGTAAATCGGGGAGCTTTTTTATTTACCGCATTTTCAAGGTTAATAATGGGAGCAGGCGCGGATGGATCAGCACGATAATCGCAAACGTAAACATTCGGCAGTCAGAGCATTGACACGTCTCCGGGCATTTTCCGCTATGCCGCTACCAAAACCCTTGAAATCACCTCCCCCTTCTGCCTTACAATTAGTGCTGACCCTGTATTTGAGAAAGCCTCAAACGGGGTTGAATAAATAATTTTAAAAAAAGGAAAGACTATGAAGAAACTAATGATTCTCACCTTTGGATTATGGGCTTCAGCCTGTTTGGCTTCACAAGCGACCATCAAACTTAGATTCCTAAACAAAACCAATTCACCATTTGTTTATGTTATCGGCACAGATGAAAAAAAACCTCGCTTTAGCGGGCCTGCAAATACTTTACCTGGTATGGTGTCTTCGACTGCAATTACGGCGAATGTGTCAGAAGGTCATGACTTGGTGCCGGCCAACAAACCCCAAATATTATTTTACGAAGAATCAAAACCCGAGGCTGCCTTCGTCTACCAGTTTGACACCAAGAATATGAGAGAGCTGGCTATACGTATTGTTTACTCAGGTGGTGCTTACAAGATTGAGCCGCAAACATCTTATGGAATAGCAATCAAAGGCAATGTTCTCGCAAAAGATATTAAGGTCGTGGATGTTGGACCATTGGAAAAATTTAGGGCCAGTCAAAAGCCAGCGCAACCTAAAGCTGCCGCCCAACCACTTGGATGGTATACCGTCCTTAAGGTAAAGCCTAACGCCAGCAACGCAGAGATTTTAGGCCTTTCAGCTAATAATGCCAAAAATAAAACAATGGTAAAAACTGCATATCGTAAAATGGCTAAAGCATGGCACCCAGATAAAATCACTGAAGAGCCAGCTAAATCAAGGTATGCTGAGCCTGATCTTGCAACTCTGCCCGAAAAAGAAAAAATAGATCTTGCAACCGAGGCGTTTAAGAAGATTGATATGGCCTACAAAAATCTGCTGCAATCTGCAAAATAAGCTAAATGAATTGAAAGCAAATTACGAGATACAACAAGACAATGTTCAGAATCAGAGCTCCTCGTAAATCGGGGAGCTTTTTTGTTTACCGCATCTTTAATGTTAATAACGCAAGCAAGCATAGAACTAATGAGATAATGCCAAAGCGAACGGTGATTTTAGATTCCTGCCATCCTTTGAGTTCATAATGATGGTGAATAGGCGCCATTTTGAATAAGCGGCGGCCGAGATAGCGGAATGACCAGACTTGGATGATCACGGATAAAGCTTCGACGACAAATAAGCCACCGGCGATGGCAAGTAATAGTTCTTCTTTTGCTAACAGTGCCATAAAGGCGAGAGCACTACCCAAAGCTAATGAGCCAACGTCGCCCATGAAAATTTGAGCGGGATAAGCGTTGTACCACAAAAAACCAAGCGATGCACCGACGAGCGTTGATCCTATTACCGTAATTTCTGCGCTATCGGCGAATGGGATGTGCAAGTATTGAGCAAGCAACACATGCCCTGCTAAGTAGGTAATAATTGAGAAAGTAATAAAATTTGGGATTAGTGAGCCCATGGCTAAGCCATCAAGCCCATCGGTTAGGTTCACGGCATTTGCAGTGCCTACCAAAATAAAGACAGCCCACGGGATAAAGAATAATCCGAGGTCGGGATTAAAGTTTTTAAAGAATGGCACAGTTACCATTGTTGATGTGCTAGTCATCATCAGCCAGGCGATTACCAAAGCGGTTGCGAAACCTATTTGCAACAAAAATTTTGTGCGTGCTGAAATACCTTTTTTAAATTTGATCTTCTTCCAATCATCCCAAAACCCGATTGCGCCATTACCAATGATGCAGGCCATCATGAGCCACACTTGCGGCTTAGACCAATTTGCCCAAAGTAATGTGGTAAAAATGGTAGTCGCAATGATAAAAATGCCACCCATGGTTGGCATGTCATCTTTTGCTCGGTGGTTTTCAGGCGTCCATTCCCGAGCTTTGGCGCGGAAAAAAAGTTTTGATTTTTCAATGAACCAGTTCCCAAACAAAAAAGAAAAGATGAGCGCTGTAAGGAGCGCCGCTATTGAGCGGAAGCTCACATAATGGATTACATTAAATGCATGGGCAATCGATGTTAATTGTTGGGCTAAATGATAGAGCATGGGGTCCTAAAACTTTTAACTGCTTTGCAAAGTTAACTTATTACTTAAATTTTTGAAGGCATAAAGACCTTATGAACCTGTTTTCTTTGCATGTCATCATCGCGGATATTCATTTACCCCAATCTCATCCTAAAAGGGGAACCCGAGCGTTGAGGATCAAACCAAGAGGTTCTGCGACTATCTAAGTCATGACATCATTCAGGCAATTCTCAAGGCATCGAAATAACTAAAATTCGCAATATGCATTCTTCTATTCTATAACTCAGGCAGCGTAAAATAATCAATGGTAAACATTTCTATATGTACAAAAAGGCTTTGACTATTGAGTTTTGCCCATTAGAATGGCCGTTACCCTTAAAAGGAAAGTAAGGAACTACAAGACATATAATTTAACGGCTCGGGGAAAAAGAACCGCTCAAAAATGGAGAATGATTGGGCGCTAGAGTCGTCGAAGGTTTTAACCTTGGAGAACTATCATGAAAAAGAATATTAAGAACATCGCATTTTCGATCACACTCCTGACATGTGCTTATGCATCAATGGCAGAGGCGAGTGCACCCCGTGGTCCTAAGGTGCGACATGAATACCTTGAGCATCGTGATCAAATCAAACCTGAGCTTATAGATCAACTCGTTGGATACATGCTTGAGGCAGAAGTTAATCGCATTCCAAAACGATCAGGCACAGGGGAAATGGAACTTATAGATGCCCAAGCGTTACTCGCTGCTTCATATGAGGAAAAGGCGGAGGTTATTCGCCACATGCCACGAGAAATGCGTGAAGCTGTATTTAATAAACTTGCCGAACAGTTGATGCGTGGCCCTAAAAAACCTTTTGTTGTTCCAACCAACATTACTTGCTTTTCACAGCTAGATACATTCTTAGCCCTATCGGAAATCTTGTGCGACGATAGTGAAGGTGTGTATACTTCCTTACGTGATGCCATTATCGATTGCTTAGGTGAAAACAAAATACTTGAATTAAAAAATAAATTAGGCAAACCACATATTAAAAGTCTTTTGCCTTCAGACTTTAAGAGAGAATTTTTAACGTCTGACCCCATGAAGTGGCCTGCGTTGATAATGCGCCTTAATCCATTAATGGAAACTAAAAAGAAATAGATCACGCGATGCCGCGTTGAAAGGGAAAAAGGCCTAATGAAGCATTATTCTTTCTTATTATTCCTTGGTTTGTTTTGTAGCTCAATCCATGCCGCACAGCAACCGAAACTTGTTGATATTGCTATCATTGGATCTGGCCCCGCGGGATGGAGTGCAGCGCTTTATGGTGCTCGACTCGGCAATAACACGCTAGTTATCACTGGCAATACGCCAGGTGGGCAACTCAGCAAAACCTCAGCTATCGAAAACTGGCCTGGTGTTTCTCGCACTGGCGGCATGAATCTTATGGGTCATCTTTCTGAACAAGCAACTTCCTATGGCGCCCACCATCTTGAAGATGTAGTTACAAATCTTGATATATCAAAACGGCCATTTGCGATCAAAACTGATGATGGAGCAGAAGTTCTGGCCCGCTCGGTAATTATTGCTACTGGATCCAATCCAAAAATGCTTGGGGTTCCTGGCGAGCAGGAGCTATTAGGCGACGGTATAAGCACCTGCGCGATCTGCGATGCTCCGTTATACAAGAATAAACAAGTGGTAGTTGTCGGTGGCGGCGATGCGGCGATTGAAGAAGCTCTTCAGGTTGCAGTATATGCTAAACAAGTAACCATGTTTGTTCGCGCTCCAAAATTCCGCGCATCAGATATCATGCAAAAGCGAGTAGCTGAGGCGAAGAATGTAGAAGTTCGCTTCAATACCGAAATAAAAAGCGTGTCAGGCAAAACGATACAAGATCCAGAAAAGAAGAGACAAAAAAAGATATTGGACCTTGAGATTGTTGATACTACAAAACGCGCAGGACCAACAACTATGCCAGTCGACGGCGTTTTCATTGCTATCGGTCATGAACCAAATAGCTCTTTAGTTCGCGGCAAGCTCAAGCTTGATAAACATGGCTACATTGCGGTATCTGGTCAAAGCCAAAAAACTTCTATTCCTGGTGTCTTCGCTGCGGGTGATGTTGCTGATAGCGACTACCACCAAGCGGGCATTGCAGCCGGTGACGGTATCAGGGCCGCTATTGATGCTGATCGATTTTTGAGAACAGAAGCTCATTAAATTAAATAGATTATAATGAATCAATGTTTTAATTAGACATTGCACACATCAAATTGGAAGGAATCGAATGAAACTTATCGGTTTACTAATAAGTATGCTCATGCTTGCCAGCTCTCCACAACACTCTGCGCGTCAGGTCGAAATAAGAAAAACTGATCCTTATAATGGTGACACACTTGTTTTTGCAACAACATTTGATAACGAAGGATATCCAAATTATCTAGTTGAATCCTGCGGCCGAGCAACATTCCATAATCTCTTGACCTTTGGAGAAAAATGTATGCCTGACGATGGGTATGTGTTATTAAAATTGAGACGGGTTTCTAATAATTTTGAAGATCATATCAATACAAAGTTGATACTTCTTAAGCCACATGAATCAGCAGTTATTGAAGATTAATCGGACGAAAAATTAAGAAATTAAAAAAGAACATTGGTCGGCAGCCAACTAAAAAAGCTGGCACCAAAAAACAGCTATTCCTAAGAAACGTGAAACTTCTGCAGTCAGCAAAGAAAAGAAATTCCAACAAGTTCTAGAAGAAACGCTCAGGGAATATAACGAAGCCTTTTGCGAACTTTCAAAGCTCTAACGTCGTTTACAGCTCACAGCCACAAACATTATTGCAGACAAAACAGCCATTCCAAGTGCTAACCATTGCATTTGACTAATCAAGCCAGAGCCATGCTCTTCACGGAAGAAGTCATTAACAAACCGTTCCATGCTCATGAGAAAGACGCTCAGGGAAATTAATTGTCCTGAATGGGATAATCGTGGCCGAATCCAATATAAAAAAATGAAAATGACCGCCAATGAAGCTGAGCTATATAGTTGGCTTGGGTGTAAAGCAACGCATAATGGAGCTGCGGATTCAGGATGGGTATAGGTTACCGCCCAAGCAATTGTAGTCGGTGCGCCGTAGCAGCAACCGGCAAAAAAACAGCCGATGCGGCCAAAGGAATAGAGAAAAGGCGTATACAGGCCAACAAAATCAAGAACTTTAAATGCAGGCTTGCCGATATGCTTGGCATACCAAACAATGAATAAAATGTCGGCTATGATACCGCCCAAAATCGCACCACCGCTCAAGGAAAAAACACGATCCCATAACGTCATATCAGGTGTTGTTACAATATAGAGAAGTCGGCATCCGATAACCCCCCAGATAATACAGCCCGTTATAAGGGTATATAACTGGTCGTCAGTCATATCTTTACTAGGATCGCGACGCATAAGATAGGTGGTGATCAATAAGCCTAAGACTATCATGAAGCCCCAGGCTTGGATGGAAACTGGGCCGTAAATGGGTAGTAAGATTGGGTTCATAATATTGCGTTGATGAATTTACTGAATTTATTTTTATGGGTCAGCGAATACCTTCTTTCCGCTCTGATCCTTTTACCCCAAACTCACCCTGAGAGGGAACCCAAGTTCGGGGACCCCAACTTCGATCAACTCAGGATTATCGGATTTCTAGTCAAATCTTTTGCGAAGAATTAATCTGAATAGGTCCAAGAATGCTTTTGCACCCCAGATAATTTCCACTACACTACCATGACCTTTTAGAAATCCGAAGTATTACAAAAATTATGAGCAATTCAACATACGATTTTGATGTTATTGTGGTCGGTGGTGGCCACGCTGGTATTGAGGCTGCCTACGCCGCAGCACGTTTGGGCCGGCGCACGTTATTAGTTACCCTCAACATTGATCGCATTGGTTATATGCCCTGCAATCCGGCAGTCGGCGGCGTTGGCAAAGGCCACATTGTATTTGAAATTGCTGCCCTGGGCGGTTTAATGCCCAAGCTCTGCAGCAAAACCTATCTACAAGCTCGCATGCTTAATACGAGCAAAGGTCCGGCGGTTCATGGCCTCAGATTGCAAATCGACAAACATGCCTACAACAAACTAGCCCAAGAAACCTTGGCGCAAACGCCACATCTTACGATTGTCCAAGGTATGGTGGAAGAGTTGCTTATTGAAAACAATGAGATTCGCGGTTTGAAAACGCGTGAAGGTGCTTCGTATACTGCACCCGCTGTTGTTATTACTACCGGTACATTCCTCAAAGGGCTCATCCATGTCGGCCAAACTAACTATTCTGCTGGTCGCCAGGGAGAAGAGGCGGTCGCAAATCTTTCTACCTTCATCCATAAACTTGGTCTTGAAATGGGTCGGCTAAAAACCGGAACACCTCCGCGCTTATTGCGTTCGAGCTTGGATTTCAGTCGTATGGAAAAACAGGAAACTGAAAAGCTCACCTATTTGTTTGAGTTCAATGGATTAGAAGTGCAAACAACGCGCGATTGTTATATCACGCGAACCAATGAACAGACGCATAAAATTATTGCAGACAATCTTCACCTTTCGCCCATGTACAGTGGTAATATTAAAGGAATTGGCCCGCGCTATTGCCCAAGCATTGAAGATAAGATTGCTCGCTTCCCTCATAAAACTTCTCATCAAATTTTTGTAGAACCGGAAAGCGCCTCTTCAGAAGAAATTTATCCAAACGGCATTTCGACCTCTTTGCCCTATGAAGTCCAACTTCAATATGTGCGCACAATCCAGGGGTTTGAAAATGCAACCATTGTTCGCCCGGGCTATGCAGTAGAATATGACTTTATTTTACCAAACCAGCTCAATCACTCATTAGAAACCAAAAAGATTTCCGGTCTCTTTTGCGCGGGACAAATTAATGGCACTACTGGTTATGAAGAAGCCGCTGGCCAAGGAATCATTGCGGGAATTAATGCAGCGTTAAAGACAAAAGGAGTTCAAGAGGCTTTCATTCTCGACCGGCAAGAAAGTTATATAGGTATTATGATCGATGATCTGGTTACCCTGGGTGTTGATGAACCATATCGAATGTTTACCTCTCGCGCTGAACGAAGATTGTTATTGCGGCAGGATAACGTTTTTGATCGCCTAGGCACTCGCTCCCATGCTTTAGGTTTAATAGATGATCCATTGTTTTCTGCTATAAAACGCGAAAAAGAATTGGTTGATGATACGGTTAAAAAACTAAAGGCAAGCAAGACACCGCAGCAACTGTTCGAGATGTTTTTACCAGGGCGAGGCCCTGGACCCGAGGAGCAATCTCTCGCTCCGCAGTCAGATCAACCTGAAATCAATAACTGTGACCAAACAATCTGCGAGATTAACTCAACCTTATCTAGGCATGCCGAACTTCGAGCACTCAATTCAGAACTTTCCGATCGGGCATTATTGAGTGTTCAGGCAGAAATTCAGTATGGCCCATACATTGCGCGTGAGCTTAAGGAAGTAGAAAAAGCGCGCATGTTTCAAGAACTAAAAATTCCGGACTGGTTAGACATTAACGGCATTGAGGGATTGTCGACTGAGCTCAAACAAAAGCTCATTAAGTTCAAGCCGCAAACAATTGCACAAGCGTCTCTTATTCCCGGCATAACGCCGGCCGCGATCTCACTTTTAATCTTTAGAATCAGAGAAAAAAGATCATGGCCTCAAACCTATTCACCTTCGTAAAATCACGTATTCAAATACTGGATGTAGCATCAGAATATGCTGCGCTTAAAAAGGCCGGTGGTTATTACAAAGGGCCGTGTCCTTTCCATAGTGAACGGACTGCATCATTTACGGTCAGTCCGCTTAAAGAGATTTTTTATTGCTTCGGTTGCCATGTAACCGGCGATGTAATTGGTTTTATAGAAAAAGCGGAACATTGTGCACCGCTGGATGCCGCAAAGTTCTTAATCGAGCGCTATCAACTTGAAGTTCCCCCGGAGCTTCTTACAGCCGCACATGGTTCTAGCTCCTCTGATGAGCGGAAACGTTTTCATGAGCTCTATGCCACGGTAGCCGCTTGGACTCACGAACAGTTACTCAAAACACCAATAGCATTAAATTATTTTATTAAGCGTGGATTCACGGCTGAGACTTTAAAACAATGGTCCATTGGTTATCTGCCCGGCGGTCCGGGGCTTAAGCTACTTATTTCTCATCTGGCAACAAAGAAATTTCTGATTGATGATCTATTGAATTGGCACTTGGTAGAACAAGGGCGGCAGATGCTCTATTCCCCATTTGAAGAGCGCCTCTTATTCCCCATTAAAGATCAGGTTGGCCGGATGTGTGGTTTTGGCGGGCGTGTCTTCAGAGAAAAAGATGAGCGGGCTAAGTATTATAACTCACGCGAGCATGATTTTTTTATAAAAGGATCTCTGCTATTTGGCTTCGATATGGCAAAATCGGCCATGCATCAAAAGGGCACTGTATTTTTGGTTGAGGGATATACCGACTGCATTGCCATGGCACAGGCCGGTTATACCAATACCGTAGCCACCCTTGGTACTGCCTGCACCTCCGAGCACCTTAAACTATTATCCCGCCACGTTCACACTGTTTATGTTTTATATGATGGTGATGCCGCTGGCCAAAAGGCCATGCTCCGGCTAGCCGAACTCTGCTGGGAAGTTAACTTGGAACTCAAGGTCATCACCCTTCCTCCAGGCCAAGATCCGGCATCGGTATTAGCGGGCTTCGCCCTGCTCCCAGCAGGGACTCCTCCCTGCACACCAGGATTTGTTGCTTCGCAACAACGGAATCAGGGAACACCTGATTCCGAAAATATAGTCGGTCCCCTAGACCAATACATAGCTCAGGCCAAAGACCTTTTTACATTTTATATTGATAGTCTTGGTACCGGTTTTACCCAGCTGCCCCTGGCTGAAAAGTTAAAGATTGGTCATAAAATCATTAGCCTACTTCGCAACATAACCGAGCCCTTAAAACAGGGATTACTGCTCCAGCAGGCGAGCGGCATAATGGGTGTTCCGACCCAAATAGTATTAGAGGAGGTTCGACTTGAAAAGCGTTCGTCACATAAGGTTGAGGGGCCTCCAATCTCTGAGTCAACAAAAAATGAAGAAGATGAACCAAGTCCCGAACTACCCCTCATAGAGAAAAAACTGGCTTCTGCTATACTTTCGGGCACGTTATCCTTTGAAAAAGTGCTATCTGCTAATATAATTTCTACCTTTTCGCCACAGATACAACTGATTTTGCAGGCGCGTATGGCGCAACCAGAATGTGGCCTGGGAGAATTCATAGCAACCCTACCAGCAGAACAACAACAATTAACAGCACAGCTCATACTCAGTGATGAAGAGGATATTCGTACTATCGAACAACTATTTCAACAGTTTCAGAAGAAACAATGGCAAACCCAGATGCATGATTTACGCATCGCATTAGCAACGGCACAAGCAGAACGCAACGAAGCGCGCGTTCAAGAATTGTTAGCAAAATTTGAAGAGTTGAAGCATAACATGCGGCAAGCATAACTTAGGGGCAAAACAACATGGCAAAAAACAACACAAAAAAACATTCTGCAAAGCCAGTTATAAAATCAAAAGCAACGGCTCCCGCACAAGCTAAAGTAGCGCCTAAAAAGCTTGATACCCCAAAAGGTTCCAATACCAAAACGTCAAGTGCAAAAGCACAAGAGCAAAAGAAAGCACCCTCAAAAGTAGCTTCATTGGCTAAAACAATCTTTGCCAAGGCAACCGCCGTTGCGAAGGCTATTGTTGGTAAGAAGCCAGCACCTCAGGCACCAAAAGCTACGCCTAAAACTCCGGTTTCAACCAAACCGATCGAGAAGAAGGCAACCCCATCAATCAAGCCGCAACCAAAAGTTGAGCATGCTACGGCAGCTAAACCTCACATGGCGCCAAAGCCTTCCCTGCCAACGAAACCAGTAAGTGAGAAAAAAATCCAACCAATGCCAACACCAAAACCGCCAGTCAAAGTAACGGGCGAAAAGAAGATCGTTGGCGAAAAGAAAATGACCAAGGCTGTAGAAGCTGTGATGGCACAAGAGGCCAAAGCTCCCCTGGTTGCCTCGCTCATCGAGCGGGCAAAGGTTGCGGGCGCATTGAGCTACGAAGAATTAGCTGAGTTCATTGAAAAAAATCATCTTGCTGAATTTGAAGCAAATGAGTTGATGCGGGCGCTCGAAAAAGAAAATGTTGAGTTGGTTATGGCTGAAGAATTGGAAGCCGAACCTGCCATCAATGAGTTTGAAGAAGATGAAACTCTGAATGTTGAGCATGATCTAAAAGCTAAACTTGAAACCTCTATGGAACTCCATACCGAGGAAGAAGAAGCTTCCGAGCCAGTTGCTTCTGCCGCCGAAGAGGAAGAGGAAGCCGAAGAGCCTGCAGAGAAAACAATTGTCAGTGAACCGGGAGCACCTGCTGCCGATGGTGTTAAACATTACCTACGTGATATTGGTAAGATCCCCCTTCTTAATAAGAAAACTGAAACTGTTATTTCTGATGCCATTGCCACGGCAAAGCGTGATTCAATTGACGCAATCTCACGATTCCCTTCAGTTCACAAAGAATTTCTAATTATCGGCGAACGCCTTGGCAAAAACTCTATCGCGCTCAAGGACGTCATCCAGTTTGCTGAATATGATGAAGAGAACCTGCCAAAACTTGAAAATGAGAAAAAGAAGCTAGCTGATATTATCAATAAGATAAAAGAACTGGTTGAAAATGAGCAGCGCATTTACCACCAATACCGCCCAAGATTGGTTGAAGGCCCTGAAGGTGAAGCAGCAAAAAAGGAAATGTTGCAAAAAGTGCGCGAAAATAAAGAACAGGTTTGCGCAACCATTAAAACCATTCGCGTAGCAAATAAATTCATCAAAAAGATTGGCAAGCGTATAGAAAAGACGCTGGAAAAAATGCGTGAAAAAGACACGCTTATCGCCGGTGATACGCAAGCACTTACGCAGCTACAAAAGCAGATTAGCAGAAAAGGCATCGAGCCGACTGCAGAGCAAAAAGCTTTACTAGAAGAGATGGATCGCAATGTGCGCAGTGCGCGTAAGGCGATCAGGAAGCTGGAGGGTGAGCTTGGCTTATCGCGACCGGAAATTGAACGGTTAAATCGCCAATTATTGATTGCCCAAAATCGAGATAAAAAGGCTAAAGATGATTTAGCAAAGGCAAACTTGCGGCTTGTGGTTAATATTGCGAAAAAGTATGTAAACCGTGGTCTCCACTTCTTGGATTTGATACAAGAAGGTAACATCGGTTTGTTAAAGGCGGTTGAAAAATTTGAATTTGAACGCGGATTTAAATTTTCTACCTATGCCACCTGGTGGATTCGCCAGGCCATTACACGAGCAATTGCCGACCAATCTCGCACCATCCGTGTGCCAGTGCATATGGTTGAAACCTTAAACAAGATCAACAAAATTAAGCGCACCTTCCTCCAAGAGCATGGGCGTGAACCTACCTATGCTGAGCTTGCAAAAGAACTGAACCTGGACGAGAAGAAGATCAAGAATATTATCAAGATCTCAAAAGAGCCGATCTCACTCGAGACACCAGTTGGCGATAGCGAAGATGCATTCATTAAGGATTTCATTGAAAATGAAAATGAAACCGCACCTTCGGATACCGTTGCATATAATGATCTAAAAGAAAAAGTACGCGAAGTATTAAAAACACTTACACCACGCGAAGAAAAAGTGTTAAAGATGCGCTTTGGTATTGATGTTGCATCTGAACATACTCTTGAAGAGGTTGGTAAGGATTTTGCCGTAACACGTGAACGCATTCGCCAAATCGAGGTAAAAGCTTTACGTAAGTTGCGTGCTCCGGGCCGGGCTAAGAAGCTCGTCTCCTTTTTTGATAAAGAGTTTGATAATATGCCTACCGGTGGTGGCAGCGAACCAGTAGAATAACCAGGGCTTGCCCTGAACCCACTTCGCAATCAACTGCAATGTAGGCAGTCAATAGGAAATCAGGAGAGTTTGAGGATTATATGGCTTCGGACCATTTAGTTTCATTAATAAGTTTTTTTATAGCGCTGTTATTTACAGCGCTCTTTTCTTTCCTCGAAACAACCATCACTGGCCTCAGACTCTTTAGACTCAAAGAAGTAGCTCACCAATATCAAAGTACGAGCTATAAAGGGATTCTTTCGGTTCTCGAGCATTCACCCCACCGCGTGCTCATAATGATTCTCATCGCAAGTAGTTTGGCTAATACCACAGCCGCAGCAACCATTACGAATTTGATGGAAGAAATCTTTACCGACCTTAACTATTCACGCGGTCTTGGCTTTTCAGCAGGTGTAGCAATTGCCACCGGATCAATTTTGATCTTTGGTGAAATCATCCCTAAGAATTTTGCCAAAATGTATGGCGAACGCTTTTTCCCTTCAATTTTGTGGCTTATCAATTTGCTCTATATCATCCTAAACCCGATAGCTAACCTATTGGGCAGTTTTACCCAAGGGCTTATACGACTTATCTGGGGCAAAGAAGCTGAGCAAGGCGTTGAAACACTGACCTCTGAACGAGAAGTAAAATTCCTTATTGATTATATTGATGAAAAAGGGCTCATGGAAAGTGAAAAAACTGAAATGCTGCAAAGTATTTTTTCACTCAGCCAAACCCCCGTCAAAGAGATTATGGTGCCGAGCACCAATATTGTGTCGATCAACGTAGATGCATCAATCGAAGACGCATTAAATGTATTTAAGACAAAGCATTTTTCACGTCTACCGGTATATGATGGACGCCAAGAAAATATTATTGGCATGGTGTATCAGAAAGATATTTTTTCACTGCTACTTTCAACTGAACCAGGAAAAACTCCCTTGCTCCGCCAATTTTTGAGACCAATCATGTTTGTACCTGAAAGCAGCAAGGTCAACCAATTATTGCGAGAATTCAAGCAACAGCGCATGCATATCGCAATTGTAGTTAATGAATTTGGTGGTATTTCGGGATTGGTTTCTCTCGAAGACGTGTTGGAAGAAATTGTCGGTGAAATTGCTGATGAACATGAAGCCGTATCAGACAAAATCGTACCGCTTAAACAAGGCGGATGGCTTGTCGATGCTGGCGTTCCATTGGAAGAGCTTTCTGAGGTTTTAGATATACCTTTGAAACTGAAACTTCAATCACTTTAGGCGGCTTTTTGGCTGAACAGCTACAACATTTACCTCGTAAAGGTGAACGTATTACATACCACAATTATTGTTTCCAAATTCAGCATGCTACGCCCACCCGAGTTCATGAAGTTCTAATTTTTCAGGAACCGGCAAATCAGCCGATTTCTACTGATTGATCGTTCAGTTTTAATACAAACTGCTGCATTCTTCACTTCGCCATTGCTACATTGATCCTATACTGTTTAATAAAAAGGGATGATGTATGGCAAAGATTGTTGTATTTATTGCATTGGTATCACTACTGTTACCAAATTTAATTGTGGCTAGAGATAAAGCTGCCAATGAAGTAACCGTCACTATTAATGGCGTAAGCATTTCAGCGGATGATCCAAATTTTTACTCCTTTTTGCAGATGGCTGCCGCTCAAGCAATGATTGCGACCAACAAACAAGCGGATGCAGATGAAATGCAAGCTGGACTTCAGAAAAAACGGAGCGGCAAAAAATCGCGGCGGGAGAAAAATAATCAGGAAGATGAAAAGTTCATACAAACCATTGCTGCTTTAGCCACGGGTATTGTGCAATCGGCAATGACGGGAAATCCTACTCCTGCTATTATGAGCACAGCTAATGCCATAGTTACCATGGTTAAACGGTAAAATATGCCAAACCACACGCTGTAAGTAAGTTTCGCCCTCACCTGTATAGATTCAAAATGTTGTATCGCAATATTCTTTTTACACTCAGTTTCTTACTCATTCTGCCTGGCTGCTATCGACACCGGGTAATTAAGCATTGGGTTAATATCAAAGAGCAATCGTGTGATCAACCACAAGTAACTTCAGGCACGCGCCGTTGCCAAAGGCCTCGAAATCAAGCAGTCCAGCCAGAAGTTATTCCCCATATTACGGTTTGGATCCATGGCACTATCTTCCCCTGGCAGGTAAAAACAGTTCCGCATGGCTTAACACATGTAGATAATCTCCATGAACAAAGCCGATACCGTACGTGTGCGCGAATATTAGGCGAACGATACCCTCACAGCTATCAATATGATCAGTTTTATGCCTTCGGTTGGAGCGGTCAATTAAGTTTTATTGAACGTGAAGGCGCAGCTTCGTGATTTACACAATCAATTAAGTGACTTAGTGGCCCAAATAAAAGCCGATATTGGTCGAGCGCCAAAGATTTGGCTTATCTGCCATAGCCATGGTGGGAATGTGGCGTTAAATTTAGCCAATATTGCCAATCCATTAGATAAAAATGATCCGCGATTGCGTATTAGTGAGCTCATTTTGCTTGCATGCCCGGTGCAGTGTGCTACCTCATATTGCATCAAAGATCCCATGTTTCAAAATATTTATGTATTGTATTCACGATCTGATTTCGGACAGATTGCCGATCCGCAAGGCCTATATGCTTCAATGAGAAGAAGTGTACCGCATCCGGTATCGGGCAAAAAAAGACACGTACCGAAATGTCCATTCTTTTCGGCCCGAGAATTTGTGCCACAAGATAATATGCTGCAAGGCCGCCTCTTTTTAAATGGCGCTTCTGCTGGGCACGCAGAGTTCTCACATTGTGATGTGCTTGGTAACATCCCGGAACTGATCGAATCATTACATGAATGCCGGAATATAGCAGATGAGCGTTGTTTGCCGCATGAAGAAGCAGTCTATTCTTTACACGTTAAGTTGCACAAAGAAAAGTAACATTACCTTGATGACTTCATCCAAATTGGATTTTACTGAATTTTCTCTATCAATTTTTCAAAGTTTTTTTGCGGCGTCTTTATTGATACAGCGTGCTTATTAATATCTTTCCAAGCATCCCCATCTTCCTTTAAGCGCTCAAAAATGTTTTTTATATTGTAACTCTGCGAGGATAATTTTTTATCATGTTGAATATCATCCCAATGCAATGGCGTAGCAACTGGAGCTCCGTCGTAAGGACGAACCGAATAAGGCGCAACAGCTGTGGCGGCATATGAATTTCGGGCGGTGTCTAAGAAGAGGCGATGACCGCGTTTATTTTTTCGCACTTCTGTCGTAAGTTTTTTTGAATTCAACTTCGCCATAAACGTAGCCATATCTTGCGCAAAATGGCGCACATCATCAAATGTATTTGTTGGCTTAAGCGGGCAAACTACGTGCATGCCGCGAGACCCGGTTAACATGGGAAAAGGATGCAACCCAATATCTTCAAATAAATCTCGCAAATCCAGGGCAATAGCTCGAATTTCAGCAAATGCTTTTGCGTTATCAACCTTAAATCTTCCCGATGGATCCAGATCAAAAATTAGACGATCAGGGTAATTAAGTTTAGTTATTTTGCTCAGCCAAATGTGGAATATGAGACATCCTTGATTGGCTAGATATGCAATAGCTGCTTCATTGTTACATACAGGCTGGTGCACCACACCACCCTGCTTTTCTACCGTAGCTCGCCTGATATATGATGGAAAATAATCAGGTGTTTCTTTGTGAAACCAATGCTCCCCATGAATGCCATCAGGATAGCGCAGCATTGTAATTGCACGGTCCTTTACATATGGCAACATGGTAGGAGCTATATCGGCATAATATTTGACGATATCACCTTTGGTATAACCATCTTTTGGAAACCAGACGCGGTCTGGATGGGTTATTTCGACTGCGTGACGCCCTAATTTAAGTTCGGGGTTTTCTTTTTTTAATACTGATTTCTTTGGAAGAATCTTAATCGCCATCAGTCCAATCCTTAAGCCTTTTTTTGGACTTAGCAGCTCTCATTTTTAAGATTAGCCAATATTCCTTTTCACCATGTTCCGTATCAGGATGTCCGGCGCGTACAAGAGCATAGCCTCCATGAAGCTTATTGCCCTCAAGCCACACTTCGACACGTCCCATCTCAAGACATTTGCTCATAGGTATTTTTTTGCCATCGATCTCTTTAATATTTTGATAGGTACCGTGATCCCATGTTTCTACCGTGCCAGCACCATACTCACCTGCGGGAATCGTTCCTTGGAATTTAGCCCATTCTAATGGATGGTCTTCAGTTGGTGCAGCGAGATGCTTTACGCCTAGCTTAGTAGGAATTCCTTTAGGTACAGCCCACGATTTGAGCACGCCACGAAACTCTAGACGGAAATCATAATGCAGATGAGAGGCTGCGTGTTTTTGAACAACGAAGATGGGCTGATTGGCATTTCTTAGAACAGATGTTCGTGGCGTGCTATATGGTTCTGATGTTTTGGCAAAATTCCGTTTTTTTCGATACGTTTTCAATGAACTAGTTAAGCGCGCGCTTTTTTTTGGTGACGCTCGCTTTTTTGAATGGGTCGATCTTTTAACTGTTTTTTTGCGTGTCGCCGTTTTCTTCTTTGCCATCATTATCCTTCACTTTGCTTAATCACCCGGTCATAGTAGCATACGGGTGAAGATCTAAGTCAAGAGTTTTTTATAAAAAGGAGAAAACAATGTGCTTTTCAGCTACGGCTAGCTTTACGACCGCAGGTGTTTTATCAGTTCTTGGTGCACGCAGTATTATATTAGCAGCGCGCCAACGCCCACACGTTTATGGTTATGCAGCTATTCCTCTTTTATTTGCTGTTCAACAGTTTGCGGAAGGAATGGTATGGATCAGCTTGCCAAATAACCCAGAAATGGCGCACGCTGATGCTATTCTATTTTTGTACTTCGCATTCATTCTATGGCCCTTATGGGTGCCAAATATGTTATTGCCATTAGAACAAGATCGTTGGCGTATTTATGCTCTTAAAATACTGGCAGTCTGCGGCGCATTATTTTCTGCTACTGCTTTATACATGGGAATATACCACCAGTTCACGGTTGAAATTTTACATCATTCAATTGCGTATCATTTCTCAATACCTGCATGGGCAGAAAAATACGGCCTTCTTTTCTACTTAGTGCCCATGGCGCTTCCTTGGTTTGTTAGTAGCAAAAGAATATTACATCTTTTTGGCTTGTTAGGCCTTGTTTCAATGACCATTTCTTATTGGTGGTGGCAACATACATTTACTTCTGTGTGGTGTTTTTTTGTTGCGCTTTTAAGCACTCTGGTCTGGGTTAGCTTGGAGTTCAAACTTCTTGATCAATCAGTTCGTAATTAATTAAACCCAATAAAAAAACTGGCCCTGTAAGTTATTGAAACTCACAAGACCAGTTTTTATTTGACCGTTCGTTTCCTTCGATACATTTTGCTAAGCAAAATACTCAGGACGAACGGATTCTCAGCAATCTTGACTACGAAGCCATTGACTGCATAGCCGCGTGAAGGAGCGGTCCCCTTCTAGTACATGCCGCCGCCCATGCCCATGTCGGGTGCGCCGCCGTGGCGATGAGCTGCATCCTTCTTTTCTTCTGGAAGTTCGCAGATGATCGCTTCGGTGGTCAGCAAGAGCCCGGCAATTGATGATGCATTTTGCAATGCAGTGCGGGTTACTTTAGCTGGATCGATGATACCATTTTGTACCATGTCTACGTATTCACCCGATTTCGCATCAAAGCCTTGCGCATCTTTGCTTGCACGTACATTGTTAATGACAACGGACGCCTCAAAGCCAGCGTTTTGAGCAATAATGCGTAATGGTTCTTCGAGCGCACGGCGTACGATCTGAGCACCAAGCTTTTCGTCACCTTCAAGTTTTAGAGTCTCGAGCGCTAATTGCGAACGGAGCAATGCTACGCCGCCGCCAGGGATTACACCCTCTTCTACTGCGGCACGTGTTGCGTTAAGTGCGTCTTCGATACGGTCTTTCTTTTCTTTCATTTCCGTTTCGGTTACAGCACCAACTTTGATCACAGCAATACCGCCAGATAGCTTGGCAAGTCGTTCTTGCAACTTCTCTTTGTCGTAGTCAGAGGTAGTTGCTTCGATTTGTGCTTTCACTTGAGCAACCCGGGCCTTAATGCTTTCCGGTGCACCGCGACCGTCTACAATAGTACACGTGTCTTTAGTAAGAACAGCCTTTTTGGCTTGACCAAGGTCATTGAGGGTAACGTTTTCAAGCTTAAGTCCAATATCTTCAGAGATAAGACGTCCACCGGTCAAGATGGCAATATCTTCAAGCATTGCTTTGCGACGATCGCCAAAACCTGGTGCCTTAACAGCTGATACTTGGAGTGTGCCACGTAGGCGGTTTACTACGAGAGTAGCAAGCGCTTCGCCTTCAATGTCTTCAGCAAGGATAAGCAGCTGACGGCCGATTTTTGCTACTTGCTCTAAGATCGGCAACAGACTTTTCATGCTGCTGATCTTTTTTTCATAGATCAGGATTACCGGATCGTTACTTACTGCTTCCATCTTTTCAGCATTGGTTACAAAGTACGGCGAGAGATAGCCACGATCGAATTGCATACCTTCGACCACGTCTAGCTCGTCATGCATACCCTTTGCTTCTTCGACGGTGATCACACCATCGCGTCCAACCTTTTCCATCGCTTGCGCAATAAGTTGGCCGATTGCGGCATCGGAATTTGCTGAGATGGTAGCAACTTGCTCGATCTCTTTCTTGTCTTTAATTGGATGTGCAGTCGCCTTGATTTGCTTTACGACTTCGATTACTGCCTTATCGATACCGCGCTTAAGTTCCATTGGGTTAGCGCCGGCTGTAACATATTTGTTACCTTCGCGGAAGATGGCCTGGGCGAGAACTGTTGCGGTTGTGGTACCGTCACCGGCTACATCCGCAGTTTTGCTGGCTACTTCCCGAACCATTTGGGCGCCCATATTTTCTAGGCGGTCTTTAAGTTCGATTTCTTTAGCTACTGAGACTCCGTCCTTGGTAATGACTGGGGAGCCAAATGAGCGGTCGAAAGCAACGTTGCGGCCACGGGGCCCGAGGGTTACTTTGACTGCATCTGCTAGGGTGTCTACGCCAGCGCGAATCTTCTCGCGGGCTTCGACACCGAATAGAATACGTTTTCCTGCCATGATTATAATTCCTTGTTAATTGCGGGTGGCATAGAGGGCGGTAGCCCTCAGCAGAATTCAATTGAGGAGGCATCGTATCGCCTACGGCTAAATCATCAAATGACAATGCTTAGTGCGCAAGGGACCTTGGGTACAGGGCTCGCCCTGTTAGTTTTCTACGATGCCGAGAATTTCTTCTTCACGGATAATAAGATGGTCTCTGCCAGCATCAGTACCGGCATATTTGCCGAAAAAGATGGTATCGCCGGCCTTGACTTGAAGGGGTACCACTTTGTCGCCAACTAAGCGCCCGGCTCCTACTGAGACTACCTTCCCGGTTTGGGCTTTTTCTTTTGCATTTTCTGGGATGTATAAGCCGCCTGGGGTCTTATTTTCGTCTTCCAGACGTTGCACCAGAACACGGTCATATAACGGCCGTATTTTCTCAAACATAGGCAACTCCTTGTAAAGTATTGTTTCAAATGAGTGGTTGAGTGGCTACGCCACCTATACCTCGCTGCGCGCGCTGGAAATAAATTTCCGACTCGCTTTGCTTATGTTGCGTATAGGGGAAGTAAATTATATAGAAACTGCCGCTGACTTCAATCGGGTGCGGATCAGGGCGAAGATTGCATGCGCTTGAACATCTCAACCATCGCAACTTTGATAGGGGGAACGAAAGGAAATTCTTTTAATAGTTTGGCGGTATCCAGCGTATTATTAGATCGCTTTGAGGCCAATATCCGGTTTTGCTCTTCTATAGAAAAGTTGGCATAGGTAAATGTTGGATCGATGTATTTCTTATAAAGATCTAAGATTTCATTATGGGAAATAGCGCCGGGATTCACAAAATTGTAGTTTCCCGTCAGCCTGCGTTCGGCCATCTGCGGAATTAATGGTAATAGATCATGCAGAATGCTCATTGAATTGGGAACATTTATTACCTTTTTATACGAGGTAATTTTTGTAACAAAATTGCGTGGGTGTAAATCGTCCGAAATAGGCATGCGCAGTCTCAAGTTGAGAACGTTGGGATATGACTGGAGCATACTATCTAAAAAGATCTTTGTTTTAGAATAAAATGACCCTGCAAAATTTGGCTCATCGGCTTCGGTAAATCCGCGACCGCCAATAGAATGATCTTCATCATATTCATAAATACAACCGGTACCAAGATTGATTACATGAATATTGTAATCGCAGGCAACATCGGCAAGATTTAATGCACCGATAATGTTCGCTCGGATGGTCTCACGCTGATGCGTTTCACACCAATCAACATTGGGGCGGCCGGTTACTCCTGCGGCATTAATAATACAATCAGGATTCGCTGCATCAATTTCCCTTTCTAGCTCTAGCCTATTCTCGAGACGACCCTTAGCACAGATGACCTTATAATTTTGTTCGGTAAATAGACGGACCAATTTTTGTCCGATCCATCCAGTCTTGCCGCCAAAAATCAGTACTGTTTTTTGACCCGCAGCGAGGGCTGAGTCACAATATGCCAGAACGACAAAAACAGAGAGAATAATGTGTGAAATACGCCGTATCATTGAGTAATCCTTTTTTTCATTACTGCATTTCAATACCAAGAGACGTCACTACCGGAACTTGTTTCATCGACTCCATTTTCTTCCATCGTCCTGGATGTGTTTTGTACCATTCAATAGTGTCCTTAAGCCCTTCTTTGAGCCCAATGATTGGTTCCCAATCAAGAAGTTCTTTTGCCTTGCGCGTGGCCGAAATATGACGTGCAACTTGCCCTGGGCGGTCACTGGTAAAAATGAGTGACTCTGGTGGTAAATTAAAGTGGTCGCGGATGCAATTTGCGATGTCTAAAATTGTGGTGGCTTTACCGCTGCCAATGTTAATTACCTGGTTTTTGATCTTAGAAAAATCTTCGATATGCAATGCTTTATCAAGTGCTCTGGCAACATCAAGCGTGTGAACCCAGTCACGCTCCTGCAGACCATCGCCGTGAACCGTAATTGGCTCACCTTTAATAGCACTGGTAATACAACGTGGAATAAACTTTTCTAAATGTTGTTGCGGCCCATAGTTGTTAAATGGCCGAATGATAAGCGCCGGTATATCAAAAGTACACCAGTAGGCATATACCAATCTGTCGGCACCCGCTTTTGCCGCAGCATAAGGAGTTCTAGGATTAAGCGGATGCTCTTCATCCATATAATCTCCTTCTGCTGTTCCAAAGACTTCAGAGGTTGATATATGAATGAATCGGCATATTTTTTTTGCATACTTAACTAATGAAGCCATCATAACGCGCGTACCCATTACGTCGGTATCAAAAAAAGTATAATCATCATAAATACTACGGGTTACATGTGATTCTGCAGCAAAATGTACAACGAAATCAGCTTTGCTCATCACGCTATCTACAAGAAAAGCATTGGTAACTGAACCGTACACAAAAGAAAATCTTGGCGATTCTTGAATATATGTAGGAATATTATCGAGCGAACCTGCATATGTCAGAATATCCAACACTATAAATTTATAGGATGGATACTTATCAAACATATATTTGAGGAAATTGCTGCCAATAAATCCAGCAGCGCCGGTCAATAAAACCGTTTTTTCGGCAGCGTATGATTCATTCTTTGGGTGCCCGAATGCTGTTGTATTGCAAGCAAAAGCTAAAACAACCAATAAAAGCAACTTATTGCCAAAATAGTTCATGATTCCTCGCTGGTTTAATTTCTATTAATCACTCACAGAACGCGCGAGATTCTAGCACCAAAAATTATCATGTCCATAGAAAAATATGAGGTACCCAATAGAAATGTGCATATCAAATAGAGGCCAAAAGCCTTTTATAAGCTGCTTTTTTTCTACATTTACGTGATTCAAAAATACAGTTTTAAAGCGTTACATCGCATTATTGAATTATTGACAGCCGGTAAAAACCAGATAGCTTGTTTTGGTGTAAGTATCTTTTCACACTAACCTTTTATAAGGGAGTTGTTCATGAACAAACGTTATACTGTTTTGCTAGCCGGTCTTCTGGCTGTAACAACTATGGTTGAAGCGGCGACCGCTAAACAAGCAGTAAGCCTCAAATCTCGTCTCTCATCGATGCTAGCGGCGACCCGCAGCTCAAGCACCGGCAATACCCTCCTTACCTATGGTTTCGGCGGTGTAGCTTGGGTTTATGCATCAAAATATCTAGCTGACAAGAAATATCTCAGCGATAGCTATCCGACACTAATAGCTTATGATATTGCAGTAGCTGGCTCAGGCGAGCTTTTGGATGGCACAATCCCAGGTGCAGGTACCGTATCTAATATAGCAAGTGAAGCTGGCTATCTATATACAGTATCAAACTTACTCAGCAACGAGTTGAGCAAGAAGTTACCAGCTCATTACAATAACAATGATTTGGTTAAACTTGTGTATCTATTGGTTGGCTATAAAGCTCTCAAGCTTGCAGTAGCTTATGGCCCAGATGCAGTTTATGATGTAGTAGCTGGTATTGCGACAGCCGTTGCAAATGCGATTGCCAGCTTGCAAGCAGGCTGCCCTGCATGCCCGCCATGCAATCAAACCGCAGCAGACGTTACCGCTCTCTAAATAATTTTTAGAGCGACAATATAAAAAATAGCCCTCGTTAATTCGGGGGCTTTTTTTTTGCCATATCGCCAGCCAAAAACAAAAACCTGCGAGAGAAATGATGACTAACAACCAAAAGCCGCTCATCCTGAGACTTATCGAAGCACGATACATTTTGCTGCGAAAAACACTCAGCGCGATCGGGATACGGGTCCCGAAACTCGGGTTCCCTCCTAGGGTGAGTTTGGGGTAAAAATGATGACTAAAAAATTAATCTATCCATCACTCATGGCAGCCGATCAATTGAATTTACAACGTGAGATTGAACGACTTGAAAATTTTGTTGATGGTTTCCACCTTGATGTTATGGACGACCACTTTGTTCCGAATCTAGCCATGAGCATCGATACCATAAATCAAATTGGTCGCATCACACAAAAACCACTCTTTGTACATCTCATGGTTGAGTATGTTGAGGAGCTTGTTGAACGTTTTACGCTGCCTGCCGGAGCTACGATATCCTTCCATTCTCACCAAGCTACTATTGAAGACAGTGAAATGATTCCCGGCACATGGAGTATATTGGTAGCAGACATGTCGGGGCTTTTAGAAAAATTAAAAAGAAAAAATTGGCACGTAAGTATCGCCCTTTCCCCTGAGCAGCCATTAAGCACCATCGAGCATTTGCTTGATCAGGTTGATAATGTGTTGGTCATGTCTGTTATGCCCGGCTTTTCTGGCCAAGATTTTATGCCAGCATCACTTTCGATCATTGATGAATTGATAGTAAAGCGCAGAGAACAAAACTTAAAATTTTCGATTGCCATTGATGGCGGCATTGATGCAAAAACGATTGTTTCAGTTGCAAGTCGCGGCGCAGATATTTTATGCATTGGCTCAGGAATATTTGGACAAGACGATCGCGTTAAAGCAGTTGAAAACTTGCGTCAACTTCTTGGCAGCAATCCATCTTCTCAAACGTTTATTTGATGAGAGTGTTTGTTACAAATTTTATCTACACTGCAACGGCATGCACAATGCGCGATGGCCCAGATGGTCGCAGATTTTCATCGGAAATATTAACTAACTTAAATCCGGCCTTGCGTAATAGGAATTCAAATTCTTTATCACGATACCAAGTTACTTGAATAAGTTCTTTTTCTTCCTGTTGCACGATGCCATCAATCAGTAACTCATAGAGGCAATAGGCATCTGCAATCTTTTTTTGTGCATCAAACACGTGCCGAGTTGTCAGTCGCACCGTCTTATGAGCATCCATTCTTGCATATCGCACGGTCCATGGATCGCCATTAACATCTGGCACAAAAGTATCAATAAGTAGAATGCCGCCTTCGTTCATATGCGCATGCAGATTTTTAAGGGATACAAGAGCAGCGGATCTGTTGGTAATAAGCTGAAATGAACCAACGGCGATGGTAACCACATCATAGCGATTTGGCGAAAGCATAGTTTCAAGTGATTGTTCGTGGAGAATAGGCGAAAGACCTAATTCGGCACAACGCCGGCGGCAACGATCAAGCATGTTTTTGGAGTTATCAATGCCCTCAACCTGATAGCCTCGCTGCATCAACGGAATCATCACCCTTCCTGAGCCGCACATTGCCTCAAGTACACGAGCATTTTTGTTAGGTATAAAACTTGAGTAGAAATCAACTTCACGCTCGAGCGCATAACCTTTGGTGACATCATAGAAAAGACTGCAGAGATTGCCGTAAGCTTGTAGGCTCATTTGATTAATTCGAATGTTATTCTTACTTACCGCGATTAAATTATTCAGACGAAGTTGCCATAGGCTGACTTTCAGCATTGGCTTCTAAAAAGGTCTCAATGTTATCACTGCACAATAGATGGGTATTGGCTCTTATTTTCTCAATAGGCCAATTCCACCACTGCAACTCCAGCAATGCTTTAATAACACCTTCGCTAAATCTATATCGAATAATCCTTGCCGGATTACCAGCGACTATAGCATAAGGAGGAACGTCTTTTGCAACAACACTGAAGGCACCAATAACTGCGCCATCGCCAATCGTAACACCAGATAATATTGAAACGTGCGAACCAATCCATACATCATTACCGATGATAATATTTCCTTTGGTTGCAACATACCCTTCAATATTTTTTGCTTCGGGAAATGAATCAAATGCAGGAAATGGATAGGTAGAAATCCAATCAGTCCGGTGGTTGCCACCCAAAAAGACAGTAACATTGTCTGCTATAGAACAAAATTTACCAATACTGTATTGCGTCGGGTCACTAGGCCAGCTTTTAACATTAACGTTGCCGTATGAATAGGCTCCATATGAAATGCAACGTGGCTCAGCGGCTTTTTTTAACTGATAAGGCTGTGAATTTTTTGTAGTATCAAACATGCGGTACCACATCCGTTCTACCCAATATCCCTCTTCTGGATTTGCACTGCGGCTAAGACGCCGCAAAATAACCTCGTAAAACTCGCGCGGATGAAGGAGAATGATTTCTTTTCTGACGGCAAAACATGCATTGGCATAAAAAAATGTATCTTCAGAGAATTTCTCTTCAAATAATTTTTCCCAAAAGGCAATGAAGCCTGAACGATTTCTAGAAAGATTATGAAACAGAGGAAATTTCGTACCCATGAAACCGGCACCTTTAATTATTGCTTCCCGCAATAGATCATCAAGTGTCTTTCCAAACATATGATCATCAATGCGCCCTTGCAGGAAAAAGGTGATATCAGCTAAATCGTCATAATGCTCAAGAATATGAACTAGATAGGTATGGCCTTCTCGGCCTACATTTTGTAATGGCGTCCAGTTAGCAACGGGAAATGGTGACTCTCCCAATATGCCCTTATGATAAATATGAGCCTTTTCGGCATATGGGGTTAGCCAGCTTAAATCTTCATTATAGTGAGCAACAACATATTCTACACTTATTCCGTCTGGTGCATTGCCACAATAAATGACTGTACCTAAAGAACAGGCAAGCAATAACAACATACAATTTCTGAGCATAGCTATCCTTTAATAAAGATTTAAAAACAACGTGAGCACGTTGCACATAAAACATCTTTACCAAATAATACGGCAAAATTTTGTTGGTTCAAGTAGAGAAAATTAGAATTTCGCGACTTACTCAATAAACGTTAACGCCTGACCGACTTTATTCGCCCGGCCGGTTCGTCCGATACGGTGAATATAATCTTCATATGATTGCGGCATATCAAAATTGATGACGTGTGATACATCATCGATATCAATACCGCGGGCAACCACGTCGGTAGCCAATAGCACTTTGACACGGTTGTTCTTGAAGAGGTCCAACGCCTTTTTTCGTTGCGCTTGTGACTTATCGCCATGAATAGCAGCAATTCTAAAACCGCGTTCGAGAAGCATTTTGGACAACCTATCAGCCGACCGCTTAGTTCGTGCAAAAACGATAACCTTATTAAATTCAGGTTTAATTAAAAGATCGTGCAACATATCAACTTTATTACTTAATCCGCCCGCCACTTTAATGACGTCTTGGTTAACGTTTTCGGCTGATTGTCGCGTCTTTACACTGATGGAAATAGGGTTGCGTAGAAACTGATGAGCGATGTCTTGGGTCGCTTTTGATACTGTTGCTGAGAAGAATAGTGAGTGCCGTGTAGTTGGCAGCTTCGAAATGATGTATTTAATATCGCCGATAAAGCCCATGTCGAGCATAGTATCAACTTCATCCAACACGATAGAGGTGAAGGTGGCAAAATTTATATACCCCTGCTGTTCTAAATCCTTTAACCGGCCTGGGGTACCGATCACAAAAGCTGGGGTTCGTCTGAGGCGATCAATTTGGAAATTGATATTAACGCCGCCGATGCATAATACTGAGCCCATTGGCATGCCTGCCTTAAATAGCTCAAGTTCCGCTTGGATTTGAGCAGCAAGCTCACGAGTTGGGGCAATAATAAGAACACGGGTGGTCTTTTTGGCCAGCATGTTACTAATTAATGGGACTAAGAAGGCTGCAGTTTTACCAGTACCGGTATTTGCGGTACCAATAACATCCTTTTGTTCCAGTAGCGCTGGGATAGCCTGATCCTGAATAGGGGTAGGGGTAGTATACCCTTTGCGGGCAATATTTTTCTTAAGCTGGTCAGCAATAGCAAAATCAGCGAATGCATGCTTTGCAGCATACACAGGAGCAGTCGAGGTTTCTTCAACCTTCCTGATAAAATCAGATGGATTGAACTTCTTTATAGGTTTGCCCTGTCCTTGAGCTCCACTTCGAGGGCCTGGTCGGCCACCAAATCTTGAGCGGCCAAATGAAGGCTTGCCGCCAAAAAATTGTCTTTTAGGGTAGCTTCTCTCAGATGAACTTTTGGTAAAGGTGGCAGTACGTGCTTGTTGTGTCATGTTGATATTCCCTGTTGGGTAGGCCCGGCAGGAAATTTTATGTGATTTGCTTCCAACTGAGCGCGTGTTAGTAATGATTAGTGGTAAGCAGTATAGGGAAAGATGAAAATCCCGCAACCGGTCCTAAGGTTTTTTGGGCTAAATCAGGCCTTTTTTAGGCCCTTGACCCACAAAATGGCATAGTTCTGAACCTTATAGCGCTATGCCCAAGTCATCAACCAGTTCTTTAATCTGGGCATAATATTTGTCTAGCGGCCGTACCATATGGGCATCAATGTAATACTTACTGTTTAGCTTTTCTTTGTTGTATTGCCAGTTAGATCTATCAATGCGTCTGGTCTCCATAGATGTATGGCCGAGCAGTACACAGTTTTCCTTAAATTGAGGCCATTGACGCACATAAGCAGTTAAAATGATTTCATCGGTATTCCACCCAAACCCTTTTTCGACCCATTTCTTAATAATATATGGTATGTCTGCAACAGAATTGAATCTAAAAATCGATTTATACAGACAACCCTTGCCTACGTTATAGCACATGGGAAAGCGCCGAGCATCATTGCCATAGGCACGATCGCGATAGACTACAAAGGCATCATCAGGCAGATCCTTAATAGAATTAACGAAATAGGCTTTACTCAGTGGTAGCATGTCGATATCGGAAATGATGCACACATCATCTTCAAAATAGGCAGGGGCTAATAACCGTATGCACTGGGCATGTGTAGCAGTTGGAACACCTGGAATTGGTTGAAATCGAATTACATCGCCTACACTTTCATCAACCTCAACAGTATCGTCTGCGATAAGCAATAGCGTTGGCCTGACGCCGATAAGCTGTTGCCAAGCCCGGGCAACCAATGGCCAAAATTGCAGATACATGGGATTGGCATCGCTGGAAACAATAGCGCGATCAATCTTAAGGCATTGCGTATTGTTAAAAGCTAATAGCAAAATAAAAAGAATGGCTCGTTTGTGCATTGTTATCCTATCAAATTATATTTTGCAGCATCAGGATTAATTTCCATCTGTTTGTGCTTTAACACAAAATAGCGCTCAAGATTAAAGGAGCGTTCTCCTTGTTTATTCAAAAAGATGCCGGCTGGCCCTTTATCGTATGCCCGATGAATGAGATAACCCAATTTTCTAGCCTGGACGCTAAAGATTGTTTGATCATGACGACTAAAACCAAAGCCCATAGGCGCCGTTCCATCATCTTCAAATAAAGATAGATCATGCGCGAATTCATACACCGGTTTGATATAGTCCTTAAACACTTTCTTAGATAGCCCTTGGAGACCTGCAGACATTCCTAATTGTTCCAAAATCGTCTTATTCTCAGCCTTATCGAGATCGAACTTCTTCTTAACGCGTTTGGTTGTTACAGGAGCAATTTTGTGACCACATTCGATCAGAAAATATCCCTCTTGAGTAATAATATTAAAAATATCATCAACCGGCCCGGCCAATCGTATACTCGAGTCTATGTAGAGAAAATAGGGAACATGATCGAATGCCTGTTTCATTGCAACCGGTTTCCAAGCATACCAACCACGCGCCACACGGCCATTGGTTCGCACCTTAAATTTTTTTGTAAGATCGGGATGCACCATTTCGATGGGATATACTTTTGCCTTGTAGTTTGATTCAATGAATTTTATTTGATTTTTCTCAAGCCCAATATCAAAGATCAATGTTAATGTTTCTTTACCTTTATGAAACTCAGCAATAGTTTTTAATAACTCAATTAACCAAGGATAATGTTCCATATCTGCGGTTGTCGCAAAATACATCGGCTTATTAAAGGGTGTTCCCGCAGTCAGCTTCTGCGCAGGTAATACAACACAAGCGACTAACAGCATTACTTTTAAAGCTATAGATTTAAGCACCTTCATATGACTCCTTTGCATCATTTAGAAATAATAAATTACCACCTATGCACGTATTGCATCGCAATTTTCTTTGGACCGAGCGAGTAATTTACGTGCAGGAATTTTCCAACCCTCAAAACAGCAAAATTGGGGAGGCAGTGCAAATAAAGGCTTGTGGTCAATAAAATACCGGTTTAAATGGCTTTCATCATGCCACTTGGCCATAACATTATTTTTTAAATCTGTTTCAACACTCTTTGTGAGAATATCCATCATCTTAAAAAACTCATCACGCTTTGCACCATAGAAAGCCCCCGCGAAATAAAATTGGCCTTCATCGGGTCTAACACAAGCAACTGAAGCGGGATTTGTTTCATAATCGCCACGGTTTCCGCCAATATTAATAGGATGTTTAGTACCCACGCAGCTGCCCAGGATATAGTCTTCAATCGTATCGACAAAAAGCATGTCCGCATCACAGGCGAAGATATAATCCATATTCTTCAGCTCTTCTTTATGATTCGCATAAACAGCAAATCGCATAAGGGAATCATACGGCCAGCCTAGCTTTACTTGGTATATCTGTACTACATCAGCAGCCGGCTTCAACACTCCATCGGTAAATACAAAGTAGGTCACTTCGTGATTTTTTAAGAAATGTGTACGGGCTGACGCTATCAACTCATCGACAAACCCAATATATTTTCCAGTTGCCACCACGCACAATCCAACGTGATAACCTGACAATGAATGGCACATCAAGACGGCGCATAGCATTTTCAAGAATACTGTAATTTTCATATTCATTAGCTCTCTTTAATCGCTCGAAATAGTAGTGATAGGAACAGACTTATTTGCATTCATCACGATACCTTTAAGTCTTTTATATTGGCTGAATCGTTGAGTGTAAATTAGGAAAATCATGACATACCTTCTCTTAATTTAAGACGAAGAAATTCTCCACGCACTCATAATTTTGTCAAGGTTTTTGTCATGCATGAAAAATGGTTACACCATATCTGTTACGCATTTAAAAATTGGACTAATATTGTTGCGATAAAAAAATAGGAAAATAAAATAATGATCAACTCAGTTCTATCAAAGGAGAATCATATGGCCACGATCCACAAAAAAATACTGTATTTTATCTCAGCAGTTATTCTTTTAAATGGCCTACTATATGCAAAAAATAGTTCAGTAACTTTTTTGAAATCGGGGGGCCGGTTTGGCGATAACCTTATCGCTTTTTCTCATGCATTGTATTTTGCACACAAAAATAATTTCGATCTTTTGTACGATCCTTTTCCATACGCCGACCAGCTTGTTCTAGATAATGTTTTAAAAAAATATCGTAAGGGGGCCGAACGTCAATTTGATCGCATATTTAAATATGCTGGTGGCTCTGCGGAATTGAGTGAAAATTGCAAGACCTCAGGCAGCTATGATTTATTTGTAATTCCTTATTTTCCCGAGGCGCCAAGTGAATGTAGAAATCCAAATCCATATCAGTTTCCTGTTGATTGGGAAGATCCAGCATTTAAGGAACTATTACGGAGTCTTATAAAACCAAAAGAAGCACTTTCTTTAGTAAAACCACGAATGGATAAAATTTCGGTAGCCGTTCATGCGCGGCTTGGTGGGGGATTTGATCACTTTGCTTCGGAAAAAGAGGAAAGGATCAAGAGATATAAAATTCCTTATCAAGAATACTATATTGAACAGATAAAAAGACTGTCAGAGCTTTTAGGGCATGCGCCATTATATGTTTTTTTATTTACTGATGACCAAAATCCCGCGGCCGTAGCTTCTCATTTTGCTGAAGAATTAAACATACCAACGATTGAATTTGATTATAGAAGAACCGAAAATCGCCATAATATGAATGTGTTGGAAGACTTTTTTTCCATGACGCAGTTTGATTGCCTTATTCGCTCAGAATCAAATTATTCCATTATGGCTGAAAAGCTTGGTGATTTTAGCATCATTATATCAGTTGATGATCCATTGCCCGGATCGAAAATCCATCAAGGCATCGTAACGCTTAGAAAGCCGCTCACAATGATCGGCAATGAAACTATACAAATGCATCAATCACTTATTTATAACACAGAAGGTTCATCATCACACAGTTGAAGTGGCTTATATTGGGGTAGTTTATATACAGCTGCCATTTCTTGCTTAGCGTCATTTGCATAATTCGACTTTCCAGCATCATGCAAAGGGTTGTGCACATTGTACCGGTATAAAATTTCCTTAATGAACTTACTATGACTGCCTGCGAGCTCCAGCATCGCAAGCATAGGCGCCACATCATTTACATAGTGAAAGAACTTACCGCTCGAACGACGAAGCCGTTCAATACCAACCTTCTTAAAAAGCCATGCATAAAAAGTTTTTAAATGTGTTGCCCGCCATATATCCTTGCGGAAAGCACCTTGTGCAACAATCTGGGATGAGTATGGGCCAGCCATTCCCCCAATAATACCATCGGTATTAAAATAATTGCCGTACGTCATCCAAACATCAGCATTCTGATATTCGCGATTCAATCGATCAAACACATGCTCATGTGCAAGACTGTCATCACCATCAATGCAGGCAATAATTGCATCATTAGGACACTGATGAATAATTCGATAATAATTTGCAAGATATGTTTCATAACGGATAGGATTTTTGATGACTACGCAATGCTCTTCTATTCCTAGTCTGCTAACAACCCGTAGAACCTCTTCATATTGGCCATCACTCGAGCAATCATCACAATACACTAGCAGCCAATTTTGATAGGGTTTCTCTTTGCCCCTTTCTCCAATTTTCTGCCGTGCAATAGATATAATATTTTCTTCCACGAATTCGCGACTATTGTATGAGCAAACAAGCGCAACAATTTGCTTTTCCTGCAAGCCTAATTCGGCGGTGCGTTGCTGAATCATTAATGCCTTTTGGGCTATCTCGGGAAATGCACTTATTTCAACACCATGGCGTGTAACAACTAGTTGCTCATTGCCAAAGCAAAAAGCCACACAAAAAAACGGTAGTATCAACTTGCGGTACAACATAGTAACTCCTTAAAAAATCCAAATTATTTTAGGCGTTTTGGTATTTAGCGAATTATGAATTCATACTTAATTGGCTCATGCGCGTCATGACTACAATATTTATACAACGGTCGAATATTGATTTTGTAACCTGCCAAAAATGTATTCAAAAGCTCGGCTGGGCTAAATGAATTTTCATGCCTATTAATTCCGTCCTGAACTAAGTTAGCTGGAACATTAATAATTTTTGATATGCCAAAGCAGAGGCCATATAGATGATTCACATGAGACGACCATCGCTCATGCCAGCTTCCTTCTAACGAATTAGGGTTGCGAGGCGCATTATTCCCCGTGAGCCAGCCTAGTGTTTGGAATGCATTATAAACATCGCTTTTGCGATACACAGTCATATCAAGCGTTAACGGATAGTCCCAGTCATACGTTGATCCCTTAAAACGCCATCGGTATACATCATCATTTTGCAATAGTTTTTCTAACACAGGCAACGGCTGCGGTTGATCAAGGGTATAGCAATAATTAAGATTTAATCCCATTTTCAAATAAAAACCATACACATCCTGATTCTCATCAAGAAGCTCAGAGATTTGCTGTAAATTAATCTCATCAACAACAATATCATCGTCAACCGCAAACATAATGTACGCAGCAGATGATCCAAAAATTGTTTTTAGCGTGAGTGGCATGAAATCCTTTGCCGGCTTTGTACCCTGCTTTACAAAAGCCGCGCATGGAAAATCGTTTCTCGCAATGTTATAGCCATCGTCATATGCTGATCTACTCGTATGATAAATAACTGTAATCTTGCCGCAACCACACACACGTTGCTCAATAGATTCCAACAATGCATATAATTGCATTGGTCGATCCTTGGAATAGATAAGAATATCGGTGATTGCGAATGCAACGGTGGAAGAGATGCAAAGCCAAACAAGCAATAGTATTTTTTTTATCATTATCCTTCCTTAACTGCCTAGAACAGCGCCTTAATCTATTATACCAAGCGTCAAAGTCAATTTAAAAAAATGTACTTGAATATGTTTTGCAAAATGCCTATAGTGTGATTCTCAAATTGACAGCTTGAATCATGTTTACGTTTAGCGCATGGAGAATAATGAAAAAGCTTGTTTTAATGATATGTATGAGCGTTACTGTTGCCTACGGAAATCCAGACATAGAGGAAGGATTTGTAGCATTTGCAACCGCAAATTATTTCCCTTGCTTAAAGGTATTACTTGATAGCGTTAATGCATTTTCAACACGACCAATAGTTGCCTTTGGTGTTAATGCCGATATACCATTTTCAACCGATGAATATCCTTGTCTGATTAAAAAAAGAATAGATGTCGATCTAACAAAAGTTTCTGCCTATCATTGGAAACCTCTTGTATTGCTTAAATCTGGTGTTCGCTACGGAATCTATATAGATACTGACCTCATTTTAAATGCAGGCGTAGATGATCTATTTGAACTTTGCCGAGAAGCTCAACAGTACCCAATTTGCCCCATTCATCCAGGGCAGCCTGATGACCAGGCCGATTTGATGCAAGCTTTAGGCGTTGAAAAAAAATCAATGCCATATGTGCATAATGACCAGATACTCTTTTCTGAGTCATGTCGTCCCTTCATTGAAGAATGGCTTATGACAGGTATTAAGTATCAACATTTAGCAATTCGACATGATGAAAAAGTTTTAAACGTTTTACTTTGGAAGCATGGCGCCACACGATACACAGAATTATCAGATCCATTTTATGGGTATGTACCAGCATATATTGCAGGGATTACTCCTGAAGAATATCGAGGTATGGCACCTATTAAATATCACATGTTTCATGGCTGCAAGGATCCAGCAACCGCCAGTAAGATTTTAACTATGCTGGTAAAACACCAACAACAACATTCGCATTAAGGGATAGTTCTTAATTTATTAGGAGATTTAATATGAATAAAAAATTACTAGCGCTTGGATTGATTTTCTGTCTAACAAGCATACACAATGTATTGCCAGCTACTTATACTCATGCAAGCCTTACGGCCCTTTTCCAAGAAATTTATCAAAAAAATAAAAAAACCCATGCGATTGGTGAAAAAGCCGATCAGCAGCTACGCATCCCTCTTAAAATTCATCAAATATGGATAGGGCCAAAACCATTGCCTGCTAAATTTAAGTGGCTCATGGAAACATGGCAAAAATTCCATCCTGATTGGGAATATAAGCTATGGACTAATGAAGACTTAAAAGATTTCCCCTTTATTAATAGAGCGGCATTCGATGGCGCAACCAATTGGGGCATGAAGGCTGACATCTTGCGTTATGAAATTTTATACTATTACGGGGGACTGTATGTTGATCTAGATTTTGAATGTATAAAGCCATTTGATTCTCTGAATTATTCATACGATCTTTACACAGGTCTTTTGTCGCCGCATGAAATTGCCAATGGACTTATAGCAGCCGCCCCAGGATCAGCGTCTTTATTGAAAGCTATTGGTGCTATCAAGCAATATTTTCAAACAGCGCAAATGCCAAAAAATGGCGACAATATGGGCGTAATTAATGCTACAGGTCCAGTTTTCTTTACTAATGTGATCGCCGACTACTATCAATCAGCCAAAGAAGAAGATCGAGAAAATATTATGGTTTTCCCGGTTCCTTATTTCTATGCCTTGCCTAATACCAGACGTGAAGAATTTTGGAAAGGCCAACTTTCACGCGAAAATGTACTTGCCTATGTACAGCCCGAATCAATGGGCATTCATTACTGGGCAACGAGCTGGATGACATAAAGTTTTTACTATTGGGCGTGAACCACTATGTCCAAAAATCGCGTCCTCAATCACACTGATATACGTCGACTACTTATTTTTACAGCTACCATTGCCGGCATCTGGGCTGTGCTTATATATCTTGCTCGCTTCAATGGTTGCGTCAATCAACGCCACGCCGTCGTTCAAGTGAAGTCTGGCGGTCGCTTTGGCGATAACCTTGTCTCTTTAGCCCACGCAATTTATTTTGCACAAAAAAATAACTTTGAGCTGTTATATGATCCGTTTACCTACAGCGATCAACTCGTCTTAAGTGATAGCCTGCCGCGCTATGCGCGCATTGGTGAATTAGAATTTGATGATGTCATTGAACATTATGGCGGGTCAACGCTCGTAAAAACAGAAATAAAAAATGATACAAAAAAGCTGCTGTTCAAAATCCCCTATTTTCCTGAGGCACCGATTGAATATAAAATAAGTAATAATAATGACTGGAAGGCATTCCCCATAGATTGGTTTGACCATGAATTTCAGCAAACATTGCGCACGCTCTTTGCACCAAAACATGCTCTTAATTTGATCACGCCCCCAAAGGATATAATTACCGTCGCCGTTCATGTACGGCAAGGTGGTAGCTTCGATACCTATCCGAGGGAAGTTTTTCATAGGAACCAGGGGCTACTTACCTATAAAATCCCTTACGAGGAATTTTATATCGAACGGATTAAGCAGCTTTCCACTGTGCTTGGCCATGTTCCTTTATATGTTTTTTTATTTACTGACGATGAAAATCCGCAAGCACTTGTGCAACGATATATCAGTAAAGTTAATATCCCTTCGATCCAATTCGATTGCAGGGTCACTGAAAATCGGCATGATATGAATGTATTAGAAGACTTTTTCTCAATGCTCAATTTTGATTGTTTGATTAGATCAGAATCGAGCTATTCAATTATGGCCGAAAAACTTGGCGACTTTAGCATCGTGATATCGGCCGGCGAACTTTTGCCTGGTACATTCATACAACCAGGAGAAGTTAATATCCGAAAACCTGTTAAGCAGTTGTTCCATCATTCCAGCTCATAGCCCAATAATGAAGGCTAAAAGTTTCTGGTTTAACATACGATAACACTCGTTCACGTGTTACTTTTCCCGTCCAATAGCTTTCAGTACTTGGAAACGCATAAAAATAATCCTTGGGCAAAACTATCATATGCTGTCTGCTCGCTTCATCTTGTTCTTGGTAGTATTGAGCAACCACATTGGTAAAAAAAATCGGACCGGTAGCGCATATTATTGCCATAGAATCCGTTGAACCACATTCCTTAAGCTGTTGCGCTTTATTCTTTATCCCTTCAATAGCGGCGGCTAAGATAGGTGAACCGGGTGCAGAGGCTATAAGCCCATTGGCAATCTCGTGTGGTGATAAAAGACCAGCGTAAAAATCATATGCATAGTTCAATGGCTCGAAAGATTTTATACATTCAAAATCTACATCGGCATACACACCGCCATAGTTGTATAAAATTTCGTAACGAAGAATATCTGCCTTCATGCCCCAGTTAGTGGCGCAATCAAAAGCCTCTTTATTAACCAATGGGAATGTTTCTAAGTCTTTATTAGTCCAAAGCTTATATTCCCAACCAGGATGCAGCTGTGCCCATGTTTCTATCATCCATTTAAATTTTTCAGGAACTGGCCTTGGCCCAATCCAAATTTGATGTATCTTGCGTGGAATGCGTAGCGTGCCTTTTTCCAAATTGGCCAAGCTTAAATCTTGAACCTTATTGCTTTGATAAACTTCCTGGAATAGCTTCTCAAGCCGAGCATGCTCAATTTTATCAATCCGTGCTTTTTCCTGCGCATTGCACGAGCGAACCCACCATCGTTGCGCACCAACTGCGCCTACAAGCAATCCCACAACCATTAATGTTTTTTTCATTGTATCTCTTAATTCTCTCGTGCTTATTAAATGCACAGCCTGCAATAAAATAATTATTTTTTTGTAAATTATATGATATATAAATCAGCCCGAAATGTAGCAAGCCACGTCTTCTTGTCAAATTTGTATACTGGTCTAAATACTACAATATATCCGTTGCTAAAGCATTTTGGATAGTCCATAAATGAACCGAATAGTCTTGTCCAGTTTGCGTTGTGTTAAACATACGCTCAAGCTCACTCACATTCATGAATTCTTTCAGCGATGACCTCTTGGTTGCCAACAAATCGCCAAAATAATTCCTAAAATAGGTACCTTCTTTGAACCACCGTTTAGTTGGCGCCGCAAATCCCATCTTTGGCCGGTAAATCACGTCATGCGGCAAAATGCCTTCACATGCTTTCTTAAGAATATATTTTGTTTCCCCGTTTTTATACTTAAAATAAGCTGGAATCTGGAAAGCAAATTCTACCAAATGATGATCTAAGAATGGCACACGACCTTCGACTGATGTTGCCATAGCCATCTTATCTGCCCGCATGAGCAGTAATTCTGGTAGTCGCTGCTTAAACTCCAAATACATCATCGAGGTAAGGAAATCAGCTTGTGGGGCTCGCCTGTATAATTGTTTAAGATGATATTCAACAATGGCATAGCTATCATAGGATTGGTTCAGTTCGGGATAGATTTGAGCAATAACCGGATCGACCACAGGGATCCCTACCTGGTCGCGCCATAATGGTTGTTTCGCTGTTTCCGAAAAAGCCATTGCGCCTGTCCAAAATAGATGTCGGTTAGAAGACCATCGCTGGATCAGATCTTGATATAAGATGTTATTTCGAACCAATGGCGTAGCAAGATGTTTAAAAAGCGGGCGTGCAAACTGTGGAATCAGTTTGTTCGCCGGCTGCCAATAGCTACGATGAGCATCTACATAAGAGCCATATGTTTTATATCCGCAGAATAGCTCATCGGATCCTTCACCGATTTGGACTACCACAACCCCGCTATCTCGTAGTAATTTTGCTACATAGTAAAGGGGAATACACACACAATCGGCCAATGGCTCATCTTGGTAATGGACCATCTTCGTAAAAAAATCGAAAGCATCTTTTTCATTAATCTCGATTTCGTGATGTTCGGTATTAAACGCTTTGGCAACCTTGCGAGCCCATTGCACTTCGCTCAGCTCAGGCCCGTCTGAAAAAGACACATTAAATGTTTTTACTTTATCAGTGCATTCCGACATTAAAGCGGTATTTAGACTTGAATCGATGCCCCCCGAAAGGAAAACGCCATACGGCACATCAGACATGAGCTGCTGCTTAATGGAGCGACGTAGCATTGTACGAATAGTATCAACGCAGAATTGCTCGTCGTTTAAATCCTTCTGATTGTAGATGATGGTCGGGGTGAGCGGATTGTACCATTCATAGAAGGTAACATTTCGCTTGGCATCAATTTTCATATAAAAGCCAGCTGGCAGCTTATATATACCTTCATACAAGGTCATGGGAGCCGGCGTAACCATATAGGTAAGATAGTGGTATAAGCCGCGCGGGTTTAACTTTTTTACCACCCATGGCAACGTGCAAAGCGCTTTTATTTCCGATGCAAAGCTCAGAATGCCGCCTTGTAATGAAAAATAAAGAGGCTTAATACCCATACGATCACGTACCAATAACAGCTCATCGGTATGGGTATCATATAATGCAAAGGCGAACATGCCTTCAAATCGTTCAAGTGCTTTAATACCCCAGGCATCAAATGCATAGAGGATAGTTTCGGTATCTGAAGTAGAAGAATAGCGATAGCCCAACTGCTCAAGGGCTGGGCGCAGCTCGGGGGCATTGTATATTTCTCCATTGTATGAAATAACCCAACGGCCATCGCGCGTAACCATTGGCTGCGCACCGTTTTCAGTTAAATCTACAATGCTCAATCGTCTATGAGTAAGCCCAAGCTGCTTATCTTTTGATATCCAATGACGATAGCCATCTGGCCCGCGATGGGCAATGCTTTGCTGCATCAGATCTAATAGCCGTTCATCCGCTTGAAATGATTTGTGAGCGAGATTTAAAAAACCAGCTATTCCACACATTGGGCTGTTCTCATCTGGATATTTAAAATGGCCTATTCGTCCTGAGCCTTAGGCGTTTGCCACTACTCTTTTAAGAATCGTAAAGCCATGGTTATTCATTCGCCGTTCATGCAATTGCCATTCAGGATGTCGCAACAAAAAGTCTTGAACTGCTGGCCACAAACCTCTTTTCGTACGGCTATATTCAGCTGGATATTCGGAATAATTGCCGTGATATTCGGTATCATCACGATCTCCCCATGGCTCACTGGTGTCATGCATGGCAATGTATTTTTTAACTTTTGGGGAAAACTTTTCCAACTCATAGGTTAAATGACAGTAGGTATGAAGTGAGTCGATAAAAAGCATATCAACCGGCTCAATATCAATCGTCATATCATCAGCCTGCAAAAAATTGAAGTCGATATCAAGGGCTTTCGATAAGCGTTTGGCTTCGTTAAGCTTATCCATTGGCGGGTAGTTTAAATCTATGCCAAGGTAACGTTTCATCGGCTGATTATTTTCGGATAATCCTTTCAATACGCCCCAGGTAGAAACCATGCTTCGTATGCCAATCTCGATGACTGACTCACATTCTCCTGCCAAGTTTCTAAGTACTGATACATGCTCGCAAATATCGGACCATGTGCTGCAATGCCGTTGATATAGCTGATCCAGCTGCCTTTTTTCTTCAATTTCTGCCTGACAGGCAATAACATTTAGTAGGGCTGCTAGACCAATTAGATATTTATTCATTTTCTTCCTTTAAAATAAATGGGTCATAAAATTTACTGATTAGCTGGGAATAAATATTAAGCTCGTCGCTGCTTCTTAACGATGTATCATCATTTTTCAATCTAAAATGAAATGTATCCGCTGGTATAGATTCTTTAAAATCATTCCATGTGGCCATAGTCGTAACATCTGCCCTCGCATGGGGAATTGGTTTGATCTTCAATTGCTTCATAATAAAAAATCCCATGATTACATCATCAGGTTGGCTTGCATTATTTAGCATCTTACCCTTGTTTGTGACTAATAGTTCTGCCACATCAGGCGATAGGATAAAGCCACAACCAGAAGCTATCCCACAATGTGGGACAATTGAGCCAGAATAGCACTTCGTGCGAGGAAGGGTTTCTAAGAATTGTAAGAATCTAGGAAAGATATAAAACGAAGAAAGGTTAGTGCGCAGAATATAGTCAAACTCCCTGAATCTTGGCTCTAATGCTTCCAGTGCTATTAATGTTTTGTTTAAAATGCCGGCATATCCTTGCTCAGACCATCCTGGACGTGTTTTGCACCATATAATATCGTCTTGGATTTCAACATCATGAGCTAAATCTGGGTTATCTTTTAAGAAATAAGCCTCAACATGCTCTGGATCATAGTGCATGTATGAGCGCCATCTTTCTTGTTCCCCTATGTATACAGGATATTGATCGGATGCGATGATCAAAACAAGTACCTTAATATCTTTGCCACAGATTGGCGCGCAAATGGAAGAGAAAAAAGAAAGAAGCAAAATAAGTTTCAATTTTTTGGGCATGGCTATATCCCTTTTAACAATAATGCGAACATCATCTATCTAACAGATACCATCAGCTTTTAGTTCTTCTTTCAGCATTCGTAGAAAGGCCGGACCATCAAACCGTGTCAATCCTATCCAAGCGCGAGTATTCCATCCACAGAAAGCATCCATTAGACTTCCGAAATCGAATAAAAATATATTATCAAACTTTTCCCAGAGTCTTTTTTGCAATACTCGACCGGCATTGCCCATGGAAGTAATAATAATCTTATATTCATTAGAATTTTCCAAATAAGGAAGACAGTCCTGTTCGATTTGATCTATGGCGCTATAGGACTGTTTTGGTGGTGTTGGAACAAAAATACAATTTTCACCGAATAAGATATCCCTCACCGCCTTAGGGATGAACTTATTGCCAACTAACATGTAGCAGGGAGATTTCCTTAAAAACTTTAAAAACTCTATAGCTAAATCAGGATATTGTGTCGCTGCGAAGTGAATCGCCACGGGCGAGTAAATATCAGTAAATTCATCGCCCCACAATGGTTTTGTTCTACGCAAAAAGCTTAAACAAACTTTATATTCAACGCCATGATTTAAGTGATACATCCCTTCTTCCAAAGCATCAAATTCCTTGCACATGATTGGCAGTGCCTTAAGCACATTAGGCCCTTGAATGCGAAATGCTGCTTGCAATTCAATTTTTAATGCTTCGCTTGGATTTTGTTGCATGTCGATCTGACCATTTGCAAGATTGACATCACCATCACCAAACCGTAGATATACCCCTTTTTCCCTGCTCTCAATGACTTCTTTTAATTTAAGAAGTGTCTCTCGGGTCTGATGAAATTTTATGAAAGGAAACTCTTCAACAGTACACGCTATAAATGTCGGCACCATCAATAATATTGGTAATAGATTTCTCTTCATTGAATCTTCCTTGTATTAGTGGTTCTACAAATCAATTGATCATCAACATATATTCATTATTACTATTGATATTGGAAAAAATGATTTTTGCCCCAACCCCAAACATTGGCCGCAATATGAAGCTTGTCTAAATACAAAATGCTCAAATCATGCTCCATACGTGCACGTATGAGATAGTTTCCAACTAACGTCTCGATACAAACTAAATCCTTCTCCATTCTTTCCAAGTTTATGCTATCAAGCATCTCTTTGAAATATTTACATCGCAGGCCAAAACAACCAGTTAGAATGTTCCCATTTTTCTCTACGCGGACGAACGCATCCACATTTGGATTCTGTTCTACCGCGTCCAAAAAATTTCGTGATGCAAAATAATAACGACCGGTCATTTTAATGATCATGTCATCATCGTTAAAATCAAAGTGCTTAAAAGCTGCGATCAAAGAGCTTGCTTCATTTACGCCCTTATTAAGCAAACGTGCATCATTTACATGCGAATAAAGAACATGAGTTGAATAATCATCTAAAAAAGTTGGCCCTTTTGGCTTTACGGAATCAACAATGTATGGATTTTCATAACCATATTCACGTAATGCATTGATGGATTTGATATAGTGGCCTTTTCTTACATCAAATTCACTATCAAGAAGAGCGGCAGAAAGTATTATGCGGATCTGCGGCTTCTCTTTTGATTTTACAGAAATTGCCGGAGATTTTGCCTTTGGGGAGTTGGATAAAACTCTTGGACTAGCTAATGCGAAACAGGCCAAAATCATATAGCCAATTTTATATATTAATCTCATCTAATCGCCATAATGCTAAGGATTTATTGTGCATTCCCTCATCAATCACCTTGATCGGTTGAGGCAAATTAAATGGAGCCTGCAGAAGATTCAATCGACGCCATGAATAGCCTTGGCGCGTATCGCTCACATCATTATTTTCGATTGTTTCCATGAAGTTGGTCGCCAGAAGATACTTAGCACCACTGCGTTTAAAATTGCGCAATGCTTCGCGAATGGTGTCATATGAAAGATGTACTAAACAATCGCGGCACAGGATAAGGTCAGCAAGTGGCAATGCGTCATTTGCCACATTCGCATGTATAAAACGAATTTTCTCATTGCCGTAATTTTTTTCATTTTCAGCAACAATAGTTGGGACAATTTCCGCGCCGATATATTCTTTTAATAGACCATCAACGTTGATTGATTTCATCCAATGGAAATCGCCACACGGTGCATCTAATAATGAACTTATCTGTAACTCCCGAAATAACTCCGGCAATGCTTGACGAATTTGTTGTGTTTCGGCTAATGAAGATCCAGCACCTGAAGCCGACTCTCCGTGTCCCCAGGTTCGGCGATCATAAATATCACTAAAAATTGCTTCCATACCACCGCGACTACTGTTGTATACAATAAACGCCATCATGGCCATGCTGGCAGCAAATATACCTTTTTTTAGCATCGCGTCCCCTATCGATTTTTGTGGTTCTAACTTGGCGTCGGTTAAACTAGTACAGATATTCCCAAAGTCAACCAATTATCGAAATTTTTATACTCAATTATTCAGACTACCCATACTATCCTTTCTAGGATAAGCTCGAAAGCCTTTAAACCATTAGAAAGATCCTGCCATGTTGCATGAATTACAAGCAATGTATGCCGCACTGAGTATGGCTGACCGGCGCCAGTTACGGGTATTACTGCTTTCAGCCGGTGCCTTCACCTTGCTTGATTTTATAAGCACCGCCGTTTTAATGCCATTTCTTACCTTCTTGATAGCGCCTGACAAACTCGAAGGAACATTCTTTTTCAATCTGCTATCCGGATTCGGTTCAATGGGTAGGGGAACATCATTGCTTACCTATGGAGCCATCATCATCGGATTGCAAGCTACTCGATTGCTCGGATCAATATGGATCACGTATAACCTTAATAGCTTCAGCTATGAACGGTTTAAAGAGGTTGCCTGCGCCGCATTTACTCGTTTTCTGGGATATTCATATGAAGAATATGCAGCAATCAACCCGGCCGTACTGTGGCGGCTGTTGTCACAAGATGGTATGCAGTATGGCAATATATGCTACTACATTATGCAGATCATTATCGATGTCGGTGCATTTGCATGCATATACGGGTTGCTCCTATGGGTCAGTTTTAAACTCACACTTGCATTAACGGTAATGGCCGGATTGCTTGGCGTATTAATGAAACCGCTCAATCGATTGGTTTCAGCTGCTGGATCTCTTTTGGCAAATTCTTGGGAAGAATGTTATCGGGTGGTTAACGAAACACATGGCAATTTTAAAATCTTGCGACTGGTAGGAGGAGAAAGCCAAGCATCTCGACGCTTTGAACAAGCAGCTACTGGGGTAAAAAAATCGGTAGTATCTCAGATGACCTTACAAACTACGCCACGTGTAGCATTTGAGGTCGTTATTATTGTGCTCTTTGTTATGGTTGCTGGCTGTATCTCACATTTTTTTCAGGCCATTGATATTGCCTCACCGCTATTCTCTATGTATGCCATTGCATTGAACAAGTTTGTACCTGCCATAAATCGCATTCTATATCATTACCAGCAACTCAATTATTCATTAGGCGCTGTGAAGAAAGGTATGAATGAACTGTTGCGTTATACAACCACTAAACCAATAGATCAGGAACCGACCAGCATTCCAGCCATCTCATTTACCAAAAATATTTCATGCAATGACCTTACCTTTACTTTTGCAGGTCAAACGCGGCCTATATTCCAGAATCTGTCATTGCACATTAATCAAGGTGAACGTATTGCCATCGTCGGTAAAAGTGGCGCCGGCAAAAGCACTCTTATTGATCTTCTGATTGGGTTACAGCGACCTACTGTTGGCAGCATCGGCATCGATGGTACGCCATTAATAGCCGAAACCCATCCCTGCTGGTGGCGCATGATAGGCTATATTCCCCAGCAAACCTATTTGATAGAGGGAACTGTACGAGAAAATGTTGTACTCGGTAGGCCTTATAATGAAACAGAGCTCATTGCATGCCTAGAAAAAGCCAAGGCTCTAGAATTCCTGAAGGCCAAAGATGGTCTCGATACACAGATCGGCGAAGGTGGGTTCCAGATGAGTGGCGGCCAAAAACAACGAATTGCTTTGGCTCGAGCGCTCTATGGCAATCCGGCATTGTTAATCTTGGATGAAGGTACCGCCGCACTCGATCAAGAAACAGAAGATCAGGTGCTACAGGAAATTTTGCGGCTCACTCGTGATACTACGATTCTTATGGTTACGCATCGTCCAGCCATTCTTGATCAATGCGATCGGGTATTGCTTGTGCAAGATGGTATGATCTCTGAGAGATATGGTGCACCATCATCGCAACTACAAACCATTCCAATAAAGGATTTCTTATAATGAATATCAGATCCATAAAATCCTTATTTTTCTTTGTTTTATCTTGCCCCATTTTTCAGGTTTTTGCTTTCACCGATGCGATCCCTTTCAATAGTTCAACGCTGAGTATTACCAATCAGAATTATTTAGAGCAAGGCAGGAATATATTTGCCTACAATGCAATATCTATCCCTGGTGATTTAATCTATTTCGAAGATCCAAAAGGTGAGGCAGTAAAATACCATTCTCATTTTCCAGCCTTCAATCGCTTTAGTTACCGTACACATGAAGCCTATTTTTCTCCGGCCATATCACGGCCAAGTAGATATCAATTATTCAATCTCATCTATATCAAAAATAATTTAGCAAATATAAAACCAGCAAGCACCTATCTTATACCTCCGATAATTCATCAAATCTGGGTGGGCCCTAAATCGCATAAACAATTTGAACGAATGCGACAAACATGGTTAAAGAAGCATCCAGGTTGGATTTATAAATTATGGACCGACGAAGATGTACAACAGCTCAAACTGATTAATCAAGCATATTACGATAGTGCAAGTAACTTTGCTGAAAAAGCAGATATTTTGCGTTATGAACTTTTATATTTATTTGGTGGCGTTTATGTAGATATGGACACTGAATCTGTTACGCCGCTGGATATATTGCATCGTTGTTATACATTTTATGGTGGGTGGAACGACAATATCGATGCTTGGCTCATTAACGGTACTATTGGCGCAGCCCCAAACCACCCTATCATTCGTGCAGCAATAGAGTCTATTCCCAATCGCATTAATGCATTACACATGGAGGTGCCATATAGTACTGGCCCATTATGCCTGACAGATGCATTAATAAGCATTTTGCCTTATATATTTTTTGAGACACCGTTTATAGTATTTCCCAAAGCATACTTGCATGCGGACATGCTACCTGACTGGAGCGGGCCCAAAAATGCCGCCCCGTATACATTTGTCGCCCATGTTGATGCAGGATCTTGGACTAACAATCCCAAGGTTCCAGAGTAAACCGCATCGCCGCTACTTTAATCCCCTAAGCCTATGGTACCCTTGATTGCCCCTTCTCTATAAAATATAATTACTTTATAATTTTAATAAGGATATGAAATGAAGAATCAATCGTTCACGCCCAGATACCAAAAACTTATCTATTTCTTAATTTTTTCTTGGACAGCTTCTATTCTGCCAACCACGTTCGAAATTATTATAACATCATACAATAATGAACGATGGTGCATCGATAATTTACGTTCAGCTGTCCAACAAAACTATCAAGATTTTCATATTACCTATATTAACGATTGCTCAACCGACTCCACTGCGAAATTAATTGATGAATTTATTGCTGCGCATCAATTACAAAATCATGTAACGGTCATTCATAACACCCAGCGTTTAGGGGCTTTAGAAAATTTATATAAAGCTATTCACGCATGCCCAGATGAGATCGTTGTTGTCCAACTTGATGGGGATGATTGGCTTCCACATGAAAATGTTTTAACTCGGCTCGATAAGGAATACAGCGACCATGGTGTATGGCTTACGTATGGCCAATTTGAAAGATGGCCATCGCACGAAAAAGGATTTTGTAGAGCGGTGCCAAAAGACGTCATCGAACGAAATGGTTTTAGACAATATAAACCGAGCACTTACTTTTCCCAATTGCGAACTTTCTATGCAGGTCTATTCAAGAGAATTTCCGTCGATGACTTAATGTATGAAGGCAAATTTTATCCTATGGCATGGGATTGGGCTATGATGTTCCCAATGTTAGAAATGGCAGGTGAGCGACATGCCTTCATTCCTGAAGTCACGTATATATACAATATGACAAACAACTTAAGTGATTTCCGAAAAGACGGCAAATTGCAAATAAAGCTTGGCAATTCTGTCTTGGGAAGAAAACCCTACAATCGTCTTGGCGATTTTACCAATGCTGCCACTTGATAAAATTACGATAGGAGATTCTAATGATGAGTAGGCCATCCCACATTCTTGTTGCTTTGTTGATTTCCCTAAGTTATTCGAGCTCTCTTTTTTCATTAGAGTATGGAATTATTGCCAAGAACAAGCATGTTGAAAAAATTATTAATTTTTTTGTGATTGGTGAGCGATGTTCAGGAACAAATTTCTTAACTTCACTCATAAGCGAAAATACTCAATTAATTAAATGCCGTATAGGACAAAAACATTTTCCTCCTTGGTATGAACTAGGCCCTGAATATTATCATGGGGATGCTAGATATTATCATTTTAATAATACCGAAGATTTTCTATTTCTTGTTATCTTCCGCGACCCTTATGACTGGGTGCGAAGTTTTCATATACAGCCTCATCATGCTCATAAGTCTCTTTTGAATTTATCTTTTTCATCTTTTATCAGGGAGCCCTGGCTCATTGATCCATCAGTTACTGCGGTGGAAAATTACCCCTTACTCGATCTAAATCCGAAAGATGGGTTACCATTTAAAAATATTTTTGCTTTAAGGAGTAGAAAAATTGAAGATATGCTGGAAATCCAGAACCGAGCACCAAATGTTTATTATATTAATTATGAGATAGTTCGCGATTATCCGGAACAAGTATTAAAAGAAATTGCTCATTTATACAATTTACAATTAAAGTCGTCATATACTGCTATAGATAGCTACAAAGGAGCTGGAAAAACAAATTTCAAGCCGATAGCTTATAAGCCAATCTCAGATCTTGATCTGGAATATATTAATTCACAACTGGATAAAAAGTTGGAAGAACGTATTGGATACAAAATTTCCTGATTGGAAGAATTTCCCCGATGCAAGATGCAGAAATGGCAATTATTTCTTTTTCCACGAATGTGCATTTGCATGCGCTACAAAGCAATAAGGCTTCAAATTGGCAGGGCGACTCCAATCCGGAGACTGCAGTCTGCCATATAGATAGGCAGTTGGTAATGCAATAATCGGCCTATCCTGCAATGTTGGCAAAACATTTAGCATGGCATTAGATAAGCACGTGGGTCCAGTACTATAAGGGATTTTAAATTTTAAATTATCTATACGATTCGGAATTGATTCTATTGCCTTACCAATTATAGGATGGCCAGGAATACATGCTAAAGAGCCATTAATAAGCATACCCCAGCTATAGTCCTCCTCTAAGCCTCCATAGAATTCATAAGAATAATTCAGAATGTCGAGCGGAATTATTGATTCACTGTCGATGTCAGCGTACACACCACCAAATAGGTAAAGCAATTCATACCGTAAAATATCAGCCTTTTCTGCATAGCAGGTAACCTGGTCATAGTACTTTTGATTTATAAGCTTCAGTTTTTTAACATCTTCATCAGTCCATAGCTTATAAACCCAACCTGGATGATTCTGGATCCATGTCTGTCGCAACCGATCAAAACGTTCACGTGAATTAGGGCCTACCCAAATTTGGTGGATGATTGGCGGAATAATAAAATTATTGGATGGTTTAATCCTCGCCAAATTATACTTTTCATACAAATTGCGGAGTGGCAAAAACCTTTCCGGCCGAAGCATATAGGGCACAAAATATTTTGAAATAAAATCATCAGGGGCCGTCTCGGCATTCGCTGCCGGATAGGGGCTGTGATATTTCAATGCTTCTTCCACAGGATTATCAAAAATTTTTAAATTACCGGGAATCTGAATCGCATTGTATGCAAATATATCGTTGCCCTGCTCTAAGTATTGATGATCATCAATACGAAAGCTTTCTTGGGCAGGGATTTCGCCGCTATTAGCACGCAGCATAAAAATGAAACAAATCATCATTGGGCAAAAAGATACTTTGTCCACCATAAACTTCATGCGCTCTCTCCCTTTTTATGCGATTATTATCGCCAAAAGTCCCATGCAAATCGAAAATCTATTCTTCAATTACTTTGATTACTTCCTACATACGACAAAAATATTTTATGCTATGGTCAATGAAATAATCAAGTATATGAAGATTGTTGATTGAAAGAACCTTTATACAAAGTAACTTAGCACGCGACAAAAAAGATAAACGGGGGCAAAGGTATTAGAACGTTGCTAGTGCAAGAAATATGGTTACAGAGACGTATGCTGCGGCACCATTAAGCCAACAGCAAAGAGTTTTAGTGAATGAATCAATAAGATGATATCAAATGAGGAAGGCTATGATTTTTATTCGACAATTTTATCACCTATCATTCATACTACCATGCGTTGCAGTTTTACTTTTCGATAGCGGACTCTGCAAGGTACTGGCCTCCCACGATATTTTTAATAAAAAGAAAACATATCAACTTACCAACGAGCCTATAGACGTCGTTTTTATAACTCACCCAAAAGATTTACGCACCTTGCCTTTGGCAATTAATGGCATAAAAACTCATGGCAAGAATATACGCAGAATTATTGTAGTTTCAGAGCAAAAGCTAACTGAAGATGCGGAGTGGTTCGATGAGAATTTATATCCGTTTAGCAAGGAAGCTGTAGCCCTGGAAATTTTCAACAATGATTGGGAACAGATGCAGGCATATATGGATGAATCACAATCTCGCATTGGCTGGATATACCAACAATTTCTTAAATTATATGCTCCTTTTGTTATTCCAGGACTATCTTCGAGTGTTTTAGTTATTGATGCCGATACCATTTTTTTAAAAGAAACGGAATTTATAGATAATGATGGCCATGCACTATTTAATCCTGGGACTGAATATCATATGCCCTATTTCGAACATGCAAAAAGGCTTTTGCCAGGATTTAAAAAATTATATTTACACTACTCTGGAATATCCCATCATATGCTTCTGCAGCGGGCTATTTTGGAAGATTTGTTAGGGGTCATTGAACAAATCCATGGGATAGAGCCATGGCGAGCTATAGCGAGATGCATTGATCTTAAAGAACTGCCGGGGTCATCAATGTCTGAATATGAAATCTATTTCAACTTTGCCTTTTCAAAAACGGATCAAGTAAAACTACGACCACTTAAATGGGCGAACGTCTCTTTCGGAGATTTTTCCAGTGCCGATGACCTCCATAAGAAATACGACTACGTCTCATGCCATTCATATGAATGCATAAACAGTAAAAAGGCTAATGGATCGAATAAATATAGAAGAAATAGAAAAGCTGATAGATCGAAAAATTTGTATAGATCAAACCATTCCTGATTTATATATAGTACTTACCCCAATCTACATCTAGTTTGACAAACTTTGATCAAATTTACCCAATATGGAAAATATAGTTTTTCCAGATTATATGATGTATTAGTCATTTCTGCATACTTTTTATTGAGGAACTCTTCCGTGACATCTGCCCACTTTGGCACAATTGCTACCGGCAAATCTTCAAACAAGGGATCTAATGTGGAAGACTGGACAATTGGAATGGTGCCTACATATAAAGCTTCCCATGTCCTATGACAATCCAGTCCATTACCCGGTGGACTCAAAATGAACTTTGATTGTGCTACGTCGATCAAATAGTCTCGAATGTTCTTTTGCCCTGGGAAGAAGCAGAAGGGTTTATTTTTAAACCAATCATATACGCACTGCCGACCGGGTTTATTGGTAGCAACGCTAAAGTTAGCTGACAGCAACCTATTTTTTGGAATACCTGGTTGTCGATTGCAAATTTCAGTAATTGAATGCACATAATTATGCCCCCAATGTATATTTTCAATACCGATTGGGATATGAATTAACTTAGGGTGGGCCATATCTACGTTCTGGGCAAACCAAAGAAACAACTTTTCATCATCCAAGAAATAATGCAGATTCGGTGACGCTAGATAATCTTGGTTTACCGTGCTCCCGCTTGGCATGGATCGGTCGGAATTATGTGTTATTAAGATATAAGGGTGCTTTATATGTGTGCTGTAGATGCCAATAAAATCATCGATATAATGGCCGCTTACAAAAATTGCGTCACCTTCTTTAATGAATTCTGTATCAAGCCATGGGTGGGTCTCATCAAAAATATGATCACATACACTTCTAAAATTATCGCCTGAAATGAACTCCCCTGTTGTTATTCGTTTGCGATTTTTTATTGAATTAAGAAAAGGCATTTCTTTCAGATGTGGCGCAGGCAATGGAGCACAATAAAGCAAGGATAAAATCAAAGAATATTTAATATAAGTCATCATTTCATCACCTCGTAACCCAATAATGAATAGAAGCATTTCAGTGGAAAGACAAAAGGAAGTTTCCGTGAAAAATTTTTCCTGGCCAATATACATTGGCATACAGTGTTTGGGAATGCACTTTAAAATAGAAATTATTACTGAAGGATAATTCTGAATAATGAATTTCACATGAAACTCTTGCACATTAAGTGCTATTTATGATCTGCTTGATGTAAGAAGTCAGATTTTTATTAGGAGCAAGGGAAGTAAATGAATACAAGCTTTAAGAGAATCAACGTTTCATCCAAGACATTTATTATTTTGTTGGCTTGTATTTGCAATTCCAGCGCTCTTTTTTCTCTGAATTATGGAATTGCTGACACCCACAAGAGTATTGAAAAGATCAGCAATTTTTTTGTGATTGGCGAGCGTTGTTCAGGTACCAATTACTTAACTTCACTCATAAAAAAAAATACTCAATTGGTTGAACGTGCGATAGGTCACAAGCATTTTCCTCCATGGTATGAACTAGGACCAGAACATTTTCACGGAGACCCGAGATATTATAACTTTACCGATACACAAAATTTTCTATTCCTTGTTATTTTCCGCGATCCGTATGATTGGGCAAGAAGCATTCATAGATTGCCCCACCACGCTCAAGCATCCCTTTGGCATATTCCTTTCTCCTCTTTTATCAGGAGTAAATGGCTACTTGATAGATCAGATTCAGTAATAACCTCTCAAAAAAATCCATTGGTTGATTTGAATCCTAAAGATGGGCTACCATTTAAAAATGTTTTTGCATTGAGAAGCGCGAAAATTGAAACCATGCTGGAAATCTACAATCGAGCGCCTAATGTTTATATTATTAATTATGAAACGGTTCGCGACTATCCTGAAGAAGTATTAAAAGAAATTGCTTATTTATATCATCTAGAATTAAAGACTCCATTCACTTCTATTGATACCTACAAAGGGGAAAACGAGAAGACTTACGAACCGCAAGCTTATAAGGCTATTTCTGATATTGATCTGGAATACATCAATTCACAACTAGATCAAAAACTGGAAGATCTTATTGGGTATAAGATTTAGACAGAGCGGCATTCTTGCTGTTTGGCCTTAATACGGTCAACCCAATAGGCAAAATTCATCTTTTCAAACGTATATCGACCCTCGGAAATAGCGCTAGTAATTTCCTGATATTTTTGCTCAAGAAACCCGACCGTGATTTTCCCCCAATCCTCAATAATCACCACGGGTAGGCCAGCAAACATCTGGTCTAGCGCCGACTTTCGTACAATTGGATAAACGCCGCAATACAAAGCCTCCCACGTACGGTGGCAGTCTTCACCATTACCTGGTGGGCTCAATACAAATTTAGATTGCGCAACATCCAATAAATAATCATCCAAACTTTTCCGACCTTCAGAAAAATAACAAAACGGCTGATTTTTAAAGTAATCAAATATCGGCTGACGATCTTTCGGGTTGGAAGTGCCGACCCGAAAATTGCCATACAATACATACTTTTTATCTACAATCTTTTGCTTGCTTATGTTGACTATTTTTGCAGGATAACCCGCGCCCCAATGCTCGTTTTGAAGTCCGATAGGAATTGGAATTAATTTGGGATGCACTAAATCAACATTTTGGCCAAACCAAGCAAAAATCTTTGGGTCATCAACAAACGAACGAAAGTCGTGGGGTACGCTTCCATTGGCTGTAGAGCCGCCTGGTACACTGGCATCGTCATTATGAGTTATGAGAATATACGGATGCTGGATGCGATGATGATATGAAGAGAAAAATGAATCTAGAAGCCCAGCCGCCACAAATACAGTATCACCGCAGGTTACTCTGCTTGGATTAAAAAAAGCTTGGTCTCATCAAAAATATGATTGCATGCCGCTCTGAAATTGTCACCGGTGATATATGGCTCCATCGCGGGTGGTCGTGGTTTCCATAAGTTCTTGATCCTGGCAAAACGCATGCAAGGTATGCCTAGAGCAAGCAAAACTGCCGTAAACAGTAATAATCTTTTCATAGGTTTTCTGTTAAAGAATAGATTTTCGAACAATCCTGACATTGCCACAGTGCATGTCAAGAAAACACCTTATCACTATCATTGTTATCGGGCGTGCCCTAATGTAGACTCATAACCAACCTATTGCTGTGATTTGGACTATAAAAGTGAAGAAACTCATTTCGATCATTCTGCCCGTTTATAATGAAGAAAAAAACCTTCCTCTATTTTATGACGCATTAGCCGATGCTGTGTCATCTTTAAAAGGTTATGATTTTGAATTCATTTTCGTAAATGATGGGAGCAGCGATAACTCGTGGCACATCATCGAAAATCTGGCATCCAAAGACTCACGAATTTGTGGTATTAATTTTAGCCGCAACTTCAGTCAACAAATGGCACTTACTGCTGGATACCACGCCGCACGTGGAGAGGCAGCCATTTCCATGGATACCGACATGCAAAATCCCCCTGAGCTTATTCCTCACCTATTAGCAGCCTGGCAATCCGGCCCTCGCATTGTATATGCACGCCGCACCGCAAGCCATGACCGCTGGCTTAAAAAAATAACTTCTCATTGGTTTAATAAACTGATTTATAGTATCTCAGACATTACTATGCCCCAGCATATTGGCTATTTCATTCTGATAGATCGCTGTGTTATTGATGTGATTAATACCTTGCCAGAGCGCTCTCGCTTTTTGCGCGGGCTGATTGCTTGGACGGGATTTGAAAGTACTTATGTAGATTTTGACCAACCAGAACGTGCGCACGGCCAAACCGCTTATTCATGGAAACAACTATGTGGCATTGCATTCGACGCAATTGTTGGATTTTCTCGCTTTCCCGTCAAAATTCCGTTCTATTTAGGCATCCTTTTTTGTATAAGCACTATCATTAGCTTGCTTACATCAGCGTGGTTGGCAGCCGCAATCTGTATGATACTGGGCATACAATTTTTCATGTTTTGGTTATTAGGCGAGTATATCATTCGCATATATGAGCAGGCTCGGCACCGACCGCTGTATATAATTGCAAAAACGGTTGGCAAGTCGCACCAAGGGCAGCAGGAATAGGTGGCATGAGTTTACAATTTATTGTACTCTGAGCGTGCGGTTCAGAAGAGCTTTATTCTAATCATCTGGAAAGAAAGGAAATTCAAAATGATATTTCATAGCAACGTATATGATCTGGCAATTGAAAATACGCAAACAACCAAAGAAATTGCTTCGGGCAAATTCAGCGACTTATATTTAATATCGCTGCATGCGGGCCAAGAAACAGGCCAAAAAGCACACCAAGATAAAGATAAACTATATGTCATTGTGGAAGGCCAGGGCGCCATTGTCATTGATGGTAACGCAGAAACTTTCCTACCCGATGACCTTATTCTATTACCAACTGGCACAACCTATAACATAAAAAATACTGGTGCAGGCGATCTCAAAATGTTTGCTATTTGCGCATTTGCCATTAAGAAATCATGATCAATGATCCTCAAATTGCACAACTCATTGCTCAAGAGGAAGAGCGGCAGCGCACTACCATCAATCTGATAGCTTCCGAAAACTATACGAGTTCTTCGGTACGGGAAGCTTCTGCTTCAGTACTCACCAATAAATATGCAGAAGGATACCCTGGCAAACGATATTATGCTGGTTGCGAGGTAGTCGACCAGGTTGAGTTGGTAGCAATCGATCGCTGCAAAAATTTATTTGGCGCTGAATTTGCAAATGTACAGTCGCACGCAGGATCGCAAGCAAACCAGGCAGCATATTTTGCATTATTAAGACCAGGCGATACTATCATGGGGATGAGTCTGAGCAGCGGTGGCCATTTAACTCACGGCATGCCACTTAATTTCTCTGGCACATTTTATAAGGCAGTTCATTATACGGTTGATGCTGAAACTGAGCAGTTGAATTATGAAGAGATTGAACGGCTCGCGCAGCAGCATAAACCTCGCCTTATTATCGCTGGCGCTTCAGCATATCCGCAGTTCATAGATCCCAAACGATTTGAGCAGATTGCTAAATCAATCGGAGCTTACTTTTTATTTGATATGGCGCATATCGCCGGATTAGTGGCCGCAAAATTGCACCCTGATCCGATACCTCATGCTGATATTGTGACGAGTACTACACACAAAACGTTACGCGGTCCGCGCGGTGCATTCATACTGGCCAAGAAAGATCATGGCCCCGCCATTGATAAGGCGGTAATGCCTGGCATTCAGGGAGGTCCGTTCATGAATGTAATTGCTGCTAAAGCCGTCGGATTTGCAGAGGCACAGACGGTAGCGTTCGTTGAATATCAAAAACAGATTTTGCTTAACGCGCAAGAATTTGCAGAACAGTTCAAACAACGCGGTTACCGCTTAGTAAGCGGCGGCACCAAAAATCACTTATTTATTCTAGATCTGCGATCAAAAAATATTTCGGGGCGCGATGCAGAAAAGTTATTGGCTTCAGTCGGCATCACCGCAAGCCGCAGCACCATCCCGTTCGACCCGAGCCCACCTATTGTTACCAGCGGCATCAGATTTGGAACACCGGCAATTACCACACGTGGATTAAAAACTGACCATATGACAAAGATCGCTGAATTTGTTGATGATGCAATTACCTATCGTGCTGAACCCGATCGATTGGCACAGATTGCTCGTGAAGTAAAAAGCTTCATTTCAGAATTTCCTGTTTTTGCACAAAATTACGCTTGATTCAAAAATAGAAGATTGATTACGCTAATCATATATGCATGAACCTACATCGTTATCCAAATCGCTATCACCGCAAACAAATCCTTTTTTCGACAGCATAGTATTTGGTAAATCTTTATTAAAAAATAAAGCAGCCGTGGACACATTTGATGCGGTATGAATAAGTCTATCGCAACGCGATAGTAAAATTGCATCAATAAGTACTTCTTGGCCGATAGTCACCCTATCGTTTACGCATAACCAGGCAGGACAAGTAATGCGAATGCAATCTTGCGATATAACAACTTTTCCATTGAGTTTCATTTTGGCTTGTTCAAATAATTTGAGGTCTTCACTCGCGATAAAAAATTGAGTTGTCTCATCTGCATATTTGAGTGATTCATTAATGATTTGATCTAAAGGTACTTGTTTAATTTCCTTAGGTTTGTCAGTACCGCGTATGTGCAAGCCGATTGTTTTTTTCCCCCGCATATACGTGTCATAAAACAAATCAATTTTTTCTAAAATGGCCGGCTTTATTTTGATATATTTTAAGATAAGCGAATTAGCCAAGCTTCGACTATCCTTGCTATTATTTCCCATGAAAAAGGTGCTCATGCCATTTGGTGCTTCATACTGATTGTGAATGAGATCTCCCGGACTATATACTAGAGAAGAAACAGGTTCAAAATAATTCTCCCAATTATTGGCAATACAATTTGTACCCTGACATGCGAAGTTACAAGAATTGTTCCAATAAACCGTCGGCGTAAGATTATTTTTTTCGCACCAATCAAGCTGATTTAATACTCCTAAAAAAGTAGAAAAAAAACCAGCATTCCAACAACCAATAACATATTTCTCCGCCCCAAGGGACATCGTAAAAAAAAGAAGGCCAGCAATATAGGATTTTTTTGTAAATATCATCACTCTTCCTCAAGAATTTCTTCATCAACCCAGGACTAGATACGCACGGATTCTTCCTGCAACCTGTATTTTAACTCTATCTAAAAGCTAATGCATTTTAATTTTTTCAACAATGCGCATAAAAAAAGACCCTCGTATTGCTACGAGAGTCTTTTTGTTCTTTGGTGCGCTTAGATCATGATGTTATCATGCCCTAAAGCGTATGTTACTTAGTAACGGTCACCGCCACGGCTGCCGCCGAAACCACCGCGTCCACCACCACCCATAGGGCGAGATGAGCCACGATCAAAGCTTCTTGGGCCACGGCTGCTACCACCGCCCATAGGACGAGCTTGTGGTGGGCGAGCTTCATTAACACGAAGGCGTGAACCTTCAAGTTCTGCACCGTTTAATTGTGCAATTGCTGTTTCTGCTTCGCCGTTGTCAGCCATTTCAACGAAACCAAAACCGCGAGGTTGACCAGAAAATTTATCCTTGATGATGCGTACGGAGCTAATTTGGCCATAGGCCGCGAACAAGGAACGAAGGGTATCTTCACTAACTGAAGGTGGCAGGTTGCCTACATAGATGTTCATGTACGGTTGTACCTTTAAAAAAAAAGAAATAAAAGAAATTCAATGAAGCCAAACTATATGGCGCATCATCGGTAGGTATTTGGTGGCTGACGCCACCTTTATATCGCTGCGCTTATTGGGAAATAAATTTCCCGACTCGCTTGGCAAATATTAAGAACTACAGGTAGCAATCTAGCCTAAATGCCCCCTTAAGTCTAATGGTCTAGGGCCCTACCTCATCCCAAAATACCTTATGTACAGTGAAAAACCGGCCCTATAACCCTGGACTCCCTTAATCCTGGTACTTTGGATAAAAACTCTTATGATCTGCAAAAGAGCGATGAATCTAGCAAATGACTATTAAAGGGATCAAATAAATGTTTAATACCTTCTTCCAACTCTTCTTTGGGGCAAAAACGCAACTTATGCCAGTCAGATATGACTTATTACGAGATATGTTACCTGCTTATTATGAAACCGGCCTGCCATTTCTGGCAAAAACCGCGGATGGCCAATTTAAACCCCTTCTTAATGCCGACGATGTTGGCTTATATATTCTGGTCCCCAAGCTCATGCAGTTGTTTCATCTATCACTTGATGATGCGATCTCACTCTTTTTCAACGGCATGAGTATTGGCGGCCTGCTGATTGGCAGCATAAGCTGCATCTACCTTTTCAACAAAAACTATCAACGAGTTATAGCTGTCGGATATCTGCTCATCCTTACCAAGGTAACGACCGGTGCACTCGATCTCTATCGCGTCCCAGCAGCCCTCGCCATAGCCACTATCCCGTGGGCGTTATATCTTCTTCAAAGAAATCTGACAAAATCGGCATATGCCTTCCTTTTTTTGTTGGGCATTGCGGCCGGCTGTGCCAATTTCATTCGCGCACATGCAGGCGTAGCTGCATTATTATTTGCAATTACCCTTTTGATCGCTCAATCGTATAAATCAAAAAGAATAGGATCTGCTGCAATTGGCCTAGGCTTTTTGTTTGCTGGCCTCACTATCACGTATGGCTATTTTATGTATGCGAATCATCGCTATGAAAAATTCGTTAAGGCTCATGCACCCGATCACACGGATATCCATCAGTTTCATGGATTTTGGCATCCTGCCCTAGGCGGCCTTGGATATCTTAATAATGAATATGGGCTTTCCTATCTGGATGGCGCAATTGCGAAAAAGGTTGCCGAGCGAAATGCATCATGGACCCGAGAATCGTCACCTGAATACGAACGTGTAGCCAAGGCTGAATATATGGATATTGTTCGAAAAAACCCATGGTTTGTAATTACTACCTATGCCGCAAAAAGTGGCGTTCTTTTATTTTACCTAATTCTTTTTGCCAATATCGGCTTGTTGGCGGCTTGGTATAGGCCACTGCCTTGGCAGGTTTTGCTAGCCTTCGCTGTCGCGCTTGGTTGGAGTGCATTGCCAGGGATTATAGCTATTCCAATAACATCCTATTTATATGGATTTATTGCGTTTGCGGGCTTATTTGGCCTTATAAGTTTTAACTATGCCATTGCGAAATGAGTTAACTCGTGCGAGTTACCACAGCCTCCGTAGCGCGTGCTAGTTTTTTCAGCCACAGATCTCGTATAAGACTAAAAAAGAATGGATGAGAAAAATGGTGGCAACAGGTAGCAAGATAAATATAACGCGGCGCCGTGGCCATCGAGCAAAAGAAAATGACGCCAATAATTGCAAGTCCTAAAGCGTTTAAAAATAGCAACGAAAGCGCATGTCGCGAGAATGGAAAGGCCAAAGCCAATGCAATGTATAAAAACATGAGCGCTAAATAGAATTTGAATGACAAAATAAGCCGCAATAATTGCTCAACCCCTGTTTGATCAATGACATGCATAAGCTTTCGCAATAATGGCGAAGCGGTAGGATCCGCAGCAATTGCGCCACAGCTCCTGCCCAACGGGGAGCTTGTTAAGCGATTAGACAAGACGGCGCGCGCACGAATATATCCTAAGGGATTGGTAACAACAGCCTTCAGCCAGGCCGCATATAATGCGTTACGTTCTTCCTCATTATTTCCAGCTCGTAATGGACCAGGTGCGTCACCCTTGCTTATATCATCATAAAAAAGATCATCGACTCGTTCTATATTGTATCGCGCAGCCACGGCTTCCATAGAAAAAAGCGGGTTTTGATTAATAAAATCTGGAAACAATGATCTATTTTCCTGCAAACTCATTGCTGCTAAATCATAAATTTTAACACTTTGCCACATATGATTTTTTACATTGGTCATCGCATCGTTAAATGAATGCACACCGAATAACAATCCCCCACTCAGAAATAGCCCAAGAACAAGAGGCCGAGCGATATTGGTTTTACTTTCTTCCTCTTTGGAACGATATAAAACGCAACTTAGCCAGAGGGTAATGAGCGGAAGAACGAACTGTGCTTGAAATTTGATAGCCGTGCCATAAAAAGCCAGCAGCAGAATGGCTGAAGTTGCCAACCAACCCGGTCTTCTTTGGCGCACGGCATAGTAGCTGAGCAGAGCTGCAATGAGCAGGAAGCAATAGGTAAATTGCACATCTTTTAGAAGAAAGAATTCGTATCTAAATATTTGGGGCCAGAACGGTAACGCTAGGAAAAACCACCGCCAGGGTGAATATTCAAAAATATAGGCAAAAATGCCAACCGCCAGCCAAAGGAAAAGCTGTTGCGTTAGGAATAATAGCCCCGGCCCCGGTACTAATTTCATCAAGAGCCGCCAATAAAAGGCCATCATAGGCGGATGGTGATCAGTGTAAAAGCCAGCAAATGCCTGCTGCATTTGACCAGCTGCGTCTTCTGACAACATACCAGGCCAGAAAAACCAAGTAGTAATAATGAAGAGAAAAGCGGCGATAATGATTGGTAGGTGGCGCTTGAGAGAAAAATTCATAAGGCTCCCTTTTGAATATATTGACGGGACCAGATAATACCAGGTCGGCTTTAAACTGGAATTTTTTCCATCTCTTTCTATACTTACCTGACCTGAAAAAAACATCCAGAAAGGTAATCGCGTGCTAACAACTAGTGACTTTCGCAAAGGTCTAAAAATCCTCCTCAATAAGCAACCATACATCGTGATTGATTTCCAACACCATAAACGTGCTATGCGCGGTGGTTTGGTGCGCACGCGGGTTAAAAACCTACTCACCGGACTCATTCACGAAGAGACATTCCGTTCTGATGAAAAGTTTGAGAAGCCTGATCTTCAATATCGCGAAATGCAATATCTATACAATGATGGCGAGATGTACAATTTCCTCGACCAAAAGACTGCTGATGAAGTAGCGCTCAGCGAAAAACAGATTGAAGAAGTTAAAGACTATCTCAAGGAACAGATCGTTTATAAAATTCTTTATTTTGAAGGCAAGCCGGTAACCATCGCACCACCTGAACAGATGGAACTAGAGGTAACCGACGCACCACCTGGCGTTAAGGGCGATACTGCACAAGGTGCAGGCACAAAGCCAGTAACTCTTGAAACCGGTCTGGTTATTCAAGCACCACTCTTCGTTGAAACTGGCGACATTATTAGAATAAACACCGAGCAAAATAAATATCTCGAGCGCGCTGAGAAGAAACGATAGCAAATATGATGTCCGACGAAACAACTTGCACTACTGAAAACGACGAACAAATAAGTGAGGCCCGCAAAAAGCGGGCCATTATTTTCCATTTGCTTTACGCAGCAGATGCCACCGATTATCAAATTTCTTTATCATCAATAATCGACAATATGAATCGCGGCTTTGATCAAGATATAAAACTTGATGGTGACGAGTTTCGCATTGCTCAAGCAATTATCGATAAACGAGATGAACTTGATGAGTTTATTAAGCCGCTCCTTTCCAACTGGCGGCTTGAGCGCGTGGGTACGTGTACAAAGTTAGTACTGCGCCTCGCAATTTGGGAACTACTCAATACCAACATTGAACCCAAAATCATTCTTAATGAAGCTATTGAATTATCAAAATGCTTTTCTGAGCGAGATGCGTATCGTTTTGTAAACGGCGTACTTGATGAAGCTCTTAAAAGACTTGGTAAGCAACCAGAAAAAGAACCTGTTTCTACTTAACTAACAGTAGAGCCCGCAAGCGCTCATCCTGAGTCTTCGATCGTCAAACATCTTGGGAGGAGAGGGCTGCGACCTCTCCAGGTCCCGCTTAATAATACAAACATCATAAGTACGTTTTTCAGCAAGAAAAAATTAAGGGCCGCTCATATGAGCGGCCCTATTTGTCTAAAATAATCAAAAGATATTAATCGAGAGATCTATTTGCAGCAGGATGATTTCTGATCAGGAAAGAAGAACCCAACTTCAAACTGTGCAGTTTCCGGGCTATCAGAACCATGTACGGCATTATCGCCAATATTGGCACCAAATAGCTTGCGGATCGTGCCAGGTGCAGCATTTGCTGGATTAGTTTCGCCCATGAGCTTACGCCAATCAGCAATAGCATTCTCTTTCTCAAGCGCCATTACAATTACTGGACCACTGATCATGAATGAGGTCAATTCATCGAAGAATGAGCGAGCTTTATGCACTGCATAAAACTCTTCTGCTTGTTCTTTCGTTAACTGCATCTTCTTCATGCGCAGGATATTAAATCCATGCGCTTCGATCATATCTATAATTTTGCCGGCATTTTTAGCGCGAATAGCATCAGGCTTAATGATGGCAAGGGTACGTTCAATAGCCATGCTATTCCTCACCCTCTTTTCCCGCTTCAGGAGAAGCCTCACCGCGTGATGCCATAGCACGTTCTAGCTCAAGCTGGAACTGAGATTTAGGTTTTGGACCCTGTGTTTCGGCTTGATATTGCGGACGACGCTCGCGGCTTGGACGACGCTCGCGGTTTTCACGAACTTCTGAACCAGCGGCATCTGCCGGACGCATGCTCAATGCGATCTTACGTTCTTCACGATTCACATTAATTACACGGAACTGATATTTTTGGCCGATTTGCAATACATCTTCAACTTTACCGCCAGCAGGAACAATCACTTCTGAATTATGGATAAGTCCTTCAATGCCAGATGGTAATTTCACAAAGGCACCAAATGAGGTGATCTTTGTAACAGTTCCATCAACCATTGTGCCCCGAGGGTATTCTTGTTCGATTGTTTCCCAAGGATCAGGAGTAAGTTGCTTAATGCCCAATGATACTTTTTTACTATTTTGGTCGATACCAAGAACAACCACTTCGATCTCTTGACCTTTCTTATACAGGTCGCTCGGATGGTTGATGTGATCGGTCCAAGATAAATCTGATACGTGGACTAAGCCATCAATGCCAGGCTTAATTGTTACAAACATACCGAAATCGGCGATGTTGCTTATCACGCCTTTTATGTGCTGACCAACCTGTAGTTCATTTGTAAGAGCTTCCCACGGATTTTGTTCAAGCTGCTTGACGCTCAATGACATGCGTCGATTTTCTTTATCAACCGAAACTACAAGCACTTCGATCTCTTCGCCAACCTTATAATGTTTGCGTAGATCAGAAATTCTCTCGGTCCAAGAAACCTCAGAAATATGTACAAGTCCTTCAACGCCTTTAAGCAGTTCTACAAACAAGCCATATTCGGTGATGCTTGAAATAGTTCCCTTAACACGAGAGCCAACCTGCAATGCACCATCGACTGCACTCCATGGGTTATCGGTGAGCTGTTTCATGCCCAATGATACCTTGGCATTGTCTTTGTCGATTGAAAGAACCTTAACGGTGATAGTATCGCCCACTTTTACGATTTCACTTGGATGCGCAATGCGACCCCATGTCATATCAGTAATGTGTAATAGACCATCAATGCCGCCAATATCTACGAACACGCCATAGTTGGTAATGTTCTTAACCACGCCTTGTACCACGCTTTCAGCAGCCAATGAATCAAGCACTTTCTTGCGAGATTCGGTACGGAGATTGTGGAGGTACTTACGGCGAGAAAGGATAACGTTACCGCGTTTACGGTTAATTTTAATAATGTCAGCTGTAACGGTTTGACCAACAAATTGATCGAAATCATTAACACGCTGGATATCAACTTGTGAGCCTGGAAGGAAGGCAGGGATTCCAATATCGACACTCAAGCCACCCTTAACCTTATGAGTGATGAGACCTTCGACTGGCTTACCGTCTTCAAATAGCTTAGTAATGCTTTCCCACGCCCGGAGTTCACGAGCTTTTTCATATGATAGGACAACGGCGCCTTCTGGGCTTTCCAGTTCGTCCAATATAACTTCGAGTTCTTCCCCAACCTTAATTTTTCTCAGATCATGGCCAAATTCATGGGCAGATATTAAGCCATCTGATTTGTAGCCGATATCTAGTAAAACACCGTCATTATCAACGCGTAAAACGGTACCTTTTACTAATTGGCCAGGTCGCAATTTTTCAATGCCTTGATAGAGCTCATTAACCGTCGCTCGTTGTTCTTGATTCAGTTCTAAGCCTGATTCATCAAGCAGGTTAACGTTGGCAAATTGGGAGGAACGAATTCTTTCTTTTGACATGAATACTCCGAAAGGTGGCTGAGGGTGCATCCGCCGACGCGATCGCTTGGATCAGCTTTGCCGGTGGTTTCGCATGGCTCAGGTTTAAGGGTTATAAAAATAGGTCCGCCTAAGATATCGCAATCTTAAATTATATCTAGCGGTCCATAGGGCAAAAAACCCACTTTCCAGGCCAAATATTGCAGGGGTCAAACCTTCCAGGCTACCCTAAGCTAGGGAGAAGTTATGTATTTATGGAGCTATCGCCAACTGGCACATGATTTAAGGGAGGGAAACGTATCTGCTCAGGAGCAGGCAAAATACTTTCTGCTCATCATGCTATACGTCCCGACTGGGCTGATGGGTTCAAACTGGATCCCTGGTTTTTATCGCCTGATCTATCGGCTATTTAATGACGGCCTTGCTATCATGGCCCCAGATGTCCAACCCCTGGTAATCTATCACGACTATAATTATTACATTGATCTTGGGGTACTTATTATCGTAGGTATCGGGACACTCTTTTGCTACCTCACCAATCGGTCTGGGGACAATAAGCAATTTATTATGAGATTTATGTGCCTGAGCGTGCCAATTACCATTCAAGTTTCTGTGCTTATTCTCTTTATTTTCTTATGTGTGCTTATCGGATCCCTTGTCTGGTTTTATTTTAAACTTGAGGCGATTTCACAGATTCATGGATTTTTTAAAGGGTACAAACAGCTCAAGCTCCTCAAGAAACTTACCCCAATAATGGCCGACATTAGCTTTAGAATGCATATATTTTCGTCAGTAATGTCTTTGGCGTCATTATTGTGGAGCTTTAGCATATTGCGACGGCAGATTAGATATGTTTCACATACCCGACCGAGAGAAGACAAAATTAAATACGAGAATAAACATGTTGTATGAAATTTTGCGAAATCTTTTATTTAAGCTTGGAGGAATTACGGCATTAACCAGATTTATGGGCATTGAAAAGGTCGATGCCCGGCGCCTTGTAGTTTTTGGGCTTTTAATAGCCTTTTTGATCTTTCTTTTGGTGTGGTCATACCTGGCAAATGTTGCCCAAGGTGCATAATTTTACTACCTGGCTATACTGGGGGCATATGAAAACCAACGTAATGAGTCTGAGCCAGAAGTGGCTCAAGCGAATGAAGAGCAGTTTCCATGCCGAGGGTCACCGAGGCATAAACAACAAAAACCAAATGCTAGCCACGTCAGTGGCTTTTTTGCTCTTTCGAGTTAAAAGATGCAGTCGTTTGTATCGCTTCACCTATATGCTTGCCCTTTCGCAGGTTTCTTTGCTTAGCCACCTTGAAGCCTCAATTCTTAATGAGCTACAAACAACGGTAACATCAGCCGTGAATGCGAGTGCTAAACTTAAGCCAAAACGCAAGAAGGTTTTGATCTTTACTTGCAATGGTGGTGGCGGTCACATGACAGCAACGTCTGCGATAACTGATTACCTACGACCTGATTACGATATTGTTTCGATCAATATCACCGGCGAACTGCTTAAGGGTTATGATTTTATTAAAATGGCGACGTTTTCAGCTGTCGATGCCGAGGATTTTTATAATTGGCTCCTCAGAAATAACCTGTATTGGCTCTCCAATCTCTATACAAAAACTGGCGCGATATTTACTTCATGGCTGAAGGAATCAATTACTAAAATCTTTCTTTCGTATCTGGAACAAAACAAAGTTGATTTACTTATATCTGTGATGCCATTGATCAATGGGTCATCACTTGATGCAGCGCAGCAATTAAATATCCCGTTCATTCTTATCCCAACTGATATTGATGCTCATACTTTTGTAAATGGTATGAAGGCACCGCGTTATGGCAAATTTCATTATTTTATGGCATTTGATGATCCCCAGGTGCGTGAAAAAATTGCATTTGCAGATTTATTACCAGAACAAATTACCGTTTCTGGTTTCCCTATCCGGCCAAGCTTTTTTGAAAAAAAGAATATTCCGAAAATTAAACAAGATTTCGGTATCCCAGCAGATAAAAAAGTTGTGATGATTCTCATGGGCGCTTCCGGGTCTCGGGCTTGCCAAAAATACGTGAAACGGCTCATAAAAAGCAAAACTCCTATGCATATTGTGGCATGCGTTGGCCGCAGCGAAGATTTGAGAACTAAGATTTCCGCCTTAGAATTCCCACCTCATATCAGCATATCAACCGTTGGGTTTACCACGCGCATTGCAGATCTTATGGCAGTCGCCAATGTATTAATTACAAAAACTGGCACCTGTAGCTTTTGCGAAGGTATATATTCCGGCGTTCCGATGATCTTGGACAATATTTATGGATCACTCGAAGTAGAGGCCTTCAACCTTGAATTCGCTCGCAAGTACAAACTTGGCGATGTTGTTACTGGCTACCGCTGGCTCAATAAAATCGTTGATAAATATCTGCTTGACCCTGAATATGATAAGACGATTCGCGCGAACATTGCCCAGCTTCCTAAGGGCGATTTCCCTACGGCTCTACGAACCCAAGTAGCAAAAATGATCTACTCGTAAAACGCTACTATTTATCTTGCCGCGAAAATTTATATCCTTAGCTCCAATATTTCGTCAATTGCTAGGAGCAAATCGTGATAAAAAAATACCTACATATTTGTTTGGTAACGAGCATGCTTTCAACCATTCTTTTGCATGCAATGAATGAATCTAACAGAAATGATGCCATCTCCGGCCAAGACAACCGTAATAATCAAGAGCTTATTAGATGGCAACATTCTCAAGGTGTCCAGCGAGAATGGAGCAGTACTGAACGTTTGGCGTGGCTCAGTGCTATATATACCCAAGCAAATAACAATCCTGATGCGCTCAATAGGGAATATCAGTTGCAAGTCTGGTCATTAAGAGGCCAAATTGTCTGTTTTACTGTTGCCCTCACCTATATCGTTTATCAGGCCACGACAAGTTTTTTCCAGCCATAATTTTCATAAATTGCTAGGAGCACGCATGACAAAAAAACTATATCTTAATAGCTGGTTGGCAATGAGTCTGCTTTTAACCATCCCTTTGCATGCAATGAATGAGCCAAATAAAAGCGACGCCATCTCCGGCCAAGACCGCAATAATCAAGAGCTTATCAGATGGCAACATTCTCAAGGTATCCGTCGGGGATGGACCAGTGTTGAACGTTTGGCATGGCTCAGTGCTACACATACCGAGGCAAATAGCGATCCTGCTGAGCTCAATAGGGAATATCAATTAGGAGTCTGGTCATTAAGAGGCCAAATTGCCTGTTTTACCTTTGCCTTTTTATATTTTGCATATCGCGGCCTGAACGGCTTTTTTTTCCAGCCTTAGGTTTTCATATTGTAATGGTGCTGCCAGTTTACCGGTTGTTGTTATTGAAAAACACATTAAGATTTTTGGGAAATATAATATTTCAATAACTACACAAGCTAGCCGCGCTCAACCTGATGCTTCGACGAGGCTCAGCATGAGGTCCTTCGATGATATGTTTACGAGTCGAAGGGTTTACTCCTGAGTTTATCGAAGGATCGAAGGATCAGAGCGCGAATGGCACTTAATAATCTCATGTTTGGATTAAGAATGTTCAAAAAAATAGTATTTCTTGCTTCCATTTCCGCCTCCGCCCTTTTCGCACCCGAGCTCCGCTGGGATTGGTCGAAAATTGATCTGAGTAAAATCACCTTACCAAAGGAGTTGGTTTGGGGTGTCGCTCAGTCTGAATATCAATGCTCTGGTGCTGAAAATTGCGGTGTTTCAAATTGGTCAGCATTTGAGCAAAGTGGTCGCGTGCCAAAATCGGGTGTTGCTTGTGATTCATATAATCGCATGGATGATGATGTCGCAAAGGCAAAAGCACTTGGCGTAAAAGCTTTTAGATTTTCACTCGCATGGGAAAAAATTGAGCCTAAAAAAGGCCACTTTGACGGTGAAGCAATTAAACATTACCAACTTTTCTGCGACAAGCTGGTGCAGGCAGGAATGCAGCCAGTAGTTACCTTGCATCATTTTGTACATCCACTTTGGTTTGAGGAAATGGGTGCATTTGAACAAGAAGATAATATCCAATATTTCGTACGGTTTAGTACAAACATGTTCAAGGCACTAAAAGATCATGGCGTAACTACCTGGTGTACCATTAATGAGCCTGGTGTTTATGTTTTCCAAGGCTATATCCATGGCGAATTCCCTCCTGGCAAAACATCTGATTTTAAACAAGCTGGTCAGGTTGCTTATAACCTTATACGTGCCCACACTGAGACATATAATGCAATAAAAAAGTGCAAAGGTGGCGATGTATCGAACGTAGGCTTTACCCATAGCATTACACTGTTTGAACCGTATCATGATACGCATCCGGGTGAAAAAATCGTTACTCAGATGGTTAATCATTGGTTTCACGATGCGATTACGCAGTATGTGAAAACTGGCAAATTTAAATGGTATGTTCCGGGCGTATGTCGTAGCATATCGATTGATGATACCCAAGATGATCTGAAGCCAAAACTCGATTTTATTGGTCTGCAATATTATTCACATGTATTGATGAATTTTCCCTATATCTGGCCACGAGAATATCTGTCGTATGTGATGCCGCAAAATCTTGTACAAAAAATGATGCCAACCCATGATGGCTTCAAATTTGGCGTTCCTGCCTATCGAAAAGGAGAAATTCCAACTGATATGCCCTATTGCATATATCCTGAGGGAATGTATCGCGCTATTAAATTAATGGGTGAGATCAAGGGCGCTAATGGCAAACAGATTCCTATTATCATTTCTGAAATGGGCATTGCCGATGCTAAAGATGATCGTCGAGCTCATATGATCAGAACACATCTCTATGCGATTTCGCAAGCAGCTCAAGAAGGCGCAGATATTCGTGGTATCTTTTATTGGTCACTTAAAGATAACTATGAATGGAATTTGGAATACAAAAAAAAGTTTGGCTTATATGAAGTAGATTTTCAGACTAAAGAAGCTAAGCTTCGCCAAGGGGCGCTCGCCTATATTGAAGCAATCAAACGACACGAAGAAGAGCATAAAATTCAGTAATTAAGCCTATTGTAGGCTATGTAAAAACATCGGGACTCTTTGTAAAATTTGATTAGCAGACCGCTCATCCTGAGTCTTCGACAAGCTCAGACCTAAAGGCCTTCGATACTCAAATGACTGTCGAAGGGTTCACTCCTGAGGCCCCTCGAAGGATCGAAGGATCAGAGCGGAAAAAAGACATTGCCAATCCGATATAATAAATATAAATCCGTAGAGAGTAATGATGAATGAATTCCGCTGGGATTGGACCAACATAGATACCAGCAAAACTAAATTTCCTAACGATTTTATCTGGGGCGTCGCGGTTTCGGAATATCAAGTTTCGGGTGCAGAAAATTGTCCTGATTCAAACTGGGCACACTGGGAACGCCAGGGTAAAACGCCGCCTTCTGGATCCGCCTGTGACTCCTATAATCGACCCGCAGAAGATATTACGTGCGCCAAAGCATTAGACGTTAATGCATATCGCTTTTCAGTTGCTTGGGACAAAATCGAGCCAAGCGCAGGAGTGTATGACGAAAAGGTCATAGCTCATTACCAAACATTTTGCGACAATCTCATCGCCGCCGGAATGCAGCCGGTAGTTACTCTTCATCATTTTGTACATCCATTATGGTTTGAAGAAAAAGGCGCATTTGAAAAGGCAGAGAATAATGCGCACTTCGTTCGTTTTTGTATCACGATGTTTGAAGCGCTCAAAAATCATGGCGTAAAAATCTGGTGCACCATCAATGAACCCGGCGTGTACGTTTCGCAAGGATACATTCTTGGTCTCTGGCCTCCGGGAAAAATGCTCAATGACATCCAATCCTCTATGCAACTAGCCGGCACAGTTACCTATAATCTTTTGCAAGCCCATAATCTAGCGTATAAAGCAATAAAAGCTTGCGAAGGTGGCGCTGCTGCACAGGTCGGCATCGCACACAGTATCACGTTTCTTGATTCAGATGAGCCAAGCAATCCGGATAAAGCATTAATCATTACTATGCTTAACCATTATTCTCACAATGCTATTACCCAATACTTCAAAACTGGCATCTTTAGTTGGTTTATTCCGGTTCCTGATACCAGTGTTTATATAGATGATTCCGCTCAAGAGCACCCGCGTCTAGATTTTATTGGACTGCAATATTATACCCACGTTATGTTGAAGCTACCCAATGATACGAGCTTGCTCACTTATCTGAAGGTTGATTTCAAACCACAAGAAATTCATACAAGCGTGGCATATTCACTCTATCCCGAAGGCATGTACCTTGCGATTAAACTGTTGGGAAAACTCAATGTGCCAATTATTATCACAGAAACTGGGGTTTCTGATGCTGATGACACAATTCGTCCGGAAATGATAAGGACCTACTTATATGCCATTTCAAAAGCTATTGAAGAAGGCGCGGATGTGCGTGGCTGTTTTTATTGGTCACTTTTAGATAATTATGAATGGTCGGAGGGTTTCGCCAAAAAATTTGGTTTGTATGCCGTCGATATGGTATCCAAGAAAAGAACATTGCGAAAAAGTGCGCAGCCGTATATTGAGATTATTAAAAGATCTCAAGATGCGCATAAGCTTCAGTAACCTGGCCGAATCCTAAGAAATCACAATAATATATTGCAAACTAAAACTGTAGGCGGCTATCCTCAAATGGTCTTTAATAAAGGAGAATCATGCCTATTAACTTTTTCATCCCCCTTATTATCATCCTCGCCTTATATTTTGCAGGCGCTGTTGCTCTTGTGCAAATCAAAGAAGATACAAGTATCGCAAACAGTTCATGGACTGGCGGCTGTTTGATCGTGGCACTTTATACATTAATGCGAACGGATCTGTACCTTGCCCGGCAACTCATTGTCACGTTAATGATCGCAATATGGGCATTACGACTCATGACGTATGTTTATCTTCGCTATCGCGGAAATGATCCCCGCTTTTTATCTTGGAAACAAAAGGGTTTTAAAGCCTTAGCTTTTAATCTGATCTATATCTTTGGTGGGCAGCTATTTTTGACAGCCGTTATGTCAGTGCCGGCAATTATCATTAATACCAGCATCGTGCCAGGTCTAAACCCACTCGATTTCCTTGGCATTGGCATTTGGCTTATCGGTTACTTTTTTGAATCAGTAAGCGACTATGAGCTATATGTGTTTATGAAGAATCCAACCAATAAAGGCCATTTATTACGAACAGGTTTATGGCGATATTCTCGCCATCCCAATTATTTTGGCGAAGTCACCATGTGGTGGGGCATTTTTTTGATGACGCTTTCTGTTCCTCATGGCGTTTATGCAATTATTGCCCCAGCTACGATAACTACCATGCTCTTATTCGTTACCGGAGTTCCATGGGTAGAAGCGGCCTTGGCGAAGAACCCAGAGTTTGCGGATTACAAACGCAAAACAAGTATTTTCATTCCGTGGTGGCCTAAGGCTTAATCCTCAATCAATTTAAATTGCGCAAAAAAGAACCCGCTCTCTTTTGGAAGATGAGCGGGTTCTTTTAATTCAAAATTAGCTGCTTACTCAGATTCAAACTATGAAACACCAAGTAATTCGACTTCGAAGATCAACGTGCTATTTGCTGGAATTACGCTGATTGCACGATTACCATATGCTAGATCTGCAGGAATAGTGAAGCGCCATTTATCGCCTACTTTCATAAGCATTACGCCTTCATCCCATCCCTTAATAACCTGGCCCATGCCAACGCGGAACACAAATGGCTGGCCGCGATCAATTGAACTATCAAACTTTTGGCCATTGGTTAACCAACCGGTATAGTTAACTACCACATTTTGGCCCTTGGCTGGATGGGGAGCATTGGCCGGGGCCGCCTTAATTACTTCATATTCCAGGCCCGAGGGTAGACGAACTTTTTTGTTTTGTTGTTCCATGTTTGTTTCTTCTTTTCGATTCCCCATAGCTTTAGTGGCGGCGGGGGATGTTGGTTGTTGTTTGTTTTGTGAGCAGTTGCTGCAACATCCAGATAATATTGCGCAACATGCTGCTGATACCATTAAAATATTTTTTGTATTCATGATTTTCCTTAAATCTTTTTTACCAACATATCAAAAACAAACTGGCTCCAGTTTTCCATGTGCGGTCTGAAGTCCTTAAGTTCTTCCAGGCTTAATAATACACCACTCTTAAGCTCAGATTTTACTTTAATGTCAGAAGAATCACCCTTCAACAATAACACCAATCCTAAGTGAACTTGGCCCACGGCATTTGAATCATCATTCAAAAGACCGATTGGTTCTATTTCAAAATTACCTTCATAGCTCACTTCCTCATGGAATTCCCGCTTAGCCCAATCAAATATCGAGGAACCGGTCATATCTTCTTCACGCATATGGCCGCCGATGCCCAATGAATATTTATTTTGTAAGCGCTGTTCGGTGCTTTTCGATGTACGTTGCATCAAAAAATAGCGATCACCATAAGCAAAGACCAAGTAGGGAATAATTTGCTTATAGTTTGGATCTTGCTCCATCTGTGCCCGGGGCATAAATTCGCGTGCATCGCTAATTAATTTTATATAGGCGTCAAAGTCTGTAGCATGGATCCCATGCCAAGAGCCGAATGGGAATAATCGAGCGGTGCGTACAACTAAAATCTGTTCATCCGATATTGCTTGATGAACTGGTTTTTGTGTTATTTGCTGTGTCATTTTTTTTGCCCTTTGATTTACGCGCTTTATTCTTCGATAAACTCAGAATGAGCGCGACCATTTCGATCTTGTTAGTTTGAGAAACTTATTTTGTAAATCATTAAATAACAAATGTTACCAGTAATGTGGTCGCCAATGTAATAAATACCGGCAACTTAATATGCTCAAATCCATATAATTTATTCAGGATCCCGGTAATTGCTAAAACGATCAGGGCAGGATAGCAAATAACTGCAACTGGGGTAATAATTTTTGCTACACCCTCAAAGCCAAGCATCGCCAAGCCGCAGGTTACAATTACACTCAAAAATACCGACATTCCATAAGTCAAATAGCCTCGCAAAATATCCTTGCTCAGATAATCAGCAAATACTGCCGTCAAGGCAATAGCCGTAGTGAGGGTAGCAAAAGCGACGGTAAAGCTTGCAATGAGGCCAAGTTTTCCAAGGAGCAAATCGCCAAGAGCAAACACCAATTTCGCACGCCCAACATCTGGGATCTGGTCAGCATGGAAGGCGCTCGTCAACATAAACCCGCTATAAATGAGCCCAAGTAATACGGCTCCAAATGCGCTGGCTTTAAGCAAGCCAATGCGAACGCTGTTGGGATGCGAAAGAGTTTCAGCATCAAGACCAACATAAATAAGGCGTGCAAAGAATAGTGCCACAAGCAAATCCAGGGTATCGTACCCTTGATATAGCCCCCTAAAGAAACTTTCTGCAGAAGAAATGTCGCTGTGAGCTAATGGCTGCGCAAGCCACAAGCCACAAAGAATAATCAAAGAAAGAAGCGCGATTTTGATCGGCGCTAAAACCTTGCCAATAAAAGAAAGGACTTTCGATTCCTTAATCGTGAAAAAGAGAATGACCAGCCCGGCAGCGATAATGAATAATCCCATTGGCAACGAAGGGAAATACCAGGCAAATCCAGCGTGAGCCAAAGTAAGCGTCCGCGGTATTGCTCCAAGCGGGCCGATGGTCAGCATACATATCAGGATCAATAATTCCCCAGGGATTGCGCCTATCTTATGAAATAATGCTCGATAGTCGCCCTTAAATAATACCCCTGCATAAACTCCGATAATGGGCATCATCACGCCTGAGATAAACAGGCCGGGTATAGCATAAAAAACTTTATCGTCTAAAAGACGTCCCAGGTCTAAAGGGAAAATTACGTTGCCAGCTCCGAAGAACATGGCGAACAATGCAGTACCGATTGATAATATTTGTGCGGTCTTCATGTCAGGATATATCCAATTTTAGTAATCAATACTGCTTTAAGTTCGGCCATTTCATGCGATGATGCAGATGGGGGTCATAAAGCTGAACATGTATCACAAACTCAAATAAGATCGCAAATTAATGCTAAGGGTCCGTTCCCTCCCCTAACACCCCTCCCCAATGTCGTCAGGAGGCTAAAGCCTCCTGTCTCCATTTTTTTGCTTGTTTGATACTTTTTACGATGATACAAGCACTAGGAAAATAATTTATAGGATCTTGAGTTCTGGTTAAGTGACGGAGAATGTATATGAGAAGCGGACATCAGGCAAATTTGATGTCACCGGCCGCGGCCCTAGTCACATCATTTGGCTTAATCTTAAGTCTCCCATGATAACCATTTGTTAAAGCAGTCTTTACCTGATCAAATTCTATGTTAAGAGCATCATCAAGATCGCGAATTCGTTGGAAGCCTGCGGCAGTCTTTACCATAGGGTTTGTACCACTAAACTTGCCACGAAGAAAAATTGTATTGTTTGATTTTTCTGCCAACTCAAAATGTTCTTCATAGTTTTTTATTCGCTGCACATTGCTCATGATTTCATCATCTGAGCTCGCCACTAATTTTTCCCATACGGCATCATCGGTAGAAAAATTAATATCATGATGCGTTAGAATCTCAAGTTCTACGGCGCGTTTTAACGCAGCTGCAGCGCATTGATCAACAAAAACACTCCATCCAGAACCCCAGCGCTGTTCCGATAAGCGAATCGATATTTGTGAGAATTTCTTTGCCTGCTCAATAGTATCGAAATACCATTGATTATTCTCAAAATGCAGGCTGTTCACTAATGCTGCAACCTCATCCTGCGTAATCATGCCATCAATAAAACCACCGGTAATATTATATTCAATTCGATCCGCGCATAAATCAGGAGACGGCTGCTCAAAACAAAGCTGGTTCTTTTTCGCTTCCTCCGTGCACGCATCGGCCATGCCATGTTTTTTTAACAGGCTCATGATCCCCGTTTTTTCCAGGTACCACATATGAATATTGTCCTGATAAGAATTATTGCCGGGTATAAAATAATTTGTGCTAAAGAGTCGATCACCCACATGCGAGAATACGGTATGCGAAACATCATGCAATAAGGCGGCAACTTGCTCGGATAATGGCGCGCCATACATCCGGGTGATATGGAACACCCCTAATGAATGCTGATATCGAGTATATTCAGGTTCGTTTGGCCGAACATGACACATTACACCGTATTGACGAACGTGCTTTAGACGCTCAAAGGCTGGACTTTGTATGAGTTCAATTAAAACCGGTTCATGGATAACCGTAGTCCCATAAATGCTTGTAAGCTGCAAGTTGGCACCAACCTGATCAAGTTGGATCAATGGTTGTGACTGCTTTGGCTTATTGAAAAAATAAATGCCAAAAGTTGAGCCGCATAAAACTGAAAGGATTAAAGCTATTTTTCTGAATTGTTGCATGGCACGCCCCGCCTGTCATTGCCACTATGCCACTCGCATTCCGCTACCTTAGACAGGCAGGGTGAGCAGAATTTTACCGCGAGCAGACCATGTTTCGTCGCTATAAATCAAATGTTCAGCTGGACGTTTGAAAGCGGGTAATATTAACCTTCTCCGGCTAAAAAACAATAGCCGATTTTTTGCCAGCCCTGAGCACTTAGCCTTGAAGCCCGCTGATGGTATGCTTATGGCCCTTTTCAACTTTTAACGGACATTTTATGGACTATACCTTTACGGAAATTGAAAAAAAATGGGAAGCCTATTGGGCCAAACATCCTTTTCGAACTAAACCAGCAGATCACCAAAAGAAATTCTACTGCCTTGATATGTTCCCCTACCCTTCCGGGGCCGGGCTGCATGTGGGCCATTGGCGAGGGTATGTCCTTTCAGATGTTTATGCACGAATAAAATGGCTAGAAGGCTATAACGTTCTTCACCCTATGGGCTGGGATGCCTTTGGCTTGCCTGCCGAGAATGATGCTATTAAACGCGGCATCAAACCCCAAGTGAGCACTGCGGCCAATATCGCCAATTTTAAACGACAGCTTCAACATTTAGCTGCAATTTATGATTGGGATAAGGAAATCAACACCACCGATCCCGATTATTATAAATGGACGCAGTGGATATTCCTGCAAATGTTTAAGGCGGGACTCGCCTATCGTTCCGACCGCCCTATCAATTGGTGCCCGCACGATAAAACTGGTTTGGCCAACGAAGAAGTAATTGATGGTAAATGCGAACGTTGCGGCACGCCAGTAGAACAAAAACAGATCCCACAATGGATGTTGCGCATTACCGCATATGCAGAAAAGCTATTGACTGGCCTAGATAATTTGCAGTGGCCAGAAAAAGTAAAATTAATGCAGCGCAACTGGATAGGCAAAAGCGTTGGCGCAGAGGTATATTTCACTGCAAACTCGCTCACCCTTCCGGTATTTACCACACGAGCGGATACCATATTTGGCATAACATTTTTAGCTATAGCGCCCGATCACAATCTCGTTTCAAAATTAGTTACTCAGGATCAACAGAAAGCGGTTGATGAATATATAGTCAACGCATCGCATGAACCGAATCGATCTGAATCAGAAAAGGAAAAAACAGGCGTATTCACTGGCTCCTATGCCAAGAATCCTGTTTCAGATACGTATATTCCAATCTACGTTGCCGACTATGTATTAAGTGGCTATGGCACTGGTATTGTAATGGGCGTGCCCGGGCACGATGAACGCGATTTCGTATTTGCAAAGAAATACAATCTACCGATTGTGCATGTTGTCCAACCAGTTGATGTAGCACTTAGAGCAGTTGAGGGTGAATTCCAGCTTCCTGCTGCCAAAGAACTAATCGTGAATAGTCGCTTCCTTGATGGACTAGATCCGGAAAAAGCAAAAACGGCCGCCTTGGAATACCTTGAAAAAAATAAATGCGGCATAGCAAAAACAACCTATAAAATGCGTGATTGGGTATTTTCACGACAACGTTATTGGGGCGAACCAATACCACTTATTCATTGCCCGAAGGATGGCATAGTTCCCGTTCCTGAAGATCAATTACCGGTCACCTTGCCTGATGTTGAACGATATGAACCGACCGGAACCGGAGAATCGCCGCTTGCTGGCATTGCATCATGGGTAAATACCTCATGCCCAATATGCGGTGGGCCAGCGAAACGTGAAACAAATACCATGCCTCAGTGGGCTGGATCTAGCTGGTACTTTTTACGCTATCCTAACCCACATCTTTCCGACAAACCCTTTGATCAAAAAGATATGGTCTGTTGGATGCCCGTTGATCTGTACGTTGGCGGTGTTGAACATGCCATTTTGCATTTACTCTACGCACGTTTTTATACGCAGGTGTTGCATGATCTTGGCCACCTTCCTTTCTCCGAACCATTTGCTCACTTATTCAATCAGGGCATGGTATTAAAATACTCTGAAAAGTCGGGCGTGGTAGAAAAAATGTCCAAGTCCAAAGGCAATGTGGTCGATCCGGATGAGATGGTGCGCATCTACGGAAGCGATGCCTTACGAACATATATTTTATTCCTTGGACCACCGGAACTTGATTGCGAATGGCAGGATAACGGCCTAGTTGGCATGTCTCGCTTTTTAAATAAATTTTGGAACTTTTGCACAAAGGCTAATGGCGGCGTTGAAACCATCGATGCCACAAAACGTGTTCACAGATTCCTCGCAAGCTATCAAGAAAAGCTTGAACATTTTAAACCAAATACTGCTATTTCAGCAGCAATGATTTGGTTAAATGAAGCAATCGCCGCAGATGATAAGCTTGGTTCTGACAGTCTTGAAAAAGTTTTAGTATCACTTTCAGTTATCACGCCACATTTGTGTAGTGAGCTGCTTGAACAGGTATTGCATAAGAAACTTTCAGACTGTTCATGGCCCTCCTATGATCCGCATCTTGCCGCCGTTTCATCAATAACTATTCCAATCCAGGTAAATGGCAAAGTTCGCGGCGATATAACCATCAATGTTGAAGAACATGAAAAAACAGTTCGCGAACAGGCGGAAAAAGTTATTGCCAAGCACCTTGAGGGCAAAACGATTCGTAAGGTCATTTACGTACCAGGTCGCATGATAAGTTTTGTGGTTGGTTAAATTGCATCAGAAAATCCTTTTTCAAAGACTATAAAAGCCACTTTTTACGAACAACTAAAGCTATTCATCAACTGCCTGTAGTACATTGTGTTTGTAATGAGGAATAATCATGCGCAATGTATATTTTCTAATTCTCGTTGGAACCTTTATAGGTTCGGGGGAAATTGGGTGTTCAACAACCAATGTTTCTTCGTTTGGCGAGAAAATTTTACACGTCTGTAACACAGCTATTAAAAGTGTCAGCCGCACGCAAGCTACTGAATTTGAATCTACCTTGCTACAAAATCCACTTACCGAAGCGATAAAACGCGGTGATTTAGAAGAAGTTCAGTTTATTTTACAATCATCCGCTCATCATGAAGTATTTAAGTCTACTAATCGCCAAGCATTAATGCTTGCGGTAACTCAATTAATCGATTCCTTGGGCATGGCAACAGCAACAGGAAACACCTGGTGGTATATGCAAGTCGGTGCCGGCACCGTAAGCGGTGCAGCTGTTTTACTTTTAGGATGGCGATGGTCCAAGAAAGAACAGTCAAAAGACGACAAGTCGGCGACGGAATCTGAGGATGGGCTTGACGGAGACCTTCCGCCAACAAAACTCCCAAAAGAAGATAAACCAGGCCATGGCCCGGTATCAGTGCGCTCGCACCATTCAGATTCGGAATGTCCAATTTCAAGTCCGAATCCAAGCCCAACGCAAAATGTAGATCGAAGCGGCGCGATGACCCCAAGTATCAATAGCGACCATAGCAGACATGTGAGCATTTCTCAGAGCGATAGCGATAAAAGTGATACCAAACCACCTGTTTTAAGTTCACCTTCTGCGCCAAGTGATTCTTCAAGCGCAAGTTCATCAGCTGAAGAAATAAAGGCTAAGAAAAAACATTGGTGGCAACTTAAGAAGAAGAAGAAGAAAAAGAAAATTGAAAGCCCAAAAGATAGCTCTGACGATGATGAAAAGATTCGGGCTACCGCAAACACAGGCTTTTTTAGCTCAATATTTGCAAAACTTAAAGGCGGAAAAAAGAAACAGCTTCTCGAGGCTGAAGCAGAAACACGTATGGCCATTGTGCAGGAACTACTTAACGAAACCGATTGTGATCCTACCACTCCTGACGAATCAGGACTTTCTGTGCTGTCGCTGGTTCAGCAAACGCTTGACCAATTCTCATCTGCAACCTGGCAAGGCAAATTGCTCAATGATTTATATCAATTAATGCAGGCTCGTGCCTAACTTATTCCAAATATTTTCCTGATCCGCCGCCGCTTCTCTTGGAGCAAATTATCCGTGCTCGATTACGAACTTTCTCGAACACGGTAGAGCATTACAGCGCAATCTGTTAATCTTGCTGCTCCAAAATGAAATTTGCTCCATCTCAGGAAGTTAAAGTAGATGAGATTTCTCCCACTAGTATTAGCATCATTAGCCCTGTTCGGCAGCCTCCTTGGGCAAGAACACAATGATATACAACCAAGCCCAGCGCAGAACAGTTCCGTGCCTGAATCGGGTGAGGATGTATCTGAATCGTCGGCGCCTGCATATGCTCCGCGTATTAAAGATATTATTATTTCAGGTAACAAAACTGTTTCGGTCGATGCCATATTGCACCGGCTCTCCTGGAAAAAAGGCGAAACATTTCGCCTGCGAGAATCAGGAAATAGCTTACGCAAATTGTATGCTATGGGTTATTTCCGTTATATCGAGTTTCAAGCCGAAGAATTGCCAAATGATGAGATGAACCTACATGTTGCGGTGACTGAGAAGTCACGTTTGCGTGAGGTTCGCTTTGTAGGCAACAATAATTTATCGGAAAAGGAAATTCGTAAAAAGATCGACTTTTCAAAAGTTCAGGCCATAGATGCTGAAGAGCTCACTAAATTCGCTCAAATTATTAAGAAGATGTATCTCGAAAAGGGATACCATCATACAATTATCACCCCGAGCACAGAAACCGAAGATGATCAAACAGTTGCTACTTTTACCGTAGACGAAGGTAAGCATTCCTCAGTCCGTCGCATCCGTTTTACCGGCAATAAGCATGCCAACAGCAAGCAGTTACGCAGCTTACTATATTCCCGCGAACAATGGTTATTTAGCTTTTTAGACTCAAGCGGCATGTTCCATCCAGAAATGCTTGAGGCTGACCGACACGCCATTGAAATGTTTTACAAAAACAGCGGATATCTCAATGCAAAAGTGGTAGATGTAACTGTAGAAACCGATCCCAACGCAAATTTTAATATTACCTACCATATCGACGAAGGCGAAGTATATTACTTTGGCGATATTAAGGTTCCAGGCAATGAATTTATGTCTGAAGAACAATTATTGCGCATCGTACCTATAAAAAAGGGGATGCTCTTTTCTTCTATTCTCATCCAACGATCTATTGAAGCGCTTCGTACCTTCTGGGGTGAAAGTGGTTATATATTCACCGACATCGAACCTTCAATTCAACCAAACGAGGAAACTAAAACAGTAAATGTTTCTTTGTATACCGAATTAGGTAGTAAAGTGCGCGTACGCCGCATCAACATTGTGGGCAATAAAAAGACACGCGATTATATTGTTCGCCGGCAGATGGTGGTTGATGAAGGAGACTGGATTACTTCGCGCAATATGGAACAATCAAAGAATCGTGTTGAATTTCTTGGCTTCTTTGACAAGCGTGAAGGGGTTAATTGGAAAATCAATCGCATAGCCGACGACTTGGCCGATCTTGATCTCATTTTGAAAGAAGTACGTACTGGACAATTTACGCTACAGGTAAATACCAATGGTTCCTTTGAAGATTATCAAAATCCTCTGCATACCTTGCAAGCAAATATTGGATTTGCAGATAGCAACTTCCACGGCTATGGCATTCGCTATAATCTAAATCTTGCCCTATCACGTGCGGAGCAAAGCGGATCTCTTTCTCTCGCTACGCCATGGTTATTTAATCGACCAATGTCTGGCGTCGCAAACTTATATGCTACTGCCGTACAATATGAGGATTTCCATTTTGTTACCCAAGAAGTTCGCGAACGCCGAGCCGGCGGTTCAGCTGGTGTCGGATTGATGTGGGCACCATATGACATCCATATGGCCGCTGAACTTGGGGCAGAAAATATTCATTATCGAAACCAACCAATGGCCTTTGTTCCTGGCGATGCAGAAGGCCAAGCCCAATTCCAGCGAATAATTAACTGGTTCTTCCAGCCAGGTACATATGCTTGGACCTTACTATCACTCGACCAAGATCGCCGCAACCATCCAATTCACCCGACTCGCGGTCAACGATGGTATGCAAACCTTAAAATTGGCATACCGATACATAGCCCTGAAAGCAATTTAAATGCCATCCGTACAGACAATCCAAATTATGGCTTTATAAAATTTGATGCCGATGCTGCTTGGTTCACTTCACTTATTGGCGAGAATGATCTTATATTGAGCTTGCATGGCCACGTTGGCACCGTCCAGAATTTCGGGCGACATACTATTCCATACCGCGAAATCTATCATATCGGCGGTCCGGCAACGGTCCGAGGATTCACCTTCGGTCAGATTGGGCCAAATTGGCGTACCGATAGTATTGGTGCATCGAATGCCTTCTGGCTTAACGTCGAACTTATTTTCCCAATAAAACAAGATTTCTCTATGAAGGCTGCAGCATTCTATGATGGCGGTGCAGGCTGGCATACGCCTGTTCCAATTCCCGAAAATTCACGAAATCTGCGCAACAATCACTTTAACTATCGCCACGCCGTTGGCGTAGGCATTCGCATCCTTTCACCGATTCCAATCCAAGTTGATTGGGGCTTCAAGCTTGATCGCAATAAGAAAATTGGTGAAACGGCCAGCGAAGTTCATTTAACGATGAACCAAGCATTCTAATTTATAGTTGGCTTGAGATAAGATTCCTCGCTCATCGGACCTTAAGCCCTTAAGCACTAGCGTTTTTATACTATTTGAGGCCTGCATATTCACTTCTGGTTCGCTCGTATGGTACCGTTATAAAGAGGACCTATAGACAACAGAGGTGCAATGTATGAAGTTCCGACGACTAATACTATTAAGCGTATTTGCCATCACGCCACTATTTGCTAAAAAACCAAAGCTGACCTTAGTCATGGTCGTAGACCAATTTGCCTATCATGAACTGCAAAAACTCAAAAAATATTTGACCGGCGGTATCGGCTTTATGCTCAAAAATGGTCTGGTGTACGAACAATGCTATATGCCGCATGGCTATCCACAAACGGCTGTCGGCCATGCTGCTTTTGCTACGGGAACACTCGCCAAAGACCATGGCCTAGTGGGTAATCAATGGATTAATGATAAAGGCAAAATGATAGCATCTGATTACGACCAAGATGTTGAAACAACAGCAGTTTTTGCCAAAGATGGTCTTCATAAGCAAGGGAAATCGGCAAAAAACATGCGGGTTGATACCTTATCCGATCAAGTGATGCTGCGCTCCAGCCCACAAGAACGATTTGAGGCGATCGCCCTTTCTCTTAAAAGTCGCGCAGCAATTGCCATGGCGGGCCATGCAGGCCTACCCTTCTGGCTTGATATGGAAACGGGCTGGTTTACCAGCAGCAAGGCATTTATGCCTAACTTACCCAGTTGGGTAATGACCTTTAATCGCAAGCACAAAGTTGATGAACTAAAAACAGTAAAATGGGATTTGGCTTATCAGCTTAAAAATCCGGCCTATCAGTTCAATAATATTAATAACTATAACTTTGCAGGTTCATGGGGATTAAAAGAACATACCGGACGAATTGCGGGCACCACCATAGAACTTGACGCATATAATGAAGAAGGCCTTGACGAACACGGCACGTATTACACGCTTTCTGCAATGCCCTATGGTAATAAACTGCTCACCGAATTGGCAAAAAATTGCATTGATACCTATGCCGATTATAAAAAGCCGGAGAATTTACTGCTATGGGTTTCATATAGTGGCCTGGATAAAATTGGACACCCCTATGGACCAGATAGTTTAGAAACTATTGATATGATTTATCATACGGATAAATCGATACAGGATCTTATTGACCATGCCACTAAACGATATGGTGCGCAAAATATAACGTTAGTTCTAAGCGCAGACCATGGCATCATGCCGCTGCCAGAAATTGTTAAAGAAGAAGGTTATACCGCCGCCCGCCGTATTTCCGCCACCGAATTAGTTAACTCGGTTAATAATCATATTAAAAAGAAATTAGATGTAGGAAATGTCATAGAAGCCTGCTTGGGCAACCAACTCTACGTAAATCATACCATTTTTGATTCACTGCCAACTGAAAAGCAGAAGAACCTATTGAAAGAAGCAAAAAAAATCGTAACCGGCATTCCCGGTATTTTGCGTGCTTGGACATTTGATGAATTGGCACAAGCAAATTATGAGCTCAAATTGAATGATCTTGAAGCATATTTCCAGAATCAATTGGTTCCTGGTCGCAGTGGTGAAATTATTATGCAGGTGCGCCCGTTCACCTTAATTGCCTATGAAAAAACGGGAGTCGCCCATACGACGCCGTATGATTATGATACGCATATTCCATTGGTTATATATCGGAGTGATTTAAAAGCACAGCAGATAACTAAACGAGTGTATGCGCAACAACTTGCCCCAACACTCGCCTATTTATTGGATGTACCGCGGCCATCTGCTTCAACGTTTAATTTATTACCAGGAATAGGGAAGTAAACGGGGTAAAGGAAACGAACCCTTCATTAATTTGAATTATCAAAATTAATATGGTTATACTTTGGAATATTATTTAATTTCTCAGGAGAGTTTTCACATGAAAGAAAAATGGCTCAACGATTACAGTGCAATTGCACCTGAAACTACCAAGCAATCAAGTTTATTGCTTGCCATTACGTGTATCTTCAGTCTTATAGGACTTTTATGCATAAGCACGTCACTATCCGCGCAACCAAATAAAAAGAATAATAAGGCAAAGGCCACTGCACCTATTGCAGTGCCACAAATGCCAACACCGCCTGATCATATTGAAGCGGTAGAACCGGCACCTCAATCTGCCCAGACCCCAATCGCTAAAGCTCCTACGGCAACCGAACCAACACAGTTGGCCGAACCCACAATGAACCCGAAAAAGGCAGAAGAAATCCTTTCAGCTCCTTCAGCTATTGAACCGGTAATGCCAGTGGAAGTAGCGCAAGCGATAGCCGAAGAGAAAAAAGAAATGCCCGCTGGAATACCAACAGAGTTCATGGATAAAGTTGCTGATCTTGAAAGCAAAGTTCAAGCACTCGAGACGAAGCAAACGTTGTTGGAAAATGAACTAAAACAACTTCGTCATCAAGCTGAACAGCCTGAAGAACAAGATATTGAACATTCTTCGGCTCCGCTTGGAAATTCTACTGAAGTTGTCGTGCCAAGTATTGAGGAAGTCGGCAACGAAGAGCTTTAATTAAGACCCAACTCATGGAAGAAAGCTTTGTCATTAGGCGGCCTGCCCAAGAAGTTTCTAAGTAATTGATTTGGATCAACACTGCCGCCTTTGGCTAATATCTCATCAACATATTTAGTGCCAATAGCAGGGTTCAATAAGCCGTGCTTTTTAATGTCTGCAAATAAATCTAAGGCAAACACCTTGGACCATAGATATGAATAATATTTTGCGCCATATTCACTTAAATGACCAAACGCAGTGTATTCATAGTAGTTCGGTTCAAAAAGCATGTTGGGGCGGTATTGAGCATATAAACGTTTGTTTAATGCAGGAATATCCTTGCGAGCGCCTTCGCCATATAAATCAAGAGAAAGTTCGCCAAAATACAGTTGCCGCATAAGCTGGGCGCCCATATCAAGATTTTTAAGCGCAATCTTATTCTCGATCAAATCATCTGGCAGCTTCTCGCCTGTTTTATAATTGCGGCTAATCATTTTAAGAATGTTTTTATCCCACATCCATTCCTCAAGCATTTGTGAAGGCAACTCCACAAAATCGGTTTTTGTACGTGTGCCCGAGAAGTATGAAAGTTCAGTTGTACCCAAGATAGTATGAATAGCGTGGCCAAATTCATGGAAGAAAGTCTCAACATCGCGATGCTTAAGCAATGCAGGCCTTGTCTTTGAGCCCTTGGGAAAATTGCAGACTACCACATCTAAGGCAACGCTCGGATGATGATCACCCTCATAAATGGTTTCAACAATTTCCGTTGCCTTGGTACGACATTTAGTGGTAGGCATAATCCCGAATGATGCCGCATGGCTATATTTACATGGGCGCGGATAAAGATCTAAAACAAGGTAGCCAAGAAGTGCCTTTTTATTATCATAAATAGCGAGCAGCTTAACATCCTCGTGCCAAAGACCAGTCATTGGTACTTCTTCCATCTTAAGGCTCATAAACTGCTCATAAATATGCATGAGTCCTTGAATGGTGTGCTCGGCAGGGAAATATTCAGCCAGCTGGCGTTCATCTAAATTGTAATGATGCTTTTTGTATTGGGCGATTAGATAAGCACGGTCCCATGGCTTAAGCAAACCGTCATCTGTTAACACGACGCTTTCTGGTAGTTGCTTGGTAAACTCACGAAACTCTTGCTCATCTTTAATGCGTGCTTTGCTTGCGACACCATCTAGAAATGTGCTAACTGTTTCTACTGTATGAGCCATTTGATTAGCAATGTCATATGCAGCATAGCTTGGATAACCTACGAGCTTTGCCAACTCATCACGCTTAGCAATAAGATCATTAAGCACTGTAACGTTATCTGGATATGCACGCTGACCAAAGGCAAGGTATAGTTTGCGACGCGTACCTTCATTGGAGCAATTTTCCATCACCGCCGTAAATGTTGGATAATCGGTGCCAAGAATATAACCACCAGCCTCTGTCTTCTTGAGACTATTGATAAAATCTTCATCGAGCCCACCAAGTTCGGCTTGGGTTACTATAATCTCTCGTTGACCTTCAGCTATATTTTTATTGAATAGGAGGCTCAATGCCGCAATTTCTTTTGTTATCTTTTTTACTTTCTCAAGTTTATTTGACGGCAAATCAAGCCCACTTCGTTTAAACTCAAGCATAATTTCTTCAAGGAAATAACGCTCTTCATGATTTAACTGTTCTTGCTTGGCATTGCCCTCAACATAGGCCTTGAATGCATGGTAAAGTTCAACCGAACTGCTAAATGCGTCAATAGCAAAATGCGCTAATGCTTCGGTAGCTTTATGTGATGCAGCGCGCAGCTGCTCATCAGGGCTTACATGTTCCAACATACCAATAGCATTTGCTTCAGCATTAAAATGGGACATGGCATGATCTAACGCGCGTGCAGTATTTTCAAAAGTACGTGCTTCAGGCGCTAAAGTAATAATTGCTCGTAACACTTCAAGTGTCTGCTCTTGGGTTTGTTTTTTTCGTTCTTCTATTTCTTGAATCGTTTTGGGAAAAATAGCGATGACATCTTGAACAGATCGAATGGTCATTCCTTCACCTTTCTTTACGGTCTCTGATTTTTTGGTATTCGGCGCAGCGCAATTTGCTAGCGTGGCGATGAATAGGAGTGAAATTGCTAAATGCATGGGCTCTCCTTTTTGAGCGGCTAAAGCCGCCTAAATGTCGCTGCGCTCGCTGGGAAATAGACTCCCCGACTCGCTTCGCTAATTTTAAGTGGTTCTGACAAAAGCATACCGTGAAATTGAAAAGGAGACAAAATAGATGTGATTATTGCTGTTTCTGTTTTTGCAAAGCAAACCATTCTTCACGCAATGCGATTGCTTTCTCAAATTCAAAGTTATCAGCCGCTTCAAGCATTTCTTTTTCAATTGTTGCAATGCGAGCAACAACATCATCTACACCAGCAGCGGGCTTCTTTTTACGCTTACGCTCTGATGCCTGGGCAATGGCTTCCTGTAATTTGCTAATGCTCTTGGTCACTTCACGTTTTACGCTGAGCGGTGTAACGCCATGCTTTGTGTTATGAGCAAGTTGCAATTCACGACGACGAACTGTTTCATCAATAGCTTTTTGCATCGATTGGGTAATTTTGTCACAATACATGACCACGCGCGATTCAGTATTTCGTGCTGCTCGTCCAATAATTTGAATGAGCGATCGTTGATCACGCAAATAGCTTTCAACATCGGCATCCATGATGGCCACTAAGGCCACTTCGGGTAAATCCAAACCTTCTCGTAATAAATTCACACCAACCAAACAGTCGAATATCCCTAGGCGCAATTTTTGCAATAGTTCGGTTCGCTTAGGTGTTTTTAAATCGCTATGCAAATAACAGACTTTGATCTGTCGTTCTTCTAAATAGCGCGCCAACTCTTCAGCCATTTTTTTAGTAAGCACCGTAACTAATGAACGGAAGCCCTTTTCGGTTGTATTTTTTACTTGTTCAATCAAATGACTCAGTTGATTCTCGCGTGGATGCATTTCCAATATCGGATCAACTAATCCAGTTGGACGAATAATCTGCTCAACCACCCGTTCCGACTTTTGCAACTCATAAACACTCGGCGTTGCAGATACAAAAATTGTATCATTGAAATAGCGCTCAATTTCTTCAAACTTCAATGGTCGATTATCATAGGCAGATGGCAACCGGAATCCAAATTCCACCAATGCCTGCTTTCGCGATTTATCGCCTGCGTACATACCTTTTAGTTGTGGTACGGCAATATGCGATTCATCAATAACCATCAAAAATTCTTCAGGAAAGAAATCAAATAAGCAAGACGGAGCTTGCCCAGCACTCCGACCATCAAAGTGCGCTGAGTAATTTTCGATACCTGAACAATAACCAACTTCTGCAAGCATTTCGAGATCATGGCTTACTCGTTGCTTCAAACGTTCGCGATACAATGGATTTTGTATAGTCGGCAATACAGTATCTAATTCAGTCTCAATACTTCTAATTGCTGATTCTGTTTTTTCGCGCGTTGTTACAAAATGCTTTGCTGGAAATATAAGAGCGTTATCCAATTCCATTACCACATTGTTATTTTCACGGCCGACCCATTGCAATGCCTCAACATTATCGCCAAATAATTCAATGCGCAGCTTTTCCTTTTGGTATGGTAACTGCACTTCAATAGTATTACCCATCACCTGGAATGTGCCCGATGATCGATCAAACTGATTCCGTTCGTATTGAATGAAAATTAGTTTATGAATGAGTTCATCGCGCGAAATCTTTTGACCAACTTGTAATGAAAAGGCGAGCTCTCGATAATCTGCTGGATTACCAAGTGAGTAAATACAAGAAACTGATGTCACTACAATCGTATCTGGCCGATTAATCAATGAAGCGGTTGCCTCAACCCGTAGCCGTTCGATTTCACTATTAATCTTAGTCTCTTTAGGAATATAAATGTCCTGGGCGGGGAGGTATGACTCTGGCTGGTAATGGTCATAGTAACTAACGAAATAGCAGACCTTATTTTCCGGGAAAAATAATGAAAACTCTTCATATAATTGAGCAGCCAATGTCTTATTTGGCGCCAATACTAAAACCGGCTTATTTTGCTGGGCAATGACATTTGCGATGGTGAAGGTTTTACCTGAACCGGTTACCCCCATAAGCGTAGAAATGCCTGGCCGACCCGATGCCAATTTCTTTATGGCCTCGGGCTGGGAACCAGCCGGCGGAAATGGATTATGCAGTTTAAATAATGACATGGTTAACCTCACATTTGAATGAGGCACAAGTATAGAGGAAACCGGGGCTTATTTCGAATGGTGGGAGGGTCTCAAGGCATATTCCTCGCTCCCCCTAAGTTGAAGCTTAGACGGTCACTGCGGATTCGCCTTTTCGTCCACCGGCCGCAAGATCGGGTAAAGCCTCCTGTCGACGAAAAGCCATTAAACCGGTACGACCTTTTGAGCTTTGCTCATCGGGAGTGAGGATTAGATGGCTTGAGAAGACACTTACTTCCGTGCCACAACTTTCTGCCAGTCCTTAGCAAAAAGCTCCATACCCTTATCGGTCAATAGGTTTTCAGAAGCCTTTTTAAGCACATCAGCCGGTAGGGTTACCACATGGGCACCCACGAGCGCCGCCGCCTGAACATGCTCAACAGTCCGGATAGAAGCCGCCAAAACCTGGGTTTCATATTCGGCGAGGCCGGCTACCAAATCAGCAACCAACCCAATTCCATCCTCGCCCTGGTCTTCCAGCCGCCCAATAAAAGGAGAAATATACCGTACCCCAAGCTTACTCATGATGAGCCCCTGCATGAAGGAGAAAACGAGGGTAGCATTAATGGCGATCCCTTCTCGGGCTAACAGCCTGATGGCTGGATAGAATTTGCGGTGGGCGGGTATTTTGACTGTGATTGGGCGTTTTTTTAGCAATGATTGGTATGCATGGGCCTGGTCATAGACCTTTTTAGGATCAGTTTCGGTCACCTGCAGGTTAATATCGCATTCTGGCAACGCGCCATGGATTGCCTTGACGATAGCTTTATAATCTTCTTTTTCTTTACTGAGTAATGACGGATTTATGGTCACGCCATCAATTAACCCAGTATCTGCCCATTCTTTAATGCTTTCCAAATGGGCTGTATCTAAGAAAATCTTCATCACTCTCCCTCTCTGAAATTAAACTTTTATATTTCGTGCAGCATGTAATATTTTGCGTTCAAGCTTAAGAAGACGAATAAATTCTTCATCGCCACTGCCATACGTGATCACGATTCGCCGCATAAGATCAACTACTGCCTCACCTGCATCATTTTTTACGGTAAAATCTAAATCTGGATCATTTAATAATTGATCGATGATGGCTTCAAACATCTCAAGATCTTCTTCATGCCGACGCGTATATTGCCTCATCACCCACAACTGTTGAAGCGTCTTAATGCCGGCCCATAAACTAATTGCTGCACATCCAATAATTGCGGAAGTACGCATATAATACTGGGCATCGCGGTTAGTTTTTTCTACACTTCGTACGGCATCCTGGATTGCTTGCGCCGTTTCCTCAGAAATTTTGCCGGCCGGTTCAACCTTAATGATCCCTTGATCCCATTCCTCCAAGATGCGATCAACATGCCCAACTACTTGGCGCACATCCTGCATTGCTTCTCGAGCATCTTGCATTGCCTCTCGAGCATCAACCACACCCTCCTCAACAGCGTGTGATGCGCTACGAACAAACGGTTCAGCAAATCCGAAGGGGTTATAACCTCCAGCATGTTCTTCATCAATAGGCTGAGGTCTTGGAAGATTTGCCCGTGGTGCTTGGACTATAGGCTGCGCTGGTCGCTGAGGCGGTTGTTGTGGTTGTGGCTGAATTTCTTTCTTTTCAACCGGAGGCGAAACCTTGTAGCCAGCAACGCATCCACTGAGCCCAGCGAGACTTATGATGGCTTTGCCAACTGCAAACTCAACCGGACTCCGTTGAGTCAAGCGCTTTGCGTATAAATCGACAGCTTCCATCAAAACTGTATTGCCTGATGGAGTAAAACGAGTATTAATTGAAACATACTTAAGTGTTTCGGCGAGACCAACTCGATCCTTAGCCGTTAAGCAATTAATCAGCTCGTTTGGAGATCGCCCATTTTGTTTAGTAGCTGCAAACGAAGCAGAAACAAACAAAGTAATCATAACTGTTGCAAATAACTTTTGATGCATATACACCTCGAATTGTGTGTTATCGGTATGACTCGTCATATTTTTTTAATCTTCGGTATTCACGCGCATCCGCATGAGAAGCTGCTACTCTAAGGATGCGATCAATTTCTAGCAATGCTTCACTTCCTGCGGTATGTTTTTCGTAAGCTTTCACTAAACGTTCTCGTATATGGGCAATAGCATCAAGCAATGACTCGCGCGATAATTTTGGATGCATTGCCAACTGTTCCACGATTTCCATGTGATTTTTTATTGCTGTTTCACGCTTCATCATAATTAATGAAGTTAAGCTGACGGCTGTTAATGTTGCCTCCAAGGCATGTCCGCGCACTACAGACACACCACAACCAAGACCAGTTGCTACGCCAGCCAGATGCATGAGCCCTACCTCATTGCCAACTAATGAATTAAGGTATATCCAAGCTTTATCTAGAATGCTACTTTCCTGCTCGGGGTATAATGCAAGCACCCTATCAATTGCTTCGACCAATAATTTTTTATTAGCTACTTCCAAGTTTACATTCGCATCTTCATAGAGGGCGGTCTTTACCTTTTGCACATCTCCGGATTTTACACCCACATACAAAACTATATCCGACGCAACAATAGAGGCAGCACCAGTAATAGCGAATATAAATGCAAACGTAGAAACAAAACCTGCTTTCATAAAAGATCCCTTTTTTTAGTCCTTAACTCTCAAAGAATCGATTGCCTAGAGGCAATTCAGCTCACACCGAGTGCATTCAACTTATACAAAACACCTATTCAAGGCAAACTAATTGACCATATTTAATATTATATTTACAAATAGTTAACATTTTCAAAGTTTGGTCTATGCTTCTAAGGCGCATGCTTTCTATTATACATGAATAGCATTACTACAAGGACACCTATGAATAAGCACTTACTATCTTTCTTTGCCGCCACTTGCGCCGCACAAGTTGCCGCAACATCTGTTTCACCCAAAAGCACACAACCCGAATCTTTCATATTTATGAAAGAGAATACTCCGCCGCGAAGAGAAGGATCTCCTGATTCAGTAAATAGCGATTCAAGCGGCGACGAGCGCCCCAATAAAATTACTTGTTCGCCCACCATTTCGCCCCGATCTAATTCACCTAGTAGCAACGTAGCACCTGCATGTTTTACGAGCAAAAGAAATAGCTCGCCTAACCTATCGGCCCCTGTTTCGCGTTCAATTTCACCTCATAGTTCATCAGCTATATTAAGCGATGAATCGCAGGTAAAAGTCACCGATAAAAGACCACAGTTTTCCAAATCATTAACTATCGACGCTTTCGGTGAAGTGACGCTCGATCCATTTGTTGAAATTACAACGGCAAATCATCCAATAGCACACCAATATGCGGGCCAACCTGTACTATTCCGTGGCATACTGACGTTTAAAGATTTGGGATCAGGTGAAAGAACCTTTCTCCGCAGCCATTTTAGCGACTTGTGTGATAATGATCTGATTGTGCCAGTTAAATTAGTGATACATGGTGTTCAAGAAGAAACATCGCGCAAAGTGCGAACGACATTCTCGTCCCTACCACTTTCATTATTGAACTCAGAACATGCAAAAAATACCGCCAACGGAAGAGAACAGTATTTATCTCCTATATTGTTGGCCGATTTTCACACGGTTGATACAAGAGGTGGAACCAAGTTGGCCAATCTGAGCGTAACGTTAAAACTAATGAAGTATCTACTCTCGATAGATAAAGATACCGGCAAAATTATTAATAATCCGACAAGTAGTTTGCATCTGGATACTGATCGAATTCCATTTACAGAAACATTGGCCAACATGATTGAGCATTTTAACTTGAAAGCAAAAATAGATGCAGATAATGCTGCTCTTACAGAATCAACTGAACGCGGTAGATTAGGTTTTGTTATTTCTGCAAGCACTCAGAGCTTGCTCGAATAAGGACAAAAGTTAACATTTTTGACGACTTCGCTATGCTTTTAGTACCTTGTTCTTTATATATTGAGATTGTCGCTCCAGTATCTTTGTTTAATAAAGAATAGTGAGGATGACAATAACTAAGCAGCGCTGAATAACATATTGCCTAGGAAACACATGAACAAAATTTTATTAGCACTATGTATCGCTTACCCCATAAGCCTAAGTGCAACTTCTGACACGCCAACTACACCACGAACCCCAATAAATGAATCCTGTTCATCTGGGTACAGCCCAACCATCCAGCCACAACGCTCGAATTCTGACTCGGATAATTCAGACATTCAACGGCGTGCTTCAGCAGTGCAACGATCTAAATCACTCATTATTGATGCTGAGGGAACGGTGGAACTTGCTCCCTCATGGGGGATCTTAGACGTAAATGACTCCAGTAACCTCGCAGGACGCGCAAGTCCCTTTTATGCTAATCGGCCAGTATATTTCGCTGGTATACAGAAATTTAGCGACCTAGGGGAAGACGAAAAAAGATCCTTGAGAAATCATTTCTCTATGAACGATGATACATTAGTAGTTCCAGTCAAACTGTCTATTGGATCCACCAGCAAACCAAATGGGGAAGGCTTGGCTCTCGAAAATTCGGCAAGTAGAATTACGACCGATTTTCAATACTTACCGCTTAGCATCGTAGATTATGAAAATGCAAAAAATACAGCTGATGGGAAAAGCCAATATTTGCCCCCTATGCTATTCGAAGATTATCTTACCGTTGATCAGAATGGCAGCGGCCCACGACAAGCTCATTTGAATGTGCGCTTAAAACTACGTAAATACATATTATCAATTGGCGACATGACAGATCGCATACCATTTCCTGAAGTACTGGGCAATATGATTGAACACTATAATCAGACCGCCAAACATGCTGCAGAACAAATCGCTATGCAAGCACAAACTGCTACGCGTGCCTCATTGCTCAGAATTATTTCCGCAAAAAATGTAAATGCGCAAGATTAAATCCAGCAACCCCCCAAGAAAAAATAGATTCTCCAAGAGACTATCTTCCTATGCAATCATCAGAAATACGCCAGAAATTCTTTGATTATTTCTTACGACACGGTCATACCAAAGTCCCAAGCTCTTCACTCATACCAGCCGATGATCCTACATTGCTTTTTGCCAATGCTGGCATGAATCAATTCAAAGATGTATTCCTGGGCAAAGAAAAACGCAGCTATACACGCGCAGTTAGCATTCAAAAATGTGTGCGTGCCGGCGGCAAGCATAATGATTTGGATAACGTTGGCTTTACCAAACGCCATCTAACCTTCTTCGAGATGATGGGCAACTTCTCATTTGGCGATTACTTCAAAAAAGATGCAATCAGATTTGCATGGGAATTCCTAACAATCGAACTCAGACTTCCGAAAGAAAAACTCTATGCCAGCGTTTTTCGTGATGACCAGGAATCTTATGATATTTGGCTGAAAGAAGTCGGCTTATCTGAAAAGCACATTGTGCGGTTGGGCGAAGCAGATAACTTTTGGCAGATGGGCGATACTGGCCCCTGCGGACCGTGTACTGAAATCTACATTGACCTTGAAAAGAATGGCTGCGGCAAACCAAATTGCGGCCCTGGCTGCGATTGCGATCGTTTCCTTGAAATCTGGAATAATGTATTCATGCAGTTCGATCGCCAAGATAATGGTTCATTGCAACCGCTCAAACAAACAGGCGTCGATACCGGCATGGGCTTGGAGCGATTAACAGCCGTCATACAAAAGAAAGATACGGTGTATCATACCGATCTTTTCTTGCCCATCATCCATCAAATTGAACAACTAACCGGGCAAAGCTATAGTACGTTACCGTTTGAAAAACAGGCAGCATTCCATGTGCTTGCCGATCATATTCGTTCAAGTGCAATGATTATTGCCGATGGCGGCACGCCAGCTAATGAAGGCCGTGGCTATGTATTGCGAAAAATCATTCGGCGCGCTGCGCTCTTTTCGCAAAAGCTAACTGACAAAATAATTTTCCCTGAATTGGTAGAGAGCGTAAATACTACTCTGGGCGGCTATTACCCTGAGTTAACAACCAACAAAGAAAAAATAAAGCGGATTCTGGCGACCGAAGTTGAAAAGTTTGCAACAAATTTAGTGCGCGGCCAGGAACTGATTAATAAATATTTTGATACTACTAAAAGTAAAATTGTTACGGGCGCTGAAGCATTCAAGCTGTATGATACCTATGGATTCCCACTAGAAATCACCAGAATCATGGCCCACGAGCGTGGCTTTACCGTCGACCTAGAAGGTTTTGATAAAGAAATGGAAATACAGCGCACCCATTCAGGCAAGAAGGTAGCCACTCAAAAAATTGAATTGCCTGAGCAGATCAAAACAACTTTCACCGGTTACGATGAAATGGAAACAACGGGCAAGATTCTTGGCTTCATCATCCTTCGACAGGCTCAGGATGAGCGGGACCTATTTGCTGAATCAGTTGAACCGAATACCGACTGTTGGATCATATGCGATCGTTCACCTTTCTACGTAGAATGCGGCGGCCAAATAAGTGATCATGGTTTGATAACCATTGGTTCCACAAAATTAACGGTGAAAGAACTCAAGAAATTCGATGGCGCTATTGGAGCATTAGTCTCAACGCCTATCGCATTAAAAACCGGTATGGAAGCTTTGCAGACGGTAGATCGCGCCCGCCGCATCGATACCATGAAAAATCATACGGCCACTCATCTTTTACAAGCCGCTTTGATCAAAGTGCTCGGGCCTACGGTGAAACAATCCGGCTCCTTGGTCGATCCAGATTATATGCGATTCGATTTTAGCTATGCCGAACCAGTAACTCCTGAACAAATTCGCGCAATTGAAAACGAAGTAAATTCTCGCATCATGGATAACATTCCATTGCGTATTACCTGGACCACCTATCAAGATGCCATCTCCCGAGGTGTCATTGCTTTCTTTGGGGAAAAATATAATCCAGAAAAAGTACGTATTGTTGAAATACCTGGCGCTTCCGCCGAGCTTTGCGGTGGTACCCACGTTCGCGCCACGGGCGATATTGGCGTATTTAAAATTACCGAGCTTACCGCCCTTTCCGCGGGCAACCGACGCATTGTAGCCCTTACGGGACCAAAGGCAGTAGCCCTATTCCAAGATACGTTCAACACGGTAAAAACTTTGAGTACTGAATTCAAAGTGCAGCTTCATGAGGTATTGCAGGCAGTTCATAAGCAAGCCGAGCAACTCAAAGAAGCTAATACAGAAATCAAGCACCTTAAAAAGCAGATGATCGGCACTCAATTGCATCATTGGTTATCACAAGTCGAACTGGTTGGCTCTATACCATATTTATTTTTAGAGCTTCCTGATTTTGGCATTGAAGAGCTACGAGAAGTTGCCGCACAGCTTACTAAGACAAAACCTGGCTTTTATTTCTTAATTTCTTCAACCGATGAAAAATCAAACTTCTTGGCGATAAGCTCACCCGAGCTAAAACTTGACCTTAAACAGCTGCAGCCTGAATTGGCAAAACTCGGCCTGCGCGGTGGCGGCAATTCAAGCTCGCTCCAAGGCGGCGGACCTCGCTTGGATAAAACCTGGCGCGATAAAATTCGCGAGTGGCTTGTATCGCGACAATAATTTGACGGCCAAGCCATCCTAGAGTATCTTGCAGCCGATTTCACATTACTAAGGACCAATCATGAAAAAACAACTATTACTTCTTCCATTCATCGCATCATCATGCCTAGCTGCTGCCTCAAATCCCGTTGGCATGCCACTGAATGTATGTGTCTACGATCCAGATGTCATCGCATCTAAATCAGACGAATACAAGTCCATGGTCACGGAAGTTGATAACCGATTCAAATCAAAGTTTGATGGTATCGAAAAAGAAAAAGAAAGCCTGCGTACCGATGTAAACAAGTTCCAAGCGAAGATGAGCATGATGAACGATTCATCTCGCGAAGCTGAACAAGAAGTCTTGATGCGCAGAGAACGTGATCTTAAAACAAATGCTGAGCACGTTATGCAAGATTACAAAGGCGAACGTGAAAAGCTGAACATGCGTTTCTTCAAAAAACTTGATGAAGGCATGAATAGCTTCAAAACTGCATACAAAATTGATATCGCAATGCCAAAAAACCCACTGGTATTTGCAAGCAATCGCGCTGATCAAACCAACGCTATTGTTACTCACTTGAACAAATTGTATGAAGATGAAAAGAAAACCATGGTAGCATCAGCTAAGAAGCCAACTGCATCAGCAACTAAAACGGCATAATCTGTTTAATTATTTGCTGTTTCAGCCAATTTCGCGCTATGATCCTTCGATAAACTCAGGATGAGCGCGATTTAGTTAAGACGATTATAATGGCCTGGAAAGAGACCCATTCGTCCTGAGTGGTTTACTCCTGAGTAGCCGATAGGCGTATCGAAGGATCGAAGGATACGAACGGCAGGATACCTAGACCATGCAGAATCCAAAATTACCACATCCAATCAAAGCAATTATAGGCCTGGGCAATCCAGGCCTTCGCTATGCCAATACCCGACACAATATCGGATTTCGAGTAATCGATGAGATTGCACAAATCTATGGTGCTCAGTGGCGTAAATATCCCGATATGGAATACGCCAACGCTCGAATTAATGACGCATCTATTGAGCTAATCAAACCACAAACATTCATGAATAGCTCAGGCGCTGTAATTCCCTTTTTAAAAAAAGATGGCATTAAGCCAGAAGAAATACTGGTGATCCATGATGAATTAGAGCTTCCTTTTGGTGACATTGCATTCAAATTTGGCGGCAGTTCCAAAGGGCACAACGGTTTGAAATCAATCATAGCCGCTACAGGATCAGATTTTGCACGTCTTCGCGTCGGTATCGGGCGGCCAGCACAAAAAGAAGAGGTGCCGAACTATGTTTTACAGTCATTCTCTGAAGATAATATGCAAATTAGTGAAGTGATCGAACGGTCAATAGCGCTCATTTTAGACGTATTGTAGGCTTTTTTAGGCATATTACCCCGATAATTTAGTCATATTCCCGATATTATTGACTATCTGTGTGGGTAGTTGAAATTTAAATGAGCCCCTGGTAACTTGGTTCCACTTTTCTCAACCCCATAAACAAAAAGGTAGCCCTATGAAAAACCTTACCTATACCATGGCGGTGTTCTGCATGATGTGTTCAGCTGCAATGGCACTTAACGCATGTTGTGAATGTGATAAACCAGAAAAAAATGTAATGCCAGCTATTTCGTTCCTTGATGCAGGTTCTGAAAAATGTCCATGCAACAAGCCACCAAGAAAATCTTTCTTTGCTGCCGGCGACATTTCAAGCGACAAATGCCCGTGCAATAAGCCGCCAAGAAAATAATACCTACGTATTATAATTTTAAAGATAAAGGCCTCGAGTTAATTCTCGGGGCTTTTGTTTTGATTCTCATTTTCCTTGATGTCTTCCACGGCTTTAGCTTCTAAGGATTCCTCAGGAGTTAGACCCTTGAGAATTGCCTTGTATATCGGACTATCAAATCCGAGTTTGGCTATTACCGCATCAATTACCTGTTGTCCTTCGGCATTTGGTGTAAAGAGCATATCTTGCACGCATTCCTCGCCGCATGAAAGGATCTCACTTATTATTTTCATATAGCGGTCATTAATCTCAGTTTTTTGTTCGGCTTGTACTTCTTTTACTGCCTTCTTCTCATCTTCTGGCAACCCGACACTCATGCCATCTATAACCTTACTTCTTTCCGCTACATCTCGTATAGCCGCATGCACTAAATTATCGCCCTTAGCATCACGAATTTTCCAGATATGAATTGGGAAATGAAATCCGCCGATCATCCCGCTCATAATATAATTAAGTAATTGGTGCACTTCCGAAGCATCTGCCTTTCTTATTGCAGCAAATAATTCCTGTTCAATCTTCTCTTGCCCTGAATTTTTAAAAACTAGCTCAGTATTGCGAGGCAATTGTAACTCCTTGGCCAATTGCGACTGGGTTAAAGATATTGGGTTATTAGTAAGATTAAGGAACCCAAGTTCAGTTAATCCATTGAAAATATTAGCGGATAGTGTGCTGAACTGATTGTCATCGAGATAAAGTTCTTCAAGCGCAGTTAGACCATGAAATGTGTTAACTGGAAGCGTGGCAAGTCGGTTGCCCCCAAGATATAGTATTTTAAGCCCATGGAGACCGTGGAAAATATTATCCGGGAATGAAGTGAGCTGGTTATCACTGAGATTAAGCCCTTCAAGCACAGTCAGGCCACCGAAGATATTTTCTGGGAGTTCGATGAGTTGATTGTTATCAAGATAAAGCCATTGAAGCGAAGTTAGGCCACGGAATATATTCACCGGGAGTGTAATGAGATCATTGTTGTTGAGTCGAAGAGATCTAAGCTGAATTAGGCCATGGAAAATATTTTCTGGCAGTGCTACGAGTTCATTGTGAGCAAGATGGAGCTCTTGAAGCGTATTCAAGTCCGGAATTTCATCGAAGCCAATTAAATCAGTGAGCCCTTTATCACTTAAATCTAATTTACCCGTTGCAACGGCGGCGTTGACCTCTTTTCCATGCGGCAGAATGCCTAAAGCTTCATTGCCATGATAGTAATCTCTGAACGAAATAGCCTGCGCTGAACCGACTAGGGTGATTAATAAAATGAATATATTATTTTTGTGCTTCATTTTTTTCCTTTTCTTCTTTTGGTGTTGTTTTTTCTTCTTGATTTAGACCTACAAGTATTGCTATGTATATCGGACTATCAAATCCAAGTTTGGCTACCACCGAATCAACTACTTGTTGGCCTTCGGCATTAGAAGTGAAAAGCATGTCTTGCACGCATTCCTCGCCGCATGAAAGAATGGCGCTTATTATTTTCATGTAGCGGTCATTAATCTCAGCTTTTTGTTCGGCTTGCACTTCTTTTACTGCCTTCTTCTCATCTTCTGGCAAACCGACACTCATACCATCGATAACTTTAATTCTTTCCGCCGCATCTCGTATCGCCGCATGCAATAAATTGTCGCCCTTCGCATTCCGAATCTTTGAGATAGCTATTTTGCTAAACAAAGGTCCATTGACTTTTCCAGTCTTAATATCATCAATCGCTTGGCGCACAGCCGAAATATTAGCAATCCCAATTCCAGCAAATAACTCTTGTTCTTCTTGCTCTTGATCTTCAGTTTTAAAAAGTAACTCAACATACTCAACTTTGTGGGGCAAATGTAATTTCTTGCGCAATTGAGCTTCGGTTAGAGGTATTGGGTTATTCCAAAGAGAAAGATCTCGAAGCGCAGTAAGATCATAAAAAGTGTTCTCCTGGAAAGTAGTAAGTTGATTGCCATTGAGATTAAGTGTTTCAAGGGATACTAGGCCATGAAAGATGTTATTTGGAAGTGCAGCAAGCTGATTGACTTCGAGATGAAGTCTTTTAAGCGCATGCAAGTCATGAAAAATATTAGCAGGGAGCGTAGTGAGATGGTTGTTATAAAGATTAAGATCTTCAAGCTCATTTAGGCCACCAAAGATATTTTCTGGGAGTTCGGAAAATTGATTGTTGGCGAGAAAAAGCCATCGAAGTGAAGTTAGGCCATGGAAGATATTTTCTGGAAGCGTTGCCAGTTCATTATGGGTGAGCTCAAGCAACATAAGATGGGTTAGTCCGTGGAAGATATTTTCTGTGAGTGTTGTGAGTTTATTGTCATCGAGACGAAGTTCTTCAAGTGCAGTAATGCCAGGAATCTCATCGAAACCGATTAAATCAGTGAGTTCTTTGTTATTTAAATGCAAGGAACCAGCTGCAACGGCAGCATTGACCTCTTTTTCATGAGACTGATAATAGTCCCTAAAAGAAATAGCCTGAGCCGAGCCGGCCAAAGTAATCAATAAAAAAATTAAACTATTTTTGTACTTCATATTGTTCCTCCTTTTTTTCTTTTTCCTTGGTTAATGGGCTGGCGCCTAGCCTAGCTTTACTCTTTTTCCCGTAAGCTTCTCATAATTCCGCAGTTCCCTCGCGCTTCGCCGGACCTCAGGCTGAGCGGCTGAGGGTTCAATTAGAGCACGACCATACAACATTACTTCAGTAATTGGATTATCAAACCCAAGTTTGGCTATCATCGCATCAATTACCTGTTGGCCTTCTGCATTGGTTGTAAAGAGCATGTCTTGTACGCATTCTTCACCACACGAAAGAATTTCACTTATTATTTTCATGTAGCGATCATTAATCTCTCTTTTCTGTTCTGCCTGCACTTCTTTTACTGCCTTTTTCTCTGCTTCTGGCAATCCGACACTCATACCTTCAATGATCCTAATTCTTTCTGATGCATCTCGTATCGCCGCATGCAATAAATTATCGCCATGAGCATTACGAATTTTGGAGATTTGTATGTTGCTGTTTGGTAGCCCATAAGTCTTTCCTGTCATAATGGCATCAATCAGGCCACGCACCCTGAAAACATCAGCATTCTTGATCGCATGAAATAAATCATGCTCATCTTCTTCCTGTGGTCGACTTTTAAATATCAATAGGGCATTTGCAGGAAATTGTAATTCCTTCTCCAACTGCGCCTGGGTTAGCGGTATTGGATTATTATTGAGACTAACCCTTCTAAGCTCATTTAAACCAAGGAAAATGTTATTAGGCAAACCAGTAAGCTGGTTGTTAGAAAGGCCAATTTCTTTAAGGCTAGCTAAACCATGAAAAATATTCTCGGGAAGTACAGTGAGTTGATTGTAGGAAAGGCTAAGGCTATGAAGCGCAGTGAGTCCGTGAAAAACATTCGCGGGCAGCGAACTGAGATCATTACTGGAGAGATCAAGCGTATGAAGCTTATTTAAATCATTGAACATTCCTTCCTGCAGGGTAGTAAGCCGGTTATTGGAAAGATTAAGCTCTTCAAGACCGATTAGGCCATGAAAAATATTCGACGGAAGCATGGCGATTTGGTTACTGCCAAGATAAAGAGAACGTAGCGCAGTTAGCCCATGAAAAATATTTTTGTGAAGCCCGAGGAGCTCGTTTTTTGAGAGACTAAGCATTTCAAGCTCGACAAGGCCATTGAAGATGTTATCCGGAAGAACAGTGAACTGGTTGTCCGAGAAACTAAGCCTTCGAAGACCATGCAAACCAGGAACCTCATTGAAACCAACTAAGTCAGTGAGATTTTGATCATTTAAAAACAACAAACCTTCTTCAACGGCAGCATCGACTTCTTTTTCATGCGATGGAATGCCCAATGCTTCATTGCCATGATAATAATCGCGGAAAGAAATTGCCTGTGCTGAGCCGACTAGGGTGAGTAATAGAATAAATATATTATTTTTGTGCTTCATTTTTTTCCTTTTCTTCTGTTGATGTTGTTTTTTCCTCTTGATTTAGGCCCTCAAGTATTGCCTTGTATATCGGACTATCAAATCCAAGCTTGGCTATCACCATATCAATTGCCTGTTGCTTCTCGGCATTAGGTGTAAAGAGTAGGTCTTGTACGCATTCCTCGCCGCATGAAAAAATTATACTTATTATTTTCATGTAGCGATCATTAATCTCAGCTTTTTGTTCGGCTTGCACTTCTTTTACTGCCTTCTTCTCATCTTCTGGCAATCCAACACTCATGCCATCTATGACTTTAATTCTTTCTGCTGCATCTCTTATAGCCGCATGCAATAAATTATCGCCGTTGGCATCACGGATTTTGGAAATCGCTATCTGCGCTTTGCTCGGTCCCTTGATATCTTTATTCTTGATAGCCTTAATCAGTCGCGCCATCGTTTCAGTATCGGCGTTTTTTATCGCGGCAAACAAATCTTGCTCCGCCTGTTGCTGTGCCTGATTTTTAAAAATCAATTCAAGATGGGCAGGCAACTCTATTTCTTTTGCCAATTGTGCTTGAGTTAATGGTATTGGATTATTACCGAGATATAGTTGACGCAGATTTAAACCATTAAAAATACCAGTCGGTACGGTCGTAATCTGATTGTTTGCCAGATCAAGTGTCTCAAGCCGCATTAATCCTGTGAAAAAATTTCTTGAGATCGCATTGAGTTGATTGTTTTCAAGATCAAGTACTTGAAGATTGAATAACTTATTAAAGATATTCTGTGATAGTTCGCCGAGCTGATTATTTGCGAGAGACAAAACTTCAAGTTCTACTAGGCCATTGAAAATATTAGCGGGAAGCGTAGTAAACTGATTATCATCGAGATAAAGAAATTTAAGATCAGTCAGAACATAGAAAATGTTCTCCGGGAGCGCAACAAGCTGGTTGTGTGAAAGGCTAAGACTTTCAAGCGCGGAGAGACCATAAAAAGTACCCTGAGGCAATTTGGCGCGCCGATTGTTTTCAAGATTCAGTATTTTAAGCGCAGGGAGATGCCAGAAGAAATTTGGGGGGAAATCGACAATCGGATTTTCAGAAAAATAGAATGCTCGAAGAGCCGTCACGCCAGGCACCTCAAGAAAACCAATTAAGTCAGTAAGATCTTCGCCAATTAATCTCAAATCACCGGTTGCAATCTGGGCATTTACTTCTTTCTGATGCGGCCGGATATTTAATGCTGGATTTCCATAGTAGTAGTCCCGGAAAGAAATAGCTTCTGCAGATCCAGCTAGGATGAGTAATACAAGAAATATATTATTTTTGTGCTTCATGTTGCTCCTTCTTTTCTTTCTTTTCTGCGCTTGAACAAGATGCAGAGGAATGAAGCTCCCTAGACTCCTCGGGACTTAAGACAAACAATATCGCCTGCGTAATTGGACTATCAAATCCAAGCTTAGCTACCACAGCATCAACTACTTGTTGCCCTTCGGCATTCGGCGTAAAGAGCATATCTTCCACGCATTGCTCGCCGCATGAAAGAATTTCACTTATTATTTTCATGTAGCGGTCATTAATCTCAGCTTTTTGTTCGGCTTGTATCTCTTTTACTGCTTTCTTTTCTGCCTCTGGTAAACCGACACTCATGCCATCTATGACTTTAATTCTTTCTGCTGCAGCTCTTATCGCAGCATGCAATAAATTATCACCATTGGGATTACGAATTTTGGAGACAACTATGCGAACATTTGGCACTATATGGATCATTCCTGCTGCATGGATCACTCCTGTCATGATTTCATCGAGCCAACAGCGAAAGGTCAAAACATCAGCATTTTCAAGGGCAACAAATAATTCCCATTCAGCCTGTTCTTGTTTCGGTGTTTTAAAAGATAGCGTAATACTATCCGGCAGTTGTAATTCTAATTGCGCTTGGGTTAAAGGTATTGGATTGTTTTCGAGATCCAGTTCTTCAAGGGATGTTAGTCCATTAATAATATTGGGAGAGAAGGCGGTTAGCTGATTGTTGTAGAGATAAAGTGATTCAAGTGCAGTTAAGCCGCGAAAGGCATTTGCCGGAAGCGTTGCGAGCCGATTATCATTAAGAGAAAGTAATTTAAGCGCACTGAGTCCATGAAAGATATTATCCGGGAGTGTAGCAAGTTCATTATTGGAGAGAGAAAGCCGGCGGAGCTCGGCTAAACCGGGAACCTCATCGAAACCAACTAGATCAGTAAGTGCTGTATACCTTAAATCCAATGAACCTGTCGCAACTTCATCATTAATTTCTTTTTCATGCGGTGGGATACTTAATGACTCATTGCCATGATAATAATCCCTAAAAGAAATAGCCTCTGCCGATCTCGTTAGGGCGAGCAATAAAAGAAATAAGCTACTTTTGAATTTCATGCTGCCCCTTTTCTTCTTTTTCTGTGCTTTGGCAAGATAAGGACGGATGAGCCTCCGAAGATCCCTCCGGGTTTAAGACAAACAATATCGCCTGCGTTATTGGACTATCAAATCCGAGTTTGGCAAACATGGCATCAATAACTTGTTGCCCTTCGGCATTAGGAGTAAAGAGCATATTTCGTACGCATTTTTCTCCGCACGAAAGAATTTCACTTATTATTTTCATGTAGCGGTCGTTAATCTCACTCTTTTGTTCCAATAGTACGTTGTTTGCTTTCTTCTTCTCATCCGGTGACAGCTTTTCATCCCGCCGGACGATCCCTAATTCTCTATCGATTGTCCTCAGTCTTTCTGCTGCATCTTTTATCGCCGCATGTAATAAATTATCATCGTTGGAATTACGAATTTTAGTAATATCTATTTTGAAAAACCAAGGTGCGCGGACCCTTTCATTCATAATATCAGCAAGCCATTGTCCAACCATTAAAACATCAGCATTCTTTATCGCTGCAAATAATTCTTGTTCTGCTCTCGCTTGCTTTTGGGTTTTAAAGGAAAACTCAATTTTGAGAGGTAATTGTAATTCTTTAACTAATTGCGCCTTTGTTAGAGGTATTGGGTTATTCCAAAGAGAAAGTCTTCGAAGTTCAGATAACCCGTTGAAAATATTAATAGGAAGCCCGTTGAGCTGGTTATTATAGAGATCAAGCATCTGAAGAGCAGTTAGACTATGAAAAATATTAGCGGAAAGCTTAGTGAGCCGATTGTCATTAAGAAAAAGATTTCTTAATCGAGTTAGCTCTTGGAAAATATTCTCTGGGAGTGTCGCAAGCTTATTATGACTGAGATTAAGAAGGAGAAGCTTATCAAGGTCCGGAACTTCATTAAACCCATTTAAATCCGTAAGTTCCTTATTTCTTAAATTCAATGAGCCTTTTGCGACCTCGTCATTTATTTCCTTCTCATGTGATGGTATACCCAATGCCATACTACCATAGTGGTAGTCCCGGAAAGAAATAGCCTGAGACGATCCGGCCAGAGCGATGAATAAAAAAAACAAACTATTTTTTAATTTCATGCTGCTCTTTCTCTTCATTTTCTTTCTCTTCTTGTTGATGAGCTAGCGACCATTCAAGATTCGCGGCGTTCGCTTGGGCCCCTACGCGACTAGACTCTCTTTGTTCTTTTTCTTCCTCTTGAATAAGGGCGTGCAACATCGCCTGCGTAATGGGACTATTAAATCCAAGTTTGGCAATCATCGCATCAACTACTCGTTGGCCTTCGGCGTTAGGCGTAAAGAGTATTTCTTGCACACATTCATCCCCACACGAAACAATGGCATTTATTATTTTCATGTAGCGATCATTAATTTCTCTTTTTTGTTCTGCTTGGATCTTCTTTACTGTATTCTTTTCCTTTTCCGGCAGACCAAAACTCATCCCTTCAATCACCTTGATTCTTTCTGCCGCATCTCGTATCGCAGCATGCAGTAAGTTATCGCCATTGGCATCACGAATTTTGGAGATATTTATTTTGCTAAATAAAGGTCCACTGACTCTTCCGATGATAATATCCTCAAGCCGTTGACGCGCCGCCGAAACATCCGCATTGCCAATCGCAGTAAATAGTTCCTGCTCAATTCGTTCTTGCTCTGGAGTTTTAAAGTCCATCACAACATTTTGGGGCAAATGGAACTCCTTATGCAGTTGTTCCCGGGTTAGAGGTATCGGATTATTAAAGAGAGAAAGCATCCGAAGCCCAGGTAAGATCTGGAAGATATTTTCTGGAAGTTTAGTTATCTGGTTACCATCGAGATATAGAAATCGAAGTTTATTCAGGCCAGGCACTTGATCGAAACCAACTAAATCAGTAAGACCTATGTTATTTAAATTCAAATTACCTCTTGCAACCTCAGCATTGATCTCTTTCTTATGCGATGGGATATCCGATTTCCTATTGCCGTAGTAATAGTCTCGGAAAGAAATCGCCTGCGCCGATCCGGCAAGGATCAGTAGTAGAAAAAATATATTATTTTTGTGCTTCATGCTTTTCCTTTTCTTCTGTGGCTCTTTTTTCTTCTTCTGGATTTAAGACATACAATATCGTCTGAGTAATTGGGCTACTGAATCCAAGTTTGGCTACCAATGAATCAACTACTTGTTGCTTTTCGGCATTTGGCGTAAAGAGCATGTCTTGTACGCATTCCTCACCGCAAGAAAGAATGGCACTTATTATTTTCATGTAGCGGTCATTAATCTCATCTTTTTGTTCCGCCTGGACTTCTTTTACTGCCTTTTTTTCGTCTTCCGGTACCCCAATACTCATACCGTCTATCACCTTGATTCTTTCTGCTGCATCCTTTATAGCTGCATGCAATAAATTATTACCATTGGCATCCCGGATTTTCGAGATTACTATAAGAGGACGTAGCTCAGGAGGGAGCCATCCGGCCATAATATCAGCAAGCCGCCGCCGCACTGCCGAAACATCGGCATTTCCAATCGCAGTAAATAATTTCTGCTCAGCCTGCTCTTCTGCAGGCCTTTTAAATTCCAGCTCAACAGTATCAGGCAATTGTAATTCCTCAGCCAACTGTTCCTGGGTCAAAGATATTGGATTGTTGAAAAGAAAGAGATTTTCAAGCGCAGCAAGGCCTTGGAAGATATTAGCTGAGATCGCAGTGAACTGATTATTACCCAGATTAAGGGTTTTAAGCGCAATAAGCCCATGAAAAATATTCTCGGGGAGAATAGTGAGCCGATTGCCATTGAGAAGAAGCTCTCGAAGTGCCGTTAGGCCACGGAAAATATTATCTTGAAGAGCAACAATCTGGTTGTTTTCGAGAGACAAGTAATAAAGCAAAGGTAGGCCATCGAAAACATTATCCGGGAGCATAGCAAGCCGGTTTTCTCCTAAATCCAGGAATTCAAGAGCAGTTAGACCGCTGAAAAAATTAGCCGGAAGCGCAGTGAGCTTATTGCCAGTGAGATAAAGTTTCCAGATCGAAGTTATGTCTGGAACCTTATCGAAACCGATTAAATCAGTAAGCCCTACATTACTGAGATCCAATACACCTTCTGCAACTTGGGCATCAACCGCTTTTCCAAACCGCTGATAAAAATCCCCAAAAGAAATAGCCTGCGCCGAACCGGCCAGCGTCAGTAGTAGAAAAAATGCGTTTCGTTTGATCATAATTCGTCCTTTTTTAATGCTTATTTTAGATGGCCATGGCCATATTATGATCTAACGTAACAGATTTGGTTGGCAAAAAGGAAGGGTTTTGTGCTGGATTTAAAAGGCTTTTTTAAGATTTGTCGAAATTAATACATAAGGCAGCGCGCCTACTCATGGACTCGGCCATATTATGCCAATATTAGGATTGAAGGGGCATTTTATAACTCGCGTTAAGTCTACCCTCATTCAAATGCAGAGCTGACTTTTTTGTGAAATTTTGGCTCGCTCTTTACTGCTCTTCTGGTTCATTAGGTTTTTGTCGTTTTCCTTCTTCTTCTTGCTCTTTTTCAATTACTTCAACATCTACCATCGGCTCTACCTCTGAAACTGTTTGTTCAAGAGTGCGCTTTGGCCGCGGATGCATTGTTGCTTCTTCAGCTTCTTCCATACGTATCTTTTTTTCCGGTTCTTTACCAAGCTCAGTATGAGCGGAGGGATGAGCTTCGGGGGATTCATCCGGAGTTAATCCCTCGAGTATTGCTTTGTATATCGGACTATCAAAACCAAGTTTTGCAACTACCGCATCAATTACCTGCTGGCCTTCGACATTTGGAGTAAAGAGCATATCTTGTACGCATTCCTCGCCGCAGGAAAGAATGGCACTTATTACTTTCATGTAGCGATCATTAATCTCTCTTTTCTGATCCAATAGCACATCGTTTGCGACCTGCTTCTCGTCGGTTGATAGCTTTTCATCCCGCCGAATGGTTCCTAATTCTCTATCGATGCCGCCGATTCTTTCTGCCGCATCTCTTATAGCCGCATGCAATAAATTATCACCTTTAGCATCCCGTATTTTGGAGATGATCATAATAATACCTAGCAATTGATGCTTACGGCTCTTGAATCTTTCTGCCTTGATCTCATCAAGCCAATAACGAACATTTGATGCATCAGCATTTCCGATCGCAGCAAATAAGATCTTCTCAACCCATTCTTGTGAGGGAGTTTTAAATCGCAAACTGATATTATCAGGCAATTGTAATTCTTTACGCAATTGTTCCTGGGTTAAAGGTATTGGATTATTGAAGACTGCAACATCTCGCAGCGCGGTTAGTCCTTGGAAGATGTTAAACGGAAGTGCAGTGAGCTGATTGTTACTGATATTAAGATCTTCAAGCGCAGTTAGACCATGAAAAACATTCTGCGACAGTTCTTGGATAAGATTATTTGCAAGAGATAAAGATTCAACTGCAGATAGGTCGCGAAAAATATTGGCCGGGACCGCAGTGAGCTGGTTGTCATTAAGATCAATAGTTTTAAGAGCAGAGAAGCCTCTGAAAACATTATCCGGAAGCATAATGAGTTGATTCTCTTCGAGATCAAGTCTCCAAAGCAAAGTTATGCCGGGAATCTCGTTGAAACCGATTAAATCGGTAAGCGCTTTGTTGCTTAAATCCAATTTACCTGTTTCGATCGCATCATTAACTTCCTTCTCATGCGACGGAATACCCAATTCCGCATTGCCATGGTAATAGTCTCGGAAGGAAATAGCCTGTGCCGATCCGGCAAGGATTAGGATGAGTATTCCCGCCATATAATGTATTTTTTTTATCATATTGACCTCGATTTACTGCTCTTCAGGTTGATTTGGCTTCTGGCGTTTTCTACCTTCGACTTCTTTTTGCTCTTTTTCAATTGCTTCAACATCTACCATGGGCTCGGCGGACGTCACTGGAGCTGCTTGTTCTAGCGCTCGCTTTGGACGAGGATGCATCGCTTCTTTTTCGGCTTCTTCCATGCGTATCTTTCTTTCGCGCAAGCCTCCCATAGCTCTGAAGGGACCTTGCTCTTCAAACGGGCATAGGATCCTTTGAATAGGACGAGCGGAGGCAGGAGGATTAGTAGATCCTTCAGATATTAGAACCGAAAATATCGTCTGCGTAATTGGGCTATCAAATCCAAGTTTGGCTATTACCGCATCAATTACCTGTTGCCCTTCGGCATTTGTTGTAAATAGCATGTCCTGTACATATTCTTCATGGCATGAAAGAATGATGCTTATTATTTTCATATAGCGGTCATTGATCTCTGTTTTTTGCTCGGCTTGTACTTCTTTTACTGCTTTCTTTTCTGCTTCTGGCAATCCAGCACTCATACCATCTATAATCTTAATTCTTTCTGCTGCATCTCTGATGGCCGCGTGCAATAAATTATCCCCATTTGCATCGCGTATTTTGGAGACGGCTATGCGATTGGCCAGCACTGTCGTAACGTTTTTTCCGAATCTGATATCATCGAGCAGTTGGCGGGTCGCGGAAACATCAGCATTTCTCATCGCAACAAATAATTCCAGCTCAATTTCCTCTTCTGCTGCGACTTTAAAATTCAGTACATCTTTGGACAAGTGTAATTCTTTACACAATTGTTCTTCAGTCAGTGGTATTGGATTATTGTAGAGATCGACGCGCTGTAATGCGGTTAGGGCACGGAAAATATTAGCAGGAAGTGCGGTGAGTTGATTGTTACCAAGATTAAGCCCTTTTAGCGCCGTTAGGGCACTGAAAATATTTTCTGGTAGCTCAGCGAGCTGGTTGTCGGAAAGATAAAGCCATTGAAGTGCAGTTAAATCATTGAAAATATTAGGTGGCAGTGCAGTAAGCTGATTGTGCGCAAGATTTAAATCTTCAAGAGTGGGTAAACCTTGGAAAGTGTCAGCGGAAAGTGTGAGCTGGTTATCGTCGAGCCGCAATTGTCGAAGCCTATTCAGCCCAGGAATCTCATGGAAACCGATTAAATCTGTAAGGTCTTTGTTTCTTAAACTTAAATAACGCAATGAAATTACGCAAGCATTGACTTCTTTCTCATGTGACGGAATATCTAATTCCCAATTACCATAGTAGTAGTCTCGAAAAGAAATAGCCTGTGCCGATCCGGCCATGGCAATTAATAAGAGAAATACACTATTTTTGAGTTTCATGTTGCGCTTCCTCTTCTTTTTCTTGAGGTTGATGGGCTGGCGTCCACCCAAAATTCGCGGTGCTCGCTTGGGTTGCTACGCGTCCAGAATCACTTTGCTCTTTTTCTTTTTTTTCTTTTGCTTCTTCTGAAGTTAAACCCTCGAGTATTGCCTTGTATATCGGACTATCGAATCCAAGTTTGGCTACCACTGCATCAATTACTTGTTGCCCTTCGGCATTTGGAGTAAAGAGCATATTTTGTATGCATTCTTCGCCGCAGGAAAGAATGGCACTTATTATTTTCATGTACTGGTCATTAATTTCTGATTTTCGTTCTAATAGCACCTTGTTCGCTTCATTTTTCTCTTCCATTGATAGCTTTGCATCCCGCCGGATATTTCCTAACTCTTTATCAATTGCTCCAATTCTTTCTGCTGCATCTCTTATAGCCGCGTGTAATAAATTATCTCCATTGATATCACGAATTTTTGAAATGATTATATGGTGCCGAATCTTTTCGGCCATAATGTCATCAAGTCGCCGGCGCACTGCCGAAGCGTCCGCATTCTTCATAGCAGCAAATAATTTCTGTTCAGCCTGTGCTTGCTCTGCGGTTTTAAAATTCAACTTCACCTCGCTGGGCAATTGTAATTCATTCCGCAATTCTGCTTGGGTTAATCGTATTGGATTATTCATAAGAGAAAGCTCCTGAAGCGCTTTAAGTTGAGCGAAGACATGTTCCGGAAGCGCGGTGAGCTGATTGTTGCCAAGAGAAATGACCTGAAGTGATGTAAGGCCATGGAAGATATTCTCGGGGAGCGCAGCTAACTGATTACTGCCAAGATAAAGAGTCTGAAGTGCGCTAAGTCCATGAAAGATATTCTCTGGAAGCACAGTTAGGTCATTGCTGTTAAGAACAAGATATTCAAGCGCTGTGAGTTCATGGAAAACATTCTCAGAGAGTGCAGTGATGTGATTATTATTAAGAAGAAGGTTCCGAAGCACAGATAGTCCAGGAATCTCGTTGAAACCGACTAAATCAGTGAGTTCTTTGTTGCTTAAATCCAATGTACCTGTGGCAACAGCATCATCGATCTTTTTCTCGTGCGGCGGGATACCTAATTCCGCATTGCCACGGTAATAGTCTCGGAAAGAAATAGCCTCTACCGTACTGGCCAGGGTTAGGATGAGTGTTCCTGTTATGTAACTTATTTTTTTTATCATTTTGGTCTCTTTTACTACTCTTCCGGTTGGGTAGGCTTCTGGCGTTTTCTATCTTCGGCTTCTTCTTCTTGCTCTTTTTCAACTGATTCAACATCTACCATAGGTTCGGCAGGCTGTATTGCTCCTGGAGCTGCTTGCTCTAGAGCCCGTTTTGGGCGATGATGAACCGCTGCTTGTTCAGCTTCTTCCATGTGTATTTTTCTTTCAAATTCTTCGACAAGCTTTGGGTGAGCGGAAAGATGAGCATTTCGGGATTCTTCTGTACTTAGAACATACAATATTGCATGCGTAATCGGGCTATTGAATCCAAGTTTGGCAAATATCGCATCAACTACTTGTTGTCCTTCGGCATTAGAGGTAAAGAGCATATTTTGCACGCATTCTTCCCCGCATGAAAGAATGGCACTTATTATCTTCATGTAGCGGTCATTAATCTCTCTTTTTTGTTCTGTCTGCACTTCCTTTACTGCTTTCTTTTTTACTTCTGACAACCCAGTACTCATACCATCTATAATCTTAATTCTTTCTGCCGCATCCCTTATCGCAGCATGTAATAAATTATTGCCATTGGAATCGCGAATTTTGGAAATATTTATTTTGCTATAGAAAGGCCCACGGATCTTTCCAACCATAATATCATCGAGCTGTCGACGCACTGCCGCAACATCAGCATTCCCAATCTCAGTAAATAGGTTCTGTTCAGCTTCCTCTTCTTCTGACCTTTTAAATGTCAGATGAACATTGTTGGGCAATTGTAATTCCTGACGCAATTGCTTTTCAGTTAGAGGTATTGGATTATTGTAGAGATAAAGCATTCGAAGGGCAGTTAGGCTAGGGAAAATATTCTTAGGAAGCGCAGTGAGCTGGTTGTCGTTGAGATAAAGTACCCGAAGCGCAGTCAGACCAGGAACTTCTTCGAAACCGATTAAATCAGTGAGCCCTTTGTAACCTAAATTTAAGTCACTTCTTGCAATCTCCCAATTGATCTCTTTCTCATGCGAGGGGATGCCTAATGCTGCATTGCCATGGTAATAGTCGCGGAAAGAAATAGCCTCTGCCGTACTGGCTAGGGTTAAGATGAGTGTTCCTGTTATGTAACTTATTTTTTTTATCATTTTAGTCTCTTTTACTACTCTTCCGGTTGGTTAGGCTTCTGGCGTTTTCTATCTTCGGCTTCTTCTTCTTGCTCTTTTTCAATCGCTTCGACATCTACCATGGTCTCGACAGGCTTTGCCGCTTCTGAAGCTGCTTGCTCTAGAGCACGCTTTGGCCGCGGATGCAGTACTTCTTCTTCAGAACTTAAGCCCTCGAATATCGCCTTGTATGTCGGACTATTGAAGCCGAGTTTTGCGACTATCTCATCAATTACCTGTTGACCTTCGGCATTAGGTGTAAAGAGCATGTCTTGCACACACTCCTCGCCACAGGAAAGAATGGCGCCCATTATTTTCATGTAGCGGTCATTAATCTCTCTTTTTTGTTCCAATAGCACACTGGTGGCGGTCTTCTTCTCATCTGCTGACAGCTCTTCATCTCGCCGGATATTTCCTAGCTCTTTATCAATTACCTCGATTCTTTTTGCAGCATCTTTTATAGCCGCATGCAATAGGTTATCGCCATTGGCATCACGAATTTTGGAGATATTTATTCTGCTAAAAAGTCCGCGCACCATATCATCAATCCTCTGGCGCACCCTAAAAGCATAAGAATTCTTGATCGCAGTAAACAGATCATGCTCGGCCTGTTCCTGTCCTAGACTTTTAAATCCCAGCACAACATTGCGAGGCAATTGTAATTTCTTACGCAATTGAGCATGAGTTAAAGGTATTGGATTGTTTTCGAGATAGACAGCTTCAAGGTTAAGTCCGTTGAAAATGTTAGCAGGAACTGTGGTGAGCTGGTTGTCACCGAGATTAAGTACTCGAAGCGCAATCAGGCCTGGAATCTCATTGAAACCAACTAAGTCAGTAAGGTCCTTGTTATATAAATGCAACTCACCTGCTGCAACCTCTTCATCGACCTCTTCCTTATGTGACGGGATTCCCAGTTTTTTAAATACTGACTTGTCCTGGTAATAGTCATGATAATAGTCTAGGAAAGAAATAGCCTGCGCCGATCCGGACAATGCAATCAATAAAAGAAGTAAGCTATTTTTGTATTTCATGCTTCACCTTTTTCTTTTTTTTCTTGTGTTTCTTTTGCTTTTTCTTCTGGTGTTAGGCCCTCAAGTATTGCCTTGTATATCGGGCTATTGAATCCAAGGTCGGCAAATATTGCATCAATTACCTGTTGACCTTCGGCATTAGGTGTAAAGAGCATGTCTTGCACGCACTCCTCGCCACAGGAAAGAATGGCGCTCATTATTTTCATGTAGCGGTCATTAATCTCTCTTTTCTGTTCCAATAGCACGCTGGTGGCGGTCTTCTTCTCATCTGCTGACAGCTCTTCATCTCGCCGGATATTCTCAAGCTCTTTATCAATTACCTTAATTCTTTTTGCAGCTTCTTTTATAGCTGCGTGTAATAAATTATTTCCCTTGGCATCTCGGATTTTTGAGACGACAATGGGAGTACCCATCACCGTACTGATTCTTTCGCGATCTCTTTCTGCCATGATTTCAGCAAGTCGATCGCGAAATGTTACAGCATCAGCATTTCCAATCGCAACAAATAATTTACGTTCAGCCCACTTTTGTTCGCGAGTTTTAAATCGCAGATTAATATTGGCAGGCAATTGTAATTCTTTAAGTAATTGTTCTTCGGTTAAAGATATTGGATTGTTATAGAGATCAAGTTTTTGAAGCGCGGTTAGGCCATGAAAGAGGTCAGCCGGAAGTGCAGTGAGTTGGTTGTCATTGAGCTCAAGAATTCGAAGTGAGGTTAAACCATTAAACAAATTATCTGGGAGTGCAGTAAACTGATTGTAACTGAGATTCAGAAATTGAAGTGCTGACAGGCCGTTGAAAATATTAGCCGGAAGCGCAGTTAACTGATTGTTATTGAGATAAATTTCTTCAAGCGCAGTTAGACCAGGAATCTCATCGAAACCGATTAAATCCGTGAGCTTTTTTCGTTGTAAACCTAATACACCATCTGCAACCCCAGCATCGACCTCTTTCTTATGCGACGGAATACCCAATTCCTCATTGCCATGATAATAGTCTTGAAAAGAAATAGCTTCTGCCGAACCGGCTAAGGTTAATAGCAACAAAAATAGGTTTCGCTTGATCATAATTCGTCCTTTTTTTAAGTTAATTAAATGGCGATCTAGCCATATTATGATCTAAGGTAACAGATTGGGTTGGCAAAAAGGAAGGGTTTTTGCTGGATTCAAAAGGCTTTTTTGGGGTTCGCTGGCAATTAATACATAATTTGCTTAGTTAGCCGCCATAAACTTACGTACAAATAGTTTGCGGATCTCTTCAATCAGCAATAGCGGACAGGTAATAAGCAGAATGAAGCCGAATTCTTGGGCTGAGATAGGTACTGTATGGAATATGTCGCGTAATAACGGCATATATACAACTGCTATTTGGAGTACGGCAACTAAGACCGAGGCAGCCAAGAACCAACTATTGCTGAGCCAGCCAATTTCAAAAATCGATTTGCGTTCCGAGCGGCAGTTCCAGGCATTGAACCATTGATACATGGCCATGGTGATTAAGGTCATAGTACGTGCTTTTGCCAGATCATCGGCATATAGTTCAAAGACAAACATTGAGCCGATGCCCATAGGAAGTGCCATATACAGCATTTTGATGACAAGATTACGGTCTATTAATTTGAAGCGCTTGCGAGGTTGCTGTAGTAAATCGGTCTCTTTTGGTTCCATCGCCAAGGCAATATCCAAAAAGCCATCGGTTACCAGATTCAACCACAAAATTTGGGCGGCAAGAATTGGCAGTGGTTTGTTCAGCATCAAAGCAAAAAGAACTACCAATACTTCACCGGCATTGGTTGCAAAGAAATACAAAATTACGCGACGTAATGAATAAATAATATGCCTGCCCTGCTCAATAGCATTCATCACGCTTGCAAATGAGTCATCAAGCAATACGATACCGGCAGCTTCTTTGGCCACGTCGGTACCGATCATGCCCATGGCAATGCCAACGTCTGCGGCAACTAATGATGGCGCGTCGTTTACCCCGTCACCGGTCATGGCAACAATCTTGCCTAACTTTTGCCAACGTTGCACGAGTCTTAATTTTTGGATTGGCGTCACGCGCGCATATACTGTTACCTTTTCAATGATGCGAATAAGCTCCGCTTCAGATAACTGATCTATTTCCGCGCCAGTTAACACTTCATCATTTTCGCGATAAATGCCGACAGCCTGAGCCACATACATTGCCGTTTGCTCATGGTCGCCGGTCGCCATGATTACCCGTATACCAGCGGCGCGTGCTTCATCGATCATGCCTTTCACTTCTGGACGGATGGTATCTTGCATACCTAAAAATCCGAGGAGCTCGAGTTTGCTAACATGCGCAATGGGATCATTTATGATTGCATCGCGCATTGATAAGGGAACTGTTTTATAGGCACATGCAACAATGCGTAGGCCTTCGCGAAGCATGAGGCTTAAGCCATTCTTTTCTGGTTCAGATGGCTGAAGTTTTTCGGAACGAGAAAATATTGCTTCTGGTGAACCGATGGCAAAGCAAATGATTTCATCGCCGTGAATGTACCAGCCGGCATGATAAGATGTTACGGGATTGAATGGAATTTCTGCAATGAGTTGATAACTCAAATCGGATGAATTTGATTTTACATTGTACTCTAAACCATATTCGCGCTCGTATCCTTCGATAAACTCAGGATGAGCGCGTTCTTTATCTCGCTGAATATTTGAATGAACACTGGGATTCTGTCGATAAGCAATTTTCTTGCCAAAAACTTGGAGTGCTGCATTTATTGGGTCGCCTTCGATTGAGAAACTATTCGTCTCTTTTTCGTAGCTGATGACGGCATTGCCAAGCAATGAACTGGCAGCGCCAAGTTTGGCTATTGTTTCTTTTGGCAGTGCAGCGCCTTTATCGCACAATAGTTCACCACGTGCAAAATAACCAACACCCATTACCGTGCAAAAAACATTCTGCGGCGCAATGTATACCTTCTGAACCATCAACTCATTTCGGGTCAGTGTTCCCGTTTTATCGATGATCGCCACATCAGTTCGGCCAAGGGTATCTACTCCTTGCAACTGTTTTACTAACACATTGGATTTTGCCATGCGATGCGCACCCGTTACCAATACCAATGTGAGCACAACAGGCAGGCCTTCAGGCACTACGCAAATAAATAATGCCGTGAGCATGCTTAATAAATCACAGAATGGGCGTCCGCTCATAAGGCCGACTGCAAAAAGCGTGCCGCATAAGCCAAGGATCACCCACAAAATCTTGAATGATAGATCATCGAGTTCTTCTTTGAGTGGGATTTCAGTAGAGATGCCCGCAATCTCTTTTTGGATTTTGCCTATTTCAGTATGCGTACCTGTTGCAATAATGACGCCCAACCCGGTGCCGGTGAGCACATGAGTTCCGGAATAAGCGATGTTCTCATTGTAATTCAACGATTTTCGTACGGGTTCAGATTCACCCGTCAAAATAGCCTCATTGATTTGTAAGTTTTGACAGCTTACTAACCGAATGTCGGCCGGAATGTGATCTCCCTCGCGAAGCTCAACCAGATCTCCTGGCACAAGTTCAGTCTCTGGCACAATGATTTTCTTAGTGCCACGAATAACAACTGCTGAACCGCCTAATAATTTTTGCAGGCTGCCAAGCAGATTCTGCGTGCGACCTTCTTGGATCGTACCAATACACGCATTAAATAATAAAACGCCACTGATAATAAAGGCATCACTCGGACTACCGAGGAAAAAAATGATTGCTGCTGCGACAAGCAAAATGTAAATGAGGGGATTTTGAAATTGATGCAAAAAGATAATAAAAAGCGAGGGCGCTTTGTGTTCTGGCAATCGGTTTTCACCAACTTGCTTTAATCGCCGCGCTGCTTCTTCAGCGGTCAATCCATTGGTTAATGAGGTTTGAAATTCACGCGCAATTTCTTGCGCTGACAAATTATTAAAATTATTTTGGCTGCTCATGTAACGACTCAACAAATTTTTTTACCGCTTGATACCGGTGGTGAAACTTCTTTTCCTCTGGCGAACCGCGCAGTTCAACTAATGTTTTTTTATATCCCTCAGGCACCAAAATTTTGGTAAATGGCAGGGTTGGATGTTGCTTTATTTCTTCTGTAGGTGCAATAAAAGTGCCCACACATTTACCTTCAAAGTAATTAATGTCAGCGTCACTTGTCATGAAAGCAAGCACCGACATGAAATAACCTCGGGGATTATCTTTTGCCAATTTCCAAAAGCCATCGAGGCCAATCCCTTGGTGTACATATTTGGATAGCGTGCCAGGAAAATTGTTATACCCGTCAAGATAAATACCGCCATCATCAACAATAAAAGGCTTCCTGAGTAATGGCCAAATGATTTCTGCTTTTGCAGTGATTACTTCTCGCAGATCAAGTGACTGAATTTCGGGAGGATCAAGTGGCGCTTGAATTAGCTCAATCTCAGGCGCAAGCTCACCAAGCCAGCGCTGGACCTCTTCGAATTTGCCATGATTGGTGGTCACAAAGTGAAGTTGTTTTAAATTAATCATGATAATATTTTAATTCTTTTTCTTCCATTCCATAGCTAGCGCAATTGCTGTGCCAAGCAGGATACCAATTACTGGATCTTCGCCAATGCACACAGCCGCAACGAATAATGCCAACCAAAATTGCGAGCGCTCATTATGCCACATATGACTAAAATGTTGATGCTCAACCATCTGAATCGATAAAAAAATAAGCATGGCGGCTATAACTGGCAATGGTATATAGGAAAACCATGGAAGGAAAATAATTGAAATAACGGCAATGCCGAGGCCGCTGATAACTCCTGCCATACGATTAACGGCACCACTTTTAATATTAAGCGAGGTGCGGGAAAGTGTGGCAGTCGCAGGAAACCCGCCAGACAACCCGGCGGCAATGTTAGCTAAACTGAGGCCAATTAATTCCTTATGTGGGTCATGCGTAGTTTTGGTGATCTGATCAGCAAGTTTCGCAGAAATAAGTGTTTCAAGGATTGCGATAAGCGTTATTCCTATTGCGGGCAGGAGCATATGATAATCAAAATAAAATTTTGGCATGATAAACAATGATGCTTTCAATTCACCAAATCTCATGCCTATGGTTTCTAAAATATCTGGATCGATTTTGGTCACAACCAATCCGAAAAAAAGACCGATCGGCATTATTACAGCCAATGGTGGTAACTGAGGCAGTCTTAGCCACAAAAAAAAGATTAAGCCTAAAAAAATGCAGGTCGTTAAAAGAGCAGCCAATGAAAGATCTGGGATGTGATTTAGAGATGCTAACAATCCATCAAAAAAATATTTTTGTGTGGGTATATGTAGACCCAAAGCAAAATTTATCTGCCCAAGCCCTATGATAAGTGCAACGCCCAGAGTAAAACCATGGACAACGCCCTTAAGAACGAAAGCAATGAATCTATCCAGTCGAAGGTAATAGGCTAGAGCAATGAGTAGCCCAGATAAAATGGCCAAGGTGGGCAATGCATGTATGCCATACACTATGGCAACTGCAGCAACTGATTCTGAAAGAGCTCCGGTTGGCCCCACGATATTGTAATTTGTGCCACCAAAAATTGCGGCAATGATGCCCGCCCAAATTGCGGTCACAATGCCCATAAGCGGTGTAGCATGCGAGGCTATAGCAAATGAGATGGAAAGTGGGATGGAAATGAGCGCTACCGTCAATCCGGCATGCCAGTTTCTGCGGATATGGGTAAGGAATAACATGGGTGAGCCTTTACAACAATTTGGTTGTGGGCCAGTGTATCCTAATAAGGAGGATTTATTCAAATATTGTGATAACTGAGTCAATTGTGCGCTCTGATCCTTCGATCAACTCAGGATGAGCGCGCTGGAAGCGTATCTGCTAATTAAGTGAATGATATTGCAACTTGAGCATGTCTTTTTCTAATATAAAGCTAAATGAGGCCCTTTTGACAGGTAAAACTGGAAAGTTACACTAGCTTTATAGTACATTGAAATATATGGGGGTGTACCGGTTTCGACGGGTTATGGTACATCTGGAGAGCATGCCGAGCGTTGGACAAGTGCTCGCTAAACAATTGTTCAAAACAATAAGTGCAGACTCTTATGAGTACTCACCAGCTCTAGCTTTCGCTTAAACGAATCTAGAACTCTTGTTAGTTTGACGTGTCTATCAGTCGGATTAACTCGAATAATCAAGATGGAACTTGTAGATAAGATTTTTTGGTTTCGTATTCTACTCGTACACTAAACCAGCTTCTACGCGATATCATGTCCTTGTGGTAGCGTATTCGTATAAGCAAGGAATAAGCATGTAGCGCTTTAGGTTTGTCGTTTCTCGGACACGGGTTCAATTCCCGTCACCTCCACCAAAATAAAAAAGTCTGCTTACTAGATTTCTCTAATAAGCAGACTTTTTTTGTTCAGATCAATTTAAACATTTAGCATCACACGACGTGCTCCGCCGCTTGCCCGAATGGCAACCCAAGCGCTATCTTGGTTAAGACTATTAATCTCGTCTTCCAACTGATCAATTCTAGCCTCCACCTGATCAGCTGCATCCATAAGATCCTGTTGCACCAGCGCATCATGTTCTGCTTGAAGTTGATAAACTTCTTGTTGCAGATAATCAATGGCTGCATTAAAACGGGCAAATAGGTCATCATAATGACCGGCTTGCGCCAAGGAAATAAGCGTATCCTCATTTAACCCAAGCTGTTGGTACCATAAAGGTAAATCTCTCCACCATTGCGGATACTCCCAGGTAATCCAAACTGGCCTAAAGACATACATAGCCCAATGACGCCACCAATGGCCCCAGCGCTTCGACAAGGAGACCATGCTCCTTTAAAATGAATCCATGGTGCGTTAGTAATCGGATTAATTACCTTCCCGGAGATCTTAATGCCACCCTGCTGATTTATATTATTTTTCGCCTGTGCGATCGGTTTTCCCGTCCAGCCACCTTTTTGTTGCCAAGTACTTTTCTTTGCCCAGGCAGAAGTAGCTTGTTTGGCCTTTGCGCCACCAGGTGTATTGGCATTAGCTGCCTTTTGAGCAACTGTTTGAGCACGTGCAACTACATTTTTTTGGCTTGCTGATTGCTTTGCGTGAGCAATAGTTGTTTTCATTTGAGGTGTGATTTGCTTGACCATTGGACGCTGCATTGCCGATGGAACGGTAGAAGTAGCTAAAGGTTTGCTAAGTATCGGACGAGCCGCAGCTGGCTGATTTTTAATTGGTTGGCCCACCGTGCCAGGAATTTGATACGAAGGTTTATTTATAATTTGCCCTCGATATGGAGGTTGGCCTACAATTTGTTGCCCCGCCGGAATTGAAGGTTGACCCGCAATTGGACCCCGATAAGGAAGTTGATTCACAGCGTTCTGCCTTGCCGGATATGAAGGTTGTTGTCTATAGCCTATTTGCTGGCCAAGTGGACCAGCTCCTCGTGCGGGAATTGGTGGCCGCTGCAATTGTCTTATAGCTGGAGCACCGCTTGGCATAACCTGCCCTGGAGCTCCGACGATTCCATATCCCTCTTCATAACCTAAATCTTTTTTTTGTTTGCCTGATACCGCAGGAGCGGGAGCAGCTTTTGCTGCTGCCCCCTTTGCTGCGAAAGTTACGCCAGGCAATATGGCGAATATTAAACTGATGATTATTGTTTTCTTCATCATTTTGCCTTAATAAGCGTATGGTTGCTCATAATATGGTTGCGCTTCCTCTTCTGGCGCCTGAGCTTGCATTTGCTCTATTTCACCAGCCTGAGGTGCCACTGGTTTTCCGCCATTTGCCTTAGATTGAACCCAAGCCATATCTTTAAAGAGTTGTTGTTCTCGCTTAGTACGTTCATTTTGATTTTGGAGAGCTTCCACGCGATTAAGCGCTTGCTCATAACGTTCCATTAGATCATCCCAGCGTTGTTGCTCAGCAAGATCTTTAAGGTTATCTTCATCCAAACCATAGTTATAATACCAATCAGGGTATCCGGTATCCCACCATAATGGATATGACCAACCTAACCATAGCGGGCTCCAAAGACCTAAGCCAAATGCGCCCCACCATGACCACCATGGGTTAAACCACCAAGATCCGCCCCAACGGCCCCATCCTCGGCCACCCCAACCTCGATTTCCCCAGCCACGATTTCCTAATCCACGGCCGCCAAAACCTCGTCCGCCGAATCCTCGACCACCGCGACCACCGATACCACGTCCGTCGACACCGCCGCGACCGCCAGCAAAGGTTCCGCCACGCGTTCCAGCGCCGCCGAAACCACCACCACGTGCAAAAGTTCCACCACCGCCAAAACCGCGACCGCCTGCAAAGCCACCGCCGCCGAAGCCACGACCTCCACCGAAACCACCACCGCCGAAGCCATGGCCGCCCCCACCAAATCCGCCACCGCCTCCACCGAAGCCGCCCCCACCTCGTGCAATTAATGGCGCATTAGAGAGCACGATAAGTGCGCTCATTGCAAGCAAAATATGTTTCTTCATAAATACCCTTCCTTTTTTTGTAGGCATTAAAATTAATTTTGAGTAGCTATATTTAGCAATTTTTAATTTATCGCAAACAGACATGCGATTGCAAGACATGATAATGATACAATTGGCTTAAGTACCGCAAAAAAGCACTAGATAGGCGAAATGAATTTTAGCGGCCGCGCCAGACACGTTCTGTTTCACGGCGAATATCTCGTTCTTTAAGAGTTGCCTTTTTACTTGGGGCCTTCTTATGTTTAGCAATGCCAATTTCAACTTTGATGAGATTACGTTCATTGAGATACATTTTTAACGCGACAAGGGTCACCCCTTTGCGTGAAATATCGCCGATGAGCCTATTTAATTCTCGTTTATGGACAAGCAACTTCCGCGACCGGGATTCTTCACCTTTTTTTTGTTCAGCAGCGTGGCTGTAAGGCGAAATAGTACAATTGATAAGGAATAGCTCGCCTTTATGGATATTAGCGAAAGCGCCGACCAAGGATACATGGCCAGCCCGGACAGATTTAACCTCATTACCAGTTAACACAATACCGGCTTCGAAGCGATTCAGGATTTCATAATCGAATAATGCTTTTTTATTTTGCGATAAAATTTTTGTCGACATTTAAATCTAATCCCAAACTCACCCCTTGGGGGCATTATATTTACGGCTGAGTCACTTTACGGTAGTTTGTATCACTTCCCAGTATTAGCGAACGAGTTGGAAAAATTCTTTTTTCCAAGCGAGCGCCGTGACATATAGGATGGCGAATGCCACCCATTTTACCAGTTCTTTGGAGGAACAACATGACTCGAAGAATCTTACCCGGTCTCATTATGATTTCTTTTGTGCAGATGCATGCCCATCGAGCAGTGCCGCGACCATCGTTTATGGATAACTTCCCTCATGCAGGCCCGCGGCCGACGGTAATAAATGTGCGGCACCCAAATCCTGTTCAGCCCCCTCCTGCCATGATGGTTCAAAAGCCAGAAGCGAAAAACTTGCCAACGCCACCCGCACCTATCTCAGTTCCACCAGTTTTTGTTCCTCATCAAAATATTGCCTATGATGGTCCCCCACCAAAAACGTTAGTGGGTTCATTATTATTACCGGAAAAAATTGCAGAAACACCGTCTTTCGTGGCCTATTACAACGGTATGCGCATTGATATTAATAATGGTACCTACCAGCTGCCAGATCCTTTTGCTCAAGAACAATTATTGCATATCATTTTCACACTTGCTTCAGTGCATCCGGTATCCGCAAATGAAGATGATTCTAATACGATTGCTGGTTTAGCGTTCGATGTTCAAGCGCCGTATAAATCCTTTGCCATTCGAAGAAATCCTCGATACCATGCCCGCGCTCATATAGCACCAATACATACAGCCGTTCCAAAAGACGAAAACCCGTGGTTGATCGCACAAACCGCGCTTGGCAATAAAAATAATATGCGCTTGATTCCGGAAAATGCGGTCATCATTCTTATTAATCCCGAATATGTAACTTCTTTAGAGCCAGAAACATGGCATGACCGCCATGCCAATATGGCGAGACTGCCGCGGATTGTTTTGAAAAAAGATCTTGAATCGAAAATGGTATTACAGATGGCCGATCATTCAGCTTTAGCGGCTCTTGATCTTGATCCATTCCATCGTAGACCAACCATTATAAGCGAAGTAAAACGGGAATTACCGGCACTGGTAGTTTCAATGGTTACTGAATTGCCACATACCACATGATATTAATTCGCTATATGAATGGGTATAAATGATAAATGCGGGCAAAAAAAACCCGCTCGTCCTGAGCCTGTCGAAGGATGCGAGCGGCAAAGAAAAAAAAATAAGTTGTGACCCGATAATAATCTTAGGCATCGAAACATCCTGTGATGAAACTGCAGCGGCCGTTTACCAAGATCGCTCGCATCCTTCGATAGTCCTGAGCCTGTCGAAGGATGCTAAGGCAAAACACTCAGGACGAGCGGTTTCTGCCTTGTCCTCCGCAGATGCTCCAAATCTTCAGAGCGTGGTATTAAGTAATGAACTGCATTCACAAATTAGTCTGCATGCACAATTCGGCGGCGTAGTACCTGAGCTTGCATCCCGTTCGCATCTAGAAAAAATCAATCAAATAATGACACTGGCTTTGCAAAAAGCGAAAATCAAACTGCATGATATAGATGTGATTGCGGTAACCACGCATCCCGGATTACCAGGCTCATTACTCATTGGTCTGTGCTTTGCAAAAGCAATCGCGTTTGCATTAAACAAACCTATTATTGGAATTAATCACCTAGAAGGCCATGCATTCTCACCATTGATCGAAAATGATGTACCATTTCCTCATATATGCTTGACGGCTTCCGGCGGACATACAGCATTATTTTTAATTGAAGGTTTGGGCGACTATCAAATCGTCGGTCAAACAATTGATGATGCAGCCGGAGAGGCTTTTGATAAGATTGCTAAATTGCTTGGGCTTCCGTATCCCGGCGGTCCGGTGATTGAGAAGCTGGCACGTGAAATGGATTTTAAAGATTTTTATCATTACACCCGTCCTTCGACACGCTCAGGACGAACGGAGTTTGCCTCATTGGATTTCAGTTTTTCAGGACTTAAAACGGCTGTACTTTACGACATGGTCAAACGCGGCGTATATGATCTGGCCAATAAAAAGTTTTTATTGACTGGGGAAGAAGCAGCCATTGAGCAAAGAAAAATTGCCAGTTCTCTTTTGGTCTGCATAGGCGATATTTTTAAGAAAAAATTAGGCTACGCATTGGAACAATATCCAGAAATCAAAGCCATTACTTTCGCCGGCGGCGTTGCCTGCAACAAATATCTGAAACAACAATTATCGGATTGGGCTCGCGACCGTGAACTTACCTTCTTTGCTCCCGCACCACAATATTGCACCGATAACGGTGCCATGATTGCATTTGTTGGCGCATATAAAGCGGCTCAAGACAAATTTGATTCGTTAGACTTGGATATTTAACTTATTCAGCCCCTCGATACAATTCGCTGCGCGAATCACTCGGGGTGAGCGGGACATAAGTTTTAAGTGACGAATAATCAGCGCTACTCGGCTGCGGTTGTAGATCCGTTAGTTATCGGGCCCTTCTTGCCGGTCATTGCATCAAAGAATTCTTCATTGGTTTTAAACTTTTTCATCTTATCGATAATAAGCTCAGTACCTTCGATAGTATTCATGCTACCAAGCATTTTGCGTAGAATCCAAATCTTAGAAAGTTCGGCTTCAGGCAATAATAGCTCTTCACGGCGAGTACCAGATGGAAGAATGTCGATCGCAGGGAATGTACGGCGATTTGCAAGCTTACGGGTTAAATGCAATTCCATATTGCCGGTACCCTTAAACTCTTCGAAAATTACTTCGTCCATTCGAGAACCAGTTTCAACAAGCGCGGAACCGATGATCGTTAATGAACCACCCTCTTCGCAGTTACGTGCAGCACCAAAGAACCGTTTTGGGTATTGTAATGCATTGGCATCAACACCACCGGTCAATACCTTACCGGAGGCAGGTGCAGTAGTATTATACGCCCGGGCAAGACGAGTAATGGAATCAAGAAGGATAACCACATCTTTCTTGGCTTCGACCAAGCGCTTCGCCTTTTCAATAACAATTTCAGCCACTTGTACGTGACGTTCAGAAGCTTCATCGAATGTGGAACTTACTACTTCAACGTTTGGCCCTTTAACCGAGCGGCGCATATCGGCAACTTCTTCTGGTCGTTCATCAATAAGTAACACGATAAGGCGAATATCAGGCTCATTGTGTGCAATTGTTTGCGCAATCTCTTTCAATAGAACCGTTTTACCAGCCTTTGGAGGCGCTACGATAAGGCCTCGTTGGCCTTTACCAATCGGAGCAAAGATATCAATGATCCGTGTTGAGAGCGTTGTAGGATCGCCTTCAAGATTAAATTTCCTATCAGGGAATAATGGCGATAGTCGATCAAAGTTTGGACGTTCATCCATCTCTGATGGCGGTGCACCATTAACTGAAGTAACCTTTAATAAAGCAAAGTATTTTTCGCCTTCTTTTGGCTTGCGAATAACACCACGCACTGTATCACCCGTGCGTAAATTAAATCGTCTGATTTGCGATGGCGAAACATAACAATCATCTGGACCAGAAATATAATCAAATCTGGCTGAGCGCAAGAAACCGAAACCATCAGGCAAACGCTCAAGCGTTCCCTCTACCTCGATATCTTGATCGGGATTTTGTTGCAACTCCAGAATGCGCTTAATTAAGGCATCCTTTGCCATTAAGGTTGCGCCAGAAACACCAAGCCGTCGGGCAAATTGCTGGATATCACCATATGACATCTGCTGCAATTCTTGTTCTGTTCTTGTATATCGCGGGGGTAATTGCTCCACACCAGAATCATTTCGACGAACACCTGTTATAGGGCGTAAGCGAACACCTTGGTTTGAATTTGCATGAGCAGGGCGTGGAGTCTCTATACGATCAGGACCTTCATTCATTGGCCCTTCATTGTCTGCTGGGTGACCCGAACGACGTCTTGCGTGTGGACGTGCTTGTGCTCGATTCTCCATCGTATCACGAGAAGACTCTTGCTCATCTACGTATGGCATATGTGATGGGGTATTTTCTTTTTCTTTGTAGAGCGGCGATGGTGTTTGAAGATCTTGCTCTAGCGGCTCTTCGATATGATTTTTTTTACGCATTAA
>CAVPKK010000002.1:0-10788 GCA_963705705.1 uncultured bacterium | reverse complement strand
ATGACCTGAAATAATTTGAGCGATTAGGTCAAGAACGTATGCTAGAGCACAAAGCAGGTCGGATTTAGACGCAACTCCAAGTGGCACTTAATTGTGGCACGCTTACCTTTTTGCCTTCCGACGAAGCACAATGTCGAGTCTCGACAGTCTCGAGGGCCGTGAACCAAGTCCAAATTCTGCAACCGTAACTGGAAATGTGGAATGTTGGGTTGATTTGGAATGAAGCTGGAAGGGTACTGGCTAGCAGGACTTGGCGGACAGATAGCTTCAAACGGACTAAAACTTCCACGTCTTCAGCTGAACTCGCTTGAACTCATTCGTTCAAAGCATAAAGCGCTGTGTTGTGTGCATTCAGCACATTCAACAATATCCCAAGCAAACATGCTTACATTTCTTATCACTTTTCCCCCAAATAACCCAAGCCAAGCTTTATGAATCATAAAAATTATGATAACTGATTTGGAAGCTTATCTCAATGTCAATCCGTGCATTGGGTAAATGGACGAATATTTAAATAAAATGAATGAATATTAAATCGGAAAATGGAATTTTTGGGTAAGCAGGACGATAGCCTTTGAAAGTTCCGTCAAGTGCGTAATTCTCACGAACGGCACTCGTTTCACGGAGAAGCTGCGAATTGCCCGTGTTAATTAGATTCATTTGCGATGAATAACGTTCAAAATATGCAGACTGGCTTTAGCGTGTATTGAAAGTTGGAAGAAACTTTTGCATTTGCATCCCGTAAATCCTATTCTCGGCCACTATTGGAGCTTGTGGGCTAGAAACTTCCTTCTACATTACATCCTCGTCTCTCGAGTCTAGTTTTAATTATAGACCATAAATAAATTAGCTATGCAATGAATGCTTAACGATCAGCATTTGCCCTTGAAGGGAATCAACCGAGAACGTGAGGACACAACGCAATATGCAATGTAAACGTAAACATGCCTGCTTCATTGACCATATTTACGAATTATGAATCACGAAATCATTCAACTGGAACAAATGATCATACTTTTATTGGGCATTGTGGACGTTTAGGACGCATCCGAGAGCAAAAGCGTAAGAAATTCAATTAAAGGAATAGATTCTCGGTTACGCAAGACGAAACAAAAGGACAATAAAATGATGATCATTTGTTCCAGTTGAATGATTTCGTGATTCATAATTCGTAATATTGGTCAATGAAGCAGGCATGTTTACGTTTACATTGCATATTTCGTTGTGTCCTCACGTTCTCGGTTGATTCCCTTCAAGGGCAAATGCTGATCGTTAAGCATTCATTGCATAGCTAATTTATTTATGGTCTATAATAAAACTAACGCTTTGAAGACGAGGATGTAATGTAGAAGGAAGTTCAGCCACAAGCTCCAATACAGCCGATAGGATTTTACGGGATGCAAATGCAAAAGTTTCTTCCAACTTTTCAATACACGCTAAAGCCAGTACTCATATTTTGAACGTTATTCATCGCAAATAAATCTGATTTACCCTTGGTTCTTATGCCAAGGGCTTTTGCTTTTATTCGTTGATCATCTGCTCATATTCGCGCTATATCCTTCGATAAACTCAGGATGAGCGCGGCTAAGCGAAATAACTGGGTATAATTGTCTTAATTGAAACCGTTCGGCTTATTGTAGTTTACTCCCACTCAAGAGAGCCGGCGGACTGGTATTCAGTCACGCGGGTTTCGAAGAAGTTCTTTTCCTTTGGCAAGTCGGTTGTTTGTGACATCCAAGGGAAAGGGTTTTCCTTGTTGTATATCTTTGGCAATCCGATGCGTTCAAGGCGGCGGTCGGCAATGTATTCTACATAGTCAGAGAACTGTTTTGCATTGATGCCAAGTAATCCTTCTGGGCAGGCATCATAGGCATAGTTCTTTTCCAAGACTACTGCCTTTTCAATCAATGCTATCAATTCATCTTGGAACTGCTGCGTCCATACATCAGGGTTTTCTGCTTTGATGGTATTAATCAAATCGCAGCCGAATGCTAAATGCAGGCTTTCATCGCGCATAATATATTCAAACTGCTCACCGATACCAATCATTTTCTTCTGACGTTTAAGAGCAAGCATCATGGCAAAACCAGCATAGAAGAAAATACCTTCCATGATCACATAGAAGCCAATAAGATCATGCATGAAGCGTTGAATATTTTGTGGTGAATCAGTTACAAAATTTGGATCAAAGAGAGATGTAGTTAATTGCACTACAAAACTGTCTTTAGCTTTAATCGAAGGAATAGTTTCATACATGTTATAAATCTCATCTGGATCTAATCCGAGCGAATCACAACAATATATGAACGTATCGGTATGGATTGCTTCTTCGAATGCTTGGCGTAATAGGTATTGCCGGCACTCTGGATTGGTCACATGGCGATAAACGGCAAGCACCAAATTGTTTGCGGTCAGTGATTCAGCAGTCGAGAAGAAACCTAAATTCCAAAGAATCAACCGGCGTTCTGCTTCACTTAATGCAGTTCGTGAACGCCACTGCTCAACGTCTTGTTGCATTGAGATTTCTTCCGGTGACCAATTATTTGCAACACCAGATTTATAATATTCTCGTGCCCATAGATAGGTGAGAGGCAAAATTTTATTCGGATCAACTGTTGAGTTGTTAATCACACTCTTTTTTTAGTGGGTGTTGGAACCATATTTACTCCAGTATATAAATTTTAACTAGTGCAAAACGCAAGAGGTTGCTGGCTATTGGCACGATTCGCAGTCAGGGTTTTCAATGCTGCAAGCCTGCGGCAATTCAATCGGACCTTTTTCAGGTGTTGGTGCGGCAGCATATTCCCTTTTTTGGGTATAGCCAAACTTCTTTGCATCGAGGGTCGATTTCTCAATCTGGCTTGCGCCAAGTGAGCGAAGATAATAAGTCGTTTTCAGGCCTGCTAGCCATGCGGTTGTGTATATCTCATTCAACTTACTACCTGATACTCCTTGCATAAACACATTATGCGATTGCGATTGATCGATCCATTTACCGCGAGCAGCGGTTATTTTGATCAACCAAATCGGATCCAGATCAAATGCAGTTTTGTACTTTTCTTTCAAAGACTGAGGAATTTCTTCAATGCTATCTATGGCACCATCGAAATATTTTAATTTATCCAACATTTCTTCAGTCCATAGGCCTAGCTTTTTCAAGTCATCTACGAGATAGGTATTTGCTACTGTAAACTCACCGCTCACATTAGCCTTCACGTAAATATTTTTATAAATCGGTTCCATGGAAGGATAGCAACCAACAATAGTCGAAATTGTTGCGGTTGGTGCAATGGCCATAGTATTGGAATTGCGCATACCATATTTTTTTACATGGTCGCGTACTGGTTTCCAATCAAGTTTGCAGGTTCGCGAACAATCAATTGGCACTCCGCGTTCTTTTTCCAACATATCTATGGTATCGACAGGGAAAATGCCACGCTCCCACTTAGAACCTTTATAGGATTGATAGGCTCCTTTTTCCTTAGCTAAAAGCGAAGATGCGTAAATGGCATTATATGAAATAACTTCTTGTGAATAATCTGCCAGTTCAAGTGCCTTAGGCGATGAAAATGGAATATCCAATTTAAAGAGTAAATCCTGGAAGCCCATGATACCAAGGCCAATCGGACGGTGGCGCTGGTTAGAGTCTTTTGCTTCTTTAGTTGGATAAAAGTTCAGATCGATAACGCTATCAAGCATGCGAATGGCTTGCGTGATGGTGTCGCTTAGTAATTTTTCATCCAAAGCACCATTTTTAACATGGTTTGCTAAGTTTACTGATCCTAAATTACAAACAGCTGTTTCACCAGCAGAGGTATTAAGCGTAATTTCTGTGCAGAGGTTTGATGAATGAACTACACCAGCATGATCCTGCGGAGAGCGTATGTTGCATGGATCTTTGAATGTAATCCATGGATGACCAGTTTCAAACAATCGGCTGATCATTTTGCGCCATAATGTCTTGGCTGAAACTGTTTTAAATATTTTTATTTTGCCATCACGTGCATCTTGCTCATATTGTGCATATCGTTCTTCAAATTTCTTCCCATAAATATCATGCAGGTCAGGAACTTCATGCGGCGAGAATAAGGTCCATTCTGCATCAGACAATACTCGTTTCATGAAAAGATCGGGAATCCAATTGCTGGTATTCATATCATGGGTACGGCGTCGTTCGTCACCAGTATTGCGCTTAAGGTCAAGAAAATCATCAATATCAAAGTGCCAGCTTTCCAAATAAGCACAGGTGCCACCACGGCGAATGCCGCTGCGAGTAATAGCAACGACTATATCATTAGCAATTTTTAGATAGGGAATAACGCCTTGGCTGGTGGCATGAATACTTTTAATCCAAGCACCAGTGGCACGGATGGGGGTCCAATCATTGCCAATACCGCCAGCCCATTTCGCTAATTGAGCGTTATCGCCCATGCATTTGAAAATCTGGCTCAGATCATCATCAATGGTTGTTAAATAACAAGAGCTTAATTGCGCGTGTACCATGCCGGCATGGAATAAGGTTGGCGTTGATGGTGTATAGCGTAAGGTTGATAACACTTCATAGAATTTAATTGCTTGCTCTTCTCGATTTTCTTCAAGCAATGATAAACCCATGGCAATACGCATCCAAAAGGTTTGTGGCATTTCTTGTTGTACGCCATCTATTTTCATGAAATAACGAGAATACAGTGTATGGGCGCCTTGATAGCCAAACAGATTGTCACGATCGATGACCATTGCGTTGGCCAACTTTTCAAGATCAAGTTCAAGTAAACGCTTATCCAAGTAACCAGCTTTAACACCTTTATGCAACTGAATGATAAATGCATTTCGGTATTCTTGCTCAAGGGATTCGCTTGTAATGCGTTTGCCAATAACCTCGCGGTATAATTTTTGCCAGAGTAAGCGAGTGGCTACTTCGTTGTAAATAGGATCTTTTTCAATAAATGAAGTGGCTGCTAAGATGATCGCTTGTTCTAATTCTTTGGTGCTAATGTTTTCGAAGATGACTCGTAATAATTCTTTTTCTACATCATCACCTGATAAGGAAACAGGAGAAATGCGGGCACCAACATATGCATCAGTCATGCCGGCGCGCTTCAAGGTTGTGCGTATTTTATTTATATCAAACGGGACAGTTTGCCCAGATCGTTTGACCACCATCATGCTAACTTCATGTGGGGCCAAAGATGTAATAGTTAATTGCGTATGCATAGTAACACCCAAGAATTATATGCGTTCCAATTCCACACCGGAGTCAATCTGGGCAGTTTTGTGTCAATAAGAATCTGCAAATTGTGCAGAAAAAGGACACAAAACTGATACGATCGGCAAAAAAATTGTGGGGGAATTTTTTTTATAAATTTTCTCAAAAACCTAGAACAGATTAACAGGTAGTAGTGGTCTAAGCAACCTTGAAAAAAGCGCGCAGGGAAAGCAAAATTTTAAATCATGTTGTTTTAAGATTTGTCAACTTTGAATACCTTATACTAAGAAAAATATGGGACATTATTAGGCTTGGCCGCAATAAACCCTTGACTACATGACCCTGAAGTTTGGTAGACTTGGTATAGATAGGATGAACTATTAAGTATCTTTCTCTATTTTAATATCATATAGGAGTAACCATGAGCAAAAATGTTCGTAATCTAGCTGGTGTAGTAAGCACTATTATCATAGCAATATTGCTTACACCACGTATGAATTTGGCTAAATCGCATAAATATGTGCAATATGAATCTGAACCAGCTGCAAGTGTAGCAAAAAGTCCGGCCGCAAGTTCAGCGCACGGTTTGGAACTGAGTGGCTCATTTGAAGATGAAGTATTGAAAAGCAAAATGCCGGTTGTTGTAGACTTTTATGCACCCTGGTGCGGCCCATGCAAAAATTTAGCACCTATTTTTGAAGAAGTGAGCAAGAATCCTGCATACGTAGGCAAAGTAAAGTTTGTGAAAATAAATACTGAAGGCAACAATCGTGCAGCTGCACAACAATATCAAGTACGTTCAATACCGGAAGTATTGTTTTTCAAGAACGGACAAGTTGTTCACAGGAATTTAGGCGGAATGTCCAAAGAGAAGTTGGAAAGACTTGTTAAAGAATCATTTGGTCTCTAAATCTTTCATTTAGTACAACAAAATGGCCGGAGCATGTAGTGCTTCTGGCCGTTTTTGTTTTTAATTCTTCTTTTCTTCATTCTCAGCATCTTTTTTTTGTGCCTCCTTTTGCAACTCGCGCAGACGATTAAGGGCAGCATACATTTCAGGAGATGTAACTTCTTTTTTCACCTTTTCCGGATCGAGTTGGTTTGGCATTGGTAATAAAAGTTTAAAGCGAATGATCTTAGCCACTCGTTCATCAAGTTCTTCTTCTGAAATATCACCTATCATAACTGCCTCTTTTAACGCCTGGCACGCGGCGGGCACGTCATATGGTCCTACTAATTGATGCGTTCCGGCGGCAAAGGCAGCAATAGCTAAATCATGGTTATCTCCAACGCCATTAAGGGCTTGCATGTTCAGCGCGTCGCAAAAAACTAATCCTTTAAAACCGAACTCTTTTTGCAAAATCCCCTGTACCATATTGGCTGAAAGAGAGCAGGGCAATCGCCGATCAATTGCTGGCGCCAAAAGATGACCGGTCATAACAGCCGGAGCCCCAAGCTTTATAAGCGTTTTAAATGGTAGAAGTTCATTATTATTAAGTGCACTTAACGAATCAGCAATGACTGGTAACTCTTTGTGTGAATCTGTATTGGTATTCCCATGCCCGGGTGCATGCTTAATAACAGGCAACACTCCTTCTCGTTCCATACCACGCATAAATGGAACAGCACAGGAAATTACTTTTTCAGGTGTGGTACCAAAGGCGCGCGTATTAATAACTGGATTTTGTGGGTTGCTATGGATATCAACGACGGGCGCAAAAACTACCTGTATTCCCATGGCGTAGGCCTGGTGCCCAAGAGTTTTTCCAAGTTCATATAATAATTTTTCATCGCCGACGGCACCCCATTCTGCTGCCCGGGGTAATGGAACCGCATCCGTGATACGAGAAAAATTTAATCCTGGTTCAAAGTCTGCTGCAAAAAGTAAGGGTAAAGATGATGCATTGTGCGCATTTAGATAATTAGTGGTGGCAATTTGTGTCGCAATGGTGCCATTCATAATAAATAGCACCGAGCCGATATGATATTTTTCAATCAATTCTCGGGCATATTCTTTGCATAGACTCGGATGCCAATGCCATTTTTGTAAGTTTTCTTTGAGTGCAGGATCATCATCGTTAATGGGCACTGCCATCATGATTAATTGACCAATCTTTTCGTCTAGGCTGAGACTCGCCAATACCTTCTTGCCCCCACGCTCGAAATTTAGCGGGAGACAGGTACTGCTACTGGCATATGTCAATGAATTCATAAATAGCGACAATAATGCCAACAAAATCATCATATTAACTTCCTTATCTTGAGGTTGAAGCGGTAATTGTTGCTGCAAAAGCATAAAGATCGCTAAACTTTATTTGAATAACAAAAAATGTTAAAGGATTTCTATGCAGCCAGCTTCATTACTACTTTGTATGCTCAGTGGCGCTATGACCGCGCAAGTACCGGTATTTTATGGTGCCGATCAATTGTATGAGCTCAAAAAGATAATCAATAAAAAGACGCCAATTGCAATCGTGACCAATCAAACAGGAAAAACAACGAGTGGCGAGCGCACGATTGATGCCTTGATTCGCCAAGGTTACGCGTTAAAGAAAATCTTTGTGCCTGAACATGGCCTTGATGGTCAAGCATTAGCAGAAGCAAAAATCGAAGATAACGTTGATACAAAAACAAAATTGCCCATCATTAGCTTATATAAAGGTGGTGGCAATCCATGGGGCAGATTTAGTGACGAGGTAAACGATATCGAAGCAATTCTCATCGATATGCAAGATGCAGGTATTCGCCATTATACCTACATATCTACCATGTATCGGGTGCTCGAGGCAGCTACGAAAATAAATAAGACAGTTATTGTACTCGATCGGCCAAATCCGCTTGGTGGGTTGGTAGATGGACCATTGGTTGATCAGGGATTGATCTCATTTATAGGAATTGCGCCAATTCCATTGCGCCATGGTATGACAATGGCAGAGTTGGCACTCTATTTTAATAAGCATGTGCTATCACAACCGGCATCTTTGCACGTTATACCGTTGGCTCACTACAATCGCCAAGGCGTTGAAGGCAGTTTACAAGCGCCACTCTCGCCAAATATTTCTTCACTCCATTCGTTATATGGCTATTCATTTTTAGGATTGCTCGGCGAAATAAGCCCATTTAATGTTGGCGTAGGTACACGTTCTGCATTTCAATGCATTTTGCTGCCAGAATCGATGAATATCCCCCAGAAGGATTGGGTGGCCTTGAGTATTGGGCTAAAAAATAAGTTTGACATCCATAGCACTGCATTTGGTTATTTTAATGATGTGAAACGAAAGCGTTATGCTGGCTTACGATTGCGTATCGCTGACATTAATAAGTTACCAACCGTGGAACCATTGCTTTATGTGTTGGAATTCTTCCAAAATAAGAATGTGCAAATAACCTTTAGTGCCTTTTTTGATAAGGCTGCCGGTTCACCATGCATTCGAGGCTGTGCGCAGGGTGTGCTGAGTAGGCAAGATTTGGCAGAGCGAGTTAATATGCAGCTGAAGGATTTTTTGGCTAAGGCTCAGGATTGTTGGTTGTATCAGCCGGCCCCGAGCCATTATAAAATAGCTTAATTTCGCCGTTCGTATCTCGCTCATCCTGAGCTTGTCGAAGGACGATACATTTTGCGGAGTTTATCCTGAGCCTGACGAAGGACAAAACACTCAGGACGAACGGATCCTCTAAGGGCTGGAAGGTTAAGAGATAGTTTTTTTGAAGTAAATAAAAGGAGAAAAAATGGCTACCAAAAAACAATATATGCCCATCACCACGCGCCGCCGTAAAGGATGCGTTGGCCCCAAGCTCGTAGAAAATAGATATCGCTACGAAGATGAGCCGAATGTGCCGCCGAAAAAAAAGAAGGTACATAAGAAAAAGGTTACCCGCGTACGGCATAAATTTAAAAAGGGCGAAGGCCACGGTTCTAATAAATATTAAGATGCCCTGTGGTTAGCGAGCAAGATAGCGTGTAGACTGCCTACAATTAATTATAGTTGGATGTTACACACACGATGTATCTAATTTTTGCCCAAAATGCCATCGGCGCTTCAGGTTTTACTTTTACCAAAATATTAGCTGGGGCAATGTCGCCGTTTACCTTTGTGATGGTGCGGTTGTTATTGAGCTCAGGTATCTCTTTTGGCCTGGCATATGCACGTCAACAATGGCAGCCAATTGCCCGTGGGCATAAAAGATTGTTCCTTGCAGCAAGCTTGTTCGGATTTTTTATCAGCTTTTGTGGTGGCGCTATTGTTGCGCAATCACTCCCATCTTCAATCACCAGCATGTTTTTCAATGCGGTACCATTTATCACGGCTTTGATGGCCTATATTTTATTCAATGAACGATTGTCTGTAAAAAAAATTGTAGCAATTTCCATTGGCTGCATTGGGCTAATTCCATGTGTTATGGAAGCTGCTGGCTCAATGTCCACGATGTCTATCATTCCATTAATCACCGCATTTTTTACTGTTGCTGGCTATGCCTATGGTTGGCTCATGGTAAAACAGTTGGTTCGTATTGGGTATGCGCCGGCATTTGTGAGTGGGATAACACAATTACTTGGTGGTCTGGCAGCCATTCCGTTGAGTTTGTGGATTGAAAGTTGTGATATGTCTTTGGATTATTTTTTTGGCGGTATGATGGCGGCATTGGTTATAAGTACGGCTGCAAGCTCAGTATTGTATAGTCTTTTATTGCGCACCTATAGTCCGACATTGCTTTCATTTGCAGGTACGCTTTTGCCATGCTTTGCCGCATTATATGGCTGGGTATTTTTGGGCGAAAAAGTTACCGTCCGGCTCTTATTTTCTGGAGCAATTATTACCGTAGGCTTATATCTATTTTATCGCGCAGAAACTGATGAGCTTGCTAAACAAAAAGCTCATACAAAGCCTGAACATGTTTAACTCTTAATTGGTTGGTGCTTGTGGCGTACCATCAACGATATTTTCGGTTTCAACAAGCTCATCTGCATTGCCACCCAAATCAGAATAGCCAAAATGATCTAAGCAACTTACCGCGAGAAGCAGCAGGGAAGTGCCAACCATGCCAATAGCAAATCGAAGACTTTGGCTGTATGCATTGGTCCCCTTAAGCTGAGTTTCAAACGAACTTCCCGATAATAAGTTACCTAAATGATAACTTGATTGTCCGAGTGCAAAAAAGCCTATCGATACATGGGCAAAAAATCTTGCTGCATGCTGCGCTACATTTTTATTAACTGATTTAGGCTTGAGTGGTTTAATGGCAACCGCCTCAATTTTTGCCATGCCAATAGTAAAAAGCATGCCAAATACAAATAATTTCCTGGCAATTTTCATGGTTTTTCTCCGACGTACAATACACTTCGTATTTCTGGTACATACGTGCGCAAGAACCATGAAAGTATGGAAGTGCCTATTGCCCCAGTGAGATAATAGGATTGCTTATCAAGCTCCTTCAATAATAATTCCCTGCGGGTACGTTTGCGCAAAATTCGTTTGCTTGCCTCTTGAGCTGCTTGGGCCAGCCAAGAAGGGGCTTTAGTTTTATCGCAAGATTCTTCTTTTTTATTCTTATTCCAAACGCGTCGCGCATAATCTCTAATG
>CAVPKK010000001.1:0-103420 GCA_963705705.1 uncultured bacterium | reverse complement strand
TTTACCTGTTACTTGGTTCAGTTACGTATAACCCATCGAAAGATTTTTTACACAATGGCTATTAAAACCTTCAAATTAGAGCAGCTTGGCATTGAAGTAACCCTAGGAAAATATGCTCAACAAGCTGACGGCGCCGTATGGATCCAACAGGGCGGCACAGTAGTACTTTCTACTGTAGTATCTGCTAAGTCAAAAGAATTTCCTGGCTTTTTGCCACTTACCGTCGATTATCGTGAATACTTTTCAGCCGCAGGGAAAATACCTGGCGGCTATTTTAAACGCGAAGGTAAGTTTACCGATAAAGAAGTATTAACTTCCCGTCTCATTGACCGCGCAATCCGGCCATTGTTCCCCGCTACTTATTTTAACTCGCTTCAGGCTTTATCTACGGTCTATTCTGTTGATAAAGAGCATATGCCAAGCGCCTTGGCCTTTTTGGGAACATCTCTCGCCCTTACCATTTCCAAAATCCCATTCCTCGAACCTGTAGGCATGGTAGAAGTAGCCCGCGTTAATGGTGAATGGATTTACAATCCAACCTTTCCGCAAACTGAACAATCAGATGCACGCGTCGTGGTTGCGGGTACCAAAGATGGTATTTGCATGGTTGAAGGCAGCGCAAATGAAATGAGCGAAAGCGCTTTTCTTGATGTCATGTTTAAGGCTCATGAGCTAATTAAGAAACAGGTAGAGTTTCAAGAGAAAATTCGTGCCGAAGTAGGTGTTGCTAAAGAGGGAGGTTTCGAACATTTCCCTTGGGCCCAATGGCGTGCCGAAACTGAAAAGTTTATTACACCCGAAAAAGCGCGCGGTGCTTTCATTCAAGATAAAGTTGCCCGTGATGAATATATAGATCAGCTCAGCAAAGAATTTGTCGAGGCGAACAAGGAAAAGATTGAAGCTGGTGAGGTTACCGAAAGCGCAATTTCATATCTCTTTGACGATGTGCTCCGTCTTCGTTTGACCGACCTTATCTTTGACCTTGGCCATCGTATTGATGAGCGTAAGTTTGATGTAGTTCGCCAAATTAGTAACGAAGTTGGCATTCTACCAATGACCCATGGTTCAGCTTGCTTCAAACGCGGTCGTACCCAAGCACTCGTAAGTGTTACTTTAGGCGGTGGCCAAGACGAACAACGTGTTGATGAGCTGATGGGCGAAGTCGAAAAGACTTTCATGCTACATTACAACTTCCCGCCATTCTCGGCTGGTGAAGTGCGTCCACAACGTGGTCCTGGCCGTAGAGAAATTGGCCATGGTTATTTAGCTGCATCGGCCGTTAAGCCAATGCTTCCTGATCAAGAGAAATTCCCTTATACCATCCGTATCGTAGCTGACATTCTAGAGTCTGACGGTTCAACTTCTATGGCAACCGTATGCGGCTCAACAATGTCTTTGATGAATGCCGGCGTGCCTCTTCGTAAAATGGTTGGTGGCACCGCGATGGGTCTTTTGCAAAATAGCAAAACTAAAGCATTTCAAACGTTGACCGATATCTCAGGCATCGAAGATGCCTTCGGCTTAATGGACTTCAAGGTTGCTGGAACCGATGATGGTATTACAGCAATTCAGATGGATATTAAGCACAAAGAAGGTTTGGCACGTTCGATTTTTGAGGCTGCCCTTGCACAAGCTAAAACTGCTCGCCAATACATTCTTGGCGAAATGCGCAAAGTGCAAAGCAAGCCAAACGAGCAACTTTCTGAGCTTGTACCGCAGGTTGTTTCTTTCAAGGTAAATAGCAATAAAATTGGTGCTATCATTGGCACTGGCGGAAAAGTTATTCGCGAGATTATCGAAAAAACTGGCGCGCAAATTGATATCGAGGATGATGGTACCGTTAAAATTTTCGGGCATCCTGGTCCTAAGCTTGATGAAGCTGTTAAATGGGTTAAAACTCTCGGCGGTATTATTGAAAAGGGCTCAATCTGGGAAGGTAAAATTCGCCGATATGCCGACTTTGGTATATTCGTTGAACTTGTCCCAGGCGTTGATGGCCTCGTACATATTTCAATGGTTCCAAAAGAGCGTCATCACAATATTGAGCAAGAGCTTCCTATCGACTCAACGGTTAAAGTTGAAGTTATGGACTATGACGAAGCTACCGGCCGCATCCGCTTGAAATTGTTATCATAATTTTGCTTTTCTTATAAATAATATGGGGGCACATTCGTGCCCCCTCCAAATTAGTTATCTAATCCTTCTGCTGTTTATTGAATCTAGAAATGGAACTTTGTTTTGCCAATAAAACATGGTAGATAAAAAAAGTTGCATTTAATTTTTTCTTATATAAATTACTCCACCCAAATGATGAAATAAATTTTATGAAAACCAACGTAACGAGTCTGGGTTTAAATCCCAAGCAAGTGAAGTGCCATTTACAAGGCGAGAGGTTTTCACAATGACATTAATCCGGACTGGACAGCGACAACACGATCAGCTTAGACCAATTTCCGTTACCTATAACGTAATGGAATACGCATCAGGATCCGTGTTGCTCGAACTAGGTAAAACTCGAGTTATATGTACTGCAACAGTCCAGTCCGGAGTCCCTCCCCATCTTAAAGGCAGCAAAACCGGATGGTTGACTGCCGAATATGCAATGCTCCCCTCAGCAACACACGAACGCACACCACGTGAATCAACAACCGGCAAACGCAATGGCCGGAATATGGAAATTTCGCGCCTCATCGGCCGTTGTCTACGCTCAGTAATAAATCTGGCAAACATTGGCGAACAAACGATCTATATTGATTGCGATGTTTTACAAGCTGATGGCGGGACACGAACAGCCTGCATTACTGCTGCTTCACTAGCGCTTATGTCAGCGCAGCAAAAATGGTTAACTAGCGGCATCATAAAGCACCCGATTATGAACGACGAACTCGCTGCTGTATCAGTTGGCATCACTGACGGAACAGTTTTACTAGATTTAGATTATGAAGAAGATAGTGAAATCGATGCTGACTTTAATGTAATCCTCACCAAATCTGGCACCATCGTGGAAATCCAAGGATGTGCTGAACGAAAGCCAATGACCTGGGATCAGTTTGAATCTATTAAATCCTTGGCAATCAAAGGTGTAAAAGATATGTTTGCTGAGTGTAGGAAGTTTTCTTCTACTTAATTTCGATAAACAAGATCGATCCTTAAAAGATTCATCATGGATTTCACAACCTTCATTCACCAAGCCACCAAACCCGAATTTTTCATCGCCTCGCCAGTCTATGTCTTTCATGGCGAGACGTATCCCTCGTTATTCTTCGGCCAATTACTAGCATCCCTGCGCGCGAAAACTCAAGTGCAATATCTCTCACTTGCCGACTCAGAACCAAATGAATTTGCTGCACAATTAGGCACCGCCTTTCTTGATCAATCTCTTTTTTATTGGCTTGGCGATGGATCAATTCTTTCTGCTGCGAATAAGAAAACAGTTGCAAATATGTTGGCTAATTATAATGGCCCGCATCGGGTGGCTATATTTCTCGATGAGCCATTAAAGACTGATGCTAGCCAAATAAACCAAATTCCAATACCGGAAAAAATTGATCGTGCTACCTATGAGCAGTTGGCAAAGTTATTATTCCCAACTATGAAGCAAGTATCACAACTCGTTCGCCTGATGCAACAGGCACCCACACTTAATACGGCTTGCTTATTACTTTCATATGAACAGGTACTCGGTAATAATAGTGAAGCTTTCGCGGCTACATGGTTAAAAAATATCAATGAACCAGAAAGCTCTTTATTCGTTTTGAGCCAACATCTACTTGCCAAACAGCAATCTGAATTCATGAAACACTGGGAAAGTATTGGTTCCCAATACAATGAACAGTTTTGGATTGTTTATTTGAGCGAACAACTCTGGCGAGCTCATTTTTACATTCAATACCGCAATGCCGGCCAACATCTTGAAGCTAAAAAAATTAGCGCCAAATTGCCATTCTCATTCATGCAGCGTGATTGGCGTAAAGTAACACCACCTGAACTAGCCGCCGCTCATGATTTTTTATACCAACTTGATCACAATCTCAAAAATGGGGCCAGCCCAATGGGCCTCAATCTTTTTTTCAATAAATTTCTTTCAGGCAGCTTTTCCGCATAAAAATAATCAGAAGGCGCACAACCTATATAACCTTTGATCGATTTTTATCCCATCCTTGCCGTGTGAGTTTAGTAATGGTATATCTTACGAAGTAAAAAGTTGAGATTCTATTTATGCATCATGTCTATATTCTAAAAAGCATAGAATCAAATCTGGCAAACAATTTTTTGCTGCAGCGGGCAATAGGAAATGTTCTTTATATCAATGTCGCATTATTTCATCGCAAGATCTCATTGGGCTGCGATAAAGGCATGCGGCGATAAATTGCGCATATGCGCAAGGAGTATCATAATGCATATTCGTACGAAGAGCCGATTTGTCGGCAAACAAGCAATTTTTGCTTTCAACTCTCTTATCCTAGCAATCTCATTGGCGTCACCGGTGTTGGCTAAAAGCTCGTGTCGGCCCGATATAGAAATTTTTCCATTTTCATTATGCTTCCGCGATGAAATTGCACTAGCAGCAGCTGGTGCTGGTAGTGGCATTGTTATTACGCAATGCGATATTCCTTTAACTATTAATTTCCCTGGCAAATATAGCGTAGCACAGCACCTTACATGGGATGGTGCAGGAGCTGCCATTACGATTTTATCATCAGATGTTGATCTTGATCTAAATGGGCAGTCAATTGATCTACAATTCCAAGGTGGTAGTGGTATCATCGTACAAAACGCTGAAACCGTCCAAATTAGAAATGGATCTATATTAAACACAAAGACTCCAAATGTTGCATTCAAGGCATCAAATGCACCTGTCGGAAATATCAAGCTTTCTCTTGATTCAAATACTACTATTTCAGCAGCATTATTAGAGCAAGTAACTACCGCTTCATTCTATACGCCATTTGATCTTGTTAACCCACTTTCTTCGTTAGGTGTTGGTCTGCAAGGAACACGCGACATTGTCATAGAGAATATGCTTTTTGATAGATGCTATATTGGCATTGGCAGCGTAGGAGTTACCAACCAATCAACGATTAATAATTGCCAGTTTTATCAATGCGGTTACGATGCTGGCCCGTCATTTGCTCCAATTCGCTATAGGGGTGGCGGTATTTTCTTCTGGACCGATCTTGGTACCACTTCATCATATATCGATATTAATAACTGTATTGGCACTAGCACTATTGCTAAAAATGGTGTGGATATTGAAAATGCGGCATTTGTAAGTTGCCGAAACTCCATAATGAAACTCGAACCATTAGGCGATATTGGTTTTGGCGAAGCATCAAGTGCTGGTTTTTACCTTGGATTCATTACTGACTTGTATGTAAATAGCTGCATTGGTATGGGCGGATTAAAAGGATTTCAATTCGCCGGAACCGGCTTTGCACGCATAGAAGATTGCACAGCTCAAAATTGCGCTTCTTCTGGTTTTGATTGCGATTTTGTTCACCATGCCCTATTCCAACGTTGTGCTGCTGAGCACGGAGTAATACCAGTGACCAGTGGCCATGCGAGTAGTGGTTTTGCAAGCATTGAAGGCTATAGAAATATTTGGGAAGAATGCACGGTTCTCGGCGTAAATTCCGGAGTATTCCCTCCTTCAGACTTAGGCGCTGGCTGTGGTTTCATACTTAATTTTCAAGCCGATTCATCCGTACGAGAATGCTTGGCGGTTGATTGTATTACCGGGTTTACTGTAGCCGGCTGTCAAAACTGTCAAATTTTCAATAACTATGCCAATGATTGTATTGTTGGATTTGCGCAAACTGCTGGTACTACAAGTGCCGCCCAGTTAGTTTCTACAACGAATCCTTTGTTTTATACCCCGGCTGATAATGCATGGTTTGGTAATGATTCAACCAATAATGACACTAATTATTACTCGGACAATCCAATTTTATGGCCTATTCCCAATGTTGTAGTTGTCGGTAGCGGTATTGCGGGTGTTGGCAGATTGGAAAACGTCGATGGGATAACCAGGACAATTAATACCTAATAACAGTAGCATTTACCTAGGAATTTAATTGGCAGGTCTGAGTTTAATAACTTGGGCCTGCTTATTTTTTATTGCTTGGCAGATCAATCAAATTACGTAGACTTACATCATTCACCATCAAGATTTACTAATGGAGCGTTATGATGTTAACGATGCGCAGGCATTTTTTGATTGTTAGTATCATGTGGCAATCATTCTTGTTCTCGTCTCAAATGACACCACAGAATCAGCTGGGAATTATTGTCGAACGCGAGGATGAGGGCAATACCCGCACATCTGGCATCATCAAACTTAGAGACCCAGCATCGGCGGCAAAACTTTTTTGGATTGCCGAAGCTTGCCATAACCAGGCGTCAGAACTAAAGGTTGGCGGGGAGCAGAATCCGTTATTCAAAATGGCACATGAGCTGTATGCCCACGTTGCGCATGCAGATTCACCATGCAGCTGGCTTGCCAGAATGCGCCAGGGGCAGATGCTTTGTTTCGGCCAGGGCATGCCATTACACATTTGTAAGGAGCATGGAGAAAAACTGCTACGTGCAGTTGCTCAAAGTTCACCTGACAAAAAAGCAAAAATGTTAGCGCATGCATATTTGGCAACACAAGAAATGATTGAAAAAGGCAGCGGCATTCGCAATGCTCTTCTTTCGGCCGGGCCTACTATCGTGATGTGCAGTAATTCTAAATCATCAGAAGCTTTGACTATTGCCCAAGGCGCACAAATTGTGCAGCGAATGCGCCGCTGTCAAAACTTGTTTGATTTGCCAGAATTGATGAACCGTCTGGAAAAATTGAAAGCGCAAACTATATCGCCTACCGCGCAGATTCTGCTTAATAATTTTTTATATCAAGCTGAGCTTTTAAAAAGAATATTGATGCACGATGTATTTCAGCACTTCGGCAAATGTGGCGTTGTGTTGGAGCCTGTGGAAGAAAAATATGAGGAATTCCATTCGCGAATGCACACGGATATAGGTCGTAAAGTAAGTTCAGCAGTACGCGATAGTTCCCTGCAAAACGATATAATGGAAGCTTATCAAAATTCTATTAAGAAATCGGATCATTTGTTATATGAACTATGCCTACAAAATACGGTACCACTTCTGCAAAATATGGCCATTTGCATGCAATACTCTGAAATTATAGAGCGAGAGCATATGCCCAAATGCTTGAACTTTTTATTCGAGATTGATCAACTTGCATCGCCTGAGTTACGGTTTCGCCTCGCACAAATTTTTCTCAATTCTGTGCTGCCCTATGAAAAAACAATTCTTGAATCACAATACTCGTGGCTTCTCAATCGAGTATTAAATAACATTAGAACGATATTTACTAATGATGAAATAGATATAAGAAAAAGAATAACCGGATTAGCACTTCTCGCTAACAATTATCTCGCATTTGGTACTACCAAGGATAAAAATCCTTTTTCATCGTATCTTATTACCGTGCTCGATGATTTACTTGCGGTACAAGATGAGGATCTTATAGAGAAATATGCATCTTCATTGCGCTACACTTTTGCAACTATGGCCTTACAAAGATCAGAGCTCCATGGGCTGGCCGCTGGCGGCATTGCAAATGGTTTGCAATTTTTACGTGATTATTGGCAAAAAAACAATTTATGACCGCCATTGAACACTTACAAATGCTTCTGGCCTGCTAATATGAAAATCAGCAACCGGTGTTTTAGGAATAAGAGCAGTTCCGGCAAATGATGGATCAGTTATCTTTGCTAGTCCCACGTGTGGCTTAATCACTTTTTGCTGTGTCTTTATGGCGGTGATAGTGCCATTTTTAACAAGATGCGCAATGTTGTTTTTAAAATAGGCATTGGTTTTTTTAGCCACTATTTCAATATCTTTGGTCGATGCGAAAATCGCCAAAATCCATTTTTTCATTATTTCAACTTGCTCGAATGGCAACACAATTGGTTTTTTGTTGAGTGCTTTTAGTGTTTTGCGAATAGCATCATTAGCTGCTTTAGTCATAGCATCATCGATTTCTTTAGCGAGCGCGGTTTTTTGCTTCTGGGAAAGATTAGGCGCAACTTCAATATCAAAGCCGGCAATGGTCATGTGATATTTCGCTTGAGGAACGGCAGTTGCGGCCAGTTTCATCTGTTTCAAATTATTCTGAGCGATTTCATCGTATGCATCTTCCAACGATTTAAACCCTCTGGCAGAAATGGCAATCGTTGCGCTGATGTATTTTTTTTTGGCGCTTGTTTTGCAGCTGGTTGCCCGGTTGCGCTTAATATAATTGTTTGAGCTAGCAAAAAAACAGTAACAAATAAACGTAGATATACCATGGTTATTCCTTGGGTTTATGGAAGGTTATCATGTAAGTTAAACACAAGCCCAAGCATAAATGCAATAGTTTTTCGATTATTTTATAAGTAAAAAAAAGTTGACGCATAAGATAATTTTGTCAAAATAGGATTGTTATGTATTTTCAAAATTAACTTAAATGGAGCGTACGATGAACACATCGAAATGCACTGTCCCTAATTTTCTACTAACTACCATTACCGCCCTCATACTGTGCAGCAGTGCCCCGCTACTTAAAGCAAGTCCAAATGTACCTAAAAGGCCAAAATTGCAGCCACGATGCCTTGCCCCAATGCTTGCCGCAACGAAACAGCCCGCACAAGAAACCCAAAACGCCGAGCAACAAAAATTGGCGTTTATCCAGCATATGCGTCAAATGATGGACCAATACATTTATTCACCTGAAAATGAGGTGATTACTGCCCTTCGGCAGATGCAGATGAACGGGGCGGACCATAGTAAATTAAGCTAGTTGGTAATTCCGACCTAAAGGGCCCTTCCGGGCCCTTTTTTTATGCCCATTTTACCCCGCAACCTTTTGACAAATAGAAGTATTATGGCACCTTGGTTTAGGTCTAAATGGAAGGAAATCAATGCCATCTTCACTATCCGCATCAATTCTATTGCTTTCGGCTTCTCTGGCCTTCGGCCAGCTTGCTGCAACTTCGTCATGTGCGGCATCCACTTTAGGGAAGTTAGATATCACCAAGCTGCCTGCTGTTATAGCCGCGCCAATATATTTCCAATATGCCGCAGAATTGCATGAACAGGCTCAATCCTTCAGAAATCCAAAGGCAAAGGAAGCCGCGCTTCGTGTAGCTTTTAAGCGATATGCTGAGCTTGCCAATGCACAAGGCGAGGGTAATGATAGGCATGCTTTCGTGTGGCCGGCCCAGGCAGAAAAGATGGCGTGCTATCGCCATGGGGAAGGCGTTGAACAGGATTATGCAACCGCCTTAGCTTTAGCGATCAGATTGCGCAATCAACATGATGACCTATCATCCAAGTGGTTAGGCCAACTTCGCGTAGGCCTGCTTAGATGCTTTGATGCCTATTCGCTTACTGGCAATTCTATTTCATGTAAGGGGTATGCAGATCTAACGGCTGTTGCAAGCCAAACAGATAATATACGAGCTCAGCAACTGGCATTGGCTTATATCTCAAGTTTCAAACTGTTGAAGAAACTACTAGGCGATGAACAAAAGCCAATAATAGAAACAGCGTCGGCAGATAATCGCCAAACTATCTTTCCCCATACCGGTAAAAATTTTTATAAAATTACATTGCCATCAGATGAACAAGTTGTTATTCCAGAAGCAAAAATGTTGCTGGATTATATACGCTTGGTCGATCGAGCTATGAAGTGCGATAGTATTAAAGAATATATAACACTGCTTGTAGACATGCGACGGCTTGATACTGTTAAGGCGCCGCGTGAAGCAAAATTGCTGGGCAATTTATTAGGTACTATTGTCGGACGAATGGCGGGTACATGGCTGATACAAGATGATGAACTTAATTATCCTGAGATTTTTTTAGGAGAATTGCATTCATTAATGAATCCAAAATTCTTTGAGTTAGGAGTGCAACATGACATACCTCTCCTACGAACACTCGGTCTTGTATCGAAATTCATGGCGCTGCGCGATTTCTGTAATGTTAAATCAATGTTTACTTTTGTTCGATTAGTACATAAAGAAGAAAATACAATATTTACTTCTCTCATCGGTAAAAGATTTATAATGATCAAAAATTTACCTGCTATAGCCGACGAGTTGGATCTTATACCAGAATACATTGCCGCCTTGCGCAGCATACATCAGAAGGTTTTCCAGCCTCAGCTTAACCTTAGTACAAAAATAATTTTTTATTTCTTAGCATTGTGCTATGCCGATGTCGCACGAGAAACTAATGATCCGGACTATTACGCTATGTCTGTAATCGCGCTTAATGATTATTTAGCAACTGAAGGGTTGGCAGAATATTGGGCGAACGAACCTGAGGAAAGCACTACATCCGTGATTAACAGATTATCTCACGATTTCCCGAATGTGAGCTTGGAAGACATTACGAGTGTAACAATTGGCATTGCGCGTATCCGCGACCATTTTCAAGCTTTGGCTCCCTATGTTAAAGAAATTGATAATGATGAATCAGCATCACAGTTGGCAGATTAAGTGGAGTTATGAAATGAAATCGATGCAAATAAAATTTGCCTTAACAGTATGTGCATTAGTAATTACTGCCCAAATGAATGCCTTGTCGGCATCTTCATCTGCTTCACCGAAGAAAGAGAAACGGTTGGAAGTTGATGTAAATACACTGGTACCAATACAGGCTGCGCCAATATATTTTGCTCTTGCTGAAGCATATCATCAAGAAGCAGAGGCTTTGATAAAAAACAACATTTCCCGTATAGAAACTAGATTCAATAATCAGGATGCGCAAGAAAGTTATAAATTAGCTTATTTGTGGTATGGCCGCATTGGTTGTGCTGGAAATAATAAAGCCGACAACCCATATTTTCGTTTTGCACGTGCACGTATGATGGAAAGTTGTTTGCTTGGCTTGGGCGTTCCTAAAGATCATGAAAAAGCATTAAATGCTGCAAAATCATTATCACAACAACAACAAGATAGCAGTGCTAATAAACTTGCTACGGTGCGGCTAGGTCAGATGCAAGCTCTTGGTTTTGGCATGCAATTGGATCAAAAATCTTTTACAGAAGGCCTTGAAACACTTAGACGAATGGTTTTGCAACGGCAAAATCGATATACCAGCGACTTAGCATCAATATATATTGCTTTGATTGGTAAAATGTACTCTCAAAAAAAAGCATTACGTCTTATGCACTCTGAACATCCAGAAATTGCAGTATTGGCTCGATATTTAAATATAATACCTCAATTATGCAACCCGAAGCTTTATTTAGCACAAGCAAAAATCATTGGAACACACGTTGAATCATTGCGTGATGAACCAATCCATCAGTTACCATTGAGCGTTCAAATAATTGCCAATTGGTTACTTATCTATGCGCATGAAAAGGCTTTGGAGTTGTGGCCACCTCAGGCAGGAATCCGTGTATTTTCCAAACAACAGACTATACAACTTTACAATCGCCTTATAACGCAACAAGAAGTCCCATATGTGTGCCATGAAATGCATATGATTTCTTTGATGATGCCTTCAATTCCGATGACAGAATCGAGTTATAAAGAATTTTTAAAGCGTGTCAGAGCTATTCAGGAACACGCACCATCTTTTACTCAAACTACGCTTGCCCGCACCTGGCCAGAAGTAATGTTATTACCAGAAGGTGAAAATCCTTTTCTGACGGTTGCTGCGGTGCCTGACTACTTGGAGCACGAATTTTATCAAGCCTGCGATGGTATTGTAGAAATTTGTGAAACCTTCCCAATTATAAAAAAAGTATCAATTATCGTGGCGTTTAGTATTGCACTGTTTCATGACCTGATGGCGGGTATTTGCCCCGATCATGTTCAGCGCGGTGTTAATATGCTCACTTCATTATTAGAAATTCCAGATGTTAGAGCACAAACAGAGTCGCTCAGTGTTATGGGAGAAAATTTAACCCATTCGCTATCCCCGGTTGTCGAGCATTGCGGTTGGATTCCCCGCACTATCGTTGACGAATCTGCAAATCTATATGATTTCATACGACAACTGCGAGACCATTATCGAGCATCATTGCCTGTAGTTTTAGGCGATGAACAGCCGTTACACTAGCATAACTTTATTAAATGGAGGTTATCACATGTCTAAGTTCACCAATCTATTTCTGACCCTTATGGGGATTATATCATTGCCGATTGGCCTGGCTGCAATTGAAGCTCCAGCGATTCCGCCAAGCATGATGACTGATATCGAACGCCAAGAAGAGGATGGTCTTGAGGCTGTCGCAAGTTTGTTTGGCGGTTCAATACAACCGCTGCATACCGCAATAAGACCTCTCAATGCGTCTCAATTACCATACATTGCTGCCGCCCCTATTTATCTTGAGCTTGCCGAAGCATATCGCCACAGTGCCGAGATCCAACGGGATGGCATTGTGCGATCGAAGTTTAAGCACAGCGCCAAAAAGTTTTATCAACTCGTTGCCAATTCTGCTGGAAGCACCATACAAACATTTGCTCGCGCTCGAATGATGGAAAATTTTCTGAATGGTGAGGGTGTGCCTTTGAATTACGAAAAGGCTATGGCTGAAGCAAAAAAATTGATGGACCAAAAAGATGATAGATCCGCGCAATGGATCGGTAAGCTGCGACTTGGTCAAATGTTAATTCTCGGACAAGGCGTTGAATTATCCAAGATTAATGTTCGTGCAGGAGTTACTTTACTTGAAGAGGTGGCTGCTCAAACAGAAAATAGCTATGCGCAAACATTGGCGCGTGCATACTTGGCTAGCTGCGAACTTATTATTGGGCATCAGCTGGGCTGCATTATTGAGGTTCCCTATCCGGTCAATTCTCCGGTTGAGTCGGCGGAGTATCGAATACTTGCCACTTCTGTTGCAACCCTGAGCGAGATTGATGACTGTCAAACTATTCCAACATTGAATGAAGTAGTGAAAAAAATTCGCCCAAAAAGTTTTTATCATTTAGCATCTGCACCTTTGACTGCGCGAAAGCTTTGTGAATTGCGGTTTGCTGAAGCCTATTTGAATGCAAAAAAGCGTCATAAGCGCATTTGTCAGGAAGATTTTCAGAGTAAAAGCCAAGCCTATAGTGAAATGTGTGAACTTTTAGTGGCACAACCGAAATTACTTTTCCCAGTACTTGGACCAAGTGTAGTTGGCTTATGGCATCCAAGAGTTGTGGGCAGTATAACGTTGCTTGGAATGTTGCCTGGTTTTATTTGCGCGCTTACTACTTATGGTTTAGATGATATTTCTAAAGATATTCTGAAACGAGTGCCAGCAGAGAAGTTACGCTCGGTATTGCATAGCATGATTTGGAATATGTCTGCTCGGGCGGATCTTATTGCCGAGGGAACCATTAATTTGGCTGATTGGCTGCATGATAAAATTTTCGGATTTCGATTTCGATTCCCGGACCGATTATTTGATGGCACAGAATATGCTTTCAATCTATTCACTGATCATCAAAATACAGTGCCAGGCATTCAAGCATCCGCATTAGCACTAAAATCAATATGGAAGAATTTCGCTATCCCTACTGACCATCTTAATTTTATTCGTGACACGTTAGCGCATGAAAAATCAACAATATGTTTGCCGATGATTAGCCAGAATTGGGATTTCTTATCATATAGGGCTCCCGAATATTACCCATTGATACGTGAAATTTTGCAAAGTTTATCGCAACTATGGAAACGCGAGGATATAGATCTTCGTGATCGCATAGGAGGTAAACTTAGATTGAGTCTAAGTTTCTTTGATGAGCGGGCGCGACGGATATATGATGACAACCTACAACGTGCGTTGGGTGAGCTCAACTCATTATTGGAAATAGAAGGTCTAAAAGGATTTGAATATCAACCATCACTGTGTAACTTCAGCAATGCTCAAGTAAGTGATCTTTGGCGTACGAGGATTAGTAAAGAGATTCCTGCCCTGAGAGAAGAGATTTTTGAGGTCAGTACACTCTTTGAGGCAATAACTCTTTTACATGATTTTATTCAACAACTGCTACCTAATGCGCCTCTCCAGATGCCGGCTGTGGCGCTGCAACCAGCAGCTCCGCAAGAGCCAGAACATGAAGAAGAATGGCAAGCAATGCGAGCACAAGAAGATAGAAGAAGGCGAGATGTCACACGGGCGCGAGCCTTGGCTGATGGCGCACGTCTAGAACAATTCTCACGCGAATGCGAAGAGAAGAAGGATCAAGCATAATAAACTGATAATCGAATTAATGGAGCAAACAACATGAACGTACAACATTACTTATATTTAATCTTATTACTTATTCCTGCATTTGCGGGTGCAACAAGCGCACCAGCAGCTACAGAACAAAGTAAACAAAAAAATAGCGCTGCAAAGAAGAAGAAACTTAAAAAACAAGAAGAATCCAAGCAATCAGAAGATAAAGAAAATATTCAGCATCCAGTAAACCAACTTGGTGAGTCACCTGCGGTGATGTATGTACTGTATCTACAGTTAGCTGATCTTTATCTCAAGCAATCAGGCGAAGCGCAGAATGCTGAAGAGAAAGAAAGGTTACGAAAGCTTTCTGTTTCCTTTTATGAGAAGGCTGCTTCATCAGAATCGCAATCCGTTAAAGATGTTTCTTTGTTTTCAATAGCAAGAATCTATGCAAAGCAAGCGGCTATTGCCCAAACAAAAGAAGAACGAGAAAAAGCACAACGTAAAACGATAGAATTGTATGAAAAGATTAGATCTTCAGAAATTGCAGACGTTAAGAACTGGGTGCTCATTGGTGCGCTCGACATATATCTTAACGGAGAAGAAGGTATACGAAATTACAGAAAAGCATTCCGGCTTGCCGGCGAGTTAGAAAGTGGCTCTATTAATGCTGGAGGCAAATGGTTAGGTCGTATGCGTTTAGCGCAAATGGGTTGCCTGGGCCAGGGTTTGCAAGACTATTCCCGCAAGACCAGTTTATTTGCGTTATTATTGGCTGCAGAGCAAAGAGATTCCATGCCTGCCCGACTATTAGCCCGGAGCTATGCAGCAGCGTTGAACGCGCTTGATACCGCAGAAGGAATGGTCATTGAAGCTGACTTTCATATGGAAGTATTGCAATCAACAACAGCTTCATTAGAAGCGCGGACTTTAGCTGAGCTTGTTTCTGCGTATAAAGAAGCAGTGACCACCATAGAGATCGATACATTTAGAAATGCCTTAAGAACTATGCATGAATTGATTGCTTATGCCGTGCCTGTTCCCGTTAAACTGTTGGGCAAACTACTTATATTAAAAGCTGATAAAATTGGTAGCGAACCTGTCATTAATCAACAAATGCGCGAAATGGTAATTACGGGGCAAATGGAACGTGATATTACCTGTGGCCTTTCATGTGATGTGCAAAGACAATATATTGATGATATTGTCGCAGAAAACTCCATTCATTTTCTACATAAACTTGGCCTGGCAATGAAAGAAAAGATATAAGACTACCGATCTAAATGGAGCGTCTCAACATGTATTTCAACAAGTATCTATCATTGATTCTATTATGTATGCCACTGATGGCACAAGCCACTAATGCACCGGCTATGCAACCATATGACCAGCAGGAAATAGAGGAAGAGGTGGCGGCAGAAAAGAGCACTGACGAAATTTTAGCAGAATTAAAAGAACATCTACTTGAATGTGGAGAGCAGGAAGCTACTTGTCCGCACTGTTTGGCAGCTCGCGCTTTAATCTGCTCACCAATAGCTGAGAGTGCAAAAGATATACCGCATGACTTTTCTCCCATGACTCCGACTGTAGTGCATGAGCATTGCTTTCAATTGGCAGACATTCTGAAACGGCAGGCATTATTTTTGAAAGGCGATGAGAAGAAAAAAGCACGAAAAAAAGCATTGCAGGTAATCGAAAAGGTCGCCAATTGCGCTGAAATAGATGACGCAACAAAAAATGAGGCCAAGGCCCGGATATTGGATTGCTACTTTAATGGTCCTGGTATCTCATTTGATCCAGCATATTGCCTTTCCATCATTAATGATCTGATAAACAAAAATGATCCTGCCGCTGAGCATGCGAAAATGCGATTAGGCCAAATGCTCATACTTGGGCAGGGAATCACTGATTCAGGCTATAAGGCTGGTTTTGTTTTGCTTGAACAGGTGGCTAGCCAGACCAAAAATTGTAATGCGCGTCTTCTTGCCTGCGGTTATTTGGCAGTATGTATTGCCACCAACATATTGGAATGCCAGAGATCGTCTGCAGAGCTGGCCTTGGAGATTTTACATGCGCCGAATGCACCTTTGGAAGCATTAACTTTGGCATCATATGTGTATGAATTAGAGCACATACCCCACTGTACCACATTTAACGAGTTGCAAAGTTCCACGCAAGATATCCGTAAAATGCTGCAGGGGCCAATACCAAGCGCAGTAAGGATGTTTGGCAAGACCGTTTTATATCTTGCTGATGCGAAAAAAGTGGTTCGACAATATGAAATTGTTTCGCAAAGGATTGATGCACATAGCAAGGAAATAGATTTACTTCTATTGGCTGATGTTTCTGCATACGATGCATCAAGCAGTTCTCAAAGACGACAGACGTTAGATGCTGAAATTCAAGATGATCGCAGTTTTGTTCAGATGACTGTGGCAGAGAAAAATAAGATTGCAGATGAATTTTTAGATCAACATTCTTTGAAAATATTTCGCCGGCTTGGTTGGAAAATGAAACGCAGATTACAGCAGCAGGCGGCTAAGCTAGCTGACCAAGAATAATTTACGAATATGCCTCGGGCTCAACCTTCAGTCCGCTCACCTGTTGCTGAATCTTCTTTTTGGCAAATTCAGCAGCCAATTGTGTAGCAAGTTCAATCGCGGCGTTCTGTGCAATCCCATGCTGAGCGTGTTCACTGGTAATATGCAACTTCGCTTCAAGAGTATCATACCAGGCGAATAATCGGCCGGTTTTGAATCGGCGACGAGCAGCATCAATCACATCAGCAATTGGTGCATCTTCAAGCGGCCAAGCGAATTCGATTGGAATACTAGCCGTTACGCGTGGATATTTTTCAAATGTTTTAAATGCCCAATTTTTCGTCTTATGCAGCACAGTGCAAATCCGCAATGATGCGAGTAATGCATCAGGAATATAATGATAGCCACTCATCACAATGTGCCCAGCATGTGTAGCACCAATAAATAGTCCAGAATCTTCTTGTGATTGTACATCCATATGTGCTATATCGATCTCGCTTATTGCACGCCCGAGAGCAATCGGATCCTCTGATATACGTTTAAGTTCAGCGGCATGTTCTTTTGCGTATACATCTAATCCGCGATTTGCCATGTCGGTCGTTACAAAAATTCGTTCTGTAGTGTAACGCATGAGAACCGCTAGCATATCGTCGCCATCTTTAATATCGCCATTCGATGCTGCAGCAATTAAACGAGTGCCATCACTGTTAAAGGCAAAACCAATGTGTGCTCCATTAGTCTCAACTGCTTTAGAGAGCTCTTCTGGATGCTGAATGCTGTCTTTATCAATTTGGATAACTTCTGCACCAAACATTTCAAAAATATAGGGCGCTACTTGCGATAATGCACCATCGGCACAATCCAAAACAATCTTTTTTTTCTTAAACGGTGTTGGGCTAATCTCCGTAAGAATGTCTTCAATATACAGACGGCTTATATCCGGAATAAACCATTGTGCTCCATGCGGTGCGCGCTGTGCTGACGTGAGGTCCTCTTCATTAGCGTGATATGCTTCATGAATAGTAAAATAGTGAGTAGTAATTGCTCGCTGGTCTTCTTCATCAATGGGCAATCCAGTCTCACCATCGATAATAGTGAAACCATTAGCTAATGAAGATGCGTGATCGGTACTGATTATAATGCCACACGAGATCATTTTATCTTCATCAAGATACCGCTGAATAATGTGTGCTGCTATTCCCGTTGCCGTCACGTTCTCATTAATAAGATAAAGAGGATGGCGCAAGAGACCAGTTTCCAAGCAAGCACGTATCCATGGTGAGCTGCTCTTTGCATCATGTGTAATGAGCATGATCGATTCCGGCCCATATTCTTCAATCGCCCATGCGCCGATGGCATTTCCCAAAAAATGCAAAACTTCATGAGTCATCGGTTCTTGGCCAACGATTCCACAAATAGTTGATTGGGTAAATAAGTTGATTGGACGTATGCAGTGGCTGCAATCACCGCAACTATTACAATTCATGGAGTGTATCCTTCAGCTGATCTGCAAGTTGCTCAGATAATTTTTGTACAATGTGTTGCGCTTCTTCTTGCGTTGGTGCTTCGGCCATAATGCGCAATAATGGTTCAGTACCCGAATAACGCACTACCACACGGCCGTCGGTAATTTTTGACTTTGTGGCAGCAATAATATCGGCTAAGGGTGCGGCGTTCAGATCCTTCTTTGTCTTCACCGCAACGTTGGCTAGGTATTGCGGATATTTTGTAAAGGTATTCATGCTCCAGTCATTAAGTATACCGAGAGTTTCACAGACACGTAGCGCCGCAAAAATGCCATCGCCAGTGTTTAAATAATCACCCAGAATAATATGACCAGATTGCTCGCCACCAAGCTTAAGGGAATTGGCTGTCATGGCTTCAGCCACATATTTATCGCCCACTGCAGTTCGCAGAAGCTCTTTACCATTACTTTTGAGATACGCCTCGAAACCTGCATTTGCCATAATGGTACCAACTACTGTTGCCTGGTTATAATTCGGGTGTTTCGTAAGGATGGCTATTAAATCATCGCCATTTTTGATTTCGCCTTGAGCCGATACGGCTATCACTCGGTCGCCATCACCATCAAAGGCGAAGCCGATATCTGCGCTATCTTTAATCACAGCTGCTTGTAGCTGTTCTGGATGAAGTGCACCGCAGTTTTCATTAATATTCATGCCCGAAGGGGAAGCGTTCAGTGTAATAACTGTCGCGCCCAGGAGCTCAAAAATCTTGGGAGCAATCCATGAAGTGGCCCCATGCGCACAATCAAGGACAATTTTCTTACCCCGCAGAAACCCCGGCGTGAATTTTTTTTCAATAGCCTGAACGTAACCGTCTTGAATGGCAGAAAGATTTTGGTTAATGCCTTGCGGATGGCCATGCATATGGCTTGCACAGCAATCGGTGAGCTGCTCATGAAACAGCCTTGATATAACTAACTCATCGGCTTCAGAAATTTTGCCATTTTTTGCATCAATAATTTTGATGCCGTTGTCTTCGTAGGAGTTGTGCGACGCTGAGATTACGATACCAACGGAAACTGGCATGCCTTGTAGATTAAGAATTTGGAGTAACTTTGATACTGCCGGTGTGGGCAATACTTCGGCATCAAAAATTCTGACCCGGTGCATAAGAAGGCCAGTTTGTAGCGCTGCCTTTACCCATGAGCAGGAGATACGTGTGTCGTGGGCAAGTAATATAAAAGGTGATTGGGGGTATTTTTGGCTCAGCCAACTCCCAATTGCGCCGCCAAGGGCATGAAGCTCTTGGGTCGTAAAGGGTGAGCTGCCAATGGCATTACGTATGCCATCGGTACCGAATAAGTTCTGGGCGCCAGGTTTTTGGGGCATCTATAGTACTTTCTCAGCCGAGGACTCCCCGCTCATCCTGAGCCTCGTCGAAGGATCGATCAAGTATCGAAATAACCAATGGAGCGGGCGACCAGTGTAGCACCTTGATGGTTGAAGGCAAAAGCAAACTCTCAGCGGTAGGTTCTAGGTGGTTTTGGCCTGCAGCTAGCTTGTCGGCATCTATGTGCCAGGCCAATTTGGAAAAGTCGATCTGATATAGCTCGTTGCGGTTACCATGAAGGGTGACGGCCAACGTATCGGGTAGGTCTGACAGCACCTCGGCATTGGTCCCAAAACCACAGACAGGGACCTGGTAGGTTATGGTCATCGGCTTCTGGCCACCCCAGGTTGCCCAGAAAAGGAGCCCAAAGGCCAGAGAGAAGAATTTGAGGAGAATATTGTGTTCAAACAGATTTCTGACGTTCATTAGCTCTCCTTGGCATAGGGGTATTTTCGGCCTTTTCTTTTCCATACAAATAATGCTTGATGATCAACAATGCTTCATTGATCGAAATCTGGTCAATGACTTTCTGTTGGGCAACCAAATCTACCATGCGATTGGGCGAAATTTTAAATACGAGTGCATCAGTTTTATTGGTGAGTAATATTGCATCCTGTTTCCAGGTTTCTACGTCGGTCATGGTATCTGCAAACCAGGAGTCATCTAATTCATGCCAGCTAGCATTTAGGGCGATTAATTGTCCGTGATGGTTAATCCAAACCATCTTATTTGATTCAAAAGCTGCGCTGTTTAATAGAATTTCTAATAAATTTTTTTGGATCGGCGTATTGAACGTCAGGGGTGAGGCAAGCAAGGTGCAGAGCGCATCAGTTTTTTCAATGACACAAATGACCGGTTTATTTTTAGAAACAGTGCCCAGAAAAACGCCCATCAAATCAGTAAGCCAATCATTATTTGATCGAGCGGGCGTAATATTTTTTGCTACGATAAAATTACGTTGCAAAACATCTTGATGTACAAGGGCAAAAAGCATAATCGCTGCTGGGGCGAATAAAAATAGAAATTGAGCTACGGTTGGTAAATTCAATATATGTGCCCCAAATGCTGCTGTGCAATACCCATAAAACCAGAGCACCAAGTTTTTATGCTTGTCAGCGCTTAACCAACGCACGGTGTAATAGAAAAGGCCAGAAAAGAATAAGACTTCAACAGCCATTCGCCAGCCGATTAAATACCAGCAGGTCAATATATTTTGCAACCCATGAAACATGACAAACTCCTTCGACTTAAGTCGCCTGCCTTCGCTCATCGCCAGAAATTATATTATTTCTCCAAGCACGAGCGTAGGCGGATTAATACCTCTGGAAGATAAAATGGCGGGACATGTAGATGCAATGGTTTTAGCGTCGACGCAAGAAATTTGTCGCTATGATGCAATATTGCCATTGCTAAAAGTGTTACTACACGTAGGGATGAATAGTTCCAGAAATCTGCGGGACTGATTTAATGAACTGACTTTTGCCGCTTAATATCTTTCTCAACATTGCGTAGTCTTCATAATTTATCATGCTAGTCGACACTTGAATGGAATTTATCGTAGCCTTAGGTAGGCTAATATTTAATTTTATTTGGTAAAGCATAATCAAATGGCCAAAAAGGTTTGCAGATGGTTAAAAAATCAACTGATCTAGTCGTAAGGTCAAGAAAGTCGGATTCGATATCTAATAAAGAATACGCACAGACTCTCGCAGAAATAAAGAATGATATAGCAGCCGCTCAGCTGAATGCTATGTTTTCAGCCTATAATGTTTTAACAAATTTGTATTGGCGGACTGGGAAACGGATTACGGAAAAACAAACGCAACTTGGTTGGGGGGCGGGTGTTATAGACCAATTAGCAAATGATATTCAAAATTTGTTTCCGGGGATGGAGGGATTTTCAAGGCGGAACATCTTTAGAATGCGAGCATTCTATTTGGCCTATAAAAATAGTGCCACAGCTGTGGCACAAATTGAAGATCTTCCAGTTTTCAACATTCCATGGGGCCATAACGCAGTTTTGCTTGAAAAGCTGAAAGATTTAAACCAGCGTCTTTGGTACGCCCAAAAATCCATTGAGTATGGGTGGAGTCGTAGCGTTATGGAAATGTGGATCGACTCTAATTTGTATAAACGCGAAGGTAGGGCGATAACCAATTTCGAAAAGACCTTGCCAAAACCCCAGTCTGATATTGCCCAACAAACATTAAAAGATCCTTACCTTTTTAATTTTCTCGATTTGGATAAGGAACATTGGGAACAAGAAATTGAACAGGGGCTTATTGATCACATTCAGAAATTTCTGCTTGAGCTGGGCGACGGGTTTTCTTTTGTTGGACGCCAATATCACTTGGACGTTGGTGATTCTGATTTTTACATTGATTTGCTGTTTTATCACCTCAAGTTGCGTTGCTTTGTTGTTGTTGAATTAAAAAATACCGCTTTTAAACCTGAATATGCTGGTCAGCTAAACTTCTATCTGGCCGCCGTTGATGATTTATTGCGTCATCCGGAGGATAAGCTAACCATTGGATTACTGTTGTGCAAGTCCAAAAATAAATTAACGGTTGAGTACGCATTGCAGAATAGTAAGGCACCCATTGGCGTAGCCAGTTATGAAACCATGATTGTTGAATCATTGCCTAAAGAATTCAAAAGTAGCTTGCCAACAGTTCAGCAGATAGAGGCCGAACTTGAAAAACAAGAAATACTTAAAAGTTATAGCGTGAAGTCTGGTGCCCAAAAAAGTACCTCGCAACCAAGACCTCGAAAGAAAAGATAATGAACGAAAAAAAAATCATTCTCACCGGCGACAGGCCAACAGGGCCATTACACCTTGGCCACTATGTTGGCTCATTGGTCAATCGCGTTGCATTGCAGAATAAATATAAGCAATACATTCTTATTGCCGACCTACAAGCATTGACTGACAATTACGACCATCCGGAAAAGATACGCGCCAATGTGCTCGAGGTAATGCTCGATTACTTAGCCGTGGGCATCGATCCGCAAAAAACTACCATTTTTATCCAATCTATGATTCCTCAGTTGCCTGAACTGACTATGTATTATATGAATTTGGTATCCGTGGCTCGTGTGGCAAGAAATCCGACAGTAAAAACCGAAATCCAGCAAAAAGAATTTGGCGAATCGGTACCATTAGGTTTTTTTGTATATCCCGTTAGCCAGGCCGCAGACATTACCGCGGTTAAAGGAAATATTGTACCGGTTGGTGCCGACCAGTTGCCTATGATTGAGCAAACGAATGAAATTGTTCGTGCCTTTAATAGAACATACAACTGTAATGTGCTTGTTGAATGTGAGGCAGTTATTCCTAAGATTTCGCGGCTTCCGGGTATTGATGGTAAGGCAAAAATGAGCAAGTCGCTTGGCAATGCGATCTTTCTTTCCGATCCAGCGGATGTGGTAGCCAAGAAAGTGATGAGTATGTATACCGATTCAAATCATCTCAAAGTTTCAGATCCCGGAAAGGTTGAAGGGAATACCGTCTTTGCCTATTTAGATGCATTTGATTCAGATCATGCAGAGGTTGCCCAATTAAAGGAACATTACCAGCGTGGTGGCCTGGGCGATGTGACGCTCAAAAAAAGGTTGATTGAGGTTCTCGAACAGTTACTTAATCCCATTCGAACGCGACGTGCTGAATTTGCTAAGGATCCAGGCCACGCCATGAAATTTCTGTTGGATGGTACAGCTGCCACTGAAGATGTTGCATCCCAGACGCTGAATGAAGTAAAAGAGGTAATGAAACTGGATTATAAGCGCCAAGCTTGATTCCTGGAACTTTTCTGATGGTCATTTAATTTCATAATTTTTGTAGCGAGGCTTTTGAATCTCTCGGTACAAGGGTTATTCTGCAATTCGAATTAAATACATTGGGAATCATCTATGAGCAAATTATTTAAAAGTCTTGCCCTCTTGGCACTAATGTTTCTGACAGGATTGCTGCCAAATAAGGCTGAATTTCATGAAAAAACAGATAATAACTTTTGGGATACTATACCTGGCAATTCCGTTTCTTATATCTACGCGCCTGGATTAATGTCTACGGAAGTTCTAATGGGTCGCTATTGCCCGAAATATACCGCTTCTACTGGAGAAAAGATTAGTGCACGGAAAGGTGGGCAAGTGATTGGTCACCCTCATACCGGTGTTGTATTTCCAGATGTCGACCTTCGGAAGCCAACTTGTTTTACCCTAAATCCGTTCACTGCATTTATGAATGGTGTTCGCCAAGACCTGTTTCCTCTGGTAGAGCATTTTTTCCTCGAAAAAATTGGCATCAGTGTCATTGATAATCCAAAATCTAATTTGTCTGTGATTAACTTTACGCCTAAATTTGCTGCAGCTAACATTGGCCAGATAAAAGATATCAAGGCTTTGCACAAGCATTATAAAAAGCATATCAAAGATTATCCGCAGACTGACATTGTTCTCTATGGTGATTCGAGAGGTGCCGCAACGGTCTTTAATTTTATTGCTCAGTATAAACCAGAAAGGGTTAAGGCTGCCGTTATTGAGGGAATTTTTGATACAGTTCCACATTGTATTAAGCATTTTTTATACGATAATAAAAGTCCTGAGGCTGAAGAGCGGTTGCACCAGATCTTGTCATTCAGCATGTCGAGATATCGAAAAAATGGAATCAATCCTCGTAAAAGCTCCGAAACCATTAAAGATGATATCCCACTATTGTTTGTAACTTCACTCAAGGATGGGCTTGTCCCGCCTCAAAGTACTATTGGCCTATACAAACGACTCAAAGAACGTGGTCACAAGAAGATTCATTTACTTGTGCTAAAAAAATCTTTGCATCCAATATATATGATTGATGATCCAGAAGATCAAAAGGTATATGAATCGGTTGTGCATGCATTTTATAAGCATTATGGTCTTACCCATAATTGTGATAAAGCTGCTGTAGGAAAGAAGATATTTTCAGAAGCACAACCCACGATTGAATATCTCGCTAAACTCTATCCTCTGACAAAGTGCGAACTTTGCTATTAATAGTATTGCCGCTACGGCTCCGAAGGGTTCATAATACAGTTCGTCCTGTAAAACAAGAATATTCTTTTTATAACAGGCGATGCCAAAACCGGTAATAGGGCCAATATGGCTGTTCGCTATTTTTACCGCATATTCTTGTTCTTTGATTTGCGCCATCGCCCCAGCCGTATTATTCCATGGTTTCGTTGTTATCTTTTATAGCTATCCATGATGGTAAGAAAAATCTTTTTTCACCATCCTGCGACTAATAAGCTGGGACACCGCCGCGTTCAGATTTCCTTCATTATTTTTTCACATGACCGCACAAATGCCTTTTTTGAACTAGTCTGGCAGCCTAATTTTGGTCTAGCGTTGCGATTAGATATTAGATTACCGGCGAGGCATCTAATTTATCTACCACCGTCAAAAAAGCATTCATCACATAGCTTATGCGGCCACAGGAAGCTCATTTCACGTTTGCAGCGAGCGCAGCGTTTAGAAAAGTTTTTTTGTTTTAATGATACTTCAATAAAGGTATTGAGTTGGTCCGAAAGTTCTTCTGCATCAATAAGATCAGGAAACATTTTGGGTTGTTTACGTGCCAGCCAACGATAAATCGTCAGCTTTTTTACATACATCTCTGCTAAATGTAATTCCTCATCGGTCGTTGTGTATTTCTGATCGAGGAGTGGCTTAATCCCTTTTTCTGCCAAGCGCGTGACTATTTGTTGCGCATAGTTTCGTAGGTGGGATAAATAATAATCCATTAATGAATTGTTTGAGACTGGGGCAAAAATAAAGGAATATTTTTCCTGCATTGAAAGATGTGAAAGCAGTTTATCATCTTCAATCCGGTGACCAAGCTCCAAAGCCTCAGTAAGATCAAAGCTGGTGAAGTCATTTGATTGCAGTTTGCTAAAGATCGAAATCGCCTCAAATAAATTGATTGGCCGACCAACTTGTTCCTTAATACGAGTAAGCTGATCAAACGTGGGTGCGATATAAAACATTATATGATCGGGCAATGTGATTGCCGCATGCAAATATTCATTGATGAATTTAAGATCATGCTTCATGAATGCACCAACGGTACCCCCATCGAACTTACCATAGCGTCCCGCACGACCAGCAATTTGTTTAACTTCTTGCGGTAGAAGATAGCGTTGTTGCGTGCCATCAAATTTAGAAACAGTTGAAAAAATAACCGTTTTGATAGGCAGATTTAATCCCATACCAATGCAATCGGTAGCAACTAATAGATCAGCTTCGCCATCACGAAAACGGCGAGCCTCTTCCCGTCGAGCCGAAGGGCTGAGATTACCGTATAACACACTCACTTTTCGCCCGCGGCGCTCAATATATTGCTTGATAGCAAGCACTTTCTTGCGCGAGAAGGCGATAATAGTTGTGCCCGGTTCTAATGCTTCGAGGAATAACGTCGGCTCTTTTAAACAGTGTAGTTCGCCATGCCGTTGTTTTTCGATTATTTCCAACGGTTCGCCCAAATATCGCTCAACCAAATATCTAATAAGAGGAATTGATTCGGGCGATGCAGTCATGATTATATGCTTGGCTGGTGCACCAACAATAGCTTGTGTCCATGCCCAACCACGTTTTGGATCACTCAATAATTGCGCTTCATCGACGAGCACCGCATCAATTTCTTTTTCAAGAGCCAGGAGCTCGATAGTTGAAGAAACAAAGGTTGCGTGCTCACGAATATCCTGTTCTTCACCGGTGAGTAGCGAGCATGGCTTTCCCCGTTTTTCGATCTCTTCTTGTACCTCGAGCGCTAGGAGCCGTAAGGGTGATAAATAGGCTCCAGAGTTGTAGCCGCTCAATAGGTTGAGAGCCTGATAAGTTTTACCGCTATTAGTTGGGCCAACTAATAAGGTATGCGTCCGTTTAATGGCACGGGCGATAGGAAAAAGCTCTTTATAGCTTTGGAGATCCAGGGCTTCTTGTATCTGGGACTGAACCTTTTTCTTAATATTGACCTCAGGGAATGAAGGCCCAGTCTCCTGGAAACGGCCACGTGGACCGCCGCTTTCGCCGGCCAGCTCGCGTAAGGCTTTTGCCGCTGCAGCTACCTTTTGTTGGAAGCTCTTATCAGCCAACGGCTGATCATGCTTAGGTTTAAATTTTTTGAATGTTTTGGGTTTCGGTTTGTGTGTCATATTTTTTTCTTAAAGGGATTGATTCATATGCTAGCATAACAGTGATATCTCGCTCAGCAAAAGGGTTATGCTCAAATAAAGGGTAACCGCTTGAAGATCAGCGATCCTTCCTGTTAGGCTAGCTGAGTCAAAACAAAAGTATCAGACGGGATTCATGATGAAAACAAAACTATTATTGGCTGGCCTTCTTATTTCATCACCTATCCTTGCCAACCAACAATCCCCTGTGCCATTATCCTCTATCCTTTTAAGTCAATTTACAATTGGCCTTGCCACTGGTGCAATATTTACTGCCGGAACAATGCTTTGGCTGCGAGCGCGTGCGGAGCGAATATTGAGCCATACGGCCGTTGGTTTGATTCGGGTTACCGGCGAAATTGAAAATTTAGATGAACTATTGAGCGATATCGAATTCTTTAGCAATAGTAGCCAATTCTACGCTATTTTGCTCATTATTAATTCATCGGGTGGTAATTTGGGTACCGCAGCAGCTTTGCATCGTGAACTCATTATTCAAAAACGTAAAAAACCGATCGTGGTGTTTGTTGAAAAAAATTGTTGTGCTGCCGCTTACTATGTTGCGAGCGCCTGTGATCTGATTATTGCATCGCCCTGCGCTGAAGTTGGAGGAATTGGGGTTATTTACCCGCACGCTTATTTAGACAATCCTCAATATTTTATGCTCGAAGGAGCCGGCATTATGCAGGGAACATGGCAGTCTGATACCGTCCAGGCCGGTTCGTATAAAATGGCTGAAATTGCAATGCGGCCTATGAATGATAATGAGCGGCAAATGGAGCAGAATTTGGTCGATGATATGTATCAAACCATTTGCGGAGATATCGCCCAATCCCGAGAGTTATCTCTTACGACTACCGACCAATGGGCCGACGGCCAATTATTTACGGCTCGATATGCGAGTACGATTGGGCTTATAGATGCCCTTGGTTCATTGGCCGATAGCAAAGTGGTCTTGCAGCATCTATTTAAAGATCGGGGTATCAAGGTGCCTGGAAAAATTGTTTTTCTAGAAAAACCGATACACGGATGGTTATCATCGATAACAAATATGTTTAAAAAAACGCTCCATAATCAAGCGCAATTAAATATCCGAGCACGAACTCTTCAATAATGACTAATCGCTATGCTACAATGATTTTATTAAAGGAGAGTCATTGTGAGTAAGAATCAATCATTGTCGCCAAAATTGCTGCTATTCATCAAGCGGTATGGGTTTCCCATTTTTACGGCGTTGCTTCTTATTTCTCTTTTCACCATCGCCATTTTTAACCTTGTGCGAGAGTCACGCACGTTTGCCGATGAAGTGGTAGCACAAGATATACAAGCATTAGCTGCTGTTTTTGAACGAATAGATACATCATGCTCGATAGTAGAATTCGAGCACCAGAAAAGTTATATCGACTTTTTAACTGTCCAAAAATTTGTAGGTGACGAGGTTGGCGCCATGCATTTGTTGAAGCCGCAAAATTGGCAGGGGCCATACCTTCGAGAAAATCCAAAAGTTTTTGGTAAGCCTTTTCTCATTGTGCGCACTAAAAAGGGTTATTTTATTGTGCCACCAATAGGGCTGCGTCTGAGTAATGGATTTGTAATCAGTGATGATGTGTTATTAGATAAATCAGCTGATATTGAAAAATTGTGTCAGGATCCGAAAGGGTTGCGCTATAAAGATAAGCCGTTAGCCGCAAAAATTTCAACTTCAGGGAACAGTAATATGTTTATTGAAGAGATTGCTGCTTCTCAAGAGGAAGATAATGAAGCCGGGTAGTGATACCCGGCCTTTAGTGTATGAGAGCATTACACTGGCTGTAAGAATTTTGCATCGATTTTCTTGAGTCCGACTTTGAATTGTGCCGTGATATGAATCAAAGTTGGTGATTTCTTTTCAATAAGCTGGATAATTCCAAGGCCGAATGTGGCGTGCTTTACCGGTTGGTTTTTCTTCCAAGCAGATGATGAACTAGGTTCCAATTCTTCTGTATCAGACTTAGCTTTTTTTCTAGAACTAGAGTCGGCAATCGAAAAAGATTTAGATGGGGCTGGCGTATTAACATGCGAGGCAGACTTATACGCAGGTATGTAAACATCAGACGTTATCTCTTGCGGCCCAACACCACCTAACCACTGGCTGAAGTATCTACTAAATTGTGGTGCATGCCAGTTTGAACAATCATCAGCGCGCAATAAGTTTTGAGGAATTTCTTCCAAAAATCTCGATGGCTTTTTCATATCCAATTGGCCATAGATGGAACGGAACCGAGCGTTGGTAAGCAATAATCGTTCTTCAGCGCGGGTGATGCCAACGTACATAAGCCGGCGCTCTTCTTCTATATCCCCATCGCCGCCAATAGAGTGACCACTTGGCAGTATGCCTTCTTCCAGGCTGGTGATAATAACGGTATTAAATTCCAGACCTTTGGCTGCATGTAAGGTCATTAATTGCACACGTTCATGCTTATCATCTTTTGCATTGGTCTTTTCTTGCATCAAGGTAACTTCATTCAGGAATGCTTCAATAGTAGTGAGGCCTTGCGACTGGAAATGATTAACGGCCGAAAGAAGCTCTTTGATGTTTTCTAATTTTACCTGCGCTTCTTCTTGATCGAGGGTATTTTTTATATATTCGCCGTAACTGGTTGCCTTAATAACATGTTCTAATGTAGCCAAAGGAGGGCTTTTGTGGGTGAACCCATCAAATACGGCCAAGAATTTTTCAAGGCCAGCCTTTTTTGTTTTGGTTAACTCAGTGCCCGCGAGCATCTGTTTGCAAATATCTTGGAAAGGAAGTGCCCGCCCTGCGCCCGAGGAGAACTCGTTTTCTGCGGTAACATTGCTTGTGCTTTGCCACTTTTCATACAATTGCTCCTCAAACTTTTCACCCAATCCGCGCGATGGTGTGTTAACAACACGGAAGAATGAAACGCGATCAAATGGATTGGTAAGTAATTTAAGGTAGGCAAGAAGATCTTTAACTTCAGATCGTTCATAGAACTGAATGCCGCCAATGATGCGGTAAGCGATCGAATTTTTAATGAGCGCTTCTTCAAGTACTCGTGATTGATAATGAGCACGATATAATATCGCCGCTTGCGTCAGTGGAATTTTATTTGCTTGTAAGGATCGTAATGCATGGGCGACTGCTTCGGCTTCTTGGAATCCGGAAATGGCTGTTAATAGCCGAATGCGATCACTACCTTTTTTAGTAGACCATAAATTTTTGGGGTTGCGCTTCTGATTGTTTTTAATCACATGATTGGCGCTATCCAAAATTGGCTGCACGGAGCGGTAGTTTTGATCGATAGTTACGGTGGTGGTTGGCGTAAAATCTTTTTTGAAGTTGAGCATATTCTCAACCGTGGCGCCGCGCCATGAATAGATGGATTGATCTTCATCACCAACTGCGCAGAGTGAATCGATAATAAATTTCTTTTTTGCCAGCGCCATCTCTTTGAGCAGCTCATGCTGCGTGAGGTTAGTATCTTGATATTCATCTACCAATATATGGCGCACGCGTGCCTGGAACTGTGCTTTGAAATCTGGATGCTTTTTGAAAACGCGTAGCGTTTCGAGCAATAAATCATCGAAATCAAAACAATGGCTTGCCTTCTTTTCTGCCTCGTATTGCTCAAATACTTTACGAACTAGCGGATCATTGTGCTTTTCCAAGGCATTATTTTTGATGTTGGAAATATGATACGCAATTTGTTTTGCCGAAACTTTTTTGCCTACATGCATGCGATTAACAATGCTGCTGATGAGTTTGAGTTGGTCATCGGCATCCATAATAGTAAAAGGAGAAAATGGGAGATAGTGCGCATTGATCTTGAGCAGCTGCAAACAGTAGGAATGGAAGGTACCAATGAATGGTAATATTGGTGTATCAGATAAAAAATTTGTAATGCGTCCCCGCATCTCTTGCGCAGCTTTATTGGTAAATGTGAGCGCTATAATTGAGGTAGGCAATACATCTTGTTCAGTAATAAGATGTACTATGCGCGCAGTGATTACGCGAGTTTTGCCTGAGCCAGCACCGGCAATAACTAATAACGGTCCTTTTTCATGCGTGACCGCTTGCTGCTGTGCAGGATTAAGTTGCGTGGCAAAAAACTTTTTGAATGAGGTTGTCATAGTGTATCTTGCAGAAATTTTTTGATGCGCCTAGTCTAAAGATGGCTACGAATATATCTAGGAGAGTGGTATGGAAAAGCGACTTGTATTATTTTTACTTCTATTGGCTTCTCTTATTGTAAAGCTTGTGCATGCCACAGAGCTTGATACATCGCTTTATCCACCCGAGCAGCTTGTTTGGTTGCGCATTCATGATTATGACGCCACATTGCCGCAATCTATTCTTACCCTCCATGCATCATTACTTAAAGAAGAACAAAAAAATTGTCGTGGCACTTATATGGATGCTGCAAAACAGTCGCTCGTGGCAGAATATAGGGCATTGTATCGGGCGCTTGCAGATATCGAAAACTTTGCGGAGAATGGAGCCTTCGGCGATTGGTCGTTTATATTGCCCGTGCATGAACTGCGTGATTGGTATGCATCAGTTATTTTGCACTATCAATTGAACAAAGCCTTAGAGAATATAGACACTGATACGGTGGCATCAACATTGCTGCATACATTATATGAAGCATATGTAATTAAAACATCAGGTAGTAACCCACCATACATTATTGTTGTTGATCGTAAGAAGTTGATTGAGCTGCTCAAGGACCTATCCGATTCGTATGAATAGCTGTTGTTTGTTCGTCCGCGATCGCAAATGGCCATTCATGAGATTCTTTGGGGTTGGCTTCTTCTTCATTGACAGCGTCAAATCCAATTTTTAATTTTATTTTTTCTACAATATCATCGATCCATTCATGCACGTTATATTTGTATGCGAGCAATGCAATGCTTACTGCGGCAGCGCAATAGATAAGATTCCTATTATTATTGCGCGGGTAACGAGAAAGCACGGGATGATTCAGTAAGTGCTGTCTAACTTTTGGATCGAATGAATTCAATATCTCATCAAGCTCTGCAGATGATAGGGCCGGATGCGGATGCAATGGATCTATTGGATCATGTGCACCATGCTGAGCGAGAATATTGAGAAAGAAATACTGCTTGAGCGTTAGCTTATGCTCCATGAAATGTCGAACTGGCTCATGACCAATATCATACATATGATCGCGATACATGATTTTGGTGCCATCTGCGCTCCAGGACGGAAGATCATTGGGCGATTTTTCATCGGGAATTGCGAGTAAAAAAACCGCATCATCTATTGATATACCAGCTTCTCGCCGACGTACTTCTAGTCCATCGCGAGTTGGAATTAAAATTTTTGAACCATCAGGGCTGATTATCGGATCGCAAAAATATAGGGCAGGCCAGTGGGAAGAGTGATGGGTGGGTGCAATATTGCTCGGAGAACGCGGGATTGCATTGGCCCGTGTGAATACAAGTGGGGCTGTAAGACTCAGATCGAGAAGCGGAGCGAGTATAAATTGTTGTATAGATGTCGGGAGCACTTCTGCTACTTCCTTCATAATCGCGATTTGCTCTTCGGTTAGAAGTTCTAACTTCTCAGCGAATCCAGTTTCTGCTTTTACTGCCCAAATAGGGATGTCGAATATACCTGCTTGTTGTGGTGCTGCATACGATAGTAAAGTGAAGAGAAACCATAAACGTACCACCTGCTTGCGCATTTTATCGGCCCTCGATGAAAAAATTCTATATATTTAAAATGTTAGCACATCTTTCAAATCTATCTTCATCCTCATCTACTACAGTTTTGGTAATTGAGTAGTAGCCATTAACGGCACCTAGCGCGCCCCCAATAAGAGCTCCTGGGGGGCCGGCAATCGCTCCGCCAGCTACGGCAAAAATTGCGCCAACTTGTGCGGCTTGTCGAGCAGGGAAATCATTGGGATGGAATTGAATCAACACGCGGCCAAGGCCCTCAAGATTTCTGATTTCATTTTGGTAGCGCGTATTAATAAAAGCTGGATCATCAGGATGTAGCTTTTGGTTGATATAGCAAAATAATGCTGCTCGAGCAGTAGCCTTTTTAAGCAATGCAAGCCGTTCAAGCGCTGGTTTATCCCAGTTAGTAAGTTCAGTTTGCATGATATCTGGTTCGCTAACAACTGCCCATTTAACCCAGTCAGCTGCCGTTACCCATTCTGTTCTATTATTGGGTTGATCGTTAGAGGTACCGGTATCATCATTCACATACGCTTTTTCCCACAAGGTGCTGTAAACTACCGGTGTTCGCTCTGGTGCTTCCGAATCGTCATCGTTATGCGGCGTGGGATATTTTGTTGCGCGTCGCCATTTTTTTGATGCGGGCGCTTTTAAAACAACAATCTGATAATTATCGGCCTCATATTGATGCTGGTTTTCAGCTGCAACCAATATGGTTTGGCATTCCCTTCCCTCAACCGTGGCATTAGCTATGGGAAGTGCATAATCATTATCGAGCGCAAACAGATTCAGGCTATGCTTGGATTTGTCATCACATCCGTATCCCGCCCAACATTCATGAAAATTAGCATGCCGTATAACCTTTGGCTTGAATTTATTAAATAGTACGCACCAAGGGCCAGGCATGACTTTAGGATCCATTGAATACAGGTAAGAGGAAAAAACGGTCAGTATAAATAGTAATTTCTTCATATTAATTTCTTTCCTTAAGAAATAATGCAGCTACTTTCTTTTTTTGATGGAGGAGGCGTATGCTCATAATAGCAGCTTACGATTCCTGAAAGAGATCTAATGGCATTAGTATGTGCGATATCAATACTGTGCACACTATCAAAAACTGGTCCTGCGGTATCGATAAGGGCTCGCAGCTGCGCATTGGCATCAGGTGATTCGGAACGTTTTATTACATCAATGGCATTGCGAACCGTTACAAATTTAATCCACCAATCGCGCGTAGAATTTTGATCAGACCCATCAGGCCCGGTGGGCTCTAACTTTTTTCTTGAAATTATTCCTTGGGCATTATTGCTCAGCGCATACCATCCTAGATCGCGCGTCGATGTTGCAGGATCTTTAAGATTTCCATCTCCGCATATATCCAGCCCAAGCACTGAAAAATTGCCGCTGCGAAACGCTTGCTCATCTTGTGCAGTTATTAATATTTGATGTTGGGATTGAGTAAGCTGCCGGACGAGGAAGGCTAAATAGCCTTTACATTGATAAAAGGCGAGATTATCGATTGCCTGTTCATTGATGTCTAATTGACTGAGTTTCTTTGGCAGCGCTTTGGGTTCCATACCGCTTAATGCAATCACATATTCTGATTCTTTAAACATCGAGAATATATAAACGCTCTGCAGAAGAAATAGCAAAGCAAATACTATTTTTTTCATATAAATCCTACCAAATGTTTATTTTTAACTGATCGGAATGGTAAGATCCAAGATAGATTAAGTCAAGATAAGGTATTTTATTATGATTTTTAGAATTTTGATCATCTTTCTTATAGGGAATGGGGCTTTATGGGCCGCCGAACAGACGGCTAACTTGCCGATTGTATTAACTACGCCAGAGCAGGCACAAACCTGGTCAAACTTTAGTGGGCGAATAAAGGCAATTCAAGCGGAGGCAAATGATAGGGTTGCTGCCGCGCAGAAAGAAGCTGCCGAACTAAAAGCACTGCATGATCAACGAATGAGTGAAGCGCTTGAAGGAGTAAGAAGGTCGATGGCGGTGGAATATGCCGCAAAAATTGCACGGATTGAGAGTCAATACTCAGCCGATAAAGCGCAGATTGAGACAACCTTATCCAATGATTTTGCTGAGCGGGAACAATCGGCAACTATGAAGCGCTTCCGCCGATACATGGCTGCTACTGGCTTGGGAGGAGCTGCGCTCTTGTATACTATTGTAAGTGCTCGACGCGAGCTTTCACAAATTTCCCGTGCAATGCATCAGGATGATATTATTAATTGGAAACACGAAGCTTCATTATCATCAATTAAGAAAATGCCAGAAAAAGATATGGCCACACAAGTTATTGCATCTTACTTTTCTTCACCAGATGTTATAAAAAGAGCTTCGCCTGCAACACCAATTGATAGGGTATTACAGGCAGTTAATGAACGCATTTGCCAATTGCAAACCTACATTGGCTGGCAAGGCAGCAATGCGCTCACCCGCTGGCTTGTGGGCTTTGATATTCGCATGGTTCCCATAGCGCAAGAGCGATTAGTGCGACTCATAATTATGCGTGATGTGCTTACGGGTTACGATGTTTGAACTATTTTTGCCATTTGACCAAGAATTGAACTAGTGGCTTGAGACCTTCCTTAGAAGAAGCGGAAACCAAGACATGCGGTAAATATTTATGAAGTTCGGTAATCGATTTCACGTTATCGACCATATCAATCTTATTAAATACATACAGCATCTCTTTTTCAACACCTAATTCAGACAAAATGCGTAACACCGTTTCGATGTGCGATTCCCAATTTCGGTCTGATAGGTCAACCACATGCAATAATAGATCGGCAAATTGCAATTCGCTTAATGTTGATTTGAAAGCATCAATCAGTTGGGGTGGCAAGAATTGGATAAAGCCAACTGTATCTATGAGCACCCCTTTTTTATTGTGATCGATATACAGCTCTCGGGTGGTGGTTTCCAGCGTGGCAAATAGTTTATTTTCAGCGAGCACACCTGCCTTGGTAAGCTGGTTCAATATGGTTGATTTCCCAACATTGGTGTAGCCAACCAGGCACAAAAGTGGGATGCCGGTAGCAAGACGGCGTTTGCGCTGTGTCTTGCGAATTTCCTGCTGATGCTCGAGCTCTTGGCGGAGCTTATGGACCTGAGTTTCAATATGCCGCGTTTCCCGTTCCTTAGCCGTTTCACCCAAGCCGCGGCCACCTATAAACCCAGACTGTTGAGACATATAGACCCCCTTGCCCGACATGCGAGTTTTTTTGTACTGCAGCATGGCAATGGCAACCTGGGTTTTACCTTCTATGGTATTCGCCTGTTTTTCGAAAATATCCAAAATTAAGGCAGTGCGATCAAACACCTTGGCATTTAAAAGGTCGGTAATATTTCGTTCCTGGACCGATGTAAGGGGCTCGGAGACTACCACATGGTCAATATTCTTTTCTTTGCAGATAGTGATGAGCTCTTCAAGCTTTCCCTTGGTGAAGAAGGTGGCATTATCGATTTCGCGTAGCCGAATGAACTGGGCGTCTTCGTAGGTGACGCCATTGGCTTTGATGAGGTTCAAAAACTCAGCGAAATAAGACTCGATATTCTTGGTTTGGTTATAGGGAGCATGCACGCCGATGATCATTACCTTCGGCAATTGCGGTTCGTAAAATTTCTTATGTGCCATTCGTTAATAAATCCTAATTAGGTTGAGACACATAGTATAGCAGTAAAAAAAGCCGCCGGCTTGTAGTTAGGTACAGGCTTGGCAGGCTACTTCGATTTCCAGTCGCAAACGTCGATATAGCCGTAGAGTATTGGAATCGGGCATCCCTTGCGTTCGATCCACATATAGAACGGCTTATCAATGACGATAGGCTTTCTTTCTTCTTCGAACCCAACAGACGTTGCCACTATGCCGATCATAACCGCGCTTTCAACGTGGGCGCCATTTTCATCCATTGCCAACTTGGTTTGCTGTAGTGCTTGTGCAATATGATATGGCATTGCAGCGCTATGAAAGCCCATTCCCAGAAGCCAGCCAATATTCTCTTTCTGGTTGAGATGCACCATGGGGAAAATAATATCGCTAAACCAGCAATATGCGTGCCGCAATCTTTTCTGTAATTGTGATATTTTTTCAACTAATGCGAAGCCTTCGAGTGGTTCATCAGCTATTGTCATGAACACGATATCCGGACCATTGGTTGGGATTTCGGCAATAATGCGATCCTCCGATACCAAGTTAGCTCGTGTTCGTGCAACCAGTTTTACAGCAGGATATGTTTGATTGTTATACGATATTTTGGTTTTATCACCTTTTTCAATCCATGAAAGCGTAATATCCAGGATAGATAAAACGCCAAAATCCTCTTCGTCTACAAATGGCGCAAGTTGAATGTCAAAGCCTTTGGATTTGGCAATTGCATTAAGTTCATCAGCATTTTTTGATGCCCACGCTTGCAATTCTTCTTCGCCAAAATGGGACAATGCTGATCGATGAGTGTAAAAAGTGCCCATGAAATAGCGCTGTTCTTCATTTACCATCGACCAAGGCGAGATGGCTTTCGCGAAATCTTCAGCGGCAGAAAGTGCCCGAACAATGGGCAGTGGTACTACCGTATGGCTTTGGGCGTTGCAGATCTGGTTAAATATTGGAATTAAAAGAGAGATAGCTAAAAATATGCGATTTAAATTCATAACAAGTTCCTAAATTATTTTTGTCGCGCTAAAAATAAATGGGTAGCTCGCGCGTTATCTTCCATTAGTTCGTCTTGTGTGATATCTCTTCGTGCTTTTTGTTTAATAATTAACACGGCAGCCAGTCCGAAAAAAATAAGGGCAACAAATTTAATATTCATGAAAATCCCTGGTTCTTAATTAGGATAAGTTGTTGTTGTCGGGAGCTTGCTTAGTCTCTTTTAAAACAGCAATCATAGAATCCAGCGCAGCAATCAATGGCTTGTAAATATATGAATCTTGGTTGGTTTCCCAAAATGCTTTGGCCTCTGGAGATAATAGTTCTAAATCATCAGCGCGATTTATTGCTTGCATTAAGGAGAAATATGCATCGACTGCTTGCGCCCAGGCCAAGGGAAAATGCTCATATTCTTCAATGGAACGTACGAGATTGCACGTGAATACTTTTAAGCCAGCTGATAACTGCTCTTCGGGATTTGGTAACTGGAAAAGAGCATGAAAGTTTGCGCGCAATGAATTTAGCTGATTTCCCCATTTAATATCCATGTCAGCATTGCTTATCTGTAAAACTTTTTCGAAATGAACCGAGGCTTGCCGAAGACCGGATATGAAACCTTCCGGTAGCTGTTTTTTATCAACCACCTTGGTAAGCGCATTTCTGATCGCAGCAAAAAACTCTTCTGTAAAAGAACCAAGCTCTTCTTCACTAATACCATTAGCACTATAATAGCAATCTGCGCATGCCTCTTCTTTGGTTTTTGCCAGCGCTTTGAAATAGGCTGTGCTCGTGGTCAATAGATGCAATAATTGCCTATATTTATCCACTGGATATTTAATATTTTTTGCTATTGCTTGTGATAGTTTGCCAATGCTTTGGGATAAACAGACTACACCTTTTAGCAGTTCTGCGCGCGAATTTTTTCCATTAACGGCATGAGCCATGGCCTCAACCAAATCATCAGGCAGGCTAGCTGAAGAATGGGCAGCGCGATATAGTACAATTTCGTGACGCATTGGCTGTGAAGGTATGCAATCATTTGCCATGATTGGATTTATTACCAATGCAACGAACATGAGAGTTAAAAATTTAATATTCATTGTGTTTCCTTGTTGTAAGTATTAATGGACACCGTTTCACAATCTTATTTTGCTATGCGCTCATAGGTATTCATGAAGGTGTTATAATGATGGTCAGAGTGTTTTTCTCCCTCTGCAGCAATATCTTTAGCGGCATTTACAAAACAGTCGCCATATTCTTTCCATACATCGAGCATTATACGCGCATACCCACGAGTGCGTATATGTGCGATATCTCTCTCCAAATCAAATTTTTGTTGCTTATGAGCATGAGCTTGCGCAACCTGACATCGTTGATCATCGATCTCACTAATTTCGCGACTGAGTCGAGTAACGTGCTGCTTGATTTCAAAATCGGCATCAAAATACGGCATGATGATGTGTTGAATAACATCCTTTGGTAATCCCGCATTTTCAAGAAGATTTGGAACCTGCTGTGCGATTCTTGGTAGTTCTTGGCCCACTTTTCGAGCATCGCGCTCCAGCTGGTCCAGCGCTGTTAATTGGTCATCACGTTGGCGATTATTATTTTGTTTTGCGTATCGATATGTGTAATTTGTCTTAGCTATGCGCGCAGCAAGCCATGCCAAGCAGCCCACTGGGGTGAGGAGCAGGCCACATGCCACCATTACTGCTTTGCGGTCATTTAAAAATTCTTTATGCGAATGTTGCAAACTAATTAAATCGTTTGTCATCTCCTGAAACGCTCGATCATTCTCATCCAGCGTTTCTAGTTTCCCCTTTACCGCCTCAATGCATTCATTCATTTGCGCAAGTCGATTATCACCACTTACTAACCAGTACCAGCTGCCCTTGATACTATTGACTGTGTTATCCCAGGCCTGGACAGTCCCGTTTTTAATGTTGAGCGCACCTTGATTTACCCAACTATGTGCGCGGGTCGAAAGTGAATCAGCACTTATTTTCGGCGCGATAATGATTGTGATAGAAAGTATTAATAATATTCGTGAGGTCTGTTTCATCTATATCCCTATTACCACGGTCGAGTCAGTTCGGCTGCTATTCGTCAGCTCTGCTTTTTCTATCAAAGGTTTCGATTGCCTGATCAAGAATTACGTGATTTAACGATTGCTGCCAAGCGTTCAACTCATTTGGTATTGCATCCCTTAAAAAGTCTATGGCGCCATCATCCAGTAAATGCTTGGCTGCATGTTCAATATCTTTCTGCACCAAGACTTCCAAAAGTCTTCCAAGCCTGTTGTCGAACGGACCGAATTCAAACAAGGCATAGAACATGGTGCACGCGCAACAAATTACCGCATCAAGATGATCATTAGAGAATTGTAGATTGGCTCGATATGCCTGAATTGCTTCCTGTAATTGTGGATCCTTAAAATGAACATCCCTTAGCAAGGCGATGTATGCAGGGATTAGTTTATCTAACTGTTCAATTACATAGTGCCTAAATGCTTGATCTAAGACAATTTCTTTCCAAGCATCGCGGAGCGCATTGCAACGACTATTGTTTTTACCCGGAAATAACTCTTCAGTTTGTGGGCTAATCTCAGAAAAAATTGAGCAAGCCGTCTCACTGCTCACGGAAAGTTCCGTCTTTAATTTGATGCAATATTCTTTTGCTCGCGCCGCTTCTTGTGGTGTTAGATCTATATATTGAGAAATTGTTTTTGCCCATACTGCAATGAGATCATAGATAATTGCTTTAATTTCAGCACATTCAATAGGGTGATCCTTGATAGCGATTCTGATCTTTTCCGCCATTAATTCGCGCTTATCATGACTCCAATATTGCGGCGTGGCGGTGCTTTGTGGTTCAGGGTCATAACAGTGTTCTTCATCCCGCCAAATATCATCATGTGGGGATGGCATATCTTCGATTTGCTGCGTTAAAAGGAACGGGCATATGAGTAATGTTGCAAGAAGGGTTCTGATAAATGTACGTTGCATATAAAAAGTCCAGTTATGTAATGCTATGAGGTCGCTGAGCCTAACACAACTTTTTAGGCGCGCAATAGCTCGTACTATAGCTGGATTTGTACATTTCCTTTTGCAACAAAAAAGGTCCCCGGTATAAACCAGGGACCTTTTAAAAATATTCTAAAAAAAGGTTATCCAACTATGTGGCTAACGACCATAACTTTTGGCTTAGCCGCCGACAACACATATTTCTTATTGTTCTCGGTATCTACAAGCGTGAAGCTGAAGTCTTCATAAAACTCATTGACTGGCACAAAGATAAGGCCGTTCACTGAGCTATTCGGCTGAATAATATGAGAAGCACGTAGGCTTTTTTGTGCAAAGTCGTCATCAAGCGCTTCGTTAGCTTCTGCAGAACCAATACCATCAACGATTGCAGGGATGATAAACGGCCACATAAAGAAGCCAAGCACACCATATCCTACCGAGCGGCCGACTGTATCGGTGTGAACGAGTCGCGCAATGGTTTCAGGCGATGCAATTGGGAATGGGAATGAATCAGCCGACAGGCGTAGGCTATGGTTTGAATTATTTGTGATTTCAATTTGTACCGGTTGGTAACCTTCGGCAATCACATTGCGATCAAGATGTGTTTTGCAATCTGAACGCGTAAAGGCGTAATGATTAAAGCAAATGCACTGATGCGTATGCTGTTTGCTCGTGTTGGTAAATAATTTATTTAGCGGCTTCGCCTTGTATCGAGCGCAGCCGGAAAGGCCCAGAAGGGAAAGGATGCTTATCGCCAAAAGTGAGCGGAGTTTAATCATGGTGTTTATTCCTAGAAATATGAATTAAGTTCGAAGTAGGGTAACAAATTATGTATTCAACGCAACTGAGAAAATGGCGCAGGAGCAACGTTTTACTTATGAAACTTGAAATAAAAAGCATCTTAAATCATAAGGATCGTTTTCTTCGGTCAAAATAGCTTTTTCCTCAATTGTTTTGATCCAACGTTCGATTATTGCCGGCACTGTTTTAATGCCTGCAGCTTGAAAAGCATTAATTAGAAGTAAAATTTCTTCCTTTAGATGTTTGATATCTACGTCATGCTTTGCGTTTTTTAATGACGGAAAACTGAGCGCGCTGAACTCAATAACTTCATTATGAACTTTGAGAGATTCCGCTGAAAGGCATATTGGTTGTTCGAGTGATCTAATTTTATAATATTCAGTAGGAGCACCCCACATAGGGTATGTCATTCTATTCGCAAAAGCGGTATAGCAGCTAGCCAGACCGTTTATTTGGTCAAGAATCATATTGTGTGAAATTTCGCATCCATATTTTACCCAATTTGCAAGTCTTGGTTTGCAAACGTGCAATTGTCTGAGAACTTCTTCAATATCACTAAAAACTGAAATTTTTCTTTTCGATGGAATCTTAGGCGACGGCAGATCGTCAGCCGCATCCGCCAAAATTCCAACTACCTTGGTTAATTCTGTTTGGAATTCTGGAAAGAGTAAAACCCGGATAAATGCATCGCCTATTTTGATTTTCAGCATGGTTCTATCGCACCACGTAGTATCACACACTTTATCAAATGTATCGATAATCCCTTTAAAAGTTGGGAATTGTCCAGATGTTGAAAAGTCCATTGCCAGGGCGCTAAAAAATGTTTTTAAGTATTCAGCCTCCTCCTTAGTTAAGGAGACTTGATCTAAAATTAGAATGCCGGTTTTGTTGATCAAGTTTTCGAATGCATTAACAACTTTGATAAAGGAAGGATTGATTACCAAGTTTTTTATCGCATGATGCGCAATACATCGTTGCTTAGGTTGGTCTATCCCTTTGGACAATTTGGCATTGCCCGCTTGCATGGGGGGGCAGAATGATGACATTAAAATCGAGCAAAATAAGATGCGGTGCATGTCGGCTCCAGATATATGAATTTAGATGGATGAGCATCCTAGCAAGATTGCAACACGTCGCAAACGGTGTCAGCAATAATTGAGAAGTGTGTTTCTTTTAGACACAAACACAAAGCCCCGGCACATGACCTAACCTGTCATGGAAACTCCCTGAAGAGATAAATTAAGTTCGAAGTAGGGTAACAAATTATGTTTTCAACGCAACTCGGATGTGGCAATTTTGTTTTCCAGGCAACAAAAAAGGCCTAGATCAACTAGGCCCATTTTGTTTAATATTCTTAATTTGATTGAATTTTCGTATCGCAAATCGTAATGAGCTCATCACACAATGCCATGAAGAAATCGGATTTTAGGCAGATAGTATCTAAATCGACAGCCTCATCAGGTAATTCCTTCGCGCTTACCCACCATGGTTTTATGGCTTCATCATAAAAGTTTTTAACTAATGCATACGTTGCCATTGGCTTGAATGAGCATGCGATGCCGCGCTTTTTAGGAAATTGTGTTTTTTCATCGGCCGCTAGTTCCGAAGCAAGGTTGTTATAAAAAGGAACTGTATGATTGTGCGCTAAGCCGCAGCTGATTTTTACCAGCCTCTCAACGTGCGGTTCGATAGTTTTCAATTGCGCTAATGTTTTATTCGCTACGTGCGAATCGACATTAATCTTATTAGCCAGATCATGAACATGCTTTTCCGCTACTGCCAATAGATGGCGATGAATGCTTTTAATATGTTGCACCAGCAACTGTTGGAATGCTGGATCGCCAACTGATTCAAGACAAGCACGCAACAGTTTTACCGCAGTGCTCTTATTATTAAAGAGGTTTTCGGGCTGATCATTAATTAATTTAATTAACGAACCTCGATTCCCTTGCATTGCTGTTTTTGCACGTGCGAACCATTCCTTAATTGGTAATTCTGTTAATAGGTCTTTAAGCGGCATGCCATCCAAACACACACAACAAGATTTTATAGATTGTAACTGCTCTTTAACGGCAACCGCTTGCTCTGGTGAGCATTGAACTCGTTGCGCTGGTGGCAGAATAAGATGTTTAACCGTGTCTTGTATTGAATTTAGCAAAGCTACAGCATGATCAGGTTGAACATCGGCTGTATTATTTGTGCCAAATGTAGTTGAGGCAAGTATCAGTGCCAATGGTAGAAATATGATATTTTTCATTGTTGCTCCTCCGAAATAAGCTTTTATAGGCTACCATGGCCTACTTCCTATCAAAAGGGCTAGGTTAAAGGTTGAATAGTTTTCCTATTGAAAGAAATAGGCTCTTTTATGGCACACCGAGCGCCTTGAATGTTATTAATAGAATTTAGGCTCCTCTAACCGGACTTTCTTTGCTACATTACTTATAATTACTTCTAAATTGTTGTGTGACTATCATCACCTATATGTCGCTGGGTTTGGGAACTAAATTTCCCGATTCGCTTCGCTAACATTGGATTGCACCATGTTTCAAACCATATCGCGTTCATTATCTAATTTCTTTAGCCGTATCTCCGGCGAATCTAAGCTAACCGAAGAGAGTATCAAAGGCGCTTGCACTGAGATGTTCGATATCCTGTTGCAAGCCGATGTGCCGTATGAAGTTGCCGAAAGCTTCTTAGCTGGGGTAAAGAGCAGGGCAATGAATGAACAAGTCCATGCCCGGTTAAAAGCTGGTGATCATTTTATTAAAATCGTTTACGAGCAGCTGGTTGAGCTTTTGGGTGGTAACCAACAGCCTTTTACCTTTAAAGCACCGTCAGTCGTGCTATTACTTGGTTTGCAGGGGGCGGGTAAAACAACTATGGCTGGGAAAATTGCGGCTCATGCCATGAAATCGGATGTAAAGCGTATATTGCTCGCGTCCGTGGATTTCAACCGGCCGGCAGCGATTGACCAGCTCGAACAATTAGCCGGCAAAGTAAGCTGTGATTTTTATCGAACAGCTTCCACCAATCCAATTGATGCCGCACGAGAAATTAAGCATGAATATGAAGCAAAAAAATATGATCTATTAATTCTTGATACAGCAGGGCGATTGCATGTTGATGAGCCTTTGCTTGATGAACTAAAAGAAATAGCTGGAATGCTGGAAAATCCATACAAATTTTTAGTACTCGATGCTATGACTGGCCAACAATCATTAGCTATTGGAAAAGCCTTTGAGTCGGTAGGATATACGGGCGTATTATTGACCAAGATGGATGGGTCAGCCAAGGCCGGCGCCGCTATTTCAATCCGCCATCAGTTCAAAAAACCCATCCTTTTTATGGGAACTGGGGAAAAGATTGATGACCTTGAGCTCTTTCACCCCGACCGCGTAGCTCGGCGGATTATCGGCTTGGGGGATATCTTATCCCTGATTGAAAAAGCTGAAACTGCCTTGCGCGAGGAAGAAAAAGCCCGTGCTGCCGCCACCATAAATTCAGGTCACATCACCTTGGAAGATTTTGCCCAGCAGATCACTATGCTGAATTCCATGGGGCCTATAAGTAGCTTGGCTCGCTACATGCCCGGGGGGCAATCGGTAAGCGATGAGCAGTTAGCCAGAGTTGAAAAGGAGCTCAAAGGGTACAAGGCCATTATTTCTTCGATGACCCGTAAGGAGCGGCTACGGCCCGAATTACTCAATGGGCAGCGTAAAATGCGGATTGCTAAGGGGTCCGGAACTACCCCGGCTGAAGTGAATGCTTTATTGACCCGGTTTGAAGAAAGCAAGAAAATGGTTAAACTTTTAAAGCTCTACAATAAATATAAGTAATTACAGGACCTACATGGCAGTAAAAATAAGACTTGCTCGTATTGGCAAAAAAGCCGCACCTATGTATCGATTCGTAGCTATTGATTCACGCAAAAAGCGCAATGGCGAATATATTGAAAACTTGGGTACGTATGATCCAGAACGTAAGCAATTTGTACAATACCACCTTGATAAAGTGCAAAGCTGGATAAAGAAGGGCGCTGTATTAAGTGATACCGCTGCTCGCCTACACAAGGTATTTACCAGCAAACCAGCAAACGGGTAAGTTTGTTACCTTTAAATTGATTATAACTGCAGAATTAGGAGTAACTTCTAGTTCTGCAGTTTTCTTATTCTTATATGAACATATCAATCCTGACCGTCTTTCCCGAGTTATACGAGCCATTCCTTAACACCAGCCTCATTAAGAGGGCGCGTGAAAAGGGCACGGTCAATATTAAAACCACCTCATTTTTCTCCTACGCCAAACCAACTGAACGCATAGATGCACCAACCTTTGGCCATGGTGCTGGCATGCTCCTAAAGCCGACCATTGTTGCTCAAGCCATCATTGATCATGAGCAACAATTTGGGACGGCATTCAAAATATTCTTTTCGCCCCAGGGCAAGAAACTCACTGAGCCATTATTAAAGGAAACGTATGAAAAAGTACGAGAACTTGTTACCGATCCTTCGACCCAGTTCGCGGAATATATCCTAAGCATTATGGAAAAATCGGAATATCAGAATCAGCGGCTGCCCCATCTCATGCTGATTTGTGGCCGCTACGAAGGAATGGACGCGCGCGTAGAGGAAGCATATGCCGACCTAGTAATCTCAATCGGCGACTATGTGGTTATGGGGGGTGATATCCCAGCAATGGTTTTCCTTGAGGGATTTCTTCGCCTGGTGCCTGGAGTGGTCGGACGCCAAGAATCAGTCATTCATGATTCATTTACCGGCCCTTTCCTTGATCACCCGGAATATACCGAACCGGTAGTCTGGCACGGACAGGAAGTGCCGCCAATTATCAGGTCGGGCAACCATGCAGCGATACAAAAATGGCAACTCGAGACAGCAGCGAAAAAAACCGTCCGTGAACATTTAGATTGGTTCCGCACCAGCGAAATGACCACGCAGGAACGAGATCTGGGGGCTAGCTATATCCCGCCGCATTACGCGGTTCTCATGCATAATGAGGTATTGGTCAAGCAAGAACTAGTGGAGGGTGAAGGGGAGTTGGCCCATACGGTAGCCAAAATTGTTGAAGGCACAACCTCCATCACCTCCCTTGATATCCATGACATTGCCCGATCGGCCAGAACCTATGGGTTGGCAGGGTATTTTTTGGTCACTAGCCTGGCAGATCAGGAACGGATAGCCGAACGATTATTAAATTTCTGGCGTGCCGAAGTTGGTATAGATTATAATCCTGAGCGCCATGAAGCATTACAGTTTGTCCAGTTGGCAGAAAATTTTGATCGCTGTTTAGCAGCTATTGAGGAAAAAGAGGGACAAAAGCCCTTGGTCATTGCTACTTCGGCAAGGCCGGTGACCGGGGTACCGAACATTGGCTTTAATGACCAGGCTAAGGTATGGGCAAGCGGTCGGCCGATTTTACTGGTTTTTGGGACTGGCCGAGGGTTATCGCAGAGGCTATTGCAGCGCTGTGATTATATATTGCCGCCTATTAAAGGCTTTACCGACTATAACCATTTATCTGTACGCTCGGCAGCAGCAGTTATCTTTGATAGGTGGCTGGCTGGGACCCACAGGCGGTAGAAAGTCTTCGATTGCATAAAAATTGTGACCCATGTAACTCCTGATGGCGTGAAAGCGGTTAAGGATTTGGCACTCAGACAGAATTGCTTTATATTAGAAGTCCATTTCGAAAATATATAAATTGGCTCCTTAGAGGATCTTGCAATGGAAGCAAAACATTATACGCGCGAAACAAATCAAAAAACTTAGCGACTAGTAGAGCGAAATTTCCCTGCTTTTAATGTGGGTGATACCATCGTAGTATCAACCAAAATTAAAGAAGGCGATAAGGAACGTATCCAAGATTTCGAAGGCGATGTAATCGCGATCAAAAATAATGGCGCTTCCAGCACCTTTTACCGTACGAAAACTTGGCGCTAATTCTGTGGCCGTTGAACGAATATTCCCGTTCTACACCCAACCATCGAAGCTATTACCTTTAAACGCAGAGGCGCTGTTCGCCGAGCAAAACTTTATTATCTACGTAATCGCGTTGGTAAGGCTGCACGTGTTGCTGAATTAGTTCTTACCAAAGAACAAAAAGAAGCCGCTGCACCAGTAATGCCAAAGAATAAAGTTAAGTCTGCAAGCCCTGCTGCTTAATAATTGCTACCCGATTCAGGCAGCCACACAAATAACAACAAGAAAACCCGCAGTGTTCATACGCTGCGGGTTTCTTGGTTCTGAAAAAGAGTATCGTTAGGTCTCAGATTAATTAAAAGCCATTTTGGCGTATGCAGTTATTGTAATTAGCGCGGCATTTTCGCACCATATCATTATACTGCTCATCATTCTCAGCCATGCTATTAGCAAAATCTAGGCAATCTTGATTGCGAGATTGGCACGTACTAGCAGGTCTACCTTGGTTGCCATCAACAACATACACGCTGCGACGACGGCTTGCCGCACCAGCAACACCGCCTACAACTGCTCCAGTTGCTAGACCGGCGCCGAAGCCACCACCCCAGCCCCTGCGAGCTTGAATCGATTGTACTGCAGTAAGCAATGCTAATAAAATAAATAAACGACGTATCATTGTTTCTCTCCAATTATTTGCTATTCATCATCATCTGATACGACCATCGGGGAAGGAGTTCTTTCCTGGCATCGATGTGCTTCTTCATTACATTCTTTAATTCTTTGCCCGCGCACAGGTTCTTTTTCTACCAATGCTTCTTTCAGGCATTCAACAAGTTGATCCTCGCATACCGCAGGTAATCTCATTTTTTGTCTGCGAGTGAGTTTGCGACCCATAGAATCCGGGGTGCTGCGTCCCGCGAGGACAGGCACAGCGGTTAGAATCGTTAAGCAAATAAACAGTCTACGTACCATGAGTTATCCTTTTTTTGTTGTGTTGCAAGGTAGTATTGTCTATCTCGATGGTAGCATAGTCGAATTCGGGAATTCAATAGTGAGCTTTAATGATGAGCTTAGGCGGAGAGCAACAAAGCCCTGGCAGCTTCATGAGCGTTTTGTTGACGCGATTGATTATCTGGCAAACAAAAACCCCACAAACCAAATGGCTTGCGGGGTTATGTTATTTTAGAAAGATTCAGGTAGCTCTTTTAGTTAAGAAACATTTCTTTAACGTAGCTTAATTCTGATTCAGCAGCATAAGCTTGCTTGTGTGCTCGAGCAAGGGCAGCTTCAGCATCGGCCGCATCTTTGCGTGCTTTTGCCAGTTTCATTTCTGCTTCTGCGCGTTTAGTGCGCGCCTCTTCCAAGGCACGTTGCGCATTAAGTTCAGCAACTTTATGTGCTTCTTTTACTTGTTTTACTTCTTTAACTTCCTTAACAACCGGGCGTTTTGCAGCAACTACCTTTTGTGGCTTTTGAGCCGGACGAGGTGCTGGCGAATAACGTGGTGCTGGAGCAGGGCGAGGTGTTTGTACTTCTTTTACAACGGTCGTTGTTTGTCTAACTACTGGTCTTACTTCTTTCACAACGATTGGTCGTTCTTGTATAAGCACACAGCTCGGTGCAGGTAGAGTGATGGTATGAACTTCGGTGATACGGCGTCTGCGGCGAGCTTCACGTTCTTGGCGACGGATTTCTGCCTCTTCTTGACGGCGCATTTCTTCAAACATACGGCGTTCATGTTTTCGGGCACGTGCTTCTTCGCGAATCGCTTGAGCTTCAGCAGCTGCATAAGGATCGCAGTAATAGCAATCGCAGCACGATGAACATGCCAAACTGCTAGCAACAATAGAGCCAACAGCAGTACCGATCAATGCACCACCGAATGCGGCACCAAAGCCACCTCGAGCAGAAACTGGCGCAGCAGCTAGGGCAACACCTAAGAGGGTCATACATTTTAGTTGTTTTAACATGATGTTTACTCCCGGCTTCGCCTCTTGGACCATGCCGGGCACAGCCAATAAAGGAGGAGCCTTATTTAGTTAAGATATAGTGAATAGGACCATTAGCCTATCAAATAATCACAACGTAAACAAATGGCAATAGTCCCTTAGGGGCAGAGCTTTTCGGCAAGTTTATTTATTTTACCAGCACCCTGGAGGAGTACTAGGTCACCGGCTGCCACAAGGGGAACCAGTTTAGCTGAGATTTGTGAAAATGAAGGGTCCAAAGGTACATAACTGACCAAGCAAGCTGGATTCCGCTCTTTAATGGCCATCGCTAATTTTTCAGCCGTTATGCCATCGATTGGTTGCTCATGGGCAGCATGGATATCGGTAATAATTAGATGGTTAAGATCACTCTTGGCAAAAAGATCTATGAAGCTGTCCCAGAGTTTATGAGTCCGTGTAAAACGATGCGGTTGGAAAACCACGGTTAATTTTTTTTGTGCACGTCTCTTTGCTACTAACAACGTGTTGTAAATTTCATTTGGATGATGACCATAATCATCAAATAATTCGGCACCATTGAAAGTACCTTTGAAGCTGAAGCGCCTATCAACGCCTTTAAAAGTTGCTAATGCAGTGGCAATAGTATCAAATGATACGCCCAATTCTAATGCTACGGTAGTCGCCGCTAATGAATTTAAAATATTATGACGCCCTGGCATTGCCAAGGTAACCATACCAAGTTCTTTGAATTCAGATTGTGGATCAGCCTTACTAAAGATGGTAAAGGTGGAATGATCAGCCTGCAGAGTGATATTGGTGGCATATATATCAGCCAATTCCCGGTTATCCTCTAACCCATATTTTATTGTTTTAATATGTGGCATCGGAAGTAGTGAACGAACTTGTTCATCATCAACACACACAATCGCTTTGCCATAGAAGGGCAGGTTGTTCAGAAACTTTTTAAATGTTTCCTTAATATCCTGCATATCGGTATACGTTTCCAAATGTTCCAAATCAATATTGGTAACAACGCCGAGCGTTGTGTAGAGATACAAAAATGAGCGATCGCTCTCATCGGTTTCTGCAACCAGGAAGTCGCCCTTGCCTAGCCGAGCATGTGCTGAAATATTTTTTAAATGACCACCAATTATTACAGTCGGATCCAACCGCCCCTCTATCAAAATATGTGAGACCATGGAGGTTGTGGTTGTTTTACCATGAGATCCGGCAATTCCTATACTGTATTTCATTCGCATGAGTTCAGCGAGCATGAGAGCACGCGGAATTGTTGGAATACCCCGCTGCTGGGCCGCAATAATTTCCGGGCTTGAGCCGTTAACTGCTGATGAATAAACCAAAACATCAATAGATGGATCGTGACAAGCAGGGGTGTTATGGCCATGGGTTATAGGGCAGCCGAGCTCAACAAGTTCTTCAACCGATTTTTGCTCTAAATCCAAATCGCAGCCCGAAACAAAATAGCCTTGGTATTTAAGAATTTTGGCAATACCGCTCATGCCGATACCGCCGATGCCAACGAAATGTAAATGTGATGTTTTGCGATACATGTTGTTTAAAATTATCCAGTTGATTGAACTATGTCCGAATCGGGAGTAGACGTTTCTGACATGCTGAGTTGCGTTTCACTTTGTTGTAATTCTTCAGCCGATGTTAATGATTCAGCTGGTTGAAACTGCACTTTTAATAAAATCTTTTTTAATTTAATTAATTGGTCTTTGAGCTGATCAAATTGATCACGAAGTTTGCAATTATCCGGTGTGCAGCCGGCTAGTTCATGTTCTGCTAAAGTAATGTGGGGAGCTGTCTCTACCACTTCTTCTTCCATGGTAGTTATGTGAGAAGGTACAATTAATTTGAGTCTTTCTTTGTCGGCCAAGATTCTTTTTGCACCGGCTATGGTGAGGCCATCTTCATACAACAATTTTTTTATGAGCTGTAATTTTTCAAGATCTTTTTCTTCAAAAAAACGTTGGCCGCCTTCGGATCGAGCGGTGCTGAGTCCAAATTCCTTTTCCCAGAATCGCACCACAAAACGCTCTACACCTAGATTTTTTGCCAATTCGCCAATTCGAAATTGTCGCGGTTGCATTCTCATGTTCTAGCCCTTTTTAAAAAAAACCTAGCCGGGAGAATAGCTTAAGATAAGATTTATAGATAGCTACATTATAGCGCAACCCCAACCAGCTTCTTCATTTTTTCCGGTATCTAAATCGTTGAAGTACAGTTTCATATACCCATCATGAGCACCACAATAACGATATACGGGATGGTTGTGTGCAGTCATAAAAGTCATACGTTTCTCTTTCGCTTTGCCAGCTTCTTTTAAATAAATAGAGAAAACATTATTTCGATGAACATCGATATAAGACAACTGATATTTTTTTGTCTTAGGCAACTCTATGGTCATTGCGGTTGCGAAGAGCTCTGGTTCCGGAACGAGCGAAACATCCGGATTCCTGGGTGGGTTAGATGAATCTTCTAATCGTACAAATACCTGCACTGTCAATGAATCATTATTAATCTCAGCTTCAATAGTTCGCTGAGTAAATGGACAGGTCCCTAGCAACTTAGTGCAAATTGCTGGGGTAATAGGTAATGGCTCGATACTTTTTGCGGCACAAAAAGATTGGGATGATCGGGCTTTCTGTTCAATCTCATCACGTGGACTTGCCGAATTATCTTTCATTTGTTTCTCTGCTAACTGTAAGAGGCTTTGCAATTCTTTGCGTAACCTTTTTAAAGCAGGTTCTTTGCCCGGGTCAGTTACAGCTCCCAGATTGAGCAAGAGGGCTCGTACAGAGATCAGAGAGTCATGGGCTGAAAATTCAATAACCTCACTGTCTGTTGATTGGGTAAGCGCCGCAATTTGGCCAGCTTGGAATTGTTGGAATGCTAGTGCCTCAGTTGGTGCAGCACTTGTTGCCAAGGCAGCAATTGAATTGCATGCGATGGCCATGAAGATCAATTTTTTGCTATTCATTGTGTTCCTATTATTGGAGCCTTGATGCAACATCTATACCACGGTCGACCAACATAGTCACCTTACATGATCTCGCAGCCAAGGAATGTTCCATCGCGAGAGCTTTCTTGCAGAGGTCCAAGTTCTTGGTTCAGCGTATCTAGTTCAGTATTGAGTCGCTCAATAATCGATTTAAGTTCTTTTTCACGACTATCCATGCCATTGCTTTGCCCTAATTTTTCATTCGTTTGAGCGAGCAGTTCCATGAGCGTAAATCGGCGTAACATTCTTTGGCGGTGAAGCTCGCATGTAGATTGTATTGCTGCATTAGAGTTTTTGTTTGGTAAAGAACTAGTTGCAGAACCACCTAAAATTGGCAGGGCCCCTAGTATCGAAAGCGTAAAGAAATGTTTCATAATCATAATATTCTAACCCTTTACCCTAAACCTACCTAAATTATCGGGGAGTGCAGGTTACATATTTTTAATGCTCAAGCAAATGGCCCGCAACAATAGGACCTGAATTCTCCGGGCTATTAATTTCTAGCCCAATGCCAATTTTCCTGGCATTTAGTATGAACTTTTGGAGATCGCCAGAAACATGGTAGAAGCATTTTTGTGGATGGTTGGCAGAATTGCCCAAGCCGGCTTTTAAAGCCATTAAAGTAAGTTCGGGTGCGCTGACGAGCTGTACAGGGGTTCCTGCTAATTCGCGTATTTCATCTTTAATAAGCTCATAATGCGTACAGCCAATAATTAAGGTATCGATGCCAGCATCTTGCAGCGGGGCAAGGTATTCCCAAATCGCTGCTGTCATGGCAGAGGTTTTTTGTTTGCCATCTTCAATAAGTGGTACCAATTTTGGAGCAGCTTGGGCAAAAATCTGGAATGCCGAATTGAGTTTGAGAATTTTGGCTTTATGCATGCCACTAGCGACCGTAGCCGGCGTGCCTATTATGCCAATGCGCTGGTTTTTTGTGGCTGTAACTGCAGCCTGCACCACCGGATCAATTACACCAAAAATTGATATATCGGGGAAGGCTATTTGTACATGCTCTAAGGCTATGGCCGAGGCGGTATGGCAAGCAAGCACGATGGCGTTAGTCTGTTCCTTTTCAACCAGAAAGCGCACGGCGTTGAGAGTGAACTCTTTAATTTGTTGCGGACTCTTTTCACCATAAGGCAAGTTCTTGGTGTCAGCAAAATAAACAAAGTTTGGTATTGGCAATTTAAAAAGCTCTTGAAGAACGGATAATCCGCCAATGCCGGAATCAAATACACCTAATTTTTTTATTTCCATGCAGCCACAATTAGTAAGTTGAAATGCCCAAATATATTAATGATATTTGCTAGTTAGGCTAATCGCCCTTTTTTGTTGTTACTCTAGTATGCAGAAGCCAAACGTCAGTTTGCAAAGAAGAGAGTAGTCTTTAATGCTTATGCCATCATCTTTTTGACCTTCATGTATCGAGTAAATCTGCTAAGCTACCCGTCCTTTATATAATTTTCCGGAGCTTACATGAATATACGCGATCTTATCATTCCTGTTGTTTTAGCACTCGGCGTAACTTGGGCCATTCAATGGTACATGGGGCCGCAACAGCCATCAGCTGAAACGCCAGGCCAACGTTTTGAAGCACCCAAATCGGAAGAGCTAAAAAAAGAGCCACTTAATCGTGAAGTAAACTTTGCTGAAGGTGAAGCGGTACCCGAACAACGCACAACGGTTAAAACCAACTATGGCCAACTAGATTTTTCAAATCATGGTGCGGCGCTAACCTCGGCAATCTATCAGCGTAAAACCGACGGTGTAATTATTGATCTAGAAACTATTCATCCAAAACCAGAAGTTGATCGCGAAAAAGCCTTCTTTTTAGTTGCATTGAATGAGTACACTCCATATTTCTATACGCTTGGTGAATTGAACGAAAATGAAAAGCAGGTTCGCGTACAGTATCATGCTACAACCAAAGCAGGCTCCATCGAAAAGCTATTCATTATTGATAAAGACGCCTACAAAATTGATGTAGTATTAACGGTCACTCCCCATGAGGGCGGATCTATTAAGCCACGATTAATCTTCGCCAGCCCGTATCTATTTGATCATACCAAACCGGAAAGTGTATCGGGGGTTATAGAAGAAAATCGCTCAATCACTAAATATGGTCTTGTAGGTTATCGCGAAAGACTTAATGATAGCTTTTGGTTGGCACCGACAGGTTTTGGCGCCGAAGACCGTTATTTTCTACATGCTCTTTTTGCTGATCCACAACATTTTGTGCAACGAACCTATTATCGTGTAGGGGTTGAGAACGTATACCCTATTCTCGAAGGCCCAACGGTTTCAAAAAGTATGAGTTGGCAACTTTCATTCTTCATTGGACCAAAAGAGCATGAGGCCTTGGTCGCCGTTGATCCACGGTTAGTCGATACACTTGATTATGGTTGGCTTGGATTCATGGCGAAGCCAATGCTCATGATTCTAAAATGGCTTGCACATTATCTGCATAGCTTTGGCTGGTCAATAATTATATTTACTTTATTGCTGCGATTGCTTTTGTTACCACTTTCAATGCGTTCAACAAAAACTGCCCAACAAGCGCAAGAGATGCAAAAAAAGATGGCATATTTAAAGCAACGCTATAAGGATGATCCTGAAGCATTGCAACGTGAACAAAATGCCTTAATACAAAAGTATGGTTTGGCAAGCTTGAGCGGATTTGGCGCCGGTTGTTTACCATTATTGCTACAATTACCGATCTTCTTTGCTATGAACCGTGTATTATCGTCATCAATTGAGCTCTATCGTGCGCCTTTCCTCTGGATGCGCGACCTTTCTGCTAAGGATCCATATTATATTTTGCCAGTATTGGTTGCCGGATCATTCTTGTTGACGACCATAACGGCTGGTGAAAAACAGCAGCGTGTTCAAGGTGTAATTATGGCATTGTTCTTCGGCGCCTTCGCTGTAGGATTTTCAGCCGGATTGTCATTGTTCTTTATTGTGAGCACTATTGTCGGCGCCGCGCCGATTATATTTAGACGTATGGCATAAAGTCTTATTATGAATGATGTACCATCACTTCAAGTTCTCCTCAAACAACTGCAGCAAGTACCATATCTTGCTTCAAAAAATATTTATCGGGTAGCATCCTATTTTTTATCAATGGATGCTAAGCGAGCTGAGCAATTTTGCCATGCAATCCAAGCAGCAAAAGAGAATATTATCCATTGCCCGCAATGCTTTACCTGGGTAGAAAAAGATCGTAATTGCCTTTTTTGCCAGTCGCCACGACGCAATAAAAAAATCATTTGTGTAGTCGAAACCTGGCAAGAACTTATTGCTATCGAAAAAACCGGTGGCTACCAAGGTGTGTACCATGTACTCGGCGGCGCCATTAGCCCACTCGATGGTATTAATCCCGATGATCTTACTATTAAGGAATTGATTGCACGGGTTTCTGCCAATGAAATTGATGAGGTCATTTTGGCAACGAATCAGACACCCGAAGGCGAGGCAACGGCTGCCTTTATTTCTTCCCAAATCCATAAGATTAAATTATCTGGTGGCGCACAAGATCAGATTGGAAAAGCCCCCATTAAAGTAACGTGCCTTGCACGGGGCATTCCAGTTGGTTCATCATTGGAATATATGGATAGGTTGACTGTATTTAAAGCGCTTTCCGAACGCCGGCCGTTCTGACAATTACATTACTTTATTAGTTGTGGTAAAAGATACTTAAACTGCGCTCATCCTGAGTTAATCGAAGGATCAGAGCGCGAAGACCACTTTATCCGTAATATAAAAATAAAATTCATCCTTTAAAAAAAGAGAATTCATGATTACCGACTTTTCAATTTTCGCCCAAAGACGAGCCGCCCTCGTCGACATACTCAAAACTTCATTCGGCGTTGAACAAGGCGCCGTTATTCTTTTCGCCGGCTTCGAACATGAACATTATCGTTACCGCCAAGATAGTTCCTTTTACTATTTTACGGGCATCCAAGAGCCCGCAACTATTTTATGGTTAGAGCTTGATGGCAGAGCAACTTTGTATTTACCCAATTATGGCGACAAGCGTGCCGTTTGGATGCATACCTGGTTATTGCCGACCGAAGAAGTAGCTCAGCAGATTCAGGTTGCTGAAATCAAACTCTTAGGCGCATTAAGCAAAACATTCGAAATCTGCCCGCTCTTACATCCAGAAGAATATGAACAGCTATTAGCACGATTGCGCAGTTCGGTAGAGCAGTCTCGCCATTTATTTACGATTTCAAAATGCATGCTTATGGAACAGCGGTTCATGTTGAACCAATTGGCAAATTATATTCCCAATCTTCATTGGCATGATGCTGCACCCCAAATTGCTAAACTGCGCCGGAAAAAAGATTCATCGGAGATTGAAGCGCTTTATCAAGCAGTTGATGTCACGATGATGGCCCATGAAGGCGCCAGCCGGGTAATAAAACCAGATAATTATGAATACCAAGTGCAGGCAGCACTTGAATATGTATTTACTGAAGCTGGTTCACAAGGCGCAGCGTTTCCCAGCATTGTAGGCTCAGGCATAAACTCAACGGTGCTTCACTACCGAGAAAATAATCGGCAAATGAAAAAGGGTGATCTGGTAGTAGTCGATATTGGTGCCATGTATGATCAATATTGTGCTGATTTAACAAGAACCTTTCCGGTCGGCGGCAAATTTTCTGACCGACAACGCGAGGTATATAACATCGTGCTCGATTGCCAACAGTTTATTGCCGGTATAGCAGCGCCTGGGTATTGGTTGAATAATAAAGACGAGCCCGATAAATCATTAAATCATCTGGCTCGGGCATTTTTGAAAGAAAAAGCTAATTATGAGTTGCCTCATGGTATCGGGCACTTCCTTGGCCTAGATGTCCATGATGTTGGCTCTTCGGCTGAACCATTGCAAGAGGGCGATGTAATTACTATTGAACCTGGTATCTATCTGCCGCAAGAAGAACTTGGCGTACGCATCGAAGATAATTATTGGATCGTCAACGGTGGCAATGTATGCCTAAGTGAACAATTACCAAGCTCCGCCGATGAAATTGAGAAATTAATGGTCGGTGGCTGATGTGGCAGCGGGGGATTCTTCAGGTGTCAGCCCTTTGATTATCGCTTCATATATCGGACTATCCAATCCAAGTTTGGCGACTATTGCATCAATAACTTGTTCGCCTTGGGCATTGGGTGTAAAGAGCATATCTTGAACGCATTCCTCACCGCATGACAGAATGACGCTTATTATTTTCATATAGCGATCATTAATTGTTGCTTTTTGTTCGGCTTGTACTTCTCTCGCTTCAACTTTTTCTTTTTCTGGCAGCCCAACAGTCATAGCTTGTACAATGCCAATTCTTTTGGCTGCTTCGCGTATGGCAGCATGCAACAGATTATCACCCTTGGCATTCCGTATCTTTGAGATATCTATAAAACCTCGCTCCGGCGCGCGTACCTTGCCTACTTGGATGTCATACAATCGTTGGCGCAATCTCGAAACATCAGCATTCTCAATTGATGCGAATAAACTTCGTTCTATTTGCTTTTGCTCCGGCGTTTTAAAATGAGGTGAAACATAGGCTGGCAATCCTAATTTTTTGCGCAATTGTGCTGAGTTTAAAGATATTGGGTTGTTGGCGAGATAAAGATTTTGAAGTCTAGGTAGACCTCGAAAGATATTGGCTGTCATTGAAGTGAACTGATTATAAGAAAGATCAATGGTTTGAAGTGCTGTTAGACCCTGAAAGACGTTTTCTTGGAGTGCAGCGAGCTGATTATGGTAGAGATACAGAGATTGAAGCCTAGTCAGGCCATGAAATATGTTCTCTGGTAGTTCAGTGAGCTGGTTGTTGTAAAGATAAAGTGATCGAAGACCAGTTAAATCATGAAAGATATTCTGTGGGAGTGAAGTAAGCTGGTTGAAGGAGAGATAAAGAGTTCGAAGTGCAGTTAGGCCAGGAACCTCATTGAAGCCAGATAAATCAGTGAGATGTTTGTTGTCTAAGTTCAATGTGCCTGATGCAACTGCATCATTAATTTCTTTCTCGTGTGGCCGGATTTCCAAATCCGCATTGCCTCGGTAATAATCCCGGAAGGAAATGGCTTGTGCAGAGCCGCCTAAGCTAAGCAATAGTAGAAATATAGTATTTTTATAGTTCATGTTTGGCCTGTGTTTCTTGTTCTTTTTCTTTCTTTTCCTCTTCTTTTGCTTGAGTTAGTGCGTCGATTATCGCCGTATATATTGGACTATCTAATCCAAGTTTGGCGATTATTGCATCAATAACTTGTTCACCTTCAGCATTGGGCGTAAAGAGCATTTCTTGAACGCATTTTTCGCCACATGAGAGAATAACGCTTATTATTTTCATGTACTTCTGATTAATCTTTGCTTTTTGTTCAGCTTGAACTTCTTTAGCCGCCGCCTTTTCCTTCTCTGGCAAACCAATAGTCATAGCATTTACAATGCCAATTCTTTTGGCTGCATCTCTTATTGCCGCATGCAATAGATTATCGCCATGGGAATCTCGTATTTTTGATATGTCTATTGTATGCATCTTAGGCCCGAGAATATTGCGGCGTTTGATAGCTTCAAGTCGCTTACGCAATGTTGAGACATCCGCATTCTCAATGGATCTGAACAGTTCCTGTTCTGCTCGCTCTTGTTTTTGAGTTTTAAATTCCAGCAAAACATTGGCTGGCAATCTTAGTTCCTTACGTAATTGTGCTTGGCTTAAAGGTATTGGATTGTCGCCGAGATAAAGCAATCGAAGCGCAGGCAAGTCACTGAAGATATTCCCCGGGAGCGCAATAAGTTGGTTATTCTCGAGATTAAGCGCCTGAAGTGAAATTAGGCCATGGAAAATATTCTCTGAAAGCATAATGAGCTGATTCTTGTAGAGCACAAGTATTTTAAGTGCAGTTAGGCGACGGAAGATATTCTCAGGAAGCATATTGAGCTGGTTATTGGAGAGGTAGAGCTCCTGAAGTGAAGTTAGGCCATCGAAAATATTTTCCGGAAGAATAGAGAACTGATTTTTGTTGAGAAAAAGCGTTCGAAGCAAGTTAAGGCCAGGAATCTCATTGAAGCCAATCAAATCAGTAAGGTCTTTATTGTTTAAATTCAATGAGCCTAATCTAACCGCTTCAACAATGTCTTTTTCATGTGATGGGATCCCTAATTCCGCATTGCCATGATAATAATCGCGGAAAGAAATGGCCTGTGCTGAACAGACAAAGCTGAGCAATAGCAGAAATATGTTCCTCTTGATCATGATATCCTTTTAATGTTGTTGTCATATCATGATTTAAAGGTAGCAGGTCGTGCTGGTAAAAATCAAGAGTTTTTACTGAAATGACCGCAAGAAACTCAACTTTTGATACAGTCCACACTCTGCTGCGTTTGCTTGCTTTGTTAACGAACTAGTTTACGTATCTAATTTTTACCCAAAAACTGGACTAACTCAGCCTGTTTCACACTTTGCTCTTCACCCGTCATCATATTCTTAACGCGCGCTTCTTTTTTAGCCTGTTCATCAGTGCCAATGATGATGGCATGTTGAGCGCCAATTCTATTGGCTTGGCGCATCATGCTTTTAAGCGAATCGTTTTCAATCATGACCTGGGCACAAATACCATGTTTAATGAGCTCTTGCCCAACCAGCAAAGCGATTGCATGCTGCGCTTTTTCAACAGGGATAACCGCCTGAATTGCTGGTTGCTGTGGCAATGGCAATTTATCTTTTATTAGTTCAAGCATCAGCAATAATCGTTCTATGCCAATGGCTGCACCAACGCACGGCTGGTCTTCTTTCGCCCCGACAATTTCTACTAGCTTGTGATATCGCCCGCCGCCGCAGAAGGCATTCTGTGCGCCAAGGTTTCCAGATACAAATTCAAAGACGGTTTTTTGGTAATAATCTAATCCACGAACTAAAGTTGGTTGTACATGAAATGAAACGCTGAGAAGCTCAAGAAGCTCTTGAAGTTCTTGCCATTCTGCTTCGCATATTTTGCAAAGATGTTTAATAATTTGTGGTGCTTGAGTATAGAGCTGTTTATCATGCTCATTTTTGCAATCAAAGACACGCATAATATTAGTATTCATGCGCACTTTGCAGGTATCGCAGATTTCATTTGCGTGCAGTTCTAAAAATTTTCGAAGCTCAACTTTAAAAGCATCGCGATCTTCATGGCAGCCCAAAAAGTTGATAAGCAACGCATATGAATCAAAGGCAAGAATTTGTGAAAATAGACGATCGAGAAGGGTGATAACTTCCACATCTTGGGCAATCGCATTCGTACCTATCACCTCGATGCTTAACTGATGGAATTGCCGGTACCTACCTTTTTGTGGCCGTTCGTGACGAAACATGGGCCCCCAGGTAAAAACTTTCCAGGGCGTTGTTTGTATCCCGTTTTCTACAAAGGCGCGGGCTGTTGATGCAGTAGCTTCAGGACGTAAACAAATATCTTCGTGCCCTGAGATGAGATACATCTCTTTTTTTACCACATCGGTTTCTACGCCAAGCGATCGTTTGAAAAGTTCTGTTGGCTCTAAAATTGGCACCATAATTTCTGAGAAGTGGTGAAGTTTTAGATATTTCTTGGATTGCTCAAGAATGAAATTAAGTAAGGTTAAGTCTAAAAAGTCTTGGGTGCCGGTAACTCGTCTAATCATCTATTTCCTTATCTGTATTAGGGAAAGGTAGCTTATCAATATCGAAATCTTTTGCATTGCGGGAAAGGCTTGCTATTGCCCAAGCTGATCCAGTATTATAAGAATAAGGTTTAACATAAAGGAAAGTAAAAATGAAAAAAATCGTAACCTCAATTGTTTCAGTATTTTCTTTATCGTTGTCTGCTACGCAGGTCATTCCGATAACCACCCCAAAACTTTCTGCCATGAGACCTGATATCGCTCAGATGTTAACTGCGGATGCACGGCAACGTTTTTTACGATTAATCCAAAAATATCAACCGTCTCCAGAACAATGCCGCACATTAACGTGTGAAGAAGAAGGCCTGAATGCGGCTGCAATGGGCGAAAAAGAAATTGAGCCGATTATTGCCCACCTGGTAGCCGGTTATAAGAAGGTTTGGCTATTAGATGGTGATGAGGGCCGCCCCAAACTGAATGCCTTACTGAAAGAAAGGGCGATGCGATTACTGTTTAATGAGCTGCATATCACGCATATGCTATTTCCTACACGAGAACTGACGCAAGAGGAAATCGCAAATTTTTCATTAATTGAATTTGCTTTATCGCATAACTCACTATTGTATTTACCTGAGGGAGAAAGGAATGCAATATTATTTTATAAGTCCACATATCTCAGGCTTCAGAACCAATATTTAAAACGCCATCTCCTTGGGCATGACGAACAAGATATTATCGAAGCCTATGAACTTGGTCAGAAGAGTGATGACGGGTGCTCTTGTTTTGGTGAAATCAATTCGTGGAAAAAGATTTTTGAGCACGATAAGGCTGAAGCATTAAAATGGATTGAAGAGCATTCAAAAGATTATAAAGAATGGTTCAAAACACAAAATGACCGCGTAACTCTTCACGTATTTCCATAATTATATTTTTCTTTACGAATCATCAACAACTATTGTTTTGGCCGGCTCCGATCCTTTAAGCTGTATATACAATGCAATGTATACAACAAAAGGATCCGATGAAGCTAATTAACTTACTCTTCGTCCTATGCTTGCCACTATCTTTGGTAGCTACTTCAGCGCCAGCGCCCGGACGACCCATCGCACCATATTTGTTAAATCTCTATGACAGAATGGTAAAACTCATACATCAGTCACCGACAATTACTCCCTATGTTCGCCAGTTGGTAGAGGATGCAATACGTCGCTTGCACACGGTAGGAGCACCCCAAGGCGATGCGTTGAGATCTCTAATGGAAGAGCGAGCTGCGGAAGAAAAAAAACAAGAAGCTGCCGTGGCCCTTCAACCAGAAAGTGAACCAGCAGTGCAGCCCGCGCAACCACAAACCATTCCTATTGTAATGAGTACATTGGTTCGCGGCCGAGGAGAAGAATTAAATCTTGCCGATAATGAACCATTGACGCATGAAACCTATAACGAGATATTGCAACGACAACAAGAGCATGGTGACCCGATGATCATTGCCCGCGTTGTGACCTATGACAAAGCAGGCAAAATGTTAATTCATTACTACGATGCTTATTCATTTAATGTATGGCGCTTTGGTAATAATTATCCATTGAAGGGGAAAATTGGCGTAGTTCATCCTTCAAACCCGATAAATAATCTCAACATAAGCGGAGATATTCTATATTTTAGTTATGATCCAAACCATCCGACACGTGGATTTCAATTAGCTTTTTCTGAAACCGATTTTAGAAACAACCCTGAGACTCGATTAGTAGTTGATGAATATCAAAATATGAGTGAGGCACGCAAAAAAGAAGCCCGTGAACGGAGGCTCGGTGAATGGGTATCCGCACCGCGATCTCAAGTTCAAGAGGTATTGCTGCCACCAATGCAACCCGCCCGGGCACGGCCTGCTCCAGCCCAACCGCAAGCTGCCATACCGCAGTTAACTCTTCCTCGTGGTGTTCCCCGTAATCGAAGAATTGGTACTTTGCTTGCTTCAATAAATCGCAGTACCGTAGCTCCCGATAAAAGGGCTGCCAAAACGCTTTCATTGGGGAAAATTTATTATGCAGGTGAAGGCGTCCCAAAAAATTATGCCCTGGCAAGCCAAATCTTTGAGCATATACAGCGAGAACGTTCTGGTGGTTACTGGCAGCAGGCGCAGGAGCTCCTTGGTGAAATCTATTATACGGGCGGCTTTGGTGTTGAGCAAGACTATCCACGAGCAGCGCGATACTTCCAATCTGTTATTGATAATCCTGATCCAGCAAATTCTTGGAATGCTTTGCAAAAAGCACGTTTCTTCTTGGGTACAATGTATTTGTATGGACATGGGGTACAACGAGATGTGCCCCGGGCACTCGGCTATTGGGAATCAGTATCTGCACAAGGGGTGGATTGGGTTTCTCAAGCTCGGGCCGAACTGTCTCTTGGGAATTATTATCTAAATCTTGGGGATCCAGAAAGTTTAAGGCGGGCGCAAAATTATTTTGATAAGGTCTTGCGCCATCCATTAATACCAAATGATCTGCCTGCGGAAGCACGATATGGTCTAGGGTTAGTTTATGATAAGCAACAGAATTATGGACATGCTGTGATGTATCTTGAAGCAGCGGTAAATTCTAACGAACTTAGTTCGGCTAAACTGGCCCAAGCTCGGTATTTACTTGGTAACATCTTTTACAACGGGGGCCACGGTGTTATTCAGGATTTCGGTTTGGCGCGGCGATATCTTGCGCCGATTGCAGATCGCCCAGATGTCAAACTACTTCTCGGTAATATATATATGCGTGGCGGCCCAGGTGTATTACAAGATTTTGTGTTTGCGTGGGATTATTATAATCAGATTGTTACGGATCCGAATGCAAATCCGCAATTGCGAAAACAAGCGGAACAAAATATAGCCGATATGGAAGCTGCCGCTGTTAGAACCCGCGAAAGAAAAGTAAAGGCTGAAGAAGAAGAACAACGCCGCCTTTTAGCTAAACGACAGCTATGGGGTGAAGAAGAAGAACCAAGTAAACGGATAAAAAAAGAAGAACCAGAATAAAATACCAGATCCAATATTTAAATTATTTAATTTTTCGTCCATTCAATACAAGCAGCATGCCAAACGTAAGAGCAAGTCCAGTTACTAATGAAACCAGCCAGCCGAGTAGTGGCATGGTCGGTACCATAAATCCTGAAATCAAATAGGAAATACCAGTCGCGATAATGCCCGGAATGATATACGGAATTTGCGTTTTTACATGCAAAAGAACATTAGTATCTGTCGCAAGAGATGAGGTTATTACATTGTCGGCGATTGGCGATACTTGAGCTCCTACCACAGCACCAGATAATATTGCGCCCAAGGTTGGCGCAAGCAATGGTAGGTATGCCGCAATAGCAGGCGGGGTGGCATGGTATAAAGTTACAAACATTGGTACAGCTACCGGGAAAAATACCATGATAGTACCCCAAGCTGAGCCAACAGCGCTTGCGCTGAAAGCAGCAATGGCATAGAAAATAAAAGGTAATAGCGGTAATGGTAATGAAGCTATGCCGGTTGTAGCCAAGAAGTTTCCTGCCGGTAAATCGGTACGTAAAAAGCTACCAAAAACAAAGGCGAGAAAGAGCAACGTAATAGAAGAGGTCATCATTGTAGTACCCTCTTTTGCAAGCGTAAGAAAGTCACGCACAGTCAGTTTGCCCATAACGCTATAGTAGATGGTTGTGAAAAGCAAAGTGGTGCCCGAGCTCAGCAGTAACGCTTTAAAAATATTGGCATGGCTGAGTGCATCAGGAAATGAGTACGATCCCCCAAATAACCAGTAACCACCAGTTGCTAAAATGACTGATGGCGAAAGTATCATGAGCACACCGAGTGGCACAATGAAATCCCAAACGGTACCTTTTCCGGCTGGTACCAGCATTTCGTGATGCGCTTCGGTGGCTATATCTTCTTGTTCTTTCATGGGACCAAAAGAAATGCCTACTGCGACAATAAACCAGGTGAGTGCAATCGCGATAATCGGATAAAACATAAATGGTATTACCTGCAGGAGCATGCTAAAAGCATCACTTTTAATTAGAGCATTTGGTTGCGTTGATATGCCTGATTGTTCCATCTGACCAAGAATTACTGCAACCCAGCTTGAGACCGGAAAAATAATTGCCAAGCTTGGCGCTAACATATTAATAAAGAATGCTAATTTCGCGCGAGCAATCCCGTAACGATCTGTTAAAGGATGCATTACTGGGCCAACCGTCCACGTATTAAAATAATCATCCATGAAAAAAAGCGACGAAAAACCAAGCGTAGCTAATTCAACACGTTTTTTTGTGTGAACCTTCTTGGATATCAAATGAACCCATGCCTGCGCACCGCCCGTATGTTTAACCAACATAATCAGGGTGCCAAGAACGGGCAAAAACCCAAACATTAATAAATTATCAATGTCTGTTGCCACCCCGTAAACTTTAGTTGCCACAAGTTCAACGGCTGCCAAAGGTGCCCAATGGGAAACTATAAGAGCTGCAACAACAATGCCCGACAAAAGGGCAGGTACAATTTTTTTGGTAATAAGGGCGAGAAATAACACCGCCAATGGGGGTACGAGGGTCAGCCAACTAGTGATCATGATAGTATTGTCTTCCAAATTTTCGTTTTCATCATCCCTGATGGTAAATAGGCCACCAGAGTTCCTTTTAAGGGAGTTCGGGGTCGAAAGAGCCTTTCGGGGAACGGGCAGTTTAGTCATTTTCTGACAATTTGTCTGGATTTACCCCACCCCCCACCTTTTGCGCCCCCTAATTCTATATGTATTATGAAATCATCCTTTAACCCTATTATTTAAATGGAGTCTAAATATGTTAAGAAAGAACATTCTTTCACTTTTATCAGTGTTAGCTTTAGTAGCTGCTACCCCAGTTTTTGCTGGTCATAAGCACAGCCATCATGCTGGAAAAGGCAAAACTGCCCAAACAGCAAATGGCCAAGGTAAACGCTGCCACGGCAAGAACCATGGCAAAGGCCACGGTCGTAAGGCAAATAAAGCCGCTGGGAATACAACCCAAAACGGCGTTAAAAAGCCAGCTTGCGTTAACGGCCAATGCCGTCGCTAATAATTCTACAGGGGAGCCAAATGGCTCCCCTTTCTACTTCTTAAAGCCTTTCAATTCAGATCTATCCTGAACAAAGAAACCTGCTCAACTCATTAAATTATTGCTTATCTGCATGTAAATGCCCTATTGTATTAGTATGATCTCATTCAACTAGGGCAAGAGCGCGATGAATCGTTTCTTTCTTCTCATCATTTTTTCACCCATAATTTCTTTGCAAGCAACGAGGGTCTCCCCTTCGCCAAGGACGCCAAAGGATGAAGCACGCTTCCGCGCTATGTCAACGCAACTTTCTGAAAGTGCCAGACGCCCCTTCTGGCGACTCATTAATACCTATGAGCCAAGTATGGAACTTTGCAGAGCACTCGTATGCGAAGCAGAAAATCTTAATGCAGGAGCAGTAAAAAAGGGTGGCATTGAGTCTGTGCTTGCGCATATGATAACAGGTTATAAAAATGTATGGATGCCTGATCAGGAGGAAGATGCCAAACTATTTAACACGATGTTAAATGGCGATAAAAATATGGAAAAATTGCTTGCAGAATTACACTTTTCCTATATGAGCTACCATGAAGACAAGTCCAATAGATCAAATATGCTTTTTTTTACGCCACAGGGTGGGATTGAGGCGTTGTTGATTTTTAAAGCAAAAAAACTATCGGTTGCTAATGAATATTTAATCAGGCGTTTGCTTGGGCATGATGAAGCTTTAGTTCAAATGTCATATAAATCAGAACATGCTTGTGACAACTGTTGTTTTAAATGCGGAACGCAATCGTCTTGGGAGATTGCATTTGAACAAGACAAGAAGGAGGCTCTTGCTTGGATCGAAGAACATACACAAGGCATAGAAGATTGGTTTGCTAAGCATCAAAAGGAAGTTAGCCTAATAAAATTCGAAGATTATGAATTAGAGGATGATTCTACCCTTTTAGTCTAAGAATCTTGCTGATCGCATCTATAATTTTGTATAGTTGGAAAGAAGACCCGGAAAATTTTAAAAGGACAATGATGAAGATTTCAAATGTACTGCTCATCTTATTCTTAGCGGCACCATGTTATGGAAAACGTGCAGCTCCCAAACCGGCACAACCCACCCAACAGCAAAAAGCTGAAGCAAGAGTAATTGTTCGCTCTATGTTGCCTAATCTATCTGAAGATGTTTTGAAGGCTTTTTATGAGCCTTTGCTTCAACAAGCCTGGGATGTATATAGCGGTATGTACGATCAAAATAAGCTGCGGATATTGATAAAAAAGCAATTCGGATTGCGCGTTGAGGGAGAGCCGGTTTCTTTACCAAATCCTAACAACGTATGTTTTATGAACGGCGCTCTTCAAGCCTTATATGATATACAGCCATTGATTAATTTTTTATTTGCTCATGAAGCAATCTATGAAGGGAATCAAACGGCACTTAACTTTATCGAAGTATTTAAACAAATGCGTGGAAATGCTATAAGTGACGATATGTTATTGGCTGCATACGATACCATCAATCCGCCAATATCAATAACTAAAGAAGGTAGGCCGGTATATAGGCAAGGCGATCCTGATGAATTTATTCGTTCCTTGCTTAATGCTTTTCGTAACGGGCTTGAAAATTTTGAATCAACTGGCGGGACTGCAAAAGATTTTTTGCCAGACACATTATTTAATTTTAAAACGCAGTCTGAAGGAGTTCGCCGGGCCGAAGATCAATACGAACTTTTATTGGCCATACCGCCTGATCTGCGGCAAACCGGTTCCATGTTTACATTGACTACGCTGACTGATCGTTATTTCGATGAACATACGATCATTGTTCATCCGCCACAGCAACTGGTAGTCCTTATAAAAAGAACAGAAAGTGTTCCGACTGTTATTGAGGTAGAGGTTCCTAAGAAAGAAGCTGAAGAAAAGGGAAAAGAAAAGGAAGCAATAAAGAAAGCTCCTGCCAGTAAAATCGCTGCCAAAACAGAAAAAGTTGAGAAAGAGGAAAGGGTGGTTTATCGTTCAGCGCGCATTGATAGCAAAATTTCTATTCCCTTGCGATGGTCTATTAAGAAATATCAAGATCCTGAAATCAAAAGCAGTGGCATGTATCGGCTTAATGCTGCTATTTGCCATCTTGGCACCGGCGAAGGCGGGCATTATGTTGCGTACGTGCGCACTCCGACAGCCGGCTGGTTTTATACCAATGATGATAAAGAAATAGATCATAAAACTATTGGCGAAATGAAAGATCTTGAGAAAAAAGGATTTGTGCGGGAAAATGCCCTTCCATACATTTTGATCTATGAAGCGGAAGAAGTAGAAAAGAAAGAAGCGGCAGAAAAAGAAGAGGAAGAGGCATCATCAGTGCCAAAAATGAAAATGCCAGAAGAGGAAAAAGAAAAAAGGGGTAAAGTCATTATACCTAGCCAATTACCAATCCCGTCTGCTCCTCCTTCAGAAAATGAAGCTCCTGAAGGACAACCGGCTAGAATCGTGGAACAACCGGTAGTTGCTGAGATAGAGCAACCGAAAAAAGTTGAGAAACCTGCAGAATTAGTCCCGCTACCTAAGGATGAACTTGGCCAATTGCGGGCGGAACTTGAACAAGCAAAGATTGCCGCACAAGGAACAGGTGAGGCTGCCAAAAAAGCTGTTCGCGATATCCGCCGCTTAAACTTTGAGATTAAGCGCATGGAAGAAAAAGCGGCTAAGGAAAAGAGCTTACCTCAATAAAATACGTTCAAACACACCCAATTTTGTTGCCCTATAAGTAAAAACTCTTGTTTTTAGGTAGCCCAATCAAATATATTGTTCGTGAGCATAAGCACGAAAAAACAATATTTTGTAAAAAAAGGGCAACATGAAGCTCATCTGTGTATTTCTAAATCTAGTCATAGCAAGCCAACTTTGCGCTACAAGTGCGCCACCTCCAATGCCAAAATTGCTAATTAAGAAAGAAATGACTAAGGAAGAAGAAAAAAAACGAGCCGCGCAAGCTTCGCAGCTTATGCCCGCAATGCCAGAACAGCCAACAATCTCAGCAGCTCCCGAGGTTAAGGCACAAATTATCCCGGTGCAGGTAAGTCCTTTAATTCGAGGAAAACCTGAAAGCATCAATCTTGAGGATACCGAGCCGCTAACCGCAGAAACCTACGGTGAATTATTGGAAAGGCAAAAGGAACATAATAAGCAGATGATTCTGGCTCGCGTAGTCACGTATAATCCCGCTGATAATAAATCATTCGTCCATTATTTCGACGCCTATTCATTCAATGTATGGCGCTTTGGTCGAAATTATTCCTTATCGGGATCTTTAAATATAGTTCATATTGATGATCCACTAAATAATGAACCAATAATCGAAGTCCAATACTTTATTTATAATCCTAAAGAACCAGTGAATGGATTTCAATATGCCTTCTCGGAATCTGATTTTATAAAGAATCCTCAAATCAGATTAGTTGTTGATGAGAACCAAAATATTGACGCGAGTCGAAAGAAAGAGGCTTATGAGCATGTCTCTGGAGAACGGGTGCCTGAATCAATACCGTATCGGCAAGAACCAGGCCCCAGATTCCACGGGGAACCTCAGCCACAACGCGCAGTGCAACCTCGACCGCAAACGCTTCCCAATGAGGATTTTGAAATCGCCGCCTTGCATGGGTTGATAGACGCAACAGAAGATCCATTTGTTCGAGCAAATTTACAAACACAGCTTGCTGGCATTTATTATCGCCACGAAGACTATGCACGAGCGCGAGAATATTATGAGCTGGCCGAAAATCAAACTGTAAATCCTGATGCTCGAGCTATTGCCCAAGGATGGCTGGGGGAAATTTACTTATTTGGACAAGGTGTGCCTCAACATATGAGAAAAGCGATAGGTTATTTTAAAAATGCAGCAAATCAGATTGTCGATCCTAAAGCGAAAGCCGAATCTGAATGGCGGCTTGGCGAAATTAATTATAACGGCTATATAGATACGCACCAAGAACCGTCTATCAGAGTGGCACCCGATTATGTAGTGGCAAGACGCTATTTTGAAAAAGCATTACATCAACTAGCGAGCCCTCAGGCGCGGGCAAATGCCCAAATCTATCTTGGATTTATGTACTATAATGGCTACGCTGTGCTACGTGATAAGGGCTTAGCCCATGAATATTTAGATGCTGCCCTCAAGAGTGGATGGGTTAGAAGGGGATATGCTCAACGTGAGGCTACAAAAGTACTCGCTTCGATAAATCGTCAAATGCATGAACAGCAAGACGAAACAACACTCAAAAGAGCCATAGCTGAATCGAAAACTTTAGCCGAACAGAAGGAAAAAGAACAAAGATCTCGTCGAGGAGTGTTGTTGCCGCAGCCTTCTCAACCACCACCAGAAATAGAATCAGATGAGGAAGATGGATACTTGAGGCAAAGAGGACAAAATACCTGTTGTTCATTGCAATAGTTTCATATTCTTATGGAAACATCAGATTATCAATTGTTTAAACTTTGAGATTAAGCGCATGGAAGAAAAAGCGGCTAAGAAAAAGAGCGAATCTTAATAAATACGTTAACTCGCCCCCCAAAACAATCAATTTTGTTGTCCTGTAAATAAAAACTCTTGTTTTTATGGTTCCCAATCAACTATATTTTTCATGAGCATAAGCACGAAAAACTATATTTGGTAAAAAAAGGGACAGCATGAAGCTCAAATATCTATTTCTGAATCTATTTATCGCAAGCCAACTCTGCGCAACAAGCGAACCTGCATTTCCAAAGTTGCCTCAAAACTTGGAGAAGCAATATACAGCCATGCTGCGAACGTTGCGGTTTGCTAAAATCGATCCTCGCTTGCGTAAAGAAGTTGAAGATCTAATTATTCATTTACGAGAAGCTGGCGGCGAGCCGCAAGCATTAACCCTCGAGCATTATATCGGCATATTGGGAATGGCAGGCAAGAAACCAGCCCCCGAGGAAAAGGAACAGGCAGCTACGGTGGTACGGCCGGTTACCCCAGAAAAACCAGCGGTTCCACAACAGCCTCTGGCTCCAGAACAACCAGCGGCTGCAGCACCCAAGCCAGCAATTACTGCAATTCCAGTGCGCGTAAGCGGTCTGATACGAGGCAAGCCTGAAGAGATTGTGCTTACTGAAGATGAACCTCTTACTACAGAATCTTATGGCGAATTATTAGATCGCCAAAAAGAGCACAATGATCCAATGATTTTGGTCCGTGTAGTTACCCGTGAACGGGCTGGCGGTCCACTGTTTGTTCATTATTACGATGCTTATACCTACAATACCATGCGCTTTGGGCCAAATTATCCTTTATCTGGGCCATTGGTAATTAAGGAAACGAATAATCCGCTTAATCGGATGCCAATAGAGGGCAAGGTTCAATATTTTATTTATGAACCAAAAAATCCCGAAGCTGGATTCCAATATGCCTTCTCAGAAGCTGATTTTATTACTGATCCAGAAACAAGATTAATAGTTGATCGCTATCAAAACATGGATGCGACGCGGAAGAAAGAAGCAGAAGAACGAGCTGCCGGCGAATTTGTGCCAGCGCCAAAGCCTTATGTTCAAGAGGTATTACTGCCGCAGCAGCCTATGATACCTGAGCCGCAACCGCACCCTCAGCCAATGCCAGTTGAAAGTATGGAGGCAGCAATGATAAGAGCTGCAAATAGTCTTGAAACAGACCCTCTTACGCGGGCTGGCGTTCAGGTAAGTCTTGGGCTGATATTTGAGCGGCGCCATGATTATGCGCAAGCTTTAGATTATTTTGGCCGAGCAGCCAATCAGACGGTAAATCAGAACGCGCGAGCTATTGCGAACGGCTGGCTAGGAGAATTATTTCTTCATGGGTATGGAGTAGTTAAAAATACTGCAACTGCTCTGCAATATTTAACTGAAGCCGCCAACCAGACAGTAAACCCCAAAATTCAGGCAGAAGCTGAATGGCGTCTTGGGGAAATTGCGTACGAAGGCATTAATTTGCTGGGCGCGCGAATGCCACCAAATTATGTGATAGCAAAGAAACATTTTGAAAAGGCATTAAACCAGACAGCAAGTCCCCAAGCTCGAGCCAATGCTCAGTTTTATCTGGGCATGATGTATGCACAAGGCAATGGAGTGCAGAAGGATATTCCACGTGCTATAGAATATTTAAGTGCTGCAAGTAGGAATCTTAGATCTTTGATCAACAAAGCAAAAGCACAAAAGATGGTTTCTGAGCTACTAGCTGAACAGGAAGAAACAGCCTTGCAAATTGGATTGGCGGCATCCCGAGCCCATGCCGAACAAGAGGAAAAACAAAAGGCTGCACAGCGTGCGAGAGAAGAGAAAGAAAAAAAGAAGCAGCAATGAGCTTAGCCAACAGAAAAGACATTATTGATAGCTTAGCGACATTAGAAGCAGCGCTTAAAGAAAATAACATGCAAGAATCGGTCAAGTTGGTAAAAAATATTGCAGCATCACTTGATGCATCCAAAGTTGGAGTCGGCTTATTTACACCATATGGGCTGGTTCCATTAAAGGCGGCTTTGCAGGAATTAAATAAGATTAATGGGGACATTAAAATCACATTTTGGGGCGGGCAGACAACCATTTCCAACTTCCTAGATCCGATCAAAAATAAAATTAATGCAGAAATTAAAAGATTTGGTGGCAAATAGCGAGCTAAAAAGGAATAGCATGAAGCGCAACTATATAATTCTAAATCTATTCATCGCAAGCCAACTATGCGCTACAAGCGCGCCAGCTCCAATGCCAAAATTGCCCCTGGGTTTGGAAAGCCAATATGCGCGGATAGTTAGAGTCTTAAGACTCGCGAAGGTGATAGATCCTGCCCTGCGTAAACAGGCAGATGAGTTAGTTGTGCGTTTGCGAGATGCTGGCGGTGAACCCCAAGCAGAAACCATACTGCGTTTACTTGGGACATTACCTGAGCAAGAAGTGCCTAGTAAGAAAGAGATGCCCAAGGAAGAAGAAAAGGAACGAGCTGAGCAAGCTCCGCAGCCAAAGCCAGCTATTCCAGAACAACCAGCGGTTTCGGGACCAAAACCAACAATCACTGCAATTCCAGTGCGTGTGAGCGCCATGATGCGTGGCAAACCAGAAGAGATTGTGCTTGCCGATGAAGAGCCACTTACCACGGAAACATATGGTGAGATATTGGAAAGACAAAAAGAACACAATGATCCAATGATTCTAGCGCGCGTTGTCACTTCCGAGAGACCTGGTGCACCATTATTTGTTCATTATTATGATGCATATACCTATAACATATTGCGTTTTGGTAATAATTATCCGCTATCAGGCCCACTTCAAATTAAAGAACAAAATAATCCACTCAATAGACTTCCAATACAGGGGAAGGTCCAATACTTTATTTACAATCCAAAAGAGCCTGAATTAGGATTTCAATTTGCTTTCACCGAGGCAGATGTAATTGATAATCCAGAAAACCGATTGATAATTGATAAATATCAAAATATGGATGCAGCAAGAAAAAAAGAAGCAGAAGAAAGAGCCGCAGGAGAATGGGTGCCAGCGCCAAAGCCGTATATTCAAGAAGTGTTATTGCCGCAGCAACCTATGGTTCCTGGGTCGCATTGGTCATCATGGAATCCCGCGGAGTCGACGCCCGAGAATCAACTCGCATTAGGTATTATTTCGTACGACATGCAGCATCACAGACAAGCTCGAGAATATTTTGAACGCTCTGCAAACCAAGCGGAAAATCCAACCATCCGAGGTAAAGCGCAGTATTATTTGGGCAAAATGTCCTTTGCGGGTGACGGTCTGCCAAAAAATTATCTGGTTGCTCAGCAATATCTAGATCGTGCTGTTACGTCTGGTGCATTAAACGAGTGGGAACGCGTTCAAGCGGGCCTTGCACTTACCATTATAAGAGATCAGAAGGAAGATGAAATGCTCAAGGAAGCGCTAGCCGAATCAAAAGCCCTGGCTGAACAAAAAGAAAAAGAAAAAGCTGCCCGATTCGCTAAGGAATTGAAGGAAAAACGGGAGCAGATAGCAACGAATTCGTTGAACGCTACAAACGAAAAGCGGCTCATGGATAATCTCGAAGCATTAGAGGATGTATTTAAACAGAATAATATGACCGCGCAGATTAAGTTGGTAAAAGATGCATTGGATTCACTTAGGACATCTGGAAAAATGGGGGGCTATGGCATTTCACAACCATTATATATTGAAGCCCTGCTTCGTGGCATTGATCGGAATATGAAAATAAAATATTTCGGTCAGGATACAACCTTATCAGTTTTTCTAGATCCAATAAGGGATCTGCTTAATGCAGAAATTAAAAGATTTGGTGGGAAGTAAAATTAATTAAGTTTGGAAAAATTATGAACTGCAAATTTCTTCTCATTATCTGTATACCTTTTTCTATGGCGGCTACATCAGCGCCTGCTTCATCCCAACCGAGCATGCCGATCCTTCTATTAGATCAGTATAATTATCTGATCAAGGAAATGAGGGAGCCAACAACGGTGCCCAATCCTGAACTGAATAATGCAGTTACGGATTTGGTAAGCCAATTACGCGATCGGGGGAATTGTTGGGAACCGGAAATAAGGGTGCTTATTAAGCAATTTGAAAAACTAGAAAAAAAAGCAAAAAACGGCGCCATTAATGATCTGCTTGATGCAATACATCGCGATACAGATCCAGTGACAAGGGCAGCTAAGCTAGTTCAATTAGCCGAACTTTATTACTGGGAAAAACCGCAAAATTATACCCGTGCATGGAAATATTTTATGCAGGCGGCAGAGCAGAATGCAAATCCATATGCCAAAGCAGCGGCTCAAGAATGGCTAGGAGAATTCTATTATATGGGGCTTGGTGTAGATGAGGATGAAGCTATTGCACTACGTTATTTTGAAGATGCTGCGGCTCAAGATGTTAATCCTAATGCACGCGCGTTTAGTCAGTGGCGAATTGGCGAAATCTACTATCATGGTCGTGCCGGGGTTGAACCAAATTTTGCAACAGCTCGTGAATATCTTATGTTGGCGGCCAATCAGAAGTTCAGTCTTGAAGCACGAATACGATCCGAAGGAATGCTTGGGCGACTCTATTTCTCTGGCCTAGGTTTGGATGAACCGGATTTTGTGAATGCACGGAAATATTTTCAGCTGGCTTCGCAACAAAAATTAGATTATGTGGTCCGGGCCGACTCTCAGTTTCACCTTGGTTTAATTTTTTTCTATGGGTTAGGTTTTCCGAAAGATAATGCGCGAGCGGAGTTATATTTGGGTCGTGTCGCCATACAAGAAGCTGTACCCTCCCTCAGAAAATCTGCCTGGAAATATCTGATACAACTAGAAGAGCGCAGGGAACTGGAAGCGTTGGAGAAAGAAGAAATTAAGCGGCGACGTGCCGCAATGATGCGGCCACCCATACAAGAAATGTCATTCAAGAAACCAAGAAAAGAAGAATCGGAATAGAGGATTGTGATGAGAAGCAACGTGATGAGTTTGAGCGAAGCTCAAGTGACGACGCAATTTGTAGAGCGAAATTTTTTCGCAATGAAGCTACTTAAGTTAATGCTCATCCTTTGTATGCCGCTCTCAAGCACCGCTACATCCGCTCCTCCAGTTCGGTCGCCCGCACCACATTTGTTACGACTATATGATCAGATGATTGAGCGAATAGATCTGGCATCGGCTATTGATGCTGCTTTGCGCAAAGATGCAGAAGATTTGATACGCCGCTTGCATAGTGTCGGAGCACCCCAAGGTGATAGTCTACGGGAACTATTAGAAGAGAGAGACGCTGAAGATAAAAAAAAGGAAGCTGCAATGGTGCAAACAGAAGTTCCGGTAGCACCGGCGGTCCAGCCGATTACTATTCCGATTCGAGTAAGTACTCTCACACGCGGTCGCCCCGAGGAAATTAACCTTGCAGATTCTGAGCCACTGAGTCATGAAACTTATGGTGATATATTGCAACGGCAAAAAGAACATGGCGACCCCATGATCATTGCTCGCGTTGTAACCTATGATGCAGCTGGCAAACTGTTTGTTCATTATTACGATGCTTATTTCTTTAATGAATGGCGTTTTGGCAAAAACTATCCATTGACGGGAACCCTTGCAGTGGTTCATCCAACCAATCCAATTAATATGCTGCCAATAAGTGGTGAGATCCAATATTTTATATATGATCCGAGCCAAGCGGCACAAGGCTTCCAATACGCTTTTTCCGAATCAGATTTTAGAATGAATCCTGAGACCCGTTTGGTAATCGATGAGCATCAAAATATAAATGAAGCCCGCAAAAAAGAGGCACATGAACGCAGCTTAGGCGAATGGGTGCCTGCACCACAGCCTCAAGTGCAAGAAGTTTTATTACCACAACTGCAACCTCAAGCCCAGCCTGCTCCAGCTCAACCACGAGCCGCGCCATGGTTAACTATTTCTCGTTATATTGGGCGTACTCCAACAATTAAAGGTTTGCTTACATCAATTAATCGCAGAACGATAAGCCCTCACACAAGGGCTGCCAAGTTGCTTGAATTGGGTAGAATCTATTACGAAGGTGATTGCGTACCGAAAAATTTTACCGTTGCACGCCAGATACTTGAGCGCATAAGACCAGAAGACAACCCGGCAACTTGGCACGAGGCACAATACATTCTCGGAGAAACATACTATAAACAGCAAGACTATGTACGAGCGGCTCAGTATTGGCAAGCTGTAGATGTAGCGCAACTTTCCGAAACTATTCGGGGCAGAGCCTGTTTTTTGCTGGGTGAAATGTATATGGATGGCCGTGGCGTGCAACAAGATGTGCCTAAGGCCATTAGGTATTGGAAGCAGGCGGCCGCGCAAGAATTAAATTATGTTTCACAATCTCATGCTGCGTTAAAACTCGGTCAATATTTCCTACGCCTGAGAGATGCAGAAAGTTTAGCGGAAGCGGAGCATTATTTCACAATTGTATTGGGAAATTTCTTTTCTGGTGAGCCTGAATGGCGGGCTGAAGCGTACCGCGGTCTGGGCGAAATTTATTATGAACTACAAAATTATAGACGAGCTATTTGGTATTTTGAGCAGGCACTCAATTATCCGCATGCTGCATCAGAAGGGGCCAAAGCTCAAGTTCGACTTGGTGAAATTTATTATTTGGATGGCCACGGCATTGTGCAAGATTTTGCTAAGGCAAAACATTATTTTGAACAGGTTGTTGCAGACCCACAGGCAGATCAGAATATTCGTATTGATGCAGAGAGATTTTTAAAAGAAATAAAAGAAAAGAAAGCCAATGCTGAAAAAGAAGAAGAACAACAACGAATTTCAGTAAAACGACCGGCTGCAGAAGAAGAAGAACCAGCCAAGCGGATAAAAAAAGAAGAACCGGAATAAAGGATTGTAATGCAGTCAAAGTTTATAGTACTCAATCTATTTATAGCGAGCCAATGCTACGGCACAAGTGCTGAACCTATACCTGCTTCCGTTGAGCAGCAGGCTCATTATACGACAATAGCTCAGAAGCTTTCACCTGATGCACAGCATGCGTTTCGTTTTTTGGTCGATACCGAACGGCCAACTGCAGAGCGATGCCGCCCATCGATCAGAGCGGGTGTTGCCGGCATAGCCGACTCAAATCTTTCACATCCTACTCGGAATGCAGAAGCTGTAATGAGCTGCATTGTGGCAGGGTATAAAAATGTATGTATAGCCGAAAAAAACATTGCAGACAGGCTACTTAATATCAAAGGCATGAAACAATTGTTTGCAGAACTGCAACTTCAATATATATCTGATCCTAAAAATCGTCTGAGTAAATTTATATTTTTTACACCGGATGGAAAGACTGACGCATTGCTTCTTTATAAATATTCATTATTAGAAAGCGCATATCTCAATCATTATCTTATTGGCAGTTTGCTCGGTTATCCGGCTGAGGATATTAAGGCTTTCTATAATTACAGTTCTTCTTCTGAGGAATTGCGAGCGGCACTTCCTTTTTATAGTGATAAAGAAGCGGCGTTGGCATGGATTAAAGCGAACAGCCCTGATATTGAGCAATGGTTTGAGAAGCATAGAGAGGCAGCTAAATCAACTATATTGTTTCATGAGTATAAGAACGAATAATTATATTTTGCAAAAAAAGGAACAGCATGAAGATCAACTACATATGTATAAATCTATTCATAGTCAGCCAACTATGCGCTACGAGCGTACCGGCTCCAACGCCGACACAAAGTTTTAGAATGCCTTTGAACTTTTCGTACAGGCGGATGGTAGAAAAAATACGTCATGCTTCAATAATTGATGATGCATTGCGAAATGAGGCCTATGATTTGATAGAGCGCTTGCGCCAAGCTGGCGAAGCATTACAAGCAGATAATATTGAGAGCCTATTGGAAAAGCGAAAGCATGCAGAATTCGAAATGTGTGGCCTCGAAGAAATTGCGAGAGCTGACGAAGAAGAAGAGGCTATACAGCCTGCTCCGAAGCATATAAGGCTACCACCACCTCCTCCACCTCTACCTCTGTCCGCGCCTTTGTCACCGCCACCTCCGCCGCCATCGCCAGTGCTTGCACAACCGCAACCGGAAGCAAAGACAGAGACATTGAAACAAGAACGGCGCCGTTTGGAAAGCATAATACTAAGTTCTGGCACAAGCAGATCCGAAATAGCACGAAAGAGCTCAGCCAGACTACGCCTTGGCATGATGTATTTGAATGGATTAGGCGTTAAGCAAGATTATCGCACTGCATGGAAAAATTTTGAGTGGGTAGCGACGCAAAATGTTAATTTAAATAATAAGAATCAAGCAATCATTCAAAGAGCTAAAATAGTATTGGCGCGTGGTCAAGGAGGGGCAGATTACAACGAGTTAGCAAGATTAGGTTCTAAAAGGCGCAATGAAGTGATAGAAAATGAAAAAAAAGAGGTGCTCAGGGAACTTTCTGATGCGCGCCGTTATTTGCCCGAAGCTGGAGTGCTAATGGCAGAAATTTATCTGAAGCTTGAAAATTATCCTCCCAAAGCAAAGCATCAAGAGATGCTGAAAGCATATAAGTATCTTGATAAGACATTAGCACTTCATCCAAATCCGAGAGCGCAAGCGTTATCTCAATTGCGCAGGGCGGAAATAACACTGTGGGATAAGAAACAAGATCAGTACCAAGAAGCCCTGAAACTATTACAAGCTGCTGCTAATCAGATCGATGATTTAAATGTGCGCGCAGAAGCGCGAGTTATTTTGGGTCAACTGTATTTGAACTCTAATATTGGCCCGATAGAAAAGTTAAACGTTGTGCCGTTAAATGGCCATCAGGCCCGTCTGTATTTTGAGGGAGCTGAGAGCGAGCAGGAAAATCCGCATGATGAAGAAATGCGAGGAGTTGCACAATTAAACCTTGGCGCTACCTATTTAAATGGTATTGGCGTACCTAAAAATCATGATCGTGCTAAGCACTATTACAACCAAGTTATTGCAATGCCGCACTTAAATAAAAATTTGCGCATGCATGCAATAGTTTGCTTGGGGCTACTAGATCTTTACAGTGCGAATCCAAATTACGACGCTGCATTTAGATATTTTGCTTTGGCTATCGATAAATTAGGTCATCACATACTTGAAAATGATATATATTCACATGTGGGGAAAAAAGCTATTCAAACTGCAGAAATTTCGCTTGCTGAAATGTATGCAAAAGGTCACGGAGTTCCGCGGGACTGGAAGCAGGCTCGAGTTTATCTTCACAAAGCTGCCGAAGGTCTAAATCCATACATAGCCGCTCAGGCATATTTTATTCTTGCTTTCATGACGTATGAAGGAAAAGGTGCTCCTCAGGATATTCAACGGGTTATGTTTTTACTTCAACAAGCAATAAAAGTTGCCCCCCAAAGTGATATAGCAGCCAAGGCTCAGAAGATGATTTCGGAACTACAACAGGCAGGAAAAAAAGAAGAAGCTCAAGCTCGTGAAGCGAACGAGCGAAAACGCCCTGCTCCTGAAGCGGAAGAATCATCTAAGCGCGCAAGAATAGAGCGTGAGAAAGAAGAAAAGGCGGGCAGCGATTGAAGAATGACAAGGTCCGCTTGCGCCTCTCGCCCAATTCCGTATACTCTTGGTCCTCGTCGTTTTTAAGAATTGAACTGAATTCTCCTTCCTAGGATAACAAGATGGACTTTAATCGTACCTACTACGTAAATAACGAAACAAGCAACCCCAAATGGCGCGTATTCGATGCTGATGGCAAGGTTCTTGGTCGTTTAGCAACCAGCATTGCTGATGCCCTTCGTGGCAAAGATAAAGCTACCTATACTCCGCATAATGATGCGGGTGATTATGTAGTAGTTATCAATGCTGAAAAAATTAAACTAACCGCTAACAAGATGGATACTAAGATCTATACCAGCTATTCTGGTTGGATTGGTGGTCGTAAGGATCAAACTGCCCGCCAGGTATTCCAAAAAGATCCAACTCGCCTTATTACGATGGCAGTTGAAGGCATGATGCCAAAAAGTCGTTTGAGCAGATCATTGCTAAGTAAGCTCAAAGTTTATGTCGGCACCGAACATCCTCATCAGGCTCAGCTTGCTGCTGGAACTGCTAAGAAGGCTAAGGCTGAAAAGCAGGCAGCTCGCAAGGCCGCGCCGAAAAAGACTCAGCCTGCTGCTGAATAAGCAATCGCATATTAGAATTGATTAAGGGCGTCCCAGCGGCGCCCTTTTTTAATGCTCGCGCTTCTCAATTAACACCCAAACCACATATTTTTGTCTCGCAGCTCGCATCCTTCGACAGGCTCAGGACGAGCGGGTTTCTGTTGCTCATTTAGTTATCTGTTAAGTTCATTTTGCATCGAACCGACATTAAGCTAGTTATCCTGTCTAAGAATTGCTAATATCTTCGGCCTTTAAAAAATTAATTTGTAAAAAGGATTTACATGCTCTCACTCGCAAAAGCGGTTTCCCTTGTTAAAGCAATTCCTTTGTTGGCCATCGGTGCAGTTGGCGTTGGGCTTATTATCGCCTGGCATGAATTTGGCCACTTTTTATTCGCAAAACTTTTCCGCATGAAAACTCCTTCCTTTTCCATTGGGTTTGGACCTAAGTTGATTTCACGCAAAATTGGGGAGACTGAGTTTTCACTCAGCGCTATTCCCTGGGGCGGATATGTCGAGTTTGCACAGGCGCCGGAGAATGACGAATCTCACAAGCATGGTCCGACCGATTATCTTGAACATAAGCCATATTGGCAAAAGATGCTGGTCATCGCTGGCGGCATCTTATTTAACTTGATTTTTGCTTATGTTGTTTTTATCGCACTTTATGCCGTCGGAGTGCCTTCTTCTCCATTGTTCTACCCCGAGAATGCCCGCCCGGTTATTACAGCACTGGTTGCTGATGGGCCGGCTGCAAAAGCTGGATTGATCGCCGGCGATCGCATTACTGCCGTGGATGGCCAACAACTTGGCGACAACATGACCGAATATGCTGATCTTATAAATGCAAAACCCAACCAGAAAGTTCAAGTCACGTTTGTTCGCGGCGAGGAAAGCAAAAATGCCCAAGTTGAGCTCGGATCAAGAAAATTCGGTGGCAAAGAGTTGGGGGTGCTTGGCGTTACTGGATTCGAGATGGGTGATTTGAAGCCAAAGCCCTTTGGTGAAGCAATCAAGCTGGGGGTCACTCGCGTAAATGCTATGATCATGCAGCTCATTATGATCTTTAAATGGATGTTTTCTGAGCGAACGGTCGAGGGCATGGGCGGTCCGATTATGATCTTTTCACAGACCATAAAATCGGCCGAGCGTGGCGTTGAGATATTTTTTGCCTTCCTGGCATTGATTAGCATTAACCTGGCAATTGTTAACTTAATTCCATTGCCAATCCTCGATGGGGGCCAAGCTGCTATTGTTACCATAGAGGCTCTTATCCGGCGGCCACTGCCAATGAGATTTCGTGAGGTTTTGGCTATTGGAACGTGGGTCTTCTTCATCGGATTGACCCTGTTTTTAAGCTTTAAGGACATTAAGCTATTAGGCGGTTGGCATAAAGCTGAAAAGACTGAAGCTTCTTCCAAATAAGCTCCCATTCGCGGGCAAGATGTTTTTTAGTCTGCGGAATCGGTAGGTTGACCGACCTTAAAAAGAGATAGATTGCGAAAAATGGGCCTAGGGCGAGCCCTGGCTCTTGAAAAATACGTAATGACCTCTATACTACCTGAACTTTTCCTTGACGATACTGCACTATAAGGCGTTCTGAGCCAATCAATGTACCAGGAAACCTGTTCTGAGGTGGCCTGAGAAGCTCAACAGTCTTAATGCTACTAGTTGCACAGCAGCAGTATCTGGAAAAAAAATTACCATTAATCGATTACTCGATCCGCTCATTTCGAGCAGTGTCGAAGACGTATATATACGATTAGGATTCATTTATGCCAACGATTAACCAACTTATAAAGTTTGGTCGCTTTACCCCAAAAGTTAAAACAAAGAGCGGCGCTCTTCAGCAAAGCCCGCAAGTTCGTGGTGTTTGTCTTCGTGTATTCACTCAAACGCCAAAAAAGCCGAACTCAGCATTGCGTAAAGTTGCTCGTGTAAAACTATCAAATGGTAACGAAGTTACCGCATATATTGGTGGTGAAGGCCATAACCTGCAGGAACACTCTGTGGTGTTGGTTCGTGGTGGTCGCGTAAAAGATCTTCCTGGTGTGAAATATCATATCGTTCGTGGTGCATTGGACTGTGCCGGCGTTGAAAAGCGTAAGCAGTCTCGTTCACTATACGGTACTAAGCGACCAAAAACTGAAAAATAGAACTTGCGCTGATCTCTTTCGCGCTATCTCAGAATGAGCGCGATTTAGATTTGGGAAGCGATTAATGGTTATGAAATTAAGTAATTGACCTAAGGAATTTAGATGCCAAGACGTAGATCGGTAAATTTCCAACGCGAAATCGGAGTTGATCCTCGCTTTAACTCTCCGCTTATCCAAAAGTTTATCAATGTAATCATGGAACGCGGAAAAAAGAGCATAGCTCGTGGCATTGTATACGGTGCAATGGACGTTGTTGTTCGTAAAGCAGGCGGTTCAGATCAAAAGGCCCTCGATTTATTCCACCGTGCATTTGATAATGTGGTCCCTGCGCTTGAGGTTCGTCCTCGCCGGGTTGGTGGTAGCGTCTATCAGATTCCTGCAGAAGTTCCTCCACGCCGCGCCAATTCCTTGGCTATGCGTTGGATTATTGATGGTGCAGCTAGTCGTTCAGATAAAACTATGAGTCTGCGATTGGCGCATGAAATATTTGATGCATTAGAACAGCGCGGTAGCGCAATTAAAAAAAAGAATGACGTGCATCGCATGGCAGAATCAAACCGTGCGTTCTCGCATTTTGCTTGGTAGGGTAATATGAGTGCTAATGTTCCTTTAAGAAAAACTCGCAATATAGGTATCGCTGCCCACATCGATGCCGGTAAAACTACTGTTACAGAACGTATTCTGTTCTATACCGGTATGATTCACAAAATGGGCGAAGTCCACGAAGGCGAAACCGTCATGGACTGGATGAAGCAAGAACGTGAACGTGGCATCACAATCACCTCTGCTGCGACTACCTGTTTCTGGAAAGATAGCCGTATTAACATTATCGATACCCCAGGTCACGTAGACTTTACTATCGAAGTGGGTCGTTCACTTCGCGTGCTTGATGGTATGATCGCCGTTTATTGTGGCGTTGGTGGTGTACAGCCACAATCAGAAACCGTTTGGCGCCAAGCAAATCGTTATAAAGTTCCCCGCATTATTTTTGTAAATAAGTTGGACCGAGTCGGTGCTGACTACCAAAAAGTCGTTAATCAAGTTAACGATAAACTGCACGCTAATGCTATCTGCATGCAAATCCAGGTTGGCAAAGAAGAAAATTTTACTGGCCTCATCGATCTGCTTACTCGTAAGATGGCGGTATTTGTGGGTGAAGGCGGCCTTGAACTACAATGGGTAGACATTCCTGCTGAATATAAAGATGAAGCAGAAAAAATGCGTACTGCTGTTGTTGAGAAGGCCTGCGACTTCAATGAAGGTATGGCTGAGCGCTATCTCAATGGCGAAGAAATCGGTCTCGATGAAATTAAAGCAGCAATTCGCAAGGGAACTATCGAACGCAAAATAGTTCCAGCTTTCTGTGGCAGCGCATTCAAAAATAAGGGTGTTCAGCTGGCCTTGGACGCCGTGATTGATTATCTACCATCACCGTTGGATATACCGCCAGTTGATGGTACGTTACCTGGGACCAAAGAGGTTGAAACGCGCACAACTGATCCTCAGGCGCCATTCTCTGGTCTCGTTTTCAAAATTATGACCGACCCATTTGTCGGTACTTTGAACTTCATTCGTATCTATTCCGGTACACTGAATTCTGGTTCATACGTGCTTAATTCTCGCAGTGGAACTAAGGAGCGCGTAAGCCGCTTGCTTCGTATGCACGCTAATAAGCGTGAAGATATCGAAAGCGTATCTGCTGGTGATATCGTAGCAGTCGTTGGTATCAAAGATGCCAACACAGGCGATACGCTATGCGATGAAAAATTCCCAATATCATTAGAATCAATTGACGTACCAACGCCAGTGATTCACGCCTCAGTTGAGCCGAAGAATAAAGGCGATCACGAACGCATGGTTATTGCATTACGCAAAATGCGTCAGGAAGATCCTTCATTCAACTTCTCATACAATCCAGAAACAGGACAAACTGTTATCTCAGGAATGGGCGAGTTGCACTTGGATATTATCATTGACCGCTTAAAGCACGAACAAAAGCTTGAGTTGGTGCAGGGTAAATTGCAAGTTGCATACAAAGAAACTATTCAGAAAAAGACCGAAGCCGAAGGAAAATATGTTCGGCAGTCTGGTGGCCGTGGTCAATATGGACACTGCTACATCCGCCTCGAACCATTGGAGCGCGGTAAAGGCTACGAATTTGAAAACAAGGTCGTCGGCGGTGCCATTCCCAAAGAATTTATTGGCGCTATTGAAAAAGGTCTTGATGAAGCGAAGAACACCGGAGTGCTTGGTGGCTATCCAACCGTTGATATTAAAGCAACGGTTTATGACGGTACCTACCACGATGTCGACTCTTCTGAAATGGCCTTCAAGGTTGCTGCATCAATGGCATTCAAGACTGGTATGGCGCAAGCAAGCCCAGTGCTTCTTGAGCCTATTATGAAGATCGAAGTGGAAACACCAGAAGAATATCTAGGTGATGTGATTGGTGACTTAAATGCACGCAGCGGTCGTATTATGGGCATGGAAGCCCGTTTGGGAACGCAAGTGGTAAATGCAGAAGTCCCATTGCGTGGTATGTTTGGTTATGCGACTGACCTACGATCAAAAACCAAAGGTCGTGCAAGCTATACGATGGAATTCGAATGCTATCGTGAAGTGCCGAAATCAGCACAGGAAGAAATTGTGAAGGCATCGGCTGCATAATTTCCAGAAATATTTGAAAAAAGAAGAGTAATGGAGTGGACATCCTTCGCGAAGCTCAGGATGAGCGATTTACAAGGATAACGTAGTTTTAAACGTTAATAATTATAAGGGCGAAATCCCTTAGGAGTAATCAACATGGCAAAAGGTATATTTGAAAGAAAAAAACCGCACGTTAACGTCGGTACGATTGGTCACGTTGACCACGGTAAGACTACGTTAACCGCGGCAATCACAAAAGTTCAAGCAGGTAAAGGCTTCGCTGATTTTAAAGCGTTTGACCAAATCGATAATGCGCCTGAAGAAAAGGCACGCGGTATTACGATCTCAACCTCACACGTTGAATACGAATCTGCTAAGCGCCACTACGCTCACGTTGACTGCCCTGGTCACGCTGACTACGTAAAGAACATGATCACCGGTGCTGCACAGATGGACGGTGCGATTCTTGTAGTATCTGCCGCCGATGGTGCGATGCCACAAACTAAAGAACACATTCTTCTTGCACGTAACGTAGGTGTACCTGCAATCGTGGTATTCCTAAATAAATGCGACATGGTCGATGATCCTGAAATGATCGACATGGTCGAAGAAGAAATTAAAGAACTATTACAAAAGAATGGCTATCCGGCTGATACCGTGCCATTCATTCGTGGTTCTGCTCTTAAAGCATTGAGCGGCGACAATGATGAACTTGGTAGCAAGTCAATTGATCGCTTGATGGATGCACTCGACAACTCTATTCCTGACCCTGTTCGTGAAGTTGATAAGCCATTCCTTCTATCAGTTGAAGGTGTCTTCTCAATTTCTGGTCGTGGTACCGTAGCTACGGGCCGCGTTGAAAAAGGCAGAGTTAAGGTTGGAGATGAAGTTGAAGTTGTTGGCTTTGGCAGCAGCATCAAAACAACCGTAACCGGTGTTGAAATGTTCCGTAAGGAAATGAAGGATGCAATGGCTGGCGATAACGTTGGTCTTCTTCTTCGTGGTCTTAAGAAGGAAGATATTGAACGTGGTATGGTAATTGCCGCTCCAGGTTCAATCAATCCACACAAGAAATACAAGTGCGATGTGTACGTTCTCACGCAAGCAGAAGGCGGGCGCCACAGTCCATTCTTCAATGGCTACCGTCCACAGTTCTATTTCAGAACAACCGACGTGACTGGCGTAGTAACATTGCCAACAGGTCGTGAAATGGTAATGCCTGGTGACCACGTAGGACTTGATGTTGATCTTATTTCTCCAATTGCTATGGAAAAAGATCTTCGCTTTGCAATTCGCGAAGGTGGTCGTACAGTTGGTTCAGGTGTGATTACCCAGATTCAAGAGTAATCGGAGTTGATGATGAGCATCAAAAAACAACGAATTCGTTTGACACTTAAGTCATACGATCATCAGCTTCTCGATAAAGCAGTAAAGCAAATCGTGTTGACGGTTCGTCGGACCGGGTCCCAAATTGTGGGGCCCGTGCCACTACCGAATAAGCGCCGTTGCTTTACAGTATTAACGTTCTCCACATATTGATAAAAAATCCCGTGAGCAGTTCGAATTGACCACACACCGTCGTGTGTTGGACATTATGCAGCCTTCAGATTCTACAATGGAAGCGCTGATGAAATTGAACATCTCATCGGGAGTTGATGTAGAAATTAAGTAGAAAGGTCATTCATGATTAGAGGCGTTTGGGGCAAAAAGATTGGAATGACCCAAGTTTTTAAGAATAATCGTGTTTACCCAGTAACTGTGATCGATACCGCAAATTGGTTAGTTACTGCTGTGAAAAACAAAGCACGCGATGGTTATGCTGCAGTTGCAGTAGGGCGATTACGCAAACGATATGAAGGTGAAACCTTCTCGTCTGATTGGCTTAAGGACGTAAAGAAATATTTCCAATGCGTTCGCGAAATTACACATGACAGCGCAATTCCTGAAGGAATTGCCGTTGGTCAATCAGCCGCTCAACTAGCTGCCCTTGAAGAAGGGAAAATGGTTGACGCAACTGGTGTTACCATTGGTCATGGTTTTGCTGGGGTAATGAAACGCCACGGCTTTTCAGGTGGTGTAGAAAGCCACGGATCGATGTTCCATCGTCGTCCTGGAACTATGAGCTTTATGCGTTCACGTGGTCGTGTTATTAAGGGTAAAAGATTACCTGGTCACATGGGTTGTGATCGCCAAGTGATGAAAAATCTAGAAATTATCAAAATTGAGCCGGAACTGGTTCTTGTTAAAGGATCTGTGCCAGGCAAAGCGGGCTCGATGGTTTACCTGCGAAAGGCTGAATAATGAGCGCTGCACCAACTTCAACAACAAAGACTCGCGTTCGGGTGCTTGGAGCAAAAGATTTATCGCTGGGTGATGTTGAGCATACGCCAACATCCTCACGTAGTTTTGCAATTGCAGTTCGCGCATTGTTACAAAATTGGCGGCAGGGAACTGTGGGTGTTAAAGGACGCGCAGATGTTTCTTTCTCAAATAAGAAACCATGGCGTCAAAAAGGTACTGGCCGTGCACGTGCCGGTAGTGCCCGTTCCCCACTATGGCGTCACGGCGGCGTTTGCCACGGACCACAGCCTCGTACACGCATGATGTATGTGACATCACGTCAGAAACAAGAAGTATTTAAGACATTGTTTTGGAAGCAAATGACCAAGGGCAATGTATTTGCAATTGATCAGGAACTTCCTGGCAAGCCAAGCACAGCAGCAGCTTATTCATTGCTTAAAGATGCTGGCCTGCATGGTAAAAGAGTGATGGTTTTTGTGCGACCGGATGATCAAGTGGCACAAGCTTCATTCGCTAATTTGGCCAATGTTCAAACAATTTGCTTTGATCAACCTAATGCATTCGATCTTGCAAAAGCACAAACATGGGTGGTGCTCGCAAAAGATATTAATGCTCTACAAGAAATGGTGCACGCATGGCTGTAAATTTAACAACATACGACATTATTCAAGGGCCCGTGCTTACCGATAAGGCCTATCATCAATATAAGAAAATGAACACCTTGATGCTCAGGGTTCATCCTGATGCGAATAAACCGCAAATTAAAGCAGCGCTTGAACGTCTCTTTAATGTAAAAGTGGCTGAGGTTCGCGTTTCGGTTCGCAAGGGCAAAAATAAGTTTATTCGTGCATTGCGCAAGAGTACTCAATCAGCAGAACGGAAGCATGCATTCATTACGCTCAAGCCTGGCTACTCGCTTGATCTAATGGGGCAAGGCAACTATACAGAAGCCGAAACTGCTCCGGCTACCGAAACGGCTAAGGAATAACAATGGCTATTATTGGAAGAAAACCACGCAGCGCTTCATTACGATTCCAAACGTATTTGGATTCGAGTGATATTACCAAGAAAAAACCGGAACGTTCATTAGTCGTTGGCTTGAAAAAGTCTGGCGGACGAAACGCCTATGGCCGTATTACTTGCCGCCACATTGGCGGTGGTGCGCAGCGCAAATATTGCGTAATTGATTTTACCCGTAGCAATCGTAATGTGCCTGGTACATTGGCCTCTGTTGAGTATGATCCAAATCGCAATGTGCGCATTGGGTTGGTTCATTATGCAAATGGCGCTAAGAGCTATATGTTACTACCTGAAGGCCTCAAAGTTGGTGCCGCAGTGATGGCGAGTGAATCGGCCGCAGCCTAAGAACGGCAATTCACTGCCTTTGCGAAATATTCCCGTTGGCTTTATGATTCATAATATTGAAATGTCTCCGAATGGTGGCGGCACTTTGGTGCGAAGCGCTGGTGGAGCTGCTCAATTAATGGCAAAAGGCGATGAATACGCAACATTGCGTATGCCAAGTGGTGAAGTTCGTATGATCCATTTGAACTGCTGGGCAACTGTAGGCACGTTAGGCAACGCTGACTATAAAAATATCTCCATTGGTAAAGCTGGCCGTTCACGTTGGTTAGGTATTCGCCCAACAGTGCGTGGTATGGCCATGAACCCGATCGATCACCCGCATGGTGGTGGTGAAGGCCGTTCAAAATCTGGATCTCACCCAATGACGCCATGGGGTAAAGGGTGTAAGGGTACACGGACGAGAAAAAAGAAAGATTATCGTATTATTTCACGACGACCAAGTAATAAATAGAGAATAACAATGGCAAGATCAGCAAAAAAAGGTCCTTTTGTAGACCAATCATTGCTCGCAAAAGTGGCCAAAGTAAAAGAATCTGGCAAGCGAGAAGCAATCAAGACGTGGTCACGGCGTAGCATGGTAATTCCTGACTTTGTGGGTCTTACCATTGCAGTACATAATGGTCGCAAACATTTGCCGGTATATATTACCGAAAATATGGTTGGCCATTATCTAGGCGAATTTGCACATAGCCGAACATTCCGTGCTCACAGTGGGCAACGCAAAGCCGGTGAAACACCAGCCGCTCCTGAGGGAGGTAAAAAATAATGACCCAATTTACCGCACATGCGCGTTACGTTAGATATACGCCATATAAATTACGACCATTGGTTGACGTTATTCGTGGAAAATCAGCAGAATATGCATTGCAATTACTTGGTGCTCATAAGGTGCAAGGTCGTTGGTCATGTACGTATTCTACTTCCCGTGCAAAGCCAATTGTAAAAGTGCTTGCATCTGCCGTTGCTAATGCTCAGCACAAAGAGCCAAATACATTAGAAGCACATTTAAAAGTTGCAGAAATCCGGGTTGACCAGGGGCCATTGTTGCGTTATTTCAAGCCAACGGCACGTGGTTCAGCAAGCCCGCAGCGTAAAAGATTTTGCCACATCAGCGTTTCTCTAAGTCCAATTGTGACTTCTGTGAAGAGAGAAAAGTCAGCAGTTGCTATTGCAGCTCAGGGCGAAAAGAAAGCAAAGACTAAATCAGCTGTAGCCAACAAAAGCCGCAGTCCGAAGAAAGACGTGAAAGGATCATAGCCAGTGGGTAATAAAGTAAATGCGAATGGTTTTCGCTTAGGAATTTACGAACCTTGGAAAGCACAATGGTTTGCTCGTGATTCATATGGCAAACAATTGATGGACGATCTGAAGATTCGCCAATTCATCGATAAAGAATTGCGCAATGCAGAAGTATCATCGGTCAATATTGAAAAGGCCGGTGAGCAAGTCAAGGTAATCATCAACTCGGGTCGCCCTGGGGTGGTGATTGGTAAAAAGGGCCAAGACATTGATACTTTGCGTCGAAGAATTGGTGCTTTGGTACCAGGTCGATTGGTTGAAATTTCTGTGCAAGAAGTTCGTAATCCTGAAATGGACTCCTCATTGGTAGCACAAAGCATTGCTGAACAGCTGGAAAAGCGTGTTTCATTTAAGCGTGCGATGAAGCGAGCAGCAACCACCGCATTACGATCTGGCGCTAAGGGAATTAAGATCCGCGTATCAGGCCGTCTTGGCGGTGCTGAAATCGCTCGAACAGAATGGTTGCGTACTGGTTCAGTGCCATTGCACACCTTACGAGCAAATATTGATTTTGACAGAGCTATCGCACAAACCACTTATGGCGTTATTGGCATAAGCGTTTGGATTTACAAAGGCGAATATGCTCACTTACTTGAAGAAAAAGCCGGAGCTATGCCTGCGATGAGACAAGCTCAAGATGAGCGCGGACGACCTGAGCCAGAAGAGGCGGGATGTCTGGTGCTAGGCGTGCCCCTCGTGGCGGATCTGAGCGATAAAGGAATACACCATGTTGATGCCTAAAAAAACAAAATTTAGAAAATATCAGCGCGGTACGCGGGCTGGAGAAACCAAGGGCGCAAAAACAGTGGCCTTTGGCGAATATGCATTGCAGGCTATTGAACCTGCATGGTTAACTGCGCAACAAATCGAAGCAGTTCGTGTAACAGTTTCTCGTGGCTTGGGTAAGGAAGGTAAATTTTACCTCCGTGTATTCCCAGATAAACCAATTTCCAAAAAACCTGCCGAAACTCGTATGGGTAAAGGTAAGGGGAATCCTGAGTTCTGGGTTGCCGTGGTTAAGCGTGGCCGTCTCATTTGCGAGATTACTGCCGAAAAAGATGCGCGTAAGATTTTACGCAGTGCGGCATATAAATTGCCAATGAAAACACGCATAGTTAAAAAGGGTGAAGAGCTCATAGCTGCTCCGGTTAAATCCGTGAATGCAAAAGCTGTTAAACCTGCAGATACACAATAACGAAGTGAAATTTAGACGACGTAAGTCAACAATAATAATAGAGTGCCATCATGGATAATAAACAGATCAGAGACATGAGCATTGATGAGTTGGGAGCGGCAGTTGACGCTACGCGTCGTGCACTTTTTTCTCTGCGTGTAAATAAGCATGCTCAACATGTTAAAGATTACTCGCAATTTGCTAAAATGCGTCGAGCTATCGCACAAGGCATGACGCACATCAGCAATAAAGAGCGTCTTGCTTCTGAAGTCTCAAAGAACAAGCAGCAAGGAACCACGCATGGAAAATAAGAAAAAATTACTTGTTGGTGAGGTAATCTCCGACAAGATGGACAAAACAATTGTGGTACAGGTAAGCCGTGATTACCGACACCCAATCTTCAAGAAAGTTATGCGCCAAACAAAAAAATATAAGGTGCATGATGAAAAGGGCCAGGCGAAGATTGGTGACCGCGTTGAGTTCTTTGAAGGTCGCCCGGCATCAAAAACAAAATATATGTATCTCGCTCGGGTGATTTAAAGGTAGACACATGATCCAAAAAGAATCGTTTCTTGAAGTAGCAGACAATTCAGGCGCACAGTTACTTCAATGTATTCACATCCATGGTAGCACACGTAAGCGATATGCATTTATCGGTGATACAGTCAAATGTGCCGTTAAAAGTGCCTTGCCTGGTGGGTTAGCAAAAAAAGGTACAGTTGTTGACGCAGTCATTGTTCGCACGGCTAAAGAACTTCGCCGTGAAGATGGCAGCTATGTGCGATTTGGCGAAAATGCAGCAGTGATTATTGATAAAGATGGCCAACCGATAGCTTCACGTGTTTTCGGGCCGGTTGCTCGTGAAGTTCGTGTTCGATATGCAGAAATTGCATCTCGTGCACCGGAATTAGTATAAAGGTACTGAACATGATGCGTGTTAAGAAAAATGATAAAGTTCAGGTGCTCTCAGGCCGTGATCGCGGCAAGCTTGGCACCGTCATTAAGGTTTCTCCAACTGAAGACAAAGTTTTGGTACAAGGCGTTGGCGTTGTTACGCGTCACGTAAAACGTCGCAAGCAAGGTGACGTAGCAGCAATTAAGCAAGAAGAATCATTTATCCCACTCGCGAAGGTAATGCCAGTTTGCACGGCATGTAAAAAACCTTCTCGTGTACAGGTTAAAACAATAGATTCTCGCCGCGTACGTGCATGCGCTCGATGCGAAGAGGTATTTTAAATGGCACAAGCAGAAAACATTAAAAAGAATCAATCACGCTATCATCAGCTTTATACCGAGCAGATCCGTCCAGAATTAAAAACGGCACTTGGTATTAAAAACGTAATGTCTGTACCAAAAATCGATAAGATTGTGGTCAACGTTGGCGTTACCGGCGCAGTATCCGATAGCAAATTAATTGGTCTTGTTGAACAAGCAATTACCAAGATTACGGGTCAAGCACCGGTTAAAACAGTTTCAAAGCGCTCTATTGCCGGCTTTAAGTTGCGCGAAGATTTACCAATTGGTGTAAAGGTTACTTTACGACGCCGTAATATGTATGAATTCTTGGATAAGCTGATTAACCTTGCACTTCCTAAAGTTCGTGACTTCCAAGGCGTTGGCACAAAATTTGATGGCCGTGGTGGCTACAACCTTGGCATCAAGGAATGGATTATCTTTCCTGAACTTGAGCAAGGATATAATGAAAAAGTTTTTGGTATGAATGTAACTATTCATACAACTGCAAAAGAAGATGCGCATGCACGAGAATTGCTGACAAGATTCGGCATGCCATTTAAGAAAACTAAATAGCCAGGGCTCACCCTGGACCCGCACGAAGAACTCGTTCTCTGCGATGAGGGTTTTTATTAAACTAGGATATGTATGGCTAGAAAGGCTCTGATAGAAAAATCTCTCCGTCCAAAGTTTGCGGTACGTACGCGTAACCGTTGCAAACAATGCGGCCGCCCACGTGGATATATGCGTATATTCATGCTCTGCCGTCTTTGTTTCAGAAAATATGCCCTTGACGGATTGCTCCCTGGCGTTAAAAAAACCAGCTGGTAGGCAGGGCTCGCCCTGCACCCACTACGCAGTCCTTTGCTTCGTAGGCGGTTAGTGCTTGAGGCGAAGGAATGGAGAGGTTGTTAAACCTTTCAGGTGTGAGCTTGGCCGAATTTTGAATTCTAAAGCTAAACACTAAGATTGGGTGAGAGAGGGAATATCCCTCTCGAGAAATATGTAGTTTGATTTATTGAGGTTGATTTAATGTCTATTGATGCAATTGGTGATTTTTTGACCATTATTAGAAATGGGGTGATGGTAGCTAAACCTTCAGTGTCAGCTCCGCATTCTAATATGCGGCAACAAATTGCTTCGTTACTAAAAGATCAAGGTTTTGTGAGATCCGTTTCCGTCAGTGAAGATGAAGCGGGTAAAAAAGTTATTACCGTTGATTTGAAATATGTGGGCGGCGAATCCGTAATTCATGAAATTACTCGCGTTAGCCGACCAAGCAGACGTGAATACACTGGCTCAAAAACCATTAAACCGGTCATTGGCGGATTGGGAATTACTATCCTTTCTACCAGTCATGGTGTGATGACACAACAACAGGCAAAACAAGAAGGCGTTGGCGGCGAAGTGCTTTGCACCGTCTGGTAAACAGGCACGTCCTATATCGTCCGTTGCTTCAGATAAAGTTAGCTTTAGGAATAGCAGGAAATACAATGTCAAAGATAGGCAGAAAACCAATAGATGTGCAGGGCGTTGAAGTAAACGTTTCTGGTCACGATGTCCACTATAAGGGCAAAAAAGGCAGCGGTGTTCATAAGCTTCCTGCCGTGTTTGAAGCAAAAATTGATCAAGGCAAACTACGTATTTTGCCTGCAAGCGGTGCTATTAAATCGCGTGAAAATAATATTTTGTGGGGTATGCATCGTGCCATCTTGGCAAATGAAATAGCCGGTGCAAACAATCCCTTTGAAAAGCAAGTAGTGATTAACGGTCTTGGTTTTAAGGCTATTCTACAAGGTAAAAAAGTTGAATTTGCCCTTGGTTACTCGCATAAATTACATTTGGATATTCCAGAAGGCGTGACCATTGAAATTGATAAAACCGGCCAATTATTAACTATTCGCTGCGCTAATAAAGAGCTACTTGGCGCCGTGTGTGATCGTATTCGTTCATTCAGGCCGCCAGAACCATACAAGGGTACTGGCATTAAATTGGCCACAGAGACCATCGTTCGTAAAGCTGGTAAAGCTAAGTCGGCAGCGTAAGGGACTAACAATGTCAAACCAAAGAAAAATACAACAAGCAAGCCAGCGTCGGGCAGCAAGCGTGCGACATAAATTGCGTTTGGTAAGTAATTTACCACGGGTTTCAGTATTCCGTAGTTTAAATCACATGTATGCGCAACTTATTGATGATGCGAAGGGCAATACCATTTCAAGTTGCTCGTCGCAAGAATTTAAAAATAAAGGCGATAAAAAAACTATCGCTAAAACTGTTGGCCTAGAATTGGCAAAACGTGCTAAGGCCAAAGGTGTTGATACCGCATGTTTTGATCGTGGTGAGTATCGTTACCATGGCCGCGTAAAGGAACTGTGTGAAGGTCTTCGCGAAGGTGGCCTTAAGATTTAATGCGAATCTTTCGCGTTAGAAGATTGAGCAAAATTTAGGAATTATGATGGCAGATAGAGCAGATAGAACAGATAAATCAGAAAAATCATTTGTAGATGCAACGATCGATGTTCGCCGGGTAACTAAAGTTACCAAGGGTGGAAAACAGTTCTCCTTCTCAGTACTTGTGGTGAGTGGTGATCGTCAAGGCAGCGTTGGGATTTCACTTGGTAAAGGCCGGGAAGTTTCCGCGGCAATCGCTAAGGCAACCCTACGTGCACGTAAGCATCTTATCCCAATCCAAATGCGTGGCACCACCATTCCATACGATGTGAAGGGCCGTCACGGCGCTGCAGAGGTAATTATCCGTCCTGCTTTTAAAGGTACTGGTGTAATTGCTGGTGGCGCAATGCGCGCAATATTTGAAGCTGCCGGCATCAAGGATGTATTGGCAAAGTCTCTGCGCTCAGCAAATCCGCAAAACGTTGTAAAAGCTACATTGAATGCGCTATCTAAATTACGCTCTGCATCAGCTATTGCAAGAATGCGTGGTAAAACATTAGAAGAAATTGTTACAAAGAAAGCTCAACATGTTTCAGCTAAATAAACTTTCACGCACCGTAAAAAAACGTAAACGCATAGGCCGCGGTGGTGAGCGCGGTGGTACATCAGGACGCGGACATAAGGGCCAGCTTGCTCGTTCAGGTCCATCATTACCACCAATATTCGAAGGTGGTCAAATGCAATTAACTCGTCGTTTGCCAAAACGCGGGTTTAATAACAAAAATTTTGAAACGAAATATCTGACGGTGAATCTGAGGGATCTTGAGCGTGTATTTAAGGCTGGAGATTCTATTGATCGCGAGTCTTTAATAGAGCACGGGTTAATAAAGCCAGCAAATTCTCGCCGAGCATATTTAGTAAAAGTGCTTGGTACAGGCAAGCTGACTAAAAAGCTGGATGTTCATGCAAATAACTTTAGCAAATCCGCTATTGCAGCAATTGAAGCTCAAGGCGGTAAAGCTGTAGCATTGAACCCGATTAATGACCTGACTAAGGCATCCGATAAGGTAGTACGCAAGACATCACGTAAAAAATAGGGGATATCGTGATCCAAATTAGTAGTTTCAAAAATATTTTTCTTATTCCGGAACTGCGCCGTAGAATCTTATTTACGCTTGGCGTACTCATAATTGATCGTTTAGGTCTTCTCATTCCGGTTGTCGGCGTTGACGTTAATGCACTTGCATCATACATGGAACGTGCAAAATCGTTTGGCGGGCTGATGAATTACCTTGATGTAATATCGGGTGGTGCCTTAGGGCATGCAACCGTTTTTGCTCTCGGTATCGGGCCATATATTTCAGCGTCTATCATGATGCAGCTATTGAGTATGGCCATTCCGGCACTTGAAGCTAAAGTGAAAGAAGGGGAATATGGGCGTCGCGAAATCAATCAATACACACGCTATTTAACCGTTGGGCTAGCTCTTTTTTGGAGCTTTTTCTATGCGTTGGTACTTGAGCGAAATGATCTGGTATTAAGTCCAGGTTGGGGCTTCCGCATCATGTTCATGTTGTCTTTGACGGCTGGTTCAGTTTTCGTTATGTGGCTGGGTGAACAAATTACATTGCATGGCATCGGCAATGGCAGCTCAATGCTTATCTTTGCTGGTATCGTGTCGCGTTTTCCAGGATTTATTCAGAAGACGCTCCATTTTATTCGTATCGGATCAGTTGATGCCGTGTTGTCGATTGTAGTATTTCTTATATTCATAGCACTTGCCGCTGCGATCGTTTTCCTTGAAAAGGGCGAACGTAAAATTCCGGTGCAATATGCACGGCGTATGGTTGGCAATAAGGTATACGGTGGTCAAAGCACCTATATCCCATTCAAGGTCAACCCGGCCAGCGTAATGCCCGTAATCTTTGCTCAGACTGTTTTGATGTTCCCGGTACAAATTGCCCGGTTTCTTTCAGACAAACTTGAATTCTTATCTGCGCTGGCTGACCCCAATAGCGTAGCTAATAATATTCTTAACACATTGTTGATCGTTGCATTCACTTATTTCTATACAGCTATGATCTTTAATCCAGAAGAACTTGCTGAAAATTTACGCAAAAGCGGCGGTTTTGTGCCTGGCATACGGCCTGGTCGACGAACAGCTGAGTTCTTTGCATATATTTTGAATCGTATTGGGCTCGTGGGTGCTATCTATCTAGCAAGCTTGGCATTATTGCCCAACCTGCTTATTAGTTTTTCTGGCCTACCATTTTACGTAGGGGGTACCTCACTGCTAATCTGTGTAGGTACTGCGCTAGATACATCGGCGCAAATGGAAACGTACCTCATCGAACGGCGGTATGAAGGTTTCCTATCGTCCGGTCGCCTTAAGGGCAGGACAGCAAGGTAACCAGGCCTTGAGGCCCTGGGTTTAAAAGTTTTTTTTTACGAAGATTAGTGCTTTCTTCGCCATTTGAAAGATACAGCATGAGCCGCAATAGTTTGGTCATATTCTCAGGGCCTCCGGGATCTGGGAAGGGTTCATTATCACATTTGTGTACTGCCCACTTGAAATGGGTACCATTGTCTACAGGCAATTTACTGCGCAAGCATATTGCCCAGGGAACTGAGTTGGGGGCGCAGATGGCGGCGGCTATAAATGCTGGCAGGTTAGTGGACGACCAACTTATTTCAGCCATGGTAGGCGAATGGTTGCATGAGCAAGAAGCCCAAGGTAATTCCGTAATTTTGGATGGGTTTCCGCGAACGGTTGCACAGGCTGAATGGCTCTGCTCATTACTACAGGATAAATTATCGTCATATGCTTTGACGGTCGTTCATCTCGGGATTCATGAGGATCATATAATTAAACGGCTCAGTGCCCGAGCAACCTGTGAGAATAAGACCTGCCAAGCGGTATATTCTTTGCTTGAGGATTCAGCCCATAAGTCTAAAGAGCATATGGTCTGTGATAAATGTACGAGTACATTGGTCCGACGTGCTGATGATGAAGAAGCAACGGTACGCGAACGGTTGAAAACGTATTATCGTCATGAGCAGGCTTTGCTTGAGTATTTTGCCCAACAGCAAATTGACATTAAAGCTATTCCAGCCAATAGATCATTGAACGATGTCTTTGAAGATTTTAAGCGGTTGGTGAGCCACACATTGCATAAGCCAGGTATTGCTTCCTTTGAAATTGATTCGCATCCGCGGGATAAAAATGTTATTTCCGATGCCCAGGAAGGCGTACAACAAATTGTTCCTCGCGAGCAGGGCTAAATTGCATGATTACCCTTAAAAGCAAAACTGCTATTTCCAAAATGGCACACGCAGGCGCCGCTTTAGCAAAGATATTGCTTGAGGTTAAGCAGCTGGTAAAACCAGGCGCCAATACCTTGGCAATAGACAACTGGATAAGTGATCAGCTCAAGGCACATGGTTTGGTTTCCATGATGCGTGGATATAAGGGCTACCAGAACGTAAGTTGTATTTCGGTCGATGATGTAATAGTTCATGGTATACCGAGTGCAACCACAATCCTTAAAGAAGGCGATTTGGTAAAAATTGACGTATGTGCTTCATGGCAGGGCTATGCTGCAGACCTTGCCCGTATGTTTTTTGTGGGTCATGCAGACCCAAAAGCTCAACGCTTAACAGAATGTGCGCAAAAGGCACTTGATGCTGGTATAAAAGCATCAATTCCTGGAAACCGGGTTTCTGATGTTTCGGTTGCCATCCAGGCAGTCATTGAAAAAGAGGGTTTTGGCATAGTGCGGATCTTTGCCGGTCACGGGATTGGTAAGAAAATGCACGAAGACCCTGAAATTTTGAATTACGGTAAACCCGGAAAAGGGGCCTTGCTCCAGCCGGGTATGACATTTGCGTTAGAGCCAATGATAACCATGGGTAGCGAAGACGTGGTTATTGATCCGGATAAATGGACCGCACGGACTAAGGATGGATCCTGGGCCGCCCATGTTGAAGATACAGTAGCCGTTACGGCAAATGGTCCAATGATTTTGACCAGAATATAGGTGTTTTTAAAAGATGCATAAGAAAGAAGATGTCATAAAAGTTGACGGGGTCGTCAAAGAGACACTCCCAAATGCGATGTTTCGTGTCGAGATCGAAGGTGGACATTTGGTCCTTGGACACGTTTCTGGTAAAATGCGCATGAATTACATACGAATTTTACCCGGTGATCGCGTTGCACTTGAATTGTCGCCTTATGATTTGACTCGCGGGCGAATTGTCCATCGGTATAAGAATTAACAGGATTTCGAAATGAAAGTACGTACATCAATCAAAAAAGTTTGCGAAGGTTGTCGCGTGGTACGCCGTAAGCGTGTCGTGCGTATCATTTGCCAAAAAAATCAACGTCATAAACAACGTCAAGGGTAATAAGAAATGGCACGTATAGAAGGTGTAAATCTTCCATCTAATAAGCGAATTGAATATGGTCTTACCTATGTTTTTGGTATTGGCCTACATACCTCGCAACAAATTTTAAATAAGTTGCACATCGACTTGAATAAGCGTGTAAAAGATTTAACAGACGCAGAAGTTGCCTCAATTGAAAAAGAGGTCTCAGGTCATTACAAGACCGAGGGTGAAAAGCGCAAACAGATTATGCTTGACATCAAGCGTCTACAAGAAATTGGTTCATACCGTGGGGCGCGTCATAAACGTGGTCTTCCAGTACGCGGCCAACGCACCAAGACTAATGCTCGTACCCGTAAAGGACCACGTAAAGCAGGTAGTCAGATTACACTTAAGAAAGTTGTTGCTAAGAAATAAATAATTAAATGATGGTGCTCATTCTGCGTAAATCGAAGAATCGGCGCCATCATTTAAATTAATCAATAGGGATTCAATGGCTTATAAGAAAAAGAGCAAAAAGCAGCGCCGCCAGGTAGATACTGCGGTTGCCCATGTTCGCTCCACCTTCAACAATACAATGGTTGCTATTACCACAACCGAAGGCGATGTTTTACTGCGTTCAACTGCAGGAAAACTAGGCTTTAAAGGCTCCCGAAAAGGGACGCCCTATGTTGCTACTCAAATCGGAGCAACGTTGGCTCGTGAAATGAATACACTCGGTGTTAAAAATGTTGAAGTAAACATGCAGGGCCCTGGCTCTGGTAGAGATTCAGTAGTTCGTGCATTTCAGTCCAACGGCCTGAATGTAACTTTATTGCGCGATGTAACACCACTACCACATAACGGTACACGAGCTCCTAAGAAACGTAGAGTTTAAGGATCATCATCATGAATAAAACAAACGTAGAAAAACGATCGTTGCACGGGAAGGATCGCGGTGCTCAAGAAGCAGAACGCAGTAAACCGCGTGCAAAAAAATCTGAATATGGTCGACAATTAGAAGAAAAACAACGCGTAAAATTTGATTATGGCTTGCGCGAGAAACAGTTTAAAAACTGGTTTGATAAGGCAGCTGCCACCCCGGGCGGACCTGGTGAAAATCTACTTATGATGCTTGAGCGCCGTTTGGACAACGTGATATTCCGCCTTAAATTGGCAAGCACACGCCGCCAAGGCCGACAAATCATTACACATGGCCACGTACTTGTTAACGGTAAAAAAGTATCAAGCCCATCATTCCAAGTCGATGTAAACGACAAAGTTTCATTGATGCCTAATGTGGCCGAAAAAACTAACTTCCTCAGCCAAGTGGTTGATAAACGTCTTAACATTGGCGTAAAAGTTCCAGATTGGCTTGAGCTTAACAAAGCTGATCGTACCGGCACCATATTGCGTTTGCCAGTGCGTGCAGATATTCAAGCACCGATCGAAGAATACTTGATCGTTGAGATGTACTCTAAATAGCATTTTAAATGAGCAACCTTGGGAGAACCTGCATGGACAAAATGGGATATAAGGCTCTGATTCTGCCGAAACTTGCCTGGAATCAAAAATCACTTACTCCAACAAGTGGAGAATTGACCGTACAACCTCTTGAACCTGGCTTTGGTGTTACACTTGGTAATGCCGTGCGCCGCGTGCTGCTTGGTGCAGTTGAAGGTTGCGCAGTTAGCTCAATCGTTATTAAGGGTGTTAACAACGAATTTGCTTCTATACCTGGCGTTGTTGAAGATGTAATGCAGCTGGTGCTTAACATCAAGCAAATCGTTATTAAAAATAAGAGTGGCAATCCTGGCACGATGCGCCTTCAGATTAATGGGCCGGCAACTGCCAAAGTATCTGATATTAAGGGCGATAGTCATCTGGAATTGGTCAATGGTGATCACGTGCTTGCTCATGTGGCAACCGATGGCAACCTCGACATTACTTTCTTTGTAGAAAATGGTCGTGGCTATCGTGAGGCACAGTGGCCTGCTGATAAGTCATTAACCGAAGATGGCCGCATTTACTTGGATGCAATGTTTTCGCCGATCCGTCGCGTAAGCTACGAAGTTGAAAAAACTCGTGTTGGCGGCGAAATCGACTACGATAAATTATCACTGCAAGTAGTGACTGATGGTTCTGAACACCCAGTTGAAGTAACTCATTATGCTGTTTCGGTATTACGTACTCAACTTGAACATTTCCTTGGCAAGCCGGAAATTGCATTCAATGAAATTTCTCGTGAGCAGGCAGCGGCAGCTCCTGCGGAAATAGCAACAACTACTGCAGACGTTGCTGTTGAACCAACTGAGCCATCAGAAAAAAAACCTCTGAATATTTTGCTGAGACCTGTTGAAGATCTTAATCTTTCAGTTCGCGCGTATAATTGCCTCGTTCATGCTGGCATCAAACGCGTTATTGATTTGGTTAATCTTTCTAAAGATGCTGCGCTCAAGATTAAGAATCTTGGCCATAAGTCATTAAAAGAAATCGAAGACGTGCTACAAAAATACAATCTTCATATTGGCATGAACGTCAGCGAAGCAGAAGCTCTAGAGCAAGAGAAAGAAATGCAGAAGAGCGGAAAATCGCACTTCGAACCAGTCAACAATAACACTGCAGCTGAAGATGAAGATGACGACGAATTCGAAGACGAAGATCAAGAATAATTATCAGGAATTAATATGAGTAGCCATCAAAGCGGTCGTAAAAAATTAAACGTCTCAGCCCCTCATAAACGGGCTATGATGCGTAATCAAGTAATCAGCTTGATTACCAATGGACACCTCGTTACTACCAAGGCGCGTGCTAAAGAAGCAAGCCGCTTGGCAGAAAAGTTGGTGACCATTGCGCGCACCGGTAATAATTTTAATACCCGTCGCCGTATCCTTTCTTTATTACCATATAAGGAAGAGGCGATTATTAAGCTGTTTACTGACATTGCGCCAAAATATACCCAACGTCCAGGTGGATATACCCGTGTGATTTCGCTCGGTATCCGTCCAAGCGACACGGCACCTATCGCTCGCGTTGAATGGGTATAATTGAGCAGTTCGCACATGTTAAATAACATTAAAGAACAAGTTGAGGGCGTACTAAACCAAGTACGCCCTCTTATTTTGCGGGATGGCGGCGACGTCGAACTTGTCAAAATTGAAGATAACATAGTCTCAATTAAGCTCTTAGGTGCCTGCACCACGTGCCCCATATCTCAGTTCACGGTTAAATTCGGCATTGAAGAAGAGTTGAAAAAAGTACTACCTACTATTAAAGTAGTAGCCGTATAGAATTCATTGATCTAAGATTCCTAGGGTGTACTTGGCGTCAGCCACTCAATGCAGCGAGGTCCGTATGTTCAGAGAATTTAGAAATTTACTCATCATCTCACTATGTATCCATCCATCTATTTTCCTAGCAATCGATCAAGATCCAAATCAGCCAGATCTAGAAACGGCACAACAAGAATTTGCTCAAGCAAAAAATGAAATACAAATAGCTCTAGAAGAACGTAAACAAGCAGAAGCCAGATATCTTGCAGCACTTGAAGTCGGTCGTCAGAAGAAAGCTAATCTACAGAAGCACCCAGGTCATCTATATGGACCGGACGACGAAATATCAAGAATCTTAGGCGATGATAATAATAAGGCAGACGAGGAAGCAGGGTCTAATCAAGCAAATACTTGGCCTTTACGCATAGCCCTTGGCTTTTTTGGTGCAGGAACCGCCTTAGTGGTCAGTTCCTATTGGATGCCAGACATCCCCCATACACGTGGCCACATGGATTGCCAATCGCATGAAGAGCTATATGAAGGGGTTAAAAGGAAGTATCGTATCATTGATGATGAAGATGATATCTAAAGATTAGTATTAGAATGAGTATAGCCATCCCTTGCGCCCGTCTCTGACTAATAGCAAATTTTATTATCCCCGAAATGCTTTCAATCTGCCCATCAAATCGAACTAAACCGCACATTTCACACAAATAGACAGAACCCCCATATTGACCCCCCGTTGACGCACAAAAAGTTACCTAGCATGCTGGGCGACGTGTTTGTTTAATCATTTATTATATGGAGGATTCTTCTATGAAGAAACTTACACTTTTAGGTCTAGCTGTAGTGCTAGCAACTTCTTCTCTTGTTATGGCAGCTGGTGAAGCTGGTGAGCCTAACCAAGATAAACCTGGTTTATTTTCTCGCCAGTGGACTAAGGTTAAAG